>JAJDBP010000010.1 GCA_029261295.1 Nitrospirales bacterium | reverse complement strand
GGGCCGCTCTCCAATGCCATTTCCCGCAACATGCGCGTCAGGATGCCTCTATTGCGCGCCATCGTCATAAAATCCTGCCAGCCATGCGTCGGCGATAGGCTCTCCCGCGTTAATTGGGCTTCAGGGAACGGAGGATGAATTCGCGTGATAAGACGAGCATTTTCCGGCGCGTGATTCTCGAAGGATTCCAGGAGCAAAGTGTTTTCGTTTGGGGTTAGAAGTTCGATGTGTCGCGGCAAAAATATCAGGAGATGAATGGAAAGGGAGAGGGCCGCGATAATCCCGGGCGCCCGAAGAGCAAATTCGGGGTCGGCTGGCGCCGCGGGAGTATTATGGAAGCCCCCAATTCGGGTTCCCAGGAAAACCATGACTCCGCCGATAATCCAAAAATTGATTGCGGCAATTCGGGGAGCTGAAGGAAGCGATCCCCAGGTTGTAGTTTCCGGGAGATATAGACAGATCATTCCATAAAGGCATAGGGCGCCGACCAAATACAGAAGACCTTCCCTTGACCCGAAGGAGACCATCTGGTTAACCGTAATCGCCGCGCATAGGCTCCAGACGATAAGCAGCGGATAGTAAAAACTCCCATAATCCGCAGGCCAAAAACTATAGATTCCCCATGACATGAGGGTTACGAGCAGCGCGGCATTGAAGAGGGCTCGACGATTTTGATAGAGCCACGGCGCGCCCAGGAGCGCGGGGAATACTGCGAGCCCTGCGTAGCGTCCAAAATCCATCCAGGGCGAATCAATCAGTCGAAGAATCGCCGGGCCCGCCCCATCGCCCTTGAAAAATGAATTAAAGAATTCTACCAAGGCAGTCTGGCGAGATGGAGCGAAGTGACCGTCAAGCCCCGCCCAAATGAGAAGAATGGCTCCAACTGTTGTTAGCACAATTAAGCGAGAGCGCCATCTCCGGACCCTGGAACCTCTCGATGGGCATGCGACAGCTGTCGCAACCAGGATCGGCGCGAATCCGAGATGCAGTGACAACGTCAGGAATCCACTGACGGCAAATGCGCTGAACGCCAGCTTTCCTCCTCCGCGTTCCAGCCAGCAAAAGGCCTGCAGGAGAATGACCACGCAAAAGATTGAAGGGCCGTAAAGTTCGACGATCGTGGCGTTCTCGAGGCAAGTGGCGCTGGTTCCAACGGTCATCGCGAATGATAGAGCGAGGACTCGGCGGATGCCCTCTCCTCTTAATAAGAGAAAGAAGGCGGCAATGGCTGTTCCGGAAAAGGCGGAGCTTTGGAATTGCGATGCGGTCCATTCCGAGACGCCGATTTCACGGCCGATTCTCATTACCCAATGGAGGAGGTGTCCGAAAAGAAGGTGCAGAGGATGTGTTTCATACGGAGCCATATCGTAGAAGACGATGAATGCGGCTCCATCGTAGGTAAGATTTGCCTGGGCAAGACTGAGATAAACCGCGGTGGCGGCCACTGCGAGGGCAAGGCCGATCATGAGGTCGGCGAATTCGAGTTTTTTCCCCGCGAGTTTCATTCTTGGCAGGTTAAGAGCCGGCGCGAGCGCTTGCAAGAGCGATCAAAAGCTCTAGAGTAGAGGGCGTCAGTCTGTTCAAGATTCGCGTCGCCAGAGGTAGAGGTCCGCAATGATGTCAGAACAGCTCAATGGCCCTCAGGCCACTTTTGTCGATCGCGAGCGAGGCGGAGGTTGGGCGATTCCTTTTCGCGATGTAAAGCCGCGGTTTGAGGCCGACTGTTTTGTCGCCCCGGGGGCGAGCGTCATAGGCTCGGCCCGGCTGGGAAAGGCCTGTAGCATATGGTTTCATTGCGTGATTCGAGCGGATATTGCCCCGATCACAATAGGGGAGAGCGTCAATATCCAGGACAATAGCGTCGTTCATGTGGGCGACAAGTTTCCCTGCGTTATCGGCGATCGATGCGTTGTGGGCCATCGAGCGATTCTACACGGATGCGACATCGAGGATGAGACCCTGGTCGGAATGGGCGCGATTATTCTTAACGGCGCAAAGATCGGGGCAGGATCAGTGATCGCGGCGGGAGCGCTCGTTCCCGAGGGGAAGATCATCCCCCCGCGGAGTCTCGTCATGGGAGCGCCTGGAAAAATCAGGCGGGACGTTTCAGATGAGGAACTGGCCACGACGCGGCATCTGGCAAAGAAATACGCCGGGGTTGCCTCAGAATATCTGAATATCTTTCGCGGAGGAATAGTCTCATGAGTGAACCCACACAGTTGAGCGCGATGAGTCTGGAGGATGCGATCAGGGAGAGAAGGTCGGTTAGGGGATTCGAAGATCGTCCGGTTGACCCCCAGACGCTTAGAAGCATTTTTGAACTGGCCCAGCGCGCCCCATCAAATTGTAATATTCAGCCATGGCGGGTTTTCGTAGCGTCAGACGGCGCGTGTCGCCATCTGAGGAAAAGACTCGTCGAAGCGGTTACGAAAGGGACTCCCCCGAATCCCGATTTTAGTTATCCTGGAAAATTTGAACAACCTTATCGAAATCATCAGGTGGATTGCGCCGTGGCGCTTTACAATGAGATGGGGATCGAGCGCAATGATAAGGCGGGGCGATTTCGCGCGATGTTGCGCAATTTTGAATTTTTCGATGCGCCCCACATTGCCTTTATAGGCATGAACAAGTCCTTTGGAGAGACAGTGGCGCTTGACGTTGGAATCTATCTTCAAACACTCATGTTGACGATGACCGCGCATGGAATTTCATCCTGCGCCCAGGGTAGCATGAGAAGCTATCCCGATATCGTGCGCGAAGAATTTGACGTGAGCGACGATATTCACATCCTTGTCGGTCTTTCCTTCGGATATGAAGATTCCGAAGCGCCGGCCAACCGAACGCGTATTGATCGAGCGGATGTGGGCGAAAACGTCATCTTTAAAGATGAGTAGTTCGGTTTCAGATTGCCCTCCAGTTTTCGAATTGCGGGATATTGACTTTGATTACGGACGCGCGGAGAGAACAATCCGAGGGGTCAATGTCAGAATTGCCGCCGGAGAACTAACCGCAATCATCGGTCCCAATGGCGCGGGGAAATCAACGCTTCTCCATCTGATGAACGGTCTCCTTCGTCCTCGATCAGGGTCCGCCATGATCGAGGGCCAGGTTGCCGTCGAAATGGATCCCCTCGTCAGAGCAAGGGCGGTCGCTTACGTTCCACAGGCATCCCGCGTTCAGTTTCCTTTTACCGTCAAGGAGATCGTTCAGATGGGGCGTCGCCCGCATCTTGGCCTGTTTTCAGATTTTGGAGATCAGGACAAAACTATCGTTGATGCCGCGATGGCCGCGACTCACATTGAGAATCTGGCCAAGCGTCGATTCAATGAGTTGTCGGGGGGCGAGGCTCAGCGTGTGATTCTGGCGCGCGCAATCGCCCAA
>JAJDBP010000009.1 GCA_029261295.1 Nitrospirales bacterium | reverse complement strand
AAATGCCCCATCTCGCAACAGATTCAAATAGGGATACATCTGGAAATCCGCTCCAACGGTATTGGCCGACACCACAAATATTTGGCTTAAGGCCCATGCCATCCGTTGTCGAAGCTGATCATCTTGATGGAAGGCATTATGGAAAAATTGATTCCGAGTCGGGGTCAAGGAATTAGACTCCGGGGTAGCTGCGGGGTCTGGATAGATGGAGAGATTGAGGGCTAATTGCTCATCAATGAACGCGTCTTTGCCTATCGTTTTGACATGCGCAATCAGTGCCGGTGTCGGCCCCCAGGTGCTTTGCTCCAAAAATCTCTTGGCTTCCTGATCCGTCATCATGCCAGGATTTCCTGCCACGAAAGTCGCCATTACGGTCTGCGCAAGATTCATGTCGACTTGGCAACTCGTTCCTGATCCTGAACACGCACCTCCCCAGGTAGAAAAGGTTTGCCCCGTGTTAGGACTGGCTACCAGCATGACCATTGTTCCATTTCCATAATTCTGCATACACGATCCCGACGGACAATCAATTCCAGCAGGGGTACTTGTCACGCGCCCCTCGCCTATTACAGTCACCGTGAGTGCAACCGGTGGGAGAGGAATCAACGAAAAGCTGGCTTTCACACTCATCGCACGACTCATGGTGACCGTACAAGACTCCGTCCCCGTACACCCGTCACTCCAGCCATCGAACATATGCCCATCCTTCGGGACGGCCAATAGGGTCACTTCTTTGCCATTTTCAAATTCATGCGTACATGTGGCTGTAGAGCAGTCGATGCCTTCAGGATTACTCGTGACTTGACCTTCCCCATCAACTGTAACCATGAGAGCGACCGGAGGAAGGGGAGTTAATGAAAAGACAGCTTTCACACTCATCGCACGACTCATGGTGACCGTACAAGACTCCGTCCCCGTACAACCCCCACTCCAGCCATCAAACATGTGCCCATCCTTTGGGACGGCCAATAGGGTCACTTCTTTGCCATTTTCAAATTCATGCGTACATATGGCTGTAGAGCAGTTAATGCCTTCAGGATCACTCGTGACTTGACCTTCCCCATCAACTGCAACGGTAAGAGCGACGGGAGGAAGTACAACGGGAGTAAAGGTAGCGGTGACTTTTTGAGCGGTCGTCATAGTCAGCTCACAAGCCTCAGTGCCCGAACACGGCGCACTCCAACCGGCAAACATAAAATTAGTCTTTGGTTGCGCGCTGAGGACCACTTTGGTTCCTTCATCAAAATTCTCTACGCAAGTTCCGATCTCACAGATCAGATTCCCCGGAGTGCTTTTGACCACCCCACTGCCATCAATCGTCACGGACATTGCCACAGGTTGAGGGGCAATAGGGGTAAATGTCGCCGTAACTCCTTTTGGGGCATCCATGGTCATCTGGCAACCAATATTCCCAGAGCAGGCACCTCCCCATATGGAAAATTCATGACCGGGTTTGGGTTCAGGGGTCAGAGCTACCAGAGTACCTATCGGAAATTTCCCTAAACATGTTCCTGATAGACAGGACAGACCATCCGGTTGGCTTGTTAGCGTTCCTTCCCCACTAATTTTTGCTTCAAGAGAGACTAATTCTCCAGGCCCTTGAGGGATAAAGATGGCGGCCAGTAATTTGGAACGATTGAGAGTCACACGGCAGGAACGTTCTCCACGACAAGCACCGCGCCATTTAGAAAACATGTGTCCAGCTCCAGGCTGAGCCTCAACCGTCACAACTGTTCCGGCTGGGAAACGGCCTGTACAATACCCTTTCCTGCAAGATAGCCCTGAAGGAGCACTCTCAACCTTACCCTCTCCTTTAATTTTTATGGCCAAACGCATCAAACGCGGCTTGGCAAACACTGCACGGACACTTTTATGCCGGTTCATTCGTACCGTACATTTCTTCGCACCTCCGCAAGCTCCACGCCACCCAGTAAATGCTTTCCCATTGATAGGCATGGCTTCCAAGACGACTTTAGTACCCTTGGGAAATTTTCCAAAACATGTCCTGCCTTTACACCGCAAGCCTTGAGGAGAACTCACAATCTTTCCTCCCCCCTTCACCTGCACACGAAGAAACCGACTTGAATGGTATTTGCGATCTTTTTTTACCTGGATACTTTTCATGGTTCCATGGGAATCATTCTTGGCAAATGCTGCAGGAGTAGCCACCATCAGAAACATACAGATCACACTCAACAGCACACTCAATTGAATACGACATTGAGACGAAATATGTTGTTTCTTAAACATGGGTTGTCTCGTGTTCATTGTTGGCCTCCCCTTTCAATTAAAACTATACCCACTCAGTTTGTAGAACATGAAAAATTTATTCGTTCAGCATGAAACACTTTTGAATATTCCATTCTTGGACTGTGGATTTCTTTAAAGGCAAAATGGCCCCGTAAATTCGGCGATGCGATATTTTCGGAGTGATCCCAAAAAACTAAAGAGGCTTGATTAGAAAGCACAAAGGGCCACACTCAAGAGGCAAGAAAGGATTCAAGAATCATAGGTCTGTCGATGACGGTTCATAAAAATACCGACAAAGAAAGACCTGGCTCTATTTGCAGAGAATCAGCAAAGTCAGCCAACTCACCCCGAGCAAGATCGACACCGATGATGAAGAATTTTAAAAAAAATCCTGATTTAATGAAGATTTATTAAGAAATTGGGGGATTTGGGGAATAATCGAAAGTAATACCCTGCAACGGTTCAGTTTTTTCCAATAAGGAAACCTGTATTCAAATCCCTACGATAATAGGTTATGTCCTACGGAATTCTGAAAAGTATATTTGCCACCCCAGAAGGCCTAGTTGCGTTAAACAGGTTCTTCCTGTACCGTCATAGATGAATCGACCGTCTCGTTAGACCAAGCCATTCTCCAGCCGTTCTGGCTGGTGTCGTTGCTCAAATCTCCGCAGACCGGCCTCGATAAAGATCCACCAGCCTTAGCCCTTTGAAGGTTAAGTGTCTGGTGCTATGCGTACATCCCCCATAAAGGAATCTCTGCTATGCCGAATCAAAAACGACGAAAAGACCTTCGCAACGTGGCCATCATTGCGCATGTTGATCATGGGAAAACCACCTTAGTCGACGCATTGCTTAAGCAAACCGGCGCCCATGTATTTAAGGAAGGCGAAGCCGTCATCATGGATTCGAATCCCTTGGAAAAAGAACGGGGAATTACCATCTTTTCGAAAAATGCCTCCTTGCTCTATAAAGAAACCCGTATCAATCTCGTTGACACCCCGGGCCATGCTGACTTTGGGAGTGAAGTCGAACGAATCCTTCGAATGGTTGACGGAGTGTTGCTCCTGGTCGATGCCTTTGAGGGGCCAATGCCCCAAACCAAGTTTGTCCTTAAGAAATCTTTGGAGCTTCACCTCAAACCTATCGTGGTGATTAATAAAATCGATCGTCCGAACGCTCGCCCTGAAGAGATTGTGAATCAGACATTCGATTTGTTTTGTGAACTCAACGCCACTGATGAACAATTGGATTTTCCTATTGTCTATGCCTCCGGCAAAGAAGGGCAGGCCACGCTTGATCTCAGCGACCCCGCTACGGATATGAAACCCATATTGGACACTATTATTCATCGAGTCTTGCCACCTGTGGCTGATCCAGAGCAACCCTTTCAAATGCTCGTGACTATTTTGGAATACGATTCGTATATCGGTCGTGTGGCCGTTGGACGGATTGTCCATGGCAAGGTTGAAGTTGGAGATCAAATTGTTGCAGTGAAACGAGATGGCACCATTGCGCGAGGCAAGGTCACAAAACTCTTGGCCTATCAGGGACTCACCCGTGTCGAGGGTCAATCCGCGCAGGCAGGCGACATTATTTCCCTGGCAGGCGTTGATGACGTTCGAGTTGGAGAAACCCTCGCGTCCCCCAAAAATCCGACAGCCCTACCGACGGTGAATGTTGACGAACCCACGATTTCCATGAATTTCTCTCACAACACGAGTCCCTTGGCTGGAAAAGATGGTGGCCGTTTCCTCACCTCACGGCATATTCGAGAACGCTTGGCGCACGAAGCCATGATGAATGTGGGCATCAAGGTTGAGGAAGCTGATGGTGGGGAACGGTTTAAAGTGTCCGGGCGAGGAGAACTTCATTTGTCGATCTTAATTGAAACCATGCGGCGTGAAGGATTCGAATTGGAAGTGTCACCGCCAAAAGTCATTTTCAAAGAGATCGATGGCGAAATGCTTGAGCCGGTCGAACTCGTCGTGATTGAAGTCGATCCTGGGTATCAGGGGTCGGTCATCGAAACTCTGGGAGGACGAAAAGCGGATATGAAAGATCTGCAAATTAGCTCCGTTGGAACCGTCCGTATGGAGTTTCATATTGCCTCTCGAGCTCTTTTGGGATTTCGTAGTGAATTATTGCGAATGACTAGAGGAAGCGGCGTCATGTCACAAATCTTTTATGAATACCAGCCATATAAAGGGGAAGTTCCCCATCGTTCAGCCGGCGTCCTCATTTCACATGGGCCGGGACAGGCCGTGGCTTATGGCCTCTGGGGACTTCAAGACCGTGGAGAAATTTTCCTTCATCCCGGAGCTGATATATACGAAGGCATGCTGGTTGGGGTGAACAATAAAGGGAACGACCTCGTGGTGAATGCCATTCGAGAAAAGAAACTGACGAATATTCGAGCGGCAGGATCTGACGAAGCCATTAACCTCGTTCCCCCACGGGAAATGACATTGGAGTTTGCCCTGGAATTTATTGAAGATGATGAACTCGTAGAAGTGTCCCCAAAAAATATCCGACTCCGCAAACGATTTCTCACCGATAACGAACGCCGCGCCGCCCGCAATCAAGCCAAACGAGCGTAATCCATAGAACTTTCCATAAATTAGCGATCTAATTCCCTCATTTCTTGGGAATTAGGACTTTCCTCTTTGGGCTTTTTTACGTATAATTCAGGTCCTACCGAGCAGTCGGGCTTGGCTCCTCAAAAGCCTTGTCTCCGACCATGATCCATTCCACTGTGGAGAAGGCATGAAAAATACGTTTTTTAAAGGACATGGCTTGGGCAACGACTATATTGCCCTGGATCCCGCAAAACTCTCGTTTAAATTAACAGCCCGTACCATTCGCACCTTATGTGATCGCAATTGGGGAATTGGCAGTGATGGGATTTTGGCTTTAGTTCCTTCCAAAAAATCAGACTTTGGCTTACGAATCTTTAATCCAGATGGGAGTGAGGCCGAAAAATCAGGCAACGGATTACGCATTTTTGGTTGTTATCTTTACCATACGAAATACACCCGAAAAAAACATTTTACAGTGGAAACCAAAGGTGGAATCGTCGAAGTTCACCTGGAACTCAATGGTGATGGTTTAGTTAATGGAGCAACTGTCGACATGGGACGTGCAGTTTTCCAACCGATTGCGTTGCCTTGCACCTTACGCGTACCGGAACTCATCCAACAGCCTGTCAAAGCTGCAGAACAGTCCCTACGGTTTACGGGAGTCAGCGTAGGAAATCCACATTGTGTGGTCTACAAAAAACGTGAGGAAAGATGGACTCGTGAGGATTTATTGGAGATCGGTCCAGAACTTGAAAACCACACAATTTTCCCCAAACGAACTAATGTCCAACTGGCCGTTCCTACTGGACCAAAAGCCATTTCCATTCTTATTTGGGAACGTGGGGCAGGAGAGACTCAGGCCTCCGGTTCATCGGCTTGCGCAGCAGCTTGTGCAGGTGTTCGACTTGGCTTGGTCAAAAGCCCTGTTCGCGTCAAAGCCCCTGGTGGCACATTAGACATTACGGTGGATCCCCAATATCACATCACGATGAAGGGTCCTGTGCTAGAAGTCGCCCGAGGAGAGATAAGCCCCGCCTTCATTCACAATCTATAAACCTGCCTTAATCTTCTTGGCATACCCTTTTTTTTATCATTTAACCTGTCCCCTCTTCCTTCTACTGTTCCCCTGTTCCACCTATGTTCTTTGTCGAACAGCCTATCCATCCCTATGACTGTTTCTTTGCCCAATCTATGAACGCAGAAGACCTCCCTATTACCAGCGTCCTGCCTCAACTACAAAGTTCTCTGAGGGATTATCCTCTGGTCCTCTTGACTGCAGAACCAGGCGCAGGGAAAACCACACACGTTCCTTTAGCACTTTTAGAGGAAACTTGGCTCAATGCTAAAAAGATCATCATGCTTGAACCACGACGATTGGCCGCTCGGGCAGCGGCCACACACATGGCAAGACGGGTAAAGGAGTCCGTGGGGGAAACAATTGGATACCGCACACGGCTGGATACAAAGATCGGCTCCAACACCAAAATCGAAGTAGTGACCGAAGGAGTACTCACCCGGATTCTTCAACATGATCCTTCACTACATAATTATGGTCTCGTTATTTTTGATGAATTTCATGAACGAAATCTTCAAGCCGACTTGGGGTTAGCCTTGACCATCGAGACACAATCCCTCTTTCGTAACGACCTTCGCCTCCTGATCATGTCCGCTACCCTAGACACCCACACGCTCTCTCAGCACTTGAAGCAAGCCCCAGTCGTGACGTGCAAAGGGACAATGTTTCCAATCGACACTCGATACCTTGGGGCATTCGAAAAGAAAGATTTCCCGCTACAAGTTTCCAAAGCCATCCAACACCTCGTGAATACGGAATACGGCAATATCTTAGTATTCTTACCCGGAGCCGGAGAAATTCGTCGCGTAGAAGAACATCTAGGCCGCTTACGGCTCCCTCCATTCACGATCATTGCCCCCCTGTATGGAAACCTCTCAACCACCGCGCAAGATCAAGCCATCCTTCCACCACCACCTGGCTCACGAAAGATTGTGCTCTCAACCAACATTGCAGAAACCAGTTTGACCATTGAAGGTATTCGTGTTGTTTTAGATATGGGGCTTATGCGGGTGCCACGATTCAATGTACGGAGTGGCATGAGTCGGTTGACCACCATTCGCATCTCTCAACAATCTGCTGAACAACGCCGTGGCCGCGCAGGACGGATCGAACCAGGTCTCTGTATTCGCTGTTGGCCTGAATCCATCCAGCGTACATTATCTCCAAGGACTCCACCGGAAATCCTGCATACCGATCTCACATCTTTAGCACTCGAATTATCACTATGGGGCATTCACGATCCCACGGAACTTTCTTGGATTGACCCACCACCAGCCGGAGCCTTCACCCAAGCCTGTCAGCTTCTTCAAACTCTCGGGGGACTAGATACAGAAGGTCGCCTAACCGAGCATGGGCAACAAATGGCCAATCTCCCACTCCACCCTCGACTGGCCCATATGGTCCTCAAAGGGATGGAGCAAGATTTTGGGTCGCTAGCCTGTGATATCGCGGCAGTCCTAAGCGAAGGTGAACGGTTTCAGAAATCGTCAGGACCAACAGTGCCCGATTTTCGAAATACAATTGAAGCCTACTATCGACAAACTACCGCTCAAAAAACTATGGGAGTTGTCCAGCGCATACAGAAAGCCTCCCTCACTTGGCAACGAACCCTTGGGATCACCCGTTCCTCAGATCAGAAATCATTCCAGATAGAGCAAATAGGTTGTCTCTTATGCGCAGCCTATCCTGACCGTATTGCCCACCGCCAATCTGATGGAAGTCGCCGATATAAGCTTGCGAATGGACGACTCGCGTGCTTTCACCAGCCAGATTCATTGGAGGACCAGGAGTATCTCGTCATTATTGACCTAGATGGCCGACAACCCGTTTCTCATATCTATATGGCTGTCCCGATTACTTATTGCGATATCGTCACGTATTGCGGAGATTTCATCCAGAAGCAAGAATCTATACGATGGGATGACAAAACAGAATCCATTATCGCACGGCGGGAACGACGACTAGGGTCGTTGACCTTAGAAGAAAGTCAACTTCATCAACCCGACCCGGAGTTGATCTCTAAGGCCTTGCTCATAGGCATTCGAAAAAAAGGCCTCACCTGCTTACCTTGGACAAAAGATTGGGAAAATTGGCGAGCCCGCCTTCTCTTTCTGCATCGAGTGATGCCTCCAGAATCAAACTGGCCAGACGTATCAAACCAGTCGCTACTCAACACCCTTGAAACATGGCTCGCACCTTACCTCAGTGAAATATTTAGCATGACACAACTACAACGAATTGATCTGACCTGGCCCCTGCAGGGGCATCTTTCTCAAGAACAACGCCGCATTCTCGATAGATTAGCGCCAACGCATCTGACCGTCCCCACAGGTTCCCGTATTGCTCTTGATTACTCATCAGGGGAGATTCCTATTTTAGCGGTCCGCCTCCAGGAAATATTCGGGATACAGGAAACTCCGACCTTGGTTAACGGAAAAATACCTGTGTTGATCCACTTACTTTCACCCGCTCGGCGTCCCATTCAAATCACCCAAGATCTCAATAGTTTTTGGAAGAACGGATACACTGAAGTGAGAAAAGAGTTAAAGGGACGCTACCCCAAACACTTTTGGCCTGAAAATCCCCTCCAAGCCTCGCCGACCAAAGGGATCAAAAGATGTTAGCAAATCCCTAAGGAATCTCATTGAAGCTGCAACTTGATTCTGATCTAAAAAGATGCACGGGACAAAGATACTCTCAACTCTCTTGCTTCCTCCGAAGAGACCCGTCTAAGGCGACAATTTTAGAAAATTTCCAAATCGGAATTGGAGAGACAGTCTGGCATTTCCCGTTTCATTATATACCTCTGACCAACGACGTTAAGTCTGGTTGATAAATGGAGCAAATTTTACTGATTTGCATCCCCCTCTTGCATATAATTTTCAGAATTTCTAAGGTACAGCCATCGATCAGAAATACCCCCCTTTCTCTTGATCTCGGAAAAGAACCCTATTGAGCAAGGAGCCATGATCGTGAAACACTGTCACACATTGTCGCCCTTCAAATGACAGGGGGTTCTTAGTGGGGCTTGGACAGGTTGCTCCATGGTCCTGAAAAAGAAAATATCTAAGAAAAAAAGTAGTCTTTTGGTATATCGCCCATTTACCACACAAAGCAGCCGAAGGTGACCGGCCAATGCGGTATTGGATGGGACCGCTTCTCAAAATCGAACGCTCCTTCTAGATCCGGCTCTTCTCTTCCGTGATAAGACCAATCTGCTTTTTCCTGAAATGGGATTTCCAGCCATCTATAGAATCTTGTATAATAGGCGTAATGCTCGCGGTAGCTGTCTTCGATTCATACTTAATATTGGCCTCTGCTTTTCCGAGAAATCCCTAAATACCTTCTCACATCGAGACCATTCACCAGATTAAATACGTGCCTCCTTATTCCAAAAATATGACACGAACCTATATACCTCTCTCCTCCGTGTCATCCCAACCCTCACTTCAGACCATCTTGCTGAGTTTGCTTTTTCTCATCCTTATTAGCAGCGGATGTTCACGATCCCCTTGGATGAAAACCGATGGACATGAAGTAAACCCTCGTGAGCAATTGGAGTGTGTCCACAAAGTTCAACAGCATAATACCAAAGAAGAGGTTTTTGAACAGGAAGTGCTTGAAAAACGAATTGAACAATGCATGCTAGACAGGGGCTTTAAACGCCGCCCATGGTGGCTTTTGAATGATCTCCACTGGCATGTCAATGAACCTGCCTATTAAATTTCTTTTCGTTCTTCCTTCCCATTAGGAAACCCCCTATTTCATTATTTTTTTCTCCTTTGATCTCGCGTCCCCATTTCTCTGTTCGCCTTGTTCCTCCAACCTCTGATATGGTGAAAAAATAAATCATGTTGCACCCTTTATCCAGCAAAACTCTCATGCCCATGAATAAAAAAACCATCAAGATCCCATGGACTCTTAATTGGTTTCTTATCTTATGCCTTGTTTTTTTCTGGTCTATCCCTGCCTTTGCCGCTGACCCCATAAATGGATTTCGTGAACTCAAATTTGGGATGTCTCCCCAAGAGGTTCAGGCCCTTCCAAATTGCACTACCCCTCACGAATGTATGTACGAACTCTCTAATAAAAACCGCTACATACAACTCACATATAACTCAGATAATCTGACAGAGGGCTTGCAAACGCCTACAAACCTCCAGCTCGCCAGGGCAACCATTGATATGGGGCAATATGAGAAAGTTTGGTACAAGGAGCTACAGACCATATTAGGAAAGAGCTATCACCTTTCCCATGATTATTCCGAGGATACGCAGGATGCCTTTCTTTCAGGTCAACTTCAGGAATTAAAAGCCGGGTATGGGAACGGGCAGGTTGTCTTGGCGGTGATTAGACGTCAATTCGGGAACATGATACTCAAGGTCATTTATCAAAATACTCCCTTGGCCGCCAAGTTTGTTGAAGAAATTTCTATTCGCCCTACCCCAGCACCATAGATGGTTTTCTCCACAGGTTTAAAGCAAAGCAACGGCACGTCTTCCACGCCTAGACCATAGACGTTAAATGGCTTCCCTCGGCGCTGAGGCGGGTTTCGTCACCAGCAATCGTGGTCGCAGCTTTGTCCCACCAATAAACATAGCAAGCGGAAGAATGACAATCCCTGCTTGACGTTGTTGATGCATGAGACGCCTCCAACACCGTCGACACAGGTCATGGTCTTTTAGGGAGACCGCTCGACCAAGTTTACTCGAATGTGGGTTTCGCCGAGGTGATATAAAGACCTTCACATCCCCTCCACAATCTGCACATTGTCCAACTCCTCCGGTATTGCCTTTCCCGATTTTTAAAAAATGGACCTGGCTCTCGACGAACAGATTTTTCCGCTTAGGATTCAATATGGGCTCGGCGAGAAGAGCCGGCTCCAAGGCTGGAAATCTCAGGCGTCTGCTCATAGCAATCCCTCCCTATGGTCGAATGGGTGATGGGGTACCCTTTCTAAATTCAGCAAAGGATGTGCCCAGTCAAAGACGGGTTAGCCAGAAGGAATGGACAAGTGACCAAAGAGAGGAAAATCGTCGAAGAATGAGGCGAGTAGATTCCTGCTAGGCTTAAAATAGGCCGCGGCAAGAATCCAGGGCGGAAGGATTTAGCCTCAATTTTTTGACAAACTGTGGGGACTCCTGACAGCACATTCGAGCATCAGAATCATCCACACACCAAACAGGGATCCTGATACATCATATTTGCAAAATGGCCGCCAAAGTTACACGGGAACTCTTTCTGGGGCTGACTCATTTAAAATAAGCCAATACAGCCCAAGATTTTGAACGGCTTGGGAAAATTCTTGGAAGTCAACGGGTTTGCGCACATAGCTATTGGCCCCGAGTTGGTAGCTCTTAACAATATCCTGTTCTTCCTTGGAAGAAGTCAGCACGACCACAGGGAGAAATTTAGTACGATCATCTGCGCGTAACCGCCGCAACACCTCCAAGCCATCAATTTTAGGAAGCTTTAAATCTAATAAAATAATCTGGGGCATGATATTCATATCTCGACCAGCATGGGCTCCTGTCCCAAATAAATATTCCAAGGCTTCCACCCCATCTCGTGCCACGACCACATCATTCATAATATTATTTTTCTTTAAAGCCCGCATTGTCAGTTCTTCATCATCGGGATGATCTTCGACTAAAAGAATGTGTTTGTTGGTCATACTATCCTCCTTGGGTTTAACAATTTCAGCTATAACGTAAAATGAAAGACTGCTCCTTGATCCACCACGCCCTCTGGCCAAATTTGTCCGCCGTGACGCTGGATAATGCGATGCACCGTGGCAAGGCCAACACCTACGCCCGGATATTCAGTATAGGCATGAAGGCGTTGGAAGGCCCCAAATAATTTATGCGCATAAGTCATATCAAAGCCTGCACCATTATCTTTCACAAAATAGGCGGCCTGTCCATTGTACTGGCTATGACCAAATTCAATACGAGGGTTCGGGTGTTGCCGAGTAAATTTCCAGGCATTGCCCAACAAATTTTCTAAGACGGCTCGGATCAACTGAGGGTCAGCCGTAGCCAGCAAATTATCGGCGACCACGCATTCCACCTGTCGCTCTGGCTCAATTTTCTGAAGATCATCCAAGATGCCCCTGACCACCGCACTCATATCAAACGTTTGGGTATGTATTTCCGCTCTGGTTAACCGAGCCAAATTCAACATGGCATCGATCAGTTGTGACATTCGTTGGCTCGCCGCCCGGACTCGCTGGAGATAGCTTCGGCCAGAATCATCTAATTTATCATCATAATCTTCCAACACGGCCTGGCTGAATCCATCAATCCCGCGCAATGGAGCACGAAGATCGTGAGAGACCGAATAACTAAAAGCCTCAAGTTCTTTATTACTGGCCTCTAATTGAGCCGAACGTTGTACCACTTGGGCATTCAATCTTCGAATATCCTCTTCTGCTCGCTTCCGTTCAGCCACTTCCCGAATCAGTTCTGCATTCGATGCTGCGAGTTTCCCCGTTCGCTCTTGTACGCGTTTTTCCAAATTATCTCTAGCTTGACGAATCGTATCTTCTGCCAATTGCCGTTCAAATATCTCTAACTCCAATCGTCGATTGGATTCATTCAAGTCAGCAGTCCGGCCCCGTACTCGATTTTCCAATTCCCCGGATACGCGACGGAGCTTCAATACGACTAATCCAAACCCTCCTAGCCACAACAAAACCAAGACCCCCATCATGCCGTAGGAATCTATCCAGTCCATCCCAGTCATTTCTTCTAATGAATCCAATGGGTAGATAATTTCTACAACTCCACCCACTTGTCCAACTTGCCAATCATGCTTCGGACTTTCCTCATGTACATTATGACAAGTGACACATTCTTGCTGCATACGCGCCGCGGCAGCAAAACGTAGCGATTGCCGACCTTCTATTGCCTCAACCCGATAGAAAGACTTTTCAGGATGTTGATTCAAAAATTCCCACGCCTTACCTTGAAATGAATCCATGACCTTTTCAGGATTGCCTGCTGAGGAAAACGGATACTCACTCAACAAACGAACGCGCTCACCTGGCCTCCCTAAAAATAATTGCCCGCCCAGATTCAAGCTTAATAGTGCGGGCAAGGGAATAGCTCCTTCCTTCACTCGATAGGGTTCCGAATCATTAATGCCTATAGCATGTAACCGCTGTACAACTTCGATGGCATACCATTCGCGCATGTCCTTTGATTCTCGGGAATGGGTATCTGCGCTCCGAAGGGCAATGGTTGCGGCCATTTGTAACTTCAACTGGGAAATATGAAAATACATCACCAACAAACAGAGGCCAAAAAGAATCGTTAAGATAGGAATGGTCTGTTGGTGAAGAAATTCTAATCCTCCTAACACCTTTTCGACATAAATTTTCCCTATGTCGGATGCCTTCGGAGGAGCTTCTTTACTGAGCATCACATCCGGCACGTATAGGTTTTCCTGCTATTCATGAATCAATAGGCCCAACAATGCATTTCCCTTAAACAGGGGGATCCCTTGATTAAGGCTATCGGACAATTTCTGATTGAAATTAAGGATTCCCTCTCTTCAATAACAGCCAAAGACTGAGTTGATTTTTGAAGAATGAATGTAAATTTCACAAAATGAGTTTATTGAGAAAAGCACAGGAAGAAAAGACGGGTGGGACGATTCGTTCGCGTTGAGACTCTAACCTTGAGTATAGGGCTTGTTCACCAATCCTCCCCCAAAGTCGGAGAAACATTAAAAACGGAAGAAAAAAAATACCCAAACCTCCTAAAGAAAAACCTATTCTTTGAACCTATCGAGACAGACATGGTTTTGAAGAAAACAAAAGGGGTTGGATAGATCGGTCGAGGCAGGATACAACTTCTCTGACGTTTACGTACTCCAAAGAAATGCGCTAAAAGATAGCAACCTTACACAGGGGCTTGGTTTTCCATGGCGACTGCCATCATGGCATCGTCATTTTCCGTGCTGATCACCTCTTCAGCTTCCTCTGACACCGGTGATTCAAATTCCTGATCTTCATCATACGTCTGACGCACATCTAAGATTTCAATGTCTAATTGCGCCTCGGGATAGAGTCTTCGTAAATCCCATTCGGTAATCCACCCACGCACATATTCTCGCATTCGGGTACTGGATAGCTTTTCTACCGCTGAAACCGGTGGTGGGCTCCAACTATAGGCCGATCCATGTAACTCCCGAAGTCGTTCATACAGGGCATCTACCATCGGTTCATAGGGTCGAATGAGGGCCTCACTCTCTTGTTCAATCAGTCGAATCCCTTGAAGAGCTGTCGATGCCAGTAGATGGTCAGGACTATTTTCTTCCACCGAAGACAGTTCTTCGATTTTTTTCCTGTCTTGTTTTTCTTCTAGAACCACACTTTCAAAATCATCCGTGAGTGCCACAATCCCTACAATGCCAGGGCATTGAGCTGTCTCCAACGCCCCCAACCAACGCGCAACTTCTCCATAGGATTTCATTCTCTGCTTAAATGAATACCGGCCAATAATTTCTGCCTCGTCGATGAGCAAGATCCATCCTTTGTACCCCGCGGCCATCATGAGTCGAGAAACAAATTGGAATCGATGCCACGCCAATTCTTGCGCAGTTATTTTCTCAAAAACATAGGGAATTTCCGGTGCACACCCTTGAAGATATTTTTTGAGTTGGCCATTGCTAAGTGGGTCTCCAGCCCAAAACCGAATGATTCGATGACTCAACTCAGGATCGTTAATCATTCGTTCATATAAATACAAGGTGGCAGCAAATCGCGAATCACATCCAGAATCTTTTCGATGCGCCCAATCATACAATTCGGCATATTGAGAGCTTTGAAAATTCAATTCTCCTGCAACTTCTGTTAACGCATCACCCTGTTTCCCAGGGACAATGGCATCATTCATGGCTGCCCGAAACAAGGTCGCCACATTATAGAAAGGAGTTTCCTTACTAATAACAATGGGGCTACAGACAAACTGTTGCTCAATGGCCACATGCTGTAACGCTTTCAGCAAATGGGACTTCCCACTCCCAAACCCTCCCTCAATCACCAGACCTTTCGTGGAAACCCCTTGAGCAGCCTGATCGGGCATTTGTTGCAACATTCGCCGAAATTTTCCTTCGAGATCAGGCTGATGACTCCCCAATACCTTCACCACATCTCGATTGGGCACGCCCGATCGTAAGGCCTCCATGGTCCGTTGATGGCTCACATCACCATTAGCCATAGACGTTTGACTAAAATGATCCTCTGAAACACCCACCTCGCCTTCGTCCTTTGGGGTTGCTCCTAATCGAATCAACGCTCCTAAGGGGTTTTGATATTGTCGATCGCGTACTTCATCCCAAATACGCAATTTCAACGCCTCATATCGACTGAGACCTCGTTTCGTATCCGTTAGGAACCCTGGAGGAACGGATACCACCAATAAGAGACTTTCTAATTCATCCGTGCCATCAATAAACTGTCGTAACATTTCATACGCATCCAGCGTGGCAGACACTCCATAATAGAGGCCCTCGGGAGAAGTCGCCTTTTTACTTTCCAAACAGCGACTCAAATCCAATGACACCACTAAACCCGTTTTCCCAACAAGTCGAAACCAGCGGGATAATGACGCAAACATATACCGGGCATTCGTCCTGACAATCTTTTGAAAAATTAACGCTTCTTTCAGAGATGAAATCTGACGCAATTCTCCGCACAACCAAGCCTTCACCGGTTCGGTCATGAATGGACTTTCTGCTCCAGAATCCATTTGCCCCAAACACAGACGAATCATGGCCATTCGGAATTCTTGACACATCTGCGTGTCATGATAAATCGCCCTTTCCAACCACGTGTTTAAATCTCTTCGCAATAAGGGTTCCGCTCGTTCATTCATCCGAGCCACCCCAGCCATGGAAAAATCCTCTTTCCCTTCAGGGATTTGATAACCGTTTTCTTGAAGTAATCGTCGGACGAATTGAGAGGCCAAGTCATTCCAGGGAACACGACGAGAGACCTGATGGAAAAATTTATCCATCATATGGATCTTCGTTTCTTTGGCATCCACCCGGACACAGGCATAGTGTTCTTTCTCTGCCAATGCCAACAATTGATCCTGGACAAGCACCCGATCCGCGTCGGAAGGTGTCACTACAAATTTCACCGACGACCCACCCTGCCCCACAAACCGTTGGAGATATTCTTGTTGAATCGTCTGAAACCATTCCTGAGGCCGTAACTCCATAATACAAATCCTTTAGCTTGGGAATTTAAGGAAAGCTCAACCCACTTAGGTCCTACTGACCTAGATCATCAGAACATCCAGGCAAGCTGACGAGTCATCCAACTAGGGAGATTCTGCAAGGGCCGGTTGCAAGGCTTCTTCCTGAGAACCTTCCAACTCAATATCTTCGGAATAATCTTGTTTGATTTCCGTCAACTCAATTTCCACTTGCTGATCGGGATCCAATCGCTTGAGATCCCACTCGGTAATCCACCCTTTGACATATTCACGCATCCGCGTACTCGACAAGCGTTCAATCGTCGGAACCTGAGGAGGTTCCCATCCATAGGCCGCCCCATGAATGGCGCGTATTTTATGATAAATATCTTCCACCAATTGATCGTAGGGTCCCACTAACGGAATCCGCTCGCACTCGATTAATCGCATACCCTGTTCTGCCTGACGAGACAAAACAAGATCAGTCTCCGAGCCGGTTTCCCTCAGCTTTTCTGGAACTTTTTCTCGATCACCCTTTTCCTCTAAGATTGCGCTTTGGAAATCATCAGTCAACGCCATGACGGCCGCCAACCCAGATTTATACCCCAAGTCCGCAAAACTCGACGCCTCGAGTCGCCCTAACCATCGTGCTAATTCCGCGTAAGATTGGGCTCGCTGCTTAAAGGAATAGCGGCCAATAATTTCGGCTTCATCGATGAGTAAAATCCATCCAGAATACCCTGCTGCAATCATGAGCCGGGAGACAAATTTAAACCGTTGCAAGGCCATTTCCATAGGGGACACGCGTTCAAAACGGTAGGTCACATTGGCATCGCAAGACTTGAGGTATCGTTTAATCTCAGCATCCGTTAACGGATCACCGGCCCAAAATCGAATCATCCGATGACTCAGTTCGGGATCATTCACCATCCGTTCATAGAGAAATAAGGTCGCGGCAAATCGACCATCAATCTCTCCGCCTTGACGATGGACCCACTCATAAAATTCTGCATATTGAGGACTTTTAAAATTCAAATCTGCTGCCACTTCAGCTAAGGCATCCCCTCGTTTTTGGGGAATATCGGCAGCCCCAATGGCCGCTCGGAACATTAAAGCCGGGCTATACAAGGGGGTTTCTTTACTAATCACCACTTTACTACACACAAACTTGGACTCAAGAGCCATATGTCGCAGTGATTCCAATAGATGGGATTTCCCCGTGCCAAAACCACCTTCAATGAGCAACCCCTTCGTGGTCCACCCTTTATGAATACTATCTTGAGCATCCTGCAACACCTGCTGGAACTTTGATTTGACCGTAGGTTGAGGACAACCCAAAGCTTTGACGGCTCCTGGACTGGGAACTCCAGCGCGAAGAGACTCAATGACTCGCTGGTGTTGAACATCATCCTTCCGACTTCCCACTCGAGCCGCTAATCGATTCTCTTCAAATTGAGCCGTTGCCTCGGTCATTCGAACCATTGGCGCAAACGGATTCGGGCGGGTTTTATCGCGGACATCATCCCAAATTCTTAGCTTCAACGCTTCATATCGATTCAGCCCTAATCGTTGATCGGTCAAAAATGTTTTTGGCGTGACCACGACTAACAACAGGCCTTCCATGTCATCACTGCCATCAATAAACTGCCGTAACATTTCATACGCATCCATGACTGCCGAAGGAGAATAACTCAGGGATTTCGGATCAACCCCCTTCTTGCCTAAGAAAGCAGAAATATCAATAGTTAACACCACTCCGGGCTTTCCAAGCAGACGTACCCAATGTGCAAACGAAGCAATTAAATCCCTGGCATTGCTGCGAGTGACCTTTTGGAAAATCAGGAGTTTCTTCAGCGCAGACATCTGGCGCAATTCCCCACGAAGCCACGACTGGATCGCTCCGGCCTCTTTAGAATCACGTCCCGAAGGGTCGAGTTGGGCTAGGCATAATTGAATCATGGCCAACCGAAATTCCCGACTCATTTGAAAATCTTGGAACAAACTGCGTTCTAACCACGAATTCACATCACGTTGAATCGTGGCTTCATCACAACTATTCGCTTCCGCTAAGGACCGCCAGCTACATTCCTCGCGCGTACCTGGAATGTGTCGTTGATTCTCCTGGAAAAGTTTCTTCACACAGTCATAGGCCAACACTTCCCAATCTACTTGCTTGGCCATTTCCTGGAATAACAAATCAATGAGCTGAACCTTGGTCTGCCGAGAGTCGGCTTCAATGGTGACAAACCCTTCCTCCTGGGCTATTTCCCCAACCCCAGAAACCACAGCGTTGGTGTCTTCTGCTTCTTCAACCACCACAAACTTGACCGACGAGCCACCTCGACGAATATAGCCCTGAAGATAGGCGGTTTTCAGTACTTTTAACCATTCCTGTGGAGACATAGTTTTTTCCCTTTATTATCCTTTTATTCTGCTTCCTCTTGTCGGTGCACCCTAAGAAAACTTAACCGACAAGCCGTCATGGTTATCCGACTTTGACAAAGGAAATCCCGTAATAGGTTTTCTCTCGTCCTCCTTGTGCAATCACAGTCAACGTCTTTGAGACATCACGCACGCCAGTACTCGCATGGAAATTTGCCCGATGGTGGTTTTTGGTCGTAATTGTTCCACTTTTATCGAGCAAATACACATCCCGGCCAAATTCCTGCCGGGTGTATTCACTGGCTTGCCACGGCAATAAGGTCAACAATTGATAAAGTTCCAAAAGCGGGATGACGGTCCCCTTCCCAATCAAATGCTTGCCTCGTCCCGCGACAACAATGGAATACGCGGTATACAACATTTCGAGAAAGGTTTGAGGTTTAAACCGTAAGGGCTTGTTCTGGACTTCCTTCAGGCGTTTGACAAGAACCGACGGACGCAACCGACTTTCCCGCATCCGGTCGATAGACACAGCCCGTTCTTTATGTAAAATTTTCAACAGGACAGGATAGGAAAACAAATACCCATCATGTTCATAGAGATTCACGCCCATTTGTTGGGCAGTCGTGAGGAGCTCCTGACGAAAATCTTTACCAGCCAGATAACTGGATTCATCAAAGTTCAGTCGTTCTTGCGTTTTGAGAAAATCACAACCTAACTCGAGCGTGGCCGATTTGCCTTCATCAAGTAATTTGCGAAGTTTGACCAAATCCCCAACTTTGGCTGCGTCTTTGATCTTTTTAAACGACGCCATCACCTGTTTGGTCGTTTTAACGAGGTCTCCGGCCTCAGCTTCAATTTCAGCTAAGGCTTGTTCCAAACTTCCTGCTTTGTGTTGAGCAGATTCTTGAGGTGGAGTACTAGTCTCCACCGCATCTAGCACTCCTGTAGACGATTCAGAATCGTACGACTCAGACATAGACATCCTATTTCGGTAAGAACATCACTTGGATTGTATTCGTGACATTGATCATCAGATTCACACAACCAAGAACCTCAGGCTCCTAAGAAACCATTCGGCAAAACCACCGAAGTTCTTAATGTTATCAACGAAGAAGTATGACTAAATGAGGAAAAGTGAGAAAGACCTTGGCAGAACGCACCATTCGTTTTTCTAAATTTTCATGAGAGAGAAAGAAGCTGTATGCTGAGGACAAGAGGAAGACAATGAATCAAACCACACCATTTGCTGTGATTACAGGAGCCTCTCGAGGCATTGGAGCAGAATATGCCCGCGCCCTTGCCACGCAAGGCTATGAGCTACTTCTAGTTAGTCGGGATATGAAACGACTCGAATTGTTACGGGAGGAACTTCAGCAGGTCTCGCAAAAAGACATTTGGGTGGAATTACTGGATCTCAGCCAACCTCAGTCAGCCGAAAAGCTCTATGATCTGGCCCGGTCTTACCGGTCAGACATATCTCTCCTCATCAATAATGCCGGGTTTGGATGCTATGGAGATTTTGCAGACATTCCATTGGCAACCATTCACAACATGCTCCAACTACACATAACGACTATTGTAGAAAGTATTCGATTATTTTTGCCTGACATGTTAGTTCGCAAGCACGGGGCGATTATTACCGTGGCTTCCGTCGCTGGATTCTTCCCTATTCCATATATGACAGAATATGCTGCGACCAAAGCCTTCCTCATTGCCTTTTCAAAAGGATTAGCACAAGAAACAAAGGATCGAGGTGTGACTATACAAGTCTGCTGCCCAGGTTTTACCGACACCGACTTTCATCAAACCGCCGGGCATCAGCCAAAACAAATCTTCCTTGCGCAATCGCCACAACAAGTTGTCCAGACCTCATTACAGGCTCTGAAATCCAAACGCACCCTAGTAACCATTGGCTGGCAAGGCCGCCTATCGTTATGGATCAGTAAAATCATTCCGCACAAAATTTTGATGACCTTCGCCGGAAAAGCCGTGAAGCCACCCTCTGCCACCCACCTGAAATAGAAAGAAGTGCACATCCCTCCAATCAAAGTCTTTTTCGTAGGAAAAAACCAAATTTCAGATAGTATCATTGCCGGGTTTCGGCCCGGCAGCCAATCTACTTTTCTTTCGGGAAAAGTAGACAAAACCATTGACGCCCAATCCGGCCAGGTTCGATGGAACGGACGCAAGATGGAGAGCGATCCAACTCGCTGCGCTCAAACAAGGCTCGCAGGATGATAAGAGCGTCCGCTCCCAAGGCCGGACGGCAGGCGTCGAAAACGAGGAATTAGAGAGGTGGGGGGATTAGCAGAACAACGAGGCAATTAGAATTCGATTATTGAGATATTGATCTGCTATGAGGACTCAATTTCTCGAGCCATTTTTATGGATTTTTGTATGCTCTTGAGACCTTCAAGAGCAGAAAGAGCTTCAGAGTATTCTGGGTCTATCACTAAAGCCTTTTTGAAATGTTTGCAGGCTTCCGCATATCGACCCATGGCTCGTAGCACATACCCTATATTTAAGTGGGCCTCTTCTTTATCTACATTTATTTGTTTCAACGCTTCACGATGGGCAAAAAGAGCTTCTGGGAATTTTCCAGCGCTTGCCAAAAGACATCCTCGAAATACCCAAGCCCAACCTTGATCGCAAATCTCCTTCTCAGTGGCACGTTTAAGCCATTTTTCTGCCAACCCAGGAGAATAACTACCCTCATAGGCCATTCCGATTCGAGCGCACACATAGGATCTGAATAGGATAGGAGTCTTCGGCAAAGCCTTTTTTAAGGCTTTTATCGCTTCTTCGAATCGCCCCACTACCCTCAGAGCATCTCCATAAAGATACCAAGCGTAGACATGGTTTGGGCGTTTTTGAAGATAGGGGCCTAACAGTTCAATCATGTGAACTTCGCCCTCATCATCTTGGTTATACTCCGCAACCAATCTGAAAATTTCATCTAGCTGCTCTTTGGAATCAAAAGTCAAAATATTCTGCCTTTACCAGTAAGAGGGAAATATCTGAAAGCATATAATCCATAATCGGAATTTCCACATAATTCTAAACTAAAGGACCTCGGCCGCCGGGCCGAACCCCGGCACCCTTCAAACAAATACATCATTCCTCATACTTTCCTGATCTACCGAACATCAAGATTTGTGGAACTACCACTCCCCTCTAAGCCCCACTAGATGTTAGGATAAAAAAGGAGATCCCATCTTGCCACGGCTGCCTTCACTTCATTTGCTATCTCTAGGCTTGATTAGCATGCTGCTATTGGGTAGCGGGTGCGCTGGACCTCGCCCAATCCTGTATCCCAATAGCCACCTCAAACAGGTGGGACAGGAGCAGGCGGAGGGAGATATAGAAGAATGCGAAAAACTGGCAGAGGAATATGTACCGGAAAATGAGACCGCAACCGTTGGCGGGAATACTGCCGTCGGAGCCGGAGTAGGCGGCGCCACCGGGGCGGTGGGGGGAGCAATTAGAGGAGCAGCCGGTTCGGGAGCGGCGGTTGGTGCTGCCGTGGGAGCGACCGCAGGATTAATACGTGGACTCTTTCAAGCCTCTCAACCCACTCCAACATTCAAAGCCTTTGTAAACCGCTGTCTTCATGAACGCGGCTACGAGTCCATTGGCTGGGACTGAGGCTTACCGGATGGTTACTCCATGTTTGGTAAGTTTCTCACGAGGAGGCTTGATCGGCTCTATTGAGAGCACGCATAAGAGTGGGGTCTTGATAGGCGACTTCACTGAGGGCATCCAAGAGATGGAGTTCTTTTTCTTTGGCTAAAGCTTTAGCTTTCTTAAATTGCCGCACATTGAACCGTGCGACGGATGGTTGTCCATTAATAATCTGACAGGCCAATACACCTCGATCTTTTAATTCCAAAGTTCCCCCATTATCTAAAAGCGTTCGAGCATCTTCCACTGTGGTTCCATGTAACTCTGCAAAATCCTCAAGCCCGCTGGTTTCGATGAGGCGACCATCCGGCATAACACATTTCCGTTTAAAGTGCGGCGACCAGTCTTTCCGAAAATCTATATATCGAACATCACCACCAGCTGCCACAGAAGATTCAAGCGTGGCATAGTCTAAACCCAAGTTAGGTTTTTTTAAACGATCTTGTAATTCTTGAGGTAATCCTCGGTAAAAGACACGCTCCATCCCCTCTTCCAGAGTTAATCCATAACTTTGGTGTAATCGCTCCGCCGCAGCATATTGCTCAACATCCATCACCCATGATTGTGGAGGTTCTTTTCCCGTTGAATCGACCTTTGAGACAAAAGCGCCTTTGGTCACCAACAAGCCTTCCTGCGGATACAGATAAACCCCACCCTCAGCGAGCAACCGTTCTACCGTTTCTTGGGGAATGTCATAACTTTCCGAGAGTACTTTCGTACGCATCTCTAGATTGTCTGTCCCGGTCATGGCACAGACCATCACGTTGCCCGGTGGATCATGGTCGGTATAGTTTTCTAGAATGTTATACAAGACCGGTGGCTTTTCTTTTTTGACCGGCCGCTTTTTCATTTTAAACATCGCCCTTACTCCTTTTCCCTGATCAACTCATTTAAGAAATTTTTTGGTCATCAAACGTTCATGAAACAAGGTTGCTACAACTAACAAGTTATCCGTTTGATGCCCTAAGAGATTTCAGCATGATTGCTTGCAGTTACGAAAGTCATAATGGTAGAAGAATCTGCTTACGTGCCCAACGATACAAGTTCATCATCAATTCGCATCATCACTTATGTCAAAAGATGCTCTGATTCAAGCCTTTCACGACCTTGAAGCCTTCAAATGGAATACCCAAGAAGGCTTTCGTTTGGCTTCAGGAAAAACCAGTCCCTATTATGTGGATTGCCGTATTGTATTGGCTCAGCCCTACTCTCGTCACCTTGTCGCACAATTAGCGTTTGATCTCCTTAAAACACAGGATTTTGAGTTAATTGGCGGGTTGGAAATTGGCGCCATTCCTCTGGCGACCAGCATTTCCGATTTTGCCTTTTCGGCAAATCCCCAACAAGAATGGCGCACCTTTGTGGTCCGCAAACAGGCCAAAGATCATGGCTTGGGCAAGTTAATCGAGGGAAACTTTGAAGTTGGCGAAAAGGCCGTAGTGGTTGACGATGTCCTCACTACCGGAGGCTCCCTGCTCAAAGCCACCGATGCTGCCCGCAATCAAGGACTTCTTGTGAGCCATACTTTCGTCATTGTTGATCGTTCCGAAACGGACCGACATGATCGTCTTACCAACCAGGGCCTGGCCCTTCACTCCCTCCTTACCCTTGATGATTTAAAACGAACAAGTCCTTCCTCTTCTTAATCCACTCGAAGCCAACTCGCCGTAACATTCGCTGGCACCCATGCTTGACCATGTCTTTCGGTGAGACATACAATTTTAGATGTGCCCCAAACTGATTCGTCCTTCCACTTCGCGTGGAATCTGTTTCTTTTTCATGAAGGAGCCAAGTCATGATGCGCATATCCCTTTCTAGCATTTTTCTTCTATTCTTCTTGGTCATTGCACCTATTCATGCACAAGCTGAACCCTATGTCTTAACCGTCCAACAACTCAAAGCCAGCATGGATAAGGCCGGCCAACCCAGCCAAAAAGGATTTGTGTTAATCGACGTTCGTTCTCCTGAAGAACATCTCGGAGGATTTATTCCCGGAACCGATTTCAATATTGATTTCCGGCAAATAAAAAATCGACACCAGGAAGTGGGTGCCGAACTCGATAGCCACATCGTGGTGTATTGCCAATCCGGGCACCGCAGCAATAGCGCCGCCGAAACATTGATGAGTTTAGGGTATAAGAATGTCTACAATGTGGCAGGAAGTATGAACGCATGGGAAGAAGCACGATATCCTATCGAGCATACTCGATAGGACGATTCATGGAGAGGGCTTTGGGGAATCTTTGGTTTCTTTGACTGTTGAATAAATCTCGTCAAATTGATGGTGCATCTCGCGAAATACTTCCAGTAAACTCGGATCAAAATGTGTCGGTTTGGTCCGCTCGTTTCCATTCAGCATAATGTCCGTGGCTTTCACATGCGAGAAAGCTGGTTTGTATGGACGGCGACTTCGTAAGGCATCGTACAGGTCACACAGCATCACAATCCGACCGGCAATGGGAATTTGCTTTCCTTGTAACCCACACGGATAGCCGCTTCCATCCCACCGTTCATGATGGGTCAGAGCCACTTCCTTCGCCATCTCCAATAATGGCGAAGCCGAACCACTCAGCAAGCTTGCCCCTAACACAGGATGTTGTTTAATCGCCTCCCATTCTTCATCTGTCAACGGCCCTTGTTTCCCAAGCACAGCATCGGGTACTCCAATCTTCCCGACGTCATGCATCGGAGCAATCGCGAATAATCCTTGCGCCCGTTTCGCATCCCAACCAATATGTAATGCCAATGATTTGGCATAGTGGCTGAGACGTTCAATATGTGCACCCGTTTCTTCATCCTTATACCGAGACGCTCTCGCCAAACGAAGCATGGTATCCGTATACGATTGCTCCAACTCACTATTTTTGTGCTGCTCGGCATTGAGAGCAAGCTTGAGATCTTTGGCATAGGTGAGTAATTGGGCATGAGCCTGCTTGAGTTGAAGTGTTTTTTTCTCCTCTTTATCCAACAGCTGCTTCAAATCTTTTGCGTACACCAACAACTGAGACCTGGCAGCTTCTAGCTGCTTCTCTGAGGCAACGGTTTCTAAAGGTACGATTGCCGTATCCTGGTTGGAAGGAAAATCGCTTCTCTTTGGATTTGAGGCATTGGATTTCATGATTCCAACACCTCTTTGACTTTTTTGATCAAGGCCAGTGGGCTGAATGGTTTCACTAAAAATCCGGCAAGAAGAAGTGAGGTCATGAGCTCTTGGGATTCCTGCCCATCTTTGGCCGTCAACATGATGATAGGAAGATCGGCGGTTTTCACGTTTCGCCGCAATTGGGTAATGACCTCACAGCCATTAAGACCCGGCATCATCCAATCAAGAATGAGTAAATCCGGGACACATTGTTGAGCGGCGTCTAAGGCTTGGGACCCGTCTGCTGCGGTGAGAATTCGATAGGAAGGCTTTTCGAGGGTGACCGTGACGAGTAACCGAAGGTCCTCATCGTCATCGGCGATTAAAATCGTTTTAACTGGAGAACTCATCGGTATCATATGGCACTGGCTTTGGCCAGGCGTACTTAGAGAAGATCTAGTTCATTCTCAATAACATCATCCTCCTTGATGGGGTGAATATCTGACGTGAGCGCATCATTCGTTTCATCAAATGACCCAGCTTGCCACATCCGTGCATCAACTTTTCTTGCCACCGTAATAAACCCTGAGTGCGCTACCATCCGATGATCGGGTCGGACACTCCGGCCTTTTACATTCCATGTCCGAAGTAGCGTCTCGAAGTTTTGCACTAAGGTAAAGACCTTGGTTTCTTCAAGGGCCTGTACGGTCTGCATCACTTGGGGTACAGTCGGGACAAAACTCAGGTAAATACCTCCAACACGTAGAGCACGGGCGGCATGAGGCACGACTTGCCACGGCTCAGGAATGTCTAAGACCACACGATCAAACTGCCAAGACGATGGCTCTTCCCCTATTTCGATCCCTTCATAGGCATCACGAATGTGTAGGAAATGATTGGGAACCTTTCCCATAAATCGTTCGATATTTTTCGTCGCCGTGGCAGCAAAATCTTCACGTATTTCGTAACTGACGACACACCCTCTCTCACCCACTGCGCGTAGGAGGGCCATGGTGAGTGCCCCCGATCCTACTCCTGCCTCAAACACCCTGGCGCCGGGGTACACATCTGCCCACATGGGCATAATGGCCAAATCCTTAGGGTAAATGACCTGTGCGCCTCGTGGCATTTTTAACGAATATTCGGCCAACGTGGGGTGAATGGCAATCATGACTTTGTTTGGGGAAAATTCCACTGCGGTGCCATCAGGTTTTCCGATAATTGAATCATGGGGAATCCGATCACCGCTATGCTGAAACATCTCACCAGCTTTCAGTGTGAGCGCGTAATGCCGTTCTTTTTTATCAATCAAATGAATGCGTTCGCCCGATTGAAAGTATTTCATAAGGGTCGGCATTCTATCAGGGCATTCCTGCGATCGATACCCTTCATTATGAGGGAGGTACCCTTGGCAAAATAGATCCGCCGCCGCCCCCTTCTTTTCTTGACACCTCTTGCTATCAGCCTTATGATTAATTGCATAATCATCCCTTCAAATCATTGTCCACGAATCCCAACATTTCTCTAAGCCATTTCGCATCTACCGGTCATGGATCCTTTCTCTTACTGTCTCTCTTCTAATCTCTTATGAAACGATTATTTACCGTCATCGGCCTTGGACGATTTGGATATAGCGTGGCTCAAACCATGGTCGAAAAAGGCTGTGAGGTTCTTGCGATCGACAAAGATGAGGAACGGATTCAGGCCATCAGTGATATTGCCACGTTCGCGGTCCAATGCGACGCCACTGATGAACGAGCATTAAAAGCCGTGAGTGCCCAAAATGTCGACGTGGCTGTGGTCAGTATCGGAGAGAATATTGAAGCGAGCATTCTCATTGTTCAAACACTCAAGGAAATGGGTGTCAAATCAATCGTGGCCAAAGCGGTCGCCCCCATTCAAGGTAAGATTTTAAAAAACCTTGGCGTAGATGAAGTTATTTATCCGGAACGGGATGCGGCCATCCGTTTGGCTCATCGCCTCGTGTCTCCTGGTGTGATTGAATATTTGGAACTCTCCCCTGGATATAGCATTGAAGAGATGGCCGTTTCAGATAAACTTTCAGGAATGAGCTTGGAAGAAATAAAACAACGAGGCCAACACAATTTAAATATTATTGGCATTAAGCAACAGGTCAGTCGCATGGTGAAAGGTCAGATTAGTACAGAGGAGACCTTTAATTTCACGCCAAAACCCGATGATGTCGTAGAAAAAGGTGATTTTCTAGTGATGATTGGGCAAGAAAAAGATTTGGACCGTTTCTGCAACGATGTGTAGGATATTTAACGCACCTGTCAATTTTCTCCGCATTTTCTTCTCTTTTTAAATCAATTCCCTCTTTAATCAAACATTTTCCCCTCTTGACCCATCCAGGGATTGGGAGTTTTTGCCGATCTTTATAAAGAAGGCATATACCGCCTGGAAGACCTCAGTGGGTAAATACACTGTTTTCTTTAATATTTTTAGGCATTTAACGGAATATTATTCAGTAAAAACCAAAAACAACAAATAAACCAGGCAAAGCTGATTTCTACCAGCAAACCACCTATTTTTAAAGCTTAATAAACTGTTTTTTCTCGCATTGGCTTGATTTTTGCTCTATAAGGTCTTATCTCCATTAAAGGAAGCGAAATCAAAAATTAAGAAGGGTACAAGAGAAGGGATTTTTTAGGAACACATTATGAAATTTCAAAGCGTCATGGAACATTCCACAGAAACCGATGGTGTTGTGGTCAAAAAGAACGACCCCAAATCCACTGTTAAACCATATAACCCTGCTTTGGAATCGTTATATTTCAGATCATTTGGCAGTCGCCCTCTGTTAAATAAAGACTCAGAAATAATTTTGGCCAAAGAAATCGATGTCGCATCTGAGGCTATTCGACTTATTATTAAACAAGGACTCCAAGTCACACACAGTTTGAAAAAATACCCGGGAAAAGAAGAAACGATTTCCATACTGAAAGAAACCTTGGAATTAAGTGGTCTTTCTTCTCCAGCAATTGAAAAACTTAAAGCGACACTCAGCACATTAGGAGAGAGTCATCCTGAACACCAAGACAAGACACAATCACTTTGCCAACAGTTAAAAAAAGCTAAGTATCAATTAGAAAAAGCTAAGTCTGAGCTTGTCCAACGAAATCTACGCTTGGTTGTTGATATTGCTAAGCGCTATACCGGACACGGATTAGCGTTTCTCGACCTCGTTCAAGAAGGCAATATCGGTCTCATGAAAGCGGCAGAACGATTCCAATATCAAAAAGGGTTTAAATTCAGCACCTATGCCACTTGGTGGATTCGTCAGGGAATTACCCGGTCGCTGGCCGATCAGTCACGTACCATTCGAGTCCCCGTGCATCTCAATGAAATCTCGAACAAAATTGCGCGAACCTCCAAGCGGTTGACACAACGCTTTGCTCGCCAAGCGCAAGTAGAAGATATCGGTGAGGCTCTTCAACTCAGTCGGGAAAAAGTTCATGAAACCCTTCAGGCGTTTCAAGATCCCATTTCCTTAGAAACACCGGTGGGAGAGGGAGACACGTTTCTCACAGATTTTATCCCTGATCAAAATACCATTACACCCGATGGGCCCGTATCACGGCAGGAAACCAACCAACAGGTTCAACGAATCTTGGACTCATTAACCCCCAGAGAACAAATGGTGATCCGACTTCGATTTGGGATTGGACAAGATGAACCCTGGACCCTTGAGGAAGTCGGAAAAAGTATGTCAGTCACTCGGGAACGAGTTCGTCAAATAGAAGCCAAAGCTCTTCAAAAATTAAAAGAACCGGCCATGAAGGACATGCTCGCCGCAATTAAATAGCTTGGCTTGATTCTTTCCTTCTCGGCATCACTCCCCATATAAAAATGGAGGCCGGCCTACTGAATCCAGGGCTTCTCAATAGACTTGTCAAACCACCTGCCTACTCTTTAGCATGATCTCGGGTCTTATAGACCTCTTCAACCCATATATAAGGAATCATGCCCAGTGGCCACTGAACCCGTTCAAACCCTACGCGAAGAATACCGCGTTCATCTGCAAACCTTTTACGCCCACCTCAATTTGGCCCCCCCCTACCATAGTATTGAAAAGGCTGTTCAACATTTATCAAACACTCTTCGAACCAAACCTGACTCCTTTCTCCAAGCCTTATTGAAAGACCCTGAGAAAAAATGGCCATTATATGAGAAAATTTTTGAAGCATCGGGGTTGTCTCAAAAACATCGTGGCATTATTAAACAATTGGCACTCACCTCGGCCTTGTCGACCTCAAAGGACGAGTCTTTGCGTTTCCTAAGAGTTTTTACGGGGCCCTCCTCACCTGAGCCTTGTTGAAATGAAGTTGGACAGACAAGGTTTATTTCTTCAAAAGGGGAAAAATTAGAACAAAAACAATGTGATAAAAGGATACACTTGTTGTATTCCTACAACACGGGGAATAGACCTTCCTGAGGTTATTAATCAAAACCGAGCTGTTTTTCTATCCGTTATATAAGTATCAGATTTGCAGTTAGATAAAAAAGTTATCCTAAGATTAGTAAGTACCTCTTTAATGCGCCTACAGCATACCCTTTCAAAGTCTGTCTTTTTATCTGGCATCGGTCTTCATTCTGGAAGCCTTGGCTCCATTGCCATTCATCCGGCCCCGGCAAATACTGGCATTATCTTTGTCAAACAAGTTGGCGATACCATCGAAGCGTGCCCAGCGACCATCCAATTTTTAGGACAGACTGATCATTGCACCACCTTACAATTTGGTGATTTCCAAATTCAAACCGTCGAACATGTTTTGTCCGCCTTAGCTGGACTAGAAATTGATAATGCTTATGTCGAACTGCAGGGACATGAGATTCCAGCAGCTGATGGGAGTGCCGCCCCTTTTGTGGAAATTCTTCAAGATGGTGCGCCCATTGCCCAGGAAGAACCGCGCAGTTACATCAAAATCGTTCAGCCTATTCATGTGGAAGATGGCCAGCGATCAATTTCCGTTTTTCCTTCCGCACTTCCTCATATTAGTTATTTCATTGACTTTCCCCATCCCATGATTCAACAACAAGATTATCAACATTCCTGCACTCCACAGGAATTCACGAGGAACATTTCATCCGCCCGTACTTTTGCTTTTCGGAAAGAAGTCGAATTTCTCTGGTCTCGGGGACTAGGCTTAGGCGGATCCCTGAATAATACCGTGGTGTTTTCAGAAACTGGATTAGTCAATGAAGATGACTTGCGCTTCCACAATGAATGCATCCGTCACAAAGTACTTGACCTTATTGGTGACCTTTCTCTCATCGGATTTCCTATTATTGGACACTTTCAGGCAAAGCGAGCCGGACATCTTCTCCACACCCAACTAGTCCGAGCCATTTTAGAGAATCCAGATAAATGGATTACCTTAAACGCTGGCACACCCGAAAAGTCCCATATCATCAATCGCACAGCTGAAACTTCTGCCACTCCTTCCCTACTCGAGCTCCAACCGGCCTTTCTTTCTGTCTAATTGTCTCCCCAATTCTTCACATTCGAAATGACAATCCACTTCAGCTGAGCACATTAGAGAACCTTCTCTGTCGCGCTCATGTATATTGCCTCGATTACATAACCATGATACCGTGGGCCCCATCCAAGATGAGTCCCATTCGCCACCTCCAATACACACCAGATTCAATCTTCATGAGAGGATTCGTCCTAAGCGTGCTTGCCATACTCATATTCTCTGGAGCAGCAATAGGCGGAACCCCCATTGTCAAAGATCCCAATGGATTTTTTGGCCTCCAATGGGGGAATCCACTTGCCAACAGAAATGATCTGAAAGAGATCGACGCTTCCAATACCCTTCATGTGTATACATTCAAACAGGACAATCCTGTGCTCGAGGGAATACCGATGGAATCGGTAAAGCTCTATGGGTTAAACGATCAATACGCGCGCGTTCTCTTTCGCTACAAAGGAACAGCCACGCACAAATCACTTTTAAGGTATTTGGAGGGACGCTTTGGGAAAAATGGCCCAACACATGGGGGAATGATGCGCGGGCTTAATCAACAATTTACTTGGCGCGGACCTGATACAGAAATCACCATTACCTACCATGGCTTCCGAGAACGTGGAGTTCTTACAGCCGAAAGTCGAGTCCTCGCTCCGGGATTTTTGGACGTCCATGGCGACCACTCTTTTTAGCAATATCCTCTATTATTTCGACTTTCAATCAGCGGGCTCTACAATCCCTTCATCCCAGAATTCACCTCAACGCGAAAAATCTATTGAAATGACACTAGACGTTTTATCTCTTCCTAGCACTTGACTGTCCAACTTCATCCAGCGCACCATGCTTCAGTTTTCATGATGTAGTCTACTGCAATCATTGGCTTAATAGGACTCAATGCCTAAGACCCTCCGTCCAGATCTCTTTGCCGTCAATCCCACCCCTGACCTTTCCAGGTATGAAGTCGGGTTGGGTGGACACAAGTTGATCATTGCCGATAATTTCTATCTACACCCGGGGGACATCCTCCAATCCGCGTTAGAACTTCCGTATACAGACAGGTACGAAATAGTGGGGAATTTCCCTGGAGTGCGAGCCAGTCTCAACGTGGAGACTCAACCGTTGATTGATCACTTAAGTCAAATTTGGAATTGCCATCTCTCCCCTTTTTTTTCCCCACAACCAGTCGTTTTTCAAGGCATTAAAATGCAGGATTTCCAGTTAAACGTCGGACAACGTCAACCGCATATTGATCAAGATGTCACCGCCATGGTCTATCTCAATCCTGAAGGGTTTTGTAAAGGTGGAACAGGCCTCTATCGCCATCGACCAACCGAACTCGAACGAGTGCCAATTGTGCCAGATACCACCATCAGACGATTAGCTGACCAGTTAGAGTTGAGTGATGAATTTTTAGCCAACCCAGAAGGGTATGAAAACTTTCAGAATAGTATGATCTTTAACCCACTCTTTGCATGTCGGGACAATCACTATATTAATGATGGCAACGCCTATTGGGAATTACTGCATCTTATTGAAATGAAACCCAATCGGCTCATGATATTTGATGGCCGCTGTTTTCATTCCCAGTACATCCAGCCCGGAGACTATGATCAGGCATTTCGTGTGAATCAAATTCTGTATTTCCGCCAAGAATCGCAATCTCCTTCTCCAGCCCGATAGGTTGACAGGGACCTTCATGTTCCACCCGCACTTCCTTGCAGATAGGTTGTCTCCTGATACCTCCCCACCACCAAAAGAAATACACACGCGACCACAAACATCACTCCCGCAAAAAACCAATAATAGGCCGGCCCCGTAAGAGCGACCGTTCCATCAGGATTTTGAATCCAATGATTGACCAGGGCGGTGAACCCATTCCCAACCGACACGGATAATAAGAAAATCCCCATCACCAGGGACTTTAATTTGAGTGGGGCTTGAGTATAAGAAAACTCTAGACAAGTAATAGACACCATCACTTCGGCAGCCGTGATGACCACAAACGCCAATATCTGCCAGCCAATCGGTGGCGTCTGCCCTTGCGCAATGAGTTGCTCAATATAGGCCGAAATCAAAAAGGCTCCAACCGTCACAAAAAACCCAATGGACATTTTTCGTAATGCCGTTAATTCCATGCATCGGCTCAACAAAGGATACAGGCCGTACACGAATAGTGGGATAAACAACAGAATAAGAATGGGATTGATGGCCTGCACTTGAGATGGAAGCCAGTCAATTCCCAGCCAATGTCGATCCATGTGCTGCGCCTGAAGTACCCAGGCTGACGATGTTTGATCAAACAATGACCAGAAAAAGGCCACAAAGAGATAAATGCCTGATAATTTGAGAATGGCTCTCCAAGCAACAGGGTTTTTCAATTCTTGGATAAACTCAAAGCTATCCGGTGGGATATGGGTATACCGATGCCGCCCTATCCAAAAAACAAATGTGGCGATAAACATGAGGATTCCTGGCACACCAAATGCGAGTCCAGGTCCAAAGGATTCTAAAATGAGAGGCGTCAAGATCATCGAGCAAAACGCCCCCACATTAATCGCGAAATAGAACCAGGAAAAAGCCCGAGGAAGGAGATGGCGATTTTTTGAACTAAATTGATCACCTAATATCGCAGAGACGCATGGCTTAATCCCTCCAGAGCCAATGGCTATCAATGACAACCCAATCAATAACCCTATCCGGGTATGATCAAGTGCCAGCGCAAAATGCCCGGCACAATACACAAGAGAAAGAGTAATGATTGTTTTATATTTACCCCATAACGCGTCAGCCAAAAGCGCCCCCACAAATGGGAAAAAATAGACAGCCGCACCAAACCGGTGGAAATACACCATAGCTTCGGCTTCACTCATAGGGCTTAATTCACCCTGAGCATTCATCAACATACTCGTCATAAACACCACAAGAATCGCCTTCATGCCATAGTAGCTAAATCGTTCCGCTCCTTCATTCGCGACCAAATGCTGGACGCCTGGTGGCATCGTAGAAACTTCTAATGGTTTAGGACGATATCCTGGTTGAGACATTTTGGCCTTTCGATCGCAAAGAATAATTAAGAATGAAAAGAAAGATTCCTACGCATACGCCACATTATAGTACACTCACAAGGCTAGTTTATTGAACCCAAGACCATGAATCGAACCCGGCATGTCTTTGCACCAAAGGCTCTTCTTCGTCAACTGGTATTTCTTTTCGATGGTTTTCTGTATGACCCCATTAGGCACTCCCGTCGTCATGGCAGAGAACACCACAGCCCTCACTCTCGATCCCATCATAGTCACAGGGTCAGCCTATCCGACTCGACTCAGTCGTACAACTCAGAGCCACACCGTGATTACACATTCAGACTCATCTTCCGTCCAACCCAATCGTCTCACCAGTCTTCTTCAGCACGTCCCAGGTATGCATTTAGATGAAATGGGAGGTCGTGGGGGAATTAGCTCAGTTTATTTGCGAGGGGCAGATCCCAATTTTACATTAATAATGTTGGATGGAATCCCTATTAATGATTCGACAGACCAACGCGGCGGATCGGTCGATCTCTCAACATTTCCCATTGACCAGATCACACGGATTGAAATTGTTCGCGGACCACTTTCCGCCTTTTATGGATCGGAGGCCATGGCCGGCGCGATTAATCTCATTACCAAACCTCCTGGCAAAGACACTGAAGTTCGGATACTCATGGAAGGAGGTCGATTCGATTCTCGGAAAGGTCTGATTCAAGGGCAAGGAATCACAGGACCTCTCTCGGCTCATTTTTCTTTATCCCATACTCGTAATGACGCACAAGTCGAGAAAGATGCTTTTGCTCAACATGCCATGGGTTGGAACCTAGGAATAGAACCCGAGGGAAATTGGGATATTCGACTAACGGGCAACTACACTCATTCCTCTGTTCGAAGTTTTCCAGAAGGCAGCGGCGGCCCCACGTTTGCCTTACTTCGTGAAACGGAAAAACGGGAGACTCGAACAATCTTGACCGGGCTAACCGCTTCGTTAGACACCCCCGCTGATTGGCACCATCAAATTTTCCTCAGTCTTTCACACCGCTCTCAGGATGTTGAAAATCCAGGAGTGCTCTCCACTCCCGCTATCTTCCAAATTCCTCCGACCCGCTTCAACACGGATTATGACCGCTATCAGGCCCGCCTAACGGAAACCTGGTCTATGACGTCACAGTTGAACTTTTCCTTTGGTGGGCAAGTTACCCATGAAAAAGGCAATCGTCATGGCACTCAGGACTTGCGTTCTTTTGGAGGTCGTTCAAATGAACCCTTAAATTTTTCTCTAGACCGAACAGTTGGGGGAACGTTTATTGAGCTGACAGCCACTCCGTGGAATTCCTTTCAGCTCAATACCGGGGCTCGGTTAGATCTGACGGACCAATCCCAACCACGGCTAAGTCCTCGAGTCAGTGCACGTTATGAACTGCTCCCTTTACTGCATATTCGAGGAGCCTATGGCAAAGGATTCAAATTGCCTGGCTTAGCTAGCTTGGGAGACCCACTCATTGGCAACCCTGCCTTAAAACCGGAAACCAGTACAGGATGGGATCTCGGCATCCATTTCCACACACCTCATAACGAATTCACGACCTCAGTCACCTATTTCCATAATCGTTTTCACGGACTTATTGACCTGGATCCAGCCCTTCTGGCTCAAAACCGATTCCAGCTCACGAATTTAGATTCCGCTGTGACGAAAGGTATGGAACTTTCCGGGCAACTCTCACCGCAGGGCCCCATTTCATTCCAAGCCAACCTGACCTACCTCACAACCCGGGTCGCCAAAACGGGAGAAGCCTTGAGGAATCGCCCGACTTGGCGAGGTGGCTTTGGTTTCACCATTCAGGTGGATCCGACCATCACCCTTCAGAGTCGCGTCACCTATGTCAGCTCGAGGCGGGACTTTCAAATACCAACCCAAATGTCTCGCGTGGGAAGCTATACCAAAGCCGATACGACACTGACCCTTCGCCCGTTACCGGGCTGGCAATGGTATGCCGCCTTAGAAAACTTCACGAATGCGTCTTATGAAAATTTTCGTGGATTTTCTTCCCCACCTCTCGTTTTCAGAATTGGAATCGTCTATTCATATTCTCAATCTAACTAATGAAAAAAGACCCAGCTTGGGACATTGATTTTCTTGAATATTTCTTCACAGACTCAAATGCCTAATGGAGCGCCAGCCAGCCCATAAATCCACTGAAGACCTTAAATCCCTCTCAAGCTCACGGCTGATTTAACCGAAATATGAAGAAGAACCATGAAAAAAAACTAAGAAATTTCACTGAATTATCACCGATAACTCCCAATCGTTAAGGACGCTATTATGCAACTTTCACTTCCCCTAGAGATCGAACAAAGCGAAGCGAATGAAACAATTTTTGAAAAAATTAAAGACTGTAAGTCTCTCCCCATCTTGTCTCCATTAGCCTCAAGAATTCTCAAAATGTGCCAAGACGAGACAACGAACGCTTCCACTCTAGCTGAGGTGATTAGTCAAGACCCTGGTATGGCGGCACAAATCTTATTCATGGCCAACTCCGCCTATTATGGTGGGGGCCGGCAAAAAGTGACTAGCGTCTTGGCAGGAGTGAATCTCCTCGGATTTTCTACTATTGCCAACCTCGCTCTTTCATTTTGTTTTTATCGGCTTATTAAAGACATGAAAAACACCTCTGCATCTGCTATTGATCATGTACAGTTTTGGCGAAGATCTATCTTTGCCAGTATGGCTGCTCGGGCTATTGGAGAACATGTGGAGAATGCCGATGCGGAACTCATGTTCCTTGCAGCCCTCCTTCAAGATATCGGTATCTTAGCCCTCAACGAAGTGGCATCTGAGGAGCTACAAAGTTTGCACGGTCATGCCTATGAGGGCCATGACCAGTTATACGGACTTGAGCTGGAACATCTCGGAATTGATCATTCGCAAGTCGGTGCGTGGCTCGCCCAACAATGGGAACTCCCAGAAGAATTTCAGGTGGCCATTCTCTATAGCCATACTCCAGAACTGTTTGAAACTCCCCCGGACTTACAACTACTGGTTGATGTCGTTGCTCTTTCTAGCTTAGTTGCCGACATTTGGATGAATCCTAACACCGAAGCGGCCATTGAACTCGTGCGGGAGAAAAGCCAAGGACGATTAACGATTCAATCAGAAAATTGGGGACCCATTTTGGAACATATCAAGGCGGGTATTCCTCAAATCGCAAGCTTCTTTCATACGCGACTGGGAAGTTTTGAGGAGATCACTCACATCCACCACTTGGCCCTAAAAACCCTCGCGCCTTCGTCCTCCGCCAAGCCAACCTAAAAGACCGGGACGGCAACATTCACGAATGGCTTGAATGTCTGTTTACCTACGCTGTGTCCACCAGTTCTAGGGCCAGACACACCTGATCCCGTCCACTGTCCTTTGCCCGGTACAACGCCCGATCAGCGCGTTCCAACCAAGTAGGAACAGTTTCTCCATGGATTAACTCAGCGACTCCAACCGATACGGTCGCAGGTATACTAATTTCTTGATATTGAAACACTTCTTTGCGCACCGTTTCCACCAATCGCTCTCCTAACCGTTGGCACACTTTTACATTAGCCCCAGAAAGTAAGACGCAAAACTCTTCTCCTCCATACCGGGCAACAAAGTCTCCTTTTCTGGGAAACGTTGACACCAAGCGATCAGAGAGCTGCTGAATGACTGCATCTCCCGCTGGGTGACCATAGGTATCATTAATGTGTTTAAAATGATCGATATCGACCATTAAAATGCATGCTGCGGATTCTGAAAAAAAGCTAATACTGGCGGTGCGTTCTAACTGGAGATCCAAAGCCCCTCGATTATAGAGCTTGGTAAGAGGATCTAACGCCATTTCTTTTCGTACACTTCCCAACTCTTGTTCCACCGACCGCAATTTCTCACCTAGTCGTTGAATGCGAAGTTGCTGACGTCTTTTTCGTTCATCAACAACCATATTCATCCCTTGCACCACCGATAATAAGGCCTGCTTCACCTCGTTAAAGGTTCCAGCTTCTGTGGCCACCCGCAATTGCTCAAGATAATTGCTTACTTGTTGATCTGATTCTTGATCTTCAACCACAGCTCGTCCAACGGAATTTGTAAACTCCCATAACACGTTCCTGACATCTTGGAGGTTTCGCTCAATATATTGTTTTTCTTGCTGTCGATGCCGATTGACAAATTTTGTCAGCTCACCCCAATCTCGCTGAATAGGCTCGCCCTCACTCTCTGAATGTTCATCCCGTATGGATGAGCCTACTAACACATGCATGGCCCATCGTTCAAAATCCTTCTCGATCTCTTCTTCCGAACGTTCGTCCATCTCAAATGCATGACGACCTAAAGAACGCAATATTCTTCCTAATGATTCCACAGCTTTAGTGAAATCCTCTGTCTGATCCAGCCCATTATCTTGTATCGAAGACGAGACAGCTGCATCACCCTGTTCGGGCAAATTGACTTTCTCTCCTAACCAATCTCCCAACATAGATGCCTCCTGTTCGACCAACCAACGTGAACATGCCAAAATCAAAAACGCCAATGACGGAAACTCTTGCCCTAGGACGGAGTTCTGGTGTTATCCGTTTGATTCAGTTATCGGCTATTCCTGTAGGTCTCTTAAGCAATTTTTGCTATGATCTCCCATTACAGAAAGGCCATGAGATCTCATATCTCACTGACAAACAAAAACCTGAGTCAATTCATTGTTTTCTTTGCCAATACGCTCATGGCTTCACCTTTACTAATTTCTAGCCAGCACAACCCACAGTTTAAACGCTGGATTTCCTTGCTGACATCACAAGGGAGCAAAATCCACCAACAATGTGTGGTATCCGGAACAAAACTCAGAATGGAAATGACGCAACACTCGAACTTTCCCCTCTGTGAAATTTTGCTTCCTCCATCTCATGGAGACACTGACGATCTCTTAAATGCGGCAACCTGCTTTTCTCTTACCAGAAAACTCTTTGCCGAATTAGATATTTTTGGAACGAACGAACCCTTGGCGATTTGCCCAATCCCCCTCATTCCCACATTTGACCTATCGCAACCTCCTCAAGGACTTGAAATTCTTTGCCCCATCGGTGACCCAGGAAACCTTGGAGCACTCTTACGATCCTGCCGCGCTTTTGACGTCCGCACAGTTATTCTTCTCGCTGAAGCCGTGCATCCCTTTCATCCTAAGGTCATTCGAGCAAGTAGCGGAGCCGTTTTTTCTCAATCGCTCGCTCAAGGATGTTCTATCTCAGAATTACACAAGCCGGAGTTCTTGAAATGGGTGGTTCCCTTGGACATGCAGGGTGAGGATATCGCTAGTCTTACCTGGCCAAAAGACATTCGTCTGCTAATTGGGGAAGAAGGTATGGGCATTCCCTCCTTACCGTACGCCACACGATTCAGCATATCTCAAATACATCCCTCAATCCCGTTGAATGCGACAGTGGCCGGCAGCATTGCTCTCCATACCTATCGTCAACAATATCCGCCTGGTTACTAAGATAAATGAACCAATTGTACTTTTCACCGAAAAGACCTTTTGTCTAAATGGAGTGACCCATGATTCAATTAGGCACCTATCGTCATTACAAAGGGAACACGTATCAGGTCATTGGCGTGGCTAAACACTCAGAAACCGAGGAAGATTTGGTGGTCTATAGAGCCCTTTACGGGGAATGCGGTTTGTGGGTCAGACCCTTGGATATGTTTTGTGAGAAGGTCGAGGTCGGCGGAAAATGGGTTTCCCGCTTTGAACAAATTGATCCCTAAAGGGTTAACGAAAATAGCCACCCCTTAATGCCTGAACGAATATCGTTCCCTACAAACCCAAGACCAGACGATTAATTAGAGCTGATCTGCTAAAACGGCACGGGTCTGTTCTTCCCGATAGGCTCGCAAACGTTGGGAAAGTGCCGAATCAGCTAAGGCCAAAATCGCTGCCGCGAGCAAAGCGGCATTAATGGCGCCAGCATTGCCAATGGCTAAGGAGCCGACAGGAATCCCCTTCGGCATTTGAACAATTGACAACAATGAATCAAGACCTCCAAGAGATTTCGATTGCATAGGAACGCCAAGTACCGGACGTTGCGTTTTGGCCGCAATGACACCACCTAAATGTGCGGCACCTCCCGCCCCGGCAATAAAGACACCCACTCCACGGTTTTCTGCCTGTGCGATATATTCAACCAGGGCATCGGGAGCTCGATGAGCAGAGAGCACTTTACATTCATGGGCAATGTCCAGTTTAGCCAGAGTTTCACTGGTCAACCTCATCGTATCCCAATCAGATTTACTCCCCATAATCACGGCAACTTGTAATGAGGACTCCGCCATAATTCACTTTCCCCTTTCGTCGTAGATCTCAAAGTTTTAATTATTCTCAACCTCAAATCATTGCCCCAAAAATCGCTTCATTCTATCTCATATTGACCATCCCAAGGAATCTGCCTTAGACTTCTTCATTGTTGAATAGGGTTGGAAAGAAGAAAATCACTATCATCAACAATTATTCTCAATGGGTTGAAAACCCGGAGATATCTTATCCACAGTTTTCATAACAGAAAAGAGGGGCATTATGGCATTGCGACTTGGAGATGAAGCACCAAATTTTACAGCAGAAACGACACAGGGCTCGGTAAACTTCCATGAATGGCTTGGAGATGGTTGGGGCATTCTCTTCTCACACCCCAAAGATTTCACCCCGGTTTGTACGACAGAACTTGGAGCCATGGCCAAGATTACCGATGATTTCAAGAAACGCAACGTGAAAGTCTTGGCCGTCAGTGTGGATGGTCTTGATTCACACAAGAGTTGGGTCAACGATATTAATGAAACCCAAGGCTGTACAGTTAGCTACCCCATTATCGCAGACCCTGAAAAGACGGTCGCGAACCTGTATGACATGATTCATCCCAATGCATTGGATAACATGACCGTCCGTTCCGTCTTTGTCATAGGGCCAGACAAAAAAGTTAAAATGATGTTGACCTATCCAGCATCAGCTGGCCGAAATTTCAATGAAATATTGCGTGTAGTTGACTCCCTGCAACTCACGGCAAAATTTAAAGTCGCCACACCAGCCAACTGGAAAGATGGAGAAGATTGCATTATCACGCCCGCAGTCACTGACGCGGATATTCCCAATTTATTCCCGAAAGGGCATCGGGTTGTTAAACCGTATTTACGGTATACCCCTCAGCCAAACCGCTAAAAACTTCCGTTTTCCTCTAACGGCCACATCAGGGAATCTTGGTGTGGCCGTTATTTCATCCTACCTTGTTGGCTATCGTTTTCTTGTCCACCATTTTGAGGAAAATTTCAAGATTGGTGGGTCTCAATCATCTCGACATCCAGAAAATAGGTTCGGCGGCAAGGGCGGCATCGAAATTCCACCGAATTTTTGACAACATCCACCAATGAAATCCTGACATCTTCGGGATGCTGTTGGGAACATTCCTGAAAAGACAACATGCCTTCTTTGCCCAATTCCTCATTTTCCAAAGGCACCACCCTTTGAACGGTGACCCGATGTTTCATTCGGCAATTGGTGCAAAAAACTCCTACGAGGTCTGGAAGAGTGACGACTTTCAAGTTCAGAGTAAGAGGATGAACTGAAAAACACTGCTGAAGAAAGGCGCCGCTTTTAAAAACTCCCATAGACTGCTACCAGGAATTCGTTTAGTTATAGATAAAAAACCTAGCGAGAAACACGCAAGTCTTCACCGATCCCAGAATCAACGGACGAATTAATTCGATAATCCCTGTTCAAAAGGATTGGGGACAGATGGGACTTGGCATAATTGACGATCCCACTGACGAAGCACCGCCGCCTGGTCAAATCTCAATTCATACACATAGCAATAGACCTTCTCCCTCAAGGCCCCTTCCGGTCCGCCCAAGACGCTCCCGGCTTCTTTTCCAAGTGTTTTGATGCCTACTGGGTCTAAATCACCCTCAGACAGAACATATCGATACTTCCACGTCGTCACATCTGAAAGTAAGGGAGCTTCAACAATGTGCGGCTTTCCTAATTTGGCCCTCACGTCTTTTTGAGTCAACTCATCCATCCCTCCATCAAAATAGGAATCACGCCAAGGCGAACAACTTGCCATAAGACAACTCAGAACAAAAGTGAGAAGGAAAAGGGGAAAGGACACAACTCTATATCCAGCATTCATATTCAAAATACAACAGACCTAAATATTCCGATGAGAATGTAAATACCATGATCGTACAAGGGCAAAAACTTGAGCCACCATCCCGATGACAATCAACCCTAGTGCCATAGAAAGTAAGGGAGAATTTGGCTGATCCAGCCCTTGAATGCCTAAAACAAACCCTCCGGCTACACAGAAAATTCCCACTATTCTCGCGATCATCACTGATCTAGATTTCTGGGGCTCTGCCCTCTGAGTCGAAGGAGGCCGAGAACTTGGTGGAGAATGAGAATGTTCGGGACTCATCAGCTCTCATTATGATTTGGTCAATTTACGATACCGAATTTGATGCGGCCGCTCAGCGGCTTTCCCCAATCGTTTTTTTCGATTGGCTTCATACTCCGAATAGTTACCCTCATACCAAACCACCTCACTGTTGCCTTCAAAAGCCAAGATATGAGTGGCGACACGATCTAGGAACCAGCGATCATGGCTGCTTACCATGGCACAGCCACCAAAATGGTCCAATCCTTCTTCCAACGCACGCAAGGTATTCACATCAAGATCATTGGAAGGCTCATCTAGTAACAACAAATTCGCCCCCTCTTTGAGCATGCGCGCGAGATGCACACGGTTCCGCTCACCACCCGACAAATCTTTCACTTTCTTTTGTTGATCCGACCCTGAAAAATTGAACCGAGACACATACCCTCGGGAATTGACTTCCATTTTCCCCAGCGGCACCGTTTCATTGCCCCCGGTAATACATTCCCACACATTGAGATTGTCATCTAACACCCGGCCCTGATCGACATAGCCGAGCTTAACTGTCTCCCCAAGCTTTGAGGTTCCGTTATCAGCCTTTTCTATTCCCGCAATAATCTTAAATAAGGTGGATTTGCCAGCACCATTGGGGCCAACCACTCCCACGATCCCACCTTTGGGCAGAGAGAACGACACCTGTTCAAACAAAAGCGTATCGCCAAAGCTTTTAGACAACCCATCAATCTCCACCACCACATCTCCAAGCCGAGGGCCGGACGGAATATAAATCTCCAAATCGTCAGATTGTCGATCCTGCTCTTCACTCACCAATTGTTCATATTTGGTCACCCGAGCTTTTCCCTTGGCCTGCCGGCCTTTCGGGGACATACGAATCCACTCTAACTCTCGTTCTAAGGTTTTCTGCCGTTTCGACTCAGACTTTTCTTCCTGTGCCAGCCTGCCCTGCTTTTGCTCCAACCAAGACGTATAGTTCCCCTGGAACGGAATGCCCTGACCACGATCCAGCTCCAAAATCCACCCAGCGACGTTATCTAAAAAATACCGGTCATGTGTCACCGCAATCACAGTGCCTTTGTATTCCTTGAGGTGCTGCTCCAACCATTGCACGGTCTCAGCATCTAAATGATTGGTCGGCTCATCCAGCAGCAAAATATCAGGCTCCTGAATCAACAATCGGCACAATGCGACACGTCGCTGCTCACCTCCCGACAAGAGGTCCACCTTGGCCTCCGGCGGAGGACAGCGGAGAGCATCCATGGCAATCTCTAGTTGATGTTCTAATTCCCACCCATTGACGGCCTCAATTTGTTCCTGCAATTTGCCCTGGCGCTCGATTAAGGCCTCCATATCTTCTGGGCTCATTTCCTCAGCAAATTTCTGACTAATGGCTTCATAATCCTTCAAGAGTTGGACAACTTCTGCTCGGCCTTCTTCAACAACTTCCCTAACAGTCTTCCCTGGCTCAAGGTGGGGTTCTTGTTCAAAGAGACCAACGGAATATCCTTTAGAAAAGGTAATTTCCCCAACATAGTCAGGATCCACCCCACCGATAATTCGCAGAAGTGAACTTTTCCCGGAGCCATTTAACCCTAACACCCCAATTTTGGCGCCATAATAAAATGAAAGGTAAATATCTTTTAGCACCTGCTTTTTTGGTGGATGAATTTTTCCAACACCCACCAATGAAAAGATGACTTGCTTATCGTTCGCACTCATACTGGCTTCATCCTTTACTCACTGATACGTTGCGAATGGGGTTCGTGGACAGAGAAAGTGGAGGACAACCTTACCAAAGGATTGCACGTGACCACAATCACGAACTTTGGATTCTTTACACCCCGAAGCCTAACCTTTTCTTCCGCATTCTCTTTTGTAATCATTTGAAATTAGCGCCATTCCAGGTATCATACACACACGGAAACTTCGTCACCTTCATCGTCTTTTGACCATACGGATCCTGATGATCCCAACCATTTATTTTTGCAGTACATGCGGAAACAGCGTCGAGCAAAAAATTCCCGCAGGGGAAACACTTCTGCGTGCCGTTTGCCCAGCGTGTCAAACCATTCATTATCAAAACCCAAAAATTGTGGCAGGCACCATCCCGGAGTGGGAAGATAAAATCCTTCTCTGCCGCCGAGCCATCGAACCTCGAGTCGGACTTTGGACTTTTCCAGCTGGGTTCATGGAATTGGGGGAAAGTACAGAAGAAGCGGCCGCACGAGAAACCGTGGAAGAGGCCAACGCCGACATTCACATTCATGCATTATTGGGTATCTTCAGTCTCCCTCAGGTCTCTCAGGTCTACGTCGTGTACCGAGCTCGCCTCCAAAACCTGAATTTTAAACCTGGTGCTGAAAGCCTGGAGGTCAAACTTGTTTCCCTCCAGGACATTCCCTGGGACAAACTGGCCTTCCCCGTCATTCACGAAGCCTTAAGCCGATACGTCAAAGATATCAATGCTACCATTCCGTAAACCTATCCCGCCGCCGTCCCTACTCAAAAAACAGCCGCCCTTTTATTCGTCCTAAGAATGGCCTGCCAAGTCAGGGACACCTGACGCCACACCGTCATCATTCAATCAGATCCAATTGGACTTTGGTATCACTTTCATTTTCTGTGATGCCGAGTGTCGCCCCGGCAGACGTGGCCCTTTTGTTTCGGCAAAAGGGCCCAAAACCATTGACGCCCAGACAGGCTAGATTGAAAGGGACAGACGCGAACCATAGGAGAGCAGACCAACTCGCTACGCCCAAACAAGGTCTGCAGAATGATCAGAGCGTCCGTCCCTGGAGCCTGTCAGCAGGCGTCGGACAAGGCAAAGAAAGATACCGTGAATGTTCACAGACCACATTCCAAGGCAGCACGAACGGGTTCTGTAGTACCGAGCCTCTACGTAGAAGAGCCGTCCCTCATTGAGATTCTCTGGCCTGGTGGCCTGGCCGAGCCATGCAGGCGACTTACTGTTTGGATTGTTCTAATTCTAATAGCGCAGTTTTGATGGGGAGTCCGCCACCGTAGCCTACCAATTTGCCGGTTGAACCAATGACGCGATGGCAGGGCACTATGATCGACACGGGATTTTGCCCATTGGCTGCTCCGACAGCCCGGGAGGCTTTGGGATTACCAATTTTTTTGGAGATGGCGCCATACGATACCGTTTTCCCATAGGGAATCGTTTTGAGCGCCCGCCACACTGCACGCTGGAACGCGGTCCCTTCCAACGATAAAGGAATGGTAAAGCGTTCTAAGCGTCCGGAAAAATATGCTTCGAGTTCATTAATGACAGCGGCAAACGGACTGCGTTGCTTCTTCCATTGCACATCAATCGCGAGAGGATGTGCGCCATCCTGAAATTGCAATCGGCACAAACCTTTCCCGTTATCCACGAGTAACAAATCACCCACCGGACTTGGCCAAATCCAATAAGAAGAAATACTGGAAGATTGCTTCATCATCTCCACCCTTCCTGAATAAGTAGTGGATCACCCATGAACCACGAGGTCAAAGTTTAGGGGTTCAACACCCTCGAATCAAAGGCCACATACTTTCCAGGGAATTTCGAAAGATCTTGAACCGCATCAGGTGCAGGAAAAACGACTTGAGTTGGAGAAGCGGGAAACGGTCGGTTTTGCAGCAACGTCTGTGCGGCCTTTTGTTGATCAGGTTTTACTTTGAACCAGGGACGATAGAGCGGATCGCCAAAAAGGACCATCTTCCAACTCACATATCGTTTCGAAAGATAATAGGCTTCTACCAGTGAATACTTCCCAGAAAACAATAAACCAAAAAATTCCCGCGGCAAAGGGAAGGCATCTAAATACGGTTCATCGACCGGACCTAGCGTCACCGCAATCCCTCGTTCCAAGGCATTTTTGCACCACCCCAGTTCTTTCGGGTTATGAATATTGACGGCTTCGCCTGACGCAATATGATAACCAATCGCTCCGGGATTAAACGTAAAGGCATCTTCATAATGCCTCAGCCGATACCATCCAACATACAGTGCGACATTCGGCGCTTGGCCGGGTTTATTGAAGCGTTGCTCGGTATTTTCAAACTGTACCGGATACCCCGACTCTTTGCGAAAGTCTTGGGCAAAGTTCTGCAAATCACTATCGTAATGCCCATAGGACAAGGGCGGCCCCTTTTTCATCCCTTGGGCATCGACATACACATTTCCTTGTAGACCCGACGATTCTGTGGCTATCGATTGCTCGATAAGACCCCTGGCATGCGTGAATGTTGGGGCATCAATTCGACTGACCATCATAAGCGGAAGTGGCCATTTATGGAATTGATCTCCGTACCCAAGATAGAAAGGATTGGGGAGACGTCCTTCCAAAGGGTAAGTTTCCGCCTCCCACCAGAGCAAGCTTAACTCGCTATCAAGGCTCGCACTACCTTCAGCTTGTTCATACCGTGCCACTTCCCATTGGGCAAATGCCAGAATCCCCCACATACCAAAGGCCTCCTGCACAAGGGCATAGGCTTGTGTGCGCTTGGCTTCAGAGGGTTGGTGCATAAGGCTCATAAGCACTGCGGAAATCCTGCCTCCCTTACGCTGATCAATAACCGATACACGAGACGGGGCGCCCAGTTTTTCCTTCCTCCCAAATTTTCCAAACACTTGTCTGATGATTTTGTCGTGAGAAACCAGCAAAGTCTTCCGACCCGCCCCTTCCGGCTTTCTTTCAACTTCGCGACGCACTCCCTGAAGTATTTGTTGGAGTTCTGTTCTCCATGTATGAATCTGGGATCTGGTCAGGGACTGAGCAGATCCTTGAAAGGAAATAATAGAATCATGAGAAGATTGAGGAGAGGGGGATAAATTCATTTGCTGCTTGATCGCAATTTGCTCTTGTTCTTGGAGAAGATCCCAAGCCGCCTGCATCCAACCCTGAGCATCATGAATCCATTCTTTCTCTTGAGACGTCACCTTTGGTCCTGCAACTCGTAAAGGTATACCAAAAGTCGTCACCAACACTTTGATTCGAGAGCTCAACTCATGTTGCATGAATGCCTGACGCACAGGCTTGAGCACTTCATTTTCATAGACCTCACGACTAATTGTGTCTGTGGTAGGAAGATTGAGATCCACGCGATTGGCTGAGGGAATTCCTCGGCGTCTCATATAATAGGTTGCCAATTGTAGGCTTTCTGGACTTTGACTATTTGCAAGAACAGCAACCTGATCAGGTGCAACAAATGCCATACCTGAAAAGGGTGACAGAATTACCAGCAAGGCTGTACCAATCCATAACTGAAACCAGACGTGTTTCATGCCTGCATTTTACCTAATCTAGGTAGGAGACGTCTAAAATGCTCTGAGCGATAGAAAGAACGGTAGACTTGCTTCAACCGGTTGGCTATGATCCGCCCATGTTGAAAGAACTGTATCTTCTTCAATGGTGCCAGTATCGTCAAATCCCAATGGCGCAGTTAGCCGATCAAGCGAATATAGAGTTCACAAGCTTGGAATCCATCCATAATGGCAGTATCGATCCTCCACTTTCCTTACTCAATTTGATTGCCCAGCAACTATCTATTCCCACATCCTGGCTCCACCATGACCCTCAGGTTATTCAAAAATTATGGAATGATGCGGATGAAGAGGAGCCTGAACTTCCAGAACCCCATGACATGGATCCCCTTTTTGAACGCATGATTCACGTTCGCCACGAACATCCTGAATTGTTTGTCTTGCTGACACACCTTGTTCATCATGGTGATCCAAAACTTATTCGTGCTGCTCATGTGAATCTCCAAAGCTTGTCCAAGCAAATCCGTGCAACGACCCTCCCATGGGGCTCACGCCCTCCTGGCCATTTCGAACCTCCCAGTGACTAACTTCTAGATATGTGTCATATCCCAATGCAGGTCGGTGGCTCTCTACCGACTTGAAGGGCCAACAATACGAGAAGGAATTTAGTAGGAGAAAAGAGCGCTGGAAGTGTATTAGAGGACGGAACGAGTTAAGGCGCTTTGAACGGTCGCCAGAAGTTCGTCGAGAGTAAAGGGCTTTTGCAACGTGTGAGAAGATTCATCCTTAGTGGGCTGGGGCTGGGACCAGGACGGTGTCGTTTCAGAATCAGGCAAGGTCCCAGTGAGCGTGATCAGCGGAAGATCAGAAGATTGGTGGCAAATCCGCCGAAGAAGCGCCCCTCCTTCATGTTCTAAAGACACGACATCGGAAATAATCACAGACGCTCCAAATTGCTTTTGATTTTGAAGACCTTCCTGACAGGTCGCGGCCTCCATAACAATATACCCAGCAGATTCTAAGGAGAGCGAAACCGAATCTCGAACAAGTTCATCATCCTCAATGATTAAAATTTTGTTCATACAGCCATAAAGAACAGCAAGGAATGTTCCTTCTTGTTGCATTTGGGCTTAAGAATAATTTCATCAAATAATTCAAATAGTTACCATCAGCTCTCCGTTTAAAATGCCTAAACTTCCTGCATGAAAATCCCTACAACTTGAAGGGGCTTACATTCAGAATGGGATTAAAAAAACCTGAGTCCTTCTAGTTTAATACTGAGAAGCCGATTCTTCTAATTTCAGGCTATCCTGATCAAGTGCAATCCTGAGAATGAAGGTGCGAGCCATGCACGTTGTGACTGTGCCACCATAGCCACCACGTTTGAATACTAATCCCAGTTAAGGTGGCCGCTATTCCCACATATAACCCCGTAATCTGTCCATACAACACTCCTAGAATGAGTAGACTCGAAGTTCCCAAGAGGTAGAGAAGAACCGCCTGCGTCACATAAGTTGTGGCACCACGATACACCAATTCTCCCTGAAAATAACTTTCCCAAGGACTCAAGGCCGGAAGTACAATGGCCACCCAGAGCGCAGACCCCGCTAGAGCTGATAGTTCTGGACTGAGAGCGGCAATTGATTCAAACCAAATAGTAGAAAGAGGGGTGGCCGCGATCAACAGCAACGTGCCACTCGCTCCGAGTGAAATAATCCAAACAAATTGTTGTAAGGGGCGAAGAAATTCGGGTCTATCAGAAAATGTCACGACAACTTCCTGAACCGCAATTCCTACACTACGAAACATAAACGTCAACCCCCCTAACACCGGCCAGACGGCTAATGATTCCAGGGCACGTGGCATTCGACTGATGGCCGCACTTCCAACAGACAACGTGGCTAAGGAAATCAGAGGAGTGAGGGCTAACGGCCAATAGAAGGTACATAAATATTGGATGGTCAATGGTGGTTGTTGTCCCACTCGTTGTTGTTGAAAATCTTGCACAACCGGTCGAACGCACGCATACATAAAGCCCGCCTCAATAAGTACTCCAGCAACCAGGGCTCCCGTAGCCACGATAATTCCTGGGAAGGTGCCTATCATCAATCCACACAATAACACCGAGGCACTCACTCCTAACCGGATAAGGGTTCCTAAGCCAACTAAGCGTGTTCGCCCCCCACGAATGATGAGCCCTTGGAAAAATCGTCTCACAGCAATCGACAGAGTCCAAGGCGTCATCATCTGCAAGCCCATTCTAGCTGGCTCCCAAACGGGCTGAGGTGCACCTAACAATACTTCAACCACCACATCATACAAGGGGGTAAATGCTAAAAGGACATGGAGGAGGGTCAATCCTCCTCCTAGTATTAACGTAAAATTTCGCATGAGGCAGTAAGCTGCCCAATCTCTGCATAGAGCTGTGGAAGCCACCAGCATCATGATGATGGGGGCCTCGATGAACAGCGAGAGCGGAAAGACGACACCACCATAGGCCGCCAAATGAATTTCTGGATTGGCTAAGCGAGAAATGGTGGCAGCTACGAGAAGTAATTCCACACCCATAAGGAGCCAACTTCCCGCTAAGGGCCACCACATACGAAAAATTTTTGAGAGGTGTGATGAACGAAAATGTTGCACGAATAGTGGGAGAACTACGAAAGCAACGATTGGAGGGAAAACATGAGATTTAAAAGGAACGGTTGGAAATCAAGAAATTGCGTCTCGGAAACAAGGAAAGAAAATAAGGCCTTCAAGTTTCAGGTAATAAGTGCCCAATCCATAGACCCTACTCACAATAATACCATAGAAACCACTTTTCCCGCTAATTCATATTATGAAGAGGTGGGTGCAACAGAAGAAGTGGGTACCGTAGAATTGGAAGGAGCCACCAAGTCAGGCACGTCTTCGGATGCATTCAACGCTTTTGGAGCTTCCTTGGCCATTGGTTCAGAGTGAATGGGTTCAGACACACGTTGAGTTGACGTATCCTCCATTTCCTCATAAGAAGGCTTCCACGTAGACGTTTCAATTTCACATTCCTCACCAGGATAGAGACGAAGGAGGTCCCATTCAGTAACCCAACTTTTTACATGTTTCCGCATGCTTTTGCCAGGCACATTCTCTACTGAATGCTCTGAGACATTTTCCCACATATGCCACCCATGGCCCTTGAGATGTAAGCCTCGAACAATCTGATGAACTTCTTGAATAGTATCAAAAGAAGGATGTCCTAACGGGATGCGCTGAGACTTGAGTAGTCCCATGCCTTTTTCCGCCTTGTCAGCTAACACTCGATCCACGTCGGTTTGTTTGGCACGCAGCTTCTCCAACATTTTCACACTATCCCCTTTTTTCTCTAAGATCTCCTCTCGGAAATCATTCGTCAAAGCCATAACCGTCCCAAGCCCGGGGAGCATCTGCCCCTCAATCATATTCATCAATCTCGCCACTTCTGCATAAGATTTCGCTCGCTGAGTCATAGAATATCGCCCGATTAATTCGGCTTCATCAATGAGTAAAATCCACCCGGCATATCCAGCGGCTTGCATCAAACGTGATGCGAATTGAAAACGTTGAAGAGCCAGGTCTGTTGCCGACACTCGACCAAAGGTATATTGTCCTCCGAATCCCGCCTCTTGCAGATATTTTTTCAAATCGCCAACCCCGATAGGATCCCCCGTCCAAAATCTGGCCATGCGATGACCAAGTTCCGCATCAGAACTCATTCGCTCATAGAGTAAAAGGGTTGCGGCAAATCGCGAGTCGACCAGATTTTCAGGATTATTGGCCCAAGCGACCAACTCCTTATACCTTGGGGTCCACACATCACACTCCCCAGCAATTTCTGCAAATACTTCACCTTGTTTATTTGGCACAACAGCAGATTCAATCGCCGAATAAAAAAGGCGTACCGGATGATACAACGGTGTTTCTTTACTAATCACGATACGGCTACAAATAAAATTGGCATCCAAGGCCAAATGTTGCAAATATTCCAACACATGTGACTTTCCACTTCCAAACTCGCCCTCAAGTACCATTCCCCTTGGGCAAGGTCCGGTTGTGACATTTTGTTGGGTGGCTTCCATCATTCGACGAAACCGTCCTTCAACCTCAGGTTGCAAACACCCTAATGCCGTCACCACATGTTTATTGGGGACTCCAGCCCGTAGACCCTCCACAACACGTCTAGCCTCAACATCTGGAACGGTACCATGTCCCTGTAGTTTGGACGGCGCCAGTTGGGTAGATCCATCCTGCTTTGCTCCCTGCCCTTGAATCCTGACCAACGTGGCCAAAGGGTTCTGGCGATGCCTGGGACGCACATCGTCCCACACTCGAAGTTTCAGGGCTTCGTATCGATCCACACTTCGACGAGAATCAGTGAGGAACGCTTCCGGAGCCAAGACCACCATTAATAACCCTTCGATTTCATCAGCCGTATCTAAAAATTGCCGAAGCAATTCAAAGACGTCCATCGTGGCCGATGGGGTAAACGTCAAAGAACCATCGCCAGAAGATTCCTGCCCCTTGGTAAAATAGCGAGAAATGTCAAGCGAGAGAATTAACCCTCCTTTTCCCGTTAAGCGCAGCCACCGAGTTAACGAAGACAACATATACCGCGCATTATGACGAGCAACCTTCTGATAAATAAGAGCCTTTTTCACTCCAGAGACCAGGCGAAGATCTCCACATAACCATTCTTTAACTGAGGTGGCCAGTACCCGATCCGAATCACCGGCATCAAATTGCGCTAAACATAATCGAATCATGGCCATACGAAATTCACGACACAGTCCAATATCCCCTTCAATAGACTTTTCTAACCAGGTTTGAACATCTCGCCGCAGCATGGGCTCTTTCCGCTCATTTAACGTCGCAACCTGTCGCAATGAAAATTCACTGCGATTGTTTGGAATTTGGTATCCATGCTCCTCTAAGAGTCGAACCACAAATCGGTAGGCTAAATCATCCCAATCTATTTGCTTAGCAATCTTGTGGAAAAGCCGCTCGACCATATGGACTTTCGTGAATCGTGAATCCACTTTGGCAAAACAATAGCCTTCCGCATTGGCCATACCATTCAAAGATTGTTGACATCCCTGAAGAGCCTCCTCTTGGGGAAACACGGCAAATTTAATCGCTCCTCCCCCTTCCCGCACAAAATTATTCAGATAATCTTGCTGAAGGACACTTAACCAATCTTTGCCGGCCATATTAAATAAAGGCTTCTCATCGGCTACAGACTTTTGGGAAGAAGATTTCCTCTTTCCCCTTGTCGCCACCCTTTCCGAACTTGGTGGAGGAGGGGAAACAATTGGCGAAACTTGACTCGCGGCAGTCCTCACAATAAGAGGAGCCTCATCTTTGAGTGATTGCAGCCGGTTTAACGCATCGATTAATTTACTCATATTCGCTTCCTACTCTTTGCCTGTCACGCATAGACCAACAGCAACGTGGAGTATCAGGTGAGGCCCATCTTTCTTCATAGACATAGATGCAGGTCAATTCGGAAAATGCAAACTGATTTGACAGGCTTGTTTATACAACTGGGCAATCCGAGCTTCAGCCTCATCATCATCCTGAATATCAAACAGCTGTCGTCCAATCTCTCGAAAAGTAACACCTAGATCAACGCCATCCAACACCCGTAAATACAAAGGCCATTCATCTCGTGATTTTCTCCGATCTAGATTCCGACCTACTTGATGTTCTTGCCATTCCAATAAATCTGTTTTCACTTTATCCATTTGAGGAGAAAGAGGCTTCTTGAGATCAAAAACTGCAGCTACCCGCCATTCAGATAAACATAAACTAATTTCTTCGCCTCCCCCCAACCAATCCGGCCCTTGTCCAAAATAAATGCGCCCATAATTGGAATCAAACGATAGCATCCACGGTTTCGAGATCGCCGGATTAGGTAATCCGCTCAAATGATACTTTTCTAGGGAATTTGGCATGCGCGCTTTGAATGCAGGATGCTCAGGTGAAACAACTTTCTTTCGATAGCGCGTAGGGAATTTAGGATCGTTAGCACAGGCGACATCATATTCATAGGTTGACTGAAAATACTTTTCCCAATCCTGTCGATAATCGGCTCGGCGACGAAGAAATTCCCAACGCCAAAACGTATCATTGACACTTTCTGGTTGAGGGTACGTCTCGCCATCAATCCAGTTCGATTCTATTCCTGTTTGAACTGGCTGACCGTTCATCCCTTTTGAAGAAGAACCATTTTTCCGCATATCACACCGTTTGGGTTCAAAATAAATACAGTCCGCAGACCACAATCGAGACTTTAGATCTATCCGGCCTTTCTAAACATTCCTTTAGGACTGTTTGGATAGGTTTTTGTAACGAGAAAACTCAAAAACAATTTTTCAAGAAACAGCTAGGATTTGATTAAGTCAAACAGGCAGGAACGATAAAAACCGACTGGGACATCTACATGTGGCCAGGAAAACTCGATCTTCGTTGAGCCCATGAAATGCCATGTACCCATCCAAACCAGGAGAGTACCGCGACACAACAGGCTAAAAAGACCATCGCTAAGACAAAACAGGCTTTCCCTAACATGCAGAAGATCCCCCTAAGCGGCTCTTCATTCCTACCTCTCTATTCTTTATCGGTAGGAATTTGAAAAGTCTTAATGTTTAATCTATATAAAATCGGTTTACATTAGACAGTGAACTAGGCCAATACTAACTAGAAATGGAGAATATTTGATATCCATATTTATACTTAGATTAGAGGTCTGAAATGGGAATCTCTGTCTGAGGAATTTTTGAAATCTATCAAAGGAGGAGAGGAAACAGAAAAAATGAAGGAGACAAGTTTTTGATGCCTAATGAAAGGTACGACACATTTGGACCCATCGCCCATTCGGGTTTAAAGTAAAGTAGGTTGATTGCAGAGGTTTCCACAGACGAAATCGCCAAAAGAATCGCCTTCGGGTCAAAGAGTATATGGTACCGATTCGATGTCCATTGGGCGGTGGAAGATCCTGGTGGATATATTTACGAACACACAACTTTCCTCCGAGCATTTTCCGTCGTAACATTATTTTTTTTGTATGAGGGCCAATGAAATGCTCAGTAATTCGCCAAAACATTAATAACCCCAAAATGCCTTCATGGTACATAGCTTCATTTTACCACAGAAAATAATAATTTATAGTTCCCAACTCCATAGGATCCAACTGTTTCATCTTACTTTTTTTCCATTTTTGCCCAGGGATCTTTAAGAGAAACGGTCCGATTAAAGACAAGTTTTTGGTTCATAGAATCAGGATCCAAACAAAAATACCCCTGACGCTCAAACTGAAATCGACTCCCAACACTCGCATGCTTTAAGCTCGCTTCCGCCCAGCAAGGGGAAAGAACCTGCAACGAACAGGGATTGAGAATGGGCTCAGAAGTTATGGATTTTTTTGGCAGAGCGGATGGTTTGGTTAAAAGCGGTTCATATATCCGAACCTCAGTCGGTAGAGCATGGCCAACCGACACCCAATGGATGGTTCCCTTCACTTTTCGACCAGCTTGAGTGCCCCCACGCTTACTCTCTGGATCAAAGGTACATCGAAGCGCGACGATCGTTCCATCCTGATCTTTTTCGACTCCAACACAGCGAATAATATAGGCATAGCGAAGACGAACCTCTTGCCCAACGGATAGTCGAAAAAATTTTTTAGGTGGATCTTCACGAAAATCGTCAGCCTCAATATATATTTCTCGGGAAAACGTGAGTTGTCGGACTCCTTGCCCGACATCTTCCGGATTATTCACCGCCTCGACTTCTTCGGTCTGCCCCTCAGGGTAATTCTCAATAATGACTTTCACAGGATGGAGCACCGCCATGACTCGCGGTGAAGTTCGGTTCAAATCTTCACGGATTGTATGCTCTAAAAGGCCCATCTCAATCACACTGTCCCGCTTAGCAACACCGACACGATCACAAAAACTTCGAATAGCCGCAGGCGTATACCCTCGACGACGCAGCCCCTTAATGGTTGGCATTCGAGGATCATCCCACCCTTGAACCTGTCCTTCTTCCACCAATTTCAGAAGTTTTCGTTTGCTCATTACTGTATGAGCAAGATTCAATCGAGCAAATTCAATTTGCTGGGAATGGCAGGGCACTTCACACTCATCCAACACCCAATCATAGAGTGGACGGTGATCCTCAAACTCTAAGGTACACAAGGAATGCGTAATACCTTCAAGTGCATCGGAAAGGGGATGAGCAAAATCATAGGTCGGATATATGCACCATGCATCCCCAGTCCGATAGTGGGTCGCTTTCCGTATGCGGTATAATGCGGGATCCCGCAAATTCATATTGGGAGAAGCCATATCGATTTTGGCACGCAAAACATGCGTACCTTCCTCAAATTCTCCCGCCCGCATTTTGGCAAATAAATAAAGGTTTTCTTCGAGAGTTCGTTGCCGGTGTGGGCTTTTTTTTCCAGCTTCCGTTAAGGTTCCTCGATATTCTCGGAGTTCCTCAGCACTCAAATTATCCACATAGGCTTTGCCTTTTCGAATCAACTTGAGAGCATACTCATATAACGATTCAAAATAGTCCGAGGCGTAATACAACCGATCTCCCCAATCAAATCCTAGCCATCGTACATCTTCCTGAATCGACCGGACATAATCCATATGTTCTTTAGTTGGATTGGTATCGTCTAAGCGCAAATTACAGAGCCCACCAAACTCCTGTGCAATAGCAAAATTCAAGCAAATGGATTTAGCATGCCCAATATGGAGATGCCCATTTGGTTCCGGCGGAAAGCGCGTATGAACTCGTTGAACAGACCGTCCCGCATCCTGATCTTCAGCGATCATGGTGCGAATGAAATCAATGGGGGGATGGTTTTCGGAAGGCGTCATAGAAAAATGAGACCCGTTAGAATACAGAATGTCTCACATTCTGTCTAGAAATAAATGAAACAGACCATGGTATTCTGGCCAACATCTTTTCTAACGGATTAAAGAAGTGGGAAAGCGCAATTGAAAGGAACAAGACCCAATAATACATCCCAGACGGTCCGATAGGAGACTCCTACGGCTTCCCATATCTCGTAGCCCGGAAATCCTCAAGGAAGTTGTCTTACCCTGCATCCACACCAAATTGGATCGAACCACTTCAAACAATAACTGCAACGAAAGACCAGGCCGGCCTTGTGGAGAATGATCTTTAGGAGAACGTTTTGGTATACACAAAGTTTTGACGGACGGATACGCCGTCTTTAGATCCCGGGCCTGATTTGCCCTGAGCCGTACCTGTTTTGTCTTTGGAACCTTTTCCAGGATCTTCTTTTTTTGATTTTGATTCAGGAAAGTCTTTGCCTTTAGAACCACTAGTCGATTCGCCATCTTCCTGTCCCATTTTTAATTGCCTCGCCCACATATTTGGTTGACACACCACATTGAAATTTGGAGCAGGGACGGAATCATCGATTCTCCATAATTCTAATTCTGTCGCATAAAAATTCACATCATCTCGAGAAACCATATTGAGCCAATCTAAACTCTGCCGAATTTCGGCAGTAATTTCCTGACCAACACACACAATGGCCTTGGCCTCTAGACCAGCGGCATACATAATGAGTTTCCCAAATGACTCGTGGCTCAGGCCATCCAAATGACCCAACACAATCACATAATGACCGCGCTTCGCATCTTTTGCCAAAACGGCCCCGGCTAAAGTATCTAAGGGGATGTCGCCTCCAGCAGGCTTCAAAGAAACCTCCAAGGCTTCCCCTAACATTTCTAAAATCTCATCTTGTTGCAACCATGACGCAAATCCGTCAACTTCATTAGCCCACACTTCATTTAAATTAATTTTTCTTAGCTTTCCAACTGGTTTTGCCATAACACCCTCAACTTCTTAAAATTGTGGAACCCCAACCCATGTTTCATGAAAATCATGTATTGATTCTTATCGACCATTTTTAGAAAAAATTTAGACAAAAAGACTCCAGACTCTCTCCACCAGAAATAATCTGCTCATCAAGCTTCCACTTTCTGTTCTCCTTAAGAAAAGAGGCTGAAATCATTCACAATGGGAAAGAACGTTCTTAACGGAATATGACCCAGCGTATAAAAAAACACTCTTAGGAAGATAAACATGCAGCCCACAGAAAAAAACTCAGACATTGATCTTTTTTCATGTTACGTTACAATACTAGTCGTTCATGCTACAGATGAAGTGATCCAGGGTTCCAACTAGAGGATCATGGCATGCTGAGCATGCTTCCCCCTTCCCCCTTGAACATCTGAATCCCAGGACGGAGGCCCATGGGCCAGTTATCTTTTAACAGGAGGTTAGGAACATGAAATTCCTTCCAGCATTTCGAATGCCCACACTCTTCGTTTGTATGATGAGTCTCTTTGTTTTCGGTTGCGGAGAATCTGATGGACCAGCTGAACAGGCTGGTAAAGCTCTAGATCAAGCCGTTGAAAGTACAACCGATTCTGTCAGTGATGCCATGAAAAATACAGGAGACGCCATTACCGGCGCTGCGAAGGAGGCCGGGGAAGTCATGTCTGAGGCCGTTGAAACCACCACCGACACGATTAAAGAGGGTGCGGCTAATACCGGAGAGGCTCTTACCGATGCTGGAGAGGCTGCATCTGAAGCCGTTGGTCTAAAAGACTAGGCCTTTCTGGATATTACCAGTTATCCCAAGCCGGAAAAACCTTCTTTCATCCCGCAAAAAACGCTCCTCCACCAAAGTGGAGGAGCGTCAAGTTGTGCCATAAATAATACGGTGCAAAGGATTACCCATCTTAAAGAGGAATTCCCCCTAGCAAAAAAGTAGTGAAATCGTCTGGATAAATAAGGTATATTTTTTACCACAAGAGAGAGGTTGTTGAATTCAATACATGGCTCACAAAGGGAGACCTAGGAAAAATGATCGATAAATGGCTGAAAACTATCCTAGCAATTGTCATCCTTATTCTTTTCCTCACGGTGGGGAATACCCAAGTTTGGGCTGAAAATCCTTGGGGATTTGGAACTGACATTGGTTTTCTGACGGATACCGCCGATGACACCGTATTCAATTTGAGCTTTCAAGGCGACTATTTCTTAGATGAAGAGTTCTCGATTGGGCCCCAACTTTTAATTGCACCCAGTGGAGATTTAACGCAAATTACCTTTGCCGGAATTGCCCGTTACCACATCCCCTTAGGATCCGTCTCGCTGATCCCGTTTGGTGGCTTAGGGTTTGTCTATGCAGACTATGAGCGAGGTCGAACTGATGACAACGATGCGAGTTATTCCTTTCCATTTGGGGCCACTGCCGCTTTTCATATCAGCCGAACCATCTCATTAGCCAGCACCCTCATTTTCACCTTTCAAGATCTAGACTTGGACAATCGAAGAAATAGCGACAATTTTAATATCGGTCTCTTGTTTGGGTTTCGTTTTCACCCCTAAGGCCCCTACGTCCTAATAGTTCGGCCTTGAACTATTCAGCTCCTCACTCTTCTATGTTTTCTAAATAACCTGCGATACGATCCAAAGCCTTGGCATTAAGCCGCTTCCCATACCATCGAGGCATAACTCGATCCGAATATCCCGGAACAATATACACCCCAGGACTTAAAATAGACTCTTGAATATACTCCCGAACACTCTCCGCCGTTCCTTGGTAATTAGGATCCGCCAATCGTATTGGCCCATTGGTTCCCAGGACTAATTTTGGCCCCTGACGCCCTTTAGCCGGGGCAATGCCGGGAATAGTATGACAAACCGCACATCCTGATTGCGCAAACAGCTTATCAAGAGGTTCATTTCCTGAAGACAGTGGAACATCGACTAATGCCACTGGCTTATCTTTTTTTTTGGCCAATTCACTGACTTGGGATGCGTCTTTCGGACCATCTGACCCACCTGGATTCGTCATCGAATTTAATGACAACGACGCTAAAATACCGCAACTGACAACCATAAAAATTAAAAAACCTTCTCGTCCACTTGAAGATTTTGGCTTTTTCGAGTTACTCATTCTCCATCTTTTCCCCAGGCTATGGGAGCCCATGACAAGAGACTCCACCTCAGTTGTATCTGACTCACCCAACACACGATACTACCCATGGCTCCTGTACCGAAATCATAGACAGACTGTCAATAATTGCGACCAAAAGAATACGCCTAGTAGGGTCCCCAGCACACACCCATTGAGAGAAGAACCGCATACCAACTTGTGTTACTCTTGATTTTTCGCATCCTCCCGGTTTACTAAATTCTCTCCCTAACAATATTCTCCTGTATGGTCTCAAGAAAATAACGGAACTTCTGACTTGAATTTCCCACAATTTCTCCCGCATCCACTCCTAAGAGGGCCACACCGAATGACGCTTCTACCTCGTTGGTGGCCTCGCGGAATAACATCGCCTGATATCCCAACGCAACATCGGACGTTTCAAGTCACCTCAGAAACCAAGCTCCTCACCAAGTGCCATTGGCAACCATCTCCTTTCGACAAACCCACAGTCTTACTCATACATGGGCTCGAGGGCTGTACCGAATCCCATTACATGATTGGCCTGGCTCACAAAATTTGGGCAAAAGGATGGAACTGCATCCGAATTAATCAGAGAAATTGCGGAGACTCAGAACATCTCACACCAACTCTCTATCATAATGGCTTGAGCCAGGATTTTGGACAAATCATTCAAGAAATCAGCAATCGTGACGGATGCCAACACATCTGGCTCATCGGGTATTCCATGGGAGGCAATCTCACACTAAAATTAGCAGGAGAAATTGGGGACACCCTTCCCGCACTTCGAGGTGTGGTTGCAGTAAGTCCAAATATTCAGCCAGCATCATGTGTGCGTGCCCTGCAACATCCAACCAATTGGATCTATCATCAATATTTCTTACGCAGCCTGAAGGCCAAATTAATACGAAAAGACCGCCTTTACCCAGGAAAATGGAATCTTTCACAACTTTCGGCTTTAAAAACCATGTGGGATTTCGACAACGTCTACACAGCCCCAGATGGTGGCTACCTCAACGCTCATGACTACTACACCAAAAGCGCCGCCGAAAATGGACTCGGCTCTATTACCATTCCAAGCCTCATCATGACTTCACAGGATGATCCATTTATTCCTTATGAAATCTTTTTAAATTCCACTCTCCATAATAATAAATGGATCGAATTACTTTCACCGCTCCATGGAGGTCATTGTGGATTTTTCCAACGACGCCACCCACAAGAAGATTGTTTTTGGGCTGAAAACAGGCTCATAGACTGGATACAACATCAGATAGCCACAGAATAAATTCATTATCAGTTCTATTCACTCGCCACATCTTGCTCCTTCACCAAGAAAGAATACACGAAAAGCCTCTTGCGACGTTCTATCCAACTAGGGTAGAACCTGAAACCAAAATGTGTGATTCCGAAACAAATCAATTTCCAGGATCCTAACGAACCTAATTATGAGCCTCAAACCCTCATCACCGGGAAAAAGCCTTCTCGGCCAACTTCACAAGGACCAAGAAAGATATTGGGAGCAATGGCTCAATGCCCCCGCTCACATTCACCACACGGCCCATCGCATGGCAAATCCAGCCATTGAACGACCACAATGCCGAAAGGAATTCCAGCAACTTCTTACCTGTCTGGAAATTGAACCATCTCAAACAGTTATTGAAGATAAGGTAGGATTCGGCGTCAAGAGTTCCGCTAATGGAGATCTTTTGCTCGCAAAGTGGGAGGCCCACACTGAATATTATAGTTATCAAATATGGCATATCCCCCATAGCCCCAACCCGTTGGTGGGTTTTGGTCCAATAACCTTTCCTGGCTACGCCTTTCCCTTAAGCCCTCTGGGCTTAGCCGTCAACGCCTTAGACTTACTCATTACACCAGCGCGAAGTTATGACCAGGAAGATTTAGCCACGGTCTTACCGGGCCCACAAATATACGCAAGTCAGGTATTAGAAAAGGACATTTCCATCGCCACCAGTTTTACCCCCGATGAACATGGCCGAGAACGCTATCTCATTTGGGCCCCAGATCAAAACCTACTCGTGGCCAAACTTCCTCGGCTCATCGATATCCTCATTGCCCTTGAAAATTACACACATTTGATCCTGTTGCCTTACAATGCCTTTTCCCGTTCAGTAGATCAGGTGCAGGTGTATGAACAACGCCACCTATATCAACGTAGTCTTATTACGAAGGAACTTAACGGAGCCACACACGGCACGCTCCAACAATGGCTTGGAGGGCTCACTCAAGATTTCTTGGAAGTTGGGCGTCTTGCCGATTCCATGCGATATCGCTTGTCAGCCTCAGTTCCTTACGACCGTATTGTGCAAAGTAACCTGAAAACCTTACAAGAACGCTCCCTTCCATTTGGGCGGACCATTTCGGATTATATTCGATGGAAAATTACTGGGGTGGCAGATGGGTACCAACAACTATTAACGAGAATTCATGCCTTGGAACAAGATTTCGAAGGAACGATTGCTGTCCTTCGCACCCAAGTTGAACTCGCACGACAAGAACAAAATTTGCTCCTTCAAGATCAAAATACGAAGCTCTTAGCCAGTGTAGATCAAACCACCAAAAGCCAAGCAATTTTGCAACAAACCGTCGAAGGATTATCGGTCATTGTCATTGCGTATTATCTGAGTGGATTAGCCCATTATCTCTTTAAAGCTCTTCATGAGATAGGATGGCTACCGAATGAGACTCTTGCCTCAGGAATATTCGTCCCCATTGCCCTTCTCCTCTCCTATGGACTTATTACATGGGGGAAAAACCGCATTCATCAATCCCATTCTCCAGCTTCAAAATCCACCCCTACTGACCCTCCACAGATATAAGCTCTAGCCTACACCCAAGAACAAACAACAGCACTCTCCAAAAACTCTCCTCAAAATCAGGAGGGTTCCCCTTATCACGATCCTGCCACTCCCATCTGTCAAGATTAATCAATAACAATCCGAAAAAGACGCATGGGAAGACTCTTGCCGTCCTTCACCCTATTTGAAAAAAAGACCATTCTATGAAAAGCCCTAATGAAATCGTCGATAATTGCACATCCTTAGTCTCCCTACCTGAAGTGTATTTGGAGGTCAAAAAAGTCATTGACGACCCAGAGTCCACAATGACGGACCTCTCGGCAGCAATTAGCATTGATCCAGGAATGACCACCATCGTCTTGAAACTGGTGAATAGTGCGTTTTATGCCATGCCAAGAAAAGTGGAAACCATTTCACGTGCTGTCGGAATATTAGGCATGCAGCCTTTACATGATTTGGTGTTAGCCGTGTCCGTGACAACGGCCTTCTCCGGGCTCAACCAACAGGTCATGAATATGAACATTTATTGGGCCAATAGCTTCTTTAGCGGATTGGCTGCTCGAGAATTAGCAAGAAAGTGCTTTTTGGTGGATAGCGAGCGAATGTTTGTGGAAGGATTATTGAGAGATATTGGGCATCTATTGCTCTATCAATATCTACCAGAACAAGCCGAAGAAGCCATAAAAAATGCGAGCAATACGGGCGAACCCATCCAAAACGTCGAAAAAACCCTCATTGGGTTTGATTACACCGAAATTGGAAAAGCGCTCGTTGACTCCTGGAAATTACCAAAAAATCTAGGAGAAGCCATTCGGCATCAACATCAGCCAAATGGATCAGCCGACCACCAATTCGAAGCGGCATTACTGAACATTGCGTTCGCTCTCACAGAAGGGTTTCAATCACCAAATGGACATGGGAATTGGGAAAGTTTAGTGGCCCCAGAGTCATGGACCCTTACAGGTCTCGATGAAGACAATGTAAAAATCTGCCTCATTGAGGCAGGCAAACAACTCTCCTCAATGTTAGACCTCATGGAAGAAGCCCAACTTCAAGTTTCCTAGCATGAAGGATTCTAATCGCTCTAAAAAATACAAATTAAAACAGCGGCAACAAAAAGAACAAAGAGTTTGATGGTTCTCACCCTAACTTCATGACTTCAATAGGTGAAATGCAAAAAAGACGAAAGGACCATTTAATCATGCCTAAAGCCATGACCACCACCACCTATCAACAAACACCACTTGTGGATGTGACCTGCCAACTGACTTTTCCACCAAACTTGAAAATATCTGCGGCCCCTCCCGTGGGCTTTCAAGAGGGGGTGAAAACATTATTCCCCTTATTTGCTCTCACCCAAGACAAATCCGCGTATAATTTCACCAGTGAAGACCAACGCTGGCAATTAGTATTAGGCAAAGGAGCCTTAACCTTAGTGGCCAGACAATATGATGGATGGGAAAATTTCACAAAATATTTCCAACAGGCCATAACCGCATTACAAAAGGATTATCCGCCTCAATTCTTACAGCGCATTGGCTTACGCTTCCGAAACATCGTCCGCAAGTCAGCCTTAGGCGTCACAGATCTAGAATGGGATCAATTACTTCAAGGTAAATGGACAGGGGATTTAGCTTGGGCTGGAACCGCTGGAGAATTGAAGGCTACCCATAGTGAAGTGCTCATGGGCTTAAACGGGGGAAAAGATTTAGTCTGTATTCGACATGGGTTGGTTCCCATTGCTCAACCGGTCCAGGAAATGGGCTATTTGATTGATCATGACTTTTTCGTGGATGGCCAACATGCCCTAACAGACGTAAATGGAAAACTCAATGAATATCATCAATCAGCTCAGCGCTTTTTCAAACTGTGGGTCACCGATACCCTCCATCAAGCCATGAAACCACAAGGTTAACTTTACGAGCGATCCCTAACAATCATCATACTTTTCTCAACATGTGGGGCAGTTTTGTACAAAGACTGCTCCCTTTTATTTTAATCCCTCTACCCCTTATGACTCAGCGCCAACTAACTCAACCTCAATTTCAATAGGGATACCTGCCTGTGGGCCATCTGTAGTCCATTGCCCCACTTGATTGCGCCCACCTTCCTTGGCCGCATACAGGGCCTTATCCGCCTGATCGACTAATTCGAGAGGATCTGCTGCCCCCAATGAAAAGCATGACACCCCAAAGCTCATTAAAATTTTCGTGCCTTCTGTCGTTCGCACGGCTTGACTGGCTTGTACCTCAATAGCCTCTCGAAGACGTTCAGCAGCCCGAGCGGTTCCTTCTGGCCCTTGGCCAGGTAACAAAATACAAAATTCCTCCCCTCCATACCGTCCCAAAATATCGGTGGGACGGATGGTCGTGGAAAGAATTTTGGACACAACCTGAATCACTTGATCACCAACCGCATGACCAAACCGATCATTAAATGATTTAAAGTGATCAATATCGCTCATAATACACCCTAGGTCAGTTCCCTCCGATGTGCTCACTTGGGCAAGATCTTCAAAAGCTTCGAACAAGGCACGTCGATTAAAGCAACCAGTTAACGGATCGCGCATCGCCAGACTTTCTAATTCCGCCTTTGAAGATTCCAATGCACGAATGGTTTCATCTAACTTGGTCACATCATCCATAGAAACCAAAAGACCTTGGACATTTTCACCATCATTTAAAATAGGGGTGCAATTCATTCTAAATTTCAACAGTTTTCCTGAGACGTCTGGCAGCATGATCGGAAAATCTAACTCTAGGCATTTATCTTCTCGTGCAGTCGTCCAGGGAAATTTACCCAAAGGAGGTGCTGAAGGAACAGATGTCCAACAGAATTCATCCAGTCGTTTGCCAACAAGCGTAAGGGGATCTTTCCCTAACACTTCACCAAAAGCTCGATTCGCCAATACGATCCGTTCGGCATTGTCCAATAGCACCACGCTTTCAACTAATACATCAAACGCCGCTTTCACCCGCAACGGAACAACCGAGCTAGGGTCCAATTGTCGAAGCGTCCGTTTCATATAGAGAAAATAGCCCATAAAAGCTGATCCAACCACCATCCCTAAAAATTGAACCCAAGGGTCCTTCAACCAATCCAGCCACTCTTTCTCTCCAAGAGATTGGAACCGCAGCTGTACTGTCCCCCAGCGTTTGGCCTGGTTATAAATGGGTACTTGAATATGATCGGGAGTGGAAGAATCACCAGTGGGCTGATTCCAAGTCTCTTGATGCCGTCCGGCCAAAGCTAATGTTTGACCATTCGCCAGCACCACAGCCGCAGAAAGAATGTCCGCATTCCGTTCAACCAATAAGTCAAACGCTTCTTGGATAGCGCGACTATCTCCATTTTCAGCTAAAAGAGAATATTGAACGGCAAGCGCTTCACTATATTTTTGACGATATTCGAAAATCTCGACCGCTTGATCGGGGATCAGGTTCACGGCCAGATCGCTCATCAGGAGAATACTGAGGGTCAGGGAAACGAGCCCGAAACTGATCCAAAGAAGTGGAGTAGGACGCTTCATGAGAAAGTTGCAGGTGGGGTCTTTACCGGTTTTTCAGAAGTGGCGGGAGGCATCGGACTCTCACCTGTAGTCGTATTCGCCTGTAGAATTTGCTCTAATCCTTGATGTTCGCGCGCTTCCATGTTTGCGGCTTCCTGCACTCGGCGTGTCCACGCCTCTTTGCCTTTTTTGTCCATCCCTAAGATAGGCACCGGATCAAATTGCCGCCAAGCTGGCAAGGAGGCCATTAACCCTGCCACCAAGGTGCCCCCACGCACCATCCAGGCGACAAACCCGGCCGACAATGTTAACCCGGTCCCCTTGATCATCTCCCCAAAACGCGAACGACTCTCGGTTTCCTCTTCAAGCGTTTCTTCTAATTCTTCGGAAAATCCATTCAACTGCTGAAGGAATTCCGGCGATAATTCGGATTGGGTCAGCCCTTCCGTTTCAGGATAATAAGCACGAATTTGATCGGCCGTCGTCGCCCAGGAGGCTGGACGCAATAACGGAGGCAAGCCCAGCACATCCACCTGCTCCCGATTGGAGCCTTGGGCACTCGACTCTTCGGGACCTCGCCCCATTCCCCCGGCCTCATCCACATTACTCGCCACAGAATCCCCTGCGCTACTGGAGGCCTCTGGATCTTGAGGTGTGGGCGTTGGGTCAGGGTCGGGCTCAGGACTTGGTTCCGGTGTGGCTTCGGGTTCAGGCTCCGGGACAAGATCAGGTGGCGGCGGAGGAGCTGCCCCCTCAAAAACATCTGTTACCGAAATAGCCAGCGACTGTGTATCCGTACCCCCGGCACCATCACTCACCTGCACCTGAACGTCATACACATTGTTACCACCGACATCTGTCGGGTTTTCAAAGTCAGGGGCGCCCAAAAAGCGTAGGGCTCCGGTACTAGCATCAACGGCGAACCGGGCGGCATCCGCGCCGCCCACAATACTATAGGTCAGAGGATCCCCATCCGCGTCGGTGGCGGTCATGGTCGTCACGCCCGTAACATTTTCGGCCAAAGCAAGACCTGCACTGGCCCCACCGCCATGACTGGTAATCACGGGCGCTACATTGACGGGCGTAACCGTAATGGTGAAAGTCCCGGCCGTGGCCGCTCCAACACCATCGTCCACCGTGAACGAAAAGGCATCTGCCGTCGTGCCAATATCAGTATCTTGATAGCTCAGCAATCCTCCATCAATATCAGCCTGGGTAAATGTACTGCTCACACCTAGTGGGGTACCCCCAAGCCGAATGGTCCCATGAATCGAATCAGCGGTAATCGTGTAAACAATTTGATTCAACGCATGGTCCACATCACTCGTCGACAACATGGCATTGGTAATCACCGCTTGGGTACTTTGAGGAAGGGTTAACCCCCCATTGGTATCCAACGATTGTTCATCGTTCACGGCAGTCACGGTGATGCCCACGGCATCCACGTCCGTCGCCGAGTTGCCGTCGGTGCTCGTGACCGTCAACGTGTCCGCGCCATTGTAGTTCAAGTCCCCTTGATAGCTGAGCGAAGCCAACGTCGCGTTGATGTCCGTTTGCGTGCCACTAAGGGTTAAGGTGTTCGTGCCATTGGCGCCCGCACTGATCGTCGCCCCGCCACTCAAGGTCACCGTCACCGTCCCTTGCGTCACGCCCAGCTGCACCGTCGAGAGGTTACCGTCCACATCGTTCACACTCAGGCCACTGATGCCCAACGCCGTGTCTTCGGCCACCACTTGCGCCCCCGGCACCGTGTTCACCGGCGCATCATTCACCCCACTCACCGTGATGCCCACCGTGTCCACATCCGTCGCCGAGTTGCCGTCCGTGCTCGTCATCGTCAGCGTGTCCGCGCCGCTATAGTTGAGAGTGCCTTGATAGCTCAGGGAGGCCAGCGTCGCATTGATGTCGGCTTGCGTGCCGGACAACGTCAGCGTCCCACTGCCATTGACGCCCGCACTGATCGTCGCCCCGCCACTCAAGGTCACCGTCACCGTCCCTTGCGTCACGCCCAGCTGCACCGTCGAGAGGTTGCCGTCCACATCGTTCACACTCAGGCCACTGATGCCCAACGCCGTGTCTTCGGCCACCACTTGCGCCCCCGGCACTGTGTTCACTGGCGCATCATTAGCACCACTCACAGTTACCGTTGTGTCGTAGTTGGCACTGGTACCACCGTCGCCATCAGTGAGAACGTAGCGCACCGTCCGTGCACCCGTCGTCGGATTGTCCGTGTCCGTGTTCTCGTAGGTGATGGTCTGCGTGAGGGCACTGACGGCTGTAGCATCGGCGTTGGCGTTGAGCGTAATGACGAGGTCCGTGCCCCCCGTGCCGCCGGTAAAGGTCCCGATGGTCACGCCTTGGTAGGTGACGTTCGAGCCACTGACGCCTATCTGCCCTGCGCCCGTGCCCTGGTTCTGAATAGCCAGTTCATCTTCGGCGTTGTCACTGCCTGCTTGAAAGGACACTGTCAACGTGCCGGTGTCAAGGTCGCTGCTATCCGCATCCGTTACCGCCGCATTGGTGCTTTGGTCAATGACCACCGCCCCGTCGCCTTCAGTGTAGGCCAACGCGTCGCCACCTAAGTTGGTGATAACGGGGGCAGCACTCCCCACCACCGCAGCAACATTTAAGGCAAATTCCGAGGAGTCTCCGTAATTGCCTCCGCCTAAATCTACCGTCGCCGTGGCGGTGACAAACTCCCCAGCCACGACCGCTGCGGTCAAGGTCGAATTGATCGTGGCATTGCCGCTACCGTCGGTGGTCACCGTCGCAAAGCCTAAATACCGCTCGGCTTCGCCATACCCACTGCCATCAGCGGTCACACTGGCAAAAAACTCAATGCGATACGTGGTGGTCGCTGTGCTATTGAAGGTCCCGTTGATTGTGACTTGAGAACCCGTCGTGACCACCGTAGACAGCACGGGGAAGTTCTGGAGGTTATTGGCACCGGCATCAGCATCACCGACGTCATTAGCGGTCACGCCATCGTTAGCAAGATCAATCCCAAGGGCACCATTTGAGTGAATTTGATTAGAGAGTATACTGTTTCCAGTGCTACTCGTTGAGAGAGTCACTCCATCCTGCAAGTTGTTCGCAATCAGGTTCCCAGCCCCGGCTGTTGTGCCACCAATTCGATTATTTGCCGCATTTGTGGAAATATTGATGCCATGAAATGTATTCCCTATAGCCGCTGCCCCTGTGACATCGGTCCCAATATAATTCCCCTCAATAACATGGCCATCAGTCCCTGATCCCGTAATGACAATACCGCTAAAGTTGTTACCGGAAATGATATTGCGTGCGCCAACAACAGTCCCGCCAATTTGAGAATTCGTGGCGCCTGCGGAAATATTGATCCCATATTGCGTATTGCCCAAATCGGCGGTCCCTGTCACGTCGGTGCCAATATAGTTACCTTGCACGATGTTGCCCGTGGTAGTCGCATCAGAGATTTCAATGCCATCACTGGTATTGCCCGAAATAATATTGCGGGCTCCAACCGTTGTGCCCCCAATGGTATTATTACTCGCGCCACCAGAAATTCGAATCCCATCACCATTGCCCAGCGCTACGGTTCCGGTAATATCCGTCCCAATATAATTGCCTTGGATGAAGTTCCCGGTGGCCGAGGCTCCAGACAACCAAATGCCACTTGAAGAATTTCCTGAAATGACATTGCCAGCACCCGCGGAGGTCCCTCCAATCACGTTATCTGAACCATACACCACCATTCCCAGACTAAACCCAAGGGAGCCGGTGCCAACCGCATTCGTGCCAATGAAATTGCCCTCAAAGGTATTGGTTTGCGCACTGGTTTCCAGACGAATTCCCGCAATCACATTCTCTTCCCCGACCCCAGTCCCACCAATTTGATTATTATCACCGAAGATACGTAAGCCATACGTACTGCTTAAGAGATTCATTCCGGTCACATCCACACCCAGATAATTGCCCTGAACCGTATTCCCGGTGCCCGACCCTAACACCACATCAAACTGGTTGTTCCCGGCGATTATATTCCGCTCGGCTAGGGTCGAACCGCCAATAACGTTCCCATTGCTCCCGGCACTCACCTCAATTCCACTAATACGATTGCCAAGATCAACCGTGCCGGTAATATCGGTCCCAATGAAATTGCCCACGACCGAATGGTTTCCCGAACCATTCAATTGAATGCCATCCCAATCAAATTGGTTAATCGCCAACCCTTGAATTGTACTCCCAGTACTGGAGCTCACGGTCAGTCCGTTAAAATTGGCCCCAGTGCCCGCTAAGGATCCCGTCAGTTCAATCACCGGTCGCCCTGCCTGCCACCCAGCTTGCGTCGCCCCATCAATGATCACAGAATCGGTAATTGTCGGAAGGAGAGAAGTTGGCTCGATCTGCCACCATGAAAAACCTTGACCAGAACCCCCAACATAATCAGCATCAAAGTCTGCAATGCTGCCATCAGCCAACGTCGTACTCGTGACCGTGGAAAGCGACCCACCTGTGGCATCGTCCTGATAATAGACATGTCCGGCATCAGTTAACCCAATATTAAAACCAATGGTATCCAGTCCCCCGGTATTGTTGGTGGCTTCAATCGCCTCACGGAGGGAGATAAAGCCATCCGCGCCTTTGTTCGCCAGAAGGGCCGCCGTGGAAGAGATATCCCCATCTGATACGTCCGAAGTCGTGTCCACAAACATGCCCACCGTGATGCCCACGACATCCACGTCTGTCGCACTGTTCCCATCGGCACTCGTCACGGTCAGCGTATCCGCCCCCGTATAATTCAGATTGCCTTGATAGCTGAGCGAGGCCAACGTGGCATTGATGTCCGCCTGCGTTCCACTGAGGGTCAGCGTGCTCGTGCCATTGGTTCCCGCACTGATACTCGTCCCGCCACTTAACGTCACCGTCACGGTCCCTTGCGTCACCGCTAACTGCACAGTGCTCAAATTGCCGTCCACATCATTCACACTAATACCACTGATACCTAACGCGGTGTCTTCCGCTACCACTTGCGCGCCCGGCACCGTGTTCACCGGCGCGTCATTGACCCCCGTCACCGTAATCCCAACCACATCCACGTCCGTCGCACTGTTGCCGTCGGTGCTGGTCATTGTCAGCGTGTCCGCCCCGGTGTAGTTCAGGGTGCCTTGATAGCTGAGACTCGCCAGGGTGGCATTGATGTCGGCTTGGGTCCCAGACAACGTCAGCGTCCCACTGCCATTGGCGCCCCCACTGATGGTCGCCCCGCCACTTAACGTCACCGTCACCGTCCCTTGCGTCACGCCCAGCTGCACCGTGCTCAGGTTGCCATCCACATCGTTCACACTCAGGCCACTGAGGCCCAACGCCGTGTCTTCCGCCACCACTTGGGCCCCCGGCACCGTGTTCACCGGCGCGTCGTTTATATCATTCACACTGATCGTCAAGGTTTCGAGATAACTATTGCCATCAGCATCGGTCACCGTCACATCGACATTGTGTGACGTATTGGTTTCGTAATCGAGGGTGTTCGTGACTGCAACGGTGATCTCTCCCGTATTGACATCAATCTGGAAATTATTACTGACATCAGTCATCGAAAACGTAAATGTGTTGGTCGCGACCTCTGGGTCCGTCGGCATCACGAACCCTACCCGCGTTCCATTGACCGCGTTTTCGTCAATATTCAGCGTATCAATCGGCGTACTGGAGGTGAACCCGACGTCCGCCGCATGACCAATGGATAAGTTGTTACCGCTGACAATGTCGACAACTTCATTCGACCCATCAAACCCATCCATTCGCCAATTGGCTACCAGACCGGTAGGAACCGTGGTTGAATCAAATTTATGAAGATAATTGAGGGAAATTTCACCGCTGGTCCGCACATCATCCCAAAAGCGAACATCATGGATCGTTCCAGAAAAGTGATCGTCAGGGTCAAACGTGCCAGTGGCATAATCAAGATGCTGTCCAACCACTAGTGTTCCGCCAGCGGTAGTCGTTGCTCCTGCTGGCCCAGCAACTGCCTCCACGAACGCCCCATCAACATAAAATTGCAGACTGCCCGTTGGCACATCCCAGGTCACAGCCACGGAATGCTGGTCACCATCAAATAATTGAGCGAATTGCGCGGTCGTCGTATAGCCCGTCCAATCTAAGGTTCCATCAGCCTGAATCGCTAACCAGGAGAAACTGGATCCAGCATCCCGATTGGAGTATAGGGTGGCGCTTGTGGTAGGCACTTGCAGATCAGAGAAGGAAAATTCGGCAGTAAACCCCGTGTTCCCATTGAGATACGTCAGGCCACTCGAAGCATCTACGAGATATGCGTCATTACCACTGTCGGTGTTTAATTCAATGCCTGATGAAAGGTCAGTCGGAGCTGCCGTTACAAAAGCGCTCAACCCAAACTCAGAGGTGTTGCCATACGCCAACGCATCGTCAACGCCGACCTGACCTGCGTCATCAATCACCGTCGCCGTTGCGGTCACATACTCGCCACCCGTCACCACAGCCGAAATCGTTTCACTGATGGTGGCATTGCCACTCCCATCCGTCGTCACAGTGGCAAAGCCCAGGTATCGCTCGGCCTCGCCGTATCCACTCCCGTCAGCGGCGGCACTGGCAAAGAATTCGATACGGAAGGTAGTCGTGGCCGTGCTATTCAAGGAGCCAGTGATCGTGACTTGTGAGCCGGTGGTGGACACCGCCGACAGCACTGGATAATTTTGTAAGTTGTTTGCACCGGTATCGACATCACTAACGTCGTTGCTGGTCACGCCAAACCCGTCTTCTGTTCCGCCACTTAAATCAATCCCTAAGTCGGTATTCGAATAAATTTGATTACCGAGGATGGCATTGCCCGTGCCAGAGCCGACGCCCACTCCATTCGCCCCATTAAAAGCCACTGTATTGCCTTCCCCAACTCCGGTTCCCCCAATAAGGTTGTTACTCGCAGAGGAGAGGTAAATACCATTTTGCCCATTGCCTAGATCCACCGTTCCGGAGGCATCCGTACCAATATAGTTCCCCTGTACCGTATGCCCAGAACCTGAATAGAGGATGATACCTTGATTGGTATTGCCGCCAATCACATTCCCTTCATTGGCACCTGATCCACCAATAATGGAATTCGTAGAACTCGACCAGGTCTGTATACCAAAAGAATTCGCGAGAGTGGCAGCTCCCGTCGAATCAACACCAATATAATTACCTCGAATTGTCGTACCGGTGGAATCATCTCGTATGCCCGCACTGGTATTGCCGGCAATGACATTACGAGCCCCGACCACTGACCCGCCAATGGTCGTGTTCGTGGCGCTCACGACTTCAATGCCTTCATCACTATTGCCAAGGTCCGCCGTGCCTGTGACATCAGTGCCGATATAATTTCCTTGAATGACTGTATTGGATGCACCTGATACGGTAATCCCATCTTGAGCATTACCTGAAATAATATTGCGAGCACCGGCCGTCGTACCACCCACGGTAATGCCATCTGCGGAGATGTGTATCCCACTGCTAGCATTGCCCACATCTGCCGTCCCTGCGGCGTCTGTCCCTATATAATTACCTTGTACCACTGAACCGGTTGAAGTCCCGCCAATCAGAATCCCTTCGCCTGCATTTCCTGACACGACATTACGTGCACCCGCTGCTGTCCCCCCAATTGTCGTACCTGTGGTCGTATTAAGAAGATTGATTCCCTCTTGAGAGTTCCCAATCGCCGCGGTGCCCGCGGCATTGAGGCCCACATAATTTCCTTGAATAGTCGTATTGGTCGCATTATCCAGACGAATCCCATCTTCATCGTTACCGGAAATGACATTTCGAGCCCCAGCTACGGTGCCGCCAATCGTGTTGCCATCAGCGTTTGATGTGATGAAAACCCCTTGAAGGGCATTCCCAAGATAGCCGGTCCCGGCAGCATTTATACCAATATAGTTGCCCTCAACCGTATTGTTATCGCCTGCTATTTGGAGACCATCTCCGGTGTTCCCTGAAATCACATTCCGGGCGAGGGCACTCGTCCCGCCCACTTGGTTATTGTCGCTGCTCAGAGCAAGCCCATCCCCTGAATTCGCAATGGCTCCCGTGCCTGCCGCATTAGTCCCAATATAATTCCCCTGAATCGTCACGCCATCAGCGCCGACCCCAATGGAGATCCCCGAAAAATTATTACCCGAAATCACATTGCCCGCTCCGGCTACGGCCCCACCAATCGTGTCCGCCCCCGACCCCGCAAAAGCAATCCCATTTTGGGAATTCCCCAGATCAAGTGTCCCGGTGACATCCGTGCCGATATAATTGCCTTGGATGACGTTGCCGCCATTAGAGCCCTGGCGCAAAATGCCACTGCCTTGATTGCCCGAAATGAGATTCCGCGCGACGGCGGTGGTACCGCCTATTGTATTATTCTGCGCACTGAAGAGATAAATTCCCGCACTGCCATTACCCAAATCGATCGTGCCAGTCACATCAGTGCCAATATAATTGCCGGCAATCGTGTTCCCATCGGAATTATTGATTTCGATGCCTTGCGAGCCAAACTGATTAATAACTAGGCCTTGAATGGTGCTGCCATCACTGCCGGCCAGAAGCCGCAACCCATCCACCGCTCCTGCACTCGACCCATCTAGTTCAATGATCGGGGTACCACCAAAGTCCGGCTCTGAGGTCCCATCAATAATCACCGTATCTGTGATATCCGGCAGAGCCGACAGCACATCGATCGTGTGTGCACCACCAACGAGTGCATCAAGAATATTAAAATTAATCGTATCGGTACCGGAAGTATTATTTGCGGCTTCAATGGCTTCTCGTAAAGAAATGACACCATCAGCCCCTTTATTCTGGAGTAGGGTATCTAAGGAGTCCGTATCCCCATCACTCGTATCACTCGTGGTATCAACAACGATGACCCCCTCAGCCAAATTATTCACATTGATGGTATAGACTTCATCATACGTTTGACTCCCATCGCTGATTCGAACCGTAATGGTGTGACTAGTATTATTCTCATAATTGAGAAGAGAACCATCAGCAACAGTAATCACTCCAGTATTACCATCAATCGTAAATCGTCCACTCGCGTCATCCGTCAGAGAGTAGATCAAAGAATCGGCTTCGGGATCGGTTCCTAAAACTGTTCCGACCACGGTGCCATTAGCCACATTTTCATTAACCTCAAGGGTAAGTACCGGAGTACTCGTGACAAACCCACCTCCACTGGCATGCTTCACGGTCAAATCGTTGCCTGTGACGGTATCAGTAACGACCCCACCCGTCGTTAAATCATTAAACGTCCAATTCGCGACTAGACCGCTCTCGCCACTTGAAACCGTCGTATAGTAATTATCACCAATCTCAGTACTGGTCCGTACATCGTTAAAGATTCGTGCATCATATAATGTCGCCGAAACTTCGGCGGCCGGATCATAGCCACCGTCCACACTGTCTTGATCGTTGCCCATCACAAGTGTCCCACCACCGGCCAGAGTTACGCCCGTCTCGAGGCCACTCCCACTATCCATCGAGTATCCATCCACAAACATTTCCCAGACACCGCCGGTACTGTTCCAGGTGACCGACAGCGTATGTTGTGCACCATCGGCGAGTAATCGGTAATCCATGGCTGAGGAGTTCACTTTGACACTATTGATGCTAAGACTGAGATCCCCGTTGTCACGAATGTTGAATTTGAAGGTATTGTCATCACCTGCTGTGGCGTAGGAGAAGAAATTGGTGCTATTTGAAAAGGAATCCATGGAGAAACGCACTTCAGCAGTCAAAGACGTGAGTCCACCGATGATGGCGCTGCCGTCGTCAGCGATCAGATACGCATCATTCCCCCCATCTTCATTCAAGCTCAGACCACCATCAGTTGTGGCTATCGCCTCGATATCTGTAGGAGCTGTATTGGCATTTACGGTGACATTCACCGTGCCTAATGAGCTACCGCCGGCAATGGTATTGTTGATTTCTGCGGAGCTTAAAGCACGGTTAAACACTTGTACGCTATCCAGAGAACCCCCAAAGAATCGATCCACATCTAAATCATGCTTGGCCCCAAAATAAATGTCGGTCGCCGGATCAAATGCATCGCCACCACGCGTGGCATCCGTATTTTGCACGACCCCATCCAGATAGACTTTGGCCCCTTCGCCCGAAGCCACGGTCAAGGTGTAGGTGTGCCAATTGCCATCGCCGATGATGGCACTGGCATCAAATTCTAAGGCGGTGTTTGACAGAGTATCGTTCGTGTCTCGAATGACGGTCCGGAGCATATTCGGATCGGTCCCATGCGTAGCCTCATTCAAAAAGATATTCAAGCTGTTCGTGGTGTCGATATCGCCATGGCTGTAGATATATTGAAAGAGGGAGCCGGTGTTATCATCGATTTTGATTTGAAAGGAGATACTGAATTCATCCGACATCGCAAAGTCGGAAACCACAACCTTGTCATCGACTTCATCAAAGCTTAACGCATCGCCATAATTCCCTTCGACCGTGGTAGTACCCGTAATGGTGCCATCGTTACTGCTCACCGAATCGGTGGCATCACCATCCAGTCGCCAGTAACTCGTCGTGTCATCCAAATCGGCCGTCACATAGGTAAAGCTGTCGGCCCCGGTATAGCTGGTGGTTGGAGTATAGGTAACGGTGCCGTCTCCATTATTGACAACAGTGCCGTTTGTCGGGTTGCTGACATCCAAGACGGTGATCGTTTCGCCATCGAGGTCAGTATCGTTCGCGGCCACATTAATATTGACCGCCGTATTCATATCGGTGGTGACCGTATCATCGTTGGCTACGGGCCCTTCTTGAGCCAACTGGGCGATAATTGCCGTGCTCAATGCACGGTTGTGTACATGAACGTCATCAATAAGGCCAGAGAAGTACCATCGTCCTCCGCTATCGTTCTCCGTACGGCCAATAGCTAGAGAATCTCGGCTCCCGATCTCATCAAAAAACGCACTTGTATTGCTTGATCCCGTATCGTAAATGAGATCACCGTTTGAAATTTTTACTCCATCTAAATATAAACTGTTTCCAGACGCATCAACTGAAACCGCCACATGATGCCAGGCCCCATCGTTAATCGTCGGACCATTTCCGTTATACACCGCCAACAACGGTGAATCGTTGTCCCATACCTCAAACGTCAAATATCCTGTAGCCCCAACCATCAGAGTAGCATGACTATCCGCATCACCATTGCCTGAAAGGGAAAAAATGGCTTCGTTCGTTCCGGTCGTTTTAATCCATGCTGAAATCGTTCCTTGTGTAAGGTCCTCAAAGTTGTTGATATGGGCAGAAAGATCGACGTAATCATTCGTGCCATCCAACGACAATTTCGCCACTCCAACTTGATCCGTCGTATCTGTCGTATCAATGGCAGCCCCATTGGTGAGCGTCCCGTTATTGTTATTCCCGCTCGAATCATTGGCATTGGCATCAAACGTCCAGTGCCCAATTTCTCCAACCGACGTAGGGGCCTGAGCGACAAGTTCGTTAATGTCGGCGACTGATAAGGCTCGATCATAGACACGCACTTCATCTGCAAGACCGTTAAATTCGCCTTCTGGTGCCCCCGCACGAACCGAGCGTCCAATGTCTACGGCATCAATATCCGAAACGTTATTAAAAAAGTTTGTGGTCGCAGCGCTGCCAGCCGAGTAACTGACACTGGCGACAACCCCATCGATATACAATGTATTCCCACCCGAATTAACCGTGACGGCAATATGATGCCACGCCCCATCATTCACCGTTTGAGTGCTATAGGCGAGAACGTCAAGCCCTCCTTCAGATGCCAACCATTTTACCTGCCCTCCGGCTTCAATCCCGAACTTTGCCACACTTTGAGCGTCGTCTTTATCGGAAACCGAGAAAAGGATGTTTTCGCCAGCATCCGTCACTCTCACCCACCCAGCGATTGTGCCTTCAGTTAATCCACTAAACCCAGCAACATGGGCATCCAGATTGACATAATCCCCAGAACCATCTAACGACAGCTTTCCTGCCCCCACAATGTCGGTGGCATCCGTCGTGTCAATCGCCGCATCACCCGTTAACGTGCCGTCATAGCTGTTCCCGCTCGAATCCGTGGCATCCGAATCAAGCGTCCAGTTGCCGACCAGCCCCGTCGTGATATCGAGGACTCCCACAAACGCTTCTTGGGCCTGAGTATCTACGATCACGGCACTTTCAATCGTGCCGGTCTGCACTTCAAGATCCCAGTCTCCGCCTAAAGTTTCTGCTCCCGTGAGATCGTCACTCGCAGCGATATCTGCGCCGGTGAGTTCAGCCAACAGCGTCGCCGCTTCCTGCCCTCCAGCTCCTTCCCCAAAATTACAGCCATAGATGAGAAAATCTGCTTCGTCGGTTAAGGCCTGATTGATCGTCGCCAGGTCATCGGCATAGTCCCCCTGCATGGACGCCATGTTCAGCACACCGGTGCCTAAGCGCAATTCACCAGAATCCCCATGGGAAATGATATGGACAGCATCAATGTCGGTACGTTCACCAAGAATTTCGGCGATCTGTTCGATGCCGTCACGCGTGGAATCCAACAGAATGACTTCGGCATTGGGATCAATGCCTTCCATGAGCGTTTGAAAATCCTCGACACTGGTATCAATGAACACTATTTCTTTGCGATCAGAGGGAGCGGAGAGGGAAAGGCCTGAGGTCCAGAGAGCATCATCAGATGCTTCGGTGGTTGAGGAATCAGTTGCGGTGTCGCCATCAATACCTGGGATTTGAGTTTGCTCTGTGGTCGCAGTGTCTTGCAGAACTTCCGCCCCGGTGGCCAGCGCAGCCCCATCGAACATGATACGTGGTTCCAGCGCGACCAACAGACCGATCCCACCCGAGGGAGCCTCAAGCTCCGGCTCAAGTATCTTCTTCTTTTTCGATGTGGTCTTCTTGGATGTGGACGGAGCTTTCTTCTTCTCCGAACCAATCTCCACCGTCGCTGGCTTGCAGATCATCTTGCGCATGATTTCATTCAACCATCTTCCACATGAGTGCTTGGGCTTCAGGCTCCAACCTGGCCCCCCATAGAGAGGGGGTTCCCTATCTCCTTTGTCGTCTGCTTCACGAATCTCTTGACGAATATATTTAAGTGATTGTCGAGTTCGTCTCGTTATTGTTGTTTATTATTGAAGATTATTTTGACTAGGGCCCTATTGTTGGCATTGAACCCACAAGGCTTTTGACAAGCATCACTTTGACAAAGCCTTTTTCAAGGAATGGGGCAAAACATCCGATAGCACACCTGTAGACTTGCATTTTTCTGATGATGACTCAGTCGTGCCTCATTTGGTCATTTCCGCTAGGCACGATGAAGGAACATCTGATTCAAAATCGCTATCAACCTTGCAGAGAGGAAGAGTGAGATGGATTCACACAATACGGTGAGCGCACTTCAACGATTAAAAGGGGAAGAGACTCAAGGACAATTCGTTGAGGACCCTGAAGCTTCCGAGGGCCACACACCCTCTTCCTGTCAGGTGATTGGCTTTGTCGGCGCGAAGGGAGGAGTGGGAACAACAACCGTGGCACTCAATGTGGCCATGGCCTTCATTCATGCTGGGCAGAAAGTCATCTATGTGGAACTGAATACTCATGGCGGCACGGCCTCGTGGCTACTTCAATTGTCTCAAACAGCAGCTCTAGGACATTCGTCTCTCCGACCTGAGGACATTAATCAGAATTTTGTGGCTCAATTGCTCATGCAACATTCTACAGGCCTTAACGTCTTGTCCCTGTCTCCCTGGTCGCATGAAAAGGATTCGATTATTTCACCTGATGTATTTTCAGCAGTATTACAAGAACTTCAAGGGCTCGCTGATTACGTTGTTCTTGATTTTCCCCTAGAACCTTCTGCAGCTTCTCTGCTTTTTCTGAATCATTGCCACATTCTCGATCTCGTCCTTGATACCGATACGTTGTGTCTGACTTTAGCCAAAAACCAGATTGAATTTATTCACAGCCAAGGCACCATACCGATCTTGCTCACACCCGTGAATCGCTCTGGCATTCCACCAACAGATGGCCTCCAGGGCATTCAAGATCTCATTGGACATGAAGCACCGGTCTTGATTCCTGCCGCCACGGAATTATGTCATACGGCGAGCATTAAACGATTACCCATCGTTTGTATTAATCCCAATAGCGTCCCTGCACTTCAAATGGTAAAATTGAGTGAACGGTTTCTTAAATATTTTCAGGAGGATGGCACCGAGGTTGCCAAAAACCGGCGAGCGCAGGATCGACGAAAAACAGACCGTCGTGACCGTGGAGGCTGGTAGCGGGCACGGCTATGGTTTCCAACTACCGAATTTGATTCACTTTCAAAGAATGCCATTTCCGATTTTTAATTTCATGGAATATCTGCTCACATACCACTTTCTCGTATGAAGACCGCCACAACATGTTCCCAAAGTTGCCGCACCACACTTCGAGATTCACCTTGAACATGAGCGATCCCTCGCACGGCTTGTTGCCATTCTTCTCCCACCTCATCCACGTCCATCGTCACTCGATAGATTGAGGTTTCGGGTTTTAATTTTCCCTTCTCGTCTTGACGCACAGGTACAGGCCCAGAGTACACCGAAGCGAGATAGGACAACGCAAATTCTGATTCATCCACTTGACGAAGATCCTGCACCCGACTACGTCGAGCGATTCGTGCCGGATCATCCGCATAAAACCACCCTTCGCTCCCAGACGTTAATCGAATATGTTGTTCCTCAGTGGCATAGGCCTTCACCATCATCGCTTCGGGGTTGATCAGATGTACAAGAGGAAGTTCTGAATTCACCCAGCGACCAGGATGCAGCGAAGACGCCATATCGGTAATTTCGCCTGCGAATGGTGCCCGTAAGGTAAGCTGCTCCCGTATTTTGAGCAGGCCATCCATTTCCTTTCTGGTCCCTTGAAGCCTCTCCAGGATGACCTGATGGTCATCACGATCGTTTTGGTAGGCCGCCTCCCGTTGTAGCCGGCTTTCTAAAGCCGCAAAATTTTCTGCCAACATATGAATCTGCTGGTCTAAATGAGGCGATTCCAATATTACGAGACGGTCGCCAATTTCGACGGAATCCCCCTCTTTCACATTCACTTCTACTATTCTCCCTGGCACAGACGAAAAAATCGTGGCGCGATCACGAGCCTCCAAGACTCCGGGAATAGCCACCATTCTATCAAGGGGAATGAATCCTGAAAGGAAAATGACCGCGACCACAAACCCAATAGTTCTCCCTCGCCAGGATTGCATGACTTCTTCCCGCCGCTTCCACCACACTTGTGCCTCTTGGTACACAGGCCATGCCAGAAACCATCCGATTTCTACAACAAAGAGAATGATGCCTAAGACCTTAAAAAAGAAGTGATAGACTAAGACCGCAATTCCTAAAAACATCACAGCCCGATAGACCCAAATCGCCCAAGCATATCCAGTTAAAACTCGTTGACGAGGTCGAGGCAAGGCTTCAGGGGGAAGATCTCCCCATCCGAATAACACTTCACGGAGTTGCCACTGTCCAAACGCAAAAGCCCGCGATTGCAAATTGGGCACTCCCAACCAATCCGACAATACGTAATACCCGTCAAAACGAAGGAGAGGATTTAAATTGATCAGGACACCGGTAATCCAACTTGTCGTTCCCAAAACAAACAAGACACTTTTCATCACACCTTCTGGACACAAATGCCACAAAAACGTGGCGATCATGGCAATGCCTAATTCCACGACGGTGCCAGCCGCTGCAATGGAGGCCCGCTGCTTTCGCGAGGTCAGTTTCCATGAATCGGTCGTATCCGTATACAAGACAGGGACCATGATCAAAAATCCCACTCCCATGGTTTGAACCTGACATCCATATCTCGCAGCCGTATAGGCATGTCCTAATTCATGCAAGACCTTGATGCCCACTAACCCCAACATATAGGCTGTGATTCCTTGCGGAGAGAAAAAATACAAAAACGTATTCGCGAAAGATTCCCACTGCCGCACCACTCCAATACATCCCACCACGCCGAGTGCGACAACAAGACACAAGGCTGTTTTGGTAAAGAAGGGCGCAACTATCGGCAACGTCCGTTGCAAAAATCTATCAGGATTACATAAGGGAATTCTAAAAAAGAGATAGGTATGGAGGAGCTTGAGCAACCAATGTTGCTTGGCCTGCTCCGCCTGTGCGAGAAGACCTTGGCTTCCTCCCATCGGCGCATCTCGCGTCAAATTATGTCGGTACAAAAACTGTATCAGTTCCATGACATCCTGTTGGGTCACCTTGGCTGTCGTTGACCGAGAGACGACATCAATCAGACGCGAAATTGATCCGGCGTGCCATTGCGAAAGCAATTGAAAGGCAGCCCAGCCTATTTGGAAATATTGATGCCGAACAGGATCTAGGATATTCCAAGTAGGAACCCCTTCTGCCGTTGGGGTACCTGACAGAATTTGTAAATCATCCCGCAGAACAGGAAGGGCAACCTCTTCTTGAGATGGTGAGGAGGGGACCATTACCAACCAATCGTTTGGCGAAAAACGGACAATGGGCGGCGGAACAAATAGAAAAAGAGAGAGACGCGATCTCCATAAATCTTCGCCGTTCCCTGCCAACCAATTCGCATGGATTCTGGAGGTTCTATCACTTCGGCTTTCACACGATAGGCCAATTCATTGGTGGGCAACACTTCTGCATGATAGCTGGCATGGGTCAGCGTAGCCGGTATAGCTGTTAACGGGTCAGCATTGAGGTACACATCAATTTCGGCCCCTTCGCGCAGGACAATGGCATCCTCAACAGGCAGGTCAATCTTCAACTCATATTCTTGAGGGTTGGCCACCTCCATAATTCGTTCACCAATCACCACCGGTTTTCCCACCCAGTCCGACTTATCGCCAAAGAGAACGATGCCCTGTCGAGTGGCTTTGACCTCAACCTGTTGCAAGACTTCCCAGGCATAGTCTCGCTCGGTTTCTTTTAAGCGAACCTCGGAAGCTTGGACAGGCATACCGGCACCCGATTCATCATCAAAAAATGCTCCTTGGGTCACCTTTCGGTACTCCATCAAGCCAACCGCTAAGTTTTTTTCTGCCACATCATAATCATTGCGAAATTTGGTGTCTTCATACAAAAATAACGTTTCCCCTTCTTGGACCACCGTATTGGGTTGAACGATGATTTCCGCAATCACTCCATCAAGTGGTGCCGTCACGACAACCGAATCCCGAGCCACGACTTCCACCGGAGCCAAGGTCGATAAATGAACCGGTACACACATCACCCCAATGAAGAAAGCCAATCCTACCCACAGCCAGCGTTTCGATACCGTCCAACTTCTCACGGAGGTCTTTGTTTTTTCCAACGCATTCCAGGCATGGGCGACCGTTTCACCAAAACGCCTGATGAGTTGTATTTCGCCATCTTGCCACGGACGTTCTCGGGCTAACCACATCCCACCAATGACTGATTCATTGCCCCAAATAATGGGACACCACAACACATGAGGAAATGCAAACCGTCGCCAATCTGCTTGTAAATGTTTGGGGCATTGTTCCACATTTAAGTGACAAGGTGCTTGTAAGGCGTGGTTTTCCCAGAGGCTCGTGACCACTTCCTCAATCCATTGCACCATGGGAGATTTCCGATCTACCACCGCCACACTCGACACCACTTCTACCTGGCAAACCGATCTAAGATGCGAACCAATTGAAAAGACGCATGCTTGCCGAAAGGCGATAATCCGCCTTGTCTCATTGGCAAGGAGAAAACATAGTTCCTTGACCGTTTGGGCTGTGCGGGCTTGACTCTCTAATTGCAGCAAGGCGACAAGAAGTTGAGGATCGATTTCTTGGCTCTTCGCTGACGAGGTGTCAGTTTCTTGAGCAGAGGAGGGCGCAGTTGGGGCCTTAGGGGCTTCCATGACTTGAGCTCCACCTGAAGCCTGCCGGTTTTGTTGGAACTCCGAACTCATAGGCCTGTTAGGGACATTGCCTTTGCATGGGAATTCTTGACATACATCCCTTTATTTCATTGCACTGGAGACGGTTGCTGATGCACTTGCCGGTAGAGGACTGGTGCTCGGTTTAAATCTTGATTTTTTGGAGGTAGACGACACCTTTCGCCCCATAAACCTTGCACTACCACTCATTCCCGCTAAGACCTGCTTGGGTTGTTCTGTGAATTTTCCAAATACCCGAATGGTCTGACTCACCGGATCTACACGAGCACCAATTTCGAGGACTTCAGCAAGATAGAGTTCCTGCGTTTCATCAATGAAAAATTTGAATGCACTTTTTTTGGTGACCCATCGCAATGAGCTTGAAGGCAAGATGAGTTCAATCTCAAATGTCTTGTCATTTAAAATACTCACGACTTCATCATAAGGATTCACACTCTCGTGGGGATGAACCAGGGCTTTCACCACTCGCCCAGAAAACGGTGCAATAATTTTGCAATGCCTGACAGCCAGATTCGCACTCCTCACGGCGGCTTTGGCTTGTTTCACCTCTGATTCAGACACATCAACTTCTAATTGCCCAATACCATTCAGCTTCATGAGCGCTTGATTATTCGCGGCCGTCTTTTCGCGCGCCTCAAGCTCGGCTTTTGTGGCGGCCAGCTCCGCCCAATATCTGGCACAGTCAAATTCAACTAAGAGATTTCCTTTTTTGAACCATTGGCCATCACGAAATGGCATCCGTTTGACACGAGCTTGCAATTCACTGGAAATGACGGCTTCTTCTGCTGGTTTCACCACTCCCCGAACCGCATTCAAATCTGATGACTGAATCCCTTTGCTTTTCCCCATACTCATCTCTCCATTCATCAGCACCAGGCTGACGATAAGAGAACCAAATACCCACTGAGATAGGTGTTTCATGGCTGTACGCCTCCTTCTTTCTGCTCTCGATTCGGTTCGATTTTTGAGACTTTTGCATGTTGGCTTAACCATTCCCACCGCTGCTGCAATTCTTGTGACAACGTGTCAATCTCTGCATCTGATAAATTGACGGGGAACGGATCTTCGCCAGTCGCGGCCAACACATTGGCATAGGCCATTTCTAATTTTGCTAATGCCATTTCGTAGCGCAGTTCAGCCAACAACCCCTGAACCTTTTCACGAATGACCATGTGCTCACTCAGTCGATTCAAAGACCAAGATTGATGTACATGATCGGCAATTTTCATTTGGGTTTCGTAGTACCGTTGAGTCAGTTTCACATCTTCTAACGCCGCTTCATATTGTGCGACGGCCACATGCACTTGCGTCATGATGGTCATCGTGAGGGCTAAACTTTGTACATCCAACACTTCTTTTTGCGCATCAATGACTTGCAATCGAGCAGGATGACGAAACACATTCATGAGATTCCAACTCACCTTGGCACCATAACTTAGCCAGTTTTGGTTAAAGAGAAAACTATTGCTGTCCCAATTTCCTCCAAGATACATGTTGAGACTGGGCAACAATTCCAAAATGGCCACTTTGGTTTCATTCGCATTGATCCGTTTTTGGTAATCAACTGTTCGCAGTTCAGGTCGATTTAAAAGAGCTTGACGCTCCAGCTCGCTGAGATTTTCTTTGACTTTGGAAACGGGTGGCGTTCGTTTTGGCTGTACCAATTCATACGGTTCCCCTGGCTCTAAATTCATTAATTCACCCAGTTGGATTCTTGACACAGAGAGATCTTGGTGCAGTTGTTGAATTTCCTGTTGCGCTTGCAGAAGTTCCCGTTCATATTGAAGTGATGTGAGCGGCGTCTCCAATGCACGCGCTCGAATGATCTGGGCTTCTGAAAGCGCATGGCTCACCCAATCGTCCAAAAAGGACAACCGCCCCATGACTCGCTCAGCCCCCAAGGCCTTCCAAAAAGCCGAACGGACCTCCTGAATCACCCGGTTCGCGATTCGCCGCTTATCTTCTTCGGCAATGAGCACATCATTTGATGCCTGTTGGGCACGCACATAGGACAACCCAAAATCCAGCACATCCCAGCTCAAGGTCAGATTGGAGGTATAAATACTTTTTTCGGCTGAAGTAGAAGCTTCCAAAGATTCCTGGCCTGTGGTTAACGACCGACTGCTTGCCCCACTAAAATTGCTCCGCCCAGCATAGCCAGCATCCGCCACCAATTTTGGCAATAAATCATAATGTGCCAGGTCTAACTGACGATGTGCGACCATCTCCTTGAGGCCTTGCACCCTCGCCTCAAGATTAAAGCGCAAGGCCCTCGCCATCGCTTCATACAAGGTAATAGGGCGGGACACCGGTTCCTGGTACTGCGTGAGGTTGCTAAGATCGCGTTGCACACGTTGCTCAAGGTCTTCAGACGTCAAAGGCACGGGCGTGATAGCACATCCCGTGGAACCGATGAGCAGTCCAATAAGACCGATGACCACTATCACTTTTGGGAATGTCACAAACATAACAATAGGCTTACCAAGCCACGCTAATACTGCATTGAATTTCATTGGCAAATCCCAGGTGCATAGGAGACGATCTCCCTCCTGTTGATCGACTCGCCTGGAGATAGTGTCCTTGCCTCGCAAGGAATTTTCTCATTCCCAAGCTCTCGAACCCCATAGGGTTTTGCAAATACAAATCCGCTTTTTCTTTGCTTCCCTCCGCTACTGCTTTCTACATTTTTCCAGATTAATGACTTCAAATTGTTAAAATTTTCAACAGTACAGTTCAATTTTTCGGTTTTCCGTTCCCCCAAATTAAATAGACGATTTTAGTATCCAATCTGCTTCAATGCCGAAATACATCAATGGCCTATAAAACGAAAGAATGTCCAATAAAAAGACGTGACCCGAGAAAACTTCCTTCAAAATGTCCAGATCTTCTTTTTGACGTCCGAAAAGACAGATAAAGAGAAGTCTGTTCTAGAGATGCGCCCAAATTGGGACAAAGGGAACGACGATGTTCAATAGTGCCACACAAAATCTTCGTGGGTTTACCGCGATCAATCTGCCAAATAAAAAGCATACCCCTTTCGTCCATACAAAAAAACGAAAAGGCAAGAAACTCCATAGGTCAAAGAGAAATACTTCCTCAATTACTGGTTCCCCAATCCCCGACTTGCCTCACAACCCCACTCCGGGTCTTGGAATACTTCTGGCCCTAGAACCTCGAATCATGTTTGATGGAGCCGCATTCGTGACAGGGGCGGAAGTTTTTCAAGAACAAGCACCTCAAGATTTCATCTTTCCAGACACCATTCCTCCTGATAATCAGGAATCAACTGCCGATCCACTAACCGGAAGCATTGATCTTTACTCCGCTTTATCAACCGTATCCACTCCTTCCGATCGGATAGAAATTGTGTTTATCGATACGAGTGTCGAAGATTTTCAAACCCTCATGGAAGGCATTGATCCCAATGCCGAAGTCATTCTCCTCGATTCCACTCGTGATGGCATCGAACAGATTGCGGAAATTCTTGGCGAACGGACCGACATTGATGCGGTCCATATTATTTCCCATGGTGATTCGGGGGAATTGCGATTAGGGACTGGCGTGCTAAATCTTGGGTCAATGCAAGGCGAATACACGGATGAACTCGCAACGATCAATAAGGCCTTAACGGATGAGGCCGATTTTCTTATCTATGGATGCAACTTTGGTGAAGGCGAGGGTGGACAAGAAGCGGCCTCTCTCCTGGCCGAACTCACCGGCGCGGATATTGCGGCGAGTGACGACTTGACGGGAGCGGAAGCGTTAGGCGGCGACTGGGACTTAGAAGTGAGTACCGGCACGATTGATACACCCCTTGCCATTAATGCCCAGGCCCAGGAAAATTGGAACAGCCTACTAGCTCCCCTAGCGCCTACAGGAGAATTCCTGGTTCACGCAGCATCTGGAACTGACCAGCAAACGGAAGGTCTCGTGCGCGGTGCCGAACGTGCTGTCGATATCGCGCCCAATGGAGATTATGTTGTGGCGTGGACAGATTTCACCGGCAATAGCGCTATATTTGCCACCGTCATAGATAAAGATGGCAATCCCGCGGTAGCAGAATTTCAAATCAATACCAGCGGGGGAAATAATGAGTGGGCTGATGTGGCCATAGATGATAGTGGAAATTTTGTAGTGGCCTGGACACAGGGCAATGATATTCTGATGCGACGTTTTATGGCCGACGGCACTGCAATTGACGGGGCTGACGTCCAAGTGAATGTCGCCACCGCAAATATTCAGCGCAACGCATCAATCAACATGAATGGTGCAGGAAACTTTGTGATTGCGTGGGAAGGTGACGGGATAGGAGGGGCCGAAGGCATTTTCGTCCGACAAGGCAGCATGGCGGGTGGACTTATCGGGAGTGATATCAGAGTTCATGCCTCCACTACTGCACAAGATCCTTCAGTAGGGATTGCTGATTCCGGAAATTTCGTCGTGGCCTGGGATGATGGACTAGGTGACGTATTTTTTTTCCAATATAATAATGCGGGGACCCCTCAGACAGGTGGACAAGTTGATGTGGCCTTCCAGTTTTCGGCTGGAAGTGCCTCAGTTGATATGGCTGGAGATGGCCGTTTTGCTGTGGCCTATAAAGCCACCGGAATCGGCTTCGGGGTGTATGCTCGACAATTCGATGCAGCTGGTGCTGCTGTGGCTCTACCTCAGATCATTAACACATCGATTGCGGGCAACCAAACGCATCCCTCTATCAGCATGAATGATGCGGGCGATTTCATCGTTGCGTGGGAAGGGACTGGAGATCAGGCAGGCCATATTGATGCAAATGGCGTCTTTGCCCAAAAAATTGCGGCCAATGGCACAAAAGTTGGTGTCGAATTTCGAGTCAACCAAACTACGACCAACAGTCAAGACCGCGCCTCTGTCGTCATGTTGGATCACGATAATTTCGTCGTCGTGTGGACCGGCAGCGATGGCGCTCAAACCGATGTTTTTGCCCGACAATTTGGAGCCACGGCTACTCCTACGCTCGATCTTGATCTAAATAACAGCTCTGGTGCCACTGGGAATAACTTTTCGACCACGTTCTCGGAGGGCAGTGTCCCCATTTCAATTGCCGATGGCGACACCAATCTTATGGACGCAGACAGTACCACCTTCGCCTATGTGACCCTATCTATTAGTGGGATATTAGATGGTAATACCGAAACACTTATTCTCGATAGCGACACTTTCGCTCTAGCTACGGCCATTGTTGGTCAGGACACAAGTGGAGGAAGATACCGAGTTATTCTTACCCCAGGTTCAGGCACCGCCACTTTGACTATCACCAAACAAGGCGGGGGCACGTTTTCTGAAGCTGAAGTCGAAACGCTCATTCCGGCTCTTCAGTATCAGCATATTGATACCAATAACCCCACAGATGGGAATCGACTTATTGACATCACGGTTAATGACGGAACGACCGACAGTGCAGCGGCCCGCTCAACTATCAACGTTAATCCAGTGAACGACACTCCCACTGCTGTAACCGATGGGTTGACCGTCACACATGGCTTAACGACAATCCTGAACCTTGCTGGCAATGATACTGATCCGGACGATGGATTGAATGTAGCAAGCATCACCATTATTTCCGGACCAAGTAATGGCACTATCGTTAGCGTGAATGCTGATGGAACCGTAACCTATACGCACAATGGGTCAGCCACAATAGCGGATAGCTTTACCTATACGATTGAAGATCTTTCAGGTGTGACATCCAACACCGTAACGGTCAACTTAACAGTGGCCCCCAATGTCCCTATTGTTGTCCTCCCACCACCTCCAAGTCCCTCACCTTCCCCTTCGCCTCCTGCTGACAAAGGAGGAACCGATAAAGAGTTGTCAGGCGGAGGGTTACACCTCATTACCCAAGGGAGAGGATTGTTCTCAAATCGCAATCACGCCTCAACCACTCTGGATGCAAAGAAACGCGATCCTCTGGAGAAAAATACAGGAAAGGATCTTGGGCTCATACAATGGCTCAACGGCAAAAAAAGTCTTGATGGTTCAAGTGGATCATTATGGGGCATCCTAGGCAATCCCATGGATATTTCAACCTTTAAAAAACAAATGCAATCTCTCCTCCAAAAGACTTCTGGGTTTTTAAAGGGCCTTGATGAGGCTCGTGACGCACTCAGCAACACGATGGCCACTGAAAAAACGTATGTGGCATCAAGTATTGCCGTGTCTAGTGGACTCTCTATTGGTTACGTGATTTGGTTATTGCGAAGTGGAGTCCTACTGACTGCTTTATTGTCTTCCGTCCCAGCTTGGCAGTTTGTGAATCCTCTTCTGGTGTTACCTTCAGCTTCAAAAAAAGCTGGAACGAAAGGGGAAGAGAACAAGGAAGATCAGGCCCTTGAGTCCATATTTGACCAACAGGATTCTGAACCTGAAACGTCGGAACCCTCGCCACCGGTGCCCTCAAAAATGAGTCGCTTTCGTTGGTTTCAACGCCATACATCATGACCATTCTTTCTACAAAATCCCGCTTGGCCCTTGGACAAGTCAGTCTTTTGATTAGCGTTCTGCTCACAGCCAGTTTCTTGGGTCTGATGCCAGACCGAATTTCTCCGGTCCGAGAAGGGCGTGCGGCATTAGCCGAATCCATTGCGGCCAATAGCTCAATTTTCATTACCCAAAAAGATCTCGACCGATTGGAAGGAATTCTAGAACTAGTCGTGAACCGAAACAAAGCCCTTCTTTCCGCCGCCATACGCACCGAATCCGGGGAACGACTCGTCACCATTGGTGACCATGAAAAATATTGGCACGATGAAGAGTCTGACCCCTCGACCAATACCCAGCTGTCCGTAGCCATTTGGGAAGGAGACGCTCCATGGGGGCGAGTTGAACTACGATTTACCCCCTTGGTCAACGACGGATGGCTAGCCATGGTGACAGGCCAACATTCACAATTGCTTCTTTTTGTCGCCCTTCTGTGCTTCTTAGGATTTTATCTATATTTAGGAAAAATGTTGAAACAACTCGATCCCTCACAAGCTGTTCCTGAACGCGTAAGGTCAGCATTGGATACCATGGCAGAGGGTCTCCTGGTACTTGACCAGAAAGAACAAATTCTTCTGGCCAACCATGCGTTTTCCACCCTCTTAGCCACTACTCCCGAAGCGCTGTTGGGTCAAGGAGTCAACGATTTCCAATGGTCTAACACGGAAGGGGAATTGTTGGAGACTGAGACTTCTCCTTGGCACATTGCCCTGGCAACAGGAGAGGCGCAAAAAAACAAACGGGTCCGCTTGCACAGTTCAGACAACACCCGACTCACACTCATGATCAATTGCTCCCCAATCCTTGGTAGTGGGGCCAAACATGTTGGCGTGTTGGTCAGTTTTGACGATGTGACGCAATTGGAAGAAGCTGAGATCGAAATACTCAAGTCAAAAGAAGCCGCCGAAGCGGCGAATCAAGCCAAAAGTGTCTTCCTGGCTAATATGAGCCATGAGATTCGCACACCGATGAATGCAATTTTGGGTTTTACTGAATTACTCAAACGTGATTTTGGACGCGATCCCTTAAAGACGCGTAGTCAATTGGAAATTATCCACTCCAGCGGGACACATTTATTGGAATTGATCAACGATATTCTCGATCTCTCAAAAGTAGAATCCGGTCGACTTGATATTGAACGAATTCCCTTTAATCCTTATGCGGTCATCATAGAGGTCGTGAAGGTTCTTGGTTTCCAAGCTGGGGAAAAGGGCATCAACCTTGATTTTCAGGTAGAAGACAGCGTCCCAGCAACCATTACCAGCGATCCAGGAAAGATCCGGCAGATTGTCACAAACCTCGTGGGAAATGCGGTGAAATTTACCGAACACGGCAGTGTGACGGTCTCGGCCTCTGCCAAACGCGGGCTCCATGGTGACCTTCAATTTTGTGTTTATATTACTGATACAGGCGTAGGGATGACAGATGAAGCCTGTAGTCGCATCTTTGAAGATTTTGTGCAGGCCGATGCCTCAACTACCCGAAAATTTGGAGGAACCGGCCTTGGCTTATCCATCAGTCGAAAGTTTGCTCGCGCTATGGATGGAGACATTACCGTGGAGAGCCAACCCGGGAAAGGCAGCCGGTTTAAGGTCACGCTTGATGGAGGCGACATTGAAGGGGTTGCCTGGATCACCCCAGAGGATGCTGTCACTTTACTGGATGCTCCTCAGATTGAAGAAACAACAGGCTGGGTTTTTCCAGAAGCGAAAATTCTCGTCGTGGATGATGGTCCGGAAAATAGAGAATTTGTCAAAGCGGTGCTTGAAGGCTATGGCCTTCAAATTGACGAGGCAGACAACGGGCTTACGGCTGTTGAGATGGCCACCACCACCAATTATGACCTGATACTCATGGATGTCCAGATGCCTAAAATGGATGGTCCAACTGCTACCAAGACGATCCGGAACCGTGGGATAGAAACGCCGATCATCGCCTTAACAGCCAACGCCATGAAAGGGTTTGAACAAGAACTTGTTGAGGCCGGCTATACCGACTATGTGGGCAAACCCATAAACCTGGATTTTTTCCTTTCGAAATTGGCTACACTCCTTCATGCCAGCCCAATTGCTGTATCCGTCCGCACATCAACCGATCCAATTTCCACCACACCAACCCCTTCAACGCTGGAAGAGATGGGCCCCATTTCCTCAAGGCTTGGCAATAATAATCCAAAATTCACCAAAGTCATTTCTCGGTTTGTAGGCAGATTAGAAAAGCAATTGGATGCCATGGATACTGCCGTATCCGATCAAAATTATGATGAACTCGCAAAATTGGCCCATTGGCTTAAAGGCGCTGCCGGAACGGTGGGTTTTGATGAGTTTTTTGATCCAGCCAGTGAACTGGAAATAGCTGCAAAATCGGAAGATTTCCCCGCCATCGAGCTAATTATTCAGCAAATCTATAGTTTAGCCGCGCGAATATCTATTCCAGATCTTCCGGTTTCTGCGGGGACTGAATCCTTGGACTCCCGAGAATAGCCTTATGGATATTTCTCAATAAATATCTGCAAAATCAGCAGATTCCTTAGGATTGGATAAACAATGACCGAAAGTAATATAACGGAATTTTTAGCTCCTTATGGTCTATGTGAAATTGATTGGTTTTTTGTGCTTACGAGCTTTTTCAGGATTCGAGGAACCACACGTTCACTATAGACCACAAAGCCATTCTGAAAAGATTTTGCCATTCTAAAATGACCCCAAAGACACAAAATATAGAAAGCTCTCAGCAGTCTTCCAACGCATCAGTATCTGAAAGTCCTTCGTTGATTGAACCGCATCTCCCCAATACCTTGAAAGACAGTTCTTCTTCCTTATCGGAAGCCACGATTATGATGGTTGACGATGAGGGAACGACACTAGAAGTCATGCAAGCTTTTTTGGAGGATGCCGGATATCAACGCTTTGTGTTGGTAGAAAATTCCTCAGAAGCTATGGATAAGCTTGAGAAGCTTCGTCCCGACATTTTGCTGCTTGACTTGATGATGCCGGAAGTGACCGGGTTTGAAATCCTACAACAGGTGCGAGCTCATGCCCATTTATCACATCTTCCCATCATTATTCTCACGTCTTCCTCTGATGCTGAAACGAAACTTAAAGCACTAGATTGCGGTGCCACGGATTTCCTGGCTAAACCTGTGGATCCCAGTGAATTAATTTTACGGGTCCGGAATACCCTTGCTGCAAAAGCCTATCAGAACCAACTGGCGTATTATGATGGGTTAACCAAATTGCCCAATCGGAACTTATTCCTGGACCGATTGACGTGGTTTTTAGAACGAGCAGAACGGCATCAGGAATATCTCGCCATGCTCCATATCAGTCTGCCACATTTCAAAAATATCAACGCCACCTTTGGGCCACAGATAGGCGATCAGGTCATCATGCAAATTGCTGATCGAATTCAGACCTGTATTCGAGGTTCAGATGTGCTTGGGCAGGGATTTGGCCAAGAAAAAGATTTCACTTGCGTGTTTCGGGTGAGCGGAGATGAATTCTCAGTGGTTTGCCCCAATATTACTCATCCAGAAAATGCGGTAAAAGTGGGTGCCCGCATTATTCAAATAATGCAGCAACCGTTCAATGCCCAAGGAACCCAGGTCTCCCTTCCCCCTAGCATCGGAATTGCCAGTTATCCCAACGATGCCACAGATGTCATGTCTTTGATTCAGTGTGCCGTCGGAGCCAGCGCGCAGGCCAATGCCCAAACCGGCTATCGATTTTATTCAAGCGAAATGAATACCAAAGGGCAACAACGCCTTCAACTGGAAGCTGAACTTCGCCAGGCGATAGAGAGTGATCAGCTCGTGTTGCATTACCAACCGCAAGTTGATATTCGGAGCAATCAAATCAAAGGTGTTGAAGCATTGGTCCGCTGGCAAAAAGCTGATGGGAGCTTCGTCTTTCCCGATCAATTTATTCCTTTGGCCGAAGAGACCGGCCTGATTTTGCCGCTTGGGGAGTGGGTACTGAAAGAAGCATGCTCCCAATGGGCACGATGGCAAGAGCAGGGGGTCACTATTCAAATCTCGGTGAACCTTTCACTGAAACAATTCCATGCGAATAATCTTGTCCAAATGGTCACAGATACTTTGGCGATCTATAGAATGGATGCTCAGTACTTGATGCTTGAACTGACTGAAAGCCTGGTGATGGAACATCCGGAACAGGCACTAGAAACCCTCAATCAACTCATCACACTTGGCGTCAAACTCTCCATCGACGACTTTGGAACGGGCTATTCCTCACTCAGTTATTTAAAGCAACTTCCTCTCCATGAATTGAAAATCGATCGGTCCTTTTTAGAGGGTATGACGGAGGATCTTGAAAACCGAGCATTAATCTCGGCCATGATTTATTTGGGGCATGAATTCAACTTGATAGTCGTTGCTGAAGGGGTCGAAGAAAAAGAGCAACTTGAAATGCTTCTTGGCCTGGAATGTGATGAATACCAAGGCTATTTCTTTAGTCGACCCATCCCTGCTGATGATCTCACGGCCATGCTTATTAATATTCCAGTGGGCATAAACACCTAGGAGGTACTCTCACCATACTAAGCCATCAATCCATATTAGATACAATTATTCTACCCAGTCCGACTTCACTTTTCCTTGACTGTTCATGAGTGTCCTTCCCTAATCCCACAGCCTGTCATTGACACAATCTCTAGTAAGATAAAATAATTTCCAACAACACACAAAAAATATTCGTTCTATACCAGCCGCTAACAAAGTCCATCTCTTCTTTATTTCAAATTCAATGAATCACAAAATTGAGTCCATGACCTTAGTGACTTTGGCATCTGATCGTGTTTCTTTTGCCAACTTTTGTTGAGATCTCAATTGTTTGTTGTGATCTGCCGAAAGAACTAACAGGATGACTCGGCCCTTTTGTGCCTCGTCATATTTTCATGAAAAATAGAAAAAGAGTAGCCTGAGCCGACCCAATGAATAGTAGCTTAGCTCAATATGGAGACGTGTTTGTCGGCCGTCAGCCAATTCTTGGCCCTACATTAAAAACCGTTGGCTATGAAGTCCTCTATCGCAATTGTGAAATTGGTCAGGCCATATTTACGGACGAGAGTGTGGCCACGGCCACCGTCCTTCTCAATACCTATCTGGATATTGGGCTTGAACATGTCGTGGGCTCCCACCTGGCCTTTCTGAATATTCCTAAACCCTTCCTCATTGAAAACTATTGTGAGGCCCTTCCGAAAAATCGCGTCGTCCTTGAAATCCTTGAAAATATTGAGCCAACTCAAGAGATCCTAGACTCTCTTGAATCGTTAGCCGTGAAAGGCTATACCATTGCACTCGACGATTTTGTCTATGATGAGCGCACGAAGGCATTTTTAGATTTTGCCGATATTGTCAAAGTTGATGTATTAGGGAAAAGTCAGAAACAGTTAGAACAAGAGATCGCGCCGCTACGAGATTCCCGGATACGTCTCCTAGCAGAAAAAGTAGAAACTCGAGAAATGTATGGACTGTGTAAACAACTCGGGTTCTTTTATTTTCAAGGCTATTTCTTTTTTCGTCCTGATATTATTCGAGGGCGAGAAATTCCAGCAAATCGCGTGGCGCTTCTCGAATTGATGGGGAAAATTCAGGATCCGCATATGCCCTTTAAAGGACTCGTCGAACACATCCGGAACGATCTATCCTTAAGTTATAAAGTTCTTCGATACGTGAATTCTGCGTATGTCGGGCTTCCCCGTCGTGTCGATTCCATCGACCATGCTGCCTGCATGGTCGGTATTGACCGCATTCGGACCTGGGCCACGCTTATTATTATGGCAAGCGGTCAAACTCAAGCCCATGAAATTTTAGTCATTGCATTGGTTCGAGCCAAGATGTGTGAACGTTTAGGGCATCAACTAGGCGCCGCCAACCCTGAAAAATTTTTCACCATGGGCCTCCTGTCGGTTTTAGAAGCCTTATATAGTTCCCCCATGGAGGATATTCTCACAAAACTTCCCCTACCTGATGATATTGTCGCCGCCTTAACCCAAGGTACCGGAGATATGGGATTAGTGTTCTCTTGTGTGAAGGCCTATGAACAAGGTGAATGGATGGAATTAAAACACTTACGATTAGATCCATCCATCATTCGTGAATTCTACTTAGAATCTATTGAATGGGCGAACCAATTCTCCCCTATGATTTCTTAGGACAACCGGGGCTCGTTCATTCTCTCTTCGGCATTCTTTCCTCAATCATTCATTTTTCCAATCTTCACAGAACAATTCAGCACTGTCTCACGATAGAATTTTCTAAAAATACCGACAGGTAGGCCCGCCAGGTTCTACATGCTATGATGCTCTTTCTTGAATGTGATCGAGTCTCGATCTCTCTCATTTTTCTTTTCTGTAAACGAGTACCAACCATATCCATGACCTTTATACCTACTACCGAGATCAGGGCTTCCAATCGTTCTCAGGGAAAATCCTCAAAACAAAAATCTCTTCCTTCATGGTTTAATATTCAATTACGACCTGGCCGGCATTATAAAGAACTGCGCCAACTTACGAAGACTCACAAACTACATACCATTTGTGAAGAAGCACGGTGTCCTAATCTGTGGGAATGCTGGAATAATCGAACCGCCACGTTCCTGATTCTGGGAGATATTTGTACACGCCGCTGTCATTACTGCTCCGTCACGACCGGGCGCCCTTTGGAACTAGACTTACACGAACCCCAACGCGTCGCTGAAGCAATTAGCCTCTTAAAACTTCGGCATGCCGTCATTACATCAGTCAACCGTGATGATCTTCCGGATGGCGGGGCAACAGTCTTTGCGGAAACGATTGCTCAAACGAAAAAGGCAAATCCAGATTGTACGGTGGAAGTCCTTATCCCTGATTTTCAAGGAAGCCAGAAAGATCTCTCCACGATTATTAATCAGAATCCCAATATTCTGAACCACAATATTGAAACCGTTCCCCGCCTCTTTCCTTCAATTCGCCCCCAAGGCAAGTATTCTCGCTCTCTCAAGATTCTGCAATGGGCTCAGGAAATGGGAGCTCGAACAAAATCAGGATTGATGGCTGGCTTGGGAGAAACGGAAGAAGAAATTAGAGGGGTAATGAACGATCTTCGAACGAGAGGCTGTGAAATGCTCACAATCGGACAATATCTTCGACCGACATTGGAACATGCCCCAGTGGCACGTTTTTATACACCTGAAGAATTTGAAAGGTTAAAACAGGACGCCTTAGACCTCGGGTTCCATCATGTAGAATCTGGACCCTTAGTCAGAAGTTCTTATCACGCAGAACAACAAGCTTCGGGAACTCCAGACAGGAATCCCTAACTTCATTATTTGAGAGGCATCAGTTCAGGACCAACAGGACGGCTTTCCACCGTGTTTAACCGATACCCCTGGAATCCATTCCCGCAATACATAGAACGTGATGTAGAACCCATAAATGGATTCGATTTTTTAGCGAGCGAGTCTAAATACAAATGCTCACAGACATTCCGAAACGTCACAAAATCAACAATCGTACATTCATGAGAACACGTTTCGCACCTCATCATTGGCTTCCCCTCCAATACGTGGTACATTTGAAAAATAGCGGAGGTCCGAACACTTCAGGATTCTCACCGTATCTCCCCCAAGTGACAAAGTGAACGTCCTGAAATGCCCGACCCTCCCGCATTCCTATAATCTTCCGGTACTCATCTCCTATTCCTTATTAACGAATAATTAAGGCATGTCCGTCACTGGTGGAAATTAAGGCCTGCAGCAATTGTCCAGGCTCTTTTTCTCCATTTGGAAATGCCGTATCTCGTCCAACCTCTACTCGGATTCGCTGATCTGTCGATTCTTTTTCAACTACGTATACATTGCCTTGAATTTCTTTGAGCGTGCCTTCCACATTTTGAAATTTTGTGGTCGACTGTCCGTGATCTGTTCCTTGAGCTTGAATCCCTTTTTGGCTCAATAGCAGAGCACCGCCCAATTGTGAATCTCCAGCCAAACTCGGCGTCACCCCTTGGCACCCCAAAATCAAGACCCAAGCACAAAGATAGCCAAACTGTTTCATCGCCGACCTCCTCTGCATTTGATGCCCACCAAGACTGGATATCCAACCATTCTCAATGAATAATAACCAGGAAGAATTGCAAAGGTCGTTCCGTTTAATCTACGCTTATGATTTTTAGAATAAATCCAATGAGTTGCGACAAATCTATAAGATTTATGGCCTTTGAATGGACTCAAAAACATGCAGGGCACCACCTACATTATGCAAGAAAGAGCTGTAGGGAGAATCGTGCAGAGGCTGAAAACCCTAACGAGGAAAAATTCAAGTGATAGATCCCTTTCTTGGAAGAATAAATACAGCTTTTCCAGTCGGCGCTTTGTTCATTGGGTTGAAGAAAGTCAGGGAGCTATAATCATGTATATGGGATGGATCCAAACATACAAACCAGGAACAGAAAACTTATGCATGATTTCTTCCCTGGATTAGCCGGGATTCCTGCGGCAAAATCGTCTATCAGCTTCGTGGACGGACACGAGGGAATTTTAGAATATCGCGGAATCCGCATTGAAGAATTGGCTGAACACAGCTCCTTTCTTGAAACCGCATTCCTTTTACTTTTCAATCATCTTCCAACTAACTTTGAACTAGACCAGTTCACCAGGAATATTTTTCACCACCGTCGAATCAAATATCGCATTATTGATCTCTTGAAATCGCTCCCAGAGCAGGGGCATCCCATGGACGCATTGCAAGCGGCAGTTGCAGCCCTGGGAATGTTTTATCCCGTCCATGATGTGCGGGAAGAAACCACACGTTATCTGACTGCCATTCGTTTGATCGCTAAACTTCCCACCATTGTTGCCGCATTTGCTCGTCTACGACGGGGCGATGAACCAATCCCACCCCGCGACGATCTCACATACGCCGAGAATTTCCTGTACATGCTAACGGAACAGGTTCCAGATCTCGCGCTAACAAAGATATTCGATGTCTGCTTGATTTTGCATGCTGAGCACACGATGAACGCCTCAACCTTCAGTGGCATGGTGACCGCCTCAACTCTGGCCGCCCCCTATACGGTAATATCTTCCTCCATTGGAACCTTAGAAGGCCCACTTCATGGTGGCGCGAATGAGGCCGTGGTTCATATGTTGGAGGAGATCAACTCGGAAAAAGATATTCCTCTGTTTGTAGAGGACAAACTATCCAAGAAAGAAAAAATTATGGGATTTGGCCATCGAATCTATAAAGTGAAAGACCCGCGTGCCATCGTCATGCAAAAGTTTGCTCAGCAGCTGGATAATCCCAACGACACACGGTCTCTCTATACGCTGGCGAGAGCACTGGAAAGGGAAATGGAATCTCAAGTGGGACCGAAAGGCATTCGCCCTAATATAGATTTTTATTCAGGGATCATTTACCACCGCATGGGAATCGAGACCGACCTTTTTACACCGATTTTTGCTATGGCCAGGGTCGCCGGATGGCTGGCTCATTGCTTTGAACAATATCAAGAGAATCATCTCTTTCGTCCCGACCAGATTTACGATGGCCCACACCGTCGCCCGTATCAACCGATAGAGGAACGGATCAAAGGACAATGTGAAGAGTGAAAAGCAAGGAAAACAAAGAATAAGAGTTGAAAGAAGTCCATCGTGTTCTTCACGACTTACTCCCTTCCATTACACCTTTACGTAATCTTCAGCCCCATCTTCCACATTCATGGACCATCGTCTCGTGAAATCTCTCCCGCCGTACATTAAAACGCGTTAAACTCTTATGCGTGGTTCTGCTCTATGCCTAAAGCAATGGCATAAATGCCGAATTGAGGAACCCAATGGGCGTGCTTACGATAATCCTCTCGCCAGTACTCATGGAGATTGACATGAGTCACGATGTGATGGACATACATGTCACGAAATGCCAAATTTTGAGTGGATTGAAAGAGCGTCCAAAGGCCCCAGGCTCGGCTAAAATTAAGCCCTCCGGAATGTGGGGTCGGGGCTGCAAGGATCGGTTTCATAAAATGACGGTCTGGACAAAATACCTCAAGCCACCGCAAAGATTCTTTTTGAGGAAGAATCGACAGAATCGTTCTGGTCCGTTGAAGTGACGCAGCAAAAAATTCATCAGTCAGGTCATCATATGATGGGGGTAACGTCTCATCAAGAAGAATAACCCACATACGTGTAAAGGTGAGGAGCTTTTCGCTCAAGGCTTGGTTAGCGTTCCATTGACTCCATTTCCATAAATTCAGCAAGGCCCATGACAAATTGCCATATGCCCTCTCCTTCAAATGAGAAATAACCTGCCCTGCCGTAAGAGAAAAAATCCATTGCTCTAATCGTGAGGCGATTTCGGTAGCCAAGGGAACCAAATCGGTTTTTCCCCATCGTCGTTCCCGTTCAATGGCCAATTGCAAAAACCAAGAAAATCCATAAGGAATTTCATGATTCAGCTCCTCGTTTCTGAGAGAAACCAGTTCCGCATCTAGGCCCTCAAAGGAAAGAGCAGCATCGACAACCTCTACCCAATGATCCTCCCCGGTTAACCGAGAAGCCACTAATAGGGCGTAGGCACCATGGACACTAGAATGCCAATCTATACAGCCACAAAAGGCCGGATGCTCCGTATCTCGCCGAATGAAACCTTGCTCGACCGTCTCAGCAAGAGCTGTCACATACCCTATTCGGGAAGCACAAAATAACTTCCATCTTTCAGAAGATTGTTCATTGTGTTTCATCATCATTTACGCCAACAGGATTTCCTCAAGTGATCTCCTCCCTTAGAATACCAAAAGTTCTCCTCATTCATTTGGTCGTTTCAAAAAAAATCCACCGCCCTCCTATGGCCATTTGAAGCTGGCTCCTACTCACACCTACTAAATTTCTGCTACACTTTACTCTTCAATTTAGGCCTTCAAATAACTTGAATCTTTTTTGCTGAGAAGGAACCCATTCCATGAACTTTGATCCAGCCATTGCTGCTCACCAAGCCCTTCAACAAGCCGAAGAACAGGGAGAACTAGGGGATTTTGAATCAGATATTCTGGAAGCCGAAGAGATCTTCTCCACAGTACAAGGCCCGAAAGCCACAGCAGCATTTGAAGTGCTTCAAGAATTTGGGGAGAAACTTCCTCAGTCTCAACGGTTTCGCGAATATCTGATTTATATTACCTGGCAACAAGTGACCGAAGGTCCATTAGCTCGATATTTCCAGCATGGCTTGGATGCCAGTAACCGGTTTCTGGAGCAATTTGGCAAACAGATCGACGGGACGCCAACCCAACAACACATTCTGGCCATTCGAGAATCGTTTCAAGGGGGCTTAGGCATTGAAACCGAGGAAGTCATTGAGGAACACGAAGAAGATGCCTTCCAAGGCGGCGATTAACCGGGATTGCCCTGACATAACTTTTTTCCCTTCTCTTGGAGATACCCGATGAGTTCATCGCCCTCACCAGAACATATCATGAAACTCGGCATGGCCTTTTGGGGTTCCAAAACTCTCCTCAGTGCCGTTGAGTTAGAAGTCTTCACTGAACTCGCCCGCCACCCATTGGATGCGCCTTCCTTACAAATGCACTTGGGCTTACATTCCCGGAGTGCGTGTGACTTCTTTGACGCCCTTGTCTCATTAGGCATGTTAACAAAAGAGAATGGAGTCTATCGCAATACTCCTGAGACGGATGTATTTCTAGACAAGGCCAAACCTTCCTATATTGGTGGTTTCTTAGAAATGGCGAATGCTCGGCTCTACCGTTTTTGGGGATCACTCACGGAAGGGCTGAAAACCGGGCTCCCTCAAAATGAAACCAAAGAAGGAGGAGACTTTTTCGGCACACTCTATGCCGACCCGGCTAGACTCAAAAGTTTCCTGCAGTCCATGACCGGATTGAGCATGGGTGCCAGCAAAGCCATTGCGCAACAATTTCCCTGGAATCAATATCAAACCTTTTTCGACATCGGATCGGCTCAAGGCGGCCTTGTGGTCCAAGTCGCCTTAACGCATTCTCATATCACGGGAGGTGGCTTTGATTTACCTCCCACAGGGCCGATCTTTGAAGAATATATCCAATCTTTTGATCTCAATAATCGATTCCAATTTATTCCTGGAAATTTTTTCACTGACCCTCTACCCAAAGCCGATGTCTTATCTATGGGACATATTCTCCACGATTGGAATCTTCAGGAGAAAAAAATCTTAATTGCCAAAGCCTACGATGCTCTCCCCAAAGGAGGGGCCTTGATCATCTTTGAATCATTGATTGATGACGAACGCCGAGAAAATACCTTCGGATTGCTCATGAGCCTGAATATGCTGATCGAATTGACTGGAGGATTTGACTATACAGGAGCCGATTGTACAGCCTGGCTCAAAGAAGCTGGATTTGGCGAAACCCGCGTTGAACATCTAATCGGCCCTGACTCCATGGTCATTGCAATCAAATAATATTTGGAATGAATAAAGGGACCAAAAAGAATCAGCAACGATCGGTTGGCCATCAGTGGCCCATACCCATGACCGTCAAAGCGAGCCGCATTGAGGGTCGAGGCCTTTTCACAATGATCCCCTTACGAGCTAGACAAAAAATAGGCGAATTTACCGGAGAACGAATCTCTCACCGCGAGGGGCGCAAACGAGCGAAAACGAGAAAATGGATTGCCATTGTCGAAGTAAACCATCAACTCTCTCTTGACGCCACGAACGAAACCTCAGGCTTTCGGTTTATCAATCATTCCTGTTCACCCAATACTTTTATGAGGATCATTGGTGAACGCGCTGAATTTTATACCCTTCGCCCTCTTCAAGCTGGCACAGAACTCACGGTCGACTGTCACCCTTCGCACCATAATGGGACCTTGTTCTGTCAATGTGGAAGCTCAACTTGTCGCGGAAAGCTGTAATGATCTTGGTGTTATTCTGTGAACTACATCCTTCCAGTCATACTCCCAGGCAGTTGAATTAAAATATCTCTTCGTAAGAAAAAGGGAATTCTCCTCTCCTTACTCCCTCCTTATTTGATAATTTGATATACTGGCAATTAGCCCCCAAAATTCCTATTTACTTTTTCACATTTCAAGGAGGACTGAATGAACAATCCTAAAGAGGGTCAGATGACTCTAAATCATGTAAGCCATTCACTATCTCGACTATTCGTCACGATTCTAATGGGAATAGCCCTAAGTCTAGGTGCTGGCCAAGCCTTGGCCGGGGGAAAGGGGCATGGCCATAAACATGACCCACAATCAAAACTCGAAAAGTTGACTAAAAAACTGGAGCTCACCCAGGAGCAGCAAGACAAGATTCTCCCAATTCTTCAAGACAAGCATCAAAAAATGGAAGCCCTTCATAATCAAATGAAGGAAGTACGCCAACATGCCATGGCTCAAGTTGAAGCCCAACTCACTCCTGAGCAAAAAGAAAAATTCCAAAAATCTAGGGAAGAACGGAAGGCCAAGATGAAGGAGTACAAGGACAAGCACAAAAAAGGCAAAGGCCATGGAAAAGGGAAACATGGCAAGGATAAAGACCACGATTAATCATTGCTGACCAACCAGATTCGGGTGGCCTGAGTTCGGGGCCACCCGGCCTTTTTTTGAATAAAACAAATGAGAAAATTTAGTGAGAGGAGATCCCTATTTCAGGAAATCCCTAAACTTCGACGAAATAGAGAAAGACGTTCTTTCAATACATCGGGAGACAGGTAGGCAGGTTCATGCAACACAGACCATACTGGCATCAAGGGCTCAGGGTCGGACATCAGCCTGGGAATCACATGCCAATGAATATGTGGGGTCTGATTACCCAAGAGTTCTGAGTTTATTTTTCTGACCTCGAAAATTTTCGCCATAACTTCCCCAACCCGACTCACTTCTTCAACCAACCCCATTCGCTCTTCTCGAGTCAATTCAAACAATTCAGTGCGGTGTTCTTTAAGAATCAGGACCGTCCAGCCGGCAAAAAATTGATCTTCAAATAAATACGCCTTTGTCAGGCCAAGATCCCCAATATAATGATCATCAGGCGGCCAAGCTTTCTCACAAACCGCACAAGAAACACGCTCAATCATACGAACCTCGACCTATCATACTGGCATTCGTTTCTTTTCATCGACCAGGTAGGTAAGATGCCAAAGCATTCATGGTAAACGACGACCCATCTATAGATTCCCCATTACCTCTCTTCACCAATCTATGAACGAAACAGTCGAACTTCGAGCCAGTTATCGGTACATCAAAGACCACCCCTGGGTGGTTCAAGGCATTACCGGATTTCTTTCCGCCTACTTCATGGAGCGCCCAGGATTTCAAGTGAAAAAACATTTTGAAGAACTGGAAACAGGCATGCATGTCTGGGTATGCGACATGCCTCCAAATATGAAATTCCGCCTTCTCCTCCGTCGTCTGAAAGAAGATATCCCTCCCTGCCAATACCAACAGTTGGAAGCAGAAGGCACCAAGTGCCCGCAATATTTCCTTGATAGTCCGGACACAGACCCCACCCAGTAGGCAGACCGTCCGAAGCATTCAATATTGTTCTGAAGAAAGGAGCGTCTATGCCACTCCCCTTTGAATACTTATCCCGACGAACGATGTTAACACGAAGTGCAGGACTTGTCGGATTGATCATGAGCGGCCTATTCACCTACACGAGTTTGGCCGCGCTCCTTACCAAGCCCACACCCGAACAAGGGTTAGGGCCTTTTTTCCCGGATGATAGAGATGAAGTCGATGCTATTCGTGAAAATCCTGATCCGAATATCCCAATCAGCCAGGCTAACGATCAAGACCTGACCTTTGTGAAAGGTCGCAAGGGGAAAGCCAAGGGGCAGGTGATTGTCCTCAGCGGCCAGGTGCTCGATGCCAAAACAAGCCAACCCATTCCAAATACGACCCTCATTATGTGGAGCGCATCAGCTTCAGGACGATACAATCATAAAGGAGACGAAGGAACGAACAGTTTTCCCCATCCCAAAACCGGCAAAATCATTCATCGGACGCATGACGAGTATTTTCAATATTGGGGAAAAGCTGTGACCAATGAACAAGGAGAGTATTGGTTTAAAACTATCGTACCCGGATTTTACCCCATAGACCTTCGAGCTGGTCTGTATCGACCGTCACATCTACATTTCAAAATTCTATCTCCCAACACACCGATCTTCGTCACCCAACTCTATTTCAGAGGAGAAGAGATCCCAAATAACACGTTGAATCAAGAATTACTGCCAAATGATGTGGTGATCTTAGATGCTGGACTCACCCCCAAAGAACAACAAGCCGTAATTGTGGACTATGCACCCGATCCATCAGAGAAAAAGGCGAATGGATTAATCGGACACTTCAACTTTGTCATCTAGACCAATACGAAGGAATTACTACTAGAGGGAAAATTGAGAAATCATGAGCGTTCTAGGTCGCGAAAATACGCAGCTTCGGCCTCAGCATGTTTCCTGAGCAACCTATGAGTCGCGGCGTTTTCCGCCCGTTCACGCCAAAAGCTAGCCAGAGCAGCGTCAATACTCTCCGTATCAAACCCATCGGTATCCGAGTCCAGTCGATAGGTTAAATATGCGACGATAGCTCCTGCCTCTTCTCGAGTAAAAATGGAGAGACGAAAGCGGGAATAATCATATGAGGTCAGGGCCCCATATCGCCTGGGATTGATCAACGCAGATCCACCAATCGATCGATCATGGAGATGCCCCCCAGCCGGAACCTCAACAGTCTGATCAGAAAAACCGAAAGTCAGATGAAAGACAGGATCGGCATGCTCTAGATGCCCGTTCAGATCCGCAACCAGGTACGAAGGCAGGAAAAAACGAAACCCGCCTTCCGAGAAAAAACTCAACGCGGCAGAGTTCTCATCTAATGTCTCAATAGAAACATCGGCCCAATTCGTCACATTCAGGAACGGAGCGATCACTTCTGCTGGCTCACAGCCATCGTGACTTCCAATCAAAAAGGCATCACCGGGATGCTCTGTTTCACAAAACGCTTCTTGAACCTGCTGGATGACGAGGCCATTCATGCTCATGATACTATTGAATCTGCTGAGCCTTCAAACCCCTGGATTCCAATCACTTCCAGCAAGTCCAAGAAGAAATCACAATAATTTTTCTTTCGCATCAGACCGAGGACCTTCAAGCGCCTGTAGCTCTAACCCTTCGATTTCTTGAAGGGTTTTTCCGGCAATGCCTTGCAGATCTCCATACAGACCAACGGTAGACTGCATCACTCGACCAATTTGTTCTTCTCGCTTGGCCCATTGTTTCGTGATGACTTTGCGTTCTTTATCCAAATCTTCCTGCATTGTGCTGAAGGCCTCCACAATGGCCTGCACCCGTTGACGAAAGCGTGGTCCCATCAAATAGTCATAGACCATTTCCATTTTTGTTTGTTGACCCTCGGTGGCCTGTTTCGCAGCAGCGACTTCCATCAGTCCCTGCCGTAAAGCGATAGCCAAAGGTATGGCCTCCTTAGGATGAGTAACCCAAACTCCATCCACGAGATCAAAAGTATCAATCTCTTTGGGCAACGTCTGACTCACGATCACTGCCAATTCCGCTTTCGCTTGACGTTGATCTTCACGCAATTTAACCAACCAACCATCACTCCAATGCTTAGTGCGCTTGGACTCCCAAAGAATAGCCCCACAGACTTGGCCAAGCGGACTCGTGACTCGCTGAAGGGCATCTCCTCCAAACTCTCCCTTTGCAACCGGTTGAATGTGATCCAGAGGAAATTTCGAAGAGAGAAGTGCTTCCAATTCTAATTCTTGCACTTCACCCTGAAGTTGCTGGGAACCCTGTTCAGCCTTACGTTTCAATTCCTCGACTTGTTTTTGCATACCCAAAATTGTCTGTTCGGCTTCCATGAGCTTTAGCTTTGATGCGTCGTCCGCTTCTTTCCTGGCTTGCTCGCGTGTGGCGGTAAGCCCAGCCTGCACCCGCTTTTCGATGGTGAGATCGAGTTCACGTTTAGCATCATCCAGTTCACGTTGCTTGCGAAGTAAATCGGCTTGAACTTTTTGTGCTTCAGCTAATTTTTCATCGCGCTGCTTTAATATATCCTGTAGCTCGATCAGATCTTTTGATTTTTGTTCCAGGTCATTGGCTAGCGCGAGCTTGGCTTTTTTGGATTCCTCGGCGACAATTCGAGTTCGTTCAACCTTCAGCTTGTCAGCAACTTGTTCATCTAGATTTTCCTGCGATTTCGCTAACGCCGCTTCACGCTCACGAACCCTGACTTCGCGTTTAGCCGATTCCGCTTCTTGTTGCACAAGGCGCTGCTCATAGCCCCTCTTGGTCGCTTCGATAAGCGGCGCCGCCAACGACTCGGTGAGTTTAATCTCTGTCTTGCAACTTGGGCAGGTAATTGTGGGTTCGGTCATGGGACTTATAGATTTTCTTATTGGCCAAGGCTTACCAGAAGATATTGCGTCCGACAATAATACTGTCTCATACGGGAAACGCTACTTCCCTATCTCCGCCTTACAAAGGCGGGGGTTTTTAATCGAACCTACTTGCTTAAGGCTTTATCCAAACGAGTTTCAACCTGACGAAAGAGCTCCAGCGCAAATTGATCGCGTTGAGGTCCGGAACATTCTCCATAGGCCTTGGGGAAAGCAAAGCGCGGACGATCCAAACGAAAGATTTGCGTGCGCTGCAATCCCTTTAGATCATGACGATCTAAGTCAATGGGTTGGAGCAAAACAGGAATAACTGACTTTCCTCTGTTTTTCAAAAATTTTGGCAATTCATGATCCTGAATGTATTGCGATCCCAAAAACGCGGGACTGATTAACACCAACCCAACATCACATTGACCTAAGGCTTTCTGAATGGTCTCATGCCATTTTTCCCCAACGAGAATATCCGCATCTCTCCAAAAGACATAGTGATAGTGCTTGGAAGGTGCGGCCTGCTCTTTGAACTTTTTCAAAAACCGTGTCGCCAAATCACGATTAGCACGAGCGAAAGACACAAAAACTGCAATCTTCTTTTTCATATTCAAGTTTTCAAGAATTTGGTGATTGGACCACCATCCTAGCCAACCCCTCAGAAAATGTACAGAAGGAAAGGAAGTCAATCATATGATCCTCTGACTCAACAGAAAAAAAACTAGGACAATTGCGAGAGAACCAACCCAAGGCCAGGCTGACTGCTGAGAGGTTGAGGATCGAGTGTTCCACCTTTGCCGAACATGAGAGGGGTGTCAGTGATGTCGTGTTCTAAAAGATAGGTACCGAACGCCCCTTCCTGGGCTAGAAGATTGTCACGATTTTGATTAGCAACGGTGAGTGCCGCTCGAGTGAGAATACTTGTCTCTCCGACTTGTGCTCCAATGATAATCTGAATACCCATGGCTTGGGCCTGTCTGGCAATTTCTAAGGATCGGAGCATGCCGCCCATTTTTGAAATTCGAATATTAATAATCCAAGACTGAGGATCCTTTTGTAGGTCATCCAACTGTTCAATCCGCAAAAAGCTTTCATCCAGTATCATCGGGCAGCCACGTTCTTGGTTGATTTGCCGGCAACCGTCATAATCTCCAACCTGCAATGGCTCTTCAATCGCAAATAATGGATATTCAAGAGCACTGAGATACTTTACGGCTTCGACAGCGGATTTCCAGAGATTGTTGGCATCTAAACGTATACGAATATTATTAATAGGAAGACTCGTGAGAAACTGAATTTTGTGTCGATCCTCTTCAATCTTCCCATTGACCTTCACCTTAAAATCGCAAAAACCAAGTGCTGAAAATTGCTGAGCTTGTTTTTCAAAGCTCGCGAGATTCTCCGTTCCCAACACAGCAGAATAATGGAAATCACCAGTTAACGCCTGAAGGTCGAGAAAACTTTCTATTGATTGCCTCTTATCTTGTCCCCACCCATCTAAAAAGGCCAACTCGACTGCACACCAACAGGCTGGATTATTATCGATCGATTCTCTATTCAAAGACATCCATGCCTTAAGATCCTCTAAACGATTAAACTCTTCCCATTCCTCTCGATTCGAATTAAAAAAATCCAAGGCAGTTTGAATCGACTCTCCGGTGACATACTTCCTTGGACATCCCTCACCTACTCCTCGTATCCCATTTGAAAATTCTGCTGTCACCACGACACTTTCTGTGCAGGAACGGGTGGCTGTGGCATGTGCAAATGCCTGCTTAAATGGGATTTCTAGTTGTTTGATCGTGAGCTTCACAGAAAATCTTGGTTCACGGTCTCACATAGGCAGGGAAGTTAAAAGAACAGTCTCTGGCGTATTGTAATCGCACCACCTTATATTGAGTATCCCGCTGACCTTGCTGGAGACAATGGGCCTTATAGGCTTCGCCCGTCCCTGGTTGTAGATACACAATTATAAGTGGTTGTAGTCTTCCACTCTCTCGTTTGGATTGAAATTCCACATTGGCTATTCCCATATGTTGCTCCAGCTTGTATCCGACAAAAAAGTCCAACGGTGGATGCTCAAGGTATAAGGTATATTGCAATGTCAGTGGATCGGCCAACATGACATAAAAATCCACCATGATTTGATATTCCTGTTGAATGCGCTCAACAGCAGCCATCACATGGAATTCATACAACTTTTCGCCAGTCAAGTTGGTCACCCCTTTACCCTTTTGGACGAAGCGAATGGTAGGGGTCTGATAAAACCACCCGGTGACCTCCACGAGGTCATTCATAAAATAGCGATAGAGCCCATTCATCGTAGTCACCAGCACATAATATCGTTTGCCAATTTCCAATTGTTCAAGGGTCAGCGTATTGGGACGATCGGCATCCCAATCATTCTGTTCGACGAATTCAAAGAAGTTTTCTTGAAAGGTAGGAACACATTGATTGGTTTGGACATCCACATTCAGACTTCCGAGTACCTCACTGGACAAATATCCCATTTCCACAATGGCGGTTTTGGCTGAAAGTCTAGATTTGAGCTTTGGAATCAATACCCCACAGCTTCCTCCGGTCCAAGTCACTACCGCCTTCAACTTCGGCCATAGTGCTTCCACGGTTAACTGATCTTCATGTCCAATAAAAGATTCTAGGAATTGTAATCGTCGCCGCGTAGGACAAGGAACGGGAATTGCTCCTTCATGTGAATTCTTACAATTCACTTTCAACTGTTCGACAAGTTGAGAAAAATGTTGACGACCTATTTCCAATAGCTTGAGAAAGGTAGACGGGTTAGCCGTGGCCACCACAAAAAGATTTGGCTCTGATAAGGCCCACGCTGTTAAGTACAAATATTTTTTCTGGTACTCAGAGATATCGTGAATAGCCTCTGGAAGAATCCGCTTAACTTGAAGCACCGAAGGGAGAGCAGCGGATAAGAACCCGGACATGGATCCATAAGAAGTTCCTGTCTCTAGCTGCCCTTCAGCTTCTTGGCCTGCAATAACCAGCATCTTCCCTTGAAAGATCTTTGGAATTCCCTGGTATTGCGCATACGTACTCAACCCTTGATAGCGCCGAAGCATCTGGATGGTGCGATGAAGCATCGGAATCATTTTTGGCTTTCCCGTCGTTCCGCTGGTCATCGCATAGCTTATAGGTTGTTCATTATTGAGCTGAGGCACCTGTAAGTCTTCTTGCGTTTGAATATATGGACGCAAATCTTCATACGTCTGAATCGGGACACCCAATCTAAACTCATGATAGCCACGAAGACGCGCCAATCGATATTTCTTCCCAAATTCCGTCTGAGCTTGAGTGGAAAGAATACGTTCTAGCAGAGCTTGCTGCGTGGCTTGAGGATTATGGGAATCCTTAACAAAAGGCTTCCACAATCGATGCTTTAGCTCCAACATCTTCACATGCATTTGCGGATTGTGTCCGAGAGTGAAACGATTCATGTTGATACCGATTGTTTATCTGCTCCTGGAATAAAAGGAACCGTCATCTGCTTTAGGAAAGCGGATGGGTATTGTCGATTCACTAAGCCCAATTCCTCCACCATCCGTTCTTTGGGCAAATACCATGTGCCAAACAGGAGGTCCCAGACGATGAGATTATTCCCATAATTATGATTTGATTCTTGCTTCAATTTGGAATGATGCCAACGATGTAATTCTGGACCACTAATGAGGTAATTCAAGATGCCGAGACGCAGATCCACATTGCAATGTTGGAAAAAGCCATTAATGGCATAACAGACAACATAGAGACCCAGCACCTGTTCCCCAACTCCTAGGAATAAAAATGGCAACGTATCAAACACGACTTGTAATCCCTTATCAATCGGATGAAATCGTCCAACATTGAGCCAATACAATTTATGCGGAGAATGATGAACCGCATGAAAACGCCAAAGCGGTTCCCATTCATGTGCCCAACGATGTAACCAATACCGCAAGCCATCCGCAAGCACCATCATCAACAGCATTTGTAAGGGAACAGGCCATTGAGTCGGCCACACACCCTCTACCAATAAATACTGCTTATCAAAATTCTCTGACAGCACTAATATCACGCCCGCAGCGAGTAGTTTTGGCAAAACGCCTTGAATGAGCGTCATAAAAATAGCATCTTGAGCCATCTCCTGTTTATTGGCCCACCACTGCTGTTTACAAGGATATGCCCATTCCAATCCAGTAATCATTACCGCCCCAACAATAACAGGCAGATAGGTCGCGACTTGAACCCCCGCATGATTCGCGAGAAGGACATAATGCAGACCAATACCGAATGCCAGCATCATGGGATAGCCCGCATACCGCACAACGACCTTCATGGGGTTTGTCCTTGAGAATTTCGTGTTGGCACCTGAAAAGCTTGACCATGGAACCGGCCATAGATCAGCACAAAAGAAGCTAGCACCAAATGAAATACAGTGGGCAATAAGGCTCCAAACCAATAATGTTCAGGGGCTATTGTCAATCCGACAATCAATCGGATGCACATTCCTACCAGATAGATGGTACCCAGCGTGAGTAAAATTTTTCCCTTACGTTCAGCTGGAAAAATCGTTCCCTTTTTCAGGCCCCACACAATGCGCAAACATGCACCAAGAATCACCCCTTGTGCACACACTAACCACCCATAGGGCAGGGCTCCGCTATGCCAAGCGGAATAGGGAGGAAGAAAATCTACCGGATAGACAAACTGAACGAGCTGCGCGAGTACTCGACAGGCAAAAAGACCTGTCAGAAGTAATAGGACTCCTGCGTAGAATCGAGATGTCGCTTGGTGTGCCGCACCAGGCTCCATCTTCAACCTCCCCCATAAAATCGCCCACGAGCTCTTTGATCTTCTGGTTGTATTGAAGGAGGCCGAAATAAGCCCCCGTAAAGAATCGGCCCAATCAGAGGAATAAGAAGGACAAATGACCAAAGCACTCGGCTTAAAACAGATATCGGCTTTTTCCAAAGTTTCCATAGGCATACGATGGAAATAAGATAAAATATCCCAAGAATTCCCCTCATCGCGTAAAAAACGAATATTGATTCTGTAGGCTGCGCTCCAACGACCAAGAGCCAGGAATCACGAGAAAGGTTCATTAAAAGTAAGAGTAGCCGGATTTTTCTTTTAGAGCAATTTCCCCCAACCTGGGGGATTTTATACTGCCTATCAAATTAAAACATTCAACAAAATCCCATGATACAAAAAGTATTACTGATTGGAAATTCTGATGGAATTGGGGCTGCCGTTACACGGGCTCTCGTTGCCCGAGGCGATCAGGTTGTCGGTATGTCTCGAAGCCCAAGTCCACTAGGACCTCATGGACCCACACACATTGTCCAAGATATTTCCGCCCCTGATTACCCTGATAAACTAGGCCGTATTCTAGTGGAGGAAGGTCCGTTTGATACATGTATATTTTGTGCGGCCATTGGATCGGGGCTCACGCTTCCCGATCTCTCACAAGAGGCCCATGTTATCGAGGTAAACTTCACCGCCATGGTACATACACTGGCAGGGCTTACCCCAGGATGGATAGAACAGGGCCGAGGACACTTTATTGGACTCTCGAGTTTAGCTGATGATTTTTATAATACCGATGCACCGTCTTACACGGCATCAAAAGCGGGGTTCAGCAACTATCTTATCGCCATGGCCTTAAAGCTCAAACCTAAAGGGATTCACATTACCAATATCCGCTTTGGCTATGTCGATACGAAATTACCAAAGGCCTCATGGAAACCGCTCATGATGACCACAGAGAAGGCTGCAACCTATGTCATCCAATGCCTAAAGACCCAGCCAATCCAACTTAGTGTCCCTAAATTGTTAGGCTTTGTTCTTTATGGAGTCCGTTGGATGCAATCGATCCGTGTCTGGTTGTCTTAAAAAGTTGTTTAAAAATGAACGTTCTTTTGATATGGTTGATTGAAATTACTTTCCTGATAGATTGTTATCTGATCGATTCCTTTTTAATGAAGGAGACCCCGTATGTCAGACCATATCGATACCCCATCCGCAGATCCTGAAATACTCGCTCATCTTGGACCTCTCGCAGCGTTAGCTGGAATTTGGGAAGGGAAAGAGGGAGTGGATATTGCTCCCACAAAAGACGGGTCCAAAGAAACACATTTCCGAGAACGCTTAACGTTTGATCCAATTGGGCCTGTCGTCAATGGGCCTCAAACCTTATATGGCCTTCGATATTCCACAATGGCTTGGCCTCTCATTCAGGAACAACCATTCCACGAAGAAGTGGGATATTGGCTATGGGATGCAGAGCAAAGACAAGTGATGCGATGCTTCATTGTTCCACGAGGCGTGGTGGTGAACGCAGGCGGAACCTCCGAACCAGATTCCAAAGAATTCTGCATGACCGCCGACGCGGGGTCGGAAGTCTATGGCATTCTCTCCAATCCCTTTTTGGAGGAAAAGATGAAAACAGTCCGCTATGAATTAACGGTAACCATTCACGAACCTTGGAAATTTAGTTACAAAGAAGACACCCAATTACAAATTGCCAAACGCCCTGAGGTCTTTCATCACACGGATCACAATACTTTGACACGATCTTCATAAGACGGGCACCCTGAAAGAGTTACGACTTTTTTCTGGCCCTTTTATTGAGATTCATAAATTCTTTCTTTTGGTCGTTATACACCCACACATCACCCGTTCCAATAGAATAGACCCAGCCATGCAGGCGAAGATCTCCTTGCCTCAACCGAGAGGCCACAGATGGATGAGTCTTGAGATGATCTAATTGCACCAGGACATTTTTCTGTAGAGTGGCTGCCAATAATTCGAATCTTTACAAGGGGAAGGAAACGGAAACTCTGCACCATAAAAAAAGAAAAGAAATCGAATATGGCCTCACTTGAATTTCAAAATAGACAAAAACTTTCTACTTTTTTGAAGGTTTGATATTATTTTCGAAATATCTACATAGCATCTTGATTGGATGACAAATCCTTCTCAAGATCACCAGCATTGTTGTCATCCTCTGGCATTTGAATGGGAGTCTTAATGAAAATTGGGCTAATGTTTATTTGCACCCTCCTTTTTCTTTCCGCTTGTCAACCTAACAGCGGAGTGGAGCCGTCCATATATCCCAACCAGCCATCCCTCACGAGTTCATTAGGTCCAGGACCTATTTCTATCGATTACATTATTCCCTATCAAAATGAAAACATGGTACCGTTAAACATTCGGCAAGAATGTAACCTTCCCCAACAACTATCAGAATATATCCATTCTTATTCAGTTGGACTGGGCATTCCTGTCAATCAAGTGGATCATGTTGACCCACATAAACCTGGCATTGTGCTCGTAGTTGAAATAATTAATGCCATTAGCATAGGCGGAGCATTTCTCGATAACTCCAAAACTACTACAATACATGGCCAACTCTATGAAAATGGAATACTCAAGCGGTCTTTTTCTGGAGGAGAGCGGTCAATCGGTGGGCTTTTGTCAGGGTTTAAAGGAACTTGTTCAGTGTTTGAGCAAACCGCCAAAGTTCTTGGGCAGGACATCGCACTTTGGTTAAAACAACCACGAAATAACGTTAGACTCGGGAATTTATAACACCAGCAATCTTCCGAAAAGAAAAAACTATGCTTATTGAGCCACTAAAATTTTTGATTATTCTCCTTTTATTGCTATGTGTTGGTTGCACACGTTATTACACGCCTGACCCCAATGCCGTTCCGCTGAAGGGCATTCCCGGCTTTACCTCTAGCGCCTCCGTTGCCCTTATTAACAATCAATCTCCATCATCCGAAGTAATATTCTCCGTGAACAAATTCACAAATTGGACAGCTAACCTTCATAAATGGACAGAAGCTGCCATAGAGATGACCAAAAATGAGCTAAAAAAACATGGCATGGATGTTTCCGAAGGAGCAGGAAAATCCATAAAGTTATCAATTACTGAGGCCAATCATTTACCCGGTCGTTGGAAGCTCCAATGCTCCACAGCAATATCTATCGACCTAGGCAACGGCTATTCACACCGCTATTCCCAAACGGAACATACTGGCAATTTCGGTTGGGTTAATCCCCTTTTTCGGTGCGTGGATGGATCCTTGATGTGGGTAGTCGCAACCATGTTCAAGGATGCAAGGGTTATCGAATACCTAACGGAGTAAAAACCATCAACTATTTCCGTTTTTTCTTTTGAACACAAGGGTTAACAAAATCTTTTTCCTCTGAATCATAGGCCCACACATCACCAGTTCCAATAGAATAGACCCACCCGTGCAGGCGAAGATCTCCTCGACGCAATCGGGTCGCCACGGACGGATGAGTCTTCAAATGATTTAATTGGACCAGGACATTTTCTCGTATCGTTGCCGCGAACAATTCGTCTCCTTTCAAATCCGCACAGTGATCTTTGACCATTCGCGTAGTCGTCTCTGCATGTTGCAACCAAGCCTTAACGGCAGGAAGCTCTTGCACTTTTTCAGGGTGCAAAAGCCCGGTCATCGCTCCGCAATCGGTGTGGCCACAAACAATAATATCTTTTACCTGAAGCACAGAGACACCATACTCAATCGTTGCCGTACTTCCACCCATAGCGGCACCATACGCGGGAATCAAATTCCCCGCATTACGAATAATAAAGAGGTCACCTGGATTTGTCTGGGTAAGTAAAGAGGGATCAATCCTGGAGTCAGAACAGGTCACAAACAACACACTGGGTTTCTGTTGTTTTGACAAGGAAGAAAACAATTTCTTTTTTTTAGAAAATACTTCCTTTTGAAATGTGACTAACCCTTTTAATACTTTTTCCATCATGTCTCCTCCCTGTATAGGTTCTCATCTCGCGTAAAAATGAATAATTGGCCTTTACCACTCAGGTAGGGTACATTGCCCCACATATCCCATCAAGCTAACTGTTGAGCTCGACGCTTCCAATGATGAACGATTTTGACACACAGCATTTCAAACAGGCCTTGCTCGCACTGCAATCAGACCTCCAAGCGGTAGAACAATCTGGGCAAGAGGCCGCTCAAACCGTTGAGCTTGATCAAACAACGATCGGCCGGGTCTCCCGCATGGATGCTCTACAAGGGCAAGCCATGGCTAAAGAATCTCAACAACGGCGAACACTCCAATTACAACGAATTACGGCAAGTCTGCAACGCCTCGAAAAAGGAATATTTGGACTCTGTCTACGATGCGGGGAAAACATTCACGCTAAACGGCTTGAGTTCGACCCAACCGCCCCCTTGTGCATTGATTGCGCAAAACAAGGAAAATAAGAAAAATTCGTGAGCAAGAATCGTCTTCTTTTTGCTTCAAGCCAGCAAATTTTTCACGGTGTGAACATCCCTTAATTATTCTATCCTCTATTATAGATGGCATCATATTCCAAGATAGATTGCCAAAACCACTTCCCTTCATAATATGTGTCCTCTGTGCCACGAAAAAACCCACGACGAGTTTTATCATGACCAACGACGCACATATTTTGTCTGTCACACATGTCATCTTGTTTTTGTGCCACCTGAACAATTTTTATCAGAAGTAGATGAAAAAACGGCCTACGATCATCATCAGAACTCCCCAACGGACCCTGAGTATCGTCGCTTCCTAAGCCGCCTCTTCTTGCCTCTACAAGAACGTCTTGTTCCAAACAGTCACGGCCTTGATTTTGGGTCAGGCCCCGGCCCAACACTTTCAGTCATGTTTGAAGAAATGGGCCATGCCGTTATGTTGTATGACCATTTTTATGCCCACAACCCTTCCGCCTTATCCCAAAGCTACGACTTTATTACGGCCACAGAAGTGGTTGAACATCTACATGATCCAGCCACGATTCTCTCCCAACTTTGGACACTCGTGAAAGCAGGAGGATACCTTGGGCTCATGACTAAACTCGTGCGAGACCAGGAAGCCTTTGCGACATGGCATTACAAAAATGATCTCACCCATGTTTGTTTTTTTTCCCGATCCACGTTTGAATGGCTAGCCGATCAATGGGAATCGAAATTAGAGTTTTTCCATAATGACGTCATGTTGTTTTCCAAGGTAGAGTCACCTACATCGGAAATACAATAACCAACATGTATTCTATAGACTATTTGTGGAATAGATGATTCATGAAGATTTCGGAAGAAAGGTTTGGAACGTATGGATGATCACTCAACCGTCCTTCGTCGGGAAGTCTTAACGGCCAGTCAACAGTGGATTGCCAACTTTAATAAGGGAGATGTTGACGCTTGCGTCGCAGCCTATGTACCAAATGCCGTGATGGAAGCGAAACCCTTTGGGACTTTTACGGGAACTCAAGAGATTGACGCATTTTGGCGCCCGTTCGTCTCCTCAGGTGCCACAGGCTTGGAATATCACGAGGTCGCACTCCAAATCATTGACGAATTGACCCTGCACCTCACTGCTAATTGGAAGATGAATGTCGGAAGAGGCGTGATTACCCTAGAAAAATGGGAAAAACAATCAAACGGCCAATGGCTCTTAACGCATGACGCCTTTGAAGTGCTCGAGCAATTTCCCCCAAACCCATGATTGCTTAATTCTCCATTGTCTCAATATTTCCTATGCCTCAAACTGCAGATATTGCCATCATAGGGGCGGGCGCAGCTGGTTTAGCAGCAAGCATTTTCGCAGCCAAAACCAACCCTTCCCTTCACATCGTTCTTCTCGATGGCGCCAAAACGATTGGGGCCAAAATTCTGGTCTCTGGCGGAGGACGCTGCAATGTGACCAATCAAAAAGTCACGGCATCTGATTTTCATGGCAACCGAAAAATTATCGATCGAATCCTTAGACGATTCGATGAACAGGCCACCATTCAGTGGTTTGATTCCCTCGGAGTTCCTCTAAAAACTGAAAATACTGGAAAACTTTTCCCTGTCAGCAATAAGGCTCGAACGATTCTGAATGCCCTTTTAGACGAATGTCACAGATTGGCTATACCTCTTTTAACACAGCACTCGGTGCAATCGATCTCTCACGAAGGCAATCGATTTTCCATTCATCATTCCCAAGGCTGTCTTCAGGCGAGGCAGGTCATATTAGCTACTGGTGGGCGCTCCCTTCCAAAAACTGGGTCAAACGGGTCGGGCTGGTTACTGGCTCAACAGTTAAACCACACGGTAACAGCAACTTGCCCGGCTCTAGTTCCTTTATTGTTGGATGACAATTTTTTCCACGCCCATCTTTCTGGAATTTCCCATGATGTCATGCTCACCACTCGAGTGAAAAATCGGATCATTGATCGCCGGACTGGGAGTCTATTATGGACACACGTTGGGATCAGCGGACCAGCGGTCATGGACGCCAGCCGGTTTTGGATTTTGGCAACAGAACAAGGGGACCAACCCCAAATTCATCTGAATTGTTTTTCTGACTCCGCCCCTCAAGAAATTGAACAATGGCTCATTCATGCCATGTCGCTCCCCGGGAACAAAACTATTCACGGGCTATTAACTGAACGATTACCTAATCGTGTGGTCACACAATTTACTCAATTTCTCGAACCGAATCTTGCCCGTACACCTGTAAACCATCTCCCTAAAACCATGCGTCACAACCTCGTTCAAATTCTCACCAACCTGTCACTCCCGGTCATTGGATCTCGAGGCTGGAATTTTGCTGAAGTGACGGCAGGGGGAATTCCTTTAACAGAAATCAATCCTTCCACTATGGAATCCAAAAAAGTTCCTGGACTCTATCTCATTGGTGAACTATTGGACTGTGATGGGCGCATTGGAGGATATAATTTTCAATGGGCTTGGGCTACTGGTCATCTCGCCGGCTCCCATGGGGCTCTCGATACACACAGGGAAAAATCCCAAAAAAAGGAATAAAGATGAGTGAATATATTTTTGAAAACAAATCGGAAGAACGAGAATTTCGACGGCTTCAATTGGTCGAAGCAGCCAATGATTCAACAACCATTGCCCTATTGCAAGCTCTAGGGATACAACCAGGCTGGCACTGTTTAGAATTGGGAGCAGGAGCAGGGTCTATTTTGCGTTGGCTAGGGAATCGTGTCGGACCAGAAGGCTTGGCGGTGGGGATCGACAAAAACACCACGTACCTCCAGGACTACCTGTCTCCACCGATTCACGTGCAAAAAATTCAATTTCTAGAGGTATCCATAACTCAATCCTTCAACCTCATTCATGGCAGATATGTCCTCATTCATAATCAATCTGATCTGGATATTCTTCATAAAATGTTTTCTCTTCTCAAGCCTGGGGGAGTGGCCCTCTTTGAGGAACCTGATTTCACATCTGCCACATTAACCGACCTCCCCACTGAAAGTTCTCAAGGAAGAGTAAATCGCGCCATTTGCCAAATGTTCAGAAACGCGGGACTAGATCCAGCATATGCATTGAGTCTGCCACGAAAATTAGAACAGGTAGGCTTTGCCATTGAACGGGCACAATCCATCATGCATCTTTGCCCAGGCAACTCACCTATGGGACGGGTGATGGGTGAATCGGCGTTAGTCTTAGAACAAGAATACTGCCGCACCGGCCTTTGCTCACCAGACGATATTCAACAATATGTAAAGCTCTCCCAAGACTCTTCTCATTGGACGGTGTATCACTCCACTACTTCCGTGATTGTGCGCAAAGCTTTTATCTAATCCTCACCAAAATCATTCCCATGGATGGTCCGAAACTATCCACAATGAAGTTATTGATAGCCGAATGGATTTCTTACAAAACTGAAGTTGAGGAGTGAATCATAAGCAGATTCACCTGTGTGGGGACAACAGAAGCTAATGCATTCACATGAGAAACAATGGCTAAGGGTAACTGATCAATGAATGATGAGGCAGGACACCATCTGAATTCCCGTTTCTTCGATAGAGCTTAGACATCATAGCCCTTGCTGTGACTATGCGACTTTTTTCTAATAAATTTTAGAATCTGAAGATGCTAAATCTTCGTATTCCAATAAAAAACTTGTCCGATTTTTGGATGAGCCGCGAGAAAAGATTCTCCATTTTCACAAGTGTAAAAAGTATGTCGAGGAGGATTAGTGTTGTCGGCAGGAACATCGGTAGGCCACCAGGGACGACTTATTTGAGGCTTTGGTGGTTCGAGGGGATCAATTTGCTCACATATTTCCAGTGGGTTCCAGCCTTCAGCGATCTTATATTGGAACGCTAAAATTTTTTCATTAGTACTAATATCATAGGCTACCGTGATTTGCCGAGATGTCGTTGGTAACCACTCTGGAATCAACCCTGTTCGAATAGCATTTTCCTTCGTTGCTACATTCAAAGTGGAATATTCAGAATCAACAGTCTCCGAGCAGGCAGAAATTGAAAAAAATAGGAGAACGATCATTAAATTTATAGAATATTTCATACTATTTCCTCATGCTAAGGATGTATATTTTCTATTATCGGAACTTTCGTTATTAATATTAACCTGAGAATTTAAAATCCTTCATGAAATACCATAAAGGCCTATGAAATAAGAGGTTTTAAGAAAAATTTCCTTCCAAACTAACACCGAAAAGATACCCCCAGATAGATCTGTGTCAGATCAAGAAAATTTCCTGGCCTGCCCCTACCATTCATTCCATTGATACAAAGTACGACGTCCTTGAAATGCCACTACTGAGAGATCAGTATCCTAGGTAAAATGCCATAACCCATCAGCCAAGAATCGTAGCCTCTCCATCTTGCAGCTCCTCACTCCTCCTTCAGTACAGAATTCTTCAGCATTACTTTCATCTATAATTGAAAGAATGCGCGTACGGTTTTGCCAAAGACTTCCTAAAAGAATTGAAAACTATTGTGAGTCCTACTAAATGAATTACTGAATACTCAAAATTACCGATGCTTAACACAAAAGAACTGCGCTGAAAATAGATGAATGGGGCAATCAAGAACCATTTTTTGTGTTAAAAGGCCTTAATATTTAGAGAAAAAAAACCGAACAGGTAATAGGGAACCCTGCACGTAGCTGATGAGACATTTTGCGAACACCATATCGGACACTCTCAAGCAGTAACCCATGTTGAAACCTAAAAAGTGCCCGGCAATAGTCAGTTAAGGATTACGTGATCTTCAGTCAAGCGAAAGGTAGTACAAAAATGAAGGGCAAAAAAGATATTCTTCAACTACTAGAAGAAGTTCAAGCCGTTGCTCAGACCTTGTGTAGCGACAAAGCAAGCTTGGGAGACCAAGTGAAGAAAATCGAACCTGAATTGACCAAACTTAGAGCACAAGAAACTCAACTCACCCAAACCTTGAAAGCGAACACCGAACTCACACAAAAGGTGCAAACGATACAGGCCAGCAATACACAATTGAGCAAAGAACTGCCAGAAACAAAAACCCAACTGACTCAAGCCTTGCAAGCGAATACTGAACTCACACAAAAGGTGCAAACGTTGCAGGCCAGCAATGCACAATTGAACAAAGAACTGCCAGAAACAAAAACCCAACTGACCCAAGCCATCCAGGCTAAGACCGAGGTCACCCAAGAACTACAAACCTTACAAGTCCGCCAAGCGGACTTGACCAAGGAGTTGCAGGAACTCAAAACCCAAATCGATCAAATCAAACAGGCACCGCCGACCGAACCCACGAAAATCGAAGCTGATTTCTCAAAGCTACGGGCAGAGAAAATTCAAGAAATCTGGAATCTTAAAGATATCAACGCCCACTTGACAGAAGAGCTGCAGGCCACAAAAACTCAACTCGCTCAAGCCAATCAAGCATCGCCGACCAAACCCACACAAGAGATGCAAGCGTTACAGGTCAGCAATGCACAATTAACCAAAGAGTTACAGGAGATTAAAATCCAACTCACCCAAGTCAAGCAGGCACCACCGACCGAGCCTACCCAAGAAATGCAGGCATTACAGGTGAGCAATACGCAATTGACCAAAGAGTTACAGGAGATCAAAACCCAACTCGCCCAAGCCAAACAGGCACCACCAACCAATCCCACGCAAGAGATGCAGCGGTTAGTGGCCAGCAATGCGCAATTGGGCAAAGAATTACAGGAGACAAAGGCTCAACTCACTGGTCAGGTATTAGAAACCCGGCAAAAACTTGATAGCTTTCATCCTGAGTTACAAAGCCTGCAGGATGACCTGCGAAATATGGAACTCCAGAATCAATTATTAAATAATGAGCTATTAAAGAAAGGCGACGAGGTCAAAGACTTGGAAGGCCGTCTCAGTGCATATACCTCTCTTACCTCGTCGTCCTAAACAGGTAATGTGTCCATTAATTGATCGGTTTCACTATTCATGACTTACTCATATTTCGTGGTTGAATCAATTCTGAAACGTCCTCCAACATCCCATTCAAAACCCGCTCAATATTCTTGGCAGCAACTGAGATGAGACAAGGAACGTTCTAGCTTTCCTCTTAGGCTTCCCCGTTTCATTTAAGATCCGGACAAGTACAGGACTCCCAGGTGGCCTCGATATAATATTTCCAGTCCAGGCAACGGGGCTTTTCAGGATTCCTATTCGTTCTGCCAAAGAGGTTCTTCCCTTGGTTTTTTCTCATGGTGGCACCAGGCACTTTCTTCAGTGGGATTTTTCCATAGACCGCGGGTTATCATAGAGGCAATATCCTGTAAAGGAAGTATATGTGAGGCAGCTTTAGCTTCAATGGCGCGTTGGGGCATACCAAATACCACACAGGTTTGCTCGTTTTGCGCGATGGTGATTCCGCCTTGTTCGACAATTGCCAACATACCGTCAACTCCATCGTCCCCCATCCCTGTGAGCAAAACTCCAATGACATGCCTTCCGAAACAATACGCAGCTGATTGAAAAGTAACTGAGACAGAGGGAATGTGGGTATCAGTTTTCGCCCCTATGGCTACAAGAAAATTTCCATCGGCATCGAATTTCAGATGCCGACATTCAGGAGGAAAATAGACGGTTCCCGCTTGAGGTCTCTCCCCAGCTTTCGCAACAACGATAGGAAGGGAACAATCCACTGCCAGCCACTCTACCAGACTTTGTAAGAATCCTTGGCTAATGTGTTGCACACACACAATGGGAGATGAAAAATCAGCCGGAAGTTGAATCAAAATTTCTTTGAGGGCTTGTGGCCCACCCGTCGACGCTCCTATCACAACTAGCGCTGGTTTCGCTTGAGAAGCAATACCAGAAAGAGACTGTTTGGCCCCCAGAGCAACATGCAGAAAAATCTCTCGCCTCCGCAAAACAATAACTCCAGAGAGTATTTTGATCTTTTTAATCAATTCTTGCACATTCGCATTACAGGCCAACTCGCTTTCATTTTCCGACATAGAAAATATTTCAATAACCCCGGCTTCAAATAGCTGGCACATCTTGCGGCGATCTTCTTTTTGACCAGGACGACTCACAACAAGAATGGCTCGAGGATCAGTTGCCATGAGGCCTCTTGTGAAATCTAAGCCATCCATTACGGGCATTTCCAACTCTGTACAAATGACTTGTGCATTGGACTTGGGAATGAGTTCCAAAGCCTCTTTTCCATTGTCCGCGGTTCCGGTAATTTCAATTTCTGATGAAGTGGCAATCATCTGCCTGAGGGAGGCGAGGGCTTCGCCTACAAGAAAAGTTCGGATTGGTCGTTGCTCAGCACATGAGCTTAGGACTTTCGACATGGTGCCCTTTAGGTCCTGGACAGACTACGAGCAGAAAATAGAAAAACAGGTGTGTACAAAGAACCATATGTTCCTTATCAAGGAACACAATATTAGAGAGAGTGAGAAACGGTTAGATGTTTTTCGGCAGTTCTTATGAGATCCTCTGGGTTCAGAATGAGACACACCTCACCAGTATTAAGAATGGCAGAACCTGACACATTCCGTACTCTTTTTAAAATAAGGCCCTGCGGTTGAGGTTTCACTTCTTGCTCAAATAAAATTTCATCCACGAGGCATCCAAGTGATTTCCCCTCTACTGCCACAACAACACAGAGAGAGTATTGATCCGAACTAAACGGCTCTTTTACATCCAACAACTCAGCAAGAGTCACAAGAGGAACAACTTGGCCATCCTCACTCACAAATTCTTGATTCTTGGAAGCCTGTGGGCCCTTCGATTGTATGTGGGTCGTCGTCTTAACTTGATCAATGGAAATTCCATATCTCTGACCGGCCACGGAAATAATGAGCAGGTGAACAGGCGGCATGGGCCCTGGCAACTGGATTTGGACCATACAACCAGAACCGGGAGTCGATCCCACATACACTGCGCCCTTAAGATGCTTGACTGCCGACTGGACCACGTCTAATCCCATTCCCGTTTCTGACTCACTTTGAAGAGAAGATCCAGTGGAAAAGCCTGGATTGAAGACTAAGGATTCAATCTGCGGTAGCGGCATCGCTTTCAATTCCTCGCGAGAAAACAATTGATCTTTTGCGGCAGTCTGTTTAATAGCTTCAATATCCAATCCTCTCCCATCGTCCCATATCTCAAGAAGCAGGTAGGTTCCCATTTGAAAGATATAGAGCCGAAGAGCCCCCTTTACTGGCTTACTGGCCTGAATCCGTTCACTTGGCGATTCGATCCCGTGTTGAATGGCGTTTCGAATGAGATGGTGTAACGGCTCCTTTATTTCTTTCAAAACTCGCATATCCACCGTCATATGCCCACCTTCAATACTCAACTCAACCTCTTTATGCATTTCTCGACCAATATCTGAAGCTATCTTTGGGAGGTCCTGAAAAAATGAGGAAAAAGACAGAAGACGCATGGAACGAATATGTTCCTCCACAGCCTCTGAAATCGTACCTAGTCGCTGCTGATCATCATTGACAGTTCTGGCGACACGACCAACCACACTCGTTAATGCAGTAAGCCGTTCACTTTCCTGTTTATAAAAGGTCATCATATCTTCTCTGGTCATTTGCTGTTTTGAATGACTCCCGCCGAGACCAATAGCACGGTGCTCAAAGACCGCCAGGCTCCAGGAATCGGAAAACTCCACTAGATGTGTCGTATCAACGAGACATTCCTGCCGACCGCAAATGACCGCCTTAAGGTCTTCGATCAGGATCATCAATTCATCTAGTCTGCCGGATTCAACGAGGAGGGTTCCTTCATGACCTCCCGGACTTACTTCTTCGCCCTGTTCTACTTGTATAGGTTCATGGGCAATTCCTGTTTCAGCGACAGCTCTCTCATTACAATAATCAAGGGGATCAATATCTGTCGTGGCCCCTGTTGTAAATTCAGCAAAGAGTACATGAACACCATTGATGCCTTGATCTAAGTTGTCAATAAATTTTTCGGTCAACACATTCGGTCCGCGCTTCGCCAATCGCAACAAGTCCTCAACACGGCGGGCGACAATTTCCATTTTTCTCGCTCCGAGCATTCTCGCGACACTCATCAGAAAGTGGGCTTGATTGAAGGCTTTTTGTAACGCGGTGAGACCCGAATCGTCCTTTCTATCTCCAGTGTCATAAAAATGACCTCGTACGTTCACGAGCGATTCACGGAGATCCTTCAGAGATTCTTTGCTCTCCCGCATAAATATGGCACGTAATTCACTCCCCGCATCGCCAGCAGACTCACCACTATCTTCCAAAATGGCCTGCTGGGGATCAGATGCTACCTGAGAAAATGTTTGGTCAACCGATAATTCTCCATTCACCAGGAGCTTCTGCAAATCCAACACCTTAAGGAATTTCTGGTCATGGAATTGAGCAATCCCACGAATATATCCTTCTTCCTGCACACTGCCGGTCAAAGAGCCAGACACCATGTCACTTGATTGAAGGAACACTGATTCAATAATTTCTTCAACAACAATTCCAACAGAAATATTCTCAAACTGGACGACGATAGCTTTGTGGAAATTTTCGCACTCAGTGATCGGCACATTGAGTATGGCGCGAATGTCAACAATGGGTAACACTTCTCCACGTACATTTATCACTCCGACCATAAACTCCGGACAGCCGAAGATGGGAACCACACGGCGAAGTTCAGCACATTCCCGTATTAAACCCAAATCAATCCCAAAATATTCTTGGTCAATACGGATGACAACGAGTTGATTGTATGCCGAAAGATCTTCTTCGGTAGATTCCATGAGACTCGTGGTACGCTCGCGCAACAAGGATTGTTCCAACAGCGTCATACCACGAATAAGATTGGGTGCATCACTCAGCTTCCCCTCATTGTCAGATCCAGATATGTTTTGAATAAATTGCCTTATGGCATTTCGATCTCGGGGTAAAGGGAGGGGATGCAACACATTGATGACACCATCCTCATGCCGCACCACATGGGCTATAAAAGGGTTCAGTTGGTCAGATTGGCTTTCTTGCGGGGATTCTAATTCCATTTCTTCAGGTTGAATATCCAACAAATTTCGTGTTTCATCGACAATCAATCCACAAATAGAACCATCACATTCGAAAAGAATCACATTGTCACTAATCTGGTACCGAAAGGAAACGTGTCCTAAGGCACTATCCAGATTCATCACTGGGACACGGTGTCCATGGTAGTTAAAAACCCCAACGATATGATCTGGCATGTTATCTATCGTGACTAGCTCTGGGAGGCAGATGATCTCTTTCACTAAAGGAAGAGGCAGGGCATACCGTGTTCGATGTCGATTAAATACGAGATGAAATCCGGAGGTGATTGGCAAAATTGAAGTAGAACAGTTCATGATTTACCCACAGTATGAGCTCAATCCATTATCACCAAATGGCGAGAGTGAGCGTGTTTTGAGATGGAAATTACGCTTGAATTCGAAGCCTGGTTAACGCAAATTTTCATGTCCTTACCAGACTGTCTCCGTAAGACATGGCACACATCCTTTGGGGGCGTTGGTAAATGACAGAATCTGGAAAGACATTGGCTTGTAAGGCACCAACCGCCCGAGGAGGCAATTCACCATGACCGGTTAGAAAATATCCCTCACTGGTCAAGGCCTCGGTCAGTTTTCTTACCACATGCTCGATAGCATTATTATGAAAATAGAGAAAGACGTTGCGGCAGATAATTAAGTCCAGGTCGTAGATCCCTAAATCTGATGAAGAAAACCTGTCGGCAAATAGATTGCCCTTACGAAACGTGACCATTTTCCGAATGGGTTCATTCAGAACCCATTGGCTTCCTCTTTGTTGGAAGTACCGCTGTTGGAGCTCTGAATCGACCTTTCTAAAGGCCCATTGACCATAAATACCTTGCTGAGCATGTTGAATAGATTGGAAGTTGATATCGGTTCCAAGAATTTCAATTTCCCAATCCTGACGATCAGGAAGGAGTTGATCAACTAGAATCGCTAGCGAGTACGCTTCTTCCCCTGTCGAACAGCCTGCACTCCATATCCGAAGCGACCGCACGGCTTTTCGACGATGAATCAACGTAGGAAGAATTTGTTCTTTGAGAAGGGTGATCTGACCACTATCACGGAAAAAAAATGTTTCCCCATTCATGAAGAAAGAAAGCAATTGTTCCCATTCTTCGACACCTTCCTCCGACTGAGATTCGACCACTTGAAAATACTGCATGGGATCTTTCAGAGTAAGAGCCGTCATCCTCGTTCGAACAATTTCACCGAGTTTTTGCGTTTGTTCTCGGGAAATTCGAATCCCACAAAAAGAGGACATTCGATCTCCTAACCACTCTATAATGGACTCGATTTCACACGAGATACCCTGCGAGGGTTGTCCCCCTGAAATCGCTTCCATCAGGACCATGCTTTACACCATACCCTGAAGATTATCAGCAATCTTTTTCAGCTTTTGCACTCCCTCCTTGGTTTCATGAATACCATCGGCTGTTTCCTTTGCTCCAGCATTGAGCGAACTCATTGCGGCAATAACCGGTTGGACAGCCTTAGCTTGTTGTTTCACATTCAATGTAATTTGCATGGCACTTTGATAGGCACTGTCGACAGCCGTCCGGACGTTCGCAAAGGAATCTATGGCCCCTTGAGCATGAACCTTCACTTGTTGAACAGTCTTCGTTCCTTCTTTGGTGACCATGACGGTCGATTTTGTTGTTTTTTGAATATCAAGCAACAGCACATTAATTTTTTCAGCTGACGCTTTACTTTGATCCGCAAGTTTCCGAATTTCTCCGGCCACGACGGCAAAACCTTTACCATGCTCTCCAGCACGAACGGCCTCAATTGCCGCATTCAAAGCCAAGAGATTCGTCTGATTGGCTAAGTCACTGACAAGCCGAGTGATGTTTTCAATTTGACTGGTGTGCTCCGATAGAAGGAAAATTTCTTCAGCAATTTTCTCGACTTTTTCTAGCATCACATCAATTCCATCCCGAGCCTGCTCAATCATGCCCGAGCCTTGCTCAGTGAGAGTCGCCGCCGCCTGAGTCCCCGTCGACGCCACTTCCGATTGTTCGGCCATCCGTGTGGTAGACGCTCCTAACTCTTCCATTGTCGCCGTTGTTTCATTCGCTGCCCCAGATTGTGAAATGGCTGATTGCTCCTGCTGCTCAGCGGCATCCGCAAGTTGTCCTGAAGTGGAAGATAAGACCATCACGGCCTCGTGCAGGGGTTTTTTAATAATAAAAATACTAAACCAGGCCACGACGAGCAATCCAACCGCAACACAGCCAAGGAGGATCATCGCCCCCTCTAACAGACCTTTGTTTACCTGATCTATTGGGGTAATAATTTCGACAACCCCACGAACGTCCCCAACTTCCCAACCGACTTTTGGCGTTTCTGGATGAGAGTTATGACAATCAACACAGGCCTGCGTCATGACGTCTGCAATCGCATAACGCATGGACAATCTGCCATTGATAATTTCTTTTTTGTAAACAGGGGTTTTGGGATTCCGCTGAAGTTTTCTAAGCGCATCCGTTTCAAATTGGTCGTAGACTTCCGTCGCTTTTCGATGAGGGAACGGATATTGGCTATAGAGACGAATAGCCGTTCCAGGGTTTTCTTTTTTAATTTGCTGACCCAACACATTCGTAAACGTCGCCGGCAAGGGAAGAGTATTGGGAGTCACGTCCCAATCATAATCAATATCCATCCCTCCTTCCTTAGCACGAGAAACGACTTGCTGGGTATAAAAATTCCGTAAGGTTACCACTTGATCGGCCAAGGCTTTGGCCTTGTGGATCCCCACCGTCTCAACATTATGGGAATTGACCATCCACATCACTCCGCCACAGACGGCAACAACGACGGCGGCGCTAAGCCCAATGAGAAAACGTACATTGTACGTTTTCCCAGAATACTTTTTCCCAGAATTCTCAATCTTTCCTGTAGATCCTTTTCCTTTGGACCGGTCTTTTCGCAATTTTTTTAATTCATTTAGATCATTTAGTGCTTCCATGAGTTTAGACCTCGTTCTGACAGGAGAAAAATTTGAATCTTCCCGCATGCATGATGGTTCAATAAAATGGCAACTCGATAGCCCTGAATTGTCATAACACCTATAGTAGTTGAGGTACTTTCATTCGGCTGTTCCTTATGTATTACCCATCTTCACTCTAGAAAGTCAGAGAGGATAAGCCCTCTGATTCATTGAGATGAACTGCCACGTCTAAGACATTCCATCGGGAAACTCAAAGCTCCCCTAGCTGCTGTACACCTCAAGCACCCGTCAAACAGCTTATCCGGATACATTCCTCCATATTCATACAAATCTTTTAGATTCAATCATTCTGGTATTGTTAACACTCAATCCCAATGTTCTTATCGGGAACTAGAACTTAACCTTTAGAAATAATGAAAATTACTTAAAACAATCGAAAAGAAAATCAGATTGAGAGAAAAATATGAGTAAATTACAACCCAGATAAATGCCGTTTGAAAGTACCTACTCTCAAACGGCATTAAAAAAAGGGGTAAAAACTTCTCCCAATCAAATGAATCTGATTGAGTTATACCCTTTCACACCTATAGTGGTTATCCTACTTCGTCACAGAACGCACTAATATGGGACCTCTCCCAAGAACTCTGGTATTAATCTGCCACTCACTCCACCACGTCCAACATAGCTCGAAAGGCTTAATGGCAATAATTTCAGACCATTTCCTTTTGGTTCCGTCATGTGCCGAAATCAACTCCCCAACACCACTAGAGCTTCTGCAACCTTAGGCCTGTGGCAAAAGAGGTTAGTCGTCCTGCTTTTTGCCACTTCATCTTTTTTCTTTATCCTTTCTGTGACTTCGGGCATAATGCAATATCCTCTCACGTAATTTCTCATGAATCTCATCGATAACTTCATAGAAACCCTGCCACTCTTTTTGCCGGTCCTTCTGACCCTGGCATTGGTATGCACTGGGATTTGGGCCGGGTATTGGTTTTTCTTTTTACGCAATGGGGGGCTGAGGGAAGAAGCACGTTTTTCGGCACGAGTCGGAATGCTTCTATTAATTGGGTTAGGAATTGTGGTGATTCTTTTGGCTCTTCCCCTCGAGCAAGAGACACATAAAGACCTCTTTCAACTTCTTGCCCTGCTGATCACCGCTGTCATTACCTTGTCTTCTACAACCTTTGTCTCCAATGCCATGGCAGGGTTCATGTTACGAGGAATGCAAAGTTTTCGATTAGGAGATTTCCTTCGGGTAGAAAAGCAATTTGGCCGCGTCACAGAACGAGGATTATTTCACACCGAAATTCAAACCGAAGAACGGGATCTCACAACCCTTCCAAATTTATTTTTGGTTTCTCACCCCTTTACCGTTATTCGGTCCTCAGGCACCATTGTCTCGGCCACGGTATCATTGGGGTATGATACTTCCCACCAGCTTATCGAAACCTTACTGGTTGAAGCCGCCACAGCAGCCAAACTCACTGACCCCTTCGTCCACGTCCTTGAATTAGGTGATTACTCGGTCACGTACCGAGTGGCAGGCTTTCTTGGTGACGTCAAACAACTCCTGACCACTCGCTCAAAACTTCGAGCAAAAATGTTAGCCACCCTTCATACAGCAGAAATTGAAATTGTTTCACCTTCCTTTATGAATCAACGCCAAATGGACAACGCAGTACGCGTCCTACCTGTTCAGAGGCCCGGACCCTATGCACCATCTGTAGAAGATTCCGACTCTAAAGCAGAATCCCTCATCTTTGACAAAGCTGACGCAGTGGCTCAGCTAGAGGAATTGCGTGCTCAGCGAGAATCATTAAGAGAGGAAATTTCTGGATTGCAAGCACAAATTAAAGCCAAGGGAGACACCATTGGACCTTGGATTGAAAGGCGTATTACTCAAATCCGGCAAGAGGAGGAACGCCTTAATGCCTTGATTAAAAAAGCGGAAGGAGAAAAAATCGAATAGCCTTTTTCCTTACATTCCTCAATCCTAAAATTATCTTTTCCATTGTTTGCCCCCTCTTTTTTATCACTCAAACAGAACCTATCTTTTTCTGATTCCTAGACTTTATTGAATAAGCTTGAAGAACGAATTTGTTGAAAGAATTCTCTCCTAAGTTTTTATACAGAAAAACTGGGATTGCTCCTCCTTTTGTCTACATCTTTTGACCAGCCAACCAAAAACACACCCTAAATGACTTGACCCAAACCTCATTTTTATATAAAAGCTACTTCATATGAATTTTAATTCATATTTGTAATATTCCTTACATTTTTAGGACATACCTACGATGAAGGCGAAAGACATCTCTCCGACATGTGCCAATAAGTTAAAGGTGTTGTCAGATTCCACTCGCTTAGCTGTGCTGGAAACCCTCATGTCTGGGCCACAAAATGTAGGAGAACTCATGGAACAATTGCAGGTCGAACAAAGCTTGCTCTCTCACCATTTAGCGATTCTTCGGAATCATGAATTAGTTGAAGCGCATCGAGAGGGAAAAACCATGATCTATCAATTACCAGAATCCGTAACTGATTCCACCATTGGCAAGGCAATAGACTTAGGCTGCTGCAAGATTTCTTTCGATTAACACTAAGACGTAGTTTTTTATGCCCACCCCTAAGAACTATCGAATCAATTTCACACCTTCGCTGCTGATGAGCTTAGTCTTTATCATCACCATTTTCTTTTCTCTTTCTCTCGCTCAGGCCCAAGAAGGGAAATTGGTGATCACCGGGTCATCGACCATGGCTCCCCTCTTATTAGAAATAGGAAAACGCTTTGAAGCCGTTCATCCAGATACAAGAATCGATGTGCAAACAGGAGGATCTTCTCGTGGAATTGTCGACACGGTCAAAGGCCTAGCTGATATTGGGATGGCCTCTCGCGCCTTAAAAACCCAAGAGGATCACCTTTTTGGAAGCATGGTTGCACGTGATGGTATTGGAATCATCCTTCACACCGCCAATCCCATTCCAGAATTATCGAACAGCCAAATTCAAGCCATTTATACCGGGAAGATTACCAATTGGCAGCAGGTAGGAGGCCCGGATGCCTCTATCACTGTCGTCAATAAAGCTCAGGGGCGATCGACCTTAGACATATTTCTTGAATATTTTCAATTAACAAACCGAGACATTCGTGCCCATGTGGTCATCGGAGACAATGAACAAGGGATCAAAACGGTCGCCGGAAACCCCTATGCCATTGGATATGTCTCGATTGGTACCGCACAATACAACGTCTCACATGGCCTTCCCATCCGCCTCCTTCCCTTACAACAGATTCCAGCCTCCATCGACACCGTCCGTACCGGTCTCTTCCCACTTTCACGTCCATTGACCCTGGTCACGAATTCACAACCCACGGGACTTACCAAAACGTTTATTGAATTTGCGCAATCGCCACAGGTTCATGACCTTATCCTCCAACAATATTTCGTCCCACTCCAAAACTGATCTCTATTTCTCCTGGAGTCTACGGGGATGTTCAATTTTGGCGGGCAGTCTTTTACTGCTAGTCATTAGCTTTATCCTGCACGAAGCCTGGCCAGCCCTCACTCAAATCGGACTCACAAGGTTCTTTACTGACAACGGGTGGTTTCCCACGGAAGCATCCTATGAACTCACGCCCATTTTTTGGGGCACAATATTGTCCGCAGGCGGTTCGATTATCTTGGCCACTCCACTTGGGATGTTATCAGCAATATTTTGTCACTTTTATGCGCCACCTCTTCTCGCACGATGGTATCGACGCATGATCGAACTCTTGGCTGGGATTCCATCTGTCGTGTATGGCTTTTGGGGCTTAGTCGTGCTTGTTCCACTCATTTCATCATGGCATCCTCCGGGCCCAAGTCTGTTAGCTGGCGTTCTCACCCTCACTCTCATGATCACTCCTACCATTATGCTCATCACCCACTCCAGTATCAGTCAAGTCCCAACCACCTACATTCATAGTGCCGTGGCATTAGGGCTCAACCGATGGGCAGTGATTTGGCGCATCGTTCTTCCTGCGTCTCGAATTGGAATATTGACAGGAATATTCTTGGGCTTGGCTCGAGCCCTTGGAGAAACACTAGCGATTCTCATGGTCTCCGGAAATGTCGTCCAATACCCTTCACACGTCTTTGACCCCATTCGCACGTTAACAGCAAACATCGCTCTAGAAATGGCCTTTGCCTTAGACCATCATCGAGCAGCCCTCTTTATGAGCGGTCTGTTTCTCATGAGTCTCGTATTATGTTTTGTTATCGTGGCAGAAGCACTACGCAGGAAAACGACCTATGCTGGCGTCAAGTAAGACGATCGGTGAAAAAAGTACCACGCTGTTGGTCTGGACGGCGGCCACATTCATCGCCATTCCTTTTTGTTGGCTGGTGGGAGATCTTCTGTGGCATGGCTGGCACCACCTATCGTTGAATTTTGTTTTAGCCGTTCCTCAGAATGCCGGACGAGAAGGCGGAATTGGGCCCATCCTGGTTTCTACCGGATTGATTGTGGGTGTCTGTATGGCCGTTGCCCTGCCAATTGGAGTTGGAGCAGCTCTCTTTCTTTCAGAATACACTCCCCACGATCAAGTGAGTGGAAGATTGGTGCGAGGCTCATTAGATGTATTAGCTGGTGTGCCATCCATAATTTTCGGACTGTTTGGCAATGCATTTTTCTGTCAGACTTTAGAGTTAGGGTTTTCCATTCTTTCCGGTGGACTGACATTAGCCTGCATGGTGTTACCCATATTGATCCGCACCGTCGAAGAAAGCTTTCGGGCCATTGCACGAGATCAACGACTGTCTGCCGCGGCTCTAGGGCTTTCCAAAAAGTGCTCAATTCAATACATCCTACTCCCGGCAGCCATACCCGGCATCCTGGTCGGATCTATTCTTGGCCTCGGACGGGCCATGGCAGAAACAGCCGCCTTGATCTTTACCAGTGGATATGTCGATCGAATGCCCACATCGCTGTTGGATTCGGGAAGGGCTCTTTCCATTCACATCTACGACCTGGCCATGAACGTGGCGGGAGGCAATCCCAACGCCTATGCCACGGCACTTGTTCTCGTCGGTCTCCTCATGATGATCAATCTCATTGCCTCACGGATTGCTGAACAATGGACAACAAAAAATCAACTCCCGACATAAAACCGCCCCACGAATTGCTCTCTGGGATTCAATCATGGCGACCCTATCAATCCACCCAACCCTGTTGTGAACCAATCCTCCATATTCACGCAAAAGACCTTTCCATTCGTTATCATCAACGCATGGCGCTTCAACAAGTAAACCTGGCCATCAATCAGGGATGCATTACGGCCTTGGTAGGACCTTCTGGCTGCGGCAAAACGAGTTTCCTTATGAGCATCAATCGCTTAACAGACCTTATTCCAGGATGTCAGGTTTCCGGTCAATTAGAGCTGAAAGGGACCAATATCCTCGCCGCATCGGCCAATCTTTTACAACTGCGACGTAAGGTTGGAATGATTTTTCAAAAACCCGCGGTTTTTCCTTTTTCTATTAAGAGAAATCTTGAAATTCCGCTTCGCGAACATGGGTGGAAAGACAAGACCACGTTATCCTCACGGATTGAAAGCGCATTGAGTCAAGTGGGACTATGGAATGAGGTGAAAGATCGCCTAGATCAGCCAGCTCAAGCGTTATCTGGGGGCCAGCAACAACGTCTCTGCCTCGCTCGCGCCTTAGTCCTCTCACCTGAAATTCTTCTACTTGACGAACCCTGTAGCGCGTTAGATCCCCTATCAAGCGGGATCGTGGAAGACCTCATTATGGATCTACGTGGCCAGTTGACCATAGTTATTGTCACACATAATTTAGCCCAAGCACGTCGCATGGCTGATCATGTGGCTGTATTTTGGTCCATCAAGGGAAAAGGGCAACTTCTAGAATATGGACCGGCACAATCCATCTTTGACTCACCGCAACATGAATTAACCGCTGCCTATATCTCAGGGGCACGCGGCTAACCTTCTTGCCCTCCTTCACTCTTTCCCCGGCAAGTTTACGGCAGTTTGACCTGTTCTTAACACGGCCGTAACACATTCCCGCTAGGATCATATTCAACAACCATGAAACGTTTTCTACCACCATACATTCTATTTCAACAAAAGGAGACCGTATTCATGAAGGTCCTGCAATTAATCGGCGCATTTGTGTGTTTTGGCCTCTTGCTCCAAAGCAATGCTTGGGCTGGAGACACTCTGTCCGATGTCCTCAAAGAAAAGGGCATGATTAGCAAAGAAGACTGGATTCGCATTCAGGCGGCTGAAGAAAAGAAAGAAGCCGAAGCGGCAGCTAAAAAAGAAGATGCTTCTGACGTCAAAGTCGGCTGGGGGAAAAAAGGGTTTACTCTGGAAACAGGAGACGGATTATTCAAGACGGCCATTCAGTGGCGGTTTCAAGGTCGCTTTTCTTTTCCTGAAAGAGGGGATGCTGACAGCTTTGGAGATTTTAATGACAATGCCGAAAGTACCTTCGAACTTCGTCGGGTTCGTATGAAAGTGGGAGGACATGGCTATCAACCTTGGATCAAATACTATTTCGAAGTTGACTGGCAACCCACGCGGTCAGCTGGCACAAGCGGATCGCATACCCGACTCATTGACTGGCGCATCATGCTCGAAAAATACAAATGGCTCCAACTACGAATTGGTCAGTGGAAAATCAATTATAATCGCGAACGAGTCGACTCCTCTGGGAAACAACAATTTGTGGAACGCTCCATCGTCAATAGCGTGTTTACGATTGACCGCCAGGTAGGGGCCATGGTCTATGGTCATCTCGCACCAGGGACCTTAGCTGACTCTCGGTATTATGTCGGGGTATGGACCGGTTCCGGGAGAGGCGAAGCCAATGATGATGACCATATGATGTGGATGGGTCGATTTCAATGGAATTTCTTTGGACGCGATTTGAAGTGGACACAAAGCGATATTAAATACCACAAGCAACCTGCAGCCAGTGTAGCCTTTGCTGCTTATACCACGATTGGAAAATGTAGCCGATGGTCCTCAAGTGGCTGTGGAACGTTAGGATTTCCCTCGTCGTTGGGTGCGGGCTTTACCTCAGACGGAAATGCAGCAGATAGCCAATTCCGTGTTGATGGCATGATGGAAGAATTCGCATTGAAATGGCGAGGACTTTCTATCCAACATGAATATCACTGGAAGCAGGTCAAAGATACGGGAAGATCAGCGACAACAGCCGTTCCCTTGGGTGCCATGCCTTCTAAAACCAACCTCATGGGAAGTTATTCACAAATTGGGTATTTTCCCCATTACCTCATTCCTGTGATCCCCAAACCATTAGAAATAGCCTTTCGATATGCCTTCGTTGATCCAAACGTGTCCGTCAAGAATGACCAATTGCAAGAATTTACAGGAGCAATCAATTGGTTTTTTGCAGGACACCGGAACAAACTGACCTTGGACGCCTCCCACCTTGCTCTCGACCGACAAGCCGGTAGAGACCAACATGAACAACGCGTTCGCCTACAGTGGGATGTTTCCTTTTAGAAAACCTACCTCGACCATGCATCGGGACGAAAGGTACCTCTCCTGTCGTCCTACAAAAAAGCCCCTCCGAGCCCACCCTCTCGGAGGGGCTTTCCCATGTTCGATGAAGATTAGAACATTAAGGAAATGGGCAGGAATAGAGTTCGTCTTTCGGCCCAGGCTGTGTAAAAACTTTTCTACCCCATCACTAACCCCGCGATAGGAGGCACGTCAGTCCACTTCCTCATCGTTCTGGGTTTTGTCTGGCATTTCCGTTTTGTGTCACGACGAGCCACCTGATACGTCACCAGCGGCGCTCATGTGCCAATTTTTGTGTGCATGAGGGTGGGCCTCACGTCTGAAGAGCTTGAAGGAGCGGCTTCACGCCCAGAATCGACAGCACCCGTTTGACGTTGTATGCCAACACATGCAAACTCATTTCGGTGCCCACATGTTTGAGCGTTTTCATTTGGAAGTGGGTGTACCCCATCCAGAACTTCAAGGTCCCAAACGGATGCTCGACAGTGGCTCGTCGCGTGCGCATCCGCTCGGGTTCTCGCTCGAGGCGAGCTGCCGCTTCCTCGAGCACGGCTTCATGTTCCCATCGCGTCACTCGCCGATAGGTCCCGGTCGTGCATTGTGCCTTGATGGGACAGGTCGGACAATGGGAGGACCAGTACTTGTGGAGCGTCAAGCCTTTTTCCTGTGTCTCGAACCGCCAGATCAAGCGTTCCCCGGCTGGGCATGTGTATTCATTATCCTCCGCGTGGTAGATGAAGTCACGTTTGCTAAACAAGCCTTTCTTCGTACTTCCCGATGTCTGAGGCTTGGGGAGATAGGTTGTGATCTGGGACTGCTCACAGGCCAGGATTTCTTCACTAGTGAAGTATCCCCGGTCGGCCACCACCTCGAGCGTTTCCGATCCGATCGCTGCTTTCGCGTGTTGCGCCATGTGGTATAACTGGTGCCGATCGCTGCCGGTATTGGTCACCTCATGGGCCACAATCAGGTGGTGTTCGACGGCCACAGCGGTCTGGACGTTATACCCAACGATGCCAGTGCCCCTCGTTTTCATCGAGCGAGCATCTGGGTCCGTCAATGAAATCTGGTGGTCTGGCGCGTGATGCATCTGGCCTTCGAGTTTCTTGAGGCGGGCCATTTCCGTCTTCAGGGCCGTGATCTTGTCCTCCAGCCGTTGAGTGTTCTCCGTGGCCACCGCCGCTTCCTGGCGATCCGCGCTGGCGATTTGGCCCAAATACCGTGCAATGCTCTCATCAATCTGTTGCAACCGGCGCTGCATCTTGGCCTTCGTAAAGTTCCGGTCTCGATTATTCACGGCCTTGAACTTACTGCCGTCAATGGCGACGAAGGCGTCGGCAAATAGATTGAGTTTCTTGCACAGCATGATGAACTCCCGACAGACCAAGCGAATGGCAACACCATTGTTCTTGCGAAAGTCGGCGATCGTTTTAAAGTCCGGCGCTAAGCGGCCCGTGAGCCACATGAGCTCCACGTTGCGGTGCGCTTCCCGTTCCAGGCGACGACTGGACTGCACCCGGTTGAGATACCCGTAGACATAGAGCTTGAGCAGGATCGTTGGGTGGTAGGCGGGGCGGCCTGTTTTCTCTGAATGCGTTTTGAAGCCAAGCCCTGAGAGATCCAGATCGTCCACGAAGACATCGATGACCCGCACCGAGTTGTCCTCGGCAATGTAGTCATCTAATTGTTCGGGGAATAAGGTCACTTGGCGGCGATCGTCGCTTTGAATAAATCCGCTCATCACTCACACCTCCGTTAGAAAGGGGGAGTATACCTTCTTGCGGAGTTTTCACACAGTCTGGGCCAGGAGCGGACTCGAAAGGGTCAAAAGTCGCGTACATAAATCAAACCCCGCTGGGCATTCAAGAACTCGACTTCCGCCGACTTATGCCACCCCATGCGTTCAAGTAGATCGCCTAGGACAGTTGTGCTCATGTAGACGCGACTGTAACCAAGCCTGCGCGCAAGATCTTCAGCCGATTTTAAGAGTGCTGCTGCGATGCCTCGTCCTCGATAGGCGCGGCCTACCAGCAAGCCAACCACTGAAGGTGTCAGATTAGTGGCTGTATCGAGATCCAGCGCAACCGTTCCGCACACCTGGCCTTCCTCGATAGCCACCAGACCAATGGGAAACTCTTCATAATTGCAGCGAGACTCCAGATCTGTCTGTGCATCTCCAGGTCCATCAACTCCATAGTACGGCTCCCACTCCGTCTGATACCAACGAGTCAGGAGGGGTAATACATCGTTATGGTCAGCAAGCGGTTTAATTTTCATTTCTACAACATTGCTGAAAATGTCGGCTATGGGTTGAGAGTCGGCGTGGTGATTTTTTTTAGACTTTTGTACCCACGGCGCAATAAGAAACCAATGGCCGACCTTCCTTTTTTTCAATGCGAACGTGAGAGAATCCTGCATTGGACAGGAAGGTTTGCACGTCATCTACAGTGTAAAAATGGAATACATCCTCACTGAGGGGAAGGGTTTTCATTTGATCGGCCTCTCTAAATCCAATCACCAGTTTTCCATTCGGTTTGACCACCCGGAATATTTCCGTAAAGATTTCCTTTGGATTTCCCCAAAAGTAAATGGTATTTGACGTGCAGACTTTATCGAATGACTCCTGGCCATATGGCAAGTTGTGACAATTACCCTTCTGTATTTTTACTCTCTTCTGAGAAATGTAGTGTTTGTTGGTTTTTTGAGCTTGTGCCACCATGGCTTCTGAAAAATCAATACCTTCCACAAAGCCTTTCGTGGTGATTTGAGCCATTTGACTTAATAACAAACCTGGACCAAATCCAATCTCTAAAACGGTATCATGTTCCTGCAGTTCCAAGAGGTCTTTGATGAAATTATTTAATTCGGCATTTCCCTTATTGAAAATTCGTGACATCACAACACGTCCAAACCAACCGGATGGTTTTCTAGCTTGTCTGGAGAGCAGCCTTGGAGGGATCAATTTGACGAGAAACATATCAACGGTTCTGTTGCGTTCTTAATGAGGTTTAATCATTATAAGAGCCCTATCTTTGAATGTCCGCTTTAGGTGGTGAGTTCAACTGGTCGCTGCAACACAGGCTTGAAATGTCTCGGCTGGTGTTGCGTAGTCTAAGGTTTTTCTTGGGCGTTCGTTCAACTGCCGAGCCACTTTATTGAGCTGGGCTTGCGTATACCTCGCCAAATCGATGC
>JAJDBP010000008.1 GCA_029261295.1 Nitrospirales bacterium | reverse complement strand
ATCGTAAATCGCCGAATCACCATGGGGGTGATAGTTACCCATGATTTCGCCGACAATTTTTGCCGACTTCCGATAGGGGCGCGCAGCCCCCAGCCCCATTTCATTCATGCCATAGAGAATGCGGCGATGGACAGGCTTGAGACCATCACGCACATCGGGCAAGGCACGGCCCACAATGACGCTCATCGCATAGTCCAAATAGGACAAACGCATTTCATCTTCCAGGGCGATTTTTGTCAGACGATTTTCAGGTGGCATGGGTTAGGAAAGGTTTAGAGGTAAAATGTGAAAAAGCAAAGAGAAGAAAATTATCAACTCCTTCGCCTTATACATCCAAGTTGCGTACTTCGAGTGCATGTTTCTGAATGAAATTTCGACGAGGCTCGACTTCATCTCCCATTAAAATGGTAAAGATCTCATCAACGCCCGTCACGTCTTCTAATGTTACTTGGAGAAGACTCCGAGTTTCAGGATCCATGGTGGTATCCCATAATTGCCCAGGGTTCATTTCTCCTAGACCTTTATACCGTTGAATGGACAGGCCCTTTTTCCCAGACTCAAGAATTTCTTTAACAAGGTCCGAACTCGTCGCATACGAGGCTTCGACGCCTTTCCGTTTTAAACGATAAGGGGGTTGCCCCAAGCCTAAGACTGAAGGAGCCAGTTTCTGTAATTCTCGGAAATCAGCCGACCCGACCAGATCATGATTCACCACATATGTTTTGTGGTTACCACTTCCGGACAAACGACAAGAAATCTTATGAGTATCATGTTCTTCATCTTGTTGAATCTCAAGGCTGACTGTTCCCTCAGAAAAGACAAGTCTAAGTACGCGCGTCGCTTCTTGGACAAGAGCCTCCAATTCACTTCGATCTTTTAACAGGTCTTTGGTTAACTGGCGAAAATCGACAAAAACTCGTAGAAGAGAAGGATCCATATGTTTGCGAGCTAAACGCGTGAGGAGACCTTCGAAGTCCACAAGTTTTTGCAAAATAGGAAGGAGGGCCTCCCCGGTGACAAACTCGTTATCGTCTGGCAAAAAGAGTTCCGCATCTTCCACGGCAAGATTTGAAAGATAGTCGTTCATTGCCCCCTCATCTTTCAAATACTTTTCTCCTTTACCTTTTTTCACTTTAAACAAAGGCGGCTGGGCAATATAAATATAGCCTCGTTCGAGGAGTTCTGGCATTTGGCGGAAAAAGAAGGTGAGCAGGAGGGTACGAATGTGGCTACCATCCACATCGGCATCCGTCATAAGAATAATTTTGTGGTACCGGGCCCGATCAATATTAAACACGTCTTTATCTTCTTTACCTTTTTCCGCATCCTCTCGTGGTCGTCCAATTCCAGTGCCAATCGCCATAATCAGGGTGCGAATTTCTTCGCTGGATAACATTTTATCGAATCGAGCCTTCTCGACATTCAGAATTTTCCCCTTGAGTGGCAGAATAGCTTGGGAACGACGATCCCGACCTTGTTTTGCCGACCCGCCCGCCGAATCGCCCTCAACAATATATAACTCGCTCAAGGCGGGATCTTTCTCGGAACAGTCGGCTAATTTTCCTGGGAGAGACCCGCCCTCCAAGGCACCTTTGCGACGGATTAACTCTTTGGCTTTTCTTGCGGCTTCACGAGCACGAGCTGCGTCCACAGATTTCCCGACAATTTTTTTCGCGACGGAAGGATTTTCTTCTAGATAGTTGCCCAATGCTTCATTCACCGCAGATTCGACAATGCCTTTTACTTCGCTATTCCCAAGCTTGGCTTTCGTCTGACCCTCAAACTGAGGATTGCGAATTTTAACACTCACGACGCCAGTCAACCCTTCCCTCACATCTTCCCCGCTAAGAGATTCCGTTTCCTTTTTGAATAATCCGGCTGAGGTGGCATAACTGTTTATGGTTCGAGTTAATGCTGATTTAAAACCAATGAGATGCGTGCCCCCTTCACGGGTATTGATATTATTGGCAAACGAAAACAAGTTTTCGGCATAGCCTTGGTTGTATTGCAGGGCCACTTCTAAGATAAGGTCAGGTTTTTCTACTTCGACGACAATCGGGGAATGGAGAGGCGTTTTAGCCTCATTAAGATGTTCCACAAATGAAACGATCCCACCCACATAACAAAACACTTGTTCCTTTTCCTTGTCCTTACGTTCATCCCTGAGCGTGATTTCTAGGCCTTTATTGAGAAAAGCCAATTCTCGAAGGCGTTGAGACAAGATATCGAAGCTAAATTCCACGGCCTCAAAGATGAGCGGATCGGCTTTAAACACCACTTTGGTGCCACGCTTTTGAGATTTGCCAGTAATGTGCAATGGACTACGAGGAATTCCACGGTCATATTCTTGCTCGAAAATTTCTCCATTTTGCCAAATTTCTAATTCCAACCATTCCGAAAGACCATTGACCACAGAAATACCCACCCCATGCAAACCACCTGAAACCTTGTAAGCCCCTTCCTCGAATTTGCCACCGGCATGTAAGACGGTGAGGGCAACTTCTGCGGCGGAAATTTTCTGAGTGGAATGCATTCCTGTGGGAATACCACGTCCATTGTCCGAGACCATGACACTTCCATCCACCTGTAACACCACCAGAATTTCTTTCCCAAACCCCGCCATATGCTCATCAACACTATTGTCCACCACTTCATACACCATATGATGGAGTCCATCTATTCCAGTACTGCCAATATACATAGCTGGACGCTTGCGAACGGCTTCCAACCCTTCCAACACGCGGATTTGGTCCGCATCGTAATGCGTGTCGGACTGAGAGCTAACAGATGGCTTGGCAGATTCTTGGCTTGGTGAGTCTGGTGATTCCATACAGCTTACGTTGTGCGAAACTAAAGAAGAATGAAGGTCTGTGTGGTCAATCCGTTATACCTTCACTGGCATGACAACGGCTTTGAACGAGGGGTTTCCCTGCTCTTGAATCAAACACGGACTTAAGGCTGTTTCCATTTGGAGAGATAACGAATCGGTTTCAATGACCGACAACACATCTAGGAAATACCGAGCATTAAATCCGGCAGAAAAATTTTCGCCTTTATAAGTCGAAGAAATTTCTTCTTCGGCTTCTCCTAAATCAGGACTTTTGGATGATAAATGCACATGATCAGCATTGAAAGATAATTTTACAGCATGCGCCTTATCTTTTGATAAAATAGCCACCCTCCGTAAGGCACCCTCTAAATCTGATTTATTGACGATGACCTTTTTAGAAGATTCTTTAGGGACCACTTGTTGATAATTGGGGTAGTTCCCTTCCATGATTCTTGAGGTGAGGACAAGCCCGCTCTTTCGGAGGATAAGCAAGTTTTTCGTAAACCCAAGAAGAGGTTCCTTATCATCTTCTTCCAATAACCGCCGGATTTCGATGGCAGCTTTTTTGGGAATAATGACTTTAACCTCTGAGGAAGGAATGGCGGCCGGATCAGGAGTGACCTCTTGTTCAGCCCAACCCAATCGATGCCCGTCGGTCCCTACCAAACGTATCGTGACTTTCTTCCCAGCAGGAATCAGAGTAATAAGCAAACCATTGAGGACATAGCGCGTATCCTTTTCCCCAACGGCAAAGACTGTTTTCTTCAGTAACTGCAATAAACCCTGAGCGGGAATCGACAACAAACCATCTCGTTCAATGGCTGGAAGGGCCGGATAATCTTTACTCGCTAAACCCACGACACGAAATTGACTTTTGCCAGCTTTCACCGTGACCCAATTATTGTCCTGTACCTCAATGTCTATTTCAGTATGCCGGACTTCTTTTAAAATATCGAAGAGCGTTCGGGCTGAGAAAGTTACTGAACCAGGTTCTTCAACTTTGGCCTTATACAAACCACGCATTCCAATTTCTAAATCGGTTGCAACGATATCCAATCCTTCGGGTTTTGCTTCTAATAGAATATTAGCCAAAATTGGCATGGTATTTCGCTTTTCAACCACACCTTGGACGCGCTGAAGGGCCGTTAATAAGTCTTCTCTGGTCATGCGTATTTTCATGAAAGTCTTTAAACCGCCCCGTATTAGGCCTTGCTAATTTCTTCCTTCAAGCTTTCAAGTGTAGCTCGAAGCGTGGCATCTATTTCCTGAGTTTTCTTCATTTGCTTACAAGCATGAATGATGGTCGTGTGATCTTTGCCGCCAAAATCTCTCCCAATTTCTGGGAAAGAGGCATCTGTCAGATCACGACAAAGAAACATCGCAATTTGCCGAGGATAGACCAATGTTTTGGTTCGCCGCTTAGATTTTAAATCCGATATTTTTACATGAAATCTATTAGCGACGGCTTCTTGAATATCCTCTGCGGTAATGACCTTTCGTTTACTTCCCAATAGATCTCGCAGAATATTCTTCGCCATGTCCACAGTAATTTGTTGCCCGGTGAGAGAGGCATAAGCACCAAGCCGAATGAGGGCCCCTTCAATCTCACGGATGTTACTTTTTAAATTGGCGGCTAATAGTTGAATGACATCCTCACTGATGGCAATGCCTTCTTCTTCTGACTTTTTCCGAAGGATAGCAATCCGAGTTTCAACATCTGGTTGTTGAAGATCTGCAATCAGACCCCATTCAAACCGGGACCGCAAACGTTCCTCCATCGACGGCATTTCTTTAGGAAAGCGGTCACTGGAAAGGACAATTTGTTTTCCAGCCTCATAGAGAGAATTAAAGGTATGGAAAAATTCCTCTTGGGTACGTTCTTTTCCGGCTAGAAATTGAATATCGTCAATTAAAAGCATATCCACATTTCGGTACCGGCGGCGTAACTCCATCATTTTGTCATACCTGATGGAGTTAATGACTTCATTGGTGAATTGCTCAGTAGTGACATAGGCAATACGCAAATCTGTTCGATCAGCAATATAATTCCCAATGGAATTCAGAAGATGGGTTTTACCCAATCCTACCCCGCCATAGATAAACAAGGGGTTATAGGACTTAGCTGGTGACTCTGCCACAGCCAAACATGCGGCATGAGCAAATTGATTGCTGGCACCAACAACAAAGGTGTTAAAAGTATATTTTGGATTAGGAAGAGGTTGACGCCTTCCTTTAGAAGAGGGGGGTGATGAACGAAACTCCTCTTTCTTTACTGGAGTTACCGCCCGTAGAGGCTCCTTATCCTTTTCCTCTTTCAATACAAAAATAATGTCAGTTGGTTTGATACCCTCTGTGTGGTGAAACGCTTCAATTAATAAATCTTTATAATTCCGCCCTAGCCATTCTCCGAAAAATTTATTGGGAACGCGAATAGTTGCCTGATCCTCAGTAATTCCCTCTAACTCAAGAGGTTGAAACCATGTATCTATAGCCTCATCGCCCACTTTTGGACTAATAAAATCTAGAACATCAACCCATGATTTATTGATGTTTGTATTGGGAATTTTCACGATATTCACAGACTTATTCACAATTGTTAATAATATACTTCTTTGGCTAGGGGATTGATCGGAACCTTTGTAAAGTTATTCATTCATCATACACAGTTTCCCCCAAGCACATACCAAAACCTACACACAGGTTTTACGATATTTTTCGCACCTAAAATAACTCCATTTCCCTATCCAGTAAATAGGATTCACTTTCTTCAAAACTTCATACACAGAATTCTCAGGACCTAATATGACTACTCCTACGAATTCTTTATTATTTTTAAAGAAAAGGAGTATTGCTCAAATAACAACAGCCAAATCATGAGAAAATATCTCTTCTAAAAATTCCTGATAGGAAAGATCTTTCGAAAAATTTACACTTTCCCTATCCTGCTCATTTTCATCTAATTTCCAGACATGAGAAACTGTGACATTCTCTAAATGTTGTTCTTTATGTAGTAACAACAAGGAAATAGAATTTTGAGAAGAATCGTGTTCAGGAGCAAAAATATCCCAATTTTCAATGAGATTCGTACAAATATAGAAGATCTTCTTCATGAGTCAAATTACTAAAAGACTAGGACACGGTCGGCCTGTTTGAGTAGGGAGGCCATTTGTGAGGAAGACGATTCTTGAATAGTAAACTCTTCGTCAATTGGATATGTTTCCCTGCTCCCGATAGGGAGAAAGATTGGAATTTCTAGATTCTTTATGACAGGTAAATGTTTTTCAAGAATTTCTCCGTCTGGCAAATCAAATGCATCATCAGAGACTAACTGTCTCGCTTTCTTCAAAAGAATAATTGAGATGGGATTTGGGCCAGTGGAAAGTCCTAAAGCAATTCGAATGGCCTCTGAAGCTCTATGTGATGTCGTAGGGTCCTCTCGAATGAGGACAACCAGTTGTTTTGGCATTCTTAATGAATTGATTAGGTTAAATACGTAAAATAACCATATTTTCTTAGTTAAATTATCTTTGAAATTAAGGAAATTTTTAAACGGGGAGATTCTCGTTTCTTATTGAAAAATAAGAAAAAACCCTAGCACTCGGCAAAAAAAATGTCAAGAAAAAATCATGGAATTATCCAATGAAAAATACCCTCAAAAACCTCTTTGAATTCTTTGAGTAATTTCATTGATATTGAGGATTTCCTGATCCTTGGTTTGCATGTTTCGGAGAATCACATTTCCAGAACTGACTTCGTCATCTCCAAGGATAATAGAATATTCCGCACCGAGTTTATCCGCTGACCGCAAAAGGGCTTTGAGAGTATTTCCCTTATGATCGGTATCGCCGCGAATTCCAGCTTTTCGGAGTGAGTGAAGCAGTTTAAAGGCTGAAGGTTTTCCTCTTTCTCCGAAGCCAGCGACAAAGAAAAGAGGTACAGGCTTCGAAGTTACTTCTTCTGTAAGGAGAAGAGTGACTCGTTCTAAGCCGACAGCAAAACCAATTGCTGGCGTTGAGGGACCTTGAAGAACCTGAATGAGGCCATCATAGCGTCCACCAGCCCCAATAGTACTTTGAGCTCCTAAGTGAGGAGAAGTGATCTCAAAAGTGGTTCGAGTGTAATAATCCAGCCCTCGAACAAGTCGATGATTGAGAGAAAATGGTATTTCAAGGGTTGTAAGTCCATCTAGAACAGCCTGAAAATGAAGTTTTGAAGGGTCAGAAAGATAATCGATCAGAATAGGTGCCTCTTTGGTAGTTTCCTGACACAGGGGAACTTTGCAATCTAATATCCGAAGAGGGTTTGTCGAATATCGGCGTTGGCAATTTCCGCAAAGGCTATTGAGTTTTTGGGCTAGGAATTCTTTTAGTGTATGAACATACCCCTTGCGGTCATCAATGGTCCCAATGGAGTTCATGTGCAGGGTCAAATCCTTTAAGCCTAAGGCTGAGAAAAATTGCCATAGCAATGAGATGACTTCTACATCGATCAGTGGATCCTCGGTTCCCATGGCTTCCACCCCAAATTGGTGAAATTGCCGGTATCGACCGGCTTGGGGGCGTTCATGACGAAACATTTGCCCAAGGTAAAACAGTTTTCTGGTGGTAGGGGAGTCGAGAAGTTTATGTTCCAGAACAGCCCTAACTACCCCTGCCGTCCCTTCCGGGCGCAAGGTTAACGAACTGCCATCCCGGTCAGGAAAGGTATACATTTCCTTTTCAACGATGTCGGTTGTTCCACCAATGCTTCTGGCGTAGAGTTCTGTGAATTCAAAGATGGGAATTCGAATTTCCGAGAACCCATATTGAGCAGCTAATGTTCGGGCGACTGTTTCCACATGCTGCCATTGGGTAGCCTGGTGAGGCAGGATATCCTTGAGCCCTTTTACGGATCGCAACACGCAAATTCCTGTTCTTTTGCTGGGGAAATGGCTAGAAAACCACTTTCGACTATATCTTTACGTCCCTACCCAGTCAACGAACGACGTTCGGGTGTCAGGTAGACAACTGGAAAATCCGTTTGACACTTATACCATTGACCCATAGAATGGTGAGTTCATAAGAAAAAGGTCCAAAGGAGAACTGTGTCATGTCATTTACATCGAGAAAACCTTCAAATTTAAAGAGAAAACGCGACCACGGATTTCGGAAGCGGATGAGTACCAAGAATGGACGAAAAGTCCTTGCTCGCCGACGAAAAAAGGGAAGAACCCGGCTCACGGTTTCTGACGAGTAGAAGTGAGTAAGGGAGGGTCCCCCGTTTTTCTTAAAAAAGAAACATGAGTATGATGGAGTAAAAGCGACGGGTTCCGTAGCAAGGAACCCGTTTTTTACGATCATTCATAGCCAGGTGCCCAAAGAAGAATGTCCTCGTGTTGGTGTGGTTGTAGGTCGTCGGGTTGGCAAAGCGGTCACGAGGAATCGGTTAAAACGGATCACGCGAGAACTGGTTAGAGCTTCCCATTCCGATATGGCCCTCGGCCATCATTGTATCGCTTATCCCAAGGTAAAAATTCTTCGTGCCAAGTTTCAAGACGTTGAGAACGCTTGGTCCACAATACTCAGACAAATTGGGATGCTCCAATCCATAAGGCCAAAATGACCTGGATCTTGAGAAAAATAATTAAAGGATACCAGTATGGGATTTCTCCATTCCTCGGTGTCTGTTGTCGTTTTGAGCCAACCTGCTCTCACTATACGATGCAAGCTATTGAGAAACATGGGCCACTAAAAGGACTATGGTTAGGAATGAGTCGTCTGCTCAAGTGTCATCCCTTCCATGCTGGAGGCTTGGACCCGGTTCCCTGACCTCAACGCCACCGACCTTCAAATCAACTGTAAACTGCAACGAGTGTTTATGAGACTCCAGGACTAACGATATGGAAAAGCGCGTCATTCTTTTCCTAGTGCTTTCTCTGGGTATTATTTTTGGGTATGACCTTCTTCTCAAAGAACTCGGCTACTCTCCGTTTTCGAACTCGCCCATTATCGATGAAGAAATCTATAAAGAGGATTCGCAAGATGACTCGCAGCCTGCTCAGTCTTCATCGACACCTGCCGCCGTCGTTCTAGATAATTCCACAATCTCTTCTGATACCTCCGAAATAGCGGTCGATCAGACTACTGTCGTGAACGAGGAAATACTTTTCGTAGAGACGCCCTTGGTCCGGGTGGGGCTTTCCAACCAAGGAGCCGTCATTACCTCTTGGGAATTGAAAAAATTCCTCACGCAAACAGAAGAAAGTATTCCAGTTCAATTGATCTATCCGAATGGGCAATACCCGGGACCCTTGAGCTTAAGGTCCGAAGGCCACGAAGAACTGACCACCGAACTTCAGAAAACACCCTATCGTGTGGAAAAAGACTTTGAGGAATTGGATGAGAGACACCCTACAGGAAGAGTGGTATTCACGTATGGGTCAGATGATTCCGACGTGTGGGTAGAAAAGGTGCTGGTATTTCATTACGACTCGTATGTCGTAGATATGGAAATTCGCACACGTGGAATTTCCGAAAAGTTGGACCTAGTCTTGGGGACCAACTTCGGCCTCGTGGAATGGGGCCAAGGATTTATAGGGTTGTTAGGCTCGGCTTGGATGATTGGAGAGGAATTGGTCAAAGAATCGCCTGAGGCCGATAATCCCACCATCCGCCGTGAAGCCTCCATAAAATGGTTAGCCCTCCAAGATAAATATTTTATCAGTGTCTTGATGCCGGAAGATGCCACAGGCCTTGTGGCAAAACTTGAAAATGAAAGCGTGGTATCCGCGGCTCTAAATTTACCTGTCGGAACTGAGGGCCAAGTCCATAAAGCCCGCTTATACGCAGGGCCCAAACAATTCGATGTCCTGAAATCCTTTGAAAACGGGTTGGAAGATACGATTGATTTTGGGTGGTTTATTTATGACAGTTTTACGCCGGTCAAGTTCGTCGCCAAACCACTCTTTTCGATTCTCAGATCGATCAATGAATATACCAATAACTATGGGTGGGCCATTATTATTTTGACCTGCGGTATTAAATTGTTGTTCGTCCCCTTGCAATATAAAAGCTACAAATCTATGCAAGGGATGAAGACCATCCAGGGGCCGGTTGCAAAGCTTCAAGAAAAATATAAAGACGACAAACAAAAACTCAACACCGAATTGATGAAGCTCTACAAGGAACATAAGGTTAATCCTGTCGGCGGGTGCCTACCCATGTTTCTTCAGATGCCGGTGTTCATTGCCTTATTTAATATTTTGTATATGACAATTGATTTACGGCAAGCTCCGTTTATGCTGTGGATTCATGATCTGTCTATCCAGGATCCTTTTTATGTGCTGCCCGTGCTCATGGGCGCCTCCATGTTTGTTCAGCAAAAAATCATGCCGACAACGGCTGATCCCAACATGGCCAAGATGATGTTGATTTTACCGATTGGCCTGACCTTTCTATTTGTGACTTTCCCCGCTGGCCTCGTATTATATTGGGTCACCAATAATGTGTTAACGATCACACAACAATTTGTCACAGACCGCTATGTCCTCCCACCACCAAAACCAGGTACCACCGAAGTCGCTAAAACCGATTCACCGTTGTCTGGTCCTGATAAACCTGACAAACCAGGGAAAAAGAAACCCTCTTCTCAACAATCGAATAAGTCAAAAAAATCCTAACCTAGGGTGTCAGAAGAAATGAGTGCTTTAGATGACACCATCTGCGCTGTCGCCACTCCTGCTGGCGAAGGGGGCGTGGGAATTGTGCGAGTCAGCGGCTCACAAGCCTTCTTTATCGCTTCGAACATCGTTCGGCTTCGTTGTGCCAAATCCCTATTGGATATTAAACCTTATCAATTGTATTTGGGAAAATTTCTTTGGGACCCTTTGCCAACATCAAATAGTGTCAAGCAGGATTCCGCCACAGTATTAGATGAAGTACTGGTCGTGATCATGCGAGCGCCACGCTCCTACACGGGAGAAGATGTCGTCGAAGTTCATGGTCATGGTGGCCCGCTTATTGTTCGGGCAATTTGTGAGGCTCTCACTCAAGCGGGAGCTCGTATGGCCGAGCCTGGAGAATTTACCAAACGAGCGTTTTTGAATGGGCGCCTAGATCTGACGCAGGCGGAAGCAGTCCTAGATACCATTCAAGCAAAATCTCTCCACAGTCTGAAATTAGCCCAGGAACATCTCCAGGGTGGATTGTCTGGAGTCATTCAGAGCCATCGGGATGCGTTGGTGAAGCTTCTGGCTCATGTAGAAGCCGAAATGGATTTTGGCGAAGAGGATATTCAATTCATTGAACAACACGAATTAAAAGAGAAGCTCAGGAACATGGTTGGAGCGATTGAACAATTAGTTGAATCAGCGGAGGAAGGCCGAATCATTCGTGAAGGCATACGAACCGTCATATTAGGGCGCCCCAATGTAGGCAAGTCCAGCCTGTTGAATGCCATTCTTGATGTCAATCGAGCCATCGTTTCCCAAACTCCCGGCACAACCCGAGATGTGCTGGAAGAATCGGTCATGGTAGATGGCGTGATGATTCGCTTATTTGATACGGCAGGCTTACGAGAATCGACCGATGAAATAGAACAAGAAGGCATGAGTCGAGCAGAAGCGGCGATACAGCAAGCTGATGTGCTGATTATGGTATTCGATCAAAGCCAAACCCTAACGGCCCAAGACCGAGGCTTTATCAAACAGTACAACCAAAAACCCCGTTTAATGCTCTTAAATAAGCAAGATCTCCCCCAAGAAGTATCTTTAGAGGACTTGCAGGCTATCGTTGGGCGAGATGAATCTCAGACTGAATCTACAACCGAATATATTCAAGTCTCTGCGGTGACGGGGAAGGGGCTTGAGCAGCTTAAACAACGTCTTAATGCCCTGGCGATAGGGAACAGGCACGAAGGAGGCGATTCCGTGTTAGTCTCCCGATTGAGGCATAAAGTTTTGCTTCAACAAGCCGCCGAGGCCTTGCATAATGCCCTCGCGGCGATTGATGATACCCAATTGGCCGAATGTGTGGCTTTGGAACTCCGAGTGAGCTTGCAGGCGTTGGGTGAAATAGTCGGGATCGTGACCAACGAAGATATATTAGATCAGATCTTCAGAGAGTTTTGTATTGGAAAGTAATGGTTGTATCAATTTTGGATGAAACAGTAGTAAAAGGTCGAACAGATGAAAGAATGTGACATCGTCGTCGTTGGTGGAGGACATGCAGGTTGCGAGGCAGCCTTAGCAGCGGCTCGCATGGGTTGTCAGGTAGTCCTGTTAACCATTGATCCTCAAAAGTCTGCCACCATGCCATGTAACCCTGCCGTGGGGGGAATTGGTAAGGGGCATTTGGTAAAGGAAATAGATGCTCTGGGCGGGGAAATGGGTGTGAATACTGATAAGGCTGGTATTCAATTCCGGATACTTAATACGCGAAAGGGTCCAGCCGTTCGGGCGACACGAGTGCAATGTGACAAGGATCTTTACGCAGTCAAGATGCAAGAGACGTTGTCGAATCAAGAAAACTTAACGGTTATGGCAGGTACCGTGGACCGGGTTCTGACACACAACGGAGTGGTGACGGGTGTACGGATGAGTACAGGCGACACCATGGGAACGCGAGCGGTGGTGCTCACGTCTGGAACCTTTCTTAAGGGACTCATGCACATTGGTTTGACGCATCTTCCCGGAGGCCGGGCCGGAGAACCGTCCGCCGAACATCTGTCGGATTGCATGTTGGATTTTGGGTTTGAAGTCGGGCGGTTAAAAACAGGAACCCCGCCTCGCTTGGATCGGGACTCTATTAATTTTGATGTGATGGGGCGACAGCCAGGTGACTCGGCGCCTCGCCCCTTTTCCTTCAAAACGAAAGAGATCCCCAATCCCCAGATCGATTGTCATATGACCTTTACCAACGAACAGGCCCACGACATTATTAAAAAGAATCTAGATCGTTCGCCTATGTATTGTGGAATGATTGAATCCACTGGGCCACGCTATTGCCCCTCCATTGAAGATAAAGTCGTGCGATTTGCCGAAAAAGATAGCCATCAAATTTTTATGGAACCGGAAGTGCTGGGCGGTCGCTCGTATTATCCTAATGGGATTTCGACCAGCTTACCTATTGATGTGCAACAAGCGTTTGTCAAAGTCATCCCGGGCCTTGAGCAAGCAGTTTTTCTGCGGCCCGGCTATGCCGTGGAATATGATTACTTCCCTCCCCGCCAGCTTCATGAAACCTTAGAAACTAAACTGGTGACGGGGCTGTTTCACGCGGGACAAATCAATGGTACATCTGGGTATGAAGAAGCTGCTGCACAAGGGATGATGGCAGGGATTAATGCCGCTCTTCGCGCAAAAAACGAAGCCCCGCTCATTTTGGATCGGTCCCAAGCGTATATGGGTGTCTTAATTGATGACCTCATTACCAAAGATGCTCGTGAGCCTTACCGGATGTTCACTTCGAGAGCGGAATATCGATTGCTCCTTCGAGAAGACAATGCTGATTATCGTCTGAAAGAAATAGGGTATCGCTTAGGATTGATTTCTCAGGAAGAATTCGTGGCGTTCCAACAAAAATGGGAAACCATCGATAAAGAGCTCCAGCGATTAGCGAACACTCACACTAAAATTCCAGAACTGGAGCGTCAGACTAATATTACTTTTGATGGGCCAGCCACCAGCACATCTCTTCTGCAATTGCTTCGCAGGCCGGAACTCACTTACACAGATCTTCATCCCTTTTTACAGGGCGAAGAGGAAACGAATGTGGAGGTCACCGAAGCCGTGGAGATTGCGGTGAAGTATGAAGGCTATATCAAGCGGCAAGAACAGGTAATTCAACAATTTAAAAAATTAGAACACCGGCGAGTGCCAGATAATTTTGATTATCAAGGTATAAAAGGCTTCTCAAATGAAGTCGCCGAGAAGCTCCAAAAAGTGCGGCCCTCTTCCATTGGGCAAGCCTCACGAATTTCCGGAGTTACCCCCGCTGCTATCTCGCTCCTCCTCGTCGCCCTCGAACGCCACAAAAAAGCTAGCTAAGTAAACGTTCTTCAATATTACTTCCTCCCCAAAAGATGCCTTTGCTGAAAAGGAATGGTATAGATTTCCCTCCGTCCTTCCTGAATAAAGCCTGTAAAGATGATTTTGTAGGATAAGGGTTATTGGGAAAAGCGGACATTCGAATTTTCGACCCGATCGTCTCTACTCGACTGTGAGTTCAATTGATCGGCGCAACACGGTATCTTATCGTTTTCTTTTAAAGATGGAGTGTGCCGATGAAACACCGAACCCGTATCTATTTTAGTGCGGAGCAACGAGCCGACATTTGGGATCGCTGGCAGCGTGGCGAATCCATGAGTTCCATTGGGCGGCTCTTTGAGCGAGAGTCTTCCTCCATTTATCCCATTCTTCAGCGCCGTGGGGGGATTCGCCCGCCGACGAGAACACGCGCACGATGGGCCTTGAGCCTGTTGGAACGCGAAGAGATTTCTCGTGGGGTTGCCAACCAACAGTCGATTCGGACCATTGCTCGTCGGTTGAAGCGGCCTCCCTCCACGATCAGTCGGGAACTCACTCGCAATGGAGGGTATGATCGCTATCGAGCGGCAGCCGCTGACCAAGCCACCTGGGATCGCGCGCATCGGCCTAAACGGTGTAAGCTGGCACGGAATCGTTCTTTAGCGAAGGCCGTCGCCGCCAAGCTCAAACGACAGTGGTCCCCCCAGCAAATTGCCGGGTGGTTGAAGCGAGTATACCCTGATCGGGAACCAGCCCGCGTGTCCCACGAAACCATCTATCGCAGTCTGTATATTCAGGCCAGAGGGGTCTTGAAGAAGGAACTGCAGGCCTGCCTCCGGACCCAACGAACCATTCGTCGCTCGAAGCAGGCGAGTCTGAAGCGTCAAGGTCTGGGAAAAATCACGAATGCGATTTCCATTAAGGACCGGCCCGCCTCCGTCGACGATCGTGCGGTCCCGGGTCATTGGGAAGGCGACCTCATTGGGGGCACGCACAATAGTTATATGGCAACCTTAGTTGAACGCCAGTCGCGGTACGTCATGTTGGCCAAAATCAAACAAAAGAATGCAGACACTGTGGCAGCGGCTCTCATAAAACAGGCCCAGCGCCTCCCTGCTGAGCTCTACAAATCTTTGACGTGGGACCGCGGCACGGAGATGGCCAATCATCGCCAATTCACCCTGGTGACGAATATTGCCGTATACTTCTGTGACCCCAAGAGTCCATGGCAACGTGGATCTAGTGAGAATACAAATCGGTTGCTTCGACAATACTTCTCAAAGGGCACTGACTTATCCAAATATACGCAAGCGCAGCTCAACAAAGTGGCGCGGCAATTAAACGAGCGACCGAGAAAGACGTTAGGCTATGCGACACCAGCAGAGAAATTTCAGGCGTGTGTTGCCGCGACCGGTTGAACTCACAACCCAAAGCGGACGTTTGGGCCTATGATTTAATGACCCATTCAACGATGGCAAAAAACTTCCGCTGGTTTTGAACCTGGACCTTATATTATGGGTTCATTTTTGTGAATTAATCTACCTGCTATGTGAGGTCTCACGATCAAAGGGCTTGGAATGACAATCCGCTAAATATTGATATTCGATCCCCTCGTACTGTCTATCACCTGCCAAATCAATTAAGAAAGAATTAACAGGGCATAAAGGAGAAAGTTGCTTTGTTGACAGGCGGTGGTACAGGTATAGGTAAGGCAATCGTGCCACAATTCATCGATACAGGGGCATTCCGGGTGAAGTTATAGAAGGGACATCAGAAAATTCGTCCAATTCTCTCAATAAATAGACAGAAATACCGATAAAAAAAGAAGTTATGGCTACACTCTCGAAATACCCTATGCTTCTCCGGTCCACCGTGCCCGGCGAAGCTCCTCGAATTAACAAAGTCTTTACCGACGAATATGGTCTGACCCTCCAGGATCTGATCTCGAAACCTTTGCTCGATTGGATACATCCAAGCGACCGTCAGGCCTTACAACATATACTTGACACAGGGGAAGGCCAAGTACTCGCGCGGCATTTGACCAAGCAAGATGACTGGCGGATGTTGCGCTGGCGGGTCAAAACCGATGCTGGGCGTGTCGTGGCACTCGCGATGTCTCATCGCGCCACCGAGACCGAAGTAAAGATGTCGGAACCGTTGACCTCTCAGAAGTCGTCGTTGACCGAGACGCTTGAAAGAATGGTGCACATCGTCGAATCGAAGGCGGACGGATGCCGGTGTTCAATCTTGTTAATGGAGTCGGACGGCGAACACGTGGCCGTCGGCGCCGGCCCAAGCTTTCCGAAGGAATACAATTGTGCGGTCCAGGGACTGCGAATCGGGCCGACTGTGGGATCGTGTGGAACGGCAGCGTTTTGGAATGTGCCCGTCGTCGTGGAGAACATCGCCGAAGACTCGCTGTGGAAAGATTTGCGTGGTGCCGCGGAAATCGCGGGGGTCGGTTGCTGTTGGTCAGTGCCGGTCACCGGGGCGACAGGCGAGGAAGTGTTAGGCGCCATGGCATTGTACAAAAACGAACCTGGTGCACCCGGCCCCCATGATATGGAGTTACTTGAGATTTCAGCGCGTATGGTCGGTTTGGCGATCGAACACGACCGATTGGAGCAACAACTACGTGAGGCGACGAAGACGGAGGCCATCGGTGTGCTCGCAGGCGGCATCGCCCATGATTTCAACAATATGATGGCAGCCGTTATGGGGAACGCAGAGATCGCCACTAGTTCGCTCCCTCAAGGGTCGCCCGTTAGAATGAATCTCGAAAGGATCGTTACGACTAGTGTCGCCGCATCCGACCTGTGCAAGCAGCTGTTGGCGTACGCCGGCCGAGGTAACAGTATGAAGGAGACGCTTGACTGCAACCTCTTGGTGAAGGAACTCGGAGATCTCATGGTGGCCGGGCTCTCGAAGAAGGTGTCGATGGTGTTCGAGATCGACGAATCGCCACACAGCATCGTTGGCGACCACAGTCATCTGCGTCAAGTTTTCATGAATCTGATGACGAACGCCTCCGATGCGATCGAAAACAACGAGGGGCGAATCGTTGTGGGGACCAAGTCCGTCTCGCTGGGCCGTGAAGATATGGAGATGCTCAATTCCTATCCACGGCTGGAACAGGGTCAATATGTATGCGTGTGGGTCAGTGACACTGGGGCGGGCATGGATCCAGAAACGAGGGCGAAGATCTTCGATCCATTTTTCACGACGAAAACCAGCGGGCACGGCCTTGGTTTGGCCGCGGTGCTGGGGATCGTGAAATCTCACAAGGGCGCCATTTCCGTAGACAGCACACTCGGTGTGGGCACGACCTTCTCTGTGTGGCTGCCACTCGTTTCGTCGACACCGGTTCTTGAGGCGGTCGCGTCAACGACCCAAATGGTATTGGAGGGCTCTCGGATTCTTGTTGCGGATGATCATGCGAGTGTGCGGATGGTGCTCGTCGTCCATCTCGAAAGCGCCGGATACACTGTCGTCGAGGCCGAAGATGGACAAGAGGCGGTGGACATATTTCGGCGTGACCCCGACGCATTCGATTGTGTCCTTCTGGACCACAACATGCCGAAGATGGATGGGGAAGAAGTCTTGGTGGAGCTCCAGAAAATTCGCAGCGACGTTCGAGTCGTGTTAAACAGTGGATTCGCCGAGGATGAGATGTTGGCGAGATTCAAAGGCGCGGGTCTAGCGGGCGTTCTCCACAAGCCTGCACCCAGGAACGTCTTACTCGACAAGATCGAGAAGGTTCTAGTGTGTTCTTAGGCGAAGTGCTTCAGGCATATGTGTACAGTCAGCTCAATTTCTATCCGCTTCCCAAATAAGAACGCTCAAAAGATCCGCAGGGCCCGTCGGCTGATGTAAAGCAGAATGTCTGCTCCTGGCCGTTATTTACCGAACCGCTGCCATCTACGAATGTCCGCTTTGTTGTGTGATAATTGTTTTCAATAACAATTAAAAAGTTTAAAAGGTGTCAGGAACCTTTTTGTATAGAAAATACATTATGTTCCTTAAAAAGCACGAAAAAATTGAGAATGCTAAGGCTTTGGAAGAAACTCTTACAAAAAAGTAAGCAAGAATGCGCTAAGTACAAATTGTGATTGAAAGAAAGGTATTATCTTAGTTGTTCCATTTTTTTAACACGATCTATATGATCCATTTGTTACCTCAATCTTTTAAATACATTCCAAAGATGAAAACCATCTACCAAATAAGATTTGAATAGACCAGGCTAAATTTTAATAGCGCCGTGGCCTGAATTTAGAAGGACGAAGAAATGATAGGGGACAAATAGGGGGAACAAACAGTAGTTTGGTAAATTTTGCTAAAAAAGTGTAGGTAATTCGAATTACGCCAAATTAGGTTAGTTAGATTAATGTCATCATCGAAAATCGAAAACGCACATAATAGGGCCTGAGGAAATTTTTTGAGTTACCAAGCCAAGAAATTTTGATAATGACCATGATAGCCGGTGTGAGTTTTCTATGGACTGAACCTTAAATATGCCATGGATGTAAGTAGGACATGGATATTAAATTCTGTAGTATGACAATATATGCTTATAATTCTTGGAACAATAAACATTATTTTGTTGATCAAATCGCTTAACCAAAAATAAAATTCCCATTACTTTGGGATTTTTATTTTTAAAGATTAGGATGTTCCACGTGGAACATGAAGATAATACAGACAAATTTCTGGAGTATTTTGTTGAAGGGGCTCGAAAACTAGGGTTTTCCTTCGAAGAAGACATTCTAGAGAAATTTTTTCTATATAATCAAGAGCTGAGTTTCTGGAACCGCTCCGTTAATCTAACTGGTTTGAAAACAGAACAGGAGCAGGCCGTTTTGCTATTTGCTGATTCGTTAGCGGGATCGTTGGTTTTTCCTAAAGACACATCACTTTCTCTCATCGATATTGGTACGGGTGGTGGGTTTCCGGGAATCCCTCTTAAGTTAGCCTTTCCTGCTTTGCAGGTCACGTTAATGGAGCCGCGTGGTAATAAGATGGCTTTTCTCCACACGGTTATTGGGAAACTAGAATTAAAGGGTATTTCTGTTCTTCAAAAACGATTGGAGGCCTGTCGGTCTTTTATCAATGAAGACGAGAAGTGGGATATCGCTATTAGTAAAGCGGTCAGCCTTGAGGTGATTTTGCCCTATGTAAAATATATTCTGAAAAAAGATGGGAAACTGATTATTTTTCGTTCATCAGAGATCAATAACCATGGAAATATTAAGGGTATGACCATCGAACAAGAAATTCCATACGAATTGCCTTATGAGTTTGGAAAACGGGTGGTTTCTGTGTTAAAGCATGTTCCATAATTAATGCATAATTTTGATGTTCCACGTGGAACATTTTATTTCTTAAAAATAAAAATCCCAAAGTTGTGGGAAATTAATTTTTTTATAAGAAAAATGGTGACGGCCAAGGTAGTATTTTAATTTGCTTGTTTCAAAAATTACTTTAAAAACATATATTTAAAAAAATATTGGTGTACATATTTCCTTGTAAAGTGGAATCTCAGTGACAAGAATTATTGCCATTGCGAATCAAAAAGGTGGAGTGGGTAAAACCACCTCGGCTATAAATATTAGCGCTGCGTTGGCTACTAGCGGCAAGTCTGTCCTTCTTATCGACTTAGACCCTCAGGCTAATGCAACGAGTGGTGTTTCGGTTGAACCGCAGGAGGCAACGATTTATGAATGCCTCATGGAGCAGCACCTAATTGAGTCAGCAATTTTACCTACGTGTATACACGGTCTATCTATTGTTCCCTCTAAGGGAGACTTAGTTGGGGCTGAAATTGAGATCTCCAACCTGAGGGATCGAGAATCTATTCTCAAAACCATTGTTGGAGAGATTCAGAACCAAGATTTTGTGGTGATTGATTGCCCCCCTGCCTTCGGTCTCCTCACAATTAACGCGCTAGTAGCGGCTTCTGCCCTGATTGTTCCGGTACAATGTGAGTATTATGCCATGGAGGGGTTGGGTAGCCTCATGGGAAATATTGAGCGGATTCGAGATTCTTTTAATGCTGATCTGGACCTGCAAGGCATTGTGTTGACGATGTATGATTCACGCATTAATCTTTCTAGACAGGTGGAAAGCGAAATTCGAGGGTTTTTCAAAGAGAAAGTGTTTCAAACTGTTATTCCTCGGAACGTGGCGTTGGCAGAGGCCCCTAGCCATGGAAAACCCGTGTTGTCGTATAATGCGGCATCCAGTGGTGCTAAAGCCTACCTTGACCTAGCCAAGGAGATTCTCGCGAATGGAAAAGAAAGCGTTGGGTAAGGGCCTCCAGGCCCTGCTTCCTGAAAAAAAGACACTCGTTTGGAAGGTTGAGCAGGATGGACCAGCTATTACCATGGTCGCCCTGAAGCAAATTATTCCGAATCGTTATCAGCCCCGCACCATTTTTGTTGAGGATCATTTAGCAGAATTGGCCCAATCCATAAAGGAACATGGGGTGTTACAGCCTATAGTCGTTCGGCGCAAAGGCGATGGGGTGTATGAACTCATCGCGGGAGAGCGGCGTTTTCGCGCGGCAACTCTTGCCGGGTTGTCAACGATTCCTGCGCTGATTCGCAATACGAATGATGAAAAATCTTTAGCCCTGGCTTTGGTCGAAAATATTCAGCGCCAAAACCTCAATCCTTTGGAAGAAGCCAAGGCGTATTCTCGCTTGATGGGCGAATTTGGATTAACTCAAGATCAGGTCGCCAGTGCCGTTGGGAAAGATCGTTCCTCAATTGCCAATGTGCTGCGTCTTCTCGCCCTTCCCAAAGAGGTTCAGGAGTTGGTGGGAGCCGGCACTTTGAGTTTAGGGCATGCCAAGGTTTTAGCTGGCTTAACTTCCCCCAACATTCAACTCCAGATTGCCAGACGCATTGTCTCAGCACAGCTTTCAGTGAGACAAACGGAACAGATTCTGGCTGGGCAAAAAAGTGCGAGTACAGGTAAACATCTGAAGGCTGTGCCCAGTAAATTTCATAATCTAGAAGATCAGTTACGAAAACATTTTGGGACGAAGGTGCAGGTGAAGGCCTCAGCAAAAGGGGGACAGCTCGTCATCCATTATTATTCTGATGAGGAACTGGACCGCGTGACCGGCATAATTTTGGAATAAAAATTGTAAGGTTACCTCATAGGTTATGGGGTCTTCCTACTGCAAATGAAGAGTAAATATTAGGTAGAAACAACTATAAATAGGGTGAGATTGAAATGACATTCTATTTTGGTTGGGCATTAGGTTATTCACATGAGGGAGGGTCTCCATGTTTGGAAAAAATACTGCTGAAACTCCGGAAGATGTCGTCAGTACACCGGTTGTTCCAAGTCCCACGATCTCTAGTAATCATGAAGAGTCTGGGGATATTATTGCTTTTGTGGGTGAAGAGGTCACCTTTAAAGGGACCATTCGCTACAAGGGTACAGTCAGAGTTGATGGACGCTTGGAGGGGGAAATTTATACCGATGGGAATTTGATCATCGGTCAAAAAGCCGTCATCACGGCCAAAATCGAAGCTGGCACCATCACATGCCAGGGTCGGATTACGGGTGAAATTTTAGCCAAAAATAGGGTGAAGTTGTTAAGCCCCGCGGTTTTTGATGGGACGATTGCCACTCCCCTGCTTTCGATGGATGAAGGTGTGCTGTTTAATGGTTCCTGCAATATGCCGAACAAAGGTGAGCGAAAGGGCAAAGAGGCCAAACTCGTGGTTTCTGTCGAAGAAGGCGTCAAAGTCCGATAGTTGAGTTTCTACATTGGGTACAGTTGAGGGGAATGATTCCCAGGGGATATGGAATTCCTGGCTCGCCACCCGAGAGTCAAATACTGGATGAGAGGAGGGTTGTATGTGGGGTGAAAAAGAAAAGTCGAAACGCGAAGGCGGATTTGGTGAAGAGTTTTATACTTTTCTCGGAAAAGGCGTGGATTTTAAAGGCAAAGCCCAATTCGAGGGCACCGTGCGGGTGGATGGCAATTTTGAAGGGGAAATCACCATTGATGATACGTTGATTATTGGTGAAACGGCTTTCATTAAAGGCACGATCACTGGTGGAACCATTGTCAGTAGTGGGCGAATTGAGGGTGTGGTAACCGCCAATAAAAAAATACAACTCCTTAAGCCTGCTGTGCTGATTGGGGATGTGCATACGCCAACCTTTGCTATGGAAGAAGGTGTCTATTTCCAAGGCGAATGTGACATGGGTGCCGCACCCAATCTGGATATGGATCTGGATGATCGCGTACTATCTAATGGCCAAGCAAACACCTCTCCCGCCAAAATGGAAACGGAACCTCTGAGTCTCTAAATGCCCACTTCAAATCCTAAAAAAGTCGTGTTAGGCATGAGCGGAGGAGTGGATAGTTCCGTGGCTGCCAAACTCTTGAAAGAGCAGGGCTATGAGGTCCTGGGTGTGACGCTCAAAGTCTGGGAAGAAGAGGATGAAGCTGCCACCTCCAAGCGTTGGCAGGAACGGGGATGTTGCAAGGTTGGCATTGCCAAACATGTTGCGGAACTTTTGGGTATCTCACATCAGGTCATTGATACGCGAGAATCCTTTCAAAAAGGTGTCATCGATGACTTTATCGACGGCTATCTCCAAGGCACCACGCCCAATCCTTGTGTTCGATGTAATGAACGGGTGAAGTTTGGCGGATTGTTTCAGGTGGCTGAGCAACTTGGGGCCGATTATATCGCTACAGGGCATTTCGCCAGGATTCAACAAGATGAATCAGGTGCATCATTTTTGGCTTGTGGCTTGGATTCGAAGAAAGATCAATCCTATTTTCTCTATCGTATTCCAGCCAAATGGCTGCCGAAGATGTTGTTCCCGGTGGGAGGGATGGAAAAACCACAGGTCTGGGCAGAAGCCGAAGCCATGGGACTTCCTGTGGACGAATTAAAAGAGAGCCAGGAAATTTGTTTTGTCACCCAAGGCGATTATCGAGACTTTCTAAAAGAACATGCTCCAAAAGCGGCAAAACCAGGAGCGTTTGTGAATACGAAAGGCCAGGAACTTGGCCAACATGAAGGTGTGGCCTTTTATACCCCTGGTCAACGAAAAGGATTGGGAATAGCTACTGGCAATCGGGTATATGTGCAGCGTGTGGTTCCCAATCTCAATTTGGTGGTGTTGGGTCCTCCAGAAGGTTTAGATACCACAACTTGTCAGATTGCCGACCTCAATATTTTTTCACGAGAAAAATTGGGTGAAGGACAAAGTATCGACGTCAAATTTCGGTATGGTTCCCCACCGGTTCCTGCAACACTACAATGGAAGAATGAAACCTCACTGAGTGTCACATTTGAAACCCCTGTGCGTGCACTAAGCCCTGGCCAATCTGCGGTTTTTTATCAGGGGGACCGAGTCCTAGGAGGTGGTATGATTCAGCCTTCCCAATCTTGTTCCCCAATTTCTGAGCCTTCAGTCTCTGACGACAACTCTCGATTAGAATCTGTGGCCCGCTAGTTTTACGTCCTGCGCTTTCCTTCTTTCTTTCGGTACTCTCAGATAAGCTCCTGGTCTATTGTTTTCTTGACATTTCCTCGTAAACTCGTACAATCCGGCGACTTTTTCCTTCGTAAATATATTTTTATCTTTCCTTGATGAAGATCCCTAACCCGACTCTGCCTTCCGAACGTCTCATTTTTGCGTTGGATGTTCCCGACCGGGAACGTGCGCTTTCTTATGTCGAACAACTTGATGGACTCGTGAGCTTTTACAAAGTTGGGTGGGAGTTATTCTTAGCCGAAGGGCTAAGTATTGTTCGGGAATTAAAAGCTAAGGGGCATAATGTATTTCTTGATCTCAAAATCCAGGATGATGTAGATGAAACCGTGAACCGGTATATCCAGGTGGCCATACGTGAGCACATTGATTTGGTGACTCTTCATGGATCAGAACGGTTATTTGAAGCAGCCAAACGGGCTAAAGGAGATGCTTCCCTGAAATTATTGTCCCTGACTCTCCTTTCCAATATGGATGAGGCGGCGATGAAAGACATCGCCCTGCTCGACAATGGAACTGGCTATTGCCTGCCTTTCAAAAAGCCTGAAGACTATATTCGGTGGAAAGCCACTCGCACGGACCAAGCCGGAGCAGATGGTTTTATTGCCTCTGGGCGTTTTGTAAGATTTGTCAGGAGTTTGTTCCCGAATAATCATCCCCTTATTGTGACACCGGGTGTGAGACCTTCGGGGGCAGCACATGCGGAACACAAAAATGTACTGACTCCTAAAGCAGCTATCCTTGCAGGATCCGATTATCTGGTGGTCGGGCGACCAATTCGTGATGCCGATTCTCCCCGAGGAACGGCTGAGAAAGTGGTGAGGGAAATTACGGAGGCGCTGGCGTCTCTTGCAGCTTCGTAATCTCTTTCTGTTGTTTCATTGAATGTCTTTCCTCATCACATGGGTGAATCAAGGAAAATCCCTTTACTCTGGCTCTTTCTGGTTGACAGGGTATACCTCCCATGTTAGTTTTACCCGCTGGATACACGCCATTTTCCATTCAAAATATGGCTCCCTGGATTCTCTGTAAACCGTGAACCAAAGTACGATCGGGCGTCGGTATGCATCGGCGCTTTTCCAATTGCTCGAGGAATCGGGCATCGAACCCGCGCGAAATGCCTTAGGGTCTCTGGCTCAGGGCTTAGAAGATACCCCTGCCTTGAGGCATGTCCTGGCCTCACCCGTCTTTAAATATGAAGAAAAACAAGGTGTCTTGGAGGAATTGTGTCAGCGTATGCAGGCTCCTCCGGTGTTGCGCGATTTTCTGAATCAATTGTTAAAAAACAACCGGGCCGTTTTACTTCCAGAAATCTCGCAGGCCTTTTCAGATCTCGCTGATGAGCAAAAGGGCATTCAACAAATTCGAGTGAGTTCTGCGAAGCCCATAGATGGAGCTGAACAAGAAAAGGTGAACCGTGAACTGACCGCAACACTTGGGCGAGCGGTCGATGTGGTTTTCGAAATAGATCCGAAACTCATCGCAGGGTTAAAAATATACATTGGCAGTCAAGTCTTTGATAATTCCGTGTTGGGACGATTGACCAGCATGCAGGATCAGTTGACGAAGGGGTAATCCATGCAGATCAAAGCAGAAGAAATCAGCTCTATCATTAAGGAAAAAATTAAAGGGTTTGACCAGCGGGTTGACGTCAAGGAAATGGGGTATGTCATTCAAGTGGGTGACAATATTGCCAAGGTCTATGGCCTAGAAGGTGCCATGGCTGGTGAGTTGCTCGAATTCCCCGGTGGTGTCTATGGGGTGGCGCTTAACCTTGAAGAAGATAGTGTTGGTGTGGTGTTGCTTGGGGAAGACGTCGGTATTCGTGAAGGCGATCCTGTTAAGCGGACTGGTCGCATTGCTGAAGTACCGGTGGGTGAAGCATTGGTCGGACGAGTTGTTGATGCGATTGGAATGCCTCTTGATGGAAAAGGCCCCATCAATTCGACAGAAACACGGTTGATTGAAATCAGGGCGCCCGGTGTGGTGGATAGGCAATCGGTGGGTGAGCCACTACAAACAGGCTTGAAAGCCATTGATGCCATGATTCCTGTAGGTCGAGGACAACGGGAATTAATTATTGGGGATCGTCAAACAGGGAAAACAGCCATTGCCATCGATACGATCATCAACCAAAAAGGTCTAGATGTTTATTGTTTCTATGTGGCGATTGGCCAAAAACGTTCAACGGTCGCCCGGGTGGTGAAGACATTAGAAGATCATGGGGCGATGGAATACACCACGGTGATTTCCGCTACCGCGAGTGACTCGGCTTCGCTGCAATTCTTTTCTCCGTATGCCGGTGTCACCATGGCGGAATATTTTCGTGATAATGGCAAGCATGCGCTGATTGTGTATGACGATTTATCGAAACATGCCACGGCGTATCGTCAGCTTTCCCTTCTTCTTCGTCGGCCTCCAGGCCGCGAAGCCTATCCGGGTGATGTGTTCTTTTTGCATTCTCGGTTATTGGAACGAGCAGCAAAAATGAGCGATGAAAAAGGTGCTGGGAGTTTGACGGCCTTGCCTATTATTGAAACGCAAGCGGGCGACGTCTCTGCCTATATTCCAACTAATGTGATTTCTATTACTGATGGGCAGATATTTTTGGCCGCCGATTTGTTCTATTCAGGTATTCGACCAGCGATTAACGTGGGGTTATCGGTCTCACGCGTAGGAGGGTCAGCCCAAATTAAAACGATGAAACAAGTTGCTGGGACGCTGAGGCTTGATTTGGCACAATATCGTGAAATGGCAGCCTTCTCGCAGTTTGGGAGTGAGTTGGATAAAGCCACCCAAGCGCAATTGGCACGAGGTGTCCGCATGGTGGAATTGCTCAAACAAGAACAATACAAGCCGATGTCTGTCGCGGATCAAGTCATATCCATTTACGCTGGCGTCAACGGCTTTATTGATAATGTGCCAGTGAATAAAATCCGAGATTTCGAAAAAGATCTTATGGCGTACATTAAAGAGAAGCATGCCACGATTCGTGACGAGGTCAAAAGCAAAAAGAAAATCGATGATGAATTTGGTGGGCAACTCAAGCAAATCATTACGGATTTT
>JAJDBP010000007.1 GCA_029261295.1 Nitrospirales bacterium | reverse complement strand
GGGCGTAGAGATGGTGATGCCGGGGGATAATGTCTCTTTTTCGGGCGAGTTGATTGCGCCGATTGCGATGGAGCAGGGGGTGCGGTTTGCAGTGCGTGAAGGGGGTCGGACGGTCGGCGCGGGCGTAGTCACGGAAATTGTTGAATAAAAATAAGTGATTGTAGGGGAAGGGTAGGTTTTTAGTGGATCGAGACCGCAGAATTCGAATACGTTTAAAGGGTTTTGACTATCGTGTACTTGATCAGTCTGTTCGGGAGATTGTGGACACAGTTAGGCGTAGCGGCGCTCTGATTGCAGGCCCCGTTCCTTTGCCGACGCGAATTGAGAAGTATACAGTTAATCGGTCCACTCATGTCGATAAGAAGTCTCGTGAGCAGTTTGAAATTCGTACACATAAAAGGTTGCTGGATATAATGGAGCCTACGCCGGAAACTATGGATGCTTTGATGAAGCTAAACCTAGCAGCCGGTGTAGATGTTGAGATTAAATTATAGCCATTCGTTTCGGTTTTAATGATCAGTTGGCTTTTAAGAAAATGGGTAATATAAGCAATGGTTAATGGGGTAATGGGTAAAAAATTAGGTATGATTCAGGTTTTTAATGAAGCGCGTTGCCTTATTCCGGTTACCGTGGTGGAAGTTGGCCCTTGCGGAATTGTTCAAATTAAAGCCAGGGGGCGTGATGGTTATGATGCCGTTCAGCTTGGATCTCGTGAGGTTTCAGAGAGGAAGCTTACAAAGGGACAGATTGGACATTTGAAAAAGGCGAGCGATAAGCGTTGGAAGTATTTAAAGGAATTTCGTTCTTCGGGGAAGCCTGAGGTTGGTGCTATTGTCACTGTGGATCTATTTTCAAAAGGTGAGCAGGTAAATGTTCAGGGTGTTTCAAAGGGAAAGGGATTCCAGGGTGTCATGAAGCGCCATAATTATGCTGGTGGTCCTGCAACTCATGGGTCCATGTTTCATCGAGCGCCTGGAGCAATTGGGCAATGTTCTTATCCTTCAAGAGTTTTCAAGAATAAGACATTGCCTGGGCAAATGGGAAATAAGAGAATAACGGTAAAGGGCCTAAGGGTTTTTGATGTTAGGTCTGAAGAAAATATACTCCTTGTTTCAGGATCAATCCCCGGCCCTATTGGTGGAATGGTGGTTGTCAGGAAGGCTGGATAGGGCAGAGTATGGATGCTATTCCTGTTTTTGGTTCCAAGGGGGAGAAGGTTGATTCAGTTGAGTTGACCGAAGGTGTTTTTGCGGCTCCTATTGATGAGCGCCTTGTTCATAAGGCTGTAGTGATGCAAAGAGCTTCGAGTCGTCAAGGTAATGCTTCGACTAAAGGGCGAGGGGAAGTCCGTGGTTCAGGAAAGAAGCCATGGAAGCAAAAGCATACTGGAAGGGCTAGGGCAGGGTCAGCCAGATCTCCAATATGGAGAACCGGAGGTACAGTTTTTGGTCCAAAGCCAAGATCTTACGCCTACCAATTGCCCAAGAAGGTGTATCGTGCTGCGCTAAGGGCGGGTTTGAGCGACAAGGCGGCAGCTGGAAATTTGATTGTTGTTGATCTTGTATTGCCTGAATTAAAAACTAAAGAGCTTGTTCGTCAGTTGGCCAAGGTTGGAGCTGTTGGGAAGGTGCTTTTGGTTGTTGAGGAAAACCTCTTGGATATTGTTCGAATTGGAAAAAATGTACGATTGCTCAAAGTTCTTCATGCAAAAGATCTTAATGTCTATGATTTGCTCTGGTGTGAAAAATTGGTAGTCACTCGTGGAGAATTGCAAAAAATACAGGAAGTGTGGGTTTAGCATGAATCCTTACGATGTCTTGATTCGCCCTTTGTTAACAGAAAAAATTACGGCTATACGTGAAATAAAAAATAGTGTTGCCTTTGCTGTTGATAGTCGCGCAACAAGAATTGATGTTCGTAGAGCTGTTGAAAAGATCTTTAGCGTAAAGGTTACTTCCGTTAATGTCATGAATGTAAGAGGAAAGAAGAAGCGCCAAGGAAGGTATCTCGGGAAGCGATCCGATTGGCGTAAGGCTTTTGTTACATTAAAGGAAGGCGAAAAAATTGAGTTGTACGAGAGTGCTTAAGGAAAAGCAAGTGAAAATTCAAGGGATCCGTGTGCTGAGGGGGGCATTTTTATGCCAATAAAAGAATACAAGCCTACTTCGCCTGGTCGTCGAGGTATGTCAGCGGTAATTAATGAAGGGCTGTCACCTAATAAGCCTCTAAAGAGTCTAACAAAGACGATTTCCCCATCTGGTGGGAGAAATAATATGGGGAGAATTACTGTTCGCTTTAGGGGTGGAGGACACAAGCGCCAGTATCGAAAGATTGATTTTCGGCGGGACAAAGTTGGCGTGCCAGCTAAAGTCGCAAGTATAGAGTATGATCCAAATCGAACGGCTCGTATTGCTTTGCTGCATTATTCCGATGGGGAAAAGCGTTATATTTTGGCCCCCCATGGATTGCTGGTTGGTGCCCTTATTAAGTCTGGGCCTAAAACGGAAGTGAGGATTGGGAACGCATTGCCTCTAATGGAAATGCCTTTAGGTATCATCATTCATAACATTGAACTAAAGCCAGGTAAGGGAGCTCAATTGGCGAGAAGTGCGGGTGTATCTGCTCAAGTTATGGGTCGAGACCAGGGGTATGTTCAAATCCGTTTGGCCTCTGGGGAAATGCGAAAAATTTTAGGGACCTGTATGGCTACAGTTGGGCAAGTTGGAAACCTTGACCATGGAAATGTAACAGTTGGAAAAGCGGGGAGGTCTCGTTGGAAGGGAAAGAAACCGCATGTTCGTGGTGTGGTGATGAATCCTGTAGATCATCCGCATGGAGGTGGAGAAGGGAAGGCAGGGGCAGGAAATCCTCACCCGGTTTCTCCATGGGGGCAGCCTGCAAAAGGTTTTAAAACTCGTAAGCCGAGAAATCAAAGCTCACGCTATATTATTGCCAGTAGAAAGAAAAAGTCGCGTTAGAGATTGGGGTAGACTATGCCAAGGTCAGTTCATAAGGGTCCATTTGTAGATGAGCACCTTCTCAAAAAAGTTGAGAGGGCTAGAGATTCTGGAGAATCGAGAGTCATAAAGACTTGGTCTCGTCGCTCGACTATCACACCAGATATGATTGGGTTAACTTTTGCTGTTCATAACGGGAAAAAATTTGTACCAGTATTTATTACCGACAATATGGTTGGCCATAAACTTGGAGAGTTTTCCCCGACAAGGCTCTTTAAGGGGCATAGTGCGGCAAAAAGTGAAAAAGGTGTGGCTTTGAAATAGCTGGTTCAAATTATTATTGTATAGTTTTGAAAAAATAGAGAAATTTATGGCTGAAGCAAAAGCAATTTTAAGGCATGTAAGGATGGCTCCTCGAAAGGCGAGGCTTATCGTGGATATGGTAAGGGGACGAAACGCTGCTGAAGCCTTGGCTCTTCTTAGGTTTACTCCCAGATCTGCCGCTCGTGTAGTGGAGCAATTGCTTGGATCGGCTGTTTCAAATGCAGGGCAGAAAGATATGGGGGATCCCGAGAGTCTAAGGGTTTCCAGGGCCTTTGTTGATGGTGGTCCTGTTCTGAAAAGATTTCAGCCACGTGCAATGGGCCGAGCTAGTCCAATAAAAAAACGTACAAGTCATATTACGATTGTTGTGAGTCCTGTTGATTAAATTTAATTAAGGTCCGTCCCTTTTGATGGGATGGTTGAGGAGAGCGATTTCATGGGGCAAAAGACCCATCCATATGGATTCCGCCTAGGTTACACCAGGACTTGGCGTTCTCGGTGGTATGCAAAAAAGGATTATGCAACTCTTTTACATCAAGACCTGACTATTAGGGGTTTGGTTAAGAAGCGTTTGTATCACGCTGGAATATCTAGTGTAGAAATTGAACGTTCCGGAAATCAATTGAAATTGATTATTCATACAGCGAGGCCAGGAATCATTATTGGCAGAAAGGGCGCAGAGGTAGATAAGTTAAAGGCGTCACTTGAAAAAGAATATGGAAATGAGGTTTTTGTAACCGTCAAAGAAATAAAAAAACCTGAGATTGATGCCCAATTGGTCGCTGAAAATATTGCCACCCAGTTGGAGAAGCGAGTCTCATTTCGTCGAGCCTTAAAGCGCAGCGTCGCATCGGCCCTTCGGCTTGGGGCTTTAGGGATTAAGGTTTATTGTGCCGGGCGTTTGGGAGGGCATGAGATCGCCAGAACGGAATGGTATCGTGAAGGTCGTGTTCCGCTTCATACTTTGAGGGCAGATGTCGAGTATGGTTTTGCTGAAGCGAAGACTGCCATGGGGCAAATAGGGGTTAAGGCATGGATTTACAAGGGTGATGCTCAAATTCCTTCAATGGAAAAATCTGAGCCGTCTCTTGGATTTTTATAGATAGAATGAATTTTGATTTTGGAGAAATTGGACCATGCTAGCGCCGAAACGAATTAAATTCCGTAAAGTCCATAAGGGGCGGATGCGTGGAAAGGCCTATCGAGGGGGCGAGATCTCGCATGGTCAGTATGGGCTGAAGACTATGGAGCCAGGACGCATTACTGCAAGGCAAATTGAAGCTGCCAGGATAGCCATGACTAGGCATGTAAAGCGTGGGGGCAGAATTTGGACAAGAATCTTCCCAGATAAGCCTATTACCAAGAAACCTGCCGAAGTTCGCATGGGTAAGGGGAAGGGAAACCCTGAATACTGGGTTGCCGTCGTAAAGTCTGGACGAATTTTATTTGAAATGGATGATGTGACTAGGGAAATTGCTGAAGAGGCTTTACGCTTGGCTGGTCATAAGTTGCCAGTATTGACTAAATTCGTGGTCAGAGGAGAGATCCCAATTTTATAACGGCAGGGCTGTCATTATGGAAACTAATCAATTAAGGGAACTTGAAAAAACTGAACTGGTTGAGAAAATTGGCCAGTTAAAGCAGGAGTTGTTTCATTTTCGAAGTCAATTGGCTATGGGACGTATGGAAAATCCCATGAAAATTAGAGACACCAAACGAAACATCGCGCGGGTCCATACAGTTCTTCAACAAAAGGCTTAGAGTTATGATGTTTTTCCAGGAAAGTTGCTAATCTATGACAGAATCAAGGCCAGTTCCACGCGCACTATATGGAAAAGTTGTTAGTAACAAAATGCAAAAAACAATCCTGGTTGAAGTGGTGAGGATTGAGCGGCATTCACTATACGGAAAAGTCCTGAGGCGAAAAACAAAGATGAAAGCGCATGATGAGCAAGGTCAATGTAAGATGGGAGATCAGGTGAAAATTATTTATTCTCGCCCAATTAGTAAGGGCAAGTCTTGGCGTGTGGCTGAAATATGTGGGAAAAATTCTGTCTAAAAATAATTGTATATATTTAGAGGTTTGGGGCTAAAATTCGATTATGATTCAAAATTATACCTATCTTGACGTTGCTGATAATTCTGGAGCAAAGAGTGTCCGTTGTTTTCACGTTCTCGGTGGAACTAAACGCCGTTACGGTTCGCTGGGTGATTTAATTGTGGTATCAGTTCGTGAAGCTATTCCACGAGCATCTGTGAAAAAAGGTGACGTGATGAAAGCTGTCATTGTACGAACAAAAAAAGGGTCGAGGCGAAATGATGGATCACATATAAAGTTCGATCGAAACGCGTGCGTTCTTGTAAATGCGCAAGGTGACCCAGTAGGTACTAGGATTTTCGGACCTGTGGCTAGGGAGTTGAGGCAGAAAAAGTATATGAAAATTATCTCATTGGCTCCAGAGGTCATTTAGGAATATGAGCATGGCCGGAAAGTTTCGAATAAAAAAGGGCGATATGGTGATGGTGGTAGCTGGAAAAGAACGTGGTAAGACCGGAAAGGTTTTAGAGGTTATCACGAAGAAAGGGCGTGTGACGGTTGAAAAGCTCAATATTATTAAGCGCCATACCAAGCCAAATGCCAAAAATAAACAAGGCGGAATTCTAGAGCGGGAAGGGACGATGGCTATTTCTAATGTGATGGCCTATTGTGAATCGGAGCAAAAGCCTTCCCGGTTGAAAATGAAAACTTTTGAGGACGGGCGAAAGGTTCGCGTGTATCAAAAGGCTCCTACGGAAGTATTGGATAAAAGCTAATGAAGTCAGAAGCGTCATTAAAAGAATCAAAGAAGCAAAAAGAGAAAAAAAATCTGCCAGCTGCTGTGATGCCTGTTGGGTATGTGCCACGGCTAAGGGTGTTATTTCGGGAAAAAGTTTTGGCAGCCATGATGAAAGAGTTTGGGTATAAAAACCCCATGCAGGTTCCACGAGTTGAACGAATCGTTCTCAATGTAGGTATGGGTGAAGCTGTTCAGAACGTTAAGCTGCTAGAGAGTGCTGCTGGTGAGTTGGAGCAAATAACCGGACAAAAGCCTGTCCTGACTAGAGCAAAAAAAGCAATTGCCGGGTTTAAATTGCGTGAGGGAATTCCTATTGGAGTAAAGGTGACATTGAGGGGCACTCGAATGCATGAATTTATGGATCGTTTAATTGCTGTAGCTTTGCCTCGAATTCGGGATTTTCGCGGGATTTCCCCAAAGGCTTTTGATGGGCGAGGAAACTATACTCTTGGTTTGAAGGAGCAGTTAACATTTCCAGAAATTAAATATGATGATATTGCATCCATTCATGGAATGGATATTACCTTTGTGACCTCTGCAAAGAGGAATGACGAAGCAAAGGCTTTATTGGCTCATTTAGGAATGCCTTTCCGGAAATCCTAGAAGAGGGGAAGGAGGGTCGGTGTCAAGGTTAGCACTTAAAAATAAGGCCAAGCGTGAGCCGAAATTCCCTTGTCGGCAATATAATCGTTGTCCGTGCTGTGGCCGGGTTAGGGGATTTTTGCGAAGGTTTCGTATGTGTCGTATTTGTTTTCGTTTCCTTAGTCTTCGTGGGGATATTCCTGGGGTAACGAAATCAAGTTGGTAAAGAGAAAGAATTATGCTTTGAAATATTTTGAAGTGAAAAATGTCACAAGGGGTTTTGCGTTATGTCGATGACAGATCCCATTGCGGATTTATTTGTACGTATTCAAAACGCTGGAAAGCGCGGGCATGACCTGGTGAAAATTCCAGCCTCACGAGTAAAGGGAGAGATCCTTCGAATTTTAAAGGAGGAAGGGTTTATTCGTGATTATCAAGCTATTAGTACTGAAACGCATCCAACTTTACAGGTGGCCTTAAGATATGAGCCTGGTCGTCAAAAAAAGCCATTTATTACTGGTATTAAGAGAATAAGTAAGCCTGGTTGTCGAGTCTATGGAGGTAAGGGGGATGTGCCACGGGTCATGAAGGGTTTGGGTGTGGCCATCCTTACAACTGATCGTGGTCTGTTGACTGATGAGCAATGCCGCACGATGGAAGTGGGTGGAGAAATATTATGTCACGTTTGGTAGGGAAATCATTCTGTAAACATATTTAACGGTAGGGTTATAGGGTAAACATGTCAAGGATTGGGAAAAAGCCTATCACGATTCCATCTGGAGTTGAAGTAAAAGTAATTGACGCAAAGGTGTTGGTAAAGGGACCCCTGGGGCAATTAGAATGGACATTGAATCCTGGGATTCAAGTCCAAGTAGCGGATGGGATTGTAGCCCTCACGCGAGAAAGTGACTCTGTTAAATTGAGGGCACTGCATGGATTAACCAGAGCAGAAATATCGAATCAAATTGTTGGGGTAAAGGATGGCTATCAGAGGGATCTTGAGGTTATGGGTGTGGGATACAGAGCCCAGATTCAGGGAGACGACTTAAGTCTTTCTGTTGGTTATGCCCATCCTGTTTCCCTAAAGCTTCCTCAAGGAGTCAAGGCTACTGTGGACAAGCAAACGCTAATTACCCTTAAGGGGATTGATAAGCGCGTGGTCTCTCAGATTGCAGCACAAATTCGAGAGTTGAAAATTCCTGATGTGTATAAACATAAAGGGATCAAATATGCTGGTGAAGAGCTACGGAAAAAGGCTGGTAAGGCTGGGAAGAAATAAGGGAAATCTGTGAATATTTCAGAAAAACGCAAAAGATTAAGAAAACGAAGCCGAAGGGTTCGGCTCCGAATTGTCGGGTTATCATCCCGCCCAAGATTGAGTGTATTTCGGAGTAATGCCCATATCTATGCTCAAATAATTGATGACGTTGCAGGGAGAACTCTAGTATCTGCTTCCACCTGTGATCCAGGGTTAAAAGATCGAATTAAGTCCAGAGGTAGCGTTGAAGCCGCAAAAATTGTGGGTGAGACTATTGCAGAGCGAGCAAAGGCAATACCTGTCGAGTTGGTAGTTTTTGATCGTGGTGGACGATTATACCACGGTCGGGTGAAGGCATTGGCTGATGCTGCACGTTCAGCTGGCTTGAAATTCTAATCAGGACTATTCCTATATTTTGAGGCAGGGAAGGATTTGATCTTGTGAGGGTTAATGTTGAAGAGCTTAATTTAAAAGACAAGCCAGTGGTAATTAATCGCGTTGCCAAAGTGGTAAAAGGTGGTAAGCGGTTTTCCTTTTCGGCTCTAGTGGTTGTTGGTGATGGAGAAGGATGGGTTGGTGTTGGAAAGGGTAAAGCTGCAGAAGTTCCATCTGCTATTGCTAAAGCTGTTGAGCATGCGAAGAAAAACCTTATTCGAATACCATTAAAGCACAATTCTATTCCTCACGAAGTCCATGGGCGTTTTGGCGGGGAACATATTTTGTTGAGACCTGCTAAACAGGGAACGGGTATTATTGCTGGTGGGGCAGTTAGATCCTTATTGGAGGTTGCTGGAACCAAGAATGTTGTTGCAAAAACTTTAGGAAGAGGCAATCCTTTTAATGCTGTTCGAGCAACTATTCAGGGTTTACGACAGCTCCGTGATCCTCAGGAAGTTAGAGCTATGAGGCAAGCTCCACTCGAAGTAGATGAATAAATTTTTAAAGTAAATAGGGAAAGCGAGATAATTTTGCCATGCCTTCTCAGTTAGCCATTACATTAAAAAGGAGCCAAATAGGCCATCCTGTTAAAATGCGTCTTGTCTTGAGGGGATTAGGCCTGCGTAAAATTGGACAAACGGTTTCCAGGCCAGATACTCCGCAAGTTAGAGGATTAGTAAATAAAGTTAGGCATCTTGTGGAGGTTTTAGGCTCATGAATTTGCACGATTTACATCCATATCCTGGGGCTAAAACAAAAAAGAAACGCCTCGGTCGTGGACATGGTTCTGGACATGGAAAGACATCTGGAAAAGGGCATAAGGGATTGCTGGCACGTTCCGGTCGAGCGAATCAGATAGGATTTGAAGGGGGGCAAATGCCCTTAGCTCGCCGATTGCCAAAGCGAGGATTTACGAATATATTTCGGATAGAATATACGGTTATAAATATTCAAACACTAGCCGCTCAAGAGGCGACTAGCAATTTTGACCCCGCGGTTTTTAGGGATCTAGGACTTTTGAAGGGGCGAAATTCTCGAGTTAAGATTCTTGGTGAGGGAGATATTACCCGTCCCCTAGTGATTGAAGCTCATAAATTTAGTGGATCTGCCAAACAGAAAATCGAAGATGCAGGTGGCCAAGTCAAGGTGATTGGCCGTGCTTGAACGGCTTGTTACAAGCCTTCAAAATATTTTTAAAATTCCTGAGTTACGTAGCCGGGTTCTATTTACCTTGGCTATGTTGGCCGTTTACCGAGTAGGCGCCCATATCCCGACTCCGGGAATCAATAATGAAGAATTATTTAGCTTTCTTAAGGAAACCGGCGGAGCCCTTATGGGTATGCTGGACATTTTTTCGGGAGGGGCTTTATCAAGGCTAACGATTTTTGCATTGGGCATCATGCCCTATATCAGTGCTTCTATTATATTGCAGCTTCTGACAGTTGTCGTTCCGCATTTATCGAAGCTGGCTAAGGAGGGAGAACGAGGCAGAAAAACGATTATTCAATACACGCGTTACGGGACGATCGTTATTGCTTTTATCCAGGGCTTCGGTATAGCTCTCGGGTTGGAAGGCATGCAAGACGGGGCGTTTGTGCTTGATCCTGGTTGGGCCTTTCGTTTTATGACAGTAATTACCCTAGTCGCTGGAACGGCATTCCTCATGTGGCTAGGAGAGCAAATTACTGAACGTGGAGTTGGAAATGGAATTTCCTTAATCATTTTTTCAGGAATCGTAGCGAGCCTTCCTAGTGCGATTGTCCAAACCTTTGAATTATATAAAATTGGACAAATTAGTCTCTTTTTGTTGCTTCTACTCGGAGTGGTAATGTTAGCTGTGGTGGGGGCTATTGTTTTCTTAGAAAGCGGTCGTCGAAAAATTGCTGTGCAATATGCCAAACGAGTAGTGGGGCGGAGGGTTTATGGTGGCCAAAATACCCATATCCCATTAAAAATTAATACAGCAGGGGTTATTCCTCCTATTTTTGCGTCTTCAATTATTGCCTTTCCGGCAACCATAACGAGTTTTATTCAGGTGCCATGGGTTCAGGCATTTGGAGCCCAATTGGCGCCTGGCTCTGTATTATATACCTTGCTATACGTGAGTTTGATCATCTTCTTTTGCTTTTTTTATACAGCGGTTGTTTTAAATCCAGTGGATATGGCTGACAATATGAAAAAGTATGGTGGATTTATCCCAGGTATTAGGCCAGGGCAAAAAACCGCTGATTTTATTTATAAAGTCTTAACGAGAATCACATTTGCTGGAGCAATCTATCTTGCTATCGTCTGTGTCATTCCTGAGTTGCTGATTTATAAATTGGGAATGCCGTTTTACTTTGGTGGGACTTCGCTGTTAATTGTCATTGGGGTTGGTCTCGATACAGCACAACAAATTGAAAATCATATGCTGATGCGCAATTATGATGGATTTCTTGGGAAAGGGTCATTGAAGGGAAGAAGCGGATAGTCGTATGAGAGTTATTTTCCTGGGACCTCCTGGAGTCGGTAAAGGGACACAAGCGGACTTTGTTGCAGAGAAATACGGCATTCCTAAGTTGTCAACGGGAGATTTGCTTCGAGAGAGTGTGGCCAACGGAACATCTTTAGGTACCGAAGCCAAAGGATACATGAACCGAGGAGAATTAGTTCCGGATGCTGTGGTGATTGGATTAGTTGAAGAAAAGCTCGGATCACCTGATTGTCAAAAAGGGTTTTTACTTGATGGATTTCCTCGAACCGTGACGCAGGCTGATCAGTTGTCGACTTACCTAACTTCAAGGGGAGAGGCCTTGGATCAGGTGGTGTATTTTTCTCTTTCAAAGGATGAGATTGTCAGGCGAATCAGCGGGCGACGAAGCTGCCCAGATTGTAAAGCCGTCTACCATCTTGAATCTGTTCCCCCAAAGCGAGAAGGTCTTTGTGATTCCTGTGAAAAGGCTCTCATTCAGAGGAGTGATGATAAGCCTGAAACAATTGAATCCCGTTTGGCAGTTTATCAGGAGCAAACGGCTCCTTTAATAGAATACTATAAAGCTCAAAATATTCTTGGCGAATTGAACGGAGCAGGTTCGGTCTCTACCGTGCAGGACAGATTGGTGGCTCTTTTGGGCCAGCCAAGAGTAGAATGATTATTCTGAAAACCTCTGAGGAGCTTGAACTAATATCTCGAGCAGGCCAAATTGTTGCTGAATGTCAAAAGGTACTAATTCAAGAACTTAAACCAGGAATGACCACGTTGGATTTAGATATGTTAACGGAAACGTTCATTCGAGATAATGGTGGGATTCCTGCATTTAAGGGCTATCGAAATTATCCCAAAAGTCTCTGTGCATCAATCAATGAAGAAGTCGTTCACGGTATTCCTTCCCAACGAGTCCTGAAAGATGGAGATATTATTGGATTGGATGTTGGGGCAATTATCGAAGGGTTTTACGGAGATGGTGCCGTCACTATTTCCGTGGGAGAAGTTTCGTCTTCCATTCAGCAATTGATTCAGGTCACTAAAGATGCCTTATCCAAAGGTTTGGAGCAGGCCGTAGTAGGGAAAAGGCTTTCAGATATTTCTTCGGCTATTCAATCCTATATTGAGCCCCATGGTTTTTCAGTTGTTAGGGACTTTGTCGGTCATGGAATTGGACGACAATTGCATGAAGAACCACAGGTCCCAAATTACGGAAAGCCTGGACAAGGTCCTCGCTTGAAGCCTGGGATGGCTCTGGCCATTGAGCCAATGGTCAATATGGGCGGGGCTGGAGTCAGGGTGTTGGAAGATGGGTGGACTGCAGTAACGAGTGACGGTTCCATTTCTGCTCATTTTGAACATACCATTGCTATTGAAGCAGTTGGCCCACCCCGCATCCTGACGGCGTGTGCTTAGAGGGGAGCCATAGAAATATTCTAATATGGGAAAAGAAGACGTCATAGAGGTACAAGGATCGGTAACGGAAACGCTGCCAAACGCCATGTTTCGTGTACAACTTGAAAATGGGCATAAATTGTTAGCCCATATTTCCGGCAAAATGCGGATGCATTTTATTCGGATTTTGCCAGGGGATAAAGTGACTGTAGAGCTTTCTCCTTATGATCTCACGCGAGGGCGAATTACTTATCGGTTTAAATGAGGGTATTATTGTGAAAGTTCAAGCATCAGTAAAGCCAATATGTGCGAAGTGTAGTGTTATCCGTCGAAAAGGTGTCATTCGGGTATTATGTTCCAATCCTCGACACAAGCAACGTCAAGGCTAGGATCTTTACTAATATAAGGAAAGTGCATTTAACCTAAGGAATAGAAGCAATGGCCAGAATTGCAGGGGTAGAACTTCCAGTTGGAAAACGAGTCGATGTGGGGTTGACTTATATTTTTGGTATCGGTCCGGCTCGTTCTCGAGACATTTTACGAAAGACCGGAGTTGCTTTCGATACACGAATCAAAGATTTGCGGGAAGATGAAGTCGTGAAATTGCGGGAAACGATTGATCAAGATTATGACGTTGAAGGAGACCTCCGCAAAGAACAGTCAATGAGTATTAAGCGATTAATGGATATTGGAACATATCGTGGGCTTCGTCATCGAAAGGGTCTTCCGGTAAGAGGGCAACGGACAAAAACAAATTCTAGGACCAGAAAAGGTCGTCGAGGCGCAATCGGTGGCAAATCGAAACGATAAACCTGGCGAAAGGGACGGTTCATGAGTGTGAAGAAGGGGAAGAAGAAGGAGCGGAAAATCGTACAGGTTGGTATTGTTCATATCATGGCTTCTTTTAATAATACGATAGTGACCATTACTGATATGACTGGCGGGGCCCTATCTTGGGCAAGTGCTGGGAGCCAAGGTTTTAAGGGTTCAAGAAAAAGTACCCCATTTGCCGCGACACGTGCCGGAGAAGTTGCTGCCAAGAAAGCCATGGAGCACGGATTGCGCCAAGTTGATGTGTATGTGAATGGTCCAGGTTCCGGGCGAGAAGCAGCAGTTCGTGCTCTTCAATCGGTTGGATTGCGGGTAAATTTGATACGTGATGTGACTCCGATTCCCCATAATGGGTGTCGGCCTCCAAAGCGTCGACGAGTTTAGTTCTGTATAAATATAGGGTCTTGAGAGTGCATCATTTAAATAAGATTTTGGGATAGGGGGAAAAGGCTATGGCCAAATACACTGGGCCTGTTTGTCGATTATGTCGGCGGGAAGGCGTAAAATTATTCCTCAAAGGTACAAGGTGTATGTCAGAAAAATGTGCCATTGAGCGTCGAAGTTATCCACCAGGACAGCATGGGCAGTCTCGTAGAACGCGGGCTACGGAGTATGGAACTCAATTGAGAGAAAAGCAAAAGCTTCGTCGTGTTTATGGAATGCAAGAACGCCAATTTTTGAAAACCTATCATATCGCTGAGCGTCGAAAGGGAGTTACAGGCGAACACTTGTTAAGCCTTTTGGAGCGTCGGCTCGATAATGTGGTCTATCGATTAGGTTTCGCAGCGTCACGTGGACAAGCTAGGCAATTGGTCAATCATGGGCATTTGTTAGTCAATGGCCGAAAGGCGACTATTCCATCCATGACAATAAACGTAGGAGATTCCATCGAGGTTAGAGAGAAGAGTAAGCAATTAGTCCCAGTGCAAGCGGCGCTCGAAGTCGCAGAAGGACGTGGTGTTCCAAATTGGTTAGATATGGAAAGAAATTTATTAAAAGGAACAGTTCAAGCTCTTCCCACGAAGGATGATATTGATGTACTGGTTAATGAGCAAGTTGTAGTGGAATTATATTCACGGTAAATGAATAGGATAGTTCATGGCCTGGATAAACGATAAAAGGGGTATGGGACAATCAATGTTACCGCCTTGGGATCAAGAAAGGGAGACCCGATCCTTATGATTACAAGCATGAAGGATTTCCAACTGCCCACGAAGCTGGAATTGGAAAAAGAAACAGCTTCGTCGACGTATGGCAAATTTACTGCTGAACCATTTGAGCGAGGGTTTGGGACAACACTGGGAAGTGCTCTACGCCGAGTACTGCTTTCATCTCTTCAAGGTGCAGCGGTAACTTCTGTAAAAATCGAAGGCGTGTATCATGAGTTTTCAACTATTCCTGGTGTCACGGAAGATGTCACAATCCTAATTCTTAATATTAAAGGATTACGATTACGGCTTTATTCAGATAAGGCCAAGGCGATTCGTTTGAAGAAGAAGGGACCCGGAGAAGTCAAGGCGGGTGACCTTGCCGTAGATTCAGAAGTAACGATTTTAAATCCTGATCTTCATATTGCTACCTTGGATAAGGAAGGAACTTTAGACATTGAGCTTATAGTCAAGCCTGGTCGAGGGTATGTTCCAGCCGAACGGAATAAAGAAGAAGGTTTACCAATAGGAGTTATACCGGTTGATTCAGTTTTTTCCCCAATAAAACGCGTAAATTTCAGTGTCGAAAGTGCTCGTGTGGGTCGAATAACCGACTATGATAAGCTGATATTAGAAGTTTGGACCGATGACAGCATTAGTCCACAAGAAGCCGTGACCGCTGCTGGCAGCATTATGCGAGATCATTTAGACATTTGCTTGCCATCAGATGAGACAGGTGAGACGGTGCAAGATGACAGTGGGGACGAGGCCAATCTGCAAATTAATCAGCATTTGTTCAGGAGTGTGAATGAGCTAGAGCTGTCGGTACGTGCCGCAAATTGTTTGAAAAATGCCAATATTAAAAGTATTGGGGAATTAGTCCAGAAAAGCGAAAATGAGATGCTTAAAACTAAGAATTTTGGGAAAAAATCATTAAATGAAATAAAAGAAGTCTTACTGGAAATGGGCCTAGAATTAGGGACCAAGGTGAGTGAAGTTACCGAATCTCATTCCTGAACTTTTTTAAAAGGACGGTGTTGTTGTGCGACATAGAAAACGAGGTAGACAATTAGGACGAAATACCAAGCACCGGTTAGCTCTCTTTAGAAATTTGGCTACCTCGTTATTGGAGCATGAACGTATTGAAACCACGGAAGCTAAAGCGAAGGAATTGCGTGGGATTACGGATAGGCTTATTACCCTTGGTAAGGAGGGAACACTCCATGCCCGGCGGGGAGCCTTACGGGTGTTACGTACCAATCAGGTGGTCTCGAAACTTTTTGATGATGTGGCAAAGCGATTCTCTAACAGGCATGGTGGCTATACCCGCATCATTAAAACTAGGCGACGACCAGGAGATGCCGCTAAATTAGTGGCCATTGAATTGGTTGAAGGAGTGACGGATTCTCCCTCAACAGTCAGTGAAACAGATTCTTCAGAATAAAATACTCTCATCTAACTCTCCCTCTTCTTTTTAGAGTTGTCTTTACTCCTCTCTCGGTACTTGTGCGTCTTATTCATAGACAGACGTAGGGTTTCATTTACTTGCGATAGGCCCTGTGCTATCATTTTTACTGGGTTTTTTGCGTTTTTGGGTTTACTTTCGCAGACTCGTAAGCCAGATGAAAACCTATTTTATTCGGAGTATCCTAACTGTCACCATCATCCTCATGGCCGTTTTTATCGGCCACCGAGTCATCTCCCACATGGAAATTAGAAGTCAAGCAACGGCTTCTGTACCTTTGCAAGTGCAACAAGGGGCTGATGCTTGGATTCAAGGATTTTCATACCAGCAAACACGATCAGGTTCCACGAAATGGGTTGTGACTGCTGATCAGGCGAAGGTCTTTGACAATGAACATGTGGCAAAGTTGCAAACCGTGAAAGTCCAGTTATTCGACCAGAAGTTTGAAAAAGAACAAATGAGCATCACCTCTGAAGAAGGCACGATGGATACGGAAAACAATAATTTTAATTTAATAAGTCCACACAAAAAAACAGTGATGTCGTTTGAATCTGGGTATCAAGTGTTTTCGGATAGTTTGACGTGGACGGAAAAGGATCGGCAAATTCACACAAAGGATCCAGTGGTTATTCGAGGTACCGGGATGGTGATTACCGGAGTCGGGTTGATTGGAGATGCGGATAAAAATGAATTCCGTATACTCCGCAATGTCCGGGCGGAGGTGTCGTCGCCATAAGACATTTGCTGGCAGTATCTAGTTGGGTGTTGGTCATCATGGGAATTGCCCTTTCTCCCACTTTAGGATTGGGGGCAGGTCAGAAACCAGCTACGGTGATTACCTCAAATTCGATGACAGCAAGTAGTCAGAAAAATCAGGCAATTTTTCGTGGAAATGTGAAAATGGTTCAGGAAGACCTGGTCGTTCATTCCGATATCATGATTGTATATTTCAAAGAAAAACAATCTCCTCCATCCTCTGCCGGAGAGCAGCCTTCTGGGCAAAATTCCAAGAAAGAAATCAGGTTTATTGAGGCAAAAGGCCATGTCAAAATTTTCAAAGGTAAAAGCCGGGCCACGTGTCAGCGTGCCATTTATGACAAAGTAGCCGAAAAAGTCATTCTCCGTGGATCCCCGATCGCATGGCAAGAAGGTACCCGAATCAGTGGACCAAAAATGACCATGTATCTAACAGAAAATCGGAGTGTTGTAGAAGGGGGTACTCAGGTCATTATTGAGGGAACAGAGGAAAATTAGTGATTCGCTTAAAATACGGCTCTCAAAAGCTTGGGGAATTCCCTCCCCCCTCTCCTCACACGGGGTTTAGGGCTAATAGTTTATGACCGAGTCTGTGCAAGAGGACGTGCATAAAATTTCTGCCACGAATCTTCAAAAAAGTTTCAAGGGGCGAAAAGTTGTTCGAGGGGTCAGTGTAGAATTATTGGGAGGAGAAGTCGTTGGGCTTCTCGGTCCGAATGGGGCGGGTAAAACTACTATTTTTGATATGGTGGTTGGGCTCTGCCAACCAGATCGCGGGAACATTTTTCTTAATACAGAAGATATAACCCAACTCCCAATGTATAAGCGTGCGAGGAGAGGAATTGGCTATTTACCACAAGAAGCTTCAATTTTTCGCAGAATGTCTGTAGAGGACAATGTACTAGCCATTTTGGAAACCCTCAAGCTTTCTACTGCCCAACGAAAAACTCGTTTAGATGCTTTACTTGAAGAACTGCACCTGACGAAACTAAGGAGGCATGCTTCATATACGCTTTCAGGAGGAGAGCGGCGTCGATTAGAGATAACTCGAGCTTTAGCAAGAAACCCAAACTTTCTCCTTCTCGATGAGCCATTTGCTGGAATTGACCCTATTGCGGTTGGTGATATCCAAGACATTTTGACCACTTTAAAAAATAAAAATATTGGCATTCTTATTACTGACCATAATGTGCAGGACACGCTTTCCATTACCGATCGAGCCTATATAATAAGTGAAGGCTTAATTTTAGAGAGTGGTGCTCCAGAAATGATTGTGAAGAGCCCAAAGGCTAGAGCAGTCTACTTAGGTGAACGTTTTAAAATGACTCAATAATACAGGATACCGATTTTCTCATGGATCTTCGTTTAGACCTTCGTCTCTCACAAAAGCTGGTGATGACCCCTCAGCTGCAACAAGCGATTAAGCTTTTGCAATTGTCACGATTGGAGCTGCAACAAAATCTAGCCCAACAATTGGTGGAAAATCCGCTTTTAGAAGATCAGACGTTAGAGACTCAAGAGGAAGAAGCGGCCACTGCAGAAGAAGGTTCTGAGCCCCCCAAAGAGATCGCCGCTGAGGGTGACGGATCCGCAGATTCTGAAGAAACTCAGCCCGTTAAAGAAAGTGAGCCACTGACTTCCGAGGAATGGGATAACATTTTAGGAAATGATTGGCGTCCGGCACAGCGTGATCAAATCGGGGTTGGAGATGATGAATTCCCTTCCTATGAACAAACCTTAACAAAACCGACATCTCTTGAAGAACACTTGGATTGGCAGCTACGTCTATCATCCTTGGAAGGGATGGAGCGAGAAATCGGGCGTTTGATTATTGGGAACTTAGATGAAGATGGATATTTACGCGTGCCATTGACCGAGTTACAAGAGGATGCCAAGTGCTCCCTCGAGCAACTTGAGCAAGTCCTTCGACAGGTTCAAACCTTTGATCCCCCCGGAGTGGCCGCGCAAAACTTAGAAGAATGTTTGCTCGTTCAATTAAAACTTCTTCGACAAGATGAGTCAGGTATAGAAAAGACATTTCCTGCCATGTTTTCAATGGAAGTGGTTTCCTCAATCATCAACAATCACCTAGTAGATCTTCAAAAGAAACGCTACCAAGTTGTAGCAAAATCCTTGGGTGTGACTTTAGATGAGGTCTATGAGGCAGTACATGTCATTGAAGACTTAGAGCCTAAGCCTGGGCGTCCTTTTTCTATGGACAGTAATTCCATCATTATTCCCGACGTCTATGTGGTGAAACATGAGGGTGAATGGGTGGTGTTATTGAATGAAGATGGATTGCCTCGGTTACGGATCAGTCCGTACTACCGACGACTACTGTCAAATTCTGGAGAAGATATTGGTACGACCAAAACCTATTTAGAAGAGAAACTCAAAGGCGCGCAGTGGATAATCCGCAGTATTGATCAACGCAATAAAACTATTGTGAAAGTAGTCACGAGCTTAATTAAATTCCAAGAAGCGTTTTTAGAAAAAGGGATTCAATATCTGCGTCCGTTGGTTTTAAAGCAAGTGGCAGATGATGTAGGGATGCATGAGTCAACAATTAGTCGAGTAACGACGAATAAGTATGTTCATTGTCCTCAGGGAATTTTGGAATTGAAATTCTTTTTTAATGCAGGAATTCAGCGTGCGGATAATCGTGGCGAAGATATGTCATCCGTGACCGTGAGAGAAATGATTAGAGAAATGGTGGCTCAGGAAGAAGCGGCTAATCCGTTAAAAGATCAGGAGATTGTTGCAAGGCTCAAATTAAAGAACATTCTGATTGCGAGGCGAACTGTAGCCAAATATCGAGCTGAATTACACATTGCTTCTGCTAGTCAGCGCAAACGTATTCCAACGTAATCCGATGCACAGATTTTTCTGTACAGTAAATGCGGGTCTGAAATGAATGATCGCGTGCTTAATGAGAGCTACAGTCTTCTTGCCCTTGATTATCCAGGTTTTGGGTATCGAGAAAATGGGCATTCCTCCTGAGGAATTCTTATGATTACCGAACTTTCTCAAAATCCAATTGAGAGTAATGCGTTACCCCTTCAATTTATGATGGTGACAGGAACTTCGGGGTCGGGAAAAACTCAGGCGCTCAAATGTTTAGAAGATTTAGGGTTTTTTTGTGTTGATAATCTTCCTCCGGCGCTTTTTCAAAAATTCACAGAACTCTGTTCCCAACCAGGAAAAGATGTCAAAAAAGTTGCATTGGGTATTGATATCCGTGAGCGAGCCTTTTTTGACGACTTGCTCAGTAATTTAGAAGCCTTGCAGGCAAATGGGTGTCACGTTGAACTTCTTTTCTTAGAGGCTCATGATGATATCTTGGTTCGGCGGTTTTCTGAATCCCGACGTCCTCACCCTCTTCTTCCGCAACGGCCTGTTATCGAAGGGATTCAGTTAGAGCGAGAAAGGCTGCAAGGTCTCCGCAACCGAGCTCACCAAGTATTAGATACCTCAGATTTTTCCGTCCATGACTTAAAATCCTGGATGATTCAACACTATCAGGAAAAAGATGATGTGCAAGTCCTCAAAATTAACTTATTAAGCTTTGGATATAAATTTGGGGTCCCCGTTGATGTTGATCTCGTCTTTGATGTTCGATTTCTGCGCAATCCGCATTTTGTTCCTGATCTTAAGCCCTTAACTGGTGAATATGTGGAGATTCAAGAGTTTGTCCTTGAAAACAAAGAGGGCCAAGAGTTTTTAGAACATTTAAAGAAAATGTTTGGATTCCTACTCCCATTATTTGAACGTGAACAGCGTAGTTACTTAACCATTGCTTTTGGGTGTACAGGGGGTCGTCATCGTTCCGTTTCCATGGCAATATACATGAAGGAAATTTTAAAGACGTTAGGATATGAAGTGACCCTCCGACACCGGGAAATTCAAAATGAAAAAACCATATCCTCCTAAGATCAGAGTATTCTGAGAAAAAACCCGAATTTGTAGTCTACTTATTATTGAGACCTCATACCTGCCTGCGTGTTTGAATCCCTGTTTATTCAGCTCCTCCTCTAATCATACAACAGTATTACTGCTCGTTTTTGGTTATTCCTGTAGGATAACTTTTCCTCACGTTCAATAATTTCCCCAAAACATCTCTAGGTAAAAACATGGCATCATAATGAGTAATAGCAGACAAGAAAACGGTCCAGATACAACTAGAGATAAAGAATGGAAAAGATGAGAACCGCTGTAAAAGAACACCGATGGCAACAGTTTGTCCGAAGGCTTAAATCGCTGAGGAAGAGTGTGCCATTGGCGGTTGGAGTTGATCGGGGTTCTCGCTTGATCAAGGTAGTGGTGTTGCAGGGAAAAGGTAAGAAACTGATGGTACATGATGCCTCAATACATTCTGTTGCTGATGGAGCGTTGTCAGACGAAGAATCTGGGGCTGAGTGTGTGAAGACCATACAGAATAAGATAAACGCTCATTTTAATAGGATAGGAACCGCGCTCTCTGGATCGGCAGTGTTCGTGAAAACGATAAGTCTTCCGGTTATGACTGAAAGAGATATTCGCGATCATCTGACTCTAGAAATTGATCGGTATATTGGACTGGATGCACAGGATGTGTTGTGGGATGTCTACCATCCAAAAATTTTCACAGAGGGTAAGAACGATCAGCAAGAACAATTTCTCGTTGTGGCCAAGAAAGAAAGTGTAAAAAACCAACTGGAGTCGTTTCGTCGATGTGGAATGGCTGTTCAGTTTGTAGATGTGGATATATTTGCTCTAATCAATGTCGTGACTTTTAATTTTGGGAAAGAAGGGACGTGGTTGCTCGCCCATATGGGACCAACTGGGATGACTTTGGTGGTGATTGCCCAAGGGGAGCCAGTGTCCACTCGGAAGGTGTCCTATGAGGCTGAGTGGTATGGAGATCTTCTTGCCCAAATCTTGCCCTTTCGAGATTCCTTGGAAGTGAAAAATGAGCTAGGAACATCAGAAACAGTACTCCTAGAAAGATTTTTAGAAGAGACCCGCGACCAAATATTAGGGTCCGTAGAATCCTTCTCTGACCAGTCAGATGGAGTGTTTGATAGAGGAATTCTCCTTTCTGGTGGGTATGCCTGTGTGCCGGAAATGGCAACAATATTGGCCTCTTCATTGGCAATGTCTGTTCATCTTCTGGATCCCTTTCAGTCGATAATTGTTCCTCCAGCTATTCAAGAGGATCCGATATTTCAACAAATGAGGCCATTGTTGGGCGTCGCAGTGGGTGTAGCCTTGCGTGGGGCGCAATCAGATGATTGAAATTAACTTGGCCAGGGAACTCCAGGTTTCTGATGTTCAAAGGAAATCTTCAAATCGTAGATTTGGATTGATTGGGGTTGTTTTGTGTGTGGTGATGGGAGTGATAGCTTGGGAGTGGACTCAAGTGCAACAAGAGAAGTATGCAAATTTACTTCAGGAAAAAGATGTTCAAACCCAATCACTGGCCAAGATTCAGAAAACCTTGGATCTTCTAGAACGGTACAAGGAAGAAAAACAACGTTTAGGTGATGCGGTTGAGGCCTTACATGCTCAAAGGATAGGGAAACAGCTGCCCATGACCGTATTAGATGGAGTTGGGCGCAGTGTTGAAGGCCTAGAGGTCTGGTTCGATCGTGTTCAGATTGTTGACCAGGTTGTGGAATTGAAAGGGCAATCTCTTGTACTCAAAGACATCGGAAAATATATTGATGCCTTAGAGGATCTTCATGTGATGACGGCACTTCCAGTTGTAGAAATTTTTGAGAAAAAAGACCAAGAAAGCGGGAGTCCTTTCTCCTTTATGATTCGCTTTACTTTGGGGCGACAGGTGACGACGTGATGAAATGGTGGGAAGAAGCACCTGTTTGGCAGGGTTTTTTGATCTTTGGATTAACTATTGTGCTGTTTGCACTAGGAATGAATAGCTGGATTTGGAGCTCTCTTGATCGTTCTATTGCCATGGTCACTCAAGATATCTCGAATTTGACTAAGGAAAATCAGCAATCAATCAAGAGCATGGCCTCATTACAATCGGTAGAGCAGGAAGTACTGATTTTGCGTGAGCAATTATCTTCAATCCTCCAACAATTACCAGTGGAAGGGAAATCACAGGAATTTCGCAAAGAAATGGTGAAGATAGGAACACGGGCGGGGGTATCTATACGCCTTTGGAAACCTGAAAAACAATTAATCACTAAGGAACTATCAGATGTTTCCCTTCGCATTGTGGTGAGGGTGGAGGGAAGATTTTTCCCCACTGTTCAATTTTTAGAGGAATTACTGCAGTTGTCGTGGATCCAGACGATCAACCCTCTCATCCTTACAAGAAAATCAGGCGCCGGAGGTGTGTCTTTGGTGACGACTGATTTTACGATACAGGGCACAGCCTCTCCCCAATTCCGAAAAATGAAAGAATTGCTAAAAACATAGTGTTCTTCCTGGTGGTCGAGGAGAATCAAGGGAAAGTTCAATGTTCCAAAAAATAGATAAAAATTCGTTGATCTTCAGATTGAAGAGCCGCCCTGTTCGAATTTCCATCTATTTGCTAGGAGGTTTTCTTTGCGGCCTTCTAAGCCTCCCTTTGGCCATTGGCCAAGTTCAAAATTTTTCGTCACCTGAGTCACCAGCTGTAGGTGGACGGATTGTGCATGGACAGGACAGAAGTGATTTGAAAAAACGGCGAGATCCTTTTAGGCCAATAAAAAAACAAAGTGTAATTTCTTCTTCAAATAGAAAAGCACAGTCCAACCTTCCGCCGAACTCACCTGTTCAACCTGTAGCCAACCCGAATTGGAAACTCCTGGGAATCATTGAAGGCCAATTGGGTCGTCAGGCAGTCCTTCAACTTTCCCCTGATGAACGAGTTTTTGTCAGACCAGGGTTGGAAGTGGCTCACTCAGGATGGATAATCAAAACTATTGGAAGGGAAGAAGTGCTTTTCGAGCATCCCTCGACCTCGATATTAGAAAATCACCTTTCAAGTGCAAAGTCTTTTATCCTTTCATTTGCAACTCTCGGGCAATCTTCTTAAAAATTCTGGTTGAGAAAGCCTGGAAAAACCTTCATAATCTGTCACTTCCCTCGTGGTTGGACACGCCGGATTTGAGGCGATATAGGATTTTTACTTATTAACGGTAAGGATTGGTATGTTGAGATATTTAAATGCAGGGGAATCACATGGCAGAGGCCTTATGGCTGTGGTGGAAGGGGTGCCGTCAGGGTTGCCTGTTACGGCTGATGCCATAAACGCAGATCTTATCCGTCGTCAGGGAGGATATGGACGAGGCGGGCGGATGCGTATTGAAAAGGACCGGATCGAATTTATTTGTGGGGTCCGAAAAGGCAAAACATTAGGTAATCCACTAGGGCTCCTTATTTGGAATAAAGATTGGGAAAATTGGAAAGATATCATGGCTTCAGAGCCAGGACCGCCTTCTACTGAGAGAGTCGTCACTCGTCCACGTCCCGGACATGCGGATTTAGTCGGGGCGATCAAATATGGGCATCGGGATATACGGAATGTTCTGGAGAAAGCAAGCGCACGCGAAACGGCTATTCGAGTGGCGATTGGAGGGGTTGCCAAATCTCTTTTGGCACAGTTTGATATGCAGGTAGTGAGCTATACCATGGATATTGGTGGGGTGGCGGCCCCCACCCAAGCTGATCCATTGGTTGCCTATCAAGAAGCCGAGCAATCAGAGGTGCGGTGCCCGGACCTCGAAGCCGGGAAAAAAATGATTGAGCATATTCGCGGGGCTAAGCATAAAGGGGATTCGCTGGGAGGAATTTTTGAGGTGGTCGTCACCAATCCTCCAATCGGTTTGGGAACCTATGCGCAATGGGATCGACGGCTAACGGCGCGTTTGGCTATGGCTGCCATGAGTATTCAAGCCATGAAAGGGGTTGAAATCGGTATGGGCTTTGAGTCTGCACGCCGCTATGGATCAGAAGTTCATGATGATATTTATTTCGATCAAACAGCTGGAGAATTCATCAGAAAGTCAAATAATGCCGGTGGGTTGGAAGGTGGGATTACCAATGGACAGCCTATTATTGTACGAGTGGCTATGAAGCCCATTGCCACGCTCTACACTCCCAAAGACAGTGTTGATATCGAAACGAAAGAACCATTTGAAGCCACGGTTGAACGATCAGATATTTGTACCGTTCCAGCCGCTGGGGTGGTAGGTGAAGCAGTCATAGCCTATGAAATGGCGAATGCGCTTATAGAAAAATTTGGTGGAGATACGCTAGAAGAAATGAAACGAAATTATCACTCCTATCAGGAGTATGTTCGTTCATTTTGATCAATCCCTCGGTAATTTTGTGCTTGGGTATAAAGAATGTACCCTACCGCCGTCGAATCTTCTGATTATAACTGACTGCCAATGAAGAGTGTTCCAGTCTCAAATCGGGTTTCGGTTCCGTTAGGCGATCGGAGTTATGAAATTCTGATTCAGCCGGGCATCCTGAGCCAAATTGGACAAATTCTCCAAGATGGTGGGTGCGCTGGTCGTGTGGCAATTGTTACCAATCCAATTGTCAATCAATTGTATGGTCGTTTTGTCCAGCGTTCCCTACGACGTGCCGGACTTTCGTCATTCTTCATTATCGTCCCAGACGGAGAGCAAGCAAAAACCGTTCATTGGTTAGCTAAAATTCTAGATGCATTGGTGACACATCGACTTGAACGGCAAGATAGTATATTGGCGTTGGGCGGTGGGGTTACTGGTGATGTCGCAGGGTTTGCGGCATCAACCTATCTTCGAGGTATTCCCTTTTTTCAGGTGCCAACGACATTGGTGGCGCAAGTGGATTCAAGTGTGGGTGGGAAAACCGGAGTCAATCATTCCCAAGGGAAGAATTTGATTGGTGCGTTTTATCAACCTCAAAAGGTGGTTGTTGATCCACAAGTTCTCAAAACCCTTCCTTCTCGCCAATGGATTGCTGGTTTAGCGGAAGTGATTAAATATGGAATGATTGCTGATAAGGGATTTTTTACATACCTCGAACAACATGTTGAGGGTCTCCGAAGCCAATCGGACGACGTGTTGCCGCATGTACTTCGACGATGTTGTGAAATAAAAGCTGATGTGGTTGCAGGAGATGAACGTGAGTCTGGAAGGAGACGAATTTTAAATTATGGACATACGGTAGGACATGCCTTAGAAGCCTGGGGTCGCTATAAAAAATGGATACATGGGGAAGCCGTGGGTCTTGGGATGGTTCAAGAGGCTTCCATTGCTCAGTACTTGGGAGTGTGCTCAAGTGAAGTCGTTGACCGTCAAGATGAACTCATTAAGAGAGTTGGATTGCCAAGTAGTATTCCAAAGAAGATGACATTTTCAGATATGTGGAGTGCCATGCAGCATGACAAAAAAGTCGTGAAGGGGAATATTTATTGTGTGTTGCCTCAACGAATTGGCGAAGTTCAAGTGATGCCCCTTGTTCGGGAATCTATACGGAAATGGTTTTCACTTCAACAACCGTCCCCTTCCAGAAGGGCAAAGATAAGGCCTCAATCTCAAGCACGTTCAGGGCCAACGAAGAAGAAATAAAATGGCGCGTTCCAAGCAATTGACCATGGAAGAGTTGAAGCAGCAGGTGCGAGAACGCACAAGGGAAGTCCAGATTCTTCATCGAATTAGTGAATCAGTGAGTAGTACCTTGGAGCAGGCCACTGTTTTGAAGGAAATTGTGGAAGTCGTGGTTGAAGTGACTAAAGCAGATGCATGTTTGCTTTATATGATTTCTGAAAATAAAGAGGAATTAATCCTCCGTGCATCAAAAAATCCTCATCCCCGATTAATCGGCCGAATCTCCATAGGATTAGGCGAAGGGATTACAGGTTGGGTGGCTCGCGAAAAGGTTCCAGTGGTCATACCTAGAAATGCGAGCGATGATGCGAGATTTAAGTTCTACCACCGGTTGCCAGAAGATCGCTATCAAGCATTTGTTTCGGTTCCCATTATGAGCAAAGGCGAAATTGTTGGAGTGATCAATGTGCAACATAAACGATCTAAACGGTATTCGGAAGAATCTTTGGCATTACTATTAACGATTGCCAATCAAGTGGGCGGGGCCATCGCGAATGCTCGTTTGTATGATGACATGCGAGAAAAGGCCCGTAGGCTTGAAACGCTATCTCAAGTGTCTGAAACCGTGGCTTCCAACCGATTGATTGATGATGTCTTGCAATTGATTGTGACCATGACGGCACAATTAATGAACTCGAAGATTTGCTCAATCATGTTAGTTGATCAGGATTCTGGTGAACTACGCATTGCCGCCACTCAGAGCCTCAGCGATGCCTACCGGAAAAAGCCTCCCTTGAAAGTCGGGCAAAGTATGAGCGGAAGGGCTGTTCAAGAGCAGCGTTCGGTCTATGTGCCAGACGTGAGAGCAGAAGGGGGATATTTTTATCGTGATCTGGCTAAACAGGAAGGGTTGCACTCCTTATTATCCATTCCCATGTTGATGAAAAATAATGTGATTGGGGTGATCAATGTGTATACGTCGACCCTTCATTTGTTTTCGAAAGAAGAAACCAAAACACTGGAAGCCATTGCCAATCAATCTGCAGTGGCCATCGAACATACTCGGTTGATGGAAAAGTCTTTTGAGATGCAAGAAGCCTTGGAAGTTCGAAAACAAGTGGAACGAGCCAAAGGATTTCTCATGGCATCAAAAGGATTGTCGGAACCAGAGGCTTTTCGATTGATGCAACGCCAGAGCATGAATTTGAGGAAATCGATGCGTGAAATTGCTGATGCCATCATTCTGGCTGAAGAACTTCAACAGGCGACACAATCGTAGAAACCAAAAACGAGGCTCAATGGGGTGCAAGCCTACCTGTGGGTGATTTGAAGAGTCATTCCGTCACTTGTATAATGATTGAAATGGGCGACAATGAAGTTGTCCACTGAAATCATATTGGTAAATAGGACAATGGCGTCCTCGATCCCGTTTGGGGCAGAGGACGTTTTTTTATGATGAAACTACGATTGGCCATGATACAAATGAATGCGGTTGTTGGCGACCTTGAAGGAAATACTCGCATCATTTGTCAATGGATACGCGAAGCCAAGAAGGCCAAAGCGGATGTCGTCGTGTTTCCCGAATTAGCCGTGACGGGATATCCCCCTGAAGACCTTCTCTTCATGCCAGAATTCCTTCGCGATGTTGATCGTATGCGGAATCGAATGGCTAAGGTTTCTGGTGGCATTATGGCGGTTGTAGGCAGCGTGGCCCGTCAAGGCGAAATCATATTAACACCTCACTTTCAATTAATACGGCCTGATTCAACTGATGGGCAAAAGCCGTTGAATGTCGCCTGGATTTTTGAGGGAGGGCGATTGGTTGGAGGCTATGCGAAACAGAAACTTCCCAATTATGGGGTATTTGATGAACAGCGTTATTTTCAGGAGGGGAAGACCAATCCTGTTGTAGCGTTAGGGGCAGTTCGAATAGGTATAAACATTTGTGAAGATATTTGGTTTCATGATGGGCCTGTCTGCACACAGGTGAAACATGGTGGAGCGGACTTCATCTTGAATATTAACGCCTCTCCTTATCACATTGGAAAAACGCAGGATCGACAACGGATGTTGGCTCAACGCGCCAAGGAACATGGCGTATTCGTGAGTTATACAAATATGGTCGGAGGACAGGATGAGCTAGTCTTTGATGGCAACAGTCTTGTTGTAGACCCTAGCGGAGAAATTATGGCGGCTGGACGATCATTTGAAGAGGACCTTCTCCTCACAGATCTTCCTATCGTGACTAAACCGAAGAAGCCATCTAAGCGGTTTGTTGCAAATTCATCCGCTCAAAAAAAGCGAGGGATTTCCTTTATTCAAATTCCATGGAGCTATTCCCGCTCACAGGATCTCTCGCATGCCGTGCACGATTCCCTTGTATCTATGACTGAACCGGAAGAAATTTATCGTGCCCTGGTGTTAGGTGTAAGAGACTATGTTCGTAAAAATGAATTCTCCAATGTTGTGGTGGGCATTAGTGGGGGCATAGATTCTGCCTTAACGGCTTTGATCGCTCGAGATGCACTTGGTGCCTCAAAGGTTGTGGGTGTCATGATGCCATCTCCCTATACTTCTTCAATGAGCAAACACGATTCAAAGCTCTTAGCGAAGAACTTGGGAATAGATTTGTTGAATCTTCCAATTAACACCATTTTCAAAGCTTATCTTAAAGAATTACAACCTCTTTTTAAGCGGTTCTCGGTAAATGTAACTGAGGAAAATTTACAGGCCAGAATTCGTGGAACGCTATTAATGGCGCTGTCGAATAAATTTGGCTATCTTGTACTGACCACTGGGAATAAAAGCGAAATGAGCGTGGGCTATGCCACACTCTATGGAGACATGGCTGGTGGGTTTGCGGTCATCAAAGATATTCCCAAAATGCGAGTCTATGAATTGGCCCGATGGCGGAGTGGTTATCAAGGGTCAGATTTCGACCAGATGAGTATTCCCGAAAGAATTCAGGTGCGAGCGCCATCGGCGGAGCTTAAAGCGAATCAGACGGATCAGGATTCACTGCCGGCCTACCCCGAATTAGATGCAATTTTACAAGCGTATGTTGAAAAAAATCAGTCAAAAAAAACTATTGCCAAATTTGGCTATTCCGAACGGGTGGTGCAAAAGGTGTTGCGACTTGTTGAGCGGAGTGAATATAAGCGTCGTCAATCTCCTATCGGAATAAAAATTACGGCGAGAGCTCTAGGAAAAGACCGACGTATGCCTATCACGAACCGGTATTTCCCAAGGGTGTGAGTGGATTTTGGAAATGTTTGTTTTGGAGAGTAGTAAGGCAATTCTATGACCACAGGTAATCCCATCTCTTCTATGCCTTCTTCGGCCCATAGTTCCAAAGGGCTACAAGAACAACGGGAGGCGATGTATCAGCGATTAAGGGACGGGGCTATGGGCAGAGAAATCGTCCAGGATTTTTCTGATTTTATGGACGCGCTATTAATTGCCAAATTCCGTGAGGTGATCCAACAAGGTAATGCCAAGGTTCGAGCCAACTGGCAACAATGTTGTCTAGTGGCCATGGGCGGATATGGACGACGGGAATTAGCGCCCTATTCTGATATTGATGTCATGATCCTGACCAATGCGAATCAAGAGGAAATTTCACATTCTATTTCCAAGGGCGTGTTTCATCATTTGTGGGACTTAGGTTTTCAAGTCGGCCATAGCGTCAGATCTATTATGGAATGCCTTGAGATTGGGGGAAGCGACATTCCTGCCTGTACCTCTTTGATGGAAGCCAGATTTTTAGAAGGCAATGCTGCGGTATTCCAAGAATTTCAGAACATTTTTGAAAGACGAATCATCAAACGCAGGGCCAAACAATTTGTTCTGGATAAAATAGAAGAGCGCCAAAGGGAATATGCCAAATTTGGGGGGACAGTCTTTTTGCTGGAACCGAACATTAAAAAAAGTAAAGGCGGCCTACGAGATATTCATTTGATTCAATGGGTAGGGCAGGCCCGTTTTGGGGCGGGAACTATTCAAGAACTTGCGAATCGAGGAATACTCGCGTTTCAAGATTACCAAGTGCTTCAAGACGCGCAAGAATTTCTTTTACGCCTCCGAGCCTTTATGCATTTTGAAGCCAATAGAGCGCAGGATATTCTCACCTTTGATGATCAAGTTCGACTCGCAGAAACTTATGGCTTAGCAGATCTTCCAAATCTGTTGGCCGTTGAACAATTTATGCAGCAATATTTCCTGCATACTACGGGATTACACGATCGATGCATGCGATTTCTTGAACAACAAGCACAAGAGCAATCATGGGTTGAACGGATGCGACAATGGTGGCCAAATGCGTTAATTGAAGACAAATTTCGAATAGAAAACCGTCGGCTTACGATACCCTCAGAGAAATTACATGGTGTGTTGGAAAGCCCAGTTTGGCTGCTGAGATTGTTTGAAATATCGCAAGAGAAGGCTGTCTCAGTCGATTCAACAATATTGAATGAAATTTCTCAATATTTAGTGAACATTCCTAATGAGCAGTTTCATACTCAGGAGGTGAGTGGGATTTTTCGGGGAATATTGAATCGACCTGGAAGAATTGGCCAAACGCTAGAAGCCATGCATCAAGCCAGTCTGCTGGAAAAAATTGTTCCTGCCTTTGCTCGCGTTCGAGGGTTGATGCAGTTCAATCAGTATCATAAATATACGGTGGATGAACACAGCCTGTTAGCCGTGAAAGAAACCGAGCGTTTGCAAGAGGATCAAGGAATACTTGGTGAGGTGTATCGCCAGATTCCGGACAAAGACATTCTGCACTTGGCGGTCTTGTTGCACGACCTAGGAAAAGGCCGACCTGGTGACCATAGTAAAATTGGACAAGAAATCGCCCATAAAATGGCTGACCGATTGGAGCTGTCGAAGAATGAGCGAGAGGTGCTTGCGTATCTTGTGTTTCACCATTTGGTGATGTCCCATACGGCTTTCCGTCGAGATTTAAACGATAAAAAAATAATAATGACCTTCGCACGAAAATTGAAGACTATTGAAGCCCTCCAAAAAATGTTCATCCTAACCGTTGCCGATATCTCAGCAGTAGGGCCTGAGGTGATGACCAAATGGAAAGAATCGTTGTTGGGCGAACTGTATTCCCGAACGTACGAAGCGATGGTAGAGGGGCAGGAGTCTTCCAAGACGGAGAGGGATGAATCAGTTTTTCAACCTGATGAACGAAAAGCACTCATTGATTTAATTGCGGCTCAGGGAGGGGCAACTCCTCAGGCGGACGGGTCATTATGGATTGACGAAAAACTCTCACAACTTCCCGATTGGTATGTCGCCTCCACCCCCATTGAGCAAATAGCCAACCATCTTCTGGCCATAAAAAACTTGTCCTCTCGACCAACGTATGTTGAAGGACGAAATAATACAGAGCTTGGGATTTCTGAATTTGTCCTGATTACTCGGGCACAGGCCAAACCTGGACTCATTATGCAGGTGACTGGGGTCCTTGCAGCCCTAGGGTTAGAAGTCCTGAATGCCCAAATCATGACCTTAGCTGATGGTACGGTGCTAGATATTTTTTCCGTCAACGACTCGGATGGTGATGGAGAATCATCCGGCTATAGATTGAGAGAGATCTCTCAAGAAATTCAGACTGTTGTGCAGGAAGAATCGACAGTCGAACAAGTATTTGAACGTTGTCGTCGCCTGACGTTTGGGCGACAATTCCCGACAGGACGTCGACCAACTGAAGTTCTTTTAGATAACGAAGTGTCTGATTCCTATACGGTGATTGATGTCTTCGCAGATGATAAACCAGGTCTTTTATTCGTCTTAGCCAAAACATTAGTACAGTTAGACCTGTCCATTCATATGGCCAGAATCGGAACTCGTTTAGATCAAGTGGTCGACGTATTTTATGTGACGACGGCCGCCGGTGAAAAAATACGAGAGGTTACGCATTGCCAACAGATCCGAGAAACTATTCAGGAAGCCGTGAATGACTTTTTAGATGAAGTACAGTAGGGCGATTGTAGAATTCTTGAAGGAAAAGACCTTGTTGAACGCGCTAGCAAATATGAGGGATGAATTGGCTTCGAAGAATTAGCGAGAATAGTCATTGAGTGTTTGATAAAGAATTCGTTCAACAGCTCCGCGCTGTTCAATTCCTTTGGCGAGAAGCACTGTTCCAGTTTGTTTGAGAGTCATGAGGAAATTGTTCGTGAGTTCTGATCGCTCTTTTGTCCAGATAGACAACAGCGTTGCTCCCGTATAAGCCATCACTCGAAAATCCATCCGTTCCCACAAATCCCCGGACCCTAGTTGATAAGCGTGAAGTAAACGCTGAATGGCTTCCTCCCAGAGGTTGCCTGTCGATGAGGCGAGGATCCAGTAGATGTAATGCCCAAGGAAAAATCCAAGGTCGTGGGCTGGATCCCCAATACTTGCGCTAAACTCAAAATCGATGACCCCTAGACTGTCTCCAGATACCAAAATATTTTTTGGCTGAAAATCAAAATGAATAAACCGGTTTTCTTCTGCCTTTTCACTTGTCAGCATGAGGGTGGTCAGATGACTCCTCAGATCTTTAGGAAATTCAGCGGATGGAAGTTCAGTTGATCTCAGGGTAAGCATCCTTTTCCAATGTTGACGATCTGCCTTTACATCACCCCATAGTGGTGGGACCGGGTGAGATATCATATGACATTCCGCGAGGAACTGGCTGGCCTTGCCAGCGATTGTCGGATTGAAGATACCATTTTGAAGGTCTTCCAGTAGAGAATGTCCGTTTGGACAGACTTCAGACAAGACAATCGTCCATGTTTTTTTATCGAACGCGACAACCTCAGGGATCTCGACATCACTCTTCATATAAGCCTTCAACCATTTGAGGCCTTTTCTCTCTACTGAAAGCCGTTGGCGTGGTTTGAGAGTTTGCCCATTCCCTAATTCTTCAGTGCCAAGGGCATCCCCGGCATATTTTACGAAAAGACAGCGGTCATCTTTGAGTCTGACTCTGAACACTTGGTCCAATTTCTTGTGGCCTGTACAACTGAGTTCATCAATCTCTCCTAATCCAATTCTATTGATGAAGGTACGGGCTTTTTCTTTGCTATCTTCGCTCAATTCCCTCATGCCTTCTCGACAGACTTTCCACACCTCCTCACGCTGCTTATGAGTTAAGTGAGGGGGAAGTGCCGCAATAAATTCCTTTCGTCCCTTGGCACCTTGAACCAGAGCTGCTCGTAACGATGTCGAACGAATTGGGAAGGACCCCGTCGGGGCTTGAATAAGGCGAGCCTGTATACCTGATTGGTTAGAAAGATTCTCTAGATTCCTGAAGCGATCGTCGCCTTTACTGATATCAGTCTCCCCAAGACAAAATAAGAGAGTATCCTCAACTTCAGCATGGTCAAAGTATTCAAATGCATGTCCGACGGCCGTATGTGGTGCCACTTCAACTCGAACCTTTTCGACCCCCTGCAAGTAAATGGACCATATGCGTTGGGCAATAGTGGCATCAAGGGCCAGAGTTGTTCCTGGGATGGGCCTGCAACGGTTGGAGATAATCACCACCACTTCGTCAACTTCAGGGAGGGTGAGAAGATGCCGGACAGCGATAAAATGAGCACGGTGGGGTGGCCGAAACGCGCCGGGGTAGAGAGCGATGCAACGCCCTCTGGTTGTATTCTGGATTTCGAATGTGCTCAACATTGTACTTCAATCAAGTAGTTGTATGAAAAGTTTCAAACCATAAACGGATATATATGCGAGAGGGGTATCGATGTTTTCATGACAGGAAAGTATTCATCTCTCTCAGGGAAATCAAAAGCATTAGAAGGAGAATTGCACATCAAGACGTCCTTCGAAGGCTGGATCATTCTCTCCCTTAACAAAAGCCTTTCCTGGGATAAAATACCCCGTTCGTAAACGAAAACGCATATTTTGAATCGCTAAAAATCCAATAATCACGTCAAATTCTTTTCCTAGGTCTTTGCTAATTCCAGTGAGGTCACCTCTGACATCAATATTTCGAAGTTCATCCGAACGCCGATTTTGTTTATAGTGGTGATAGACAAAATCGATGGAAATTCTTGGGAATGGGCGAAAACCAATTCCCGCAGTATAAATGTGCAAATTGCTTAATTCTGGGTCCAATAACACGCCGTAGTAATCAAAATTGACTACGCCTCCGAATTTTCCCGTATTGCTTTGAAATCCGGTTTGGCGGAAATTTTTGTCACTCCCTTGACCTGAGACGTTGTCTCCTGAACCATAGGCGAACCCAAAAGTGAGATAAGGATGAAGCCATAATTTTCTGACGATATACACGGTACCAACATCAAGGGCATATCCTCTGATCGTTTGATTCTTTTGGGTGCCTCTGACCAATGCCGCATCAATCCAGTAATTTAATCGAGGTTTAAAGAACGCTTTCCAGAATTCTGACTCGGCAACTTTAAACTTGAATTTTGGCCGTCCATAAGAACGAATTCCAAACCAAACGGGGTTATCATCAGTAGGCGAACTGTCTCGCCTGAGTAGGACGTACCCGCCAGCGAAAGATTTTTGTTTGCGAGGACCCAGGCCATAGGTCGTTTCAAATAACAAATCAAGTTGTTGGTGATTTTGAAAAATGTTATCAAAATATCGGTATCGATTTTCCTGATCCAGGATAGGAGTGGAAAGTGAAGCTCCAAAATGCCAGGGAGCGGGGTCAAAAAAGAAGCGGATGCCATCTAACTGATCATTAAGATACCACCGACGAGGTTCAAAAAATTGTTGCCGTCCCACTCGAAGAGTGGATGGGTGGGAAAGTGGGAGGGGAGCTTGCAGGAAAAATTCTTTGATCTGCACATCCAATTGATTAAGAGGTTTGTCATGTTGCTGAAATGTGAGCTCATCTTGAATGCCCAACTCGGTAAAGAGATAAAACCCCTTTGGGAAAGTAAAGATAAAGTTTAGCTCCAGTTCCGGAGTCCATCGGAATCGATCTTGTTCATTGAGTTTGTTTAAGTTGAGATTATCCTGCCCCGTGAAATCCATACTGAATGCGCCGGTAAAAGTCAGGAGCGTATTGCCAATGGTGGTTTGCATTTGTGAATCAGGTCGAAGCCGTTCGTCATCGCCACGAAGGGCAATTGATTTGGTCTCCTCCACCACTTCTGTTGGTTGTTGGCCAGGGTCGGTTTCCACCTTGGGGATAGTATCGTTGGGCGCGGCTAGTGAAGTAGGAATCCCCGTAAAAAACAAAAGGGCAAGACTGACGAGAATAACAATGTGGTGATTCTGATGCATTGTGAACCGTATATTTTCTTACCCAACGGATTGCGTTATGAGTGGATTCTTCAACCCAGCCTGCCGTTGATATAGGGTGGTGTAATGACCGTTTTGATCCAGAAGCTCTTGGTGGGAGCCATGTTCGACGATTTGACCATTTTGGAGAACTAGGATTTGGTCAAACTGATGCATGCTAAAGAATTGGTGAGCAATGAACAGAGTCGTCTTGCCTTCCTGAACTTGTGTAATGGCATCTCGAATGAGAGATGCAGATTCGGGATCAACTGCTGACGTCGGTTCATCGAGGATCAAAATAGAGGGGCGCTTAATGAATGCTCTCGCCAAGCAAATGCGTTGTCGTTGTCCACCGGAGAGCGTGCTACCCTTTTCCCCAATAATTGTTGCATAGCCGTCGGGAAGGGCCAGGATAAAGTCATGCGCATATGCATGCCTGGAGGCGTCCTCTACTTCCTTTGGTGTCGCATCTGGTTTTCCATACGAGATGTTTTCTTCAATGCTCGCGCCAAACAACACAGTATCCTGAAGAACGATGCCGATCTCGTGTCGTAAGGACTCGCGTTGGTAGTGCGTGATGTCCACATTGTCGATCTTCACTAACCCTTTTTGTGGATCGTACAAGCGAAGAAGTAAACTGAGAATTGTGGATTTCCCGGCCCCTGATGTCCCAACCAGGGCCACTCGTTGTCCAGGGTGAATATGAAAAGAAACATGATCTAGAACTGTGTGATTTTCCTGGTATCCAAATACTACATTTTCAAACTTGAGATCGCCTTGTAAGTTTTTGGCCACTAGTGCCCCGGGAATCTCCAGAATTTCAGGTTCTACCTCCAACATTTCGGCGACTCTATTCGCACTGACGGAGGCCTTGGCAAACCTCGCAGAGAGTTTTCCCAGATCGCGGATGGGTTTAAAAAAGCTCCTGACGTACGCGACAAAGATGAGAAGGTCACCTGGGTACATTTGCCCTTTAAGCACTTGCCAAGCGCCAAAGAAAACGGTGCCAGCGGTCCCCACGGCACTCATCAATGCCACCACTGTTGTGACGGCGGCCGTCGTTCTGGCGGTCTGGACACTGGCTTCCAGGCTCCCCACGCTTTCGACTTCCAGTCGTTCTTTTTCATATCCTTCTCGACCGAAGGCTTGGACCAATGAGATCGAGGACAATACTTCATTGAGTCGGGAATTAATCTTCCCCTCCTGCCTGCGTTGATGTTTCACGGATTTCAGGATTTTCCGATTCAAGAAAAAAAGAATGACTCCTAGCAACGGCAAAGTGAAAAGGACGACCAGACTGAGCTCCCAGCTCAGCGTGAACATAATGATGAACATGCCGAGAAACATCAGAACATGAGAAAATGCTTTTAACGACCAATCCGTAAATGCGTCTTTTAATGTGGTGGTATCCCCTGAAAATTTTGTCAGGATTTCCCCAGTTGGGACTTGGTTGTGAAAGGAGAGGGAAAGACGTTGGAGATGAGCGAATAATTCTCTTCGTAGAACATAGACTAATTCATGTCCAATTTTCGTCGTGGTATAGATTTGGAAATAGGATAAGCTACCCCCTAAGATTGCAAGCAGGGCAATGGAACCTGAGACGACGAGAAGTGGCAGAACAGTTCCCTCTTGTAGGAAGCTTGTCAAAAATGTCAGTGACGGGGGCAATGGGTGCGAAAGAAGGATGTAGTCTATGACAATTTTCAATGGCCACGGTGCTAATAATTGGGTTGCCGTCACGCCGACTAAGCAAAAAGCTGCTAGGCACAGTTTCCCTTTCACTCCTAAGAGATGACCTCGGATAATCTGTTTGAGTTTAAGCGAATTGGCCACGAAGAACCTTATGTCTTTTGGGCAGGAAGCAGGTACTTCTCTGTCTGCAGGAGAGTTTGGAATGTATGGAATTCTACGTTAGGCCATTGTTGTAATTCGGCCAGGAGTTGATCCAAAAAGGCAAATGCCGTTGCATCCATCACCTTATGGTGAAGGAGAATTCCTATGACGTTTAATTCCTGTATTTGGCGAAGGAGAAGTTGCACGATATCCTCTGGGGTTTTCATTTTGGCGCCACCCTTCCAGGCGTAGAGGTCCAGGGAAGTAGAAATTTCATTAAAAGAATAACCTGTGATCGGTTGTTTCCCTAGATCTTTGGAGAGAAGATGAAATCCCAATTCATCAAGTACTTTGAACGTATCCGTTGTACAGCGATTCCATGGTGGGGTAAACACGGGGAAAAATCTCATAGGAAAGATGGTCTCAAGGATGGCCTTTCCCTTGGAAATGTCCTCCAACTGCTCCTGGAAGTTCCGACTGGGTCCAAACTCACATTTTCTTCCCTCTTTCTCATGATTTATGTGCGTCCAGCCATGTTGGTTGAGGCTCACCAAGTCTGGGTTGACCCGGTTGAAATCTTTGAGAACCCGGATTCCGGCCTCAGTCAATTTCTCAGGGATAATCTGAAGATTCATCGGTGCGTTTCGAGAGAGTGTAATATCCAATAAATGTCGCAGAGACTCTTCATCTTCATCAATGTCATCATCACGTAAAAATATTGGAATGATCTCTTGCGTGTCGGCTAAGCTTTCAAGCCCCTCTTGCAATATTCTTTTCCATGAAGGGTAAATTCTCTCAGTGGATGAGCGAGGCTCGTGAGATCTAGTGGCCAAAGGAGCTGGAGGTTTTTCTGTGTGAATAAGCTCCTTTATTAAAATCGATGTGTTCTCTGCCCCTTGAATATCGATGGAGGACTCTTGAAGGCATGATGAAGTCCTGAGCCTTTCCTCGATTTTCCTCATGAGATAGTCAGAATCCAGCTTGGGTGGGTCTAGCCCAATAACTTTTCCCTGTTCTTCGAGCTTCCTGGTTCGGATGAGTTGTTCTTCGTTCCCTCTTCCCATAAAGGGGAGCACAAGAGCCCGAACACCAGTGGAAACAATGTTCATGCAGGTATTATAGCCGGCCATGCTGATTGAGAGATCTGCGCTATTCATATAAGAGAGGAATTGATTGGTGTAGCGTTGGAGGACAATATGTGGCTTTCCTCGGACGAGCTGTTGCAAGTTGGAATATTCTTTCTCTGACATATAGGGTCCTGTAAAAATGACCATTCGATGTGGGAGAGAAGATCTAAGCTGTCCACTAGCCTTTACTGCGCATTCCACCAGTTCGTAGCCGACTCGTCCACCTCCGATACTGACAACAATCAGAGGTGTTCCTTCTGGATCGTTGGGAATGTATTCTAGTGGCTCGGTCTGTGAAGGGGGAGCCATCTGTGCAACAAATCCCGTGTATTGTATGTCGCATGCAAGAGCCTGTGTCTGAGAAAAGGTTTCGTCCAGTGTTTGAAAGGTAGGGTCGGAATGAACGAGTAGGAGGTCAAAATACCGGTTCATCAGTGCTACAACCCATTCTTCATGTCTAGTCTGGTCAGACTTGCTGACAAGAATGTCTCTCAGGCTGCATACGACTTTGGTCTTTCCTCCCAAAAGTCTAATTCTTGCCAAGAGCGGAACCAATTCAAAGGCGAAGCGTTTTCTCCCAAAAGGGAAAAGTTCCAGAATCAACACCTCCGGCTGAATCCGATCAAACTCCAAGAGGATAAGGTTTAAGCGTGCCCTTTTGATTTCTTCTAAGGGCAGCGTGGAGTCTGCACTCTGGAGGCCCTCAAACTCAGAATCAGATTTAATGGGAGGAAGGTTGATCACATGGATGGCTGGCGGGATTTGTACCTCTGGTAATAATTCGCCACCATTGAGAAAGTAGACCTCGTACTCATTCAACGCTTGCACAATTTCGAGACTTCGGACTAAATGCCCCATACCCAAAACATGCTGACAATAAAACATGACCTTTTTCATTTCATCCTCAACATCAGGTTGTCAGAGACAATTCGTCTGAACAGTGGGTCTCCCCGAATACCCCTTCACGGGCTAAGGTGAGATAATATTCCATCCTTTTGGAAGAACTGGGTTGTTGCTGCAGGAATTCTCGGCAAGCCTTTCTGATAAACTGGATTCGCATATGCCAGTCTAGCCTTTCGGTTGAAACATCCCACTCCACGTGTTCCGCATACGAACGCCAAAAAGTATTTGACATGCTTTTGACAAAGTCCCGGTCGAATTCATAAAAATGTAGCTGGGCCATAAAGTCTGCCACGTCTTGTAGCGGGTCACCAAGAGCGAAATCGTCAAAATCAAACAGCACGATTTTTCCATCGGCGATAAGCAGTTGTTCTATATGAAAATCACCATGGATCAGTGTTTCCGGAGAAGGAGGAAATTCGGTAGCCCATTCCTCTAATTTCACGAAAAAAGAATGAAGCGAACCCTGGTAATCAGGAAATGTCTGGTATATTTTGGCTAACCTCTTTCGAATCTCCTCGAGTCTGTGATCGCGCCTACTATTCGTATTCACGGCCAAGTTGCTTTTGTGTAGAAGGGCAAGACCTTTAGCAACCAAATTGAGTAGGTCATGGAAGTTTGTTTGGTTGATTATTTCAATAAGGGGTTGTCCAGAGACCGCAGTTTGCCAGACTGTATTAATTTCGTCACTCAGCCCCAGAGGTTTGGCCACAGAGAACTCGCCTGAATTGTTGAGCGATTGCTCCCAAAAAAATTCGGCCCGTTGATAAATAGTTTTGCAATGTTCATCAGAAAAAGTCTTGGCATAGATGGCGAAAGGTTTTTGGGCGGGATGGGTTTCCCATTGAAGATCGTAGCGTATGGTACATCGCAATTCTGGTTTATACCGAACGACCGTGGCGTTCAGAACCTTAATGCTATTGGATGGACCTAAATCGGAGACGAAATAATTTTGAGAAAGCAGATGTTCATGGACCTTTTTAAGGTCCATGAGATTTGGCAAATACATTAATCTTGGATCATTTGGAAAGGCCCAGACGATCATGTCCAGTTCTGGGAGATGGACGAGCGGTTTACCGAATAATGGAGGAGCAAGAGACACTGGTGAAAGATTGTTAAAGATTCTTTCGCTTCGACCTCCAAGATACGCTTTGCCGTAGAGCTTGAGTTGCCCATGCTTTTGAGTGAATGGCTCGATGACATCCAAAATGTACCCGACTCCAAGAGAAGCTTTATGGTGAAAGTCTTCCTTGAAGGATTTCTTCAAGAGTAGATAGTCAATCTCACAGGATGAAATAGTCAGATTTCCATTAGAGAATTCCGGAAGATGGTCTTGGAGTAGGCCTCTCATCTTGTTGGGGTCTTGTAATGATTCAAATCGTTCCATCGTAACCTATTGCCATATATTGATGAATATATTTCATGAGGTGGGGCAGCTCATGAAGCTTCATTCTTATTTTTCTCAGAAAGACATTCGAGGCCATGGAACAAACATTTTTGTGCACGGGAAGCTCCATCTATCTGAATTTTTCCTATCGCGCGGAGAGCTTTGGCTAACCACTTGTGGGCACGGTAGGTATGGAGAAGTGACGGGTCCAGTGGGAGGGCTATGGATTCATACCCATCCCTAAAGGCCTTCGTGACTTTAGAAATACGACCTCGTCCTTTATCCTTAAACTCAAGTTCAGTTAGGAATGAGGCGACATCATATTCAGGGTCGCCGAGTGCGATACGATCAAAGTCGACCAGGCCCAATCCTCTCTCGTGTTTTAGCCATTGTTCAGGGTGGAGATCGGTATGGAGAGGCACTGGCTTTTTGTGTGTGGCTCCATCATGGGCTTGTTGCAATTCACGGAGTAGCGATTCCACTTCACCACGTAGTTGAGGTTCTCTGACTAGAAGCGCGGTGCCATGCCGCCGAGCTTGTTGTAGCACGGTTTTTTGATCAAACATGATGCGAGGTGTCATGCTTGACTGGTGAAACGTGGCAATGGCATGCCCCATCTTATAGGCGAGATCAGGACCATTGGAATCAAAGAGCTGGGATGTGCGGATGGGTTTTCCTTCCACCGTTCCTTGCCAAAGAGTGAGATGATGTTCGTCCCATCTTTCTGGACGAGGAACTGAAAAAGCAAGCCCACCTTGGGCCGCCAGGTTCCAAAGAGCGACACCATCGTCATGAATTCTTCGCCCGACATCGGAATCAAATACTTTCGCAAAGCCTGGGCCACCGTCTTTGATTTCCCTGAATTGGATGGTGCATCGATGGTGGGGAATGTATTGAACCACTTTTGCATGTGTTCCTTCGCTCAAAACTTTAGCGAGCAAAGGGAGGGATCGATCTTCCGGGAATCGTGTCAAACAAAGCCATCCCACATTGTTCACAAACATGCTGGTTTCTTCAACAAGGTACCCTTCCCGTGAGTTTTTCGATACTTCAATGAGGCAAATTTCTTGGGAGGCATCTTGTGTATGGAACACAAGTGTGACGTAGGCTTCTTGCCGTGGATCAAATTTTCCTGACATTCGTGTCCACGGACGATCAGGCAGCCACCATGTACGGTTTTCCCCTATTTCATTGATAAGGTTAATGAGCCATTGATCGCCTGAAAGACGTGCTAATTGCTCTTGATAGGAGTCGCAGAGGGAATCAATCATCTCAGCTTATTTCGTTCCCAAAAAATGATGTGTCGAGGGGCTTTCATCGATGCAAGAGAGAGAATCTCCCAACGGGATTTTCTGGGTGCCAGAGACCAGTCGATACGCTAATGCCAGTAATCGTTCTACTTGCTCGACCGTGCCAGGTTTAGCTTTTTTGAGACAACGGTTGACTCGTTCATCAATGAGTGCCGCCACTACATACCATCGTAAGACGGGTTCTGTGACGTCCCAGGCCACGTGTCGTTGATAGCCTTGAACAAACACCTGGACCAATTCTTCAATGCGTGACCCAGCGAGGCCGGCTTCTAACCCTTGGTGAAAGAGGAAAGAAACGCAACTTCCCACATCATGAAATGGAGACCCCCTTCCAATCTCATCAAGGTCAATCATGGCCACTGATGCGCCATCCACGATAAAATTTTTAAAATGAAGGTCTCCATGTAACGTGGTTTCAGGCTGATCCTCTAACCCCTCAACTTGATCGATCAGGAGCGTGACGATGTTTTGGAGCAATTGGATCACATGTGGTTTCAAGTGGGAGAGAGCCAGATTGGAATGTTGCAAACGGGAAACCCGATCTTCAAGCCGAATATGTGCAGTTTCCGTAACTGGCAAGGTGTGGAGGGTTGCGATCGTTCCTCCTGCTTTATCCAAAAGTTTAGCGAACTGCGGACTTTTCATGTCGTATTGGAGCAACGTAGTCCCTGGAACAGCGAATTGCCAAAAAATATTGCGAGTGGGGTCATACCAAGCTGGCTGAGCCATTCGAAACTCACCAGATTTTCTCGCGTCGGTTTTCCATAATTCCTGCATGACCGCATAGGCGTTCTCGCCGCTTTTCTGATCCACATAGGTTTTTCCATACAACGTCAAAAATGTCTTTTCAGCCAACTGTCGGCTTCTCATTTGAATCATAACTTTAACTGTACAGCTATACCGGGGTACATAATTCATCACGTCGGTTGTGGCACCGTCGATGGTCCAACCTTGACCGAATAATCGAACAAGTAATTCGGGGAGGAGCTTCTCTTGTAGGAGGACCGAGTCGGTTAGTTGTGGGAGAGCTCCAAGCTTTCGATCATTTGGGAAACTCCATATCACCATTTCGAACTCAGGTATGTGGATCAACGCTTTACCGGAACAAGGGGGAATGAGCGGCCTCTTTTGTGCGTTGGTATATCGAAGTATTGAGCCTCCTGACTCGAAAATCCTTGCAGAATGGAGCTGAGCATGGACTTGGTTTGTAGAGGTATCTCGAATGACGATCTGATAGCAGACAGTACACGGTTTACGCGGTTTGTATTTCACATAGACCACTTCGCAATCCGTCACTCTAAACCGTTGGCCGGATTGTTCGGTCTCGAACAGGGTGTTTTGGAATTTTTCCAACATCAAAGAAGCATCTAAGACCTTCGGTAACTGAGGAAGGGTTTCATCATATGGAATTTCTCGAATGCCTATCATGATCGGTGCCGTTCAAAACGATGGTTTGGGCCAAACCCTTTTATAGCGAGGTGACTTGGTCATGAGACGGAATGTTGAAAGAGGATTTTTCCCGTTCCATCCATTCGAATAAAACGCACTGTTTCCTCATGTGTAAATGTGCCAAAGGAATATTTGCCAGGGAGTGGAGTATGTCTGACAAAGTAATAATCGTGCATGATCTGGCCGTGTTGAGAAATCGTGACGCACAAGGCGGAGGCCTGATCGGATGGACATGGCCTATTCTGGTAAGAAACCGGCAAATTTTCGACGAGAATATCTGGGCGATCATTCTTATAGGGGAAGACTATGGTTTGAAAACAGATACAGGGCATCTTGCTAGAAAACTTCACAATTGGAGCCACGTGTTTGGTGGCATAGGTTCTGGAAATCGCCCCTTCCTCGATCGTAGGATAAATGTTCGTATCGTCAGGTTGCGCCAGGATGAGATGTGGGGCATGAATAACGAGTGAGTTTTCTGTGGTGACGATGGAAGTTTTCCCCCACGCTTCATCGGAAAGATGAAAAAGAAGGTCATATGTGTGAGCTTCTTCAGCCACCAATATGTCAGAAATAATCCAATATTCCGGGGAAGCAAAAAATATTTTCCGTTCATGAATGACCGGATATTCATGGCTGCATGCAATCCCATGCAGGAAGTCAAATCCCTTTTGGGTGACAAATGTTTTTAATTTGTGATCTGGCTGGGGGCCTTTGATTTTAAATCGCGTTTTATCAAAGACATAGCGTGTTTGATTTTTCCCGTCGACTAGCACGGTATTATGGGCTGCAGTCTCCCGAAATCGAACGCGCCAATTGATCTGGCCGGTTTCGTCATACGTGTATCGCCCTGGATCGATGATTAAGGATTTTCCATAGGCAGCCATCTCGAAACTGAGGAGATCAAAATGGCCATGGTTTCCAGCCCCAAGGGGACCGCAATCGAAGATCAAATAGCGCTCATCTTCGTAGGGTTCCGACCCATCACCCCAGCCACTGCGAAGAATATAGTACCCACTATCTGGAAACCCTTTGGATCTCTCCAGTGGAGGCGTCCCCCCCATTCCTCGAAGAGCTGCATAGCGGAACTCTTGATGGCCATATAGTTGAAACCCTTGCTCAAGGAGATCTAAGAACCCGCGGCTGTCTCCGTCGCTGAGCGATGGGATCACTCCATCTGGCTTATGCGCATACAGTGCAAACTCCAGGGCTTTCTTGATCTGTTCATCAACAACGGCGGGGAATATTATTTGGTTGATGAGGGCCAGACGCCGAACCCACAAGTAATTCTTGAGGACCAGGTGATGATAATCCGTAGACAGTTCACAATGAACGCCATCAGGGAGTAGGTCTGACTGGATGTTCTTTACGAGTTCCGTCTGGGCAAGCTCCAGCCAGTTTGAAGCCTCACGAAGTTCGGGAAAGACGACTCCCGCAAGAAAGATGGAGCAGAGTTCCAAGGTCCGATGATTTCGCGCTGGCGTTAGATTCTGGCATAGATAACTGACTTGCTGAGAGAGTGAAGATAAAAACTTTATATAAAACTCGGGGTCAAGGTTTTCAGCTTTTCCTTGAGTTACAAAGAAATAATGGGCAAAGATCCAATTCTGGATCCGTCTGCCTGCGACATCACTTGGGAGAAAATTGAGTGGGACAAGATTTATCCAGGAATCTGTGAGCCCAACCCATTTTTCGAGGTACCGCCGATCTTGGGTGTGGGTGAACGCCATGCCCAGCCCGACGGCATAATAAAACTTGTGGAGCAAAATGAGCCATTCCTGATCTTGGCTAGGGTTGTGGGTCCAGCGGATTGGAGAAAGGTTGCATTGTGTTTCACCGTTAAATTCAAATTCATCACGTACAATATTCTCGATTTTTTTTCTTTGGGTTTCCATTGGGTCGATCACGGGAAAATATGCGATCGAGTCGCGCTCACAAAAATGGCGTAAAATTTCCGTGGATGTCCATTGACAATAGGGTTCACGGAAAAGACTGTGTGTTCGATGAGCCAAATGGCTATGGGTATATTGGACTTGGACGCCTGACACTGTCACTCCTCTATCAAGACGGTACGGTTAATTTGTTGTGGCTACCAAGATGGTGTGATGAATCTGATTTATCCGCGCTGCGAACGGATGGAGGCATAGAAGTGGGAGGGGAGAATGGACGATGAGCGGATGTGAATGAGTCTACTGACGCGGTGGGAGTCGAATCGAAATCATCAGAATGTGCACATTGAAAGAGATGTGCTAATGACTTGATGTTTGACCGGGCATCAAATATTTGAAGAATCCGTTCCCGCCCGGCTTTAGTCAATTCAGTGCGGAGTGTTGGATTCATTAGTAGCTCTTCCAAGGCATCAGCCAAAGCATTGGGATTTTTCTGAGGAACCAGAAGGCCGTTGTGTCTGTCGGTAATGAGTTCAGGGATTCCAGAAATTGCGGTTGAGACGACGGGGATTTCTGCTGCCATGGCTTCAGCGAGGACGTTTGGGATCCCATCTCGATCACCAGAATTCACAATATGACAGGCCAAAGTAAAAATGGTGGCACGGTGGTAAATCTGCCGCAAGTCATCTTGGCTTACCCCAGGTTCCAGTGTGATGATGGTCTCAAGATCCAAACTGCGAATAAACTGGCTGATCTGAGAAGTATCTTCATCGGATTCGCCCAAAATCACACATTGGAACTGGTGCCCTCGATCTCTCAATATTCCACAGGCTTGGATTAAATAGGTGAATCCCTTTTTCTTGACATGACGTCCAACTGACAAGATTAAAGGAATGTCGGAGTGCTGAGCAGATGCAGGAAGGAATCGTTCAGTATCCACTCCGTGATACACCCGATGCACTTTGGCTGAATCGTGAGGGTATAAGCTTTGAAGATGTTCTTGGTTGAACTCGGTGCACGTAGCGACAAAGGTGGTTCGTCGCAACTTGATCGACAGCAGATTCCCGGGGTTCAATTTAGGCAAATAGATATCTTTGGCGTGCGCGGTAAAGCTAAAAGGAATGCCCGTGAGTGAACTGGCAAACATGGCCATCGTCGTCGCGCCATGACAAAAATGTGCATGGAGGTGACGAATCGACTTTGACTTCAAGACCTGATCCGCAATAAACCCAGCTCGCAGAAATTCTTTATACATGGCCTTTTTGGGTTCGAAACCCCAGGTTCGGCGAAGGGAGAAACTGAGCCAGATGGTTTCAAGCAAAACTTTCACATACCGCACTGGTTGCTGGCGAAAGAGGTGATAATGAGCGAAGGAGTAACGAGGTACGTTGGCCTTGAACCAGGACCAAAAAGACGAATCAATGGTCGATGAATCCTCAGGTAAATACATGACCGGGCTCTGGATATTTTGAGCAACCATGGATACCGTTGCCTCACCGGGAAATGCCGAAAAAATCTTGAAACGAAATCCCAAGGCTTCAAGCGCATGAACTTCATTGGTGATGAAGGCCTCAGAGTTTCGAGGAAATCCTTTGAGAATGTAAGCAATGGTGGGGTGGCTCATAATATTGGGACCTGCTGGAGTACAGGCTCCAACGGCTCTTTGGGGGCCTGCGATGTGACGGGTTGCAAAAGATCGTAAATCACGCGAATGTTTCTGGACACGCAAAAATCCTTTTCCACAGTTTTTCTGGCCGCGATGCCTAAGCTTCTGCGACGGGCCGGGTCTTGAAGCAACAAACCTAACGCTTTGGTCAAAGACCCAGGATGATGAGGAGGGTTCAGGATTCCGTTGTGGCTATCATGGATAAGTTCGGGAATGCTGGCAATTGCGGTTGAAACCACTGGGAGGCCCATGGACATGGCTTCGACAAGGACATTGGGAATTCCATCGCGGTCACCATTTTCGGCAATTTGACAGGGCAAGACGAAGATAGAGGCCTGCCGAAACCATTTGAGGATGCCATCCTGGCGCACTTTTCCGGTGAGACGAACACAATCACTGACGCCCAATTGGTGAATCATCTGTTTCAGGTCTTGTTCAAGTGGACCATATCCTACCAGCACACATTGGAAGTGATGGCCAGCTTTTTTTAATGATGCACAGGCTTGAATTAAAATTGGGAATCCTTTCTTAGGGCGGAACCGTCCAATACTCAGAATTAGGGGCGGAGTTCCATCTTCACGAGATATATCGGGAGTGCTGGGTTGGAACACATCAAGGTCCACGCCATGATAGACCCGGTAGATAGGTGTATCGGACTGAACGATCTGTTCAAGATAGTCTTTGTTGTAGTCTGTACAGGTCAGAACGAATTGTGCACAATCCACTTTCCGGGATACATCTTCCTTAGATGAGAGGAAAAGATCTTTGGCATGAGTGGTAAAGCTATAAGAGATGCCGATACGAGCCTGTACTTGTACGGCAATATCGGTGGGTTCGGTGACATAATGGGCATGAAGATGTGTGATGCCATATTCACGGACTTTCTCAGTGACCCATTCGGTCCACAAGGATTGTTGAATGACGTTCCCTTTTCCCCCATTTAATACAACTGGCGCATACAACACTGGAGCCTTGAGTTGATGAAAATGTGAATGTGTATCTGTGTCAGTAGGGGGGCGTAAAGACAAAATGACCAGATTAAGACCTAGGCGTTCTAGCTCCAGAATCTCTTGAAGAATAAACGTCTCCGAAAGTTTCGGAAAAATTTTGACGATATATGCGATTTTTTTGGTACGATCAGCCATTTTCATAAACTCGCTTAGAGTGCTAGTTGCCGATCTGAAAGACCACAATATGTTGACGCCACTGCTGGGAGAACCTGCAGGTCTTCTCGAGGAAAAACACTTTCCTGCCAGTTGCCTTCCATTAAATGATTAAGAACGGACATGGCCAAGTTGGGGAGAGCGTCTAAGCTGAGTTGACAAGATGTCTGGGGGGTATCGAGGCCACGTCGTAAGACGGTTTGCACGGTCGCCATGAGAGATTCCGGCGTCAGGTCGTCAGGGTGGATGGTATGGAGCAGTTCGAGTTCTGCCATACGACTTGCCCGAATCCATTGTTCTTCAACGGGTTTGACTCGGGGAATGACAACAGCTTGTTTGTTCAGTGAGAGGATTTCGCATATGGTTCCGTATCCGCACATGGAAACAACGAGGTCGGCTGCATTCATATAGCTCATGAGGTCGCTCGTGAAGGACATAGTTTGCACTTTGCTGTAGCGGCTTGCCCATTGCTTGAGACGATCTTGTTCCGCTTGCTGCATTTCTGGACCAAAGATTAGAAGACTTTTGGGACGTTCTGGATGAGTCAGACGATTCAACCCTTTCAAGTACTCTTCAAACACTTGTGCGCCATCCTCTCCCCCGCCCGCGGTGACCAGCACAAATGGATCCTGCTCGGTTAATCCCAATTCGGCTCGGATTTCAGCACGATCCGTCAACCCTGATTCTCTTCTGAGGTACCCAACATACCGAGTTTTATCACACATCGTCGGCGAAAAAGCATATTCCTCTCGCGCATCGAACACTTCCGGAGTTCCCAAAATGGCCACGTCGTCATAGTAGGTTTCAATCGCATCATAAAACCCATTCTTTTCCCAGATTTCTTGCGTCACCTCGGGAGTATCCAAGATGTCACGAAGGATAAGCGTTAGTTTTGTTGTTGGGAGATGTTCTTTCATATAGCGCAACGTCGGTGCTAACTCGTTTTGAACCCCATAGGGTTTCTTGTCCACCATCACCATATCTGGTTTGAAATTGGCCGTGGCACAAAGGATAAGATCAGCCCGCAGCTTGAATAGGTTCTGAGGGGTTTCGTCAAGAAACTTCGAAGAATAGCCGTTGTTGTCCGTTCGGGAGAGACAGGGCAGTTTAATATAGTCAATGCCCTCCGGGATTCGAAAACTGTGCACCATAGGAGAGCCAGAGATGATGAGAATCGAAAGGTCAGGAATCGTCTGCTTGAGAAATTGGCAAATGGAGAGCGTTCGCCGAATATTCCCCAAGCCAAAGGTATCATGGGAATAAAAGATCAGCCGTTTGGTGTCCTTATTGTAGATTTCTGTGAGTGGATCAAGTTTCATAAGTGGTTCCTACTTTCTATGTTGGTTAGACGAGCCAATTCAGGATTAGTAAACCGGTACCGAAATTATTGACGGTCAAGGCCAAACCCGGAACTCCTGAAAAGAAAGTGGGGGAGGGAGGAGACTGTTTACTGCATAATCTTTCAATGGTAGATACCAACTCATCAAAGGCAAAGGGTTTAGGCAGATATCCGTTGGCACCGGCTTCTTGGCTTTCGAGGAACATTTCTGGGGAATCTTTGGCCGTCATCATCAAGACGGGGACGGTGTGCTTTTGTTGACGAAGTTGTCGGCAAAAGTCCAATCCATTTTCTGCTCCTAGGAACACATCCAGGATGACCAGGTCAAACTTGCAGATTTGTAATAATTCCCCTCCCTGGCTGTGAGAAGTGGCCGTAGACACGGTATGAGATTCCGCCTCGAGACCTCGTTTTAAAAATCGTAAAATCCTCAAGTCATCGTCTACTAGTAGAAGGTTCATAGGCTGTGTTCCCTATACAAATTGGTAATGTTCACACTGTATCAAGCTCATATGAAGACCCCGTGAGGATTCGATGAAAGGTTGATGAGAAGTACATGAGAATTTGATGAGAAAGTAGGGGAAGGGAATATCCCCTACAGAAAATTGACTACGCATTAGGAAAGAACCCCCACAAATCTTCCTACAGAGAGATTTGCGGCTTCACTGGAGGCTGGGGGGCCAACCGGGGTTCGACCCACGGAAATGTAGGAAAAGCCCAGGTCCTCCAATGTGGGAGGATCATAAATATTTCGAAGATCCACCATGATGGGCTGGCGTAACAAGGATTTGATGCGTGGTAAATCTAATTGTCTGAATTGATTCCATTCAGTCGCCAATACGAGGACATCGGCCTGTTCCACCACTTCGTAGGGATCATGGCAGGGACGTAATGCAGGGAGAGACAAACAGGCTTCCTCAAGGGCTTCCGGGTCATAGGCTTGGACGGTGGCTCCGTGATCCAGGAGTGCAGACGCGATGGCAATGGCCGGAGAATCTCGGATGTCATTCGTATTGGGTTTAAATGACAGGCCCAAAAATCCAATAGTCTTGCCGGACAGGTCGCCAAGAGTCGTGTGAATTTTTTCCACCATACTCTGTCTCTGGAGATCGTTGACGTGCTTGGTGGCGCGAGTGATGTGCATAGGAGAGTCAACGCTCTCACCGAGATGAATGAGTGCCGCGGTGTCTTTGCCGAAGCACGACCCGCCGAATCCAGGACCCGCATGTAAAAACTTGCTACCGATCCGGTTGTCTAGTCCCATGCCCTTTGCGACAACCTGGACGTCTGCCTGAACCCGTTCACAGAGGTTGGCGATCTCATTGATAAAAGATATTTTGGTAGCCAAAAAGGCATTGGAGGCATATTTAATCAATTCGGAGGTTTGCGTGGTGGTAACTACAATCGGTGTTTCAATGAGATAAAGCGGACGATACAAATCTTTCATAATGGCAATAGCTTGAGGACTATCAGTGCCGATGACCACCCGATTGGGATGCAGACAGTCTTCAATAGCCGAACCCTCACGAAGAAATTCTGGATTGGACACGACGTCGAATCTGCAGGGAAATGGTTGGTGTAGCCGAATTATTTCACTAATGCGATCCGCAGTCCCGACGGGAACCGTGGATTTCGTGACGATCACTTTGTAGCCATTCATCCGTTCGCCGATAGATTTGGCGACATGATCCACCATTGAGAGGTCAGCGGAACCATCTTCGCTGGATGGTGTGCCCACGGCGATCATGATCACGAGGGCATCGTCAATGGCCTGTTGGAGGTCTGAGGTGAAATGCAGCCGGTTGGCCTGAATGTTTTTCTTGACGAGCTCCAAAAGACCAGGTTCAAAAAACGGTAGTTCTCCTGATTGGAGTTGTTGAATGCGGTGGGGATTGGTATCCATGCATGTGACCGTCACACCAAATTCGGCGAAACAGGCCCCTGTCACGAGTCCAACATATCCTGTCCCAATAATACTGATGTTCATGTCATCCTCCTTTTTAATATTCGAGTGAGTGAAAATTATTTGTCTTGTTAGACGCCAGAAAACATGATGGGTTTTTCAAGAATATTTATGTATTCAGATGGCGCTCATCTTACGAAATGAAAATGAGAATGCCGTGAATTCGAGATGAAAAGTTGATGAGAAAATGTCGAAAGGGGAAGGGGAGAAATTTAAGGTGCATTTCAGGAGATGATTCAGTAAGGGAGAAGGAACGTTCCGCCGGTCGTGTGATGAAGAGAAGATGGTTTGTGTTCGAGAATGTTAACGGAAGGAAGACTACCGATTGCAGGGCACGAAGTCAGGCAATATCCCTTAATCCATAATTCTATAACCCACGTCTCTCACCGTCTGGATTAGTTTATGGGAAAACCCCTTGTCTACTTTGTTCCGTAAATAACGAATATAGACATCCACGACATTCGTGAGCGTATCGTGGTGGTACCCCCATACCTGTTCCAGAATCATCGTTCGGCTGAGGGGGCGACTTGGGTGGGACATAAGATATTCCAGGAGGGAAAATTCTTTAGCCGTTAGCGTTATGGGCTGTCCGGCCCGTTGAACTTCGCGTGTGCCCTTGTTAAGGCGAAGGTCTTGTATGTGGAGTGTGGTGGGAACGTCTTGATAGGTGCCTCGGCGAGCAAGCGCCTTGACCCGAGCGAGTAACTCTTCAAACGCAAAGGGTTTGGTCAAATAATCATCCGCTCCGGTTTGCAGGCCTTCGACCTTATCCTGGAGGCCATCCCGCGCCGTCAGCATTAAGATCGGCGTCTGAATCTTATCTTTTCGCAAAGTCCGACAGACTTCGGTCCCATTTATTCCGGGGAGGAGAAGGTCAAGAATAATCATGGTGTACGGATTTCTTCCATACTCCAGGCCTTCTTCCCCATTGAGTGCGACATCGACATGGTAGCCCTCAGCTTCCAGTCCACGTTTCACAAAACTCACAATGCGTTGGTCGTCATCTACCATGAGAAGATTCATTGCCATCGTGGTCTTCAGATTTAAAGGGAATGGGTTCCTTTGTTTGCCATATCGTGTTAGACGGAGGAATGAGGAAAAAGTAAATGGGTCTGTTGAAAAAAAGCTGTTAGCGGAGTTTTCGCCATTTTTCCGTGCTCACGTACTATGAGTACTCTCCGCGTGCAAAAAAGGCTGTGGCCTTGCTGGACGGCCTTTTTTGAACCGACCCAAACCCTTTGTTAGGCAAAACGACCCTGAGCATATTTGCCATTGGAAATCGCAATTATTCAACACTCCCTATATGATTGTTCCTCAGGTCATCAGAAAAGCTTGGCGAACAATGAAAATTCTTTTGAAATTAGATATTTGCAGGTCAAACGTGTGGGATGAGATACGGGAAGAGAGGAGTGGAAATGGAGGATAGGGTCAATCTGAAATTTTATAGCCGACGTCGCGTACGGTTTGGATGAGTTGTTGGGAAAAACCTTTATCTATTTTATTTCGTAGATAGCGGATATAGACATCGACGACATTGGTGAGTGGATCATGGTTTTGCCCCCACACTTGTGCCAGGATCATCGTTCGGCTCAAGGGACGATTAGGACGAGACATGAGGTATTCCAGCAGCGCAAATTCCTTGGCGGTGAGTGAGATGGATTGTTGGCCTCGAGTGACCTCCCGGGTGTCTTTATTTAAGCAGAGGTCGCCCACCTGCAGAGCTGTGGGTGTCTCTTGATAGAGGCCACGTCGGAGGAGGGCTTGGACCCGGGCGAGCAATTCTTCGAAGGCAAAGGGTTTGGTTAAATAATCATCGGCGCCAGTTTTGAGTCCTTCCACTTTGTCTTCAAGTGTATCCCGCGCTGTGAGCATGAGAATGGGGGTGTGAATGCCTTCCTGCCTCAGAGTTTGGCAAATATCTTTCCCGGTAAGAATGGGTAAAAAGAAATCGAGAATAATGACCCCATAGTTCCCCCGTCCCAACTCTAATCCTTGTGGGCCAGTATTAGCGGTGTCAATTTGAAAGCCTTCAGCTTCTAAACCCCGTTTGACAAACTGGGTAATTCGCTCATCATCCTCGATGAGGAGAAGTCTCATGCTGAATCTCGCTGGCTACAGATTGTTGAGGCAACCGAATGGTTGCGGTGGAGCCTTCCCCCTGGCGACTGGAAAAGCTGATGTGCCCGCCATGGACCTCGGTAATCCATTTCGCAATAGCTAATCCCAAGCCGGCACCGGGCTGAGTATGGTCTTTGACTCGATGCCCTCGATAAAAGCGATCAAAAATATGAGGAAGATCCTGGTCGGCAATACCTTGCCCTTGGTCAACGATTTCAATAGTAGCGTAATGGGAATCAACGTTGAGACCCATTTGGATGTTACTGTTGGGATCGGAATATTTGATCGCATTATCCAGGAGAATGAGCAACAGTTGTTTCAACCGTTGAGGGTCCCCATAGATTCGGCTTGGGGCTAGTGGTTCACTCAATGTGATCATACTGTGTTTTTTCTGAGCCAGGATCACAGCTTCCTGCAGCACGTCTTGCAAAAGAATTTCAAGGTCCACCTCCATTTTCGTGATTTGAATGGTCCCGGTTTCTGAGCGGGCGAGAAAGAGGAGATCACTCACGAGTTTATTCACCTCCTCCGTCAATTGAACAATGCGTTCCAAGGAGGTTTTATAGTCGAGGATGGGTTTGTCTTTGCCTCTCAGAGTCACTTCAGCCTCTCCCCGAATGACCGTGAGGGGCGTGCGCAGTTCGTGACTGATGTCAGCAAAAAACTGTGATCGTAATTGGTCCAATTCTTTCAATCGCGCATTGGCTTTTTCCAGTTCGGCCTGCGCCTGCTTGCGTTCAGTAATGTCCGTGAAGGAACCAGATATTCGTACTGGTCGTCCCGTGTCATCTCGAACCGCTTCCCCTCGCCCTGCATACCAACGACACTCACCGTCTTTGGTGATCATGCGATATTCGCTATCGTAGGGAATACTTTGACGCAGGTGAGCTTCTAAATCACGGAAGGCTCTCTCGCGATCTTCGGGATACAACCGAGCCTTCCAACTTTCGAGAACATTTTCGAATTCGTGGTCTTTGAACCCAAGTAGAGCCTTGAAACGAGGAGAGAAATAGACGGGATTTTGAGGGTCAAACCAGTCATCTGATACCGCCCACGCATCCCATAGGCCATCACGTGAACCGCGAACGGCCATGTCGAATCTTTCTACACTTTCCTGAAGAGCAGCTTCAGCCTGAATCCTTCGTTGCTCGTTGCGATAGGCTTCGATCAGGTGTCCACACGTGGAGAGAATCGGTTGGAGATCATTGATAGTTTTTTCATTATAGCCCTTGTCCCCGTTTGCCAAAGTGAGGAGCCCCACCAGTTGGTCGTGGGAGAAAATCGGTAAACTCAAAACGGCTGTAAATGGGAAGGCATGCTTCTCGACCAATGGATTGGCATGCGGGTTTTGTTTCGATAGATTTGTGGATACGGCATGTTCTGTCGAGAATACTTGTTCAAATATGGGTTGAAGAATGTCAATGATATCGAATATGTCGTTTCGCGCATTGGGACATACGGCATGAGTTTTCAGACTGGAAGGGGTGGTCTTGTCCTCACTCGTCTCTGATAATAACCCAAACGTACTTTTCGTCAGCGGAAGAAGCGATGTAAGAAGGTTTTGGAACGTTGTGTGCGGATCGGTCGTGGCAATAAATTGTGCTTTTGCTTTATGAATGGCCTTGAGCAGTCCATGAGAGAGACGAAGTTCATCCTCTGCTTGTTTGCGTGTCGTGATATCTTGAGCCACACAAGCAATACCTTCCATCATTCCTTTGCCATCATGCATAAGGGCTGCGGAAAACAGGACTGGTATCCGTTGGCCTTCTTTGGTTTGATAACTGGTTTCAGTATGATCAATGGTTCCCCTGCGGAGTAATTCATCGAATTCGTCACTGCTCATAAGGTTTTGGTTTTGGGGGAACAGTATGTCTGCTTTCTGCCCTACTAAATCCGATTCGCTGTACCCTAACAGAGTCAAGGTCGCTTGATTGACTGTCTGCACAGTTCTGTTGGGGTTGATCACGATCAGGGGATCAATCATTGATTTAAGAATACTGTCCAAATATTCTTTCGAGACAGTGGTCTGGTGGAGCCGTTCCGTCATTTGATTAAAGCCGGTGGCCAGTTGCCCTAGTTCGTCATTGGAATGAACCGGAACGGATATATCAAGTCGACCGGAGGCTACTTGTTGTGTGGCATTCGTGAGTGGAGTTATCACTTTTAAGGATTGGCGAAGGAGTACGAACACCAGTCCTCCGCCTACGGCCATAATGAAGACACTGATTCCAAGTGTTCGCCAGAGAACGAGAATAAGGCGGGCTTCCAGAGATTGACGATCCAGGATGACGCGGATCCAGCCCTGAGTGTTTGGAGGGCCGACCTGATCTGAGGAAAACGGGAAGGGAACAGGATGGAAAAATTCTGTCACTCTCATGCGGTTGGGCAATAACGATTCTCGAGATGAGCGAGTCGGGGAGGTGCTCAATGCCAGCTCCGATGAGGCTAACTCAATGAAGGAAGATTCTATCCACAGATTGGACTGTCCTGTATAGGCGAGGATTGCCAGGACGCCTTCCGCCTCGCCCAGGGATTGCAAGAGCGTTGTGAATCCTTCGACATCCTGGGTCTGATAATAGTTCATCGATTCGGAAGCGATGGCTTTCGCCAATTCACGGCCTCGAATATTGAATTCCTCGAACATGGCTTCTCGAGTCGCTTGATAGGTAAAAAAAGTTAACCCGCCAATTGCCCCGATCAGGATCAGCACTACAATCACCAAGAGTTTATGCCACAAACGAACACACATGGAGATCACTCACCCTCCTCTTTGAGAATGAAAATCACCTTGATAGTTTCATTCACCGAGGACAGCTTCACATATCCAATAGCCCCGTCGATAGCGGCCACAAACCGAATGACAGCTTCGTCGGATCGTTGGATGAGACTCTGGACGGAGATAGGGGTTCCAGGCCGGAGAAATTGTTGATCGGATCTGGCATTGAGGACTTTGTCATAAAACAGCTCTCGAATGTCTGAGGAAATTTCCCGGTTGACCAACTTTATTCGGCCGCCATGAGACCAATGGAGTTCCTCGCCTCGATACATCGCGGCAATGTTCGTTCTGGTCAAGGACGTGACGGGATTGTTGTTATTGACGATGACAGCAAATGGTTCAGCCTGCGCATGGGTAGATCCACACCATGCACCTAGGGCCAGCATCCATCCCAGCACTGTTAACAAGAGAGTTCGTGAAGACATAAGGATTTCGATGAAGGGTTAGAATAACCAGGCAATCGATGCGATAAAGCCGTTCCAGCTTTTTCGCTCAATGCCTCCGTTATTGATTTGATATTCAGTTTTGAGGACGTAATTTTCAATGGGCCGATAATTCAATCCTATTGTAAACCGATCTTCCGTTAAATTGCCGCTACCTGCCCTAGTTGAAATACGGGCATGGTCATATCGACCGACTAGGGTGAAGATGGGATGAGTGTAGGGCTCTCCTAAAAATGTCTGATCCAAAAATTTTGGCCAAAAATGGTAATTGACTTGAATGTAATAACCCAAGAGCCGGGAAGGAGTCCGTGAGCCGTGGATGTCAAACGTTGCCAATTCCCCCTTTAGTTCAAAATCTTCCCAGAACGGGACTCCTCGTGGTTTGAATTCAAGATCTATATCGAACCCGGTGATGGTCTTTCCGTTCCCGGGGCTTGAGGCCCCTCGATACCCGCTCACGCCAATTTCATATTGGTCCACGAGTTTAAAGGTGGCTCGCCCGACCACGGCTTTTTGGCCATTGTTATCTCGGCTCAAGGGAGATTTGGCATTTTCAAAACCGCCGTTGGTGGTGGAGATGTTATCCGTAAGTCCGTTGATCACCGCGACTTCATAGGTACTAATCACTTTTGGAGTCCAAGGGATAAGGCCGAAGATGCTGGCCCCCAAATCGCCCCATGTTGTGGGGACGATTTGTCGAGCCACTAAGGGACGGTCCGTAAGATCTCGTCTTGGATCAAAATGATCTAAATTCCATTTACCAAAGGGGACCAACACCACTCCCCCTCGTAAATTAATCCATTTAGCTATGAGCAGATCGACATAGGCTTGTTCGGCCTCTGCTTCTCCATCTGGGACTCCAAGGTCAATCTCATTGTAAAAACGAATACGATCATGAATTTGTCCAGCGATGAGGATCTCAAGTTTGCCTTCAAAGGACGTTTTTGATCCGCCAAACGTTTCGAACTCCACTACTCCATATCCTCCCAGGATGACCCGTTGGGAAATGTCATCCATGATGGAGTTTTGTTGCGTTTCAAGGACCTCCACGCGATCTTTCAGTATTTGTAATTCCTGTTCATACACGTCTGGTTTGTTGCCAATCTGAATCGCAGTAGCATCGGATAGATGTTCTTGGGCTCCGAATCCCCATGATGGAATCATGATGATTGCCATCACCATTGCCCACAACGATACGCGAAGGTGTGAATCTCGAGCGAACCACGATAAGTGTGAACTCGACCCATGGAGTCGCCGGCCGAGTGAAGATTTAGAAGTTGCCATAGGAAGACCTCTTAAAAATTGGAGTGATGATCCAATGTGGAAAATCGTGTGTTGAGCGAGAGGAGGGGGTAAATATCCGCTGACCTAGCTGAGGAACAAATTCCCAGTGAACAGTCGCTGGACGTGCTTGATTATTCGAAATGTCATAGGTTGCTTGTTGAAGCTCTTGAACGATGAGGTGAAACTCACCCTGATGAATAAAGCAGAATCCTTTGGTGTAGAGATGGTCGGTCTGTTCGCTTCTCACTCTGAAATCAATCACTTCCTGAGGAAGAGCTTGTCCAAAGGCTTTCTGCAATTCCGAGGCGAGAAGTGCTACTTGATAGTCGGAAAAGGTAGGATGTCGTTTACCCATGTGAGATGAAAACAGCTCACTTTGACGATACTGAATATTGTGTAAAAGTTCTCGAAGTTGACTTGGTTCAAGATCCGCCGGGTGGGAAAGGTTGGTGAGGACGGGATATCCGCTTGGCCACTCGCGGAGATCAACCCATTCGGTTGCAGTCTGGTAGGTGGTCAAGTGTGGTGGTGAGGAACAAGACACAGTGACCAAAAAAAGAACGGACAATCCGTATAGATACTGAAATGGAGTCATTGTCGGTAATCATTCTGTAGCCAAAAAACGCCACATGCTAACTTGGCTAAAGATTGGGTGCAACTTTATTTGGTCTGTGCGAGAAATCTTTAGATTACTAAGCCCTTATGATTCTGGACCAACGGTGATAGTCGTCTTGTAGTATCAATGAGCAACCTTTTCGTTTTTGGCTGTCAACCAGGATATGAAAAGGATGGCAAGGACAAAAGACATCCCGCCCAAGAACAGGGGAATACTGATCCCTGCTAGCCAGTCGACTGAAGCTTTGGCGGCATGCTTTCCAATGGTCGGAATCCTCAGGCCTGCAATTAACCAGCAAAAGGGGTACAAAAACGCCCCCAGACCTATTCCTAGCGAAAGAATGGTCTTTGTTTTCCGTGACGCTCTTGTGAGCGCGAGGACGAGGATGATTCCGATGCCCAAAGCTCCGAGCCCTTGGGCATGAAAGTGGGCTCGTTGGATATATCGCCAAGCATCCTTAGAAGGTTTTTCCCAAGCAGCAGCTGTTTGCCCGTGGATTTCGGGATGTTGTGTGGCGGTGTTCAAAAGAAAAGCTTTGATCTCGTCTTCAACGATTCCAAATGCCATTCCTGCGCCGGTGCCGAACAGAACCGCTAGAAAAGAGATGATCAAGCCTGGAAGCACGGATTCTATGATGCTGATCTTCATGGAGGTTTTCCTTTATTTTGACTTGTCATTTTTTCATGCTGCGCGTGTTCGTCGTGTAGGTCTTCCTCTCAGCATCTTCCGAAATATTTTGTTTCTGTTTCCCTCGTACCATTAAGGCACTGAAGAGACCACAGGTTTTGGCCATGGCCACCTCAGTCTTCATGTACCAACTAACGATTAACCGGACGATTGTTTCCTCGCCTTGGTTGTTGCCTGGGCGGTCGATCGATTTTTCGGTCAGGCTTTTGGATGGTCGGACGACCTAGCCGTTGATCCGCTTCACGAATGCCTGGGCGATCTACTGGTTGAATGACACGCTGGTCATTAATCTCGTGCTTACGATCCTCTACGAATCCATGGCGTAGTAACCAAAATTGAATCGTATTGCCAAGTATACCCTGTCCCATTGCCGATTCATGATCCTTTATTGGGTGCCGTTGGTCTGAAACGCGTGTGTCATTGTTCAGAGAAGGGGTCGATGAGCATGCGGCAAGTATGATGATGCTTCCCACAATGACCAACAGTCTTTTGTTTACCACGTTTCTCCAATGGAACCCGAAATAGGGTCGTAGTTTCAAAGCCCAGTCAGGTTTTACGGGTCTTCGATTCGTTAATTCACGGCATAATTTCGTGCGTTCATGCACAGCGCGTAGGCTCGGTTATAGACGCCGTAATCCATGGAATACGCATGACTTCCAGCAACACCGGCTCCGCCGACTCCACCCACGGCAGCGCCGACAGCGGCCCCGGTGCCTGGACTTCCTGCGACCGCACCGATGATTGCCCCAGCGGCCGCTCCTCCCAACGCCCCTATTGCCGCTCCACCTCCTACATCTGCTAAATGATCACCAGCATTGGTGTATCCGGACTCTTCATCAGCCCACGCGCGACAGTCTGATTTGTCTTGGGCAACTTGTGTTGCCGTTTGATTCTCGTTGGGATACACCGCAACATTGGGTCTTGGGTGAATGATACAACCGGTCAGACCAAAAGTGAGAAAAACAATGATAATTTTTATAGCGTTCGTTCGAGTCATTTCAATACTCCTTTCTTGAGTATGGTGTGGCTATTGAACGATCACGTCGGCTTCCCAATCCACATGCGCCGGGCACCATTGCCAAATTCCCAATGTCAGAATTCTGGATAATCCCGCTGGTACACATGCTGTTCGATTGACCGTGACTTGACGGTTTACCACCCGGGTTGGCTCTCCGCATTGATTTAGGGCAGAAGCACCTTGGATTTCATGCAAGTCTGCATGGGGGACAAAGAAGGCTACGACGGGTAGAGGGAGCACGGCGATCGAAGAATCATCGACCCACTCTCCTCCCGAGCAATGAACTCGGGTCTCCAGGGGAGGAGTGGCTTTGTCTTTCAAGAGCGTGGTGGTACACCCTGCCAAGAGATTTATAAGACCGAGTGTCAAAACAATGGTGCTTGGAAGTTTAAAATTATGACCCATAAATTCCCCCTTTTAATGATTGGTGGTTAAAATATCGTTCCTCGATGAATTGGAATAAAGAGTACGTATCGATTCCATGGGGGATTTCCAGCACCCTTTATTGAAATCCTAAGGATTTTTGTTGCTCCAACTTACAAAAGAAAAATGAGAAAATGATGAAAGAGAAATGAAAATTGCTGAAGAATATTTAAACCCTTTGTCTATGGGGGGAAGGGTTTTGATCTTGGAACCCTTCTGTAGAGGCAATCACCCATCGGTGATTGCCTCTGAGGGTACACCATCATGATTCAAGTATTATCGATCAGTCCGTCGATCTTCGCGTCTGTTCTGCTGCCGGTCTTCTCTGCGATCATCCCGACGATCGAGTTGCCGATCTTCACGCCGGTCTTCCCGACGATCCAGTTGCCGATCGTTCTGTCGATCTTCTCTGCGGTCCATTCTCCGGTCTTCGCGCCGATTGTCCTGCCGAACCATCTGTCGGTTGTCTCGGTGATCTCCGTGGCGCATCATTCTGACGTCATTTCCGCGCGAGGGATGGGAAGAACCTGAATTCATGGAGCCCCGTCCTGAGTTCACTGATCCTTTTCCAGAACTCAGAGAACCTGGGCCGGAATTGCCGTCGTGGGCGAAACTCGTCGTTCCCGGGAGCATGAGGAATGTGGTCGTGAGAATGAGCATTGTGAGTTTCATAGGGCCTCCTTTTGAGACGTTGAGATGGTGAAAGGTCGATCGGGTGAGTCAGGATTTCCTTTTCCGCTAAGCGATGAACCGCCGGATCGAAAGAAAATACTTTTAGTGCTAGCCAAATCTTTCATGCTGTCGTATGGTTGGTTAGACGAATGAAATGGGCGGAGGTAAATTCCGAGGTCATGAAAAAGAGCCGAACGATTAGAGATGTTCGTTCAGTTTGCTGAGTCTTGCGATGCAGCCTTCCTCTAACCTATTGTTTTCTTATGAACATGAGAATGCTTTCTTTCACCATTCCCTGGTTCAATCGTTTACGTTTGAGGTTGATGACACGTCTAACTCAACAAAGGCGCAAGACCGGAGTCCCGCTTTTCCGGGAGACCTCAAAAGGGATCTGGAATGGGTGAAACTCCGAAATTCGAAGATGAGTCGACTCTTATTCTCAGGTGTCAACAACAGGATCATCAGGCGTTTGGACAACTGATAGATCGCTATGGCCGAACGGTGTTGAATGTGATTGCACGGATGATCGGTAATCAAACGGATGCGGAAGATGTCGCACAAGAGGCATTTGTCTCGGCATTTAAGTCTATCACTAATTTCCGGGCTGATAGCCGGTTTTCCACATGGCTCCACCGCATAGCAGTGAACAAAGCGAAGGATTATTTGAGAACGCAGGGACGGCGGCAAGAACGAGAAATATTTAAGCCAAAAGAAAACGATGGGAGCGATCCCATCATGGACCTTCCTGATGAACGAACGCCAGAACATGGAGCATCCGACAAGCAAACGGCGTATCATGTGGAACAGGCCATTCAACTGTTGTCACCCCTCTATCGAGTGGCGTTTGTTCTGAAGCATGTCGAGGGGATGGATTATGAGGAGATGGCTCAGGTTCTCGGAGTCGGAAGGGATGTTCTGAAAATGCGAGTGTATAAAGCCAGAATCAAACTCTCGCAAGAGCTTGAGTGGCTCAAGGAGGATTTATGACCTCTTCATACTATCCAGACCCTCCTGAGGATCAGGACGACATGGACGAAAGGGATTGGCTCGTCCAACGCTTTGTGGACCAAGATTTGGCACCACAAGAGCGGATAGATTTTCTCACGGAGATGGATCGAGATCCGATGTTGCGCAAGCAGGTCTTAGCAACTGAGCAGATGCTTCTTCATTCGTCCCAATTGCCTCGAATGGCTGTACCGCCGGGATTTAAAACTGAGATTTTGAAACAATTGGACTCCGCTCCCGCAGGCCAAAAATGGTGGGACCCGTTCTGGTCAGTCTTGTTTGCTCCACGGGTCCTACAGTGGAATCCAGCTATGGCCATGGCAGCCGCTTGTCTTCTTATCGGTATGCTGTGGATCGTCAAGCAACCGGTGATTCCTAGTGTACAGGAAATGGTGCCGATTTCTTCCGTGATGAAGGCTAGTTTGCCACCACAAGGTGATAAGCCAGTGATGGTCAGATTGGTCATGCTGGAGCCTCAGGCACGATCCGTGGCGGTGGCCGGAGATTTCAATGGGTGGCAGCCACAAGAAACACCCTTGCAACGAACTGAAGACGGGGCATGGACGGTGACGCTCCAAGTTAAGCCGGGGCGCTATCATTATATGTTTGTCGTCGATGGCCAAGAATGGATCACTGATCCATTTGCCGGCGAATATAGTTCCGATGGGTTTGGAGCCAAAAATGCCGTATTGGATGTTTCTCATGCTCTCTAGAAGTCTACGTACTTGCTGGTTTGCCATCGGTTGGGTACTCTTTCCGAGATATGATGGTCTCGAAGAAATCTCTTCCTTCAATATTCTTTCTGTTTGTATTTGGGTTGGCCCATGGTCTTCTGGGCGCCTGTGCCTCCTCTTCACCAGTGCCTGTGGTGTCCCAGCAAATAGAGGGCGGCGTAGAATTTTCTTTGGTGCTTCCCAACGTGCAATCTGTTGCGGTAGTGGGCGATTTTAATGATTGGTCGCATACGGCAAATGTCTTGATACAGGAGGATGGGGAACGATGGTCTGTGGTGGTGCCGTTATCATCTGGAGAACATGTATTTATGTTTGTCGTGAATGGTGAGCAATGGGTCGTCCCTCCTCTGGCAGATGATTATGTTGATGACGGATTTGGACAAAAAAATGGAGTCGTAGTTGTGCGATAGGGTTGTACCCATTGATACCCAAGCATTCCTAATGAAACAAAGCATGCATATGATGAAAAAATTGAGCTTTGGATTAACTATCCTAGTGATTATTCTCTGTCCTTATGTGGGACAAACTGCCTCCTTACCTGCCAAAGATGTTCAAGACATTAATCGGTTGGGGCAAGCCAGAGGGCATGCGCCGGAATCAATTGATCGACTGCTTGAACATGCGCAAAAGGCCATAGACCAAGGTCTTCCAGAACGTCCGATCATGAATAAGATTAAAGAGGGCTTGGCCAAAGGCGCATCCCCGGAACGCATTCAACCGGTTGTTCGGGATATGGTGGGAAATCTTCGTGACGCTCGTGAGGTTTTGCGGGATGCGAATTCAGGTGGATCTGAAAAAGGAGGTAACTCCCGAGCAACCGAAGTCATGGCTGAAGCGTTAGGTCGAGGGGTAACTGTTGACGAAGTGCGATCGCTAGGACGTTCTAGAGGAAAAAGTAGAGTGAATCAGGAGGAACTGGCCTTTGGAGCCAAGGGGTTGGCCTTGACGAAGGAAGGGGGCATTTCCGGCAAAGAAGCCATTCCGGTAGTAGGAGAGGCTTTGCGGCAGGGGTTTCGATCGAATGAATTGCTCGATCTCGGCAGAGAAATCAAAAAGCGTGGAAAGGAATTTCGAGCTGACCGTAATCGCATTCAGGATATTAAAAAAGCCGTTGAACGAGGGGAACGCCCCGACAAAATTTTCGACCGTGATCGCGGGTCCGGTTCAGGACGCGGTGGTGGGGACAGAGAGTCTCGCAAAGAAGATCGCAATTCCTCGAAAAAGAACGATCGTGAACGAAGCCGAAGAGATGATCAATCCGAAAGAGACAAGGATCGAGATCGTAACGAGTCCAGAGAACGATTTGATCGTGAACGAAATAGTGAAAAAGATGATCGATCCGGAAGAGAGAGGGATCGCATTGAGTCACGAGAGCGCTTTGATCGTGGACGTGAGTCTCGAGAGAACTCTGATTTCCAACGAGATCGTGGTGATCGGGGAGGTGACTCCAGCGGTCGTGGGCGGGGTGGCAGAGATGATTGACGTTTAAAATCTAAAGCGCAGTCCCCCTGAAAGTCCAAAATCCGCCGCACTTTCTGAAAGACCCACGAACCCGCCAATAGTGAGGCGAATCGCATTGGTGATTCGATAACTCAGATCACCATAAAGGTCGCGTGGATTCGGAATCCCTTTTACCACCGCTCGAAATTCCTCATAAAACACGCTGGTGCGTAAATCATCAGTAATGTAATACCCCAGGCCCACATCGTAATTCCATTGGTTTCGAAAATTTCTGCCCTTGGGGTCACCCAGAAAGGTGTATCCACCGTCTAAGTAAAGAATCAGATCTCTCGTGAGAGACTTTGCCAACTCAACTCCAAAGCCCTCATCAAATTCGCCAGTTCCCAAACCTTTTTTCTCGTTCGCCGTGGGGAATTTGACTCGGCCGGTTAAATTTATGGAGGGGATCCATTCTTGCTCGTCTAAAAGATAATAGCGAGCCGAGAGGGTGACATCCCCCAATCCGCTTTCCGTTTTTTTCGTTCTTTTTGTTGTGAACTCGTCGTCATCATCATCGTCGTCATCATCATCGGATGGTCCACTGCTGCCAGATCCGCTATTACTGCTTCCCGAACCGCTGTTGCTTCCCCCACCGCCACTACGATCACCGCCCACAAAGGTTATCAGGTCGTTGCTGGTAATGGTGACGAAAGGGACGGTGACGGAAAGCTCTCCAAAACTAAATAAGCGTTTCACAGAAAAGGGCAAGTAGAAAGCAGAGGTTGTGGTGTCGCCTCCATAATCCCCTCGGCTATAGGACGGATTGGCTGAAATTTGCCAGGTTGGATCAGACTCTTGGGCGCTAGACAAGAGTGGAAAGCTCATCAGTCCGATTAAGGCACTTGCAAGGACATATTTTAAAATCAAATAACCCTTTGTTGCCATGTTGAGTTCTCCCATCGAAGGTTTTAAGACGATGGCTTGTAGCATATACCTTCCCGGTGAATAAAGTGGGAAGAAAAATTGAAAGAAAAATATTTGTAGTACGTCTTCATATTCAGAGAAGACTCTTTCAGTATGATGTTTAGTGGGTTTTGGTAACAGGAGCATGCAACTCTACAACCCTATTCTCGAATCTACTCTCATGATTTTTTAATTTGATTCTCATGAAATTCTCATCTTTTCTTCTTGTGACATTCTTTGAGGCAAAAGGCAAAAGTCAGGCTTTTCTGTGAGACCCCAATCTCGTCCGACAAAAAAGGCTCCTTGCGAATTGTCGTGAACAGAAGCGGTTGAGCAGACATGGCCTGCCAAGTGTTCTTGTTGGACACGAACATATGAAAGGGTGATGAATCGTGGATCCTGTTGGTAGAGGCCACAAATATTATTTAAAAAAGGAGAAGATGGATCATTGATTAGGGCTGTCGAGGATGATGGTGGAAGGGGTTAGTCGTCATCCTCGGGCATCATAAAGGCCGCCTTTTGCCACCACATTTCATACATGGGCACGACAAACATGATGAGAAATCCAATGACCATCAATAAATCTCCGGTCAACATGGTGAGGACAAAGATGGGGGATACATAGGTAATGAGCCAAGGCGAAATTAGATCGAGTGTGACGCCTAAAAATGAAATCCAGGTGGTCAAAACCTTGAGAAATGGGCTGATCATCGTCAAATAGAGGACATGTACCAGGATCATAAACACGACAGGCATGGTGAATAGGTGAAAATGCATCGTTTCTGATAGTTGTCCGAATGACATGGCTTCACCAAAGTTGGCATCCGAGCCCCGATAATGGGCGGCAAGCCCTTTGGGTGTGAGTTGAGTCATGTCGTGAGCCCAGACGAAGGTAAAGACAAAACCGGCGAGCATGAGGAGAAGAAACCAGGTATAGACTAAACGAACGTGACGGTCAGTATCGCGGAGGCGAAATCGTGCATTAAAATTTCGCATTCAGGAAAGTACTTTACTCAAAACCCGAGAAGAGATTCTAGAAATCCTTTTTCTGTACTTCCAGCCACCAGGGTGTTCGTTCCCAATCCGAGAGGTTTTAAATAAAATTCATCAACGAGAACAAGAACTCTCTTCACGCCTGCGCTTGCTGATCGAACCGACATTGTGGCTCCAGAAATATTGATAATGTCTCGATTAATGCGAATGGGATCTCGGGCGTCCTTGCCTTGGTATTGGTAATTGAATCGCTTTGTCGCGATTTCGTTGCCTCGTGATTCGCGATAGATTAACACTTCAAAATTCGTCACTTCCCCTTCGGGATCCACCCCAACCATGTACGTAATAGGGCGATGTTTGCCGATAGTATTTTGGACCAGGGCATAGCCATCGATCTTTCCCTGGGTTTCGCCTATATACACTGGAAAAGAAGTTTCTGGAAATTTCCAGCCAATGCGCTGTTCCACTAAATCCTTTTGTTCAGCGGAAAGGGAAAGGGTTTCTCGACGAATGTGTTCCGAGTCGGGAAACATCACTTTGGCTGCTTCGTTCTCTGTGAAGAAGATTTCCATATGCCCGAGTTCTTCGGGTGTGAGCCAACGTTTGAGCTCTTGATCCCAAATTTTCTCAGGATGGGGTTCTGCGGCCTGCAAGGAAGAAAGGCCTGTGCCCAAAAGAAAAATCATGACGCTTGCAAGGAAAAATTTTTGAACGATGGATGAATGAATAAACATTAACATGCTTGCCTCTTGAGCCGGGTTTCAATGCGGTTTGCGAGTTGACGTTCTTGTTCTTCATGGGGCGGTATTTGTCGCCATGCGCGAGATTGCACGCCTTGCGGTGACCAAAATTCTCGGATTTGTTTAACCGTGATCATGCTGCCTTGATTTTCGGGAGCAATATTGAGAATAAATCGTGCTCGTTCTTCGTTCATACTTCGCTGAAAGAGTCCACTACGGGCGGTCTTCTGGTTATGGACGGCAATCCATTCCGTCTCAATCACTCCGTTGGCCTTATCGATGCGACGCAGTTCAAACTCTTGCAGACTAGCCAGTGCAATACTCCAGGTATCCTCAGGCGGACATGTGGTCGCAAGTTGAGGCGCGCTGGTCCAGCCAGCGCACCCCGTTAGCAATATGAGGAAAAGACTATTCCTGATGAACAAATTTTTCATGATTAGAAATAGGTTGCCATGGAAACCTGCCAGCCATTGCGAGATTCCGGCATAATCTTATGGTCATTAAAGGTCCATGCAAATTTGATCACAGAATCTTCAACGGGTCTGAAATTGAAGCCGAGCGTCAAGCGTTGCAAATCATTTTGATTTCTTTTCCGTTGAGTGTTGGTGTCCACATCCCCCCATCGCACGACGGCAGTGAACGTTGAGGAATCTCCAAAGTAAGTTGGAGCCCATTGTTGCAGTATCACAGGCATGAAATGGTAATTGCCTTGGACAAAATACCCTTTCATTCGCTTGGGAGGGGTTCCGTTGGTGGTCATAGGATTTTTGGAACCGCCGCCAATTCGTGTCCAGCCAGCCTCTCCAAGCAATTCAAATGGTCCTCGTTGAATCAGGCCGTCGACAGCCAAAATGGTCAGGTTGTGCTTGGCTTCATTATCCCATTTGCCATGATGCACTGAGCCTGCCACTTCGATCCCAAGAATAGGACTGACCGACACGCGGCTCACGATGGCTTTATTTTGATTGTTATCTGTCTTGAAGCTTCCTCGACTTCCTCGATATCCGCCCTCTCCAAAGGTGGCCCCACCTGGGGAGCTGCTTCCTCCTGTAAATCCTTGGGTCACATAAAATTCGTAGTCGACTTTAGAAAGCTGCGTGGGATACACGGTCCCGAAAAAGCCAATTCCTGATTCAGCAAAGGTCGAAGGTATAATCAAGCGGCTGACCATAGGACGAAGAGGGAGGTCATTGAGCGGGGAGTCGTGGACAAGATTGAACCGACCAACCGGAAGCAATATGATGCCACCGCGGAGGTTTATCCAATCTTCAAACCGATAGTCCATGGTGGCGAATTCGATTTTGACATCGCCATCTCCCTGATTGCTTTGAGGACCGCCATGTTCAATTTCGACTTCAGCGGCAACACTCAACCGGTCAGTGACTTGAGAATAAAAGAATGGCACAAAGCGCTCTTGGTCGAACTCCAATCCTTCTGAGCAATCTCGGGCATTCGCGTTATTACAATCTGAAATGGTGAAGTCGATATAGCCCCCAACGATCGTTTTGGGGACACGGACAAAGGGTTTAGCATACACCGTTCGTCCACCCTCAAGAACACTCCCTCCCGTGACCCAATCCCCACTGCCTTGTTGAATTCTCTTTTGTGATTGGTTGGTTTGTCCCAAGCCTCGAATTTGCACGTTAGAGAAATCCGTCGTCGGAGGGGGTTGGGAAAGTTGGCGCATATACTCTTCGACTTTTTGTTCAGTGATCTGTTCGATCTCTTCCTTCGAAAGCACGCTGACTGGTGCCGAATCTGCAGCGTCTCTATCTCTTGCTTGGGCGTCCTCACTCATGCCTGGTATCCCGGCAAGAACACTGATGCTCACAACTACTCTAAACATTATCCAAACGTTCATTATCGATACTCCCAAAAAATTTGGGACTCCTTGGCCCTCTGAGGTGAATGAAAAATGGAGCTCAGAGGCCCTCTGGTTTTATCGCAAGTCAATCAAACGGTTAGGAAGATGTGCCTGTGGAGGATGTGGTGGTGCAGAGCGAGACCGTTACTTCGGAGTGAGAAAGGGAAGAAAAAGGGATAGAAACAAGACGTTTACAGCGCTTGCACTTCAACTCAAGACTTCCAACTCCTAACTTGGCGACTAGCTGCCCACATTCACACCGAGCCTCAGACAGACCTGATTTTGAACTGGTGTTTTCCGTTTGAACCTGACTTGCATCCATGAAAAATACAATCTATTGTGCGTAGTAATTGAGAATGATTATGAATTCCAAGCTAATTGATATTGATAACCATTATTAATAAAGAAATGCAGGCGAGTTTGTCAATCCCCAAAGAGGAATTTATTTGAAAACAAAGGGTCTAAGCGGTTTTCGGTAGAAAGTAGCAATCTTCCCCAAATCAGAGGATTTTGGTAGATAATTGGAGCAATGACGCTATTCCATGAGCACCAAAAAATCGCACACCTGAAGGCTAATACAAAAAATGCGAACCTCAATGGAGTGAAGCGATAGTCTTGAAAGGTTGAGTGCTCAATGTCTTGGTGGACAGTTCGTGTTCTGATACTTGGTTGGCTCCTGGTGATGGGGTGTCCAACCTCGGCATTAAAAGACAGTGAAGAGGAAATGAAAAGGGGGCCAGTTGTAGTTGGTTTTCTTCACTTAGAGCCAAAGGGTCCGTACTTCCGAAAGCATCAGACAGAGGCCCAGGTTCGATTTTTTGATGTGAGGAATGAAGGAACAGGAGAATTGATAAGAGTCCATGTGAGAGAAAAGGCAAAGAGGTTTGTGGTGAGGTTGTCTCCCGGTCACTATCACGTGCTTCGGATACAAATTGGCGAAGGGCCCTTTCGGTCAGAATCGTATACCGATATGAACTTTGATGTCTTTCCTGATAAAACGAATTACTTGGGGATTTGGCGATTACGGATTGATGCACCCAAAACGGTCAGAATGCTCCAATTGGATGTGTTCACGGGAGTACCTGATTGGGAGCAGCTACTTCTCTTGCACCCCGAACTTGGGGAGAAGGCCTTGATGGTTTCAACCCCTCAACCTGGAACTAATCAGAATCGTCTTTTTGCGGTCGCTCCTTCCCAGCCTCGAGCCAAGTATTTTTATCGGAGATGACCGAGCAAAGATAATCAGGACCTTATCCGTTGAGAAAAAAGCGTATTGGGTTATTGGAGAAGAAAAATGAATCGTTCAATGAGAAGGCCATCAACTTTACATAAAGGAGGAATCCTTTTCATGGTCATACTCGTTGGCATGACTGTGGCTTTTGGAGTAGGCCATGCCAAAGAGGTGCTTATCAAGCGAAGTCAGTATTTGATGGGAACACTAGTTTTTGTGACCGGAGTGGCCCCCGATGAACAAACAGCTAAGAGCGCAGTAGCCGAGGGTCTAAAGGAAATTCAAAGGATTGAACAACTCATGAGCACCTGGAAATCTACGAGTGAACTCTCACAAGTTAATGCCGCGGCAGGACAACGTCCCGTTCAGGTCGGGGCAGAAAATATGGCAGTGCTAAATGCCTCATTGCGTATGGCTGAGTTTACTGAAGGGGGTTTTAATATTGCCGTGGGCCCTGCAGTGACGGCGTGGAATGTGAGTCAGGAAGGACGGATTCCTACACACCAAGAATTAGATATGGTGCGCCCACTCACCTCGCTGGCCAAGGTGGTTCTTGATGAAGAGGCTGGAACGGTCTTTCTCAAAGATAAGGGGATGCAAATTGATGTTGGTGGTATTGGAAAAGGCTATACAGCTGATTTAGTGGTCGAGGTCATGAAGAAAGTAGGAGCGACGGCAGGAGTGGTCGCGCTTTCAGGCGATATTAAAACCTTCGGACGCCTACCAGACCAGGAACGATTTATCTTTGGGATACAGCACCCACGAAAAGATCAGGGGGAAATTTTAGGGCGCATCGAGCTCGAGAATGAAGCCGTGTCGACGGCTGGGGATTATCAACGATTTATCATGAAGGATGGTATTCGTTATCACCATATCCTCGATCCGACGACGCTGCAGCCTGCTCGGGGCTGCCAAAGCGTGACGATCATTGCCAAAGAAGGGGTCATGGCTGACGGCTTAGATACCGGCATTTTTGTCATGGGACCAGAAAAAGGCATGGCCTTGATTGAATCATTGCCAGGTGTAGAAGGAGTGATAGTGAATGCTCAAGGGAAAGTGAAGGTTTCTTCTGGGCTTCAATCTCGGTTGCGATTAGAGCCCTAGATGTATTTGCCAAGAGCTTTCCTGATTGGAAGTGTAAGAGTTGACCGTGACCTATTCCGAAAGCAGACGTTCAAACCTCCCCAATCTATCGCTCTCAAACAGCCTCGGCCAGAAGCAGACATTCTGCCTTATACATCAACCGACCGGCCCTGCGGATCTTTTGAGCGTTCTTATTCGGGAAGGGAACAGAAGTTGACCTTACTGTACACATGCGACTGAAGCACTTCGCCTAAGAACACACTAGAACCTTCTCGATCTTGTCGAGCAAGACGTTCCTGGGTGCAGGCTTGTGGAGAACACCCGCTAGCCCCGCGCCTTTGAATCTCACCAACATCTCATCCTCGGCGAACCCGCTGTTCAACACGACTCGAACGTCGCTGCGAATTTTCTGGAGCTCCACCAAGACTTCTTCCCCATCCATCTTCGGCATGTTGTGGTCCAGCAGGACACAATCGAATTTGTCGGGGTCACGCCGAAATACGTCCACCGCCTCTTGTCCATCCTCGGCTTCGACGACAGTGTATCCGGCACTTTCGAGATGGGCAACGAGCACCATCCGCACACTCGCATGATCCTCAGCAACAAGAATCCGAGAGCCCTCCGATACCACTTGAGTCGTTGACGTAACTACCTCGAGATCCGGTGTCGACGAAACGAGTGGCAGCCACACAGAGAAGGTCGTGCCAACACCGAGTGTGCTGTCTACGGAAATGGCACCCTTATGAGATTTCACGATCCCCAATACCGCGGCCAAACCAAGGCCGTGCCCACTGGGTTTCGTCGTGAAAAATGGATCGAAGATCTTCGCCCGTGTTTCCGGACTCATGCCCGCTCCTGTGTCGCTGACCCACACGCATACATATTGACCCGGCTCCAGCCGTGGATGGGAATTGAGCATCTCCATGTCTTCACGGCCCAGCGAGACAGACTTGCTGCCCACAACGATTCGCCCCTCGTTGTTTTCGATCGCATCGGAGGCGTTCGTCATCAAATTCATGAAAACCTGACGCAGATGACTACGGTCGCCAACGATGCTGTGCGGTGATTCGTCGATCTCGAACACCATCGACACCTTCTTCGAGAGTCCGGCCACCATGAGCTCTCCGAGCTCCTTCACCAAGGGGTTGCAGTCAAGCGTCTCCTTCATACTGTTACCTCGGCCGGCGTACGCCAACAGCTGCTTGCATAGGTCGGATGCCGCGACACTAGTCGAAACGATCCTTTCGAGATTCACTCTGACGGGCGAATCTTGAGGGAGCGAACAAGTGACGATCTCTGCGTTCCCCATCACGGCAGCCATCATATTGTTGAAGTCATGAGCGATGCCGCCGGCGAGCACGCCGATGGCCTCCGTCTTCGTCGCCTCACGCAGTTGTTGCTCCAATCGGTCGTGTTCGATCGCCAGACCGACCATGCGTGCTGAAATCTCAAGTAATTCCATATCATGGAGACCAGGTGCACCAGGTTCGTTTTTGTACAATGCCATGGCGCCTAACACTTCCTCGCCTGTCGCCCCGGTGACCGGCACTGACCAACAGCAACCGACCCCCGCGATTTCCGCGGCACCACGCAAATCTTTCCATAGCGAGTCCTCGGCGATGTTCTCGACGACGATGGGCACATTCCAGAACGCTGCCGTTCCACACGATCCCACCGTCGGCCCGAATCGCAGCCCCTGGACCGCACAATTGTATTCCTTCGGAAAGCTTGGTCCTGCGCCGACGGCCACGTGTTCGCCGTCCGACTCCATTAACAAGATTGAACACCGGCATCCGTCCGCCTTGGATTCGACGATACGAACCATTCTTTCGAGCGTTTCGGCCAACGACGACTTCTGAGAAGTCAACGGTTCCGGTATCTTTACTTCGGTCTCGGTGGCACGATGGGACATTGCGAGTGCCACGACACGCCCAGCATCTGTTTTGACGCGCCAGCGCAACATCCGCCAGTCATCTTTCTTGGTCAAATGCCGCGCGAGTACTTGGCCTTCCCCTGTGTCGAGTATATGTTGCAAGGCCTGACGGTCGCTTGGATGTATCCAATCGAGCCAAGGTTTCGAAAGCAAATCCTCGAGAGTCAGACCATATTCGTCGGTAAAGGCTGGGTTGATTCGAGGAGCCTCGCCGGGCACGGTGGACCGGAGAAGCATGGGGTGTTTCGAGAGTGAGGCCATAACCCGTGGTATCGGTTTTTACTACAAATTTATTTAGGCGCCTGGACGCGATTTCTGATGTCCATTCAATAATTTTATCCTCAAGGCACCTGTATCGATGAATCGTTGGGCGATTGCCTTGCCGATTCTTGTACCGACGCTCTTTACTAGGGGCAACTTTCTCCTTCATGTGTGAGATTTCGTCGCGTTGTTTACAATTTTTGGCAGATGATAGACGGAACGAGGGGATCGAATATCAATGCTTGGCGGATCTTCATACCAAGCTATTTGATCATGAGACCTCACATAGCAGGTAGATTGAACCCAAAAAGTGTTTTCGCAATAAAAGGTCTCAGTTTCAAAACCGGTTGGTAGTTTTTGCGATCGTTGAATTGGTCATCAAATCATCGGTCTAAACGTCCGCTTTGGGGCAACCTGACAGTGTCTGTCAGATCAGGCCTGAGTTAGAATACCTAGAATAAACTCCATGATTATAATATCTCTCAGTTCCCCAGGTGTTACTGAATAAGCGGTCGTGGGCCCCACAAGATTAACCCTGCCCCGAGAAGACAAATTGCGGCACCAATGAGATCCCATCGATCAGGAACCACTCGTTCGACGACATAGAGCCATAACAGAGAAGCTGCAATATATACCCCGCCGTAGGCTGCAAAGGCTCGCCCTGCAAAGACCGTCTCGGAGCGAGTGAGCAACATGCCAAAGATGACCAGGCTTATGGTGCCGACGAGACCCCACCATGGTGATCGTCCCAACCGGAACCAGGTCCAAAACGCAAAGCACCCGCCAATTTCTGCGATTGCGGCCGTAAGATAGATTGTTACCGTGTTCATGGAGAAATTTCTTCAATAAAGAAGAGCTTACTGGGTACTTCCCCGAGTATTCCTCAGAAACGTCTTTTCCCATTCTTCCAAATCATTCAATACGATCCCAATAAGCTTGTCCGGATGTTTGAGTAGCATGGCTCGTTTCTCAGGAGGAATGTCGACGAGGTCATGTAAATGCTTGTCCGACCATTGAGCAAGGTGGGTCAGGGCATGAATGAGATCTTTCCCCTTAGGAAGTAAATAGTAAAGTTTCCTTCTGCCACTTTTCGGATGGGGGATCGAATCGATGAGTCCATTCTCCTCTAGTTTCTTTAAGCGATCCGATAAAATATTGCTAGAAATCCCTTCTTCGGCATTGAGCATATCTTTGTATTCATGCCGCCCTAAGAACATGAGGTCTCGGATGACGAGAAGAGTCCAATGATCACCAATAAGGTCAAGAGCGCAAGCCAATGGGCAGGTGGACCGACTGTAATGTGCTGTTTTCTCAGGCATTTTTTTCTTAAAATAATACTTGCAAAAAGCAATTATTAATTGTAGTATATCTCCGTTACTTGCATATTAAAAGTATTCAATGGATATCATTCAATGCCTGCAACAATTTTCATAATTCTAACTTCCAAAAGAAAATTTCGAAATCCGGGAATAGGCAACGTTCACGTTTATTCATAACATATTTCACAAGGGAGCACACACATGAGCACCATGATCGAAGTAGCCAAGCGCATGACCAAAGCTTGGCAGGAAAAGGACGAATCGACCTTTCGAGCCTGTATTCATGACGACTACACCTTCAGAGGCCCTATGATGGAAATGCGAAGTGCCAATGAGGCCTTGGAGTGTATGAAGCAATGTGCGTTTGAATGTACGACTGAAAATTGTGAAGTGGTGGCAGAAGGTCAGACTCTTGTTCATGTTTTTGATTGGAAGGTGACGGCGCCATTTCAGGCTACCATTCCTATGGTGGAGGTCATGGAATTTGAAAGCGATAAGGTGAAGCGCGCTCGTCTTTTCTTTGATTCAGCGCTCTTTCCCGAAGAAGTGAAGCAACAGATGATGGCTGAAACAACCTCGTCATCCTAACTTCCCCTAAGTGGGTGATCGAGGTTAGCAAAAAGGGGCCTTTGAGGCCCCTTTTTACTGTGGTCTTTGTATTGAGAGTATGTGTGTCAGCCATTCATGACACTCAGCTATAGTTCGCGATAGAGTGAGAGTATGCTGGATCAAGGGAATCTGTTTTGGATAGTCGCAAATCACTCATTTCATGATGCCTAAAAACCCGCTCGTCAGTGTCGTGATCCCTGTTTTTAACGGGGCATCCTTTATTGTGAGAGCCGTGGAGAGTGTGCTCGTTCAAACATGGAAGGATGCTGAGATTATCATTATTGATGATGGGTCGACGGATGATACCCAAGGAGTTCTGTCTCAATTCGCCAATCGATCTAACCTGACGTGTCTCCATCAAGATAATGCCGGTCCGGCTCAGGCGAGGAATGTAGGCATCAAGGCAGCCACAGGGGACTATATTGCGTTTCTCGATTGTGATGATATCTGGTTTCCAGACAAGCTGGAGACGCAAGTGACCATTCTAAGAGAAAAGTCACAATCAGGATTGGTTCATGCCAATTATGAGGTGATTGATCGAATGGGAAGGGTTATCCAACATGCGAAAGCCGGACAAAGCTGTGATTCTCTGCACAAAGCCTTTTCTGGTGGACACGCGCCTTTATTGTCGACAACGGTTGTCTCTCGGGTTCTGCTTGAACGGGTAGGGGGGTTTGATTCGAAATTATGGGTTTCTGAAGATTCAGATCTTATCCTTCGATTGTATGACGTAGTAAAATTTGAATGTGTTGATCGGACATTGGTACACAAATTTCAGCAGGCTCAACATAACGATGCGAAACCAACCAGAGAAGCCAAGCTTGGAGAAAAAGTTCTTTCGAGTCGTGAGCGTTTTCTTGCGCGAGTTCAGAAACGTCCAACTCTCAACCGGGAACAGCAGCTTGCCCTCAATCGCGAATGGAGCAGCTTGTCTCTTCTGAAAGGTGCGTACGATGAAGGACAAGGTCGATGGCAAGAGGCTCGTCAGCACTACGTGGCAGCTATTCAAAAAGAACCTTTTCGGCTGCGTGGATATACTCGTTGGCTTCGAGCCCTCCGGCCCTAGCCTCGTTCAGTAGAACAACCCTTTGCCATGAGCCAAGAAAATAAAAAAGGGGGCCATAAGGCCCCCCTTTTTTTCAGGACTGAACGGAACAGAATGAGGTGTTAACTTTTTTGTTCTTTCCCATGATGTTTGTACCCACCAGGATGCCCTTTGCCTCCTGTGCCCGAACCTTTATAGGCGTTGATCCGGTCATGAACGGTTTTCATTCGAGCGCGTTGTTCAGCAGTTAAGACCGCCTTTGCATCCCGACTAGCTTTAACTGAGGCGAAATACATTCCAGCTCGGGTGTCATAAAGATCTTTTAACTTGGCTTCAACGTCATTAAGAGATCCTTTGTCATCTCGCAAGAGTTCATGCAGATCCAAACTCGTCAATTGGATGTCGGCTTTCATTTTAATCTTCGTCTTTTCAAAGTTCGTCTTAATCGCTTGAAGCTTGCTCGCTTGATCATCCGTAATGGCCATGCCATCTTTAAATTTTAAAATATGATCAATGAATTTTGAGGCACTTTGGTGTGGACCATGGCTTCCACCATGCTTTCCCCCTTTTGCCCCATGTCCGCCATGCATCCCTCCACCAGGGTAGCCTTTGCCATGTCCCATGGAGCCTGACCCATGCGGGGATGTTTTTCCTGAGGAATGGTGGGCACTCCCGCCGCTATGCCCATACCCACTTGCGAGTGCGAGCAAGGGAAATCCCAATACCAAGCTGAGCACTCCCGCCCAGATAGGGAGCAATCGAACACTTTGTCTGCTGTGTTTAGGTGTCATGTGGAAAACCTCCTTTCACTCTACGAAAGAGCGGGTTGTGGAAAAAGAATGGTATGTGATGTCGTAACATGGACAATGACAGATGTTTCTATATTATACACAGGAATTGGTTTCATGCAGCAGTGAATGAGTTGGCCGGATTTCAATCGAATAGAATAGAGGGTTTGTGACCCTTGAAATTGCCGGCTTTCAATCCGACCAGGGCCCGATTCAGATGGGGTAAATTGAATATCATCTGGACGAACCATGACTAAGACCCGACTCTGGCTCTCAAAATCCGACTGATTGGGAATTGTGCCAATTTCTGTTTCAATTTTCCCGTTTTGAATGATGCCAGGAATGGTATTAGCCTGCCCAATAAATTCTGCCACAAACGAACATGAGGGCTGTTGATAAATAGTCTCAGGCGTATCACATTGCACTAGCACCCCGTTTTGCATCACCGCCACCTGATCGGCCATCGCAAAGGCTTCTTCATGGTCGTGGGTCACCAAAATGGCCGTCGTTTGCGTTTGCCGAAGTACTCGGTACAATTCCTTCCGCATTTTGATGGTCATGTCCGGGTCTAAGTTACTAAAGGGTTCATCGAGTAACAGCATGAGGGGTTTAGGAGCTAGGGCTCGGGCAATGGCCACACGTTGTTGTTGCCCGCCAGAGAGTTCATGTGGAAAACGGTGCTCAAGTCCCTGTAGTCCTACTAAGTCCAACATGGCCTGCACGCGAGCCTGACGGTCAGAAGCCTTCCAATGATAGAGCCCAAACGCCACGTTGTTCTCGACATTCATATGGGGAAACAAGGCATATTCCTGGAAGATCATCCCGACTCGTCGTTGTTCAGGAGGAAGGTGAACAGAGGTGGACGCTAACACCTCACCTTGCAAATGGATTTCTCCAGCGGAAAGTTTTTCAAAACCTGCAATGGCCCGAAGAGTCGTTGTTTTCCCGCATCCTGAAGGTCCTAATAAGCACAGGATATTTCCTGCCTGAAGGTGGAGAGTCAGACTTCGAACGGTTGGGACATCGGACTGATATCCGCAAGTCATGTTTCGTAACTCCAACATTGGGGTTGGAGAAGAGGTGTTAGAGGATGAAGACATGAATCCCTTGGCAGCGTTTCAATAAGAAGAGGTCTCACATACCCTTCAAAGTGTATTGTACTGAGGACTAACCCGCCTGCCAATTCTTTTTGGATAAGAGGAAGACGGCTGGAATTGACAAAATTACAATGAGCAAGGCTGGAGGGGCGGCAAGCTGATACAGCTCTTCGCTGGCTTCCAACCAAACGCGCACCGCCAACGTATCAAATCCTATTGGGCGTAAGAGCAATGTGGCCGGCAGTTCTTTTATGCAGAGGAGAAACATGAGGAGCCAGGCAGCCGAAAACCCTTTTCGAACGAGGGGAAAGGTGATCTGAAAAAACGTTCGAAATCCTTTAGATCCGAGGTTGCGTGCTGCTTCTTCCAAGTTTGGGTTCACTTGTTGGAGTGCCGATTCCATCGCTTGTAAGCCGGCCGGCAGATAATGGATCAGGTAGGCCAAAATCAGGACGAATACGGTGCCGTACAGAAATGGAATCACATCCGTAAACAACATGAGAAGCGCCAATGCGGCAACAGGTCCAGGAAGGACATATCCGATATACGCGCCCTGCAAACAGGCGATATGGAGTTTGGATGGAAAGCGAGAAGCCAAATACGCAAGAGGGGTGCCCAATGCCAAGGCCGCGGTTGCGGCTGTAGCTGAAAGAACGACACTATTTCCAATATAGGTCCAAAAAGAGCTGCCCACTTCCCCATTCGTCCAAGCGGTGAGTGTCCATTGAATAAGTAAAAAGACCGGCAGCCCAAACGCTGCCACAAAAATCATCAAGAATGAGAGGGTAATCGCCAGGTTCTGACCCATCGAACAGGGTTTTGGCGTGGCAGTTCGAACACGGCCTGACGTCTGGTAAAACCGACTTTGTTGGCGGAACCATCGTTCGGCAAATAAAAACACGAGGGCAAAAGTGACTAAGAGTAAGCTCAGCAGGGCCGCAGATTGATAATCAAATCGTCCAGTGATTTGTTGATAGATGGCGTAGGTAAAGGTTTGAAATCGCAGAAGGGAGACGGCTCCGAAATCCGATACTACGTAAAGGACCACCAAAAACATACTGGCCACTAAGGCGGGTCGAATAAGCGGAAGGGAGACGCGAAAAAATGTTTCCCAGCGTGTGGCACCCATGGCTTGGGCGGCTTCTTCAAAAGAGAGGTTGAAATTTTGAAACGCCGCACGAGCTAAGAGATACACATAGGGGAACGTATTCAATGTCATGACCACAAGAGCCCCAGTAAAGCTATAGGGAGAGGGGAGATGGACATCTGCACCGGCGAGCCATTGCCAGGATTGTTCGACTGGTCCGCCCCTGTCTAATAAATACGTGTACACATAGGCCAACACAAAAGAAGGAATGGCCAATGGCAACACAAATCCCCAATCCCAAAATGCCCGCCCCCAAAATTGATAGCGCGTGATAAGCCATGCCGTAGAAACCCCAAGAGTGAGCGTGGCGATGGAAACACCAATTGCCAGGGAAATCGTATTAGTGACTAATTCAGGGAGTCGTGTATTCCAGAGGTTCCCGGCCTGCGAAAGATCACCGGTGAAAGCTGAATAGGCTACATACAACAGAGGAAACGTCAGGAGCGTGGCAATGCCAATCCCCAAAAAAGAAAGTGGAGTCAGTTGGATATGGCGAACCATGTAGGAGCGCCCTGTTAATAGCCTACGGGAATGGTCAAAAAAATCACCCAGCAAGGCCGCAGCCATTTTGGCGGGCGGAGCGTACGCTCAGTACGTGACCACGACCAAATGCGACCTGCCTGCGCGAAGCCGCTGCGGCGAAGGCAGGGAACGCCGTTGGTGGCTTTTTTCAACATTCCCATTAGCGAAGACCCAGGCGTTGGATCTCTTGGATGATGGGTTCACGCAGTTCGGCTAACCGAGTGAGGGGAATCGTTGAAGCCCGAAAGGATGAAGCGGGTGGTACTGCAGGATCAGCTTTCACGGAAGGATTCACCGGATATTCTTTATTGGTATGAGCAAACATTTCTTGTCCGGTCGGAGACATTAAAAATTCAATCAATTGGTTCGCTGCAGACACATGTTTCGCATGGGCTGTGAGGCCAATACCGGCCACATTCATGATGCTGCCCATGCCGCCTTCTTCTTGATCAGTGATAAGAGGGGCAATGGGGGCTTGGGGGTCTTTGGCCAAATGGCGGAAAATATAATAGTGGTTCACAATGCCAACACTGACTTTACCTTTAGCGACGGCATCTACTATCTGACGATTTTTCCCATACACTTCATTGTCGGCGTTATCACGAATGCCTTGTAAAAAGTTGTTGGACGTTTGTTTTCCTTTGGCCGCCAAAACCATCGAGGCCCCGGCTTGAAGATACTCGCTATTGGCTGTAGGAATCGCTAATTTCCCTTTCCAGGATGGTGTCGCTAAATCTAATAGAGAATGGATATGAGAAGGATCTACCATGTTGGTGTTATAGACAATGACCCACATCCGTCCTGAAAGCCCAATCCAACTATTATCGGGAGCACGGAAGGCTTCAGGAATAATTGTTTTGATTCCCGGAAGGGTAATCGGTTGGAGTAAGTTCAGGTTTCTGGCCAATTCCAATGCTCCTGCTTCATTCGTGATAAACACATCAGCAGGTGTTCGAGTTTTTTCCGCACGTAACCGGTTCACTAATTCAGTGCTACCTGCCGTGAGGAGTTGGACGGACGTACCCGTCGTCTTTTCAAAATGATCAAGAACGGGTTTAATTAATCGCTCGGCGCGACCGGAATAGACAACCACGGTTTCGGCTGCAGACGATTTTGGAAGATGAATAGGTTCAAGAGTCAATAACCCCATGACCAAAAGTATTGAAAGATAAGGTATTATTGTGAAATTCCTAACGATTTGAATAATCATTTTCATAATGTACACTTTACTATGGATTTCCTTCAAGGGGCAAGATTGTACGAACAAATGAATACGACTGCTGAGGTTGAAATAAGCTTAGGCAGGCTGACAATTGGCGCAGAGGCCATAGAGTTCGAGTTTGTGGGTTTCGATGGTAAAGCCGTTTTTTCGGGCTACAGCCTCTTGTAAGTCTTCGATTTGGCAGTTATTAAATTCCACAATTTTCCCGCACCCTGTACAAATCAGGTGATCGTGATGGCCTTTGTGAGCCACGTTATCGAATTGCGTTTGGGTTCCGAAATGGCGTTCTTGTGCTAAGCCAGTGTCGCAGAAAAGCTTGAGGGTTCGGTATATAGTGGCAAGGCCGATATGGGGGTCTTTCTTGGCTAAAATATGATATAACTGCTCGGCTGTGACATGCTCCATTTTCAGGAATGTCGTCAGAATGAGTTCTCGCTGCCGGGTGAGCTTGAGGCTATGTTTAGCGAGATGATTTTTGAGAAGTTCGAGTTCTTTGATGGGTTTGGACATGGCCTGAAATCTCGGAAATTGAGAAAGGCTATTAAACCCCAAGGGCCTCATTTGGTCAAGGCATTTTTTTGAATATCACAAGCCAAGAAAACGTTGTGGAGTCTCTATGCGAAAACCCGTAGAAGTCACTAGTGATCGTGCGTTCTTAATTTATACGTTGCATTTGATTGAAGCGATGGAAAATCCTGGGGGGCTCATGAGTGACGTGAAGCTCCAACAGTTGTTGTTTTTGGCAGAGTTGCAGATGTTTGGGAAAGGATTAAAGGGCTTACATTGGGAATTTGTGCGTTTTCCCTATGGGGCCTTCAGTAAGGATGTGGATAATGATTTGTTGTTTTTGCGTCGCAAAGAACGAATTCAAAATTTTGATATTACCGGAGATGCGGAAACCGTAGTGGAGTTAATCGATAAAGTGGTGGAAGGCCATGAAGTGAATGAGCAAGTGATGGAGATCATTCGCATGGTGGTCGATACCTATGGGGTTCAAGATACGAGTGAGATTATGAGTTCGGTCGAGGCCGTGGAATTAAGCCCCGCAGATAATCCAGAAGAAAAATTGCCGATTCGTGATATTTCTTTTCATACCATTATGTTGGTGCCCTCTCGTATCGAGACAACCGAAGCTTTGACTCTGACCACAGCACAGGCCAAAAATCTCAATAAGGCTATGGGCTATTAAATTGGGCTGATAATCTGATGCTTGGAGGGATTGATCTCTAAACCGTTTCCCTTTCCTGTAAGAAAAGGGAAACGGTTCTCAGAAGGGTTTTTTCAATCTCGCGGTTTATTTCTGATTCTTCTTTGAAGCTTCCACCATAAAGGCCTCATTCAAGGCTTTTAATCGGACGGTTCCTACCCCATTCACGGTTTCTAAATCATTCATCGTTGCAAAATTTCCGTTCGCTTTTTTGTAGTCTAAAATATTTTGTGCGGTATCGTGTCCGATCCCTTTCACGGCTTCCAGTTGTTCAATGGTCGCGGTATTCAAATCCGCTTTGGTTCCGGCCAGAGCCCCAGTCATAGGTAGAAATAATCCTAGAGATAGGCAAAGGGCTAGCATCAATTGGGAAAGCGGTTTGAATTTGAAATTCATAGTAAAAACTCCTTCAGAAAAAAAGAATGAGATAAAGGGAATCGAGCCTAATGGCAGGAATTTCCATAAATAGTTTGGGGAGCCTATGGATGAGGAGAATGTATCAGCAAGGAGTCGAGGGATTTGTCCTGAAAAGGGCAAAAGCCCTTTAGAAGCATTGAATTGGAATGAGTGTTTGGAAGGGATTAGGTCGGGAATTGATACAGGTTGCTGAATTTTTCTTCAAGATCTTGAATAAAGGGTTGGGGCGTGAGAGTTTGACCTGTGATTCGTTGAATGAGTTCATTGGCAGAATATTGTCGCCCCCATTGGTGTACACGATCATTGAGCCAATTTTTTAAGGGTAGAAAATTTCCTTCGCCGATTTGTTGCTCAAGGTTCTCGACATCTTTCTTGGCTTGGTGAAACAGCATAGCAGCATAGAGGTTGCCTAAGGTATAGGTGGGGAAGTATCCAAATGCCCCGAATGACCAATGAACATCTTGTAAGACCCCTTCGGCATCACTCGTTGGAGTCATCCCTAAATATTCTTCCATTTTGGCATTCCAGAGTTCCGGCAAATCGTCCACGTACACTCGCCCTTCGATGACTTCCAGTTCAATTTCAAAGCGCACCATGATGTGCAGGTTGTAGGTGAGTTCATCAGCTTCGACTCGGATCAACGACGGAGCTACCTGGTTGATTGCCAAATAAAATTCCTCTGCCTGTACCGTACCAAGTTGTTCTGGGAAGGCTTCCTGTAATTTCGGGTAAAAATATTTCCAGAACGCTTGTGAACGGCCCACACTATTTTCCCACAGACGTGACTGGCTTTCATGGATCCCTAAGGATATAGCCTCCCCCAATGGTGTCCCATAATGTTTGGGAGATAAGCCTTGTTCGTACAAGCCATGTCCGCCCTCGTGAATGCAACTGAACAGGCAGGAGGGCATATCGTTTTCAAAGACACGTGTGGTGACTCGTGCATCGGTGGGATGAAAGGCGGTCGTAAAGGGATGGGCAGAAAGGTCCAAACGCCCGCGTTGAAAATTATACCCCATTTGCTTGAGTACCAATCGGCCAAAGTCGACCTGTTTGGATGTGTCAAACGATTGTGTGAGCAGGCTTGTATTGGGTTGCACCGTTGAGTTTCGAATCTGATCAAGTAGACGAATAAGATGGGTACGCAATTCCGCAAAGAGAGGGCGGAGCTGGGCAACGGTTGAACCTGGTTCAAAGGTATCCAATAAGGCATTGTACGGGGAGTCGGTGAACCCCAAATAATCCGCTTCTCTCTTTTTGAAACTCACGAGGCGCTCTAAGTTAGGGAGAAACCGTTGGAAATCGTTGGTCTTTCGTGCCTCAGCCCAGACTTGTTGAGCGAGGGAACATTCTCGTTCAAGGTCATTCACAAAGGAAGATGGGAGCTTTTTCGCCCGGGAAAAATCTCGCCAGGTTTCACGAAGGAGAGCTTGAGCGGTGCCATCAAGGGATGCTTGGTGTTTGGGAAGAATGGTTCCTGTCTCGAGATCCAGAAAAGAGCCGAGTAGTGTTTCCATTTCAGGTGACACAAATTGATTATGGGCCAGGGTTTGAAGAGTGGCGAGCTGCTCCGCTCGAATGCCCCCGCTTCCTGATGGCATGTAGGTTTCTTGATCCCACGAGAGAACGGCTGCCGCGTCGCTGAGATGATGAATCTCTCGAAGTTTGGATGTTAGGGAATCAAGCGAACCCGAAGTAGCCATTAAGATATTCCTTTTTTCATTGAATGTTAACTTTGATTTGCTAGGCTTCTGAGCTCCTCGCCCTTTCAGGGAAAGGGTTGGGGGTGAGGGTGATGGCCCTCTTCGAACAGCCAATGACTATAGTCATTATGGCCTCTGACTTTTATCCGGTGCACTGTACGATAGTTATTTCGAGATTGGCAATTCTCCCCTGCTTACCTTGTAGTGGGGAAACGGCGAGAGTCTTTTTCCGTAGTCATCCCCTACCTTCGTTATGGTGGCTCAATCCGAATTATTTCTGATGACCGCTGTAGTGCGCTTCTCCCTATAATATTTTTTCTGTTGATGGTTGCCGTACTCGAGGTCTCAAGAGGAAAATGAGTTTCTATATTTTTTGTGATAAGTATTTTTTAGGAGGATGATCTTATGAAGTCCATGGTATTACCCGAAGTGGAAGCCTATGCAGAAGCCCATTCCCATTCTGAATCAGAAATTTGTCGCCGGCTTCGCGAAGAAACCTACCGCACGATGGAATTACCACAAATGGTGGTAGGGCCTTTGGAAGGCTCATTTCTGAAAGTGATGGCCATGACAGTAGGTGCCAAACGAGTATTGGAAATCGGCACGTTCACCGGTTATAGCGCGTTGTGTTTTGCGGAAAGTCTTCCCGAAAGTGGAGAAGTCATCACTTGCGATATTGATCCGGAATCAACGACCCTAGCCAAAAAGTATTGGGCAGAAAGTCCTCATGGTTCCAAAATTCAATTGCGATTGGCGCCAGCGCTGGAAACTTTGGCAGAATTAAAGGGGCAGTTCGACCTCATTTTTATTGATGCGGATAAAGCTAATTATGTGCAGTACTTTCAGCGGGCGTTAGATTTGATTGCACCAACCGGAGTGATCTTGATTGATAATGTTCTCTGGAGTGGCGAGGTGTTGAAAAGTCCTGCTCCTGATTCCCAAACCGAAGCGATTCAAGAACTCAATCGCCTCGTTCATGCGGAACCACGAGTTTCTGCTGTTCTACTCACGATTCGAGATGGCGTCTTTTTAATTAAGCCACGAATTTCCAATGCCTAGATGCCGCAGAATGTGCCATGCAGATTTTCGTGGTGGTCTAGCGTGCTTGGCGGATAGTTTTGCTCCTATCTCTAGGTTTATCGAAACCTTGTTTTAACACGTTCAAGCGTTTCAAATAGCGGCTGACATTGTGAGCCCCGCATTGCTGATGGGCTGCTAGATTGAGTCCACGGGCTACATACGCCCGCCCGGCCCCGGCGCCACAGAGATGAATAACCGCAGCAAGATCTTGCTTTTGCCGCCGTGTAGTTGTCTTGAGTCGGCTGTGTCCTAATAATTCGGTGACCCGGCGATCAAGATATGCTGAGGTTAATTCAATCGCATGACTCGGCACGACACGTGTATAGAGGTTGTTAAACCAACATGATTGCCAATCATGCCAGGCTCCCTCTTCAACTACTTTGTGATCATGGATACAATAGCGTTTCGCTTCCCCGAATGTTCCTTCTGTAATCTGAAACATACCGACTGCGCTTGAAGCCGGGCTGTACCACTCCAAGGGATTCCAGCTGAGTTGCCAGCGCCAATACGTTCGTGCAACGGGGTTTCCTGCGCCTTCGACTTGTGCCAGCGCAGCTAAAAAATCAGGTGTGATGATTGCTGTGGAATTTTCACGGAAGAGCGGCTCATATTGCTTCCATGTTTCGACCGGGTGCTTATTGAGTGAACGGTCTAAGGGGAAGAATATCTCACTGGGTTTATTCAATGTGTGATAGAGCCAGTTCGTCCCGAACCACAGAAGGAAGAGAAGGATCGGGATGATGATTGCACGAGCGAGTGGCGGGGAGGCCCACACGGCCTTCAAGAATGCTCGACACCCATGCCAACATTTTCGAACAGTACGCCAGAGTATGGTGAGGGGTATTTGAAACGTGGGTTTCTTTTTCTGGCGGGAGGGTTTGGCCGTTCGTCGTTTTTGTTTCAAGGGCATAGGAATAGTATACCCGAAGAAATGTGGCTAGAAGACGAAGTCTGTGCTTCTATTTGCGGACTGCTTAAGTTCGGGGTATGCCTTTACCCTCACCTCAATCCTCTCCCTTAAATGGAGAGGAAGTTTTTATAAGGGAAAGGGTAATTAATTGGAAGGAATTGAAATAACCGGTAGCGTAATGTGTGAGGGGTGATTGGGGGTGTGCCAGATTTGCCATGTGGGTGGAGGGGCGTCTAGGAGTTGAAAATGATCTTTGTCGGCTCCTGCTAGAGCCACGCGAAGGCGATGACCTTTCTTGAATTGGTAGGAGACGGGGAGTAAGTCCAGGGTGAGCGGGACGACTTCACCTGGAATGAGGGGGGCCTGGTCTTTCTTCCGAAAGGTGCGGAGGGGAAGGGGAGGGGTTGAACTCTCTGGTTGTAATTTTCGATGCAGGGCTCGTAATTCACCTTCCGTCACATAATGCACTTGGCCTTCAGGTGTGACGTCTTCCAGATAGACAAATACCGTCGTGTCTTTGGCATTTGCTGAGAGGTAGACGGTAGCCACAGGATGCCCGGTGACTTCGAGGTCTTCGGGAAGAGCGTCTGATGTATAGAGCATCAACTTTTCATCTTGTTCTTGGCGATCAGGGTACGGGTCTTTCAATGAAATACCGACCAACGTGTTCCAACGGGAATGTGGGCCGGTTCCTGCCGTGGGGTCGGCATGATACGTGTCTGGGGGTGATTCCTTCTGAGGCGGGCTCACAGAGAGATTATTGTTCGTGCGCAAAAAGAATGGGGTGGGCGAGGATGGTGGAGGCCAATGTCTTGTGGTGTTCCATCGTTCGGCGCCCATTGTGTAATACTGAATAGGCGTTTCGTTGTGAGTGCCCGTTTGATAGTTTTTGAGGTGTTGATTAAAGAAGTTCAGTAACTCTTGCGCATGATCAAATTTAGCTGGTCCGATTGCATAGGGACTGATCTGTCGTTTTCCTCCATGATCCCAAGGTCCAAGGATTAATTTGTTTTCAGGATTCTTGTGTTGGAGATGACGTTTTATGGCCGCTAAGCCATAACCGCCATCGAACCACCCACTATAGCTGTAGATCGCCGCACCAGATTGTTCAATTTCTTTGGCAAAGGTTTGTGTACTTAATGAATCTATCGTCGTTGCTTGTCGGGAGGGTGGAGGGTCGTCGCGAAAGGTCAGTCCCGAGGCTTCCTTAAATGGACTCCAATTGACCTCGTGTTCTTTGACGGCCATCGTGAGGAGTTGATGATCCGTGTCCTCATCCACCGGATGAACCCCGCGCACAAATAGATTAGCGACCCATCCCGCGAAGGGCAGTTCATTATGGTCAAGTTGGTTATTGATATAGCTCCAGGTTTCGGTAAACCATTTCAAATGTATGCCGCCTGGAAATGCAATTTCAGTATAGAGATCGAAGCCCGCAAACATGGGAGCGATGGCTTTGACTGCCGGATGTTGATTGACCAGTAACATTTCGGCCGTGCCACCGCTATAGGAAATACCCATTGCTCCGACTTTTCCATTCGACCAGGGCTGGGAAATTATCCAGTCCACAATCTCAGCGCCGTCTTTGATCTCGGCAGGCGACCAAGCCATTGGCCTGTTGCCAAAGGATGCCCCCGAACCTCGCACGTCGACATCGACCCACGCATACCCCTGCTGGAGAAAGCGTTCGGCATAATTCCCAATGATTCCACGTGAACGTTTGTCTTTGAAGAGAGAAATGAGCCAACGATATTCAAAGGCTCGCCAATAGCGAGTTTGGTGAATCATCGTGGGGATCTGTTCTCCTGGCTGTAGATCGTCAGGGAGGTAGAGGTCCACCGCAATCTTGACGCCATCTCGCATTGTGAGATACTGCGAAGTGCGGTGCCAGGAATCATGAGTAGATTTTGATGAATCGGCAATGGTAATGGATTCAGTGGCGGTAGGCGATTGATCATTTGGGATTGGTGAACACCCTGCGGAACTTCCAATGGCCCATAACAGGGAGATCAGGCCTGCTAATATTTGGACAGTCCCTTTTGGGCAATGAGCGAGGAATCGGTTTTTGGTGCAAGGGGAGTCGAGTGTTGCGAATAAGAGAAAGAAAGGGTTCCCGGACAAAGAGATCCTCCTCAAAGCTTCGGTGTGTTGACGCGGTGAATGGCTGATTGTGTTTTTCGTGTTGATGATTTAATAAGACTCTACCTCACCTAGCCTCTCCTTACAAAGGAGAGGAACGCTTAGGCCATCAATGAGAAAATATTGACGAAATAATTTTTGTGATGACATTAAGAAAGAAGACAAGGGAAACATAGATGGCGTCAGCTTTTGGACATGTAGCCGTTGCCTATGCCATGGGCAAAACTGTGGATACAACTTGGATTTCAACTCGGTTTTGGGTCTTCTCGGTATTCTGTTGTGTACTCCCGGATGCGGATGTGCTTGGGTTGTTGGTGGGTATCCCTTATGAACATGTTCTCGGTCATCGAGGGATCACGCATTCAATCGCATTTGCCGTGCTGGTAGGCCTGGTCGTTCCTTGCTTTCTGGTTCCCCATAGCTCATTTTGGAGTAAACACTATGGTGTTCTGGCTATCTATTTTGGACTCGTCACCATGTCTCATGGTCTTCTAGATGCGTTGACTGATGGGGGATTAGGCATTGCCTTTTTTGCCCCATTCGATGCCACACGTTATTTCTTTCCCTGGAGGCCCATTACTGTTTCTCCCATTGGGCTCACCCAATTTTTTTCATCGTGGGGGCTTGGGGTGTTGCTGAGTGAACTCATCTGGCTTGGCATCCCAGTGGCATGTTGGCTTCTTATATTGAGGGGGATGAAAAGGAAAAGGGCCTCCCGAGGTCGGGAAGCCCATTGAAAAACAATGAGGTCTAGTTGAGTTGCTGTTTGCGTTTCCAACGCCAGAAGCTGAGACCGGATAACCCGGAAACTAAGAGAAAAAAGGTAGAAGGTTCCGGAACAGGTTGTTGGGAACTGCCTATAAAGGTTTGCCTTGTATTAATGGAGCCAAACGTATGATTCATGGCCGCGGTCCACATGAAGTCCTCGTACATGGTTCCCGTGCCTGTGAGTTGTAAAGAATTTCCCACAGGGGTCGTTCCTGGCTCAATTACACCAATGTCGGTACTTGTCATACCGCTAGCTACTCCATTTGTAGCCATAAACGATCCTTCATAACTCAGAAATTGGATGACGGTGTTTGTGGCATCAATGAGTGCCAGTCCATCTGGTGCCCCATTTTGAATGCCAGCTTGCAAAAAAGCCAAAGTCCCAAATCCGTTTTGTTGATCGGCAATACTTCCAGATAAGTTAATCGTGTTATAGCCTCCCCCACCGTTTCCGTTATACAGAAGGATCGACCATCCAGATAAATTAGTCCCTGCCGGTCCTGCAATTTCAATGGCCTCTCCGATGTCTCCCCCCGCGTTGTCATAATGAATTTCATTGATAAAGACCATCGTGGTGGCATGGGTGGGCGTCCAAGCAAGAGAAGTGAGAAGGATGGTGAGTCCTAAGGAAACGAAGAATGAACGGGATCGCTGCTTGAACATAAATTGTGCTCCTTAAAAAAAATAACAAAAAATTACAGATCTTGGGCCAACGGACAATACGCAGACTGAAAAAAAATACACAAGGTCACAAAACCAAAAACAAATTACGTGAAGGGATGGTGAGGGAAAGAGGGGGGTGAAACAGGATATTGCTTGTGTCGGTTGTTGGAGGATCTAGGCCGTTGTGTGAGAAAGACGGCTGTTGAGGGGTGAAGCAGAAAGGATTAGAAATATTTTTTAATCGAAAGTGGGGGCTGTTTTGAAGCTGATTGAAAGCAGAAGCTTCTAAGGGATGAGATTGGCAACCCTTAGGGGAAGAAAAACCTCCAATTTAATGAGGCGAGGTTCGAGCGAGGATCCTCTAAAAGTATGAACTGCAGTAGTTGGATAACCCCTCGAAGTACTTTTTGGAAGAATCTAGTATTTCCAGGTGAGAATTAAGGTCCAGGAATTTTTAGTGTAATCATAGAGGGGAATATCGGATTTACTTCGAATGCCCTGGTATTGGGCTGTAAGAGAGAAGTTCTTGGGGAGGGGCTTGGTCAGTTGAACCAGGTGCGTTTGTTGACGGTCGTTCCGCTTCGTGAGTCTTCCATTTCGGTTTGTAAAAAATAGGGTTGTCTGGTTGTTTTTATAATCTCGCCAATGCACATCGTAGTCATATCGCAAGCTCATTTTCCCCCAAGGTAGTTGGAGTTGAGCGCCGGTGAGGAGACGGTCTCCTCGATAAGAAAATGCTGCCCCTTCGGTGCTCTCATTGTCGTATTGATAGCCAATTCGTACCAAGAATTTATCGCTGGCGAAACGAAACGCATGGATGATCCCTAGTGTATTGTTGTATCCGTCTCGTAGTTCTCCTGCAAACCGGATATCTTGGTTCCCCACCTCGCGAAAAAATGTTTGTACTTGATAGCGATATAAGGCGGTGGTGAGATTCCCGACCGTCCCAATTCCAGGCAAGGTGAAGGTCGGTAGGATCACGGTGGCGTTCGTTGTTGGTGTATGGCGAGATAAAAATCCGTCCGTGTCTAAGAATAAATAGTCATAGGAATATTGTACTCCCACTTGAAATGGGAGATTCGCGACGACTCCTCGGTAGAATCCAGACACTCCGACCAAATGGTCCTGAATATTGAATTCATCCATGCCCTCTCCGTGGAGAGTTTGGAAGAACGAATATGTGGCCGTGGCTTCAAAGGGACCTTGTCGAAAAAACGAGTAATCTGCACGGAGTGTCCCCAAAAAACCCGGTGCTGTGGTATTTCGTTTTCGGAGACTAACAAGAATCGGATTCGGATCATTCGGAGGATTGAGAATGGGAATAGTGCCAGTGGAGTCAGGATTGATTTTGACATTGTCATCGTAGAATCCGCCTACGCTAATCTGAAATCGAAAACGTTTTTGCCCACCGAAGAGTTGTCCAGCTGATAATGCTTCACGAATACGGATAGACGATTGGGTGAGAGGGGATATTGTTTGGGTTCGTTGAACTTGCTCTAATTCACTCAGGGCCTCGTTTGGAAGTCCGAGGACTCCAAGGGCGAGGCCGCGGTAAAAGCCATTGAGCTGCTGAATGTCGGCACTGGGTGTTTGGTTGCTTTCAAACGCTTCAACGGCTTTTCCATATTCCTTGTCACGGTATCGTAAAAACCCGACATAGTACCCCATGTTTTCCGTATCGGGATTATTTTCGTATACGGTCTCTAGAAATGGATGGGCTTTGTCATAATTACCCGCAGCAAAATGGGCGACACCCAGGTGGTGTTGAATGTTGAGGTCGTTGGGACGAAGCTGGTGGACGTTCTCTAAAGGTTCAATGGCCTTCTTTGGGTTTTCTTTTCCGAGATACACGAGGCCGAGATAAAAAAGACTTCGTTCATGTTGAGGGTCCAGGGCGAGGGCTTGGTTTAAGAGCCCGAGAGCTTCATCGTATTGGTTATCGTCATAGGCAATCGCGGCGTTAGCGGCTAGGACATTGGCATCGGCACGTTGTGCCCATACTGCGGGTAATTCCCAACCAAGGATGGTGAAGACCATGATAGGTAGGAGAAAAAAAGAGAATTTTTGAAATCTCTGTTCGCGCATAACCAATCCTATTCGGGAAAAATTATTTGAGAAAAATCGTATCCTGAGTGTTCACCAAATCCGGGAGTTGAGAGCTACCCGAACAGAAAAATTTACTTCAGGTTAGAACGATGCCTACAATAAGGGCAAGGGTTTACAGAGATTTTAGTCAATTTGTCAATTTCCATAGGCTTGAAAATAACCCAAAAATACAATTCCCTTGTGGATAATATTTGGTGGAGTTGCACCGGACATCAAAAAATTGGCCAATATTCAATTTGACGGATCAGAAGAATGGGGGAGACAACGATGAAAAGAGATCAGGAAAGAGTCACCCAATGTCGGCAGAGGCAGAGTAGAGGGAGCAAAATAGCCATGATGGCCGTGTATGGCCTCCTGGTCATTTTTATGGGTTCCGTCGTTCATGCGGAAAATCGCACAACCACAGAAAAAGAACCGATTCTCGAACATCTTGAATTTCTTGGATATGAATGTGATCGGGTTGAAGCCGGCATACGAGCGAAGCATTTATCGAAAATCCATTTATATGTCACGTATGCCTTTGGTGGGATTCGTGTCCAAACAGGATTTCCTGGAAAACCGCCGCACTCGGATGTTGGATCGCGTTTTAAGATCACCAATGCACTGGGAAAGCAATTATCCGTGATGCAAGTGTATTGGTCGGATGAGGGGAATCTTTTTGCCATGGCATGGATGCCAGGGAGATATGAAAAGGCACGATTTGCATTGTTTATGGAAGCGTGGGATCACGATGCCGCATTACTTCGTCAAAACTACGATCTCTTGAAACCCTTTTTAAAAGACCAACCTACTGGCGCAGGACAGGACGAGCGAAATCCTCAAGGTGAGAGCTAATTATTCCCCGATGTTTTTAATGGTTGGGATGAAAGTGTCCGAGGGCGGCATGATGAAGTTCATGCCCACACACTTCATAGTTCCATTTTGGGCAGTAGAGGGTTTCCGTAGAAAAATCATAAAACCCTCGAATGGTTTTGACTGACGCCAAATTTCCCTGCATCCATGGTTGAAACTGGGTGCCAGGTTGACCTGTTTTGGTTTCCCACATCTCTTGCAGGCTTTGATCATCTAAAAACACCACTTTGAGATGAGAAATCTCATGGGTTTCCATATAGCGGCCCTGTTCTGCGCATCCAATCAGATTGCTTAGGCACAGAAAAATCCCTCCAATAAGCAGGAGACTTTTTAAAAACTTTTTTGAAAGGTGCTGAGTTTGATTCATTGAATTGATCCCAACAAAAAATTGAATTCCTAAAGCTCAAGAAGATACTGAAATGTTTCGGTCTTCCTGGATGAGGAATTAATTGTTGTGGGAATTTCATTGCAGGAAAATGGAAAAAGGTTGGTGACCTGGAGCAATCTCCCAATCTTTCCATGTCCAGAATTAGATGAAAATTCTGAAACAAATAAAGCAGAACGGTGTAGGTTGTCCTGAATCTAGGAGAAAAGGTGCATGAAGTGCTGGAAATGAGGGAAAAAGAAAGGGAGATTGAAGAACTGGTAGGTCTTTCGTGTAATAGACAAGAAGTTGAAAAATTTGATAGAAACCCTTAGAGATTTATCTGAATCATCAGTATAAGGATAGAATGTGGTCCATCCTAGATCTAAAAATCTACAAAAATCCTTTAAGTTCGGGAAAAGGATGATTCTTCAAAAAATTATTCTTGCTTCTTTAGTAGCATTTCAAGTCATCGGACCCTCGTGGTTGGTTGTCTTTCAAAGTTCTCAGGCCTGGGCTCAACAAGGGGCATCAACCAGCCAAGCCAGAATCGCCGGTTTGCGTGGAGTCGTGACTGTTATCCCAGGAACGAAGGATCTGCCTGGTTACTCCCCGAACTATCGGTCTTCTTTGGCCATGGGTGATGTCATTACCACAGAAGAAGAATCCGTTGCTGAGCTGTTAATCGACAACCAAGGCCTCCTTACCGTCCAAGAATATTCTGAGGCAATGTTAGGGCAGAAGGGTGAGGAAGGCCTGACCATAGACCTACAGGTAGGGGCCGTGGAATGGTCGCTTCCACTCAAAGGAACCGCTCAAAAATCACTCACGGTCTCCACTCCGAACATTCGCGCAACAACCGACGGGGGACTGATTACTGCGGAGGTCCAACCGACCTTAGGAGATACGGCTAAGGATTCCGTGCCCAGAAATCCTTTCTTGATTCGGACCAGTCTTCAAGCTCAATCAACTCCATCTGGAAAAGTCGCCCTTTTGGAAACCTTTTGCGTGAAAGAGGGGACCTTGTACGTAGACTATCCTGGTCAACAAGCAGGGGTTCGTGAACACAAAGAAGTTCCACTTGGACAATGTGTGGGATTCTTTAATGGGGCGTTACGAGCTATGGGAGATGAATATCAGATAGCTGACTGGCGGACGATTTGTGCCGTCGGCCAGCATTGTGAGATTCCCGAAGAGGCCAAAAAGCTGATCAAGAAAAAACAAATGGCGCAAGCCCTAGCCCTAGAGCGTGCCTTGGTGGGTACCGATTCTGAAGATGGGGAAGTAGATGAACAGGTTATTTTAGCCACGACGGCTGCTAACTTTGGAGGTCCAAGCGGTCCGAATTTTATCCCACAGATTCCTCAACCTCCCTGTCAAATTCCAGGGCAATGTGATGTAACCGAACCTCCAAGAAGTGGCGGTGGCGGTGGAGATTTAAATCCTGGCACAAATATTCAAACTATTGGGACGCTCCTACCTCCAGATGGTGTGGCGGGAGGACCTGGCCTATTAACCTTTGTTGATGGGAGCTTTACCGCAGATAAGGAATTGCTTATCGCCGATAACGGATTCTTGGCTGATGCTCCACATTTTGGAAAGACTCCACAGAATGATTTAGTGGTTAAGGATCTTAGCCCGGAAGGTTCAGGCAGCCCTTCCAACCAACAACTGCCTTTGAATTTTTCAAGTCATGATCTGCCGACAACTTCCAATGTGCTATTGGGAGTCGAGAGCATGGAACGAGAGGAACAGGCGAAGCAATTGGCTCAATTTGCTAGGTCTCCTTTAATTGATCCTGACAATATTCTCTCCCCTCCGTCTTTACCGGAAAATGGCGGATCTCTTCCCTGCCAAACAGATTTGCAATGTTTTGAAAATGTTTTAAGTGTGGGAGATACCGGTTCATTTGAAAATCCTGATCCAGATTCGGGAGTAGATGCCTCCATTCAGGTTCGCAGCGCCTCTTCAATTGATCCTACGCCAGGGGATAATAGTACGGTTACCTTGAAAAAAGGCGTCGTTCTCGTCAATACACGGGTGGAGTTAGCCCTACAGCAAAAAACCCAGGGAAGTTTTTCTGGATTACCGTCTGTGCTTGGCCTTCCCATTCAGTCATCCGCGATTTCAATACTTGGTGAACCTCAAAATCCTGCGGTGGTCAATATTGAAGATCGAGCCTTAGCTATTTTAGATGGAAGTCGTATTGAATCCGAAAGTGCCGGTCTTTCAACATCCCTGCTCGCAGTTTTAGATGGGACTTTGCGTGGTCCCACTGATGTGCCTAGTACACGGGCCGATGTCCCACCGGTAATTGAAGTTATAGACGGAGACGTCCAAGTTTCCAATGCAGTATTCGTTGGTTCGACTTCAACATCAGGCCTCGACCAAACCCTTTTGGAGGCCTCATCACCTTTGATAGCCATGATTCGAGGAACATTGACAACCGATGCTAATTTTGGGCGGGTGGCCGGACAGAACGCCAAGTTAGTCGCCAACCTCCTTCCTGGTGATGCACTTGTTTCTTTAAACTCAAGTTCTATGGTTGTGAATGGGAATTTATTTAGCGTAACGGCTGGTGGGTCGCTGATGGTGAATGGAAATTTGGTTTTTCTTAATCAAGGCAGCAGCTTGACATTGAATGGAGGGGTTTTAGCTAGTGTTCTTGGGCCCGGATCGAACTTTTCCCTGACTAATGGTGCTTTGGTGGAATTTGGTGCCGGTACGAATACCCTGAATATTTCAAATAATTTATGTGCTGGAGGAGGATGTTTTAACCCATTTCCTACAAATCCAAGCTTACAGGTCGCCGGGGATTCTACTAGTTTTTCAGCCCCACCAGGCTACAATCCATTTGTGGGCCTGACTAGCACCAATACCGTCAATATAGGAGCCAATTCGGCTATTTTGGAGGTTCAAGGTGGAGGAGATATCCAAATTCAATAGACTGAATGGTAGAAACTCTTTATTAATCAATAGTTTTTTGTAGCAATTGGGCTAGGAAGAGTTTTTTCTCATATCAGTAATAGCCAGAAAAATCAGAGATTGCAGAAATATTTGCATTAACTGTAAAATACTTGCACTAACCTCCAAGGTATCGAATTTTTTTATATTCATATCTTGTTAAGAATAAAATTTTTTAACGTTGGCTTGTTCGTTATGAAACAGACTATTACAGCGGTGGTATTCCTTGGCCTCATATTTTTTGGAGCGAGGGCATGGGGCGATACCTTAACGAGGATGTCTGATATTTCTGGTCCAAAAAATATCACTGGGTTTTCTAATATCGATGTCACAGGTGCGGATATGGCTGGTATGGAGGTGACTGTTTTTTTCGGTGACGCAAGTTTTCAGATTGGTACTTGGAATGCCTTGGGGCTCAATAGCGGTGGTGCTGTTCTTCCTGACTGGTTTATTACTCAATCTGGAAACACTTATGCCGGGGATACATCGGGAGGGGTACCTAATAATGCTGCCTTCAATTGGAAATTAGAAAACCGCTCGATGCAAGCGCTGACCAAGGTAGTTTTTGACGGAGAAATGGGAAATACAATATTTGATGTGATGGGAAAAGATAAAACCACCATTGCTTCGGGATTTGGGACCCCATTTAATATTATTGACCAAACTATTGGGTTGGATATTAAAGCTACCTATCTGAAGCCAGTTGGAGTGGCTGGTGCAGCCCCCTTAGGCGATCTTTTTGCTGGATTACAAATAGAGTTTTTAAATGCTGGTGGACTCAATCCCAGGGCATCTTTAAATTTTTCTATTGATACTGACATGGGTATTTTCCCTCAGATTCTTCCCCCTCCGCCGCCGCCCATAGTGGTGGAACCGCCTGATAATGGTGGGGGAGGTGAGCCGGGACTTCCTCCGGGAACCAATCCAATCCCAGAGCCTCAAACTTTTCTCCTATTTGGAACTGGCTTGTTGGGACTCTTGGCTGCCAAAAGATTCAAAAAATCAATTCAGGCCTAGTCTTACCGTCTGCGAGCTTCTCAATTCTTCTGTCCTTCTTTCGTTTTTTCTCTTGTATCCCAATGTCCGTATTTCTTGTCGGCAGGAAATGAGGCGTTCATCAAAATCCGCCAACTAAGATCTGAGTCAGCTTCCACCTTTTGATAGAACAGGCCGCAGCTTTCTCTAGAAAAGAAACGCCATAATGCTACCGGCTTAAAGGGAAACTTTCCGGATGGGGTTTGGAAAAGCACTCAGGATGAGCGAGCCGCGAGTTTTTCTACTTCTTTTTTAGGGTCAAGTTCTAAAAAGGGGTCTAGCTGTTTCGCACGTTCAAAAATGGATTGAGCTTGGTCACGTGAACCTTGTTTGGCGAGTCGTTTACCCTCCTCTAAGAAGGAAGGATGGAGGGGTAAATTCGGACAGGTTCGCTCATAGGGAATATCCTTTCCTACTAGGCTTTTCCATTCTCCAAAGGAAAGATTTTCCTTTGCCGTATCACAGACCGTATGAGCCAGTTGTTCAGTGCCAGACCAAAGGGTGATACTTCGGCCGCTTCCCCCCACAGCAATGGATTGCCCATCGGGACTGATCGCCATGGCTTCGAGCGTGCCTTTGTGTTTAGGGAATTGTATCGGAGGTTGGCTGGCATTGTTCCAATCCCAGATACGTAAGGATTTATCGGAGCCGACTGAGGCCACCGAAGTTCCATCGGTATTAAATTGAACGTGCGCAATTCGCCCTGCCGAACCGGTCAGAAAGGTAGGGGAAGCCAATGGTTGGCGAAGATTCCATATTCCAATGCGACGATCTCGACTCCCTGTCGCCACCATCCAACCTGAGGGATGGATAGCGATGGAGGAAATCGCTTGTTTGTGGCCTCGGAAAATTTTCGGTGGACTATCGGTTCGTTGAAGGTCCCACACTCGAAGAGTTAAATCATCTCCCCCGGAAAGAAGAGTGTGCCCGTTTGGTGTATAGGCAATGGCATTGATTCGCCCATCGTGTGTCCCCAGCTTGCTTGCCCTAGGCTGTTTTTTGGTTAAATCCCATAATCGAATGGTTTGGTCCTGGCTCCCGGTGACAAGTTGTTTTCCATCTGGACGAAAGGCCAAGCTTGTGACGCCTTTGGTATGGGCCTGGAGGATACGAGGTTGGGAGTCTAGCTGAGCCAGGTTCCATATTCGAATGGTGGAATCGAGGCTTCCTGACGCCAGATTTCTTCCATCTGGGCTCACTGCTGTCGCCACGACACTTGCGGTATGGCCGGCTAATGTTCGAGGGGGCCGTCCAGGATTCCTCAAAGCCCACAAAAGAATCTTTCCTTCACTGGTTCCTGCAACGAGATGCCCTCCAAAGGGATCGAAGGCGAGGGAATGGATTCGACCGGATACCCCATTGAGCTGCAGAGGGGAGGCATGCAACCCTTGACGTAAAGATTGATCAATAATGGCAAGGTCTTTTCCTCCACTGCGTACGCTAAACAAGAATGCTTGGCGAGCCCAAAGGAGATGACTCGTCTCTGTTTGTAAGGAACTAGGTACTTGCTCAAGTGTATTGGTTATAGTCGTAACAGCTTTGGCAAGGGACTTGTTCTGAGTTGAATCGGATTCCAACGGTTTACGAAGGCCTGATAAGGCAGGGCTTCTCGTTCCAGCGCTTTTAGCTGTTTGTAAGGAATGTTTAAGGGTTTGTATGCGGTTTCGAGCCATGGCCAATTGTTGCTGGGTTTCATTGAGTTGGGTTGAGAATTTATCACGTTCTTGAGCTGACCGTTGGGCCTGATTCTTTATTTGGGCGCTGGCACTGACAGTGTTTTCTAATTCTTCAATTTTATTTTTTGCGAGGTCTAATTCGTTTTGGCGTTGCTGCAATTGATTTTGTATATCATTGTAGGTTGAGGAAAGTTTGGCCACCTCTTCTTCTGATCGTTTGATTTGTTCAGAAGATGAAGCATGTATGGATGTAAGCGCGTTCTTACTGGAAATGGCGGTCTCCTGAACATGGAGAAGCTGGTCGGATACCGATGCCATCTGAGTTTTGGTGGTATTGAGTTCTTGTTGTGCTTGAGTCAGTTTCGTCGTTAATTGATCTCGTTCCTCCTGCAGAGTAGAAAGTACTGCTTCTTGGGCCTTCTGTTGTTCAGTGGTGGCTTTGTGTTCTTGGGCCAATTGATTCTGGGTTTGAGACGCCAAGTCTCCTGTCTCCTGCAGGTCAGCCTTCAGTAAGTTAATCGTTTGTTGAGCCTGCTGAATGGCCTCTTCTTTCTCGGAAAGACTGGTCGTGAGCATATTGGCTTGATTTTCCAGAGTCCCTTTTTTCTGTTGAACTTCCTGAACGGCTTGTTCTTTTTTTGCGAGCGCAATGGTCAGTTCTTCACTTCGTGTTTGGAGGGTTGCCAAAGATTGTTTGGTCAGCCGAAGTTCTTCCTGATAGTCCGTACGATCTTGTTGTACGCGAGCCAATTCTGTTTGAGCTAACTTTGCCTGTTCTTTAGCTGCCGTTTCAGTGGCCTTTAAGATTCCACGTGTCTCATATAAGCCAGATTCTGCAGCCCTAACTTGCGCCTCTAGTTTGGTACGATCGTCGAGTAAACGCTGTCTTTCCGTTTGGGTAAACTGTTGCTGTTGATGGAGTCGAGCTTCTAAGCCCCTGGCTCGTTCATGAGAAAGGGCGAGTTCTCTGTTGGCGGTTTTGAGTTCAGAGTCTAATTTGGAGCGGTCCGCCATCAATTTATTGATTTCAGACGGAGAAAGTGCTGATTTTTTAAGGACAGCCATTTGCAAGTTTTTCACTTCTTCTTGGGCTGTTTCCAATTCCTTCGCGGTGCTGTTGGCGTTCGATTGTAATTGGGCGCGATCGGCTTGAATTTCAGCGATGACGGCTTCATGGTCATCCCGCTGATTGGCCAGGATGGCTTCTAGGGTGTGGATCTGAGATGTCAGGTCAGAAAGTTTCTGATCTTTTGACGTGAGTTGGGACTCCAATTGGGTACGTTGGTCCGTGAGGCTATCCACTTCCCCAGATGACAATTGTTGATAACGAACTATGGTCGCCTCAAGGGCCTCAATTTTTTCTTGGGCTTGAGATAGAGCCAGAGCATTTTCTCGTAAATCGGTGTTGTTGGAAGGCGGAGGTGTTCGCTCAAGGGCTGCGGATGCGACTTCTTGCGCTGGTTCAGGGCGGAGTTGAGTAAAGGGATTTTGGAAGAACCATAGAAGCAACCCGACTCCCACTAAGAAAATACTGGCTGCCAAAACATAGGACTGTTGTCGCACCGGTGGTGCGGGAACGCTAGCTGGCTCAGTAGTGGGAGGCGTTGGAGGTTGAGGCAGTGGAGCCGGTGGCTGTTGGGCTTGTATTGGGGTTGGAGAAATTGGGGGAGGTAGATGATGTTTGGCCCATGATGTTGAAAAAACTTTCTGATAGAGGAGATTGCGAATGACGATATCCTCATCGTCTTCACGGAGCACCCCGACTAAACGAAGTTGTTCTAGCGCCGATTCATTGGTTTTCAGATTTTCTGTCCGACCTTCTAGGAGATCAAGGTAGGGTTCAAGGAGAGACTCTCCTGTGGTGGTTGGTTCTGTTAAGGCTGTCCGGACAAACTGAAAGTTGGGTTCTCGAAGACCTTGGGGACTAGTAATGAAATGTTGGATACATTCATCAACCTCATCCTCCTGCCAGACCATCCGATGTTGTCCTTCCAACAGTTGGCAAAGTAACTGCGTGAGATAGGGGTGTCCGTTTGTCCAGCGGTAGATCCATTGGACCGCATCAGTGGCGGCTTCGGTTGGAAGACTCAACCCTTCAGCGAGAAGGAGGGCTTCTTGGAGCGTAAAATCTGAAAGGACGACACGATGGCTCCATTGGAATAAGAGGGGCCAGTCTTCAGGGATCAGTTGGGAAGGAGTCGCGACCCCACAGACCACAAATGACAGACGATATAAGATGGAATTCGTCCCACGGGATTCATACAACCGGGCTAACCATTCAAAGAAATGTTCTCGGAAGGGTAGAGTTGCTGTTCGTTCAATTTCATCAATGAATAAAATCAGGGAGCCTGATAGTTCAGGTAGGATGATTTCAGTCAACAGTTGGGTCAGTCTGACAGGTGGTGATAAGGCCTGTTGGTCCTCCCACCATGAAACGGGGTCGGTCGTGAGGTCTAGGCTGTCATCGAGAATACGAACAATTTTGTGGAACCATTCCTCTTCGCGCGGAGGCAAGGGGAATTGGCTTAGGTCAATGAGGACAGCGTGATGAGCGGAATCCTTGAGTTGTTCAGCCGTATGGGCAATTAAACTTGATTTCCCCATTTGGGGAGAATGAAGGATATACGCTGGTCTGGCGTTTTGACAGTGATCCAATAAGTGGGCATCTGCTGGACGCGGTATGTATTGAAGATCTCTTGCCTTGACCGTACGACCACTGGAAAATTCTGGGTGATTTTTAGATGCCATAACAATACATGGACGGAAACAACTTGGGTGACAGAATGAAAGGTTTGGAGTTTTCCATGAGGTTGAACGCCTTTGCCATCTTTACAAACCAGAGTGAGTCAAGGGTTTGGATTCAAAGCTAAACATTGAAAATACAATAGGCAGTTATGGGGGGGAATGACCATGATCGTACTAGGGACACTAACTCATCTTCTGCCTGGTGACAGAGATAACAGGTATTTTACTCTTTACGTCTTGAGCAAGTCATCAACCTTGGTCTTGTCGTTGAGGAATACCTAGGTTATACCGGCCTGACTTGATTCGAAGCTCAAAATCCAAGAGTTTTCGTAATTCTAATTCCGCCCCGTCTAAAAATCGTAATGCTTCATCTTTACTAGGAAACGGCCCATAGGTGCGCGCCAACAGCAGATTGCACGATACATCAACAAACCAGTGCTCGAATCCTTTTTTGCGGCCCTTTTGGTAAATAGCTACTGCATGCTGGTTTTTGGATTGTGTCGCCATTATGTGCCTCCCATTAGGTTTGGGGACAAATATTAATAGGGTATTACACCTAGAACTATTGTTGGAAAACCACGGTAGAAATATAATGGCGAAGAAGCAGGGCGAGTCATCAGAATAGTAACTTGAAAAATATAGTTGAATGCTACATCTAGTGTCAATTCTGTTTTCATGGTCATAGGTATAGTATGCCTAGGGAGTGGTCCTCAAAAAATCATGCTTTCTGGAGAATTTTTTGGAATAGAAACGGAGCAGGAGACATGCGTTGATCTATTTTACTATTCTCATATACTGGAGACGAAAGAGTTTCTTTTGCCGTAGTCAAAAATAATCAGGTTCTCAAGAAAACGTATGGCCTCTTCCTCAAAAAAAGTTATTTATGCCGCCTTAATCGGAAATGCCCTCATTGCGGTGACCAAATTCGCCGCCTCTGTTTTCACCGGAAGTTCGGCCATGTTGGCTGAAGGAATTCATTCGCTGGTCGATACGGGGAATCAAGGCCTGTTGTTGTATGGCCTCCATAAAGCCAAAAAGCCGCCTGATGAAAAATTCCCCTTCGGGCATGGCAAAGAAGTATATTTCTGGAGCTTTGTCGTTGCGATTCTAATTTTTGCGTTAGGTTCAGGTATTTCGTTGTATGAGGGGGTGCTTCATATACTTCATCCTGAACCTGTGACAGACCCGTTGATCAACTACGTCGTGCTAGGGCTTGCCTTGTTGTTTGAAGGCGCGGCCTGGTTTTTTGCCTTTAAAGAGTTTTCTCGGTCGAAAGGGAAATGGACGTATGTGGAGGCGGTGAAAAGAGGAAAAGACCCCACTATCTTCATGGTCTTGTTTGAAGATTCGGCGGCGGTGTTAGGGTTGCTTGTCGCGTTCTTTGGGATTTTATTGGGGCAATTGACGGGAATTGCCTATTTCGACGGGATTGCCACCTTTATTATTGGGTTGATCCTGGGAGGAACCGCCATTTGGTTAGCGTACGAAACCAAAGGGTTGCTCATTGGTGAAAGCGCCAATCGAGAAGTGGTCCAAAGCATTCGGGAGCTGGCTACCGAACTTTCTGGGGTCACTCATGTGAATGAAGTGCTCACCATGCATATGGGACCGGAGTTTATCCTGGTGAATTTGAGTGTGGATTTTCGTGATGGGGTGGCCTCGGAAGTTGTCGAAGAATGTGTGGCTCAATTGGATATCACGATTAAGGCCAAGCATCCACTCGTGAAAAGAGTCTTTGTCGAAGCGGAACGCCGCCAGCGTAAGGCGAAAGAGAATGAAAGTGAAACACTCAATTAAACGTTGCGTTGTGGGCACAAAGGGATTTGATCAATAGCAGAGAATCTGCACTATGCCAATGGCTTAGTCAGCATCGTGGTTTGCAATCTCCAACACGACCGGGCAATGGTCCGATAACCGGCGATAGGCCAGTGGGTAATCCCCTCGGATACGTTGACAGCCTGCCAGAGCGCAATATCCTGTGACCTGTACGGCTTTAACCGTAATTTCCTTCATGGCCTTTGTGACGAGGACGTGATCAAGCTGTCCCCCATGCCCCCGAAAATAATGTGAACATTGGGGTTGCATGGGAAGATCTGAAAAACCAGGTTTTTCCTTGCCCACGAACCGGCGCAGATATTTGAGTTCAGATTTTTGGGAGTGCCGATCTCCCGCCCCCATCGTATTAAAATCCCCGACAATGATGACATCCTGATCCCGTTTCAATAATGGGGCAACGGCCTTATCAATGCCGTTTAAGGCTTTTTGCCGCTGCTCTACCGCAAAGACTGTAGGCCCGGATTTTAAATGGACCGCAATGAGGTGAAAGTCAGCGCCTTCTTTTTCGCGTGATTGCACAAAGGCATAGTGCCCTGGTCTTAAGCCAGAGCTGCAGGGTTTTCTGGCAGACTTGGCTTTCGCATTCAATTGCCACAAGCTGTCAAATTTCGAGAGAGTCACACTAGAATCATTCCAAAGTAGACCGATATGATGCCCCTCGGGTCTCCCGCAAGTTTGTTGGTGAAATCGCCAGGTGTCTCCCGTCTGTGCAGATAATGTGTGTGCGAGAGTTTTCCAGGCCTGTTTGGCTTGAGGCGTGGCCAATGTTTCTTGAATCGCCAACACATCGACCTGCATCCAGCGAATCGCACAAATGAGCCAGTCCAAATCAGTGGGCTCAGCGGAAGCTTGGAATTGATCAGGTGCAGACCCAATAGGGAACCAACGCAAATTCCAAGTTGCAACACGTAATTTTTCAGATGAGCCTTCAGCCATTCGAAGCCCACTTTCAAGTGCTGCCTGACAGTGCTCCTTGTTCGTCCAGATCTCTTCCTCACCTCCTATAATAGTCTTGGAAATAGAAGAAATTTTGGGAACAGATGGGTTATTGGGAGAGATTGGGGTCAGTATGGGTGTCTGGGTTTGCACGTATTTTTTGTGGACCCAATGAACGTCTCCAGAGGGCAATTGAATCGATAGCCAATGACCATTTTGAGCAGTGCTTCTAATGGTAGCTACTATTCCGTCAGGAATATGTTGTAAATAGCTAGGCTTTGGTTCGCGATGCAGAGGCACGCCCTTTGGTTTCTTGGCTTTAAGAATGACCGATTGTCCAATGGAAAAATCCTGAGCGGAGCTGAGGCTGAAGTTCCCAGTCAGGAGGAAAAAAAACAGGAATAATGGCGTGAAAAATTTCAACATACTCTTGTCATAACAAAACTAGTGCGGGAATACCAATTAAAGGTGAGGAATTTGAAATATAATGAGAAACTGGAAAAATTAAGTGAAAGGCTTTTAGGAAAATAGAGTGGTTGTTAATCCGAATCCAGCAAGAATCCAGAATGAGGTTATCCCCCTTTGGGGATGTATATGAGTAACAGGCTCTGTTGAAGGGTAAAATGTAGGCAAGGAATTTTTATAAGGTTCCTGATACCTTAATCAATCACCCACAGTAAAGATGGAAGGAGAGGCCGCTAGAAAATGGAGGCTGCAGCGGGGAAAAAGGTTAGAGGGAAAGCTTGAAGGAATGCGTTAAGGCAAGACCGGACTCCAAACGAAAATTTAGTTCCTATTGAAATTTTTAAACCCCAAAAAACTTATTTTTATTTATTCCTTTGAGTATTCATATTTCTTTTTGGAATAATTTTTTGCTTCCCTGCTATCAACAAGATGTAGCCAGATCATTGAACTTACGAGTAAAAAAATTACACCGGCGATGTCTAAGCTTGAAATATGTTGCCAACTTGAAAAATAGTTATAGGAAGAAAGAATCCCTATGGCCAAAATTGCCGCAAATGAAAAATAAATATTCTTATTGCTCGGCAAGGTCGAACGCGTTATTTGAAATTCAACTGATTGTTTAATTGGTGTTTTGCTAAGAATAATTACTATACCCGACGAGATAAGAAATATTCCCATGCAAAATGTAAATACCCCAAGTAGCCCTTTAATAGTGGTATAATCATAAAAAATAAAGCCACCACATATTAAAACAAAATAGGTAGCAAAAACATCCTGATTGGTCAAAGATATATTTAGCTCTTGACTTATATTCTCTACCCCTTGGATTTCAAGGAGAGCCCCTTTTGGGGAAAGGGTTTTCACAAACAACTTCAAAAGATAAGCAAAAAAAACACTAGATAAAATAAGGTAGATGATAACATCTTTCCCAAAATCTCCTGTTCCTAGAAGGTATAAGCATCCAATTGATACGAGTAGGGAGAAAAGGAGTGGAACAAAAATCAACGCTGAAAGAAAAGGGTTCATTCTTTTTGAGCTATCATTCACGTTTAGGAGCAAAATGATAAATGCCTGTACCAATCATAGCTGAACCAGCCAATGTTAGTCCCACCGCTGGAATTCTAATTGACAGCCTAGCCCCCTGAAGTAGTAGACGATTTGCAGGGCTTAGATTTAACCCCAATTGCCTAGCTATTAATGAGTCAGGAGAGGGTATTCCATTTGGTCCTGGCCCCCCGTACATTATAAATGCTGCAGTAGATATTAACCCAGCTCCATCAATGATAGAGTTAGCCGCCGCCACATCTTCTGCTGTTAGGGTAAGTGCTACAGCAAGATTCAAAGATATATTCAATGCGCCAGGAACATGACGTTCTGGTTGCAAGCTCCCAGTCATACCTGCGGTTGAATTAAAGGGTCTGCCGCTTGAAGGGCTGGAGACCTCAACGCGTCCATCAGGTGCAAATTTAGAAAGACCTAGTCCAGAAGAATCAATTCTAGTTAGGGCAATAATAAATGTTGCTCCGATGCTGAGGCCCGCATCTCGCAATGCGAGAAGGGCCCCTTGACCGGGGTCATTACCAGAAATTGCTGCGTTTACCGCTCCTGCGGCAGGGGCACTAGCAATCTTTCCAGCAAATGCACCTACAATAGCTCCGAGACCATCCCCTCCTAAATGGCTTCCAATGCCGATGAATCCTCCAGATATCAATCCACCAGCTGCACCCGCAGCAATGGCCAATCCAATATTCGTATCATAACCCGACATTCGATAAAATAACGCATTAGTTCCGCCAGCTGCCGCTCCGCCAGCTGCTAGTCCGATTCCGGTGCCAATTGCTCCATAGTATCCTGCATAAAACGAACCTACTGCGGGTCCCACAGCCCCTCCAACTGCACCTGAAAAGCCACCAAATAAAGCCCCGGTCGTTGTGGCATAAATATCCCAATCGCTTTGGATACCGGATACCACTCCCCCAACAATGGCTCCGATAGCAAATCCAACAGGGATACACCAAGGACAATGCCCAGAAGGGTCGTTGTAGAGGATGGGGTTATTGGCCGCATAGGCATAACGGTTTAACGCTTGTGGATTGAGGGGATCCGGGACAATGGTATCTGCTGAGATAAACCGCCCCAGCGCCCCATCATAGTAGCGGGCCTCATAGAAGTAGAGCCCCGTCGAGCCATCGCGTTCTTTCCCCGTGTATTTGTAGGCCACATCGGCAGTGCCTGTATTCGTGAATGTTTCACCATAGGGATAGTAGGCTTGGGGGTCAGGTCTCGCAATCATGGACAACCTTCTTTTGCTCTTGGGAGCCCCCGGTTCATCATCTAAATAAACGAGATGCTCGAGAGTCAGAAAATGGTGGAGGAATTCTTCTAAACAAAGACCGGGTGGGAATACCAAGTTTTTGGGCCATATGAAAAAAATTGTAATGAAGAAGGCCGATTGTCTTGTTATGATCGTAAATCTTTAAGTGACTAACTTATGAGTTCTTCGATCAATCTTGAAATTGCCAGCCGAGCTTCATTGCGACTTATTAAGGAAGTTGCGCAGGACAAATTGGGGTTGGATCCTGACAGCCTCGAATTGTATGGCAAACATAAAGCGAAGCTCCCTCTTTCCACCCTGGATTCCCTTCGTGACAAACCTGATGGCAAGCTCATTCTCGTGACAGCCATTTCGCCCACAAAAGCGGGTGAGGGAAAAACCACAACTTCCATTGGGTTGACGGATGGGTTGAATCATATTGGTGCTAAAGCCATCGTGGCCATTCGTGAACCAAGTTTAGGGCCATGTTTTGGGATGAAAGGCGGAGCCTGTGGTGGCGGGTATGCGCAGGTGGCTCCGATGACCGACATTAACTTGCATTTCACCGGGGACTTTCACGCGATTACCGCCGGGCATAATTTACTGGCAGCCATGGTTTCCAATCATCTCCACTGGGGGCACAAGCCGCAAATTGATCCGCGACGAGTGACGTGGGGACGCGTGTTGGATGTCAATGATCGGTCTCTGCGAAACATTGTGACGGGGTTGGGTGGAAAAGCCAATGGTTATGCGCGTGAGGGTCGTTTTGACATTACGGCGGCTTCGGAAGTTATGGCGATTCTTTGCCTGGCTTCAGATCTAAAAGATTTGGAACGGCGATTAGGGAATATCAAGGTTGGTCGAACAGCAGATAAGGACATGATTTTTTCGAAGGACATTAAAGCGGAAGGGGCAATGACGGCATTGCTGAAAGAGGCCTTCCAGCCAAATCTGGTTCAGACATTGGAGAATAATCCTGCGTTAATACATGGTGGGCCATTCGGGAATATCGCCCATGGCTGCAATTCTATTGTTGCCACAAAGATGGCGTTGAAGCTGGCTGATTATGTGGTGACGGAAGCCGGATTTGGGGCGGATCTTGGGGCCGAAAAATTTTTCAATATCAAATGCAGACAAGCGGGACTCAAGCCGGCTTGCGCGGTGGTGGTGGCGACTATTAAAGCGCTCAAGCTTCATGGCGGTGCCAAGGAAGTTTCTCTTGGGCATGAAGACCTTGTGGCACTCAAGCAAGGATTGCCAAATTTATTGAGGCATTTAGAAAACATCAAAAAATTTGGTGTGCCAACTGTCGTGGCGATCAATCAATTCACTCATGACACCCTAGCCGAATTGGAATTGGTCGAGCGCTCCTGCCAGGAATTGGGTGTACGTATGGTGCTCTCCAGCCATTGGGCTCAAGGAGGAAAGGGCGCAGCGAAGTTGGCAGAAACGGTTAAGCAAGTGGTTGATGCAGGCGCCTCCAAGTTTTCCCCGTTATATTCAGATGATCTTCCACTCGCGGAAAAAATGAGGATTGTGGCGCGAGAGATTTATCGTGCCGATGATGTGGAGATTCCTCAAACAGCTCAAACTCGTCTCACCGAATTAGAAAAACATGGCTATGGTCATTTCCCCGTGTGTATGGCCAAAACGCAATACAGCTTTTCCACTAATCCTTCCCTAAAAGGTGCACCCACCGGCTTTACCGTGCCAGTTAGAGAAGTACGCTTGGCCATGGGTGCCGAATTCATCGTGGCCATTACTGGCGATATTATGACGATGCCCGGCCTGCCTCGCGTGCCTGCCGCTGAAGCGATTGGTCTAGACGACGACGGCCACATCGTTGGTTTGTTTTAGCAGAATATTGAAAAAGCCCATCAGCTTTTCCTCTGCTTTTCCCAATCTCCACCTGTTTTTATTGATACCTATCTGCCTCCTCTCCTGCACCTATGGTACATTGCTGGGAGGACAATCATGAGTACATTTACCCTCCAATCTGACTACGTGCCCAAGGGCGATCAAGGCAAGGCCATTGCTGCGTTGACGGCCGGTCTGGAACAAAACCTGAAGCATCAAGTGCTATTAGGGGTCACCGGGTCGGGCAAGACGTTTACGATGGCCAATGTGATTGCCAAGGTGCAGCGTCCGACATTGGTTGTCGTGCATAACAAGACCTTAGCGGCGCAGCTCTATCAAGAATTTAAATCCTATTTCCCAAACAATGCGGTGGAATATTTCGTGAGTTATTACGACTACTATCAGCCGGAAGCCTACATTCCCACGACCGATACCTATATTGCCAAAGACTCGGCAATCAATGACACCATCGATCAGATGCGGCATGCGGCGACAACGACTTTGTTGCAACGCAATGACATTATTATTGTGGCCTCAGTGTCGTGTATTTATGGATTAGGTTCTCCAGAGGTCTATCATGACATGTTGTTGTATCTCGAGCCGGGCATGGAAATGGGGCGAGAAAAGATCTTAGCGAAGTTGGTGGATATTCAATATTCTCGAAATGATTTGGAATTACAACGGGGCATGTTTCGGGCGCGAGGGGATGTGATTGAAATCTATCCGGCGTCGTCGGATTCGAATACCGTGCGTATCGAACTTTTTGGGGACGAAGTTGAAGCCATTCATGAAATCGATCCATTAACGGGCACCGTGTTGCGTAAGCTTCCGAAAATTGCGATTTATCCCAAGAGTCATTATGTGATTGCTCCGGATCGCTACCAAGAGGCTATTAGTGGCATTGAAGAGGAATTAGAGGAACGAGTTGCGTACTTTCGCAAAACCAATCAATTGTTGGAGGCGCAGCGTATTGAGCAACGGACGAAGTTTGATTTGGAAATGATTCGGACGATGGGCTATTGCCACGGCATTGAAAATTACTCTCGTCATTTAAGTGGACGACAACCCGGCGAACCGCCGCCGACCTTGTTGGATTATTACACCAAGGATTATTTATTAATTGTGGATGAATCCCATGCCACGGTCCCACAGTTTGGGGGCATGTATGAAGGCGACCGCTCTCGTAAGAAAACCTTAGTGGATTATGGTTTTCGCTTACCTTCAGCCATGGATAATCGGCCGTTGAAGTTTCCCGAGTTTGAGAAGTTCGTGAATCAGGTGGTGTATGTCTCGGCCACGCCAGGCCCTTATGAGTTGAAGCATTCCCAGTCGGCGCCGGTGGAGCAAATCATTCGCCCGACGGGGTTAATAGACCCGGTGATGGAGGTGAAGCCGGCCAAAGGGCAAGTGGAGCATTTGCTGGGAGAAATTCAGAAGCGTATTGCCAAGGGACATCGGGTATTGGTCACTACGTTGACCAAACGTATGGCAGAGGATCTGACGGAATATTATTACGAGCAAGGGTTGAAGGTGCGGTACCTGCATTCGGATATTAAGACCTTGGAACGGGCTGATATTATTCGAGACTTGCGAAAAGGCGTGTTTGATGTCTTGGTGGGAATTAATTTGTTGCGGGAAGGGTTGGATCTCCCTGAAGTGAGTTTGGTGGGGGTGCTGGATGCCGATAAAGAAGGCTTCCTTCGTGGGTATCGGGCGTTGGTGCAAACATCAGGTCGAGCAGCGCGTCACAGTGATGGCACCGTGATTCTCTATGGGGATACCGTCACGAAGTCCATGCAGATGACGCTAGAAGAAACAGGACGTCGTCGCACCATTCAGCTGGCGTATAACGAAGAACACGGCATCACTCCTGAATCCATCAAAAAACGCATTCATGATTTGGAAGGGCAATTAGCGGAAGCCGACTATGCCGAACTCTCGGTCGCAGCGGAGACCGAAGTGGCGTATGCCTCGGAAGGGGATATAGAAAAGCGAATTGTCGCCTTAGAAAAAGAGATGAAAGCTGCAGCCAAAGCCTTGGAATTCGAACGTGCCGCAAAAATCCGCGATTCACTTCGTCTTTTGCGGCAGAAGCTTATCGAAGTCGGAATCTAAAAAAACCAAATCCAAAAAAGGTGTCAGGAACCTTTAATGAGATAATTTTCAATCGATAAAAGAATTCGTGGGATTAAATATGTTTATAGAGATAGGCACCCAACAGCATTCCGAGAACGCTGAGGAGATTGATTTTGAGGAGAAAACCCAGCGTGAATTTCAGAAGGACCAGATTGACGCTGACTGGTGGGTCTAAGCCTAAGCTCAGGGCTTCTCCAAAAATGTCGCGCACGGCACCCTGTGGAGAAACAATCTGGAGAATTTCCCCAAGAATGCTGCCCAACAACCCACCAATGAAAATGAAGAGGAGAAGGTATCCACCACTTTTTTTTAACACGTTGATTCTCGCAATCTAAATTTTATGGCAAAAGGAATTTAAAAAAAAATTACAAAGCGGGCTGGCCAGGGTTACTTTAGGAATACCCTTAGTTATGCTTAGGGTAAATTCCTCAATACCTTACGGCAAATTCCAAGATCCGTCAAGAATGGGTTTTTTGAGCCCCAGTAAAAAATTGAATGAAACTGGCAGGCGTTCAATGGGTCGCTTTGCCACCCTATTCTATTACAAAACGCATGGTCCCCATTTTATTCATGGTGTTCACCATGTACCCCACATACACATCTACTCGATAGTGCCCTGGTTGCCATTTGCCGTCTTGGGCGAAAAACTTCAGGTAGCCGCTGTCATCTTCTAAGGCAAGGTCTGCGCGATCTTCATCAATCCATTCATTGTCGTCTTTACCAAAAACTTCCTCCGGAAAGAGGCGCCCAATTATTTGAAACGGAGCTAGATGTTCATGGACACCAAAGACCAAATAGATGGACTTCGCTGACTGGGGAAAGGTGTCAGTTGGATTGACGGGTACCAGAATATGCCCCCCGCGAATGGTTCGATCTTCTTCAAAGCTTTCAGCAAAGACCAAACTTTCGAATAGACCTCCAGGTTTATGATCGAAGGAGGGTAGATTCGGAGAGCTGGAGTAGTCTTTATAGGGTGCTGATCCTTCATTTGGCACGTCATCTTCAAAAAAATCTGGGGGTGAATCAAACTCCGCAAAGCCATGTTGTGTTTCTTGGGGTTGAAAGACAGGCGAGGGGGAGGAAGTCCTGGGCTCCTCTGCTAGACTGGATGTCCCCAGGGTTAGGAAGAGCATGCCGGCAAGAACGCTTCCTATCCCAATCGATAAAAGGAAAATGGGTATACGGTCGCGCATGGATAGCATCGCTAGGGCAGTCGCATTCAAAGAGGATAGTTTCGCATCGTTCCTTAGTCCGTAGAGTCCTATGAACTTCGAACATAGTTGAAAAAGCTGCTCTTCCTCTACCGCTGGAGATGATGCCTGGTCAAGCCTCTGGAGTGTCTTGTCTTGCGAGGTCAAAAGAGGCTTTGTTAGAATTTTCGCGGTCTCTACGCATTTTTATCTATGCCTACTTGAATGGCTTTTATTCATGATTGTGAGAAAGATGATAGGTCTAAATTTATGAGTGCTCAAACTGCCAATGATCCCGATGCGCTTCCCCAACTTGTTGGAGACTTTAAACCTGTTGACCTTTGGCAAGCCCATATCAATCGCCTGTTTTACGGATTGCTGGGAACTCGTGTGCGCGAATTTTATCAGACGTTCGCGGCGGCAGACTTTCGTCTTGGGTACGCATTAGCGGAAGATTATTGGCGACAATGTGCCGCGCGAATACAAACAACAGGCGGAGAAGGACGCTCAGCTCCGTTAGTGGTGATGGAGTGGGGTGCAGGAAATGGAAATTTGGCCGCATGTTTTTTAGATCGTCTACAGGAATTGGACAAAGAGCAGGTCATCTTTCCAAGAATTCAATATATCTGCGTTGAACAAGAGCCCGTGCTCTTAGAACAAGCTAAACAGAATGCCGATTTAACCAAGCACCAAGATCGCGTGTCGTTTGAATGTCAATCGGTTGAAGATCTGGCCTCGTTTGGGGATGGTACGGTGGATCGTATTATCTGTAATGAATTATGGAGCGAGTTGCCGACCAAGTTGGTACTGCGGAAAGAAGGGGAGATCAAGGAAGAGCAGCTTCGCCCGAATTTAGATGAAAAGCGGTTGGCAGAATTTCCTGATTGGCCCAAGTTTGTCGAGGCATTTGATCAGGTTAATTTAGAAACGCTGCCCACCTTTGCCTCTTTCCTCGGTGATTTAGTATGGGAGCGGGAATATCAGCCTGTTGATGCGAAAGAATTACCCTTTCGGCGTACGGTCACGGAGTTTCTCAAAAGCATTGATGAAGAAGTGTTGGTACCCTACAACCTGGGAGCATGTCAGAGTCTAAAGGAAGCGCAACGGCTTCTGGCTCCAGGGGCCATTGGATTTAGTAGTTTTGACGCCGGAACAGCTGACCCCCGCGTGCTCAACGATCCGGAAAAGCCTTGTTTCACCGTACAAGGTGGCCAATTTAGTTTCATGGTCAATTTCCAGTTACTTCAAGCCGTGGCAATACACCTTGGCATTGAAACCGGCATCATTGAGTCGCAGCGAGATTTTGTGTCAAGGAGCCTAGGAGCACATGTGTTAAGTGTGATGGATCTTTTGGCTTCCCACCCATTTCCCCCTGAAGGTGAGCCATGGCAACTTGATGCGTTTATTCTTCGCACATTAACGGCCGTCAATCAGACCTACCACTCTCCCTATCAAAGACAAATTGAATTTCCGATTACCGAAAGTACGCCGCCAAAAGAGCGAGCAGAATTAGAGAGGTTGTTGAAAGGGTTGCCGAGTCAGGGCGTACCCGACACGATTGCCTATCTGACGGAATCTGAACTTTTGGCAGCCAAGCCAGCCTTGGAACAATTAGGGTACGATCTGGAAGGGATCAAGGCTATGATGCAATTCCCGCCTCAACCCGTGGACTACATGCACTTTTCGTTTGTTGGAAAATGAGACTATTGCTGTCTCCCGCAATTGTTCTTCTCGTTATGCAGCGTGATGGTTGAGACTACGTGGTTACGATTGTGGTGATGCTCATTTCTTCCCCTGCTAAGCGTTTGAAGCTTAGTTCATACACAGACCTCTTTATCAAACACGTTCTAAGGCGGTAAAAATGTGTAATTAGGGGACCTGGAAAGGTGGATTTTTGCTTGTAGGTTGTGTATACTTCGCCGACTTTTTTAGAGATTCTGTTATCTTTATAACAAAACATTGAGGTTGTAGGTGTTTGGATCATTTGGGTGGATGGAGCTCATGCTCATCCTCATTATTGTGTTAATTATCTTTGGTGCGGGGAAAATACCTCAATTAGGCGAAGGGCTAGGTAAGGCCATTAAGGGCTTTAAAAAATCTGTCGCCGAAGCGGACGCCTTGGATGTCACACCCAATGAAGAAGCCGACGTGGCGCAAGCCCCACCACCGCCTCAACAGGTCGACAGTCAACCCCAGGCCACACAGGTTCCACCACAAGAGGCTTCAGTTCAGCCACCAATGGAATCGACGCAGCCCAAACAGGGATAACCTTGAACCTAAGGCTGGTACGGTGAATCTGGCGTTGCTCAGTGTACAAGGACACGATATTCATGTCGATCATCTCTCCATGGCCCATGTGGAAAGCCTCGCGATAAGGAATCAAGATCATGTTTGGTTTAGGAGCAATGGAAGTCCTGATCATTTTGGTCATCGCGTTCATGCTCTTTGGCCCAAAGGAATTACCGGAAATCGGCAAACAGGTGGGGAAGGCAGTCAAAGGGTTTAAGGAGACGACCGAAGATCTTCGCCAATCAGTCGAACCAGAAATCAATATGATTACCCAAGAGTTGAAATCAGTAGAACAAGACTTGGAATCGTCAATGAAGGAAGCTGAAGAGCACATTAAAGGAGCAACAGATCAAGCCACGGAGCCAGGTGGTCCAAGGCCGGTTTAGTGGAGATCGAATCTTGGGAAATAAATTGTCCGTTCCAGTCCTTCGGAATGAAAATCCAACATATCAAATTGAGAGCACTAAAAAACTGAATAAATTATTTGGTGTTGGATTTTTACAACCATCGTAGCATTCAAGCGATAAAGCCAAGTTAATCTATTTAGAGAAATCACAAAAAACACATTATATTTTAGTAACTTAGCTCAAGTAGACATAAATGGCACTATATTCGCACTCCTGCGTGATTGGTTTAGTGCCTTATTTTAAATTCACAACGTGTTGTGTTCTATAAATAAGTAAAAAAGGGAAAATGGTAACTAGGGTGGGCAGTGGAGCACAAATGATTTGTACGGAAATGATGAAATGTTCTGGGAGCTGTGCAATTGTTTGTCCCTGTTCAAATGGGATTTTAACTAACAGGAGGGGAAAATGAGACAAAAACTCATTCCTTGTTTTCTAGCAGCAGCGGTGGCGTTCACCGGTGCATTTGGGGCGAGCCTCATAACGGCTGATCCATCGTTTGCTGCCGTCACCGGCGACAAAGTAAAAGTCGATGGCCGGGTGGCTACTCGGGCAGAGTATCGAAATAATGCGAATTTTGGTGGAGGTGGAGTTTCTTCAACCCACAATTTTATCGTACAAAACACCCAGCTCGGTATAACCCATGATATTACACCTGACTTGGGTTATCGGATTTTGATGCAAGATTCTAGGGTATGGGGTGGGCAGACAACTTTAACCACCAATACCGGTGGTACCGGAGCTCCTGCAGGAGCCATTGGTTTTAACACGGTTGGCGGTATTCACGGGACCTCTTTTGGTATTCGTGAAGGTTACATCGTTGTTCGGAATATAGTCGTGCCTGGGCTCAACACGAAAATCGGGCGTCAAAAACTGGTGTTGGGCAACCAACGTATTCTCGGACATTTTGATTGGAGTAACGTAGGGTGGTCGTTTGATGGGGTACGTTTTGACTATGCCTCGAGTGCTAAAACCAGCCATATCTTGGGATGGTTCAGAATGGCGGATGATGATTGCGGCAACCCAACCAGCTTATGTCAGGCCGGGTCTGGCGCAACGGGTGCCAAAGACAGTGATTTCATCCTATTCTATAACACCATCAAAAGTATTCCTAAACACACCATTGAACCCTACTGGATTTGGGTGATGGATGAACGGACAAATACTGGTGCCAGTACTACAAGCACTGGACGTCTCCAAGCTGATCAACAACGCCACATGTTAGGTGTCCGTGTGAACGGGAAGCCGGGCATTGTTGATTATACGTTGGAATATGTCTATCAAACGGGACGACAAGAAAATGGGGGACAACCCGGAGCAAATAGACGTACTATTAGCGCACAAGCCTTAGCGGCAAATGTCGGTGTGAGCCTTCCAGTTCCCATGAAACCAAGAATTGCCTTTGAGTTTGATTATGCAACTGGTAGCGGACAAAATGGTGCGGCAACTGGTGGACGAACGACATTTGAAAATTTCTGGCCAACCAACCATTTACACTATGGGTACATGGATCTCATGGGTTGGAAAAACATGATGTCATTTGGTCCTCAATTTAGTGTGAAGCCTTCGGCTAATGGCACCTTCAAAGTGCATTTCTGGTGGCACCGTCTCGCTGATGCAGATGGTCATTGGTATAATGCAGGCCAAGGTCGTCAGGCAACCACCAGACTCGGAAACAGTATTAATGAAATTGGACAAGAATTGAATATCGTGTATGTGCATAAATTATTTGGTGGAGCCAGTACCGTGAATATGGGGTATGGTCATTTCTTCACGGGTAGCTACATTGACAAGAGCAAAAGCAGCTCTTGCTCATCCTGTGGTTCTGCCGGCCTTACGGACAATGATGATCAAGACTGGGCCTACATTTGGTGGATCACCAAATTTTAGTTATTGGTTAACATTGTGAAGAACGAGGTCTAGCTTCGTTCGTCAGTAAATACTCAAACAGGGCTTCTGATTTAAAAATCAGAGGCCCTGTTTTTTTATGGGGATAGTTTGGTAATTAATTGGGAGTTGCCTTCCATCGGAAACACCATCTAGGGTATATTGTATGAATTAATGTAAAGGCTGTTTCTCTGTATAGATGAACCTCAGTAAAATTCTTCCTTTCCTGCATCCGTGTTTTAAATCATTGAGAAGAAATCAATGCCCATAAAGTTATTATCCCTACGTTTGTATCAAGATTGGTGCTGACTAAGTTTTCCTTTTTACTATGAATAATAGATTAGTTACTTCACTCCATTTTAAATTTTGTGTTTTCCTCTTTGGCCTTCTTGTGTTACTCAGTTCGTGCTCAAAAATCGTCCTCCCACGGTTGGAATTTGAAGATGAAAAGAAAGATCCCTCTGTTCCCATTCGAGTTAAACTTGAACTAGACTCCTCAGTTCAACAAGCGGCGTTTTCCTACAATGATGCCTGTGGAGCGCCCAAAGTCTATCAGGTGGGGACTCAGTTGAGTCAGATGCTGTTCGAGGATTCTCAGAAAATCTTTCAACAGGTGGTTGATCGAGAGGATCTGACTTTGGGGAATTATGTAGATGCGATTCTTCAATATACCGTGCTCGAGAGAACCTATGATCTCAATATTCCGCGATTAGAATCTGATGCGGAATATCCAGCGAAGGCAACCCTTAGAATTCGTGCTATTTTGAAAGAAAACGGCACTGGAAAAGAATTGTACGCTGAAACATTCAAAGGGCATGGTGATTGGAAGGTCGGCACTGATGAAGGCGGAAAAGATTGTGAACCGATCGGCGTAGGCATTCCTATAGACGAAGCCATTGATGAAATTTCTGATAAACTCGTAGACAAATTGAGAGAAAGCGGCAGGCTACAAATTGCTGCCCAAAATCTTGTAGCTCAACGGCAACAAGGACCAGCAGGAGTAGCTCAACCCACATATCCCAATCCTGGACTCTCTACCTCTGCAACTGGGACGCTACCTACAAGAGCTCAACCGGCCCCACTTTCATCTGTTTCGCCAGTATCCGAACCTTCTGTGCAGTTTCGAACTAAATTTGTTGATGCGAATAGAAATTTGGTGATAGAGGGCGGAGAGGCTGTAAAATTATTGCTTCAAATACAGAATGTGAGTGACTCGACCATTCCATCGGCCTATGTAGAACTTCGTGGCACCCCAGTGCTGATACAGGCTTTTAAGCGAGTGGTTTCCCTCCCTGTTCCCCTGGGTTCTCTTAAACCAGGAGAAAAACGTACGGCTGAAATCCGTGGACGGCTACCCCTCATCAAAAAGAAGTCGAACGGAGAGCTGATTGTTGGGATCATTCTCTCAGAAGGACTTCCGCCTGGCACCCATACCATTCGAGCCGAGATCCACCCTGGTCTTCGTTCAAAATCTCCGAAAAAATAATAGAAATTTATGTGGGATTTGTATTAGTCCCAGGCAGTTTCCTAGTAGGTAGGACCCGCGAAGTTATGTCCGATAACCGAAATATTATTTCTCATTCAAGTTGGAACCCCCTTTTTGTCTCAGTGTTGTTTCTTAGAAGGTAGGTGGGCCATATGGCCCACCTACCTTCCAAAATGAGATTTCTCTTTCTCCTCAATTATTTGACTGGTAATTGCTTCTTGAATTCCCTTTAGGAAATATCCGTTTTAAGGTCATGAAGGGGTTGAGGTTTTGATCATATCTAACTTCCATAATAATCCTGCCAGAGCGTAGTTAGAGGAATAGATTCGAACCTCGTCAGCTGGAAAATTTTCTCTTCCCCCTTCAGGATAAAAAACACTCCCATCCCCGGGAGCGTACAGGCCTCGAAAAATTCGTGGGAATGGCCCAAATGAGCCATACTCCAGCGTCTCTAGGGCGGCCTGCCCATTTCCCTGTGCTTCAAATATTGGCAACCCCGACTGTAGGTCAATTGCCACTGCCTCAAGAAAAGCCCGACTTTCTGTTCGTGTTCCAAGCCAGTTCCCTCTTGGAACGCCAAATTTTTCAGGTACTGTGACCTCTTGGAGGGTTGGGGCTACGACGAGCATATGACTCACGTTCTGCTGTTTACCAAGGGCTCGTAATGTCACGAGATCGGCTGAGGTGACCGTGTCTATGCTTGAAATTCGTATGGAGGTACCTGGTTCCGAAAAATGCTCACGAATTTGATTTATTAGTCGCTGAGTCCCACGTTCTGGAAGAGGTACCTCGCTAGCGGAAGGTTGTAGCCAGGCCACTCCAAGAACGAGAGGTTGGGATAGAGTGGTCTCTTCAGCCGGAGAGGCCTGAGCTACGAAAGGTTTGAGTGTAGGAGAAACAGGTGGTGGGGTTCCCCAGCTACTACAACCTCCCAGGAATAGCAGGGAAAAAGCTAAAAGTGTCGATCTAGCTATTCGTCCTTCTTTTACCATAGGACACCTCCTTGGTGTATGGGTTTGTTGGATGAGGATATTAAAAGATTTTACCAGGAGAACGAATGAGGACGCCAGTCGGCTTCTTCTCTGTCGATTCTAGAGAATAAGGAAGGCTAATGGATTGATGGCCGTTACCTCGGATTTTCCATAGAGGGCAGAACTCGGAAAATTAAAAGGAACAGATTTATGGGCGTTCACCGGTAATTTTCAAACTGGAGATCGAGCTCAAAATCTTGCGCTTTGAGATGAGTCATGACAGCTTGAAGCTCATCCTTGCTTTTGCTTTGTACCCGGACTTGATCACCTTGTATTTGTCCCTGAGCCTTGAATTTGGCTTCTTTAATGGATTTGGTAATGGCTTTAGCCTTGTCATCCGGCAATCCACTCTGAATGGTGATTGTTTGGCGAACGGTTCCCCCTAAGGCCTCTTCTACTTTGCCATAGGTTAAACCCTTTAATGACACATTGCGTTTGATGCATTTGTTTTTCAGAATGTCCAGCACGGCGTTCAGTTTGTAATCGTCATCGGAGAGTACGACTAATTGCTTCTCTTTTTCTTTGAGCGTGAGCTCGCTCTTGCTTCCCTTAAAGTCGTAACGTTGTCCGATTTCCTTCAAGGTTTGATCAACGACATTTTTCATTTCCTGCATGTCGATACGTGAGACCACATCGAATGAGTAGTTATCAGCCATGGAATTCCTCTCGGTAGTATTGGCTAGCCCATCATCTCATTAACAGCAGGGACCAGCCGGAATATTAATGCCTTCTCCCTCAAAGACTTCAGTAGTATTTAAGGGGTGTTTGTGGACGAGATAGCCATACCATTTGCGAGCACTATCGATCAGGACAATAATGGCCAATAGTGCTACGACCCCTACTAAAATTGCGTTTATCGTCATCGTCAATGTGTGTGTGCTTTCGCCGGAAGTTGCGCGACTCACAAATAGGACAAAGAGTTCATAGCATCCAGCCAGGGTGATAATTCCGACAAATATCATGGGGAGGACCGTGACCCATAGGTAAGATGTCTTCCCCATTTTAATCAGAACGGTCGTGGCAATACAGAGTGCGAGCATGCCTAATAATTGATTGGCTGCGCCAAACATCGGCCAAATTGTCGCAATGCTTCCCGTCCCAATGAGATATCCCCAGGCCCCCACAACGAAAAGACTGGCCCCTAATACTCCTGGCCACCAGTTGATCTGTTTGAGAGGGGCATAAGCTCGTCCCCCTAGTTCTTGGACCAGATAACGGGCTACCCGGGTCCCCGCATCAATGGTCGTCAAAATAAACAGGGCTTCAAATAATAAGGCGAATTGATACCAGTATGCCATGAGCCCAGCCATGCCAGGCAGTCCTGAAAAAATTGAGGCCATTCCCACTGCTAAGGATACGGCCCCTCCGGGGCGTCCAGACACATCAACTTCAACCATGTTTGACAGTTCAGCGATATGGGCGGTGGGGAACCCCATGCTTTCCAAGGTCTCTAATGTGAGATGTGTGTTGATCGCGAAATAATCTCCAGGAACTAAAAGGCATGCGGCGATTAGCGCAATGACACCGACAAAACTTTCTAAGAGCATTGCCCCGTATCCCACAATGGCTTGGGACTCCTGGCTGATAAGTTTTGGGGTAGTGCCTGATGATACGAGCGAATGAAAGCCGGAGATGGCGCCGCAGGCGATGGTGATAAACAGAAATGGGAAAAGTGTGCCGGGAATGATGGGGCCGTTTCCGCTAATAAACTCAGTGGTTCTCGGCATTTCAATTGTTGGGGCTAACACGATTACTCCGACTCCGAGTAGAGCAATAACACCTAATTTCATATAGGTCGACAGATAATCTCGAGGGACCAGAAGAATCCACACCGGCAGGACGGAGGCCAGAAATCCATAAGAAGCAAGGCACCATGTGAGTGTGGTGCGGTCCCACATAAACCATTCAGCCCACTCCGATTGTGCAACGGCTCGCCCGAAAATTATGGCAAGGACCAATAATATCAGCCCAATGAAGGTCATTTCTCCGACTTGGCCTGGACGAAATTTCTGTAAGTACAGCCCCATGACAAAAGCAATTGGAATGGTCATGACAATGGTGAAGGTCCCCCAGGCATTGTCATACAGTGCATTGACGACAGCTAGCCCTAAGCCAGCGAGTGCGACGACCACGATGAACAGTACCGCGACAGCGGTGGCTAATCCCGTAACTGGACCTAATTCGGCATGTGCGATTTCTGGTAGAGAGCGTCCATTCCGTCGCATGGAAGCGACAAGGATAATAAAATCCTGGACAGCGCCAGCTAGCACGGCACCCACGACAATCCACAAAAATCCAGGAAGAAAGCCAAATTGGGAAGCGAGGACGGGACCTAGCAGGGGCCCGGCTCCAGCTATTGCGGCAAAATGATGACCAAACAGGATGTATTTGTTGGCTGGATAAAAATTGGTTCCATCTTCTAATCGATAGGCTGGTGTTCGTCGACGGTTATCGAGATCCATCACCTTTCGAGCTAAAAATCGTCCATAAAACCGATAGGCCAGGACGTAAAAACAGGAAGCTGCGACGACCAGCCACAGCCCGTTGACTTTTTCATGAGGATTGAGGAATCCGACTACATGGCCAAAGGCGACGGCACAAAGAATCGCCAGCCCCGCCCATCCAAGTTTATGCAATATGGTCATGGAGCATTATCCTATCAATGGACCTTAGATGAGTAAACCGTTGAGGCTTCAGAGGAAGTTCAGAAAAGAAATGATGTGTGTGGCTTATTCAAATATGAAAGGTGGTTTCCCGGCTTTTTCCCGGAACGCATTGATGGCCTGCAGAATCTTCGGATGCTGAATCAGCTTTTTTTCCAGGCGATGTTTGCCAGGAAAGTCGATAAATAGAATGCCCAACAGCATGGTCAGCAGACCTTGCCCTGGTAAGAATAACATGGCAATTCCTGCCAGCAAAAAAATGATTCCTAGCAGATTTTTTGCGATTAGCCCGAGGGTTCGAACCACAGGGTGATGGTTGGCAAACCAGGGTTTGTGGTGATGGTTTTGAAAATAGTCTGAAGGGAGTCGGATAAGAATTGCTGGAATGGCGACGAGTGTGCCTACAAAGGCGATGACCGAAAAGGCAATCAGGCCTACCCACATTTCCTTGGAAATCCACGTTTCAGCAAATTGGATAAATTGATCAATCATGGCAATGAGAGAGTGAGAAATTTACGAAAAATAGAGCCGGTGAGTTCCTTATGAAAACGTGATTGTTCTCAGTCTTGTGACTATCTATAATGATGTGTCCCACCTCTGATCTGAGAAGGTGGCTCCATTTTTTTGGGAATGTCCCGTCTTGTAGATTATGCCTGAGTATTGGTTATTGAAATCCGAACCCACGAGTTTTTCTATTCATGATTTGGCGAAATCGCCAGCCAAAACCACTTGTTGGGAAGGGGTGCGCAATTATCAAGCTCGCAATTTTTTGAAATCTATGAACATTGGGGATCGGGGATTTTTTTACCATAGCAATGCCGATCCTCCGTCTATTGTCGGAACCGTCGAAATTGTGAAGGCTGCCTATCCTGATCCCTATGCTTTTGATAAAAAAAGCCGCTATTACGATCCCAAAAGTTCATCAGAGGCACCTCGGTGGTTTCTCGTCGATATTAAATTGCTCAAGGTCTTTTCGAAGCCGCTGTCCTTGGAATTTTTGCGGACCATTACAGGTCTTGAAGGTATGGAGCTTCTTCGAAAAGGCTCTCGTCTTTCTGTCCAACCCGTCCGTCACGAAGAATGGCAATGTGTCTGTTCTCTGGTTACTTAGAACCTCCGGCTCACGATTTCAAGCAGGACCATCAAACAATTTGTGTCTTATTTTATAAGGATTATTCAGGGAAGACTTGCTTAAATGGATGAACCGTGACTTCAGAAAAGACTCCATGAATCATGTAGGGATCTTCATTGGCAAACGTTTGAACCTCTTCCAAAGAATCTGCCTCAACCACAATTAAGCTCCCGGTTTTATCAGTCAAGGGTCCAGCTAACACTACCTTGCCTTGTTGTGCCCATTGCTCAAGCCGTTTCAGGTGGGCCTCACGATACAAGGGCCGTTTGATCGTTCCCTCAGGACCGTCTTTCCCTAAAATGACAAACTTCATGGGACTCATTTTTCCATCTCTAAAATTTATAAAGGATTGAGGATTATCTCTATCATTGGCGAAAAGCCAAATATTCCATCGTGATTTGAAGAAGAAGGTAGAAAGAGCCGGGGTGGCCAGTGAGAAGATTAGGGCTCTGGCTGGTCTATGGGTTGTCGGTTGTTAAATCCGCTATCAATATCATGCCACCACGATACTTGGTCTTCCCCAGATTTCCAGCATAAAAAGACCAATTTATCATTGTACATAAAAGGGAAGTCACAGAGGCCAATTTCCACATCTTTAATGACCACCCCCAATTCTTGAATGGCATGCAAGCTTCCATTGATATCTTGTAAGCCTTTGATATATTTCACTCCAACAACTGTACCCCCGCCCGAAGACGCTTGAGCGCTGGCCTTTTTGACTTCGTCTCTCGTCTCAATAAGGATCTGGCGCCCTTCTTTTATGGAGGTCCAATGCTGTTCCAATTCGGGGACTAAAGCATTGGCTTCAGCGAGAGTGAAGATTCGTTCGCTTGAAAAGGGAAAACCTGATTCTGACATTAGGGAAGGGTCCCTCCGGTGAGCTTCCAATTATCGTAAGGATGGTTTACCATACTAGATAGAAGGGTGCCAACCTCCTACTTTTCTGGAAAATTCCATTGAAAAAATCAACGGGCTTAAGTTTTTTCTTGGTTCTACCGATAATAAAACTATTGACAAGGTAATCATGTGTGAGATACATAAGACATCAAGACCTGCCCAAAATTAAAAAAGCTATATCCGCCTAATTAACTTCCCGGACTTTTTAGTTTTAACCCATTTAGTTTTAACCCAAATCGTAAAGAGGACATTGCGGCTGCCGTAGACAAGTGTCGTTCCTCATTCGCCCTGAGTATTCTTCCTAAATTAAACAATACGCGGGTTGACTATCATCAACCCCGATAGGACCTCCAGCAAATTTGTACATTGGTCATAATCAAGAACTTCCGAATGTGTATCCTTTCCAACCTTTTTTCCCAAAGACATGTATTGGGAAATCCTTCCGGTTAACCTATGGAGTAATCTTATGCATCTTGCCGAATTGAAGCAGAAATCTATTGGAGAATTAAACGATCTAGCGCGAGGCCTCAAGATTGATGGGGCTCCAAATTTGCGAAAGCAAGAGCTAATTTTCTCTATTCTTCAAGGCCAGAGTGAAAAAAATGGCGTGATATTTGGGGAGGGCGTGTTAGAAACGCTTTCTGATGGGTTTGGATTTCTCAGAGCTCCTGACTCAAACTATTTGCCAGGTCCTGACGATATTTATATTTCCCCTTCGCAAATTCGTCGGTTTAATCTCCGAACTGGGGATATTGTGTCCGGGCAGATCCGTCCCCCAAAGGATGGTGAACGATATTTTGCACTCTTAAAAGTTGAAAAAATCAACTATGATGAACCGGAAGTCCAACGCGATAAGATCTTGTTCGATAATTTGACGCCATTATATGCCGAAGAACGAATCAATTTAGAGTTTGATCGAGAAGAATATTGCACGCGAGTGATGGAATTAACCACGCCTATCGGGAAAGGGCAGCGTGGCCTTATTGTTGCGGCTCCCCGAACGGGAAAGACCATGCTTCTGCAGGCTGTGGCTCGTTCCATAATCGCCAATCATCCTGAAATTGTCCTGATTGTTTTGCTGATTGATGAACGTCCTGAGGAGGTGACTGATTGGCAACGACAGGTCAAGGCGGCTGAAGTGATCAGCTCAACATTTGACGAACCGCCTCAACGGCATGCGCAGGTCGCTGAAATTGTGATGGAAAAGGCCAAGCGCTTGGTTGAACATAAGCGTGACGTGGTAATTTTATTGGATAGTGTGACCCGTTTAGCACGTGCCTATAATACGATTTCGCCACCTAGTGGGAAAGTGTTGTCAGGGGGGTTGGATTCGAATGCGTTGCAACGGCCCAAACGGTTTTTCGGGGCTGCCAGAAATATTGAATTCGGTGGAAGTTTGACGATTTTAGCTACCGCCCTGGTTGATACGGGTAGTCGAATGGATGATGTGATTTTTGAAGAATTTAAGGGTACGGGCAACATGGAGGTGCATTTAGACCGACGTTTGGCTGACAAGCGGCTTTTCCCAGCTATTGATATCAGCCAATCGGGTACCAGGAAGGAGGAATTGCTGGTGGATCGTGATCGCCTGAATAAAATGTGGATTCTTCGGAAGGTGCTCAGTCCCCTCGGAACCATGGAAGCCATGGAATTTCTTATGGACAAGATTGGCGGTACTAAAGATAATAATGAGTTTTTACAATCGATGAATCGATAAAAGACAATAGACAAGCATTCAGGATAGCGGGTATATTGGTCTTGAAAGACCTGTTTGGCTTAGTGAAGGAGAGAATATGAAAAAGGGAATCCATCCAACATACGAATTTGCTAATGTGAGCTGTGCCTGTGGTATGTCCTACCAAACTCGGACCACGGTGGGAGATCTGAAGGTCGACATTTGCTCGAGTTGCCACCCTTTCTTTACGGGTACTCAAAAAATTGTTGACGCGGAAGGCCGTGTGGAACGATTCAATAAAAAATATGGAAAAAAGGACAAGGCCAAAACAACGGCCAAAGGCTAATCGAATTCCCCACTCTCGGTCGTCCTACCTCATGACTTCGTGAAGGAATACAGCTCATTCGTGTAGTGTACCTGCGCGGCTCGGTTTCTTGTCTTTCATCGCTCAATATTCGTGTCACAGCCTGTTTTCTCAATCAGCTGTTTTTGATATTTCATATGCCTGAACATTTCACTGGTCTATAAATTGGCGTGGTTATGGCGAATCTAACCAAAGCAGAATTACGAGATGGTGGGCTCATGAGTCGATGGGAGGCTGTCTCCAATAAATTTGACACGCTCAACGACCAATTAACTGATCCCGAAGTGTTGTCTCAATCGGCTCTTCTTGTTTCCTTGAATAAAGAGCGGGCAGAGCTAGAACCCATTGCCTCAATGTTTGGGGAGTATCGACAGGTGCTGGAGGAATTATCACAATCCCAACTGATGGCGGAAGATCAAGAGCTTGATGCAGAAATGCGACGATTGGCTAGCGAGGAATTTGAAACGCTGAAGGCTCGTCGAGAGGTTTTGGAAGCACAGGTGGTAGAATTATTGTGCCCTGAAGACGAAGGGAACAATAAAAACTCCTTCATTGAAATTCGTGCCGGCACCGGGGGCAGCGAAGCTGCTCTGTTTGCAGGGGATTTGTTGCGAATGTATCTCAAATTTGCTGAATCAAAGAAATTGCGATCAGAATTAGTAGAATCTTCTGAAACCGGGATCGGGGGAATTAAAGAAGCGGTTGTACTCGTTGAAGGGAAGGGTGCTTTTGGATTTTTCAAATATGAAAGCGGCGTGCATCGCGTACAGCGAGTTCCGACTACTGAAGCCAATGGGCGAATCCATACTTCCACGGCCACCGTTGCCGTGATGCCGGAGGTTGAAGAGTTGGAGGTGCATATTGATCAAAAAGATTTACGGATTGATACCTATTGTTCATCAGGAGCGGGTGGACAGAGCGTCAACACAACCTATTCAGCCGTTCGGATTACACATATTCCAACTGGAGTGGTGGTGACCTGTCAGGATGAGCGATCTCAACTTAAGAATCGGACAAAAGCCATGCGAACCCTCAGAACACGCATTGGTGATGCCGAGCGCGAAAAACAGGAGGCTTCTATTGCACAACAGCGAAAATCGCAAGTTGGCAGTGGGGAGCGAAGTGAAAAAATTCGTACGTATAATTTTCCTCAAAATCGGGTGACCGATCATCGTATTGGACTGACATTGCATAAACTCGATCGCGTCATGGAAGGCGATCTCGATGATTTGGTGACCGCCCTCAAAGCGCAATAACGCATTTCAGTAGTTATTCCCAAAATATTGATTGTAATGGTGTTCGGCCTATCTGATGCAGGAGGCCCATAGAATGTCGTCCATTTCATCTTCTCAGCTTTATCGCGAGGCCGTTGACCACCTCTGCCAAGCTGGCATTGCCAATGCCACCCTAGAAGCGATGTGGATTATTGAAGAAGCCTTGGGGGTGAGCCGGTTACAATTTCACACTCAGGTTAACGATGTCATAGACCACGATACGTACCAAAAAGTGCATTCTCTGATTGAACGACGGGCCTCACGAGAACCACTACAATATGTCTTAGGGAGTCAAGAGTTTTTCGGTTTGGATATGCTGGTTCGTCCTGGAGTACTCATTCCTCGACCTGAATCAGAATTACTGGTTCAAGAAGTCATTGCCAAGCTGGAGACCTATCCGCAACCAGTTATTATCGATGTCGGCACCGGTTCTGGATGTTTGGCGATTAGTGTGGCCTTGGCGCTCAAATCTGCAATGGTTATCGCCTCTGATCGATCTTTGGACGCCTTGCACATTGCCAAGATCAATGGCTTGAAGCATGGGGTTGGTTCTCGAATTTTATGGTTGGCTGGAGATCTGATAACCCCCTTGTTATCCAGCAGATTAGCAGGTAAAGTGACGGCCATTATTGCGAACCTGCCCTATATTTCCCATAGTGAATGGGATCGACTTTCTCCTGATGTCAAAGATTTTGAACCGCGTCTGGCTTTGGATGGAGGGCCTGACGGATTGGATATCTATCGGCGACTATTGAAAGAGGCTCCAGATGTTTTGGCTTCGGACGGAATCATGTATTTAGAGATTGGCCTTGGACAGATTGATGGTCTCTGTCAATTGGTTGTGGATTCACAAGTTTTTGAAGTCATAAAGGTTCAGCCGGATGGTCAGGGCATTCCTAGGATGGTATGTCTCGGTCGAGTTGATAGGCTGAGATGAGGTCATAAAAAGTGGATCAGATTACAATCATTGGAGGATTTCCCTTAAATGGCGTGGTGGAAGTGGGTGGAGCAAAAAATGCGGCTCTCCCAATTTTGGCCGCTTCATTATTGGGTGGAGGCGAATGTATTATCGATCGCGTTCCGCAAGTCCGAGATCTGATCACCATGGCCAAACTCCTAGAATTACTAGGCGTGAACGTCCAAACAGAGGGTGGGCGGGTAGTCTTGGAGGCCAGCAATGTTCAATCCATTGAGGCTCCGTATGATTTAGTCAAAACGATGCGTGCGTCGATACTGGCACTTGGCCCTTTGTTAACACGATTGGGAGAAGCGAAGGTCTCATTACCAGGAGGCTGTGCCATTGGATCTAGGCCCGTGAATCTTCACCTTAAGGGTTTGGCTATGATGGGAGCCGAAATTCAGGTGGAACATGGATATATTCATGCCAAGGCGCGTCGACTGAAGGGAGCCCGGATCGACTTGGACTTTCCTACAGTAACCGGAACAGAAAATCTGATTATGGCGGCTTGTTTAGCGGAAGGAACCACGAGCTTGCATCATGTGGCCCGTGAACCAGAAATTGGCGATTTGTGTGCCTTTTTAACCAAGCGCGGTGCCAAAATTTTAGGTGCTGGGACTGATACAATCATCATTGAGGGAGTTTCTGAGCTCCATGGTGCTCAGCACGAGGTTATGCCGGATCGGGTGGAAGCTGGGACCTTTGTGATGGCCGGTGCTATTACCGGTGGAGATCTGACGGTGAAGGGCTGTATAACCGATCATTTGGGGAATGTACTCACTAAAATTCAGGAGATGGGTGTGGAGTTAACCGAATGTCCTGATGGAGTGCGAATTCGTCGATCGGCTCCCCTCCAAGCCGTTGAAGTGAAGACATTGCCTTACCCGGGATTTCCGACTGATCTGCAAGCCCAGATGATGGCCTTAATGTCAGTCGCTGAAGGCACAAGTATTTTGACGGAAACTATTTTTGAAGGCCGGTTTTTACATGTCCCAGAATTACATCGCATGGGTGCCTCCATTGAAACAGATGGACCTCATGCGGTTGTGAAAGGCATTCCTTCTCTCACCGGTGCCCCGGTCATGGCGTCCGATCTTCGGGCGAGTGCTGGACTGGTTTTAGCCGGATTGGCGGCAGAGGGGGAAACAACCGTTTCACGGGTGTATCATTTAGATCGTGGCTATGAACGCTTGGAAGAAAAATTGGGAGCTGTTGGTGCCAAGGTTCAGCGTGTTCGAGAAGTCCAATGAGTGAAAGTGTCACGATTGCCCTGTCTAAGGGGAAACTCCTTCCTCCAACCCTTGCTCTCTTTCGGCAGGCGGGGTATTCGGAGTATTTCGTGGACGAGAATGACCGTCGGTTGATATTGGAATATCCAGAGCATGGGCATCGAGTTCTCATTGTTCGTCCAAGCGACGTACCCGTTTATGTTGAATATGGTGCGGCTGATTTAGGGATCGTGGGAAAGGATGTGTTGCTAGAGCAAAGCCCTGATGTCTACGAGCCTGTGGATCTTGGTTTAGGTGTGTGTAAATTAGTTATCGCCAAACCAAATGGTCAGGTTCCTATCCAACGGTTGTCTTCTAAGCTCCGTATCGCCACAAAATATCCGAATATTACCGAACGGTTTTTTAATCAACAGGGATTACCTGTTGAATTGATTAAATTATATGGCTCTATCGAGTTAGCACCCTTAGTGGGGTTGGCTGATCGGATTGTGGATTTGGTTGAGACAGGAAAAACGTTGAAGGCGAATAACTTGGTAGAAGAAGAAGTCCTGGCATGGTCATCAGCTCGTTTAATCGTCAATCGAGCCAGTCTGAAAATGAAGCATGCTGCCGTGACCGAAGTGATTACGAGGATTAAAAAGCAAGTGAGCAAATCAAAGAGATCAAAGGGCACAAAGAAGGGAAGTCGGCAGTGAAAATAGTTTCCTGGAAGGAGGACGGGTTTTCCAAGGTCGTGGAGACTGTTTGCCAACGAGGAATCCAACAAAATGCCCAAGTGGAAGAATCAGTTAGAAATATTTTGAATAAGGTTCGTCGTGAAGGTGATAAAGCCGTTCAACGTTTTACTTGGCAGTTTGATCGAATTCGGACTCAGCCTCATCAATGGCGAGTGAGTAAAACGGATGTTCATGAGGCGTATTCTGTACTTCCAAAGGCGGATGTCTCTGCACTCAAATATGCTGCTCGACGTATTCGAGCGTTTCATCGGCGACAGCGACGATCCACATGGACGTACCGAAAAGATGGGATACAACTGGGGCAAATGATTACGCCTCTTGATGCCGTGGGGGTGTATGTTCCCGGAGGAAAGGCCGTCTACCCATCATCAGTCTTGATGAACGCCATTCCAGCCAAAGTCGCGGGAGTGAGTCGGATTGTCATGTGTACCCCGACGCCATCGGGTTCTATTCACCCTTCCCTGTTAGTCGCCGCCGATATTGCCGGGGTTGATGAAATTTATCGTGTAGGGGGAGTACAAGCTATCGGAGCGCTGGCCTTTGGGACTCCGAGTATTCCAGCGGTGGATAAAATCGTTGGGCCGGGGAATGTGTACGTGGCGACAGCCAAGCGGCTTGTCTATGGCCAGGTCGATATTGATATGATTGCTGGTCCAAGTGAACTTCTGGTCTTAGCGGATTCAACCAGTAATCCCAATCATGTTGCAGCGGATTTGTTGTGTGAGGCTGAACATGATGAGGAGGCTTGTGTTTATCTGGTGACCACCTCATTGGCCTTGGCCAAGCGAACGGTCAAAGAGGTCAATCGCCAATTGGGTGAGTTAGGTCGGCAAAAAATTGCCTCACATTCAATTGGCAGGCACGCCGTGGTGTTTGTTGTGAAAAATTTAGAAGAGGGATTTATGCTCGCCAATAAAATTGCACCTGAGCATCTTTCATTGAATATGGAAAATGCCATAAATTATCTCCCCCGTATTCGCCATGCTGGAGCCATTTTTGTCGGACGCTATACCCCACCGTCCGTGGCTGATTATGTGGCCGGCCCGAATCATGTGTTACCGACTGGGGGGAGTGCAAGATTTTTTTCAAGTCTTGGCGTGGATGAATACGTCAAGAGGAGTAATATCGTTGTGTATTCTCAGGCGGCATTACTTAAAGCCAAACGCCCTGTTGTTCGTCTTGCCACCTTGGAGGGTTTTGACGCGCACAGCCAATCCATGGAGAGTCGATGGACATGAGTCAACAATCTGTTCCCAGATCTGCCTCACATGAACGTACAACTGCTGAAACCGCAATTCGCGTGCAATGGGTCCTGGATGGTGCAGGCAAGAATACTATTCAGACCTCAATTCCTTTCTTGGATCATATGCTCAACCTTTTGGGAAAACATGGATTTTTCGACCTGATGGTCGAAGCCAAAGGCGACATTGAAATTGATGATCACCATACCATTGAAGACATTGGTATTGTGATGGGGCAAGTGCTCACCCAAGCCCTTGGTACCAAGGAAGGCATTGCGCGGTTTGGGTTTGCGTCTGTGCCACTGGATGAAACCTTGGCTCAGGTCACGGTGGATTTGAGTGGTCGGCCCTATCTGGTCTACAACGTGTCATTACCGACTCGATATATTAAATCTTTTGATTTGGGGCTTTTTGAAGATTTTTTTCAGGCTTTTGTGAGTCAGGGCGGTTTGAATCTTCATGTGAATGTCCTGTATGGACGGAATCCGCACCATATCATGGAGGCCGTGTTTAAAGCGTTGGCGAAGGCCTTAGATCAAGCAGTCCGACGTGAAGATAGACTTTCTGGTGTGTTGTCCACGAAAGGATCGTTATAAAGGTGATGCAGCGAAATGTTTGAAGATCGAGAGAGGTGGAGACGACCATGATTGCCATTATCGACTATGGGATGGGTAATCTGCGAAGCGTGCAGAAAGGGTTTGAGCGCGTTGGGCATACTGCGGTCATCACCCGAGAGTCTGAGGTCATTGATCGAGCCAGTCATGTTGTCTTACCGGGAGTGGGGGCGTTTGGTGACTGTATGGCCAATGTGACCCGCTACGGTCTTGTGGATCCCATTCATCGAGCTATTCAAGTGGGCAAGCCCTTTTTGGGGATTTGTGTAGGATTTCAACTGTTGTTTACTGAAAGTGAAGAATTTGGGTGTCATAAGGGATTAGGCCTTTTACCAGGAAAGGTCAAAGCGATTCCTCGGACTAAAGATACGGCCTCTTCCTATAAAATTCCTCACATGGGATGGAATACCATTCATATTGAGAAACCCGCTCCACCTTTAGCAACCATTGACCAGGAATCCTATGTCTATTTCGTCCATTCCTATTTTGTTGAATTGGGGGATCAAGACTTGGTTAGCACCCAGACAGCCTATGGGCTGTCTTTTGTCAGCAGCGTATGGAAAGACAATATTTTCGGCACCCAGTTTCATCCTGAAAAAAGTCAGGCAGTTGGGTTACAAGTCTTGAAAAATTTTGGTGAATGGCAATGAAGCTTAGATTTTCCGGTGTTAGGGGATTGTCTCAACACCACCTAACGAGGTTCGCTTTAGTCGGAATGTTGGGATGGTCTAGTTTTGTCATGGGATGTGTTCCCTCGAAAGTTCAGGTCCAGTCTGCCCCACAATTTGATCCATCTTCTATTACGAGTATTGCCATCCTACCCTTTCAAGCACTTCAAGTGCCTCAGGGAGGATATGGCCAAACGCGTGGTGGAGTGAGAGACCCTGAGGAAATTCGGACCCAATTTCGGTTGCCCGGTGGTGATCAAGCCCGCCCATCGGATTTGTCTCAAGATCGTTATTCTGTTTCTGATACGGCCACGAAATTTATCACATCACGGGTTGAATCCATTCTTCGCGCTCGGACAAATTTGAGGGTAATAGGGACCGAAGAATCCGCTCCCATTGCCAACGCCTGGGATGAACGATCAGGTCCCTCTTTACGAGCCTTGGCTAAAGAAATTGGAGGGCAGTTACACGTCGATGGGGTGTTAATGGGGAAGGTGCGAACCTATCGTGAACGTGAAGGAACGAGGATAGGAGCCCGGCCGGCAGCGGTGGGCTTTGAAATATTTTTGGTGCAACCCTCAGATGGGATTGTGTTGTGGAAAGGGGAATTTTTTGAAGAGCAAAAACCCCTGACTCAGGATGTCGTCGGATTTTTTGAAAAAAGTGGAGGATTCGTGACGGCGAGAGAACTTTCAGAATTAGGTATACAAAAAGTATTAAAGACATTTCCTGTTGGTAGAGTCGGTACTCCGGCTCGGTAAAGTCCATAGATTTTTTGAGAGACCAAAAATGCTTCTGATTCCAGCCATTGATTTAAAAGACGGAAAATGTGTTCGTTTGCGACAAGGCGAAATGAGTCAGGTTACCCGATATTCGGATGATCCAGTTGGCATGGCCGAGCATTGGCAAAATCTTGGTGCATCCTATCTGCATATTGTGGACTTGGATGGGGCTGTGGAAGGTTCTCCAAAGCATTTGCCTCAGATTGAAGCCATTGTGAGCAAATTGACTATTCCTATTCAGGTTGGTGGCGGTATTCGAAATGTGGATACCGTTCAAACCTATCTAGCCTGTGGTGTGAATCGAGTGGTTGTTGGGACAGCGGCCTTACAGGATACGAAATTTTTGCATGCCATTGCTCACGAATATCCACAGAAAATCTTAGTTGGAATTGATGTGAAGAATGGATTAGTGGCCGTCCATGGCTGGACGACCGTTTCGACCTTGACGGCCCTAGAAGTCTTTGACTCTATGAAAGGACTTCCGTTAGGTGGGATCGTCTTTACAGATATTTCAAGAGACGGCATGTTGGAAGGACCCAATATCCAGGCCCTACAAGAGGCCGCCGAGGCCTCACCCGTTCCCATCATTGCGTCAGGAGGAGTGACGGCCTTAGAGGATATCAAGGCAATCCAACAAATTGGGGGCAATATTTCTGGTGTGATCATTGGGAAAGCCTTGTATGAAGGGGCGTTGGATTTAAAGGCAGCATTAGCACTTGTTCCTACAGCTGGGGAGGCCCGGTCTTCATGTTGACCAAACGCATCATTCCCTGTCTGGATGTGAAAGATGGACGTGTGGTGAAAGGGGTGTCGTTTGTGAATCTGCGTGATGCAGGCGATCCGGTTCACGTGGCACAGGTCTATGACCGTGAAGGGGCAGATGAATTGTGCTTTTTGGATATTACCGCCTCACATGAAAAACGCAATACCATTTTGGATGTCGTCGTACGGACTGCAGAGCAAGTGTTTATGCCCTTAACGGTTGGCGGAGGAATTCGTACATTGGAAGATATACGCCGCTTGCTAGAAGCCGGAGCGGATAAGGTGAGTATTAATACCGCTGCGGTTCAAGAACCCGAATTTGTGAAGGCCGCAGCCACGCGCTTTGGTTCTCAATGTATCGTTGTGGCCATTGATGCCAAGCGGGCGTCAGAGTGTGAGGGTGACGTGGAAGGCTGGGAGGTCTTTACGCATGGAGGACGGAATAGGACCGGCCTAGATGCCATTCGGTGGGCTCAGAGGATGATGGACTTTGGTGCTGGGGAAATCCTGCTCACAAGCATGGATCAGGATGGAACCAAGGATGGCTATGATTTACCTTTGACTGCTGCCATATCAGATGCGGTGACGATTCCCGTTATTGCGTCTGGGGGAGCGGGGACGCTTCAGCATCTGCATGAGGCGTTTACTCTGGGGAAGGCGGATGCTGTTTTAGCTGCTTCCATTTTTCATTTTCAGACGTATTCCATTGGGCAAGCCAAAACCTTTTTGTCCGAGCAAGGTATTCCTATGAGACCTGGGACCGTTCCCGTTTCGATTGGGTAACGAAAAATGGACAAAGAACAGCAATCAACGACATTGCGGTTTGATGAACAGGGGTTATTGCCCTGTATCGTACAAGATTGGTTAGACGGGGCTGTGTTGATGGTGGGCTTTATGAATCAAGAAGCCTGGGAATTGACTCAGAAAACGCAGCGTGTGCATTTTTGGAGCCGATCACGTAAACAGCTGTGGAAAAAAGGTGAGACTTCAGGCCATGAGTTGATGCTCAAGGAAGTGTTTGTTGATTGTGATCAAGACACCGTTTTAGTGAAAGCACAACCGATTGGTCCCACTTGCCATACTGGTTCTCGATCCTGTTTTTTTTCTCGCATGGAATTGCAAGCAGACACAGTGTTCCCTGTGCCTTCTGGCACGTCTTGGGGTGGGATCACGCAACGACTGTATGAAATGGTTGCGTATCGAAAGGCGAATCCCAGCTCAGATTCCTACGTATCAAAGCTGCTGAAGGGAGATGTTGATCGAATTTTAAAGAAAGTGGTTGAAGAGGCCGGGGAAGTTGTTTTGGCCGGGAAAAATGAGAACCGAGAAGAGATCATCTACGAGATGGCCGATTTATGGTTTCATACTTTGGTCATGCTAGGACATTATTCGATTTCTCCAGACGAAATCTACCAAGAACTCGGGAAGCGATTTGGGAAGACTGGCATACGAACAGCAGAAGAGGAAGTTTCTCATGGCTGAATGCATTTTTTGCCAAATTGTTGCTGGGGCAATTCCTTCAAAGAAAATTTACGAAGATGAGCACGTTATCGCTTTTGATGATATCAACCCTCAGGCATCAGTACATATGTTAGTTATTCCGAAACGGCATGTCGTGTCATTGGATGATACGCAAGATTCGGATACTGAATTGTTAGGGCAACTCATGGTCGTATGCGCAAAAATGGCTCGAGAGCGAGGGCTGAATACCGGCGGATATCGCGTGGTCACCAACACGGGACGAGAGGCCGGGCAGACGGTATTTCATCTTCATCTACATGTGCTAGGAGGGCGATCATTTGCTTGGCCACCAGGGTAACGTTTCTAAAGGGGGGAGCGGCTGATTCTCGAGGTGTGGTTGAGGTGTTCTGATTATGAGTGAAAAACGGGGCGTTCCTTCTGAGACCATACAACAAATTCGGGAACGTATCGATATTGTTGATTTGATATCGACCTATGTAAGTCTTTCCAAAGCAGGACAAAATTTCAAAGGCCTGTGTCCCTTCCATTCTGAAAAATCCCCATCATTTTCTGTTAATCCTACAAGTCAATATTTTCATTGTTTCGGCTGTCAGGTCGGTGGCGATGCGTTTACCTTTCTGATGAAGCAAGAAAATATGGATTTCATGGAAACTCTTCGCGAGCTTAGCCAGCGAGCAGGGATTCCGCTTCCAGAGCGTACTCCATCGAAGTCACAGACCGAATCTGGTTTGTCTCGGGAACGGTACTTTCATCTCTACCGGTTAGCGGCTTCTTGGTATCACCAAAATCTTCAAGAGGCTTCAGGCGCACAAGAAGCCAGGGCATATTTGGACCAACGGGGAATTGCTCGGGAGTCTTGGGCGACCTTTCAATTAGGCTTTGCTCCTGAGGGTTGGAATGGGTTATCCAACTGGATGGCACAACAATCAGTGAATCTTGATGAACTCATCCATGCTGGATTAGTTGTTCGAAGAGAGAAGGAGGGTGGCCAAGGTTTTTCCACCTACGATCGATTTCGCAATCGAGTGGTGTTCCCTATTGCCGATGCGAGAGGGCAAGTGGTGGCATTTGGCGGACGGGTCATGCAGGATGAGGCTTCTCCAAAATATCTCAATTCGGCGGAGACTGATCAGTTTTTTAAAAGCCGATCTCTGTATGGTTTAGAAAAAGCCAGGAAGGCAGCTACGGTGGCCGGTCGGTTTTATTTGGTTGAAGGATATTTTGATGTTATAGCCCTTTATGAACAAGGGATCACGAATGTCGTCGCTCCGTTGGGCACGGCATTGACCGCTGATCATGTACAAATATTGCGGCGGTTTGTCCCGGCCGTCATGCTGGTATTTGATGGAGATACGGCTGGGGTGAATGCGGCGCTGCGAACTCTAGATTTATTTGTGAATTCAGGTATAGATGTACGGGTCTTGTTATTACCAGCGGGAGAGGACCCTGACACATATGTGAGAACAAACGGGGTGGAAGCCTTTCGGGAGTTAGAGTCCCGTGCCGCCACGCTTTTGGACTTTGTGGTGACATCCGTTTTAAATAAAGCGCAAAAAGATTCAATCCAGGATCGTGTCAAACGTGCGGATGAAGTGTTAGCCATACTTCAGAAGACCAAAAACCCCTTGGAAAAGGACGAATTTCTTAAGGTGGTCTCCGAACGACTGGGGATTCGACAAGATTTATTAAGAAAACGGTTGCCTACGTTACGGCTTCGCGTTGATTCGTTGAGGCCAGAATCCAGGCCCTCAAACCTTCCACCGAAGGTTTCCTTGCCATTAGGCAAGCCAGAAGAACGTGATATCATCATTCTTTTGCTCCAGGGACGGTTAGACCCCTCACATGTTTTGGACTTAGAAGTTGATGTTTTTACCATTCCGGTCTATCAGCATATATTGGGACAAGCTATTCTTTTCCGTAATGAATCTGGGAATGTTGACCTCGAAGGGCTACGAGGAGTGCTGAGCAATGATCCCGCCTACGATGCGGTTGTTGCACAATTGAGCGTATGGGATCTCCATCTTGAAGACCCCCATGCCCATGTCATGGGGTGTCTGGGAATTCTTCGTGATAAAAGCCTGCAGCGACGGTTGGATGAGTTAATCGGACAGCTTAAAATTGCCGAGCGGGAGGGTCGACATGAGGATGTGGATATTTTAAACCTTCAAATTCATGGTATTCGAAACCAAAAAGCAAGCTATACGGTATCTTGAGAAAATTTTACACAATCTCAAAGAAAAGTGGGAAAGGTATTTTTCCTGACGCCAATCTATGGTAAAAGATAGCATACCCAATTGTGGGGTTTGGGCCCATAGCTCAGTTGGTTAGAGCGGCTGACTCATAATCAGTTGGTCCCAGGTTCAAGTCCTGGTGGGCCCACCAAGATGTTGGCCCGGACTTGATTGCTGACAGGGTAAGTGGGTTGTTATCCATATTGAGGACTTTGTGAATTCGCAGCTCCAGTTTCTAATTGAACTTCAAAAGTTTGATCTTCGAATTTTTCAGATTCAAGATTCCCAGCGTAAAGCACCAGACCTTCTGAAGGCCGCTGAAAACCCCCTCAAAGATATTCTCTCTCGTCTTCAAATATTGAAAAATACAGGGGAAACTCTTGTCACCCAACAACGGAGTGCAGAACGGGAATTGGCCACTCAAGAAGATTTACTTCATAAAGTGCGGAGTCGTCTGTCTGAGTTGAAAACCAACAAAGAATATCAGGCGCATTTATTTGAAATAGAACAGGCAAGAAAGAAAAAGGACTCGATCGAAGAAAATGTGCTCGAAACGATGGAGCGTGTCGAAGAGAATAAAAAAACTGTCCAGGAACTTGAAACTGAAGCCCAGGAAGCGCAGAAAGTCTTTGATGCCGAAAAGGGCCGTTTGGAAAGTCAATTTGCTGAAATGGCCAATGAGTTAGCTGACTTAAACCAACAACAGCAAAAGGTAGCTGATTCTGTTGAGAAACCCTTGCTAGCTCGGTACAACCGGTTAAAGACTATGAGAAAAGGCTATGCCGTCGCAGAAGTGAAAGACGGTTCTTGCGGAGGTTGTCGGCTTCAGTTGCCTCCTCAACTCGTTGCGGAAGTGAGACGAGGAGATGATTTAATGGACTGCTCCTATTGCCATCGACTTCTCTTTATGGCCCATCATTTAGAAGTGGAAACACTTGATTAGCGATTGGCGCCATCCTTTCCTTGCAATCTCATTCTTCTAGGCCTACCATAATAAGCGGTAGTGGAAGTGGGCCGGGTGGCTACTCACAATTCATTTGTGAGAGGAAAGTCCGGACTCCATAGGGCAAGGTGCTGGGTAACGCCCAGGCGGAGTAATCCGACACCAGCGCCACAGAAAACATACCGCCGATGCCTGAGGCTTTGGCTTCAGTCAGGTAAGGGTGAAATGGTGGGGTAAGAGCCCACCGCGCTTGTGGTGACACAAGTGGCAGGGTAAGCGTCACCTGGAGCAAAACCAAATAGGGGGACGAATCTCGGGTAGGGTGAAGAATTTATTCCTCATCCGAACGGGAGGAAGGTTGGCCCGACCAAGGTTCCCGGGTAGGTTGCTTGAAGCCTATGGTAACGTAGGTTCCAGAGAAATGGTCACCACCGACTAAGGCTTGCCTTAGACGGTACAGAATCCGGCTTACAGGCCCACTTCCCCACCATTTTTATACCAGGGACAAAATTGGCCTCATGTGACGTGAACCGACATTAGAAATAAATTACCCAAGTAACGAAATTGAGTGGGCTAAACAAACGTCCCCATCAATGCCTCTGTAGCAAATAGGCCTCATAACTTCTTGGTTTGACTAGGGTTTTTGGCATTGCTAAAATCAAAAACATCATCTATGTAGCTGAAGTACAAGGCATCTATCTTGTGTTGAAAAATCCGTTTCAAACGTCCCTATCGTCTAGCCTGGCCTAGGACGCCGCCCTTTCAAGGCGGCAACGCGGGTTCAAATCCCGCTGGGGACGCCATGATTGAAAGCCGCTGAAGGATTCTTCAGCGGCTTTTGTTTTTTTGAGTGTGAGAAAACCGGAGGTGCGAATAATTTCTCTCTGCTCTTCCAATGCTAGATTCCTTTCGATATGGTGAAGAATGTTCGGAACACAATTTATTTTCATCTCAGTTTTGTGAGGGCCTTATGAATCCAGTTTTCTTACTCAGGATGATGGTGGCTGTTTGTGCCTTTGGCCTGTCCGGACCTTTGTTTGCTGCCGAAGATTGGAAATACACAGAATCAGGCGAAGTTGATCAAGGGGCAATCGATGGTCCTCCAGGTGTGATGGTCGTAATTCCCGAAGGAGAATTCACCATGGGGGATAATGAAGGGTCACGAAATGAGAGGCCAGAGCATACTGTGTGGTTGAATGCCTATTCTATTGATCGCTACGAGGTGACCATGGCGGAGTATCAAAAAATTTTAGATCATGATTACAGTATTGAACCTCCTCCATTATGGGATGATGGGGCAGCGACTGGGAAAGTTGGGGATCGCCCAGCGGTAGGTATTACGTGGACCGATGCCAAGAGATATTGTGCGTGGGTTGGTAAGCGATTGCCTACTGAAGCTGAGTGGGAAAAAGCTGCGAGAGGGACTGATGGACGTCGCTATCCTTGGGGTCACATGCAACCATTTGTGGATATCGCCAATTATAACCAGGGAACAACTGGTTGGGTGAGTTATCCTATTACCCTATCCCCGGTGACGAGTGGAACGAAAGGAATGAGTATTCGGCATGGATTAAAAGAAGGCGGTAAAAGCGCGTATGGTTTGTACCAGATGGCGGGGAACGCCGCGGAATGGGTCAATGATTGGTATGATCGGTATTACTACGAGGACGGCCCTCCAAAAAATCCACAAGGACCGAAGGAAGGAGACTTTAAAGTTTTGCGTGGTGGGTCCTGGGAAGATCAACCGACGAACTTACGGGTCACGGCTCGGTCAAAAGCCGAAGTGGATTTTCAAGACCTGACGACAGGGTTTCGTTGTGCAAAAAGTGTGGAAAAGGAATAAACCCGAAGGGGTTTGAGCGAATTGGCTAAGGGCTGAGGCTACACTTCTTTAGATACTTCGAAAGCGGCGATTCGCTTTTCTAGCCGGCGTTTTCTTTTTAATTCAGGGTGAAATGAACGTTTCTGTGAGGTGTTGAGTTTCGTTTCGATGTTGACTTCTTGTGGTTGTCCGTAGAGCCACCGAGAAGTTTTCCCGCCTACATTTCGAATGATATAGGGCACTCCTGCCGGTATAGATATTTCCTGGCCAATGGAAGGTTTTTGAGAGCGTCCTTCTATCTCTAGTTCTAATTCCCCGGACATGATCATAAATAATTCTTCGGTTTCTTGAGCATCGCAGGACCATTCTCGTCCGGCATGGTCAATCCATAGCCCACAAGAAAACCCACGTGCATGCCAATCCTTCGCCACTTCCGATCGATCAATGAGCAAGTAGTTGTCCATGGCTATTTTTTAAAAAAGGAAATACGTTGCTAGGCCAATTTCTGATTGGCCGTTACCGTTTGGCAGATTAACAGATTGAATTGAAATTGCTGGGTCAGGTGGATTCCTAAACGTGCACAGACCATGAAGGAACTATTTTCCAACGGTCATCAGAGGACTGAAACCGTTTGATTCAAGAGAGCCGAAGCACCAAAGCCGTATTCGAAATTTTGAATTCTTATATAGGGGAAGAAGACCGGTGTCAATGGACTAAACTGTGGAAGAGATGTGAACGAATGGGGATAATTAATATTCAAAAAAGATGAATTTCTTTCCTGGTAAGGTTTTTCAGCTGTGGAAACTGGGGATAATATTTTTTTAAAATATTATTCTCTTCTTGATTAAGAGAAGACCACTTAGGACATAAGGTTTCTACGTATTTTAAATTTCCTCTTAATTCATGAGCACCCGTTTGTGGCGCCACAATTGTCGCATTTGAGGCACATACCGTTTCTCACCATCTTGAATTGCTTACATTCCTGACAGGGATCACCTTCATATCCTTTTTGACGGGCTTCCTGTACTTCCGTGATGGTCATCGTTTCCCGTTGCAGCTCGACTTTTCGAGAGATCTTCCCGTGGTCACCATTTTTCCCTGTTCCGTTCCCAGATGAACGGCGAGACGGAAAAACTTCAGCGCTGATAGAGGTAGAGCCGAGAGAACGAGGGTCGACTAAATCTTCTCCTTCATCCTCTTCGATGTCGGGTTGTTTCTTGAGCGCATCGACACGAAGGTCTTCCGGGGCGACTTGTTCCAGGTCATTCCTTCCGAGGTAGGTGATAGCCATTTCCCGGAAAATATAATCGATGATTGAGGTGGACATCTTGATATGATCGTTGCCTGTTACCATTCCATTGGGCTCAAAGCGTGTAAAGATAAACGCATCAACGAATTCTTCAAGAGGGACGCCATGCTGTAGACCGAGAGAAATGGCAATGGCAAAACAGTTCATGAGACTGCGAAATGCCGCGCCTTCTTTATGCATGTCCAGGAAAATTTCACCAATAGTTCCATCGTCATATTCGCCCGTTCGCAAATAGATTTTATGCCCTCCCACGATAGCTTTCTGCGTATACCCGCTACGGCGGGTGGGAAGAGGACGACGTTTGGCAAGATAGCGGACGAGGACACGTGAAGCGGCCTGTTTGGCAGCAGATTGTATTTGCTCGGACTGGGTAGAGCTTGAGTCTACATCGGTGATTGAATTTAAGGGTTGGCTGAGCTTGGATCCATCACGATACAAGGCCACGGCCTTTAACATAGAGGTCCATGATGAATGGTATGCGTCTTTGACGGACTCCACCGTGGCATCATTGGGCATGTTAATCGTTTTGCTAATGGCCCCACTAATAAACGGCTGGGCAGCCGCCATCATTTGAATGTGGGCCATTGGGAGGATATAGCGCTGTCCCAATCGTCCGCATCGATTAGCACAATCAAAAATAGCTAAGTGTTCTGGTTGAAGATGGGGAGCCCCTTCAACTGTCATGGTGCCACAACAGAAATCCGTGGCGGCCAGAATTTCTTGTTGGATGAAGCCAAGATGTTGCAGGATATTTAACTGTGAGTTGTTAAGTTGCGCATCTGTAAAGCCTAGTTTTTCCCGGCAAAACTCTTCACCGAGCACCCATTTATTAAAGGCAAAATTGATATCAAAGGCTTCATCCAACTTGGATTCGATCTTTTCTAATGTGGCGCGATCAAATCCTTTCTCTTTCAATGTTTCATGGTTAATAAATGGCGCCTTTTTCAGAGTGCGCGTACCTGTGGCATAGGTGACGATATCTTGAATTTGTGTGGTGCTATACCCTAGATTTCGTAAAGCTGGGGGGAGGCTTTGGTTAATGATTTTAAAATAGCCACCACCTGCGAGTTTCTTGAATTTGACTAAGGCAAAATCGGGTTCGATCCCAGTGGTATCGCAATCCATGACTAATCCAATTGTCCCAGTGGGGGCGATGACGGTTGCTTGAGCATTGCGATAGCCATATTGCTCCCCAAGTTCAAGTGCGTGATCCCAGGATTGCTGCGCCGCTTTGAGAAGGTCTGCTGGGCACTGTTCAGTTTGGATCCCTCGTGGAGCAATAGTGAGGCCTTCATATTCCTCGGGTTCGGCGTTATGTGTGGCTCGTTGATGATTTCGCATGACTCGCAACATGGATTCGGCATTGCGGGGATAGCCGTTGAATGGGCCTAATTCCTTGGCCATTTCCGCGGAAGTCGCATACGATTCACCCGTCATCAGAGCGGTGATGGCACCGCACCAAGCCAGAGCTTGGGGTGAGTCATAGGGAACCCCCAATTTCATAAGTATCGAGCCCAGGTTGGCGTACCCGAGCCCAAGGGTACGAAAGGAAAAGCTCTTTTCAGCGATAGCCCGACTCGGGAACCCAGCCATGAGGACACTGATTTCCAACACAATCGTCCATAACCGGACGCCATGTCGAAATCCATCGATATCAAATTGGCCTTCAGGTGTCAGAAACCGTCCTAAATTCAAGGAGGCCAAATTGCAGGCCGTGTCATCTAAGAACATGTATTCGCTACAGGGATTGGAAGCATTAATTCGTCCATCCTGAGGACAGGTATGCCATTCATTGATAGTGGTATCGTATTGAATCCCAGGGTCCGCGCAGATCCAGGCGGCCCATGCAATGCGATCCCAAAGATCTTTGGCTGGAATGGTCTTATGGACAGCCCCATCCGTTCGACGGCTCAAGGTCCAATCGCTATCGGACTTGAGAGCGGCAAAAAATTCATTGGGTACGCGTATACTGTTGTTAGAATTTTGGCCTGAGACCGTTTGGTAAGCCTTGCTATCCCAATTCGTATCGTATTCATGAAAGACAAAATGCGTGAAACCCTCTTGGGCGTATTTAAACATGCGCTGAATATAGAGTTCTGGGACTGAGAGGGCCCGCGCTGCATGGATCGCTTCGCGTAATGCTGAGTTTTCAAGAGGATTAACTTCAATCTGAGCACTACCATCTGCCTTTGAAACATGACAGGCTTGTAGGATTTTATTGAGGTGTTGCGCACAGACCTTTGAGCCTGTCACCATGGCCGCGACTTTTTGCTCTTCTATGACCTTCCAATCAATAAATTCCTCGATATCCGGGTGATCCAGATCCAAGCAGACCATTTTTGCTGCTCGACGGGTGGTTCCTCCGGATTTGATTGCACCAGCCGCTCGGTCTCCAATTTTAAGAAAGGACATGAGACCAGATGAACGACCACCGCCTGATAAGGACTCCCCATCAGCTCGAAGTCTAGAAAAATTGGTGCCTGTCCCGGAGCCGTATTTAAAGAGACGGGCCTCACGAACCCAGAGATCCATAATTCCGCCTTCATTCACTAAATCGTCTGAAATTGATTGAATAAAGCACGCATGGACTTGCGGGCGTTCATACGCATTCTTCGCCTGTTTCACGCGATGAGTATTGGGGTCGACATAGTAATGCCCTTGCGAAGGTCCAGAGAGTCCATAGGCAAAGTGAAGGCCGGTATTGAACCATTGTGGGGAATTGGGAGCTGCCATTTGCCAGGCCAGCATATAACTCAGTTCATCTTGAAACGTTTGAGCATCTTCAGATGAGTCAAAGTACTGATGGGTGTTACCCCATTGAGTCCAGCATCCAGCCAAACGGTGGAAGACTTGTCGAGCGTCCCGTTCTCCTCCAAGAAGAGGGGCACCCTTCTCGTTCAGAAGGGGTGCTCCTTCGTCGTCAAATTGTGGGACGCCAGCTTTCCGGAAGTATTTTTGAGCAAGAATATCAATGGCTAATTGAGACCAATGCTCTGGAGCCAGAATGTTGTCCTGATGGAAAACCGTCGAGCCATCAGTGTTCCTAATCTCGGAAGAGCGAGAGGAAAAGGGAATGGTGGCATACGGGCTCTCGCCAGCTTTTGTAAATCGACGCTCAATTTTCATGAAAAGTCTCCTTTTGAAGACATGAAAGAACAGTGGGGTATTTCTTTGGTCACCATCGTCTCATCCCTGTTGTTCGCTGTTTGGGCGTCATTCCCCAGAGTAGGGGAATTGGCTTGAGAAGAATTGGAACGAAATAATGGCACAATCCAGGATCATGCCACCTCCAAAACCTACTACGAAAAGGGACTTTTTGACGGTTAAAAAAACCGGGAAAAAGGCTTCTGTAAGTAGAAATCCACAAGCCCTATGAAAAACCGAAAACTGACAGAGAAAACAGGATAAATAAGACCAGAAGAAATAATTGGTAAAAACCAATGACCCACAATCTATAGAGGATGAGGAAAATTGTCAATACAAAATGTTGTAAATTTTGGCAATGATGTGGGGATTGCTGTGCAGAACTTGTGAGTTAAAAAAACCTGAATATTGATGCGGGTTTTTGCTTGAAAATTCATATGTTATGCACAGGATTATTTTTGTTCACATGACTTATTCACACGAATCTATATTCAGCTCAAAAATTTGTGAAGAAAAAATAACGAGTCTCTTACCGTGGACGAGGATTTTCAGGTCTGCGAAATGGAGTGCTCGAGAGGGAGAATCAGAAAATGGCAGTTTGAGGACCTTGAGCGAGATCTTTTGCTATAAGATGACCGTTTACAAAAGGATTGTACGCGAAAGAGCCAAGACAAGGTTCCTCAAGGGTCTTGAGGTCTTTTATCATTTTTACCAAGGAGTGGGACCATGTATGTCTGGAGCAAACAGTTAGTTATCGGATTGCTGGTAGCCTTTGTCATATTGGAGGGCATCTTTTTCTTTATGACTGGCGGGGGGGAGGGGAGCCAGTTACATGTTCGGACAACTCAATGGATTACCGTGAACTATATCTTGTTAGTTATTTGGATTTTTGTTTGGATGTTTGATCAGGCCAGAGTGCGAGGGAAAAATGTGTGGATATGGTTGCTGCCCTATATTATCTGCCCACTACCGACACTCGTGGCTTTTATCATTCTATTACAACGCCGGGTAGGCTGAGTCTGCTTACCCAATGACCACACGTGATTGGGCCAGGCGATAGGGCTTGTGGATCGAGGTTTTTACGGCAGAGAGTCCAATCAGCAAGGGGCCGAACCGCCCTAAAAGCATAGAGAGCATAATCATCACTTTCCCAAAATCCGTCAGCAGTGCGGATAAACTTCGGGTCTCTCCATCTCCTAAGGACATCCCTACAATTCCCATAGCAGAAGTCACCTCAAACATCAGCGATAAAAAAGGTTGCGATTCGGTCGAAGCCAACAAGAGGGTCATGCCGGTAATGAGGGCTAGGGCGATAATCGTCAGGCAAAGGGCTCGAGTGATGAGGTCAGGAGGAATACGCCGGTGAAAGACCTCCACGTCAGGATCTCGCCGTAGAAGGCTCCAAATGGTCAAAAAAACGATGGCAATCGTCGTGGTTTTAATACCTCCTGACATACTGCCTGGAGACCCGCCAATGGCCATGAGAATCAGTAAGAAATAAAGCGTGGGCTCCCGCATCTCGCCGATGTCGAGGGTGGTAAATCCAGCGGTACGTGAGACGGCATGAAAATAGGAGACCGCGAAGCTGTCACCCACCGACAATGATTGCAGGGTGGCGGGATTATTCCATTCCAGCATGGCTATTCCAAAAGTGCCGATACCAATGAGAATACCTGTCGTGGCGAGAACCAATTTCGTGTGAGTTCGAAATCGAAATCGTCGACGGTGAATGTTGTCGAGGAGATCTTCAAATACCAGAAATCCAATGCTCCCCAGAATGATCAACGTGGTGACAATCACGTTAACGGACCAGTCCTTTTGAAAGGACCCAAGACTGTCAGAAAATAAGGCGAAGCCGGCATTGTTAAATGCGGAAATCGCATGAAAGACACCGTAATACACGGCCGTACCCCAGGTATGATCCATCGCAAAGCGAAGGGTGAGTAAGATGGCCCCAATGGCTTCGAGCGAAAAGGTCATAAACGTGACCAGTTTCACAAATCGCACGAGTCCTTGTAGGTCCATGGTACTCATGGTTTCTGAAAGCATCATGCGGTCACGTAATCCCAATCGGCGTCCAAGAAGTAAGAGGATCAGGGTGGCCATCAAGGCGTACCCCAGCCCGCCGATTTGAATCAGGAACAAAATGACGCCTTGTCCAAATAAGGTGAAATCTTGAGGCGTATCCAGCACGATAAGCCCAGTCACACAGACCGAGGATGTGGCCGTGAACAGGGCGTCGATAAACCCAAGGTTGACGTGAGGTTTCGTCGCAAAGGGGAGCATGAGTAAGCAGGCCCCTAATAGGATAAGCCCCATGGCGGCTAACGCCACAACTTGCCCAGGCAGTAGCCGAATCCCCATAAAACGGGAGATTAGGAGTTTCCCAAATCCAGCATTCATGGCATTACCCAGGAGAGATGGAAAGAGGATGGTTGGAAATGGATGGACACCGTTTGACTATGAGAGCATGATCGCAAAAGATGCTCTTGAGGAGAGACGCACAGGGTCTGGTGAACACACGTTGTAGGTCCAGATTTCAAGGGAGGTTCGACCTGTTGTCGGGAGTAGAACAATCAAAAAAAATTCTAGCATGTTCATGAAGGAATGGGAACTGCTGTTCTTGCGATCTTGTTGTCTCGCAAGGGCTTCTCTATAATCGTAGACTTATGTCTCCCATAAAAACGCAACAGCCGAGAGTGGCCTTTTCAACCATTGGTTGTCGTCTCAACCAAGCCGAAACAGCGCTTCTCAAAGACGGGTTCCGACGTCGTGGGTTTATTCCCGTCGAATATGGTCAGGATACGGATGTCTTGGTCCTCAATTCTTGTACCGTCACTGAAGGCGCGGAAGCCGATTGTCGCCGATTGGTTCGACAAACACTTAGGCAGTCACCACAAGCATTTGTGGCAGTCACAGGATGTTATGCCCAAACCGGGCTGGACGTCCTCCGGCAGATTGATGGCATCGACCTCATTGTCGGCAATCAATTTAAAATGCAATTGCCCGATCTTTTGCCTCCGGTTCCACAACCCATGAAACAAGCCATGCCGCATGTTCATCATGAGCGTATGGATCCCGATAACTTTGTTCATCCTGGCGTTGGCGCGTATACGACGACGCGAGCCAATTTGAAGGTTCAAGATGGCTGCCAGTTTATGTGTGCTTTTTGTTTGATTCCTTTTGCCAGGGGACGAGAGCGAAGTCGTGTGGTTGAGGATGCCATTCGTGAGGCAGAAGCCCTTGTCCAAAGGGGCCATCGTGAATTGGTGCTGACAGGCGTCAATATTGGCCAATATCAGGATCAAGGGATCGATTTGTTGGGGTTGCTCACGCAGTTGGAACTCATTGAGGGTCTGGAGCGTATTAGAATATCTTCCATTGAACCGACCACTATTCCCGATGGATTGTTAGAATATATGAAGACCTCGCGCAAGTTATGCCGGTTTCTTCATGTCCCATTACAAAGCGGAGATGACACCATTTTACAAGCCATGAATCGGCGGTATTCTATTCAGGAGTATCAAGAGGCTATGGAATCTGCCTGTTCAATGATTCCTGATCTGTGTTTTGGGACAGATGTCATGGTGGGATTCCCCGGAGAACGCCACCGCGAGTTTGAGAACACCCTCGCTTTTGTTCAAGCTTTGCCCTTTGCCTATTTACATGTGTTTAGCTATTCGCCGCGACCCGGAACGGCCTCGACGAAGATGGCTCATCAGGTATCTTCTGCCGATATTAAAGAACGGAGCCACATATTGCGGGAACTCTCTCAGCAAAAGCGCAAGACATTTCAACAGCGATTTTTAGGACAAGAACTTTCGGTGTTGTTTGAGGAAGAAGTGAATGGGGTTTGGACTGGTTTGACCGACCATTATCTTCGAGTCGATGTGCGCTCCCCTCTCCCCCTTAAAAATACAGTTCAAACGGTGATGGCCACGGGGATGATGTCCGATCGTCTGATCGGTCTTCTCAATACTCAATCTCAAAGCGTGCTTTCGAGGCCTCCACAAGTCCTAACTCTTGTGCAAGGTGGGACAGCGTGAGCGGTATGTCATTAGTGAGCCCCAAAAGCCTCAAACCTGTGGCGCCTTCTCCGCATGGGGAAGGCTATCGAATCTATATGGAAACCTTTGGGTGCCAGATGAATGAATATGACACCGAATTGGTTCGGTCCATCATGAAGGCCAGGGGGTTTCAGTTTACGCCGGTCGATGAAGAAGCCGACGTCATTTTATTTAATACCTGTGCCATTCGTGAAAATGCCCACAATCGGCTCTATGGCCATTTGGCGCGCTATAAGGCCCGGAAAAAAGAACGGGGGCTCGTCATTGGCGTGTTAGGGTGCATGGCTCAGAACCTGAAAGAAGAGTTACTGGAAACACGATCGTGGATTGATGTGCTTGTTGGGCCTGATGCTTACCGGCGCTTACCTGATCTGCTCACTGATGCTTTGGAGCATCAGCGTAAGGGGTTAGCGGTTGATCTCTCGGAATATGAAACCTATGCCCACATTGTTCCTGATCGAACCGGTGGGATAAACGGGTGGATTGCGGTCATGCGTGGCTGCGACAACTTTTGTGCGTTCTGTGTTGTGCCTTATACCAGAGGGCGAGAGCGTTCACGGGATCCAGAAGGCATTTTGGAAGAAGCTCAACGTCTAGCCAGCCAAGGGGTTCGGCAAATTACCTTGTTGGGCCAAAATGTGAACTCCTATCGATCTGGTGTATGGGATTTTGCTCGGTTATTAGTAGCAGTGGCTGAGGTGCCAGGGATTCAACGCGTACGATTTACCTCGCCCCACCCGAAAGACTTTCCCCCGGCATTACTGGAAGCGGTGGCTCAACATCCCATTATTTGTAACCAAATTCATTTACCCTTGCAGTCGGCGAATGATCGTATCCTAGAACGTATGGCGCGTGGGTATACCCGTCGGGAATATCTCACCCTTGTGGAAGCCATCATGAAAAAAGGACCGATTGTTTTGACGACCGATTTGATCTGTGGTTTTTGCGGGGAAACGGATGAGGAATTTCAGGAAACATATGATCTTGTGAAAGAGATGGAATACCAAGCAGCCTTTGTTTTTAAATATTCCGAACGCAAGCATACGATTGCTGCCAGAAAATATCCCGACAACATCTCTGAGCAAGTGAAGGGATACCGGACGAACGAAATCATTGAATTACAAAAAGAGATTTCTCTTCGCAACAACCAGGCGCTCATTGGCCATGAGGTTGAAGTGATGATTGAAGGGCATTCAAAAAAGTCCGATCAGCAATGGATGGGCCACACCGAATCTAATGTCACGGTAGTTTGGCCGAAGACCGCTCAATCCGGTCTTCCAGGAGACCTTGTGTCTATTTCCATCCACGATGCGACTCCCTCAACCCTCTATGGAATGACGCCAACCTCATAATCGTAAGCATCGGTGTAGCCGGTAGGGCGAAGACCTGCCTCCTCCCTCTTTTTTTTTAAGATACTGGTTCACTGTCTCGGTTAGTCAGACCGGTTTTCCCTAGTAAAAGCCATCATCACCCCACAACTTCCAAAGACGTCGTATAACGACTGGTTTCTTCCTCAAGTCGGTCTTTTAACATCCGATACAAAGAGTAAAGTTTTGTTGAAATTTGGTCTGGCTGGCAGAAGGGGACTTTTCCACATGCCACTGGCCTTTCCTCATACCAACAAACTGGTGAATTCTTAACGATACGAAAGCTTTGACCAAGCATGGATCCCCAAATACTTCAACGCATTAAAAACTGTAAAACGCTTCCGGCGATTCCGGCTTTGCCCCTGCAGGTCTTGCAAATGTGCCGAGATGACAAGGCCAATGCACAAAAAGTTGGAGAGGTGATTAGTAAAGACCCATCGTTTGTGGCCAAGCTTTTAAATGTAGCTAATTCAAGCTTTTACGGTGGGAGTCGGCATAAAGTGGCCACCGTCACACATGCCGTCACATTGTTGGGCATGAATTCTATCGCGACTCTCGCCTTTTGTTTCTCCTTGTATCGAGATTTACGAAAAAAAGGTGGCGGTGCCTTCGACCATACGCATTTTTGGCACCGGTGTATTTTGGCCAGCCTGGCTGCAAAGATCTTGGCTAAGCGAGTTCGCGTCATCAATCAGGAAGAGATTTTTTTAGCGGGGTTGCTTCAAGATTTAGGCATCTTAGTGATGAGTGAAGCCTTTGGGAATGAATATGGTGAATTATATCAAAAGGCGAACCAAGACCATGATGTTCTGCAGACATTGGAACAAGATCGCTGGAAAACTGATCATTGTGAGATTGGGGCGTGGTTGGCGGAAACGTGGGAATTGCCTGAAGTGCTAAGGGAGGCCGTGAAAGGCAGTCATAATCCATTTTTAGCCACGAGTGAAGATGAAACATCTCGATTAACCATTCGGTGTGTGGCGCTGTCAGGGCGGTTGGCAGATATGTGGTGTCACCCTCAGGCAGAGACTGCCATCCAAACAGCCTTGGATTTGTCGCATGAACTTTTAGAAATTGATTCGGCGGGAGTGTTGGAAGTCGCCAAAGAAATTATCGCGGGGATTCCTGATATGTCTGCGTTTTTCCAAATCAGTCTTGGCAAACCGGAAGAAATTCAAAAAGTGTTAGACCTCCTCGTCAAAACCATTAATGAAGTTGCCGCTGTCGGTCATCCAGAACCCGTTCCTGCCTCTTAAGCGTTTCCACGGTTGAAAGCTGAATATCCCCTTCAGAAGGCCAATTTCTTTCATATTTCAGGGCCGATCAGGTCGTTCCACGAGTATGAGCTCGAGTTGACGAAAAAAGAGAGAGCCCTGTATAAAGAGGAACCTTCCTGGAGTATTTTCCAGAAGGACTTCTTGCCTCACAACATCGTGCGCCCGTAGCTCAATTGGATAGAGTACTTGACTACGAATCAAGAGGTTACAGGTTCGATTCCTGTCGGGCGCACCATTTCATCCTCTCCCTCTTCAACTCCTCTAAAAGCGTGAATGGCAGCGACGTTCGGGCGGCTCGAAATCAGTATGGTCAAAAAACTCATCCATCCCTAAAGCATCCGAAAAAGACAAGAACTTCAATGTGGATGAGTTAATAGAAGGGACAGGTTGTTTCAGGCACCAATGGCAGCAAGATGAGGAATTCGCCAAGCACAGAATTACGCGCTATATCATAAAGCAATCAACCTGACCCCATTTTCTAATTCAATTCGCCCAACAAGACATGAATACGTGGACATCCTTAAAAAATGAGCAATTAATTAGTGAGAATATGACGATTGCCAAAGTGTTGTCTATTTTAGTGGTGGCGGCGTCACATTTCTTTAGTGGGTATCTGTTATGGATTCCTGCTACGGTGGGATTGTTTATCTTCGGTTTCTCTTCTGGGTATTTTACGAGTCTAAAATATTCCGAGGGGTTCCAACGAAAACCCTTCTGGGTGAATAAGCTTTCCCGTCTTGGTGTCAATCTTTTAGTCATCAATATTTTTTTGTTGTGTCTTTTTCTTTACCAGGGGGCACCTGGAATATTTTCTTTGAAATCCCTTGTGAATGTGTTGGGATTGACTGGCATCTTGAATTGGCTGGCCTTAGATAACCCCGGTCCTTTTGGTAGTGGTCTCTGGTTTTTTACGCTCTTGCTCATCTTTTATCTTGTGTATCCTGTTTTGAATCGACTCCGGTGGCTGAAGGAAGGCTCTGTTTTTCCTTGGATTCCGATCGTGTATCTCCTTTTCTTCTTGAACCACTACATCTACCTCAGGCATATGCTGTGGTCCACAGCTTTGAGCTTTTTGGTTGGGTGTCGGATGGCTCAGTTGCAGCGGGTGCCCGCACTAGGGATTTCCTTTGTAGCCGTTTGTGTGTTGGTGATAGGAATGGTTGTTGCGAATGTGTTTTTCGAATTTCGCCTATTGAATTTTTTCTTTATTGTGGGCCTATCGTTTTTTACCGTGATGGTCATTTTTGGGTCACCGTTGATTGGGAAAGTGCTTTCTCCTTTCGCGCTTCTGTCGGGGTGCTTGTTGGAAATATATTTTATTCATACCTATGTCATGATCAGGCCGAGTGGAAATAGTATCGTGGACTATTTCGTGTCGATGATTCTCGCGATAGGCATCGCCTATGGATTATATCGGATAAGTGAATTATTAAAGACAAAGGTCTTTTTGAAAAATCCAGTGTGAGGAATCAAAAATGCCAATTCTCTTTTATTCAACAGGTAGGACCAGGATTAGGTTACTTGTTGTATTAAGAAGTCCACACAAATGGTTAGAGGGAGCTAGGTGGAGAAGAAGGGGGGAAGCCTGTCCCTGGCGAATTCCTAATTAACCCTCCTAGAACGGTCCTTCGTCACGCTTGAATTCCTCTCTAACTCACCGTAAGCTCACCGTATGATCAAGAAATTCAAACGCGTTATGTCACAAGTTTCTTTGGACATCCCGGCTATTTCCTGCCCCCTTTCTTCTCTTTTTGGATTTTTCTTTTTGTTCCTTTCTTCAAAGTATTCTTGATTTGATGCAAGCTATTCAGTATTTGAATCATTGCACAAATAAAGGTACACTACCGCACGTATTTTCTCTTATCAAAGGACATGGATGTCTTCTGCTTATCCTGGTTCTCTGCTTTTCCTCTGATGAGTCATCGAAGGTATCTATTTAATTAGCAATTGGTGATGCGTCTTTCTTACTTGTTTGCGGCCTTAAGCCTCTCATTTTTTTTGCCCACCGTTGTTTATTCTCAACCGTATCATTCGTCCTGCGGTACGGCCCTCGAAAAAGTTCATAAGGCCAGAAAGGCTCTGCTTCCCTTTCAACGCACCATGGAACTCGCTCAAGCTCGTGAACGAAAAGCGTATGGGGAATTAACCATTTGTACGGGAGGAGGTATCTATAGCGTAGATAAAGCCGTTCGCTGCAATGAGGCGACTTGGCGCGCCCCGGAACGAACCAGGAAGGTTATTGACGCTGAAGACCAATATCGTCAGGGACGAAAAGCGTTTGAAGAATTATTTGAACAAGCGAGATTAGAGTGTCTTATTGAACCGTAAAGGTTGCGTTTGTTCCTTTCCTTCCCCCACCGTTGAAATTTGTACTTCTGCCTCCATTTATTGAAAAGATACAAGGATAGATCTTTCTCACTCACCTGGGTTTTCTGTCATCCCTGACCCTGAAAAATGTCGTTGGAACAGATGGAAGATCTCCCCTAGCGGGATTTCTGCCGATGCCCATAGAGCAGGGTGACGTTAATTCTTCGGCTTTCATAATTATCTTGAAAGTCGATGGTATCGGTTTCGTGAAAGAGATTGGAATTGAAGATGACGGCGCGGTTTTGCCGGTGAGGGATGGTGAGGGGTTTGGCGCCTTGTTGTTTGAGGAATTCTTGAATCTTATAACGGTTCTTGTCGTTGTTGTACTCCGCAAAATCCCAATGATCAGGTGCTTCTTTATCCCACACAACTAAGCCGCCGTTATCAACATTGCGGTTGGCTTCATTGGGGGTTATCCAAAAATTCACATTGACCGCAGCGGCATCCGCATGCATGTTGAGCCCGCGTAGCGCGCTATCGTGTTTGAATGCCCACGCTTGGACTAAATGATGCTGCTGGAAAATGCGCGGAAAGCGACAGCGTAATTCTTCTGCGATTTGTAGAAGAAGCGGGCAGGCAAACCCATTGGCTAAAAATGTGCCGATATACCCGTTTTGATAATCCCGTTTCCATATCGTGGATTCTAAACAGAAGTCGCGAAGTTTGGTGAGGGCCTCTTGGGTGAGCAGCCTATCGACAAACATCGCCTCGGGTTGAGTGGAGTAGTATTGTGCTTCAATAGCCTGGACATCTAGATCAGGATGAATGGCTGTCTCTGGGACTCTATCGGCTTGAGGGACATGTAAAAGCCGATGGAAGGAGGGGGCGAGTGCGATTTGTTCTTGTGGGGTGAGTTGGACAAAGATTGAGTTGGTGGTTTCTTGGTTGCACCGAGCCCATGTGGTTTGCAGCGTTTTCTGATATTCCTGAGGAAAGGTGCTTGAAGGGTTTCGGGTGAGAAGGTAGTTAAGTTGCTCGACATCGTGTTTGAGCCGAGACTTGGTGATAAACCCTGGAGCTGTGCCTTTTCCTTGATTAAAGGTGAGCTCGGCTGATTGTTGGAAGCAATCGAGTGCATCAGAAGTGCGTTGTTGCCAGAGTTTGACGAGTCCGAGGTGATAATGCGCATTGGGGTAGTTCGGCTTAAGGTTCAGGGCTTGTTGGAAAGCGGCTGCCGCTTCAGCAAGTTGTCCTTGGTCCTTAAGAACGACACCCATATTGTGTTGGGCTTCGGCATGGTTGGGTGAAAGTTTGGTGGCTTGCCGATATTTGGCCAACGCCTCATCGAGATCACCTTTTTCCTTATATACCACCCCCAAATTATTCACTAAATCAGCAGATTGTGGTTTTAACTGCAGTGCAGTTTTATAGGTGGCAATCGCCTGATCCCATTGTCGTTGCCGTCGATACACATTCCCGAGGTTACTTAAAGCCTCAATATAATGAGGGTTCAGGCGAATCGCTTCTTGATAGGCTGAGACTGCCTCATCCCAACGTTCTTCTTTTTCTAGCACTAAGGCATGGTTGAAACAGTAATGAGGTTTCTGGTTATCCAGTGAAATAGCTTGCTGAATGAGTTGCAACGCAAGCGTGTTTTGACCCTGTTGGAATGCGAGAAGTCCTCGAAAATGAAGAGAATCTGGATGTCGCGGAAATTGATCGAGGAGTTGGTTATAGCCTGCTTCCGCTTGCTGAAAACGTTTGGCCTGATGATGTCCAATCGTTTCTTGGAGCAGCCGATGGGCCTCTGAGGACAAAGTCTGAGGGCCAGGTGGGTTTGAGAATTTTGGGGATTGTTGGGGTGATGCGGGTTTCATCGATAGTGGCAGGTTGGTTGTTGAGAACAGCCCCAGGTTACTTGATAGAAAAATCCTATGTCGGATTTACGTCAAAAGTAAAGCCGAGAATGGCTTCCTGAGTTGGTGGAAGCACATGAGGATATCTGCGGGCGCCCAGGGATGGATTCAGTTCAGGAAGGCCCAGCCCAGCTTCTTGCTAATGAGATCCTGCTTGAGGGTCCAACTGATAGAGGGTGTCATTCAGGGCTTCTCGCAGGGCCTGCATATCAGCATGAGTGGAAGGATTGGACCATGCTTGAATGTTAAGCGTTTCTATCGGGGCCATCGCATCTTGATTGCCAAATGTCCCTAATCCTCTGACGGCGATGGTTTGCATGCGTGGATCTTGGGATTCTAATTGTTTGATAAAGACCTCATAGAGAGTCGGTGGTGTGCTGTGGGTGGCAATCTCCCCGAGGGCTTTGAAGGCTGCAAGGCGATGGTCCTGGCTTTCCGAGGTATCTAATATGTTGACTAAGGAAGGGATGGCGACCTCACCTTGGTTTCCAAGGGCGGCAATAGCTGTCGCACCCAGTTTAGGGGTTTTGGTGGCTGCTTCAAGGGTAGAGTGGGCAGCTGTAGAAGTCAGTGGGCCCAGCAATTGAAGAATAAGTCGTTGTCGGGCTATTTGATCTGTGGCAAGCTGAAACAGATGTATTAAGCGGTCAGCCTGTCCCCACTCCGCTGTTAAATACAAGGGGAATTCATCCTGAGCCAGCTGCGCCTGCAATTCTTGCAAGGCATACTGGCCACTATTGGTCGCCCCTGCCTCTTTGGCAGCTTTCCTTGAGTCTTCAAATGACGTTCGGACTTCCCAACTCCAAAGGGCTGGTTTACCCTGGTAGCGATAAGAAATATGGCAAGTCGGGCCTTTCCAATGGCGAGAAGCGGTCGATAAAGGATGGCCACCTTTTCTGTGTTTACTGGGCCCAGTCCGGGTCTTTCGTTCTTCGCATTTCACTCGCACGATGATATCGTGTGGTGAAGTGGCTTGGGTGAGTGGCGTGAAACCTGCCTTGGCTAACCGGTTACTCACTGTTTGGTGTATGCCGGCGGAGTCCTGCAATCCTCTTTCAGTAAGGGCAAGTGTTTCAATGAGGATATGTTGAACCTTTTCGAGGGAAACGACGTCAGTATTGATAGGTGCTGGTGGTTCGGCTGAATGAATGAGGGGCGTCCCAATCGCTAAGCACCACCCGAAGAGGATGGTTGCGTAAAACAAGGTTTGTGAGAAAATAGAAGGTACTGGAAAATACATTCACCTGGCTCCTTGGCAAAATAACCCGCTATCATACCCAGGTGGTTGGCAAAAAAACACCCATTATGCAAGAAAGGCTCAAACAGCCATTGATTATCAATAGGGTGAGAGAATTTGGCCTTCTTAAAACCGGTCAGATTTTCCTGTATGTGTGTGTTTTCGTCATAAGCAGCATTGGAAACTGCGAAGCAGCCATCTTGAATGAGACCAATTTCGAGAATGGGCAGATGGACCCCTGGAAAATTTTTATCATGACAAATGGAACCGTAGGTGGTGTTGAGATGCCTAAAATGGTCCCAATTGAACCGGTGAAGAAAGGGGAAAAATCTAACAGTCTGCAATTCAAAGTTGGGCAGATACGATATGAGCAAGAGAATCCGTCACAGCAGGGTGGAGGGTTGGTCCTTCAGATTCCCACCGAAACGGGGACACTGCATCTGTCGGCGAATGTGGCCGTGACGTATTCGTCCCCCAAGGACCGGCGCAATTTAGCCGGTGGCCTGTTTGAGTGGATTGTGGATGATCAGGTTGTGGCCAATCATGATGTGGGACCGATAAACAATGGCGGGATTTCCCGCCATCATTTGAAGGGAGAATCCATTGTTAAAGCTGGCCTCCATACGATTCGTCTAAGAATCACCCGTCCGTTTATTAGTCAACCAGGGCAGCAGGCTCCATTTCAGTATGTTGATGACCTGAATGTTCGCTTTTCCCCTCCGCGGTAGCCTCTTCCATTTTTCTTTCCAAAACGCCCCTTTTTTACCCCTCTTCTTTGGTTAAGAGTTCTTAGCCTAAGGCCGATATACAGAGGAGAAGAGAGCGAAGAATGGAGGAATGCATGGTCGTGTCCGAACGCAGCCTGAGTGAACATACCTTAGTCGAAACATTTGTGGGGCGATTTGACCAACATGCCCGGCAAGACTTCAAATGGCGGATCGATCATGCCATCAACCAAGGCTACCGGTTTGTCGTGCTCAATATGGTGGCCGTGTCTTTTATCGATAGCTCAGCCTTAGGATGGTTGGTGCTGGCTCAAAGACGGTTTCAACGGATTGGTGGGAAGCTGGGTATTATCGCGCCAATGGGGTTTGTCAGAGATATTCTAGAATTGACCGAAATTCATGAATGGATTCCCATTTTTCAAAATGAAGATGAAGCCTGGAAAGACTTTTCATCCTTGGAAGCCATACCCTTGAGTGAATAATTATGAGAAGTGCGTCCCTGCTTGAAACCGATTCCCGCCGACCGGTTCCGGTGGCTCAGAAAGACCGACGAACGGTCCGAAGACTTTCGGTAACTCCTCAGCAAGTATTGCCTGTCGTGATTCGCTGTGGGCAAGGGACGGTGTGTAAAGGCCGGGTCATTAACGTCAGTGCACAGGGGATGCTTGTGGAATTTTCTAGAGACCAAGTCCCACCGGTGCCGGTGGATTCAAAAGTCGATGTCAAATTGCACTATTTAGGCGACAGTATTTGGCTCCCAGGCTTAGTCCGGCATCGAATGGGGAAAAAGGTTGGCTTTTATTTCCCCGCTCTCACGAATCAACCCAAACGCAATGTGAAACATCCGCTTACCGTCGTGTTGCATTCCCTTTTGCGTGCCGTCGTCTCCGCGAAGATCTAACACTCCCCAAGCGAGCGTGTTCTCAACGAATTCCAATAAAATTTCTATGCCCTCAACCTATTCTGTTCTTGGGTTTAGGATTGTGGAGTGGGGACCGCGGTGAGGCGTCTGCGGGTGGTTTTGGGTTGTGTCACAGGAAGGGGCTGGAGCGAGAGGGTGCATTCCATTCTTGGGCGGGTGGGGTCTGCATCTTTATGAAGGTGGATTTCAGTGATGCGGTTGTCGTTGAGGCTGATAGCTTGGCAGATGGCATCTTGGGCGATTTTAAGCCCGCCGTCTAAATCCCGCCGTAACGCGGTTTTGAAATAGAAGCGAATCGAGAGACTGAGGGCTTGGGTTCCCAGGCCTTCAAAAAAATCAGCCCGGTGCGGGGATTGGTGGAGGAGAGATGAGAGATGTTTCCCGACAGCGCTTTTATAGTGCCGACCTGTTGATGATAAAACCCGGCGGCCGTTCACCGTGGCGTATTGATGGTTGATGCTGGGAGGTAGCGGCAAGACGACGAACAATTCTTGGGGATTGAGACTATCTCCGCCTAGATTTGTCCAATCTTGGCTGCTGGCTCGTGCTTTGGCTCGATGGGTTTGACGAGAGAGCAGGACGAGGCCACCTTTCCCCTTGGTTTTCTGAAGGTGAGGAAGAGAGCGGATTCGAATGGGTCTCATCGTTTACCTCAATTCAATCAACACAGGATGCTGGACGGATAGGACGGAAGGAGCGGCGTGGTTGAGCTTAGAGAATGCCCTGAATTTTGCCTAAATTTTGTTCGTAGGCTTCTTCATTCTTTCGAGCATAGAGGCGCCATTCCGAGGGGTTCCAGACTTCTAAGCGATGGAACATTCCGACAATAACCACTTCTTGTTCCTCATCCACAGGAATGAGTTTTCGTAACCGGCTGGGGATAAGGATGCGGCCGGCTCGGTCCATTTCCGATGGCGTGGCTTCAGAGACCATATGATACATAAAGAGCCGGCGTTGATCTTCATCAAGCGTGTCTTTGGCTTTCTGGAGACAGTTTTCCCATTCCGGTTTGGTATAGGCTAAGACGGGCAAATCTTGGCTTTTTAAGAACATGAGGCTATTGCCGTTTGCCTCGATGTCTTCTCGTATATGGGTGGGCACGACGAATCGCCCTTTTTCATCAATTTTGCAGTAGTACTGTCCGGCAAAGTTACTCATGACTGATGGTGAATTCCCTCGAAGAATAATTGAGTAAAGTCCAGCTTAGCTTACCCAAAGACGGGAAAAAGTCAAGCCGTATCATATGTCTTGGGTGTTCATTTTTCAAGCAATACCGCCAGTAGTATGTGAGGCCGTTTATCTAGAAAATTGTGTGGTAAAAAATTATAGGGTCCCCCCTCTTTATCCCGAACATGGCTCATAAGAAATTTTGAAATCCTTCGTTCATGTCGAGTCCGTCCATCTTGATTTTTGGCGCACCCTTTTCCATTGAGTCCAAGACTTCGATGAGACTTTCTCCAAGTTCTTCCCCCATGTACTGCCCTATCTATTTCATAAAGCAGAATAGAATTTTGAGATCGGTGTTATCTATTTTGCAAAGAATCGCGAGTTGATTTTTTAGAGCATGCGGGCGAGTGTTAATCCATAGACTGAACCGGAGCCGGCTTTTCGGAGAGCTTTGGCACATTCATGGAGTGTCGTGCCGGTGGTGAACACATCGTCAATCAACAAAATGCGTTGACCTTGTATTCGAGAAACATTGTCTATCGTGAAGGCCTTGCGTAAATTTGTAAAACGTTCTTTTTTCGACAGAGAAGTTTGTGGCACGGTCGCTCTCGATCGAAGAAGACACGATAGAAGCAAGGGAATGTTGAGATGTTTGCTGAGCCCATGTGCCAACAAGAGTGATTGATTATATTCGCGCTCTCGTAGCCGATCCCGATGAAGTGGAACCGGTATGAGGACATCACAGGTTGGGAGGAGTGGTAATGCGGGTATCATGGCTTGAAGAAAAGGCTTAGTCAGGGAACGTTTTCCGCGATATTTGAATAAAATAATGGCTTCTTTGAGAGGCGATTGATAGGGAAAGAGACTCCAGGTTTGAGTAAAGGCCGGTGGTTTGATTCGACAGGTTCCGCATTCATGGGTGGGACTGTGTTGCAAGGCCACCTGAGAGGCAAATGGATCGCCACAATGGGGGCAGCATGGTCCCGCAATGGGAACCAGAGTATCCCAACAGGTTCGGCACACAAAGGGAACAGGGTCATCCCACAAGGGGGTGTCGCAATGAGCGCAGGCGGCCGGGAAAATGAGGTGAAGAAATTTGCGAAAAAGCGGCATGGGGGAAAGCGAAGGCGTTATAGTCACCAGCTACTAATGCATGAAGGCGAAATTGCCATTATGCTCACGTACCCTCTCCTTGATCACGTAGGCAAGGGGCCTTCCGAGATAAGGGGTCGTCGCGAGAATGAGCTGGTTTGAGTCAGGTGTTTCGATTGGTTGAGGCGAATAGTGGGACTGTTTAACGAAAGGGCTCGGAAGATCTGGCCAAATCCAGTTCATTTGTAGTAGATCAGTCTTATCTTGGACAGGCTCCAAAAGTATGATATACGAAGAAGGCTTGGGCTGTCTTGATCTCTATTTGATCTTGTGTTCCAGGGGTAGAAGAAACATTCTCCATGATTCAATGTGATCACATTTGTAAAGAATACCAGGGAAGCGCTATGCCAGTTGTGGCCTTGCGTGATTTGTGTCTGACTATTTCGGATGGTGAATTCTGTGCCCTCATGGGGCCTAGCGGAAGCGGGAAAAGTACGTTGTTGCATTTGGTCGCTGGGTTAGATTGGGTGACCTCTGGAGAGATTTTGTTGGATGGGGACTCATGCCTCGCGTTTGGGGATCATGAATGGACGCAGTGGCGACGAGAAAAAATCGGAATGGTGTTTCAGGCGTTTCATCTTATTCCTGGACTAACCATCGAAGAAAATGTGGCCCTGCCTTTGCGCTTGCGAGGGGAATCTTCCGCCTCCATTCGCACGCAGGCCGTGGAAATGCTAGAAAAGGTTGGCATGGGGCATCGCCTTGGACATCGCTCACATGAGCTATCGGGCGGGGAACAACAACGTGTGGCCATTGCTCGAGCTTTTGTCCATCGCCCGCGATTGATAGTGGCAGATGAACCTACGGGAAATTTAGATGAGTCAACGGGAGAGCACATTGTGTCGTTGTTAAAGCAATGTGCCCAAGAGTTTGGGCAAACCGTGCTTTTAGCCACGCATTCGTTAAACGCAGCACATGCAGCTGATCGCGTTCTGACTATGCGTGACGGACAGTTGGAGTAAAGTCTTATGGATCTTGCAACGAGTATTGCAGGTGTAACATTTCCAGTTGGGTTAATGAATGCTTCTGGAGCCTTGTGTGTCACGCAGGCCGAGTTGGAGGCCTTAGGGGAATCGAATGCTGGTGCCATTGTGACAAAATCAATGACGCCGCTAATGCGTGAGGGCAACCCTTTGCCTCGCTATGTGGCAATTGATGGAGGGTCCATCAATTCCATGGGCCTTCCGAATTTGGGTTACCCGGCTTATGCGACCCTTATTCCTGGATTGAAGCGCTTTAAAAAGCCGGTGGTTGCCAGCTTAGCTGGCTTACATCCCGATGATTTTCTGGAGGGGGCCAAGGCTTTGAATGCTGCTGGTCCTGATCTTGTGGAGGTGAATTTATCTTGCCCTAATATCCCTGGCAAACCCCAGATTGGCTATGACTTTGACGAAACTGAGCGGCTATTGCTCGCGATTCGAGATATTTTCTCTATTCCCTTTGGTGTGAAGCTTCCTCCATATTTCGATCCCATTCACCATCAAGCTATTGCGGAAGTTTTGCAAAGGGTTGGTGTGGCATTTGTCACGGTGATTAATTCTGTGGGGAATACTCTGGTCGTGGACCCTGAACAGGAACGAGTCGTGATCAAACCGAAAGGTGGTTTTGGCGGGCTTGGTGGGCGAATGATAAAACCTGTGGCTTTAGCCAACGTCCGGGCGTTTTGGAAAATATGGGGCGAGCGCATTCCCATTATTGGAACCGGTGGAGTCGAAAACGGCACCGATATATTTGAGCATATCTTGTGTGGAGCCTCGGCTGTTCAGGTTGGAACGATCTTGGTGGAAGAGGGTGTTGGGGTCTTTACCAGACTTACGTCGGAAGTAACGGCATGCCTTGAACGAAAAGGCTACTCGTCGTTAACGGCTTGTAGAGGCAAATTGCAGGAAATGGATTGAGGGATCTTGGAGCTGCCGAAATAAGACTTACACCTTGGTGAGTGAGGGCCCCTTCGGAATAATCTTGAGAGCAATAGCTTGGCGGAGTAGTTGGGCGACATTTCGAACGCGGAGTCGTCGCATGAGGTTAAACCGATGAACTTCCACGGTTCGCACACTGATCTCTAACCGTTGCCCTATTTCCCTGTTCGTACACCCTTGGGCCACTAAGCGGAGAATTTCTTTTTGCCGGGAAGTTAAGGCTTGGCCTTGAGTGCTGGCTTCTGAAGTGGCTTCGGTTGAGCCTTGTTCTTCAACGTTGTCATTGGGCATTTCTATTTTGTACCCCACGCATTTTTGTTTAGTCGTTTTAACATAGGCCCCACTTCTGGGACAACCGTATCCATGATCAGAATTTTCCTGCTCCTCGTCATCGAACACCTACGCCATAGGCCGATTAGAGCCCTATTAACAGTAGTCGGAGTGGCCATTGGAGTATCCGCCTGGCTCGCGATTCGAGTCGTGAATGGGGAAGTCTACCAGTCGTTTGAGCAATCAGTAGAATCGGTAGTGGGGGAGGCGTCGGTCACGATAACTGGTGCATCTGTTGGTATTGATGAGCAAATATTGCAGACAATTCAACACTATCCAGGAGTGCAGCTGGCCAGCCCTGTTCTCAAAATTGACGGTGAGATTCTGGCTGGTCCCCTGGCAGGACGCCCTCTTTTCATTTGGGGCATGGATGTACTGGAACAAGGGATAGATTGGGAAGCCGAAGATTCTTCTGAAGGCATGCAGCAATATGACTGGGAACAACTATTTTCCCCCACAACAGTTTTCGTGGAGGAAGGATTGGCCTTTCAGCTCAATCTTCGTCAGGGACAAACTCTTTCAGTGAAGGTCCAGGAAGATGTTCATCAACTGGTCGTGGGTAAGGTGCTGAAGGCATCAGCTCTTCACGGAGGTGTGCAGCAGCAGGTGTTGATGGATATCGCCTCTGCACAATGGAAGTTTGGATGGTTGGGCCGACTGCATCATGTGGAGATCGTTCCAGAATCATATGTCGCGGTTTCTACGCTAATCGAAGAATTGCAATCGGTTGTACCTGAGGGTATTCAGGTGCGCCAGTCTTCTCGACGCAATCGGCAAGTGGAATCGATGCTACAGGCCTTTCAGATGAATCTGACGATGCTGAGTGGGATCAGTCTGCTGGTCGGAATTTTTCTTGTGTATAACACGACAGCCTTTTCGGTGGTTCATCATCGTCGGGAAATAGGAATCCTTCGTTCGCTGGGGATGGAGCGACAATCTATTCTGGTTCTATTCTTATTCGAGGCTGGTGTCTTAGGTGCAGCTGGAGGTCTTCTGGGGTGTGGAATAGGAGTTATTCTTGCTCGATGGTTGACCATCTTGATTGGCCAGAATATCGGTGAGCTGTATGGTTTGACTTCATTATTTATTAGGCCCATTCCTTTACATCTGTTGGGAGAAGCAATGGCCTTGGGATTAGGCGTTTCCCTGATGGGAGCGCTTCGGCCAGCTTGGGAGGCGAGCGCGATGGCTCCGGTTCAAGCATTGGCTGGAGAGCAATCTCTAGCTGAAGAAGGTCATGAGGTTCAAGGGGCCAGATGGGTGGTGGTTATAGCAGTCTTGGGGGCTGGAATATTAAGCCAAATGCCATCATTTCAGGGTATTCCTGTTGGAGGGTATGCTGCAGCCTTGTGTTTATTACTTGCAGGGGCTGCCGCTGGGCCAGTTTTATCACAATGGTTTAGTCGATGGACTCAACATCGCCTAAAGAGTCGAGGGGGATTGTTGCCGGTTCTCGCCGCAGAGCAAATGGGACGCAATCCACGCCGAACAAGTGTGACCATGGCGGCCATTGTTGTGGGGTTGGCCATTTTAGTGGGGGTGGGGATCATGATTCAGAGTTTTCGGCAGACGGTAGAGCTCTGGATCGAGCAAACGCTTATGGCCGATGTTATTATCGCACCCACATCCTGGTTGGGAGAGCCAGAGACGTCTGATCCTAGCCAGGGAATTCCACAAAGGCTCGTTCACGATGTTCTCGCTATTCCTGGAATAGAGGCTGTTGATCCCTATGTTGAAACAACTGTAGAGACAGGAGGTCAAACCGTGGCTTTGGTATCGAGAGATATGGGCCTCCATGCTGAGCGGAGCCAGTATTTGTTTCTACAGGGAGAATCCACCAAGGTGTTAGCGCGAGTTGTCGATGATGAAGGAGTCATTGTTTCTGAGGTCTTGGCAAAACGATTAGGGCTTGGTCTGGGTGATCAACTGTCTTTAAAAACACCAAAGGGTCTAGAGCAATTTCCTGTTTTAGGAATATTTTATGATTACGCCACGGATGGTGGAAAAGTTGTGATGGATCAAGGACTTTTTATTCAGAAATGGGGAGAAGAAGACGCCACAGTGTTTGCTGTCTATCTTAAAAAGGGAGAGGTGCTCTCGGATGTTCGTCAAGAAATTGAAAACGTCTTAGAAAGTCAGAGACCGATTGTCACGATCAGCAACGGTGAACTGAAGGAAGAAATTCTTGATATCTTTGATCGAACGTTTCGCGTCACATATGTGTTGGAGTTGATTGCCTTAAGCGTCGCGGTGTTAGGCATCATGAATACACTCTTCACGGCTATTTTGGAACGACGACGCGAATTGGCAACCCTTCGGGCCATCGGGGCCAGTGGCCGACAAATCCAGGGGTTGATTCTCTGGGAATCCTGTTACCTCGCCGGGTTAGGGGCGGTCGTCGGTATCGTCGTCGGCATGGCCTTGTCCGTCGTCTTAATCAAAGTGATTAATAAACAATCCTTTGGCTGGACGATTCAATATACTGTAGCCTGGGAAACTATTGGTATGGCCATTCTCGTTGCCTTGGCCGCAGCGTTGATTGGAGCCTGGGCTCCAGCTCGCTGGGCCAGCCGTCAGACGATTGCCCAGGATTTACGATACGAATGACCCTCTCACTATTTTCTTTCCCCACGGCCAAGATTGCAGGTACGATGTTGAAATAGGATGAAGGTTGAAAGGAAAGTTAATATGAAGAAATTGAGTAAGTGAAATATTGCATGTGATAAGTTATCTGGAGCGACGATGAACAGACAAAAAAAGATCAAACAAGCATTGAAGAAAATCACAAAAAGGCTGAATGCCAAGAAGCAACCTAAAAAAAAGGGGACGTATATCTGTAAGGCAGACCGGGCCGTACTCCAAGCCAAAGAAAATTTAGAGAAAGGTTTATCACCAGAGTGAAGGTTCCATTCCTCCTAATCCATTTTCCACGTTGTCATTTTCGGCATTGTTAGTCGGGAATTCATCTAGATTTTTTCTCAATAATTATTAGAAGTTGGAACACGACGGCCTCGTTTTTTAACTCCGGTTTCAAGGGGTTATTGATATTGCCGGGTTTCGTCCCGGCGGACGAGCCACTTTTGTTTCGGCAAAAGTAGCCAAAACCCTGTTGGCCATGGTGTGGCCCTTTTGGGGTTCCTGTGCGGTTCGCCAACACCGGCGGCGCGCAAACTCGCTACGCTCAAACAATGCTCGCCTTTTCCTCGGTGTTGGCTGCACTGCTCGGCCACACAACCAGGCCAGGGAAGGTGCCTGAATAATATATAGATATTTGAGATGACAAAAAAATCAGAAAATGTAACACTTCCTTTAGAAGAACTGTTGAGCTGTCTGTTTCTAGTTAGAAGGAAAATCTACAGATGGATGAAAAACCTTGTGTTCATTGTTTTGAAACCATTCCTGCGCCGGCCTTAAAGTGTAAGTTCTGCCACGAATTTCAGCATTCTAAGGATCAAAATCCAGATAATAAATTGGAAATTATTAAAGAACTAATAAATTTGATTGGTAAGACATTTATTCCAATTATGGTTGTAGTTCTGGTTTTTAGTTTTAAGCCAGTTCTAGAGGAATTGTTATCTAAAACCCATGAAGCAGAGTTTCTTGGAGGCAAGTTCAAATTCGCAGGAACTTCTAGTTTCTCGGGCGAGCTGTCAGCATATGAACTCTATTACCTCATTGATTCCGGCACTCATGGGCAGGATTATGAAGGTGGATTAAATTTCGACGTACTAAAGGAAAGCAAAAAAGGGGAGCTTTTAGCCATCGAGACACTTGAAAAAAAAGGTCTAATAACAACAAAAATAACCAACTATGAGGGAGGAAATACCCAAATTTTTGGGAAAAAAAGTCTGGCTATATTTGCCACTAAAAAAGGAAAAAGTTTGTTAAAAGAGATGGGTTTAACATTCTAAGCAGTCAATTTATCTGACCGATAATGCGATAGGGGGTTGAAATATTAGAGTAATGACTAATGGAATACTCCTTGGGCTAGATGAACCGGAAATTTATTCATTTCCTCGCTTCCCTACAGTATTTCAATTTTTTAATCTGCTTCTTTTTCGCGACCATCAGTTTTGGATATTTTCCCACAATAGAGACTTTTAATGCTCTCGGCGCCTTCGGCACAACCAAAATGCGCTGGCCATGGGACTGAGGCAGCCTTTGTTTGAGCCCTTCGAGAAAACTCAGGACAGGCTCCGCGAGTTAGGCTGCCTCCGTTGGGGTCAAGCGTCATTTAAAGAGTTGTGCTGGAATGGTTTTGGGTTCTAATGCCGGAACAAAATGATCTTGGCCATATGCTTCTACCTCCCCTTGCCCCTCCTTACACAGGAGGGGGAGAACCAAAGGATTTAGGCGGAGCAGGCTTCGGTTTGGGGTTTTTCTTCGCCTTGGTAATTGACTTCTACCGTAAAGCCCATGTCTTCGATCATGTTCCAGACTTCCTGGTGGGCCAGGCCTGGGGTGGTGAGATAGCCATCCACGAAGAGTGAATCGGCAACATAGAGGGCTAATGGTTGGAGTGAGCGGAGGTTTTTTTCTCGGCCACCGGCGGCGCGAATTTCAGTTTGTGGGTGGAAAAAGCGGAACAAACACAGGATGGTGAGACACCGGGCTGGAGTTAAATCATTCTTTTCGCCAAATGGCGTGCCATCCACCGGATAGAGCATATTCAGAGGAATCGAATCCGGTTGTACGTCTTTCAATGCCAACGCTAAATCTACTAAATCTTCATCTCGTTCGCCCATCCCGATAATTCCACCGCTACAGAGTTCTAAGCCTGCCGCTCGTGCATGCTTAAGCGTGTCAACCCGATCTTGATAGGTGTGTGTGGTGCATATGGATGGATGAAAGGCTTCACTGGTATTGAGATTGTGATTTATCCGATCCACGCCGGCGTCTTTTAATTGACTGGCTTGCTCCCCATTGAGAAGGCCCAATGAACAACAAATTTGAATGGGAATTTCGCCTTTGATTTTTTTGACCGCGCTGGAGATCTGTGTGATTTCTGACTGCAAAGGGGAACGGCCGCTGATCACGATGCAATAGCGTTGGGCTTTGGCGTCTGCCGCCCGACGTGCGCCTTCCATCATTTTTTCTGGTGACAACAAGGCATAGCGGTCAATGGGTGCATCGGAGATAGTTGATTGCGAGCAATAATGACAATCTTCTTGGCAGGCTCCACTTTTAGCATTCAAGAGCATTTGCAATCGAACCGTCTTGCCAAAATATTTTGAGCGAATGGTATAGGCCGCGTTGACCAAATCCAGAAGTTTTTCCTGAGGTGTTGCCAATATCTCTAAGGCTTCTTCTCGCGTAGGAGATGTACCCTTAAGGACTCGATCAGCAAGGTCTTGGTAACACGTCATGAAGCTTCTCCTCTTTGAAGCGGTTTTTTACCCGCCGACTAATTGCCGGGTTGGTGTGATCGGGTGTTCAGATTCTGGAATGGTGATTTGCGGAGCATCGGCCCACATTTTTTCAAGGGCGTAATACTGTCTGATATCTGAACGGAAAATATGAACGATGATGTCGCCGTAATCTAATAAGATCCAATTGGCGGTTTCTTTGCCTTCAATGACCGGGTGTATGTCATATCGTTGGGTCATTTCTTTTTCAATAAACGCGGCCAATCCTCGAACCTGGCGTTCTGACTCTCCTGAGGCAAAGATGAAATAATCGGCAATAGAGGTCAAATCTCCGACTTCCAACACCAACACGTCCTCAGCCTTTTTTTCTGAGGCCGATTGCGCGATGAAGATGGCTTGTTCGGGAGAACGTGTTGATTGAGGTGGGGTAGTGCGGGTCATTGATATACTTGGTGTTGAATTATATAGGACTCCACAGAGGGCGGCAACCAATCTCCTATTGGGCGTTGTAGGGCACATTGCTCACGAATATGAGAGGCCGATACCGTATTGGGTGGAACCGACAGGAGCGTGATCGCACTTCCAGAAGGCAGCGCAATATCCTGGTGAGTCCCGATTTGTTGGTCCAGATTGTCCAGCTGGGTAAGGGGAATTTTTGGGAGGAATGCAAGGGCTTGAAGTTGGGTAAATGTGGTTCCTGGCCTGGAACAGACAATGAGATGGCAAATATTCAGTATATGTGTGGCTTGCTTCCAACTGGGAAACTCTAAAAAAGCATCCAATCCAATGATAAATCCCAATTCCGTGCCACTGGGGGAATCACCTTTTAGGCGTGTGACTGTATCAACACTATAAGAGATCCCAGGGGAAAGGGCTTCTTGATCATCAACGACAAAAGAATCCATTGACTCTGTTGCCAGTTTGACCATTTCCAAGCGATGGGAGGCAGGGGCCAGGGATGTGGCTGGTTTATGCGGGGGATCGCCCGTGGGAATAAAGATGATTCGATCTAGTGCGAGTGCTTCAAGCACATACTTGGCGATGTGCAAATGCCCATTGTGAATGGGATTGAAACTACCGCCTAGGAGGCCAATGAACATTGATAGAAATTCTTAGGACTTTTTAAGCTTAGGGAGTTAAGGCAAGATTATCTCGATGAATGACTTCTTCATACTCCAACGCCCCCAACAGTTCTTGAATTTCTGTTGTCTGCTTCCCTTTAATTCGTTCTAGGGCTTCAGAAGAGTAATTGGTAATGCCTTTGGCGAACATAATGCCTTCTTTCGTGGTACAACTCACAGGATCACCGTTGAGGAATCGGCCTTTGACCTCAAGGATCCCCGAGGCTAATAAGCTTTTCCCACGAAGGACCAGTGCTGCGACCGCCCCTTCATCGAGCATGATTTCTCCCTTGGGTCTGAGCGTAAATGCGATCCATTGTTTGCGGTTGGTCAGAGATGATTGTTTTGAGGCGAAGAATGTCCCACTGGGGTTCCCGTCTAGAGCTTCAGCGAGGGCATTGGGTGTTTCACCATTTAAGAGGAGCGTGGGTACGCCAAATCGGCCGGCCTGTTTCGCGGCTTGAATTTTCGTCACCATCCCTCCACGACTCGCTTGGGTTCTGGAGGCTCCTGCCAGATTTTCAATTCGTTTGGTAATGGTTGGCACAAGAGAAATAAGTTTTGCCGAAGGGTTGATGTGAGGGTCTGCTTCATAGAGTCCATTCACATCAGACAAGATGACCAAGAGGTCGGCATCGACGAGATGCGCAATTTGACCGGCTAGGGCATCATTGTCGCCGAACCGAATTTCATCAATTGAAAGGGTATCATTTTCGTTAATAATAGGAATGACCTGAAGTTGAATCAATTTGGTGAGTGTATGTCTCGCATTAAGAAACCGGCGGCGGCCTCCGAGGTCTTGATGCGTTAAAAGAATTTGAGCAATTCTATGTCCAGACCTCTTAAAGGCTGTTTCGTAGGCCCACAAGAGGTGGCTTTGTCCAACGGCTGCGGCCGCTTGTCGCAGGGGAAGGTCTTGGGGGTAGGTGGTTAATGCCAAGTGGGAAATGCCAGCAACAATTGCGCCGGACGATACGATCACCAGCTCACGATTTTGAGATTGTAATTCCCCTAATTCTTTGGTGAGCCTTCCGATTCGATCAAGATGGAGGCCGCCATCAGAGGACGCGACGAGGCTACTCCCAATTTTGACCACGATGCGCTTGCATGTGGTTAGCAGTTGCTGGTGCATGAAGCTTTATTCTCCAGGACAGTCTTTCCCAGATAGGTGATCAGGGAGGTAAGGCCATCTCTAGTCACCGCCGACAGTGGAAAACAATGATAGTCATGTTTGACACAGTAGGCTTGAAGAGCGTTGAGGTGTAACCCTTCGCCCTTGGAATCAGTTTTCGTGGCGGCTATGGCAAAGGGGCGTTCAAGGAGGGTTGGATCGAACGCTTGGAGTTCTTTCCTTAAGGTTTCAAAACTAACGATGGGGTCTTCTTCAACCCATTCCGTGATATCAATGAGGTAGAGCAATAAAGCCGTACGCTGGATATGTTTGAGAAATTGAATGCCCAGACCTTTCCCTTCATGAGCCCCTTCGATTAATCCTGGAATATCAGCAACCACGAAGGAGGATTCTTCCGCCCATTCGACGACTCCAAGATGTGGGCGCAACGTGGTAAAGGGATAACTCCCGATTTCTGGATGTGCTGAGGAAATGGCTGAAATGAGGGTTGATTTGCCGGCGTTAGGAAAGCCGACCAGTCCGACATCAGCGAGGAGCTTTAGTTCTAGAGTGAGCCAATGTTCTTGCCCTGGTGTCCCGGGTTCAAAGTCATGGGGTGCCTGATTCGTGGATGTCACATAACGGGCATTGCCTTTTCCCCCTTTCCCGCCTTCGGCAACAACGGCCGTTTGTCCATCTGCAATAAGATCCACAATCGTTTCCTCAGTCTCCTCAACTTTGACCAACGTGCCGACAGGGACATGGATGACGATATGTTCCCCTTTGGAACCATGTTGATTGGACTTGAGTCCGCGTTCCCCAGCTTGGGCTTGGTAGTGGCGTTGATAGCGAAGGTCTAGGAGGGTCGATACGCGATGAGATGCTTCGAAAATGACGTGGCCTCCGTGGCCGCCATCGCCGCCATTAGGGCCACCTCGTGGGACAAATTTTTCCCGACGGAAACTACAGTGGCCGGATCCACCCTTTCCACCTTTGACAAAAATGCGTGCGTGATCAATGAACATAGGAGTTCTATCTTACCCGGCTCTTGAAAGAAACTGAAGTGGGTGTGACGAAAAGAACGGAGGAATAAATGAGGTGTCGTTAGGCGGAAGGGTACACGCTGACTTTGCGTCGGGCTGTGCCCCCTTCAAACTTTACGGTGCCAGTCACTTTAGCGAATAGGGTGTAGTCTTTTCCCAAGCCAACGTTAGTGCCTGGAAAAAATTTGGTCCCGCGTTGTCTGACTAATATGCTGCCTCCGGAAACTGCTTCACCGGCATAGGCTTTGACTCCTAAATATTGCGGATTACTATCGCGGCCGTTTCGTGATGAACCGCCACCTTTTTTATGTGCCATGAATCATGTCTCCAGCGCTTAAGAAAAATATTGATTACGGGGTAACAATTTCTGTAATGCGAACTTGAGTGAAACCCTGTCGGTGTCCCCTGGTTCGACGATATCCTTTTCGGCGCTTCTTTTTGAAGACCGTAATAGATCGAGTTCGAGCATGCCGAACGATCTCTCCTTTAACCACAGCTTGAGCAATGGTTGGGGTGCCAACAATTGGGGCTTGATCGGTTTGAACGAATCGAACGGAATCAAATTCAACGGTTGAGCCGACATCGCCTTCTAAAGACTCAACTTGCAGAAGTCCCTGAGGTTCCGCCCGGTATTGTTTGCCGCCAGTCTCAATTATCGCATACATGTTTTCGTCGCTCCTTACAAAACATTCATTTTGCCAGTATGTTTACATTTAAGTCAAGATTTTAGTATATCATTTGCATCTCCGAAGCATAAGGGGGCATCGTATCATTTTTGTCATTGGCAGCATAAGAAGATGAAGGCTCTTTTCTAGAAAGAATAGGTGAATATCCGGCTATGGTTACAGCATCAAAGAAAATATGGATGGATGGAACGTTGGTCGACTGGGATGATGCCACCGTTCACGTCTTAACCCATTCGCTTCATTATGGTCTGGCAGCCTTTGAAGGCATTCGTTGCTACGAAGGCAAGCAGGGCTCAGCTATTTTTCGGTTGCAGGAACATGTTGATCGCTTATTTGAGTCGGCCCATATTACTCTTCTGCCGATGCCCTTTCATAAAAAGGAGATAACCGAAGCGATTGTCGAAACCGTTCGAGTGAATGAATTGGCTTCGTGTTATATCCGACCCATTGCTTATGTGGGATTTGGAGCGATGGGAGTCTATCCTGGGGATAATCCTACCCGCGTATCTATTGCGGCTTGGCCTTGGGGGTCGTATTTGGGGGAAGAGGCATTGGGCAAGGGGATACGAGCCAAAATATCTTCGTTTACCCGACATCACGTGAATGTGTCGATGACAAGGGCGAAGGTCTCGGGGTATTACGTGAATTCTATTCTGGCAAAATGGGAAGCTATAAAGTCAGGGTATGAGGAATGTATTCTTCTAGACCCTGATGGTTACGTCGCAGAAGGCACGGGTGAAAATGTCTTTATCGTCACCAAAGGTGTTTTAAAAACGACGCCATTAACCTCGATTCTTGATGGGATCACCCGTAATTCGATTCTTCAATTAGCTCGTGCCAAAAATATTCCCGTGGTTGAGGAACGCTTTACGAGAGATGCCATGTATGTGGCTGATGAGGTGTTTTTCACAGGAACGGCTGCCGAAGTCACGCCTGTCCGTGAATTAGATGACCGAACGATTGGCGAGGGCAAGCCTGGACCAATTACACAATCTCTACAGAACGATTTCTTTAAAATTGTTCAAGGGGAAGACCCCGCCTACGCTCATTGGCTCACCCGTCTTTAGCTTCTCTCAAAGCCTGCCCTTGCCTTGATTTCCAGACTTGAGGCTTCAACAAAAATTAACGAGAGCACTGCATACAGGAGAGTGAGCTTATGGTTCACTGGGAGCGGAAGGTGGGGCTTCTGGAACTGCCTCTGATGAAGCTTCTGGTGCTGGCGTAGTTGCGGAGGAAGATTCAGCCGAAGGGGCCGTAGTTGTCGTTTCTTCGGTGGTAGATGAGGATTCCTGGTGGGTTGTTGGGTGAAGGTCGATGACGGTAGAGGAGGTATGGGCCTGCTTGGAAAGCAACGCGAGACTCAAGGAGGACAACATGAACACGATAGCCGCTCCAACAGTAACTTTACTCAGGAAAGTGCCAGGACCGCGGCTTCCAAAAACTGTTTGAGAGGAACCTCCAAACGAGGCGCCGATTTCTGCTCCCTTCCCAGCTTGCAGCAAAATAGCGGCAATCATGAGGAAACAGACTATGAGATGAATGGAAACGGCTAATGTGTACATATTTCCTTATTGTCCTCGGAGGCTAATTCATGAATCTAAAGCAGCAAGCTGAGCTATCTTAACAAAGGATTCCGAATTCAGACAAGCTTTCCCTACCAAAGCCCCATTAATTTGGGGAGATTGAAACAGGGTCTGGGCATTGTCAGCCGTGACACTGCCACCATACAGGATCCTAATATGTTCCGGGTTTAATTTCCATCCTGTCGCTACAGATGATCGAATAGCCGAATGTACCTCAGATGCTTGATCTACGGTTGCTGCCTTCCCGGTCCCAATGGCCCAAACTGGTTCATAGGCCAGAGTAAGGTTTTCTAGGTCTTTGGCCTCCAGCCCAGCCAACCCTCTTTGTAATTGGTGCTGGATCACTGAATGCGTTTGGTCCGATTCCCGTTCCTCTAGTCGTTCCCCGATACACAAAATGGGTTGAAGCCCCTGTTGAAGAGCGGCATGGACCTTTTCGTTAATGGCCTGATCGGTTTCTCCAAAAAGGTGACGCCGTTCGGAATGTCCAAGAATGACATAGTGACAGCCTAGTTCTTGTAGCATAGGCGGGGAAATTTCTCCTGTAAACGCCCCCTCGTTTTTCCCACAGACATTTTGTGCGGCCAGCTTAATAGGTGTGGTCGTTAAGAGTCGATTCACAGATTCTAATGCCACGAAGGGAGGGGCTACTGCTAGTTCCACGGATGGATCAGGTTGATACAACTCAATGATTTGTCGGATCAGCGCTTCGGCCTGGGAAATGGTCTTGTGCATTTTCCAGTTGCCGACAATAATTCGCTTGGGCATAGAAAAGGCGTACTTTCAGAAAAGAGATGAAATATTCATGTCTGGATTAAACCGGGCGGTCAGGTAAGGCGGCAAGTCCTGGCATGTGTTTGCCTTCAAGCAATTGGAGCGCGGCACCTCCACCAGTTGAAATGAACGCCATGCTTTCTGATTCACCAGCACGGTGCACAGCTAAGGCTGTATCTCCTCCACCGACAATGGTCTTTGCATAGGCATTGGCAACAGAATGAGCGAGTGCAAATGTACCACGGGAAAATGCGTCTCGTTCAAACACGCCCATCGGGCCATTCCATAAGATGGTTTTGGCGTTTTGGACCGCTTCTCCAAAAAGTCGAACGGAGGCTGGACCGATATCCATTCCATACCAACCAGGAGGAATTTCCTGGATCGTCACAATCATGGTTTCAGCATCAGGTTCTAAGCTTGATGCCACCACGCAATCCACGGGTAAATAAAACTTGATTTTTTGGGCCATGGCTTGCTCAAGGGTTTGTTTGGCTAAATCCACCATGTCTTCCTCAACTAAAGATTTTCCAATTTCGAACCCGAGGGCCTTGATGAATGTAAATGCCATCCCACCACCAATGATGACTTTGTCGACCTTTCCCGTCAGGTTTTTTATCACGCCGATTTTCCCTGAAACTTTTGCTCCACCTAATATGGCCACAAAGGGACGAACTGGGTTTTCAACGGTTCCTTCTAAGGCCTCGACCTCACGTTTCATGAGAAATCCTGCAGCAGAATTCTTTATGTATTTTGTGATGCCAACTGTTGAGGCGTGGGACCGATGGGCTGTTCCAAAGGCTTCGTTAATATACACATCGGCAAGGGTCGCCAGTTGAGCGGAAAATTGAGCATCATTTTTTTCCTCACCAGGATGGAATCGTAAATTCTCTAAAAGGATCACATCCCCGGGTTTCGCGTTTTTCACGGCAGCTTCAACAACAGGGCCAATACAATCCTCAGTAAAGTTTACTGGTTTGTTGAGGAGGCGTTGTAAGCGTTTTGCCACCGGAGCAAGGCTGAAAGCTGGATTCGCGGTGCCTTGAGGGCGACCGAGGTGGGAACACAAAATCACGACGGCATTATCGTCAATTGCCCTGTTAATGGTGGGCAGTGCAGCGCGTATCCGTGAGTCGTCAGAAATTTCACCAGTATCATCAAGCGGGACATTGAAATCCACTCGAATGAGGACGCGCTTGTGACGAAGATCGATTTGATCGATGGTTTGTTTGGTGAGGTGCATGACTCCCTTGGCCTTCCACGAAAGATGGAGTATGGCGGAGCAGATACCACAGGGCCCCGCGGGCGGTCATTGGTTAACTCTGTTGTGCAAGAAACTTGACGAGGTCACGTAATCGACACGAATAACCCCATTCATTGTCATACCAGGCAAAAACTTTCACCAAGCGCTTATCCATCACAGCAGTGAGGGGTGCATCAAGTGTTGCTGAATAGGGACATCCATTGAGATCGGTTGAAACGATAGGGGCTTCGGAGACCTGCAAATATCCTTTTAACGATCCTTGGGCGGCTTGTTTGAAGGCGCCATTCACGGCTTCGATATCGCAATCCTTCTCCACTTCAGCAGAAAGGTCAATGAGTGAGACATTGGGCGTGGGGACTCGGATGGCCATTCCGTCGATTTTTCCTTTTAATTCAGGAATCACGAGATGTAAGGCCTTGGCCGCGCCAGTTGACGTGGGAATCATCGATAAACTGGCGGCTCGTGCTCGGCGTAAATCTTTATGTGGTAGATCGAGCAACTGTTGATCATTGGTGAATGAATGCACCGTGGTCATAAACGCATGTTTGATACCGAACTCTTGTAAGATAATTTTTGAAAGGGGAGCTAAACAATTGGTCGTGCAGGATGCATTGGAAATGATTTTGTGCTCTTGTGGGTTATAGGTTGATTCGTTAACCCCGAGGACGATGGTATTGTCTGGATCCTTGGCGGGAGCGGAAATGATCACGCGAGAGGCTCCAGCTTCTAGATGTTGGCCGGCACTCTGGCGGTCGGTAAACCGGCCGGTCGATTCAATGACAAAATCAATCTGCAGTTCTTTCCACGGCAGGGCTTTGGGATCTTTGATGGCAAAAATGCGAATGGATTTGCCATTGACAATCAGTGAATCTGGGGTGTGTTGGACATCGGTCTGAAAGGTTCCATGGACCGAATCGTATGTCAGAAGATGGGCAAGGGTTTTGGAATCGGTTAAATCGTTCAGTGCAACAATCTCAATGTCAGGATCATTGTAACTGGTCCGGAAAAAATTTCTTCCAATACGCCCAAATCCGTTGATAGCGACACGAATACTCATTGTAAATCCAAGGTCCTTTTACAGTAGTTTATGGTTCATGGAAATTGAGGACGGATAGTAGCGACGGGTCTATATCCTGTCAAGAAATAAGAAAAAACCTGTTTTTTTTAAATCTTCATGGCTTCTTTGACTTCTCTCATGGTCTCACCTGCGACCACGGAAGCGCGTTTCCGTCCTTCTTCCACGACCTCTTGGGTTTGCTTGGGTTTAGCGGTCACCGCTGCACGGGTTTCCCACATGGGCGAAAACCTCTGGACCATGGCATCGGCGACCTGTTTTTTGCAATCAATACATCCAATGGCAGCTGTTCGGCAATCAGTGGCAACTTGTTGAATCGTTGCGTCAGTTGAAAATATTTTATGGAAATCATAGACGGGACAGACTTCAGGATTGCCTGGATCAGTCCGTCTGACTCTGGCAGGGTCGGTGACCATGGTTTTCAATTTTTGCCGAACAATGGGTTCGGTATCAGATAGATTAATCGTGTTGTGGTAACTCTTGCTCATTTTCCGCCCGTCGATTCCCAACACTTTAGGAAATTGGGTCAAGTATTCTTTCGGCTCAGGGAAGACCGCGGTATACAAACTATTAAACCGACGACCAACTTCTCGAGTGAGTTCCAAATGTGGAAGCTGGTCTTTCCCAACCGGTACGAGATCAGGTTTATATAAAAGAATGTCCGCGGCCTGAAGCACTGGATACCCTAAAAACCCATAGGTAGAAAGGTCTTTTTCTTTGATCTCATCCTGTTTTTCCTTATAGGTGGGATTTCGCTCTAACCAGGGAATGGGAATAATCATAGAAAATAATAAATGCAAAATGGCATGTTCAGGAACGTGGGACTGAATAAATACGGTGGTTTTATGTGGGTCGATCCCTGCGGCCAGCCAATCAATAAGGAGCTCTTGGGAAAATTCTTTGACGCGACTGGTATCGGCATAGTTTGTTGACAGTGCATGCCAATCCGCTACGAAAAAGAAACACTCATGCTCGGCTTGGAGCTTTTTCCAATTTTCCAAGGCTCCAAGTAAATTGCCTAAATGCATCAGGCCACTAGGTTGCATGCCGCTGAGTACGCGTGATCCCATAAGACCTCGTAAAAAATTAAATTTATGAATTTAAGTTTGAAAGAAAAGTATGGAAAAATATGTCCAGAAAAAAGCCTAGATATACACTCAAAATTGGAATATACGAGTTAACCATTATCAGTCCTATAACAACAAGGAAGCCATAGCGTTCGAGTCGGGCCAACGATAAGGCCTGGTTTGGTGGAAGCACACTGACAAGCACTCGGCTTCCATCCAATGGTGGAATCGGCAAAAGATTAAAGGCAAATAGTACGACATTAATGAGCATTGAAAAAAACGCCATAGCGGTAAGTGGAACAAGGAGCATCCCCTGTAGATCTCCACGTGGGTCAACCCCTGGTTGTGGGGGCCAATTTTCTTTAAGAGTCGGGTCAATAAATAAAAACAAGGCGAGTATCAAGCCACTGACAACCGCTAGGAATAAATTCATTAATGGTCCTGCGATCGCGACAAGGGCCATATCTCGTTTGGGATTATGCAGTTTCCTGGTATCGATCGGGACTGGTTTGGCCCAGCCAAAGATGAATCCGCCAGGTATGAGAAATAACATTAGGGGAACAATAATGCTTCCATACATATCGATGTGGGGAAGAGGATTTAATGTAAGGCGGCCCAGAGATTTTGCGGTGGGATCTCCAAAAAAGTAGGCGACCCGCCCATGAGCATATTCATGAAGGACGACCGCCGCCATTAATGGGACCAACATGAATGAAAGGTTATGAAGAAAGGAAGTGAATGATTCCATGAAATTAATTGAGTTGGAGGAAATTGCGATTTTGCACTTGGAGTAGATAGAGGCGGCGATTCAAGATACCTGCTGAACTAAAGGAGGCAAAGCCACTTAATGCCGGTAAGTCTGATCGTCGGACCAGCTGATCCCAGACATCTTGTCCTGACTGAGCGCCCTTGCGAATCGTTTCTAGTACGACGGTAGCCGCATCGAAGGCTTGGACCGCAAACAATGAGGGGTCTTTATGGAACTGGCTGCGATAGCGCTGAATGAACATTTGAACATTCGGGTCAGGACTATTGAGGAAAAACCCATCGACAAAAATGCTGCCATTTAAGTCTTGTTTGGCCCAACGAAACAACTCCGGATTGTGCCAGCTATTCCCACCAAGAATCGGAACATTCATGTCAAAAAAAGCTAATTGGGCCGCAATGATCGCTAAGTGCACTGGTTGTCCGGGAAGAAATACCGCATCAAAGCCAGGGGTGTACACCAAGCGTTCTTCACCTGTTCGCGTTTCTTCAGGTTCTTCAAGGCCGTATTGTGCAAGATCCTTCACTTTGAGTTTGGCCAATTGTTCGCCGATGTCTGTTTGTTCCTCGGTATATTCTTCAACGGCGATCACTTCTCCCCCGGAATGAATGACTTCTTTGGCAAACATATCCGCTAATTCCCGTCCGTAGGAAGTTTTGGGATAGATGACACAAAATCGATGATATCCCAGTTTCATCGTGGCATATTCCACAAGGCGTTTGGCTTGAACGGAAGAGGTCATTGCCGTATTGAACCAATACGAGCCATATTGCCGGACGTTGAGAAGTGTGGAAGAGGGTGTAATAAACGGAGTGGCATAATCATCTGGTAGGCGACTTAAGTCGCGAATTTCTCTGGATAGCAGTGGTCCAATCACCGCACGAGGTTGGAACTCATTAAGCAATTGTTGCATCTCGACACGCAGGGGGGCGTTGAGTGTCGTGGTATCTTTCACGACTAATCCAACAGAGGAGAGCCCCCATTGTTCCTTGGCGATATCCAGGGCCAATCGAATGCCATTGAGCAAATCATTCCCATAAGGTTTCATGGGGCCTGAGAACGGCAAAGCTACCCCTAGAATATGGGGATGTACTTTGATTTTGCTAATGAACGATTGAAGCAGGGCCATAGCCGTTTGCGCATAGGGATGGCTCGGAAATCGATTGAGAAAACTACGGATATCTCGTTCAGCTAAGACTTCATCCCCTCGCGAGGTGTGAAGTTCAATGAGCCTGATGGTGGCAATATCCCCTGGATAGCGGGTGGAATAACTTTCTATGATTTCTTGAAGAGACTCTTCATTCAGTTGTTGCAAAATAATTGATTGCGTCAGCTGCTCAAGCTCAAGGCGTTGGGAGGGATCAACAACCATCATCTCATTGAGGGCGGCTTTTATGGCACCCAACGGATTTCCATTTTCTTGTTCAGCTTGTCTTATGAGTTGAAGGACATGTCGGCGGGATGTCTGGTCGGTGGCGTAATCCAATGCCAAATATAATTGACTGAGGGCCTGGGTATAGTCTTTCGTTTCGATGGAGAGTTCCGCGAGCAAAATACGCGCAGGATTTGTTGCGGGGGCAAAGGGAAACTCTTCTAATAACTGCTGTAAGACACTTAAGGCTTCGGGGATTTGCTTCGTACTTTGAAGGGCTGTCGCATGTAAGAGGTATGCTTGTTGAAGGATAGCCGGAGGGGGAAGCGAATCAATAAGCTCCTCAAGGACTTCAATCGATTTTGTCGGTTTACCTGTTTCGAGTAGGATTTTGGCTTGATCCAGAGGAGGTAACGAGGCATCTTGAGCTCCTCTCACGGAATCCGGTAGCCCTAAAGTCCCTAAATATCCGAAGAAGAGCATACCGAGGGTGAGCCAAACCAAGGCCAACCTCTGTGGGCGGATACGAATTACGTGTGTCATACGGTTGGAAGGAACGGCTGTCGTTTTGGAGAATTCTGACTAGGGTGAATCAAGATAATTGGTTGATGAGGGTGCGTTGATGACTGTTTCGGATTATTATATCAGGAAGTTCGCTTACCTAAATAGGAGAACACCACAATTTCTGTCAAGGGCAGAAAAACCTGAATTGATCGCTTAATGAAAGGTATCACGGAATATTCTTGAGCCAAGGTCGTTATGCAAGAATTAATGGATGAATACCTGACAATGTTGCAAGTGGAAAGTGGCTGTGCGGCTAATACCTTGGCGGCCTATCGGCGAGATCTTCGAAAACTCACTGATTTTTTCCAACAGGAAGGTCTGACGGACCTTCATGCGCTCACAAAACCGTTATGGGTCCAATTTCTATATAGTCTTAAAACGGCGGGCTTATCCTCTTCGTCCATCGCACGGTGCTTGGCAGCGGTTAGAGGTTTTTACAAGCATCTGGCTTTAAGCCAGGGGAGCGGAGCGTTCGAAGGGATCATTAAAGGGACACCCAAGCAATGGGTGCAACTCCCCAAGCTCTTGTCCGAATCGGAGGTCACGCGACTTCTCAACCTTCCAGCCATGGGGCAGCGAGATGATTGGCGTGATGCGGCCATGGTGGAATTGCTCTATGCCACTGGGCTACGTGTTTCGGAGTTAGTCAATTTGGAGTTGGCCCACATCAACATTGATGTGGGTTTTTTGCAAGCCACCGGCAAGCGGGATAAACAACGTATTGTGCCCATTGGCCAAAAGGCTCGAGATTTGGTTGCGCACTATATTGCCGTGATTCGTCCACAGTACCTCAAAACAAAAAAATCCCATGCCCTTTTCCTCACACGGTTAGGCCGGCCCATGAGCCGGCAATGTTTTTGGAATATCTTAAAGGCCCGTGCCGTGCGGGCAGGTATTATCAAGCCGATTTCCCCTCATATGCTGCGCCACTCATTCGCCACCCACCTTTTGGATCATGGGGCTGACCTCAGATCCGTTCAGATGATGCTTGGGCATGCAAGCATTGCCACCACACAAATTTATACCCATGTTGAACATACCCGCCTCAAAGCAGTCCACGACAACTATTTCCCACGAAAACAACGGAATCAGAAATAAAAGGGCATTGCCAGACCTGCGCAAGGAATGCCGAGAATCTTGAAAGTATATGTATATTATAGTAATATACAAAATTAATGGATTATCGGAATATTGATGGCTTCGATTGGGATGCGGCCAATGTCAGGAAGAGTGCGGATAAGCATGGAGTGACACAAGTTGAAGCCGAGCAAGTATTTTTTAATGTGCCGATTGTCCATGTTCCAGATGTAAAGCACAGTGAGGGGGAAGCACGGTTTCACGTTCTTGGTAAAACGAATGAGGGCCGTTTGCTTCATATTACCTTCACCTTGCGATTTGGAGGACGAAAAATTCGAGTGATTTCAGCTAGGGCGATGCACCGAACGGAACGGAGGATGTATGAAGAAAAAACTCAAAACAATCCCAAAGTTTAAAAACGAAGCTGAAGAGCGGGTATTTTGGGAGCGCCACGATTCAACGGAGTATATTGATTGGTCGCAGGCAAAGAATGTGAGATTCCCAAATGTGAAGCCGTCTACTCAGGCCATTTCTTTGCGCCTCCCGCTTTCGTTGCTGGAGAAGATCAAAGTTGAGGCCAACCGGCGTGATGTTCCCTACCAGTCTCTGATCAAAGTGTGGTTAGGTGAGAAAGCCGAGCCTTCTCCGCCAGCGAGAAGCAGCCGACCCTCTCGTTCCAACGCACGCCGTGCTCGCAGCACCGTCTCATGACGGACTGAAATAAGAGATTTCTGTCCAACACACCTGCCTCAAATCAGTCCACGACAAGTTCTTCGCCTGCAAACACCGAAATTCATAGATATTAAGTTCCAGATGACAAGCAATTCGTATGGATGGTGCAGCCTAAGTTGCATTTTGGAAAAGGGGTATGGCAGGCTAATCCTTCGTATTCATTCTATTTTTAGAGGGGGTCGGTGATGAAGTATAAGAAGCAAGTGCATTATGTGAAAGGCGTGTTTGCCTGTCCTAAATGTTGCAAACATTTTGTGCAAGAGAGATGGATAGAGGAATTCCGCGTGCGGTGTCATGTGTGTGACCATCGAGGTGCGCTCACCCATGTGTCGGTGGAAGAGCAATATGATGAAGAAACTGGGCGTCAGTAACGCTTCTTCATTCGGCATCTTTCAGTCAATCCTTTCTTGAGTCATTTGTTGGTATGGTTTCTCCTACCTCTCGACTTTCCTGAAGTTTGATGATGGCTCAATCTGCTGTTCGGTTGCTTCTGGGATTGCTATTCCTGTGCGTTGGATGCTCCCAAGTTTCGGCCCAGGTCCATTCTCATGCAGAGACCATTCAGGTTTTGGTCGCCTACCATTCCCTGTCCGGCAATACCAAAATAATGGCCAATAGCGTGGTGTCGGGAGCTCAAGCTGTTCCTGGTACGCGTGTGCTTCTTCATCCTGTGGGTGAGGTCACAGCTGAGGTGTTATTCGGCAGTGATGCGGTGGTCGTGGGGTCGCCGGTGTATTGGTCGAATATGTCAGGAGAAGTGAAAACATTTTTTGATCGATGGCAATTTGAATTTGGGGTATTCCCGGAATTCAAAATGCGCAATAAAGTGGGAGCAGCTTTTTCGACAGGCGGCCAAGTGTCGAGTGGAAAAGAACTGACCATGTTAACTATCTTGGCTGCCATGTTGGGGAATCAGATGATTGTGGTGAGTGATGGTGGAGCCTTTGGTGCGTCGGCGACCACGGAAGGTGACAGTCCTGGTATTGATGAGCAAGAAAAAGCGGATGCCATGGCATTAGGAAAACGAGTGGCCGAAGTGGCTTGGATGGTGAAACGAGGCGAAGGCCCTACAGATAAACCAAATGCAGAAAATGCCGTTAAGAAGTAGAACCCCTTCATGAACGAACTGCCAGAAAGCACAGACAATAAGTGGGTGGTGTATTGGGAGCGAGAATACTCCACGGCCTTTGCCCCGGAACGCCTGAAACTTGATTTTCAGCCGCATCGGCCCATGATGACGGGGATGGACTTAGATGAACAGCGCCAGCTGGCTGCGAGCGGTTATAAAGTGATCCCTGATGATTGTGGCCCGGTCCGATTCGTGGGGCAGTATGGATGGCTCATTCGCTCTCCGGCGGATTGCCGGATTCGACGTGCGGGCAAAGGGTTTGAATGGCAATCGCCGCCCATTCTTCCAGAAGAACGTCTGCTGGGCTATAAATCCTTTTCCGGGATGTATGTGGATAGTATTCTCAATAGCGGGTTCCCCAAGCTGTGTTGCGGCATTCGATTTTATTATCCCAAACAACTAGGGATGATGATGAAGGACGTGCCCAACCATTTTTACCACCTGCCGCAACGCCCCTTTTCCATTTGGGAAGGCATTAAAACGCAAGAGTATAAAACGACCCCCAATCTCTACGACTTTCTTCCAGATTACGATGCCTTCGTCACCAATTTCTTGCTGCAATTAGAGATTCCTTCCCAAGAGCCCATCACGATTCATCGGGGTGACCCAATCGGTATTGTCTTTCCCGTTCTCCTGCCTAAGCAAGTAGCGCTCGAAGAACTCAAGCGTCCTCCTGAAGGCGAAAGCTGACCACAGGAAATCGATAGAAGCCATTGTGGGTAGCAGGTTGGGGCCAACCCTCTACTATGACTTTTCCCCTCCCAACATTTTTACATGTCCAGCGCGCGGCCAAGATTCTGGACGGCATTGTCTATCAAACGCCGGTCCTCCGTTCATCATATTTAGATGAACTATGCGGAGGCACCGTCTTTCTTAAATGTGAAAATTTGCAACGAACCGGGGCCTTTAAATTTCGAGGGGCCTATCATGGTTTGGCATGCAAGGAGTCCTCTGCTCCATTTCATCAGGTAGTGACGGTCTCCTCTGGTAATCATGCACAAGGCCTTGCATTGGCGAGTCAGCTCCTTGGATATTCCGCCCATATCGTCATGCCTGAGCCAGTCAATGTTTTCAAACGAATGCGGGTAGAAGAACTAAAGGGGACGGTTACTGTGCGGTCTACACGTCAGGAGGCCCAGGAATTCGCTCAAGACTTAGTGTGGCGAAAGCGAGGACTGTTCATCCATCCCTTTAATGATGCAGATGTAATTGCCGGGCAGGGTACGGCCACCTTGGAATTACTCCAAGCCGAGCCCACGTTGGATGTGATTCTGGCACCGGTTGGTGGAGGAGGATTGCTTTCAGGAGCCTGCCTTGCCGCTCATGGCCTACATTCAGCCATCAAAGTCTATGGCTGCGAGCCAGCGAGAGCCATGGATGCTTGCCTATCTTTGCAACAGGGGATGATTGTGAGGCCTGATCCGGCTGACACCATTGCGGATGGGTTACGGACAAGCTTGGGCGAATGCACGTTTGGTGTGTTGCAAGATCATGTCGAAGAAATTTTTGTGGTCGAAGAAGAGGAAATTATCTCGGCCATGAAGATCGCGTTTGAACGCCTCCATCTGGTTCTCGAGCCATCAGCTGCGGTGGCCTTAGTACCCCTTCTTCGTGGGGAGCCTGCCTTGGTAAAAAAGAGAGTGGGTGCCCTTCTTTCCGGCGGAAATATCAGCCTACCTGACTTTTTTTCGCTGACCGGGCATTGTCTATGAATCAGTCTTTCCCTAGTGATGGACGGCCTCGCGGTAATGGCGCCACGCGACGGTCTAATTTTTTCGCGAGGCGGTCTTTGAATTTGTCACTCCCTAAGACCCAGGCTTTATTGGTGGCCTCCCGGATGGCGTCGAGGGTTTCTCCACTTAAGTGATGGCGAAAAAGTGTTCGATACGCTTGCTGTCGTTCGGCGGCAGTGCTGCCTAAACGCTGATAGAGCTTATGCGGAGAAAGAAGAGGAACCGATTTTCCCTCGGCATGATAGTGATAACTTGACCAACGATAATCGCGCGGGTGTCGTACCATCTCGGCTCGCACAGGGTTGAGCTCAATATATCGGGAACACGCGAGCAGGTAGGTTTCACTTTCAATCAAAGTAGCGCGGTAGCGCCCTTCCCAGAGTGTTCCTGTTCGTTCATAGGTGGAATTAAAATATTGCACATAGCGTCGGCCTAGGGATTGAAAGGTCTTGGGCAAACTCTCCTGGTGTTTGGGCGTGACGAGGAGGTGCCCATGGTCAGGCATGAGCACGTAGGCATGAATGGCGCACTCGTGCTCTTGGGCGGCCTCTTTCATCCAGTCTAAATATACCTGATAATCAGCAATGTGGTTGAATAACTTTTGGCGATTGTTCCCTCGTTGGATAACGTGGAGAGGAATGTCTGGGGCGAAAAAACGGGGTAAGCGGGCCATGGATTCTCCCTTAGGGCGAGTCGTTGAGGGCAGCTGAGAGCATACCAATTGTCATGGCATGATGGCGAGTCTGACCCCAATTGTCAAAAATCCCGGGGTTAGGAGGGAAGGGAGTTAAGGAGTTCTTCCAGGTTTTTGATCACGAGTAAATCCCCATTTGTGGTCGCGACGGTGATGCCATCTGCACAAATCGATCGGCATTTTTCAAGTTGTTCCTGCTTCTGTAGTGATTGTGCGAGGGCGAAGTAGGCTGCCGAGTAATTGGGCCTGACTTTGATGCATTCTTCTAGTGCTGGGACGGCTTCAGCCCAATTTTCATCCCCCATGTAGGCTTTGCCAAGCCCGAACCACATGGTTTCGTCCTTAGGGTCCATCTGTAGAATTTTTTTAAATTGTTCAATCTTTGGGTTAGCCATTGTGGATGATTTCCCTCTATCATGATTGTGTGCAAGGCCAAAGAGTCATCACCCTATCATGGGCCTCAATCCGTTGTCTAAGACTAGGGCCTATGGTAGGATTCTGGACGATTTTCCTTCCTGAGATGAGTCAATACAAGTCTGGTATTTGTTGATTTTCTCGCCCATTTGCCTGTGAGCTTCAAGACTGGAAACTGATTGTTATGGGACGCGTCGGCTTTGTCTATGATCCGAGGTATTTGGACCATGAAATGGGACACAGTCACCCAGAATCTCCGGAGAGGCTCCGAGCCATAAATACTCAATTACAATCCTCGGGAACATGGACTCGCTTGCATCAGCTCACGCCTCGTCGTGCTGAGCGGAAATGGGTTGAGCGTATTCATGAGTCCTCCTATCTTGCTAGTCTTGAACAACGTTCTCCCGTGGAGGGCTATGCGTCCCTTGATCCTGATACCTCCATGTCGCCAGGGACCTTAGAGGCCGCCTATTGGGCGACGGGTGGAGCCCTTGCGGCGGTGGATGCCATCATGACTGGTGACATTGATCACGCGTTTTGTGCTGTTCGGCCTCCAGGGCATCATGCCGAAGCTGATCGCGCCATGGGTTTTTGTTTTTTGAACACGGTCGCAATTGCGGCACGGTATATTCAGGAACATCATGGGTTACAACGAGTCTTAATAGTGGATTGGGATGTCCATCATGGAAATGGGACGCAACATGCCTTTTATGAAGACCCTTCGGTGATGTTTTTTAGTACCCACCAGTTTCCCTATTATCCTGGGACTGGGCGCGCAACAGAGATAGGGGAAGGGCAGGGCAAGGGCATGACGATTAATGTACCTTTAGCCGGGGGCGAGGGTGATGAGGAATATCGGGAGGTGTTTCAAAAAGTTCTTATTCCTGCGGCTGATGCCTTTCGGCCAGAGTTTATCGTGATATCTGCCGGTTTTGATGCCCATCGAGACGACCCGCTTGCGAGTATGGAATTGACCGAACAAGGGTATGCGGAGCTTACGAACATAGTGCTGTCCATTGCGAAAAATTTTTCAAATAATCGAATCTTGGCCTGTTTAGAAGGGGGCTATCACCTTCAAGCCTTGGCTGGATCAGTCGATCAGCATCTCCAGTCGCTACTCGATAGTTAGTACCATGCAACAAAAACGTTCTTGGCATGTGCGAATCTGGATTTCCCTTCTCTTATTGCTGGGAGTCGGAGTCTATTATTTTTACACAGAAGTGCGTCCCGTCGTGATATTTGGTTTACGTGATGATTATGCTCATGCGATACCCTACCAGCAGGTACCTGTCGGGTTGCAGAGTCTGAAAGCGGAAGAATGTGGGCAATGCCATGAAGAGATTTATCAAGAATGGAAGTCGAGCATTCATGCCCAGGCCTTTCATGATCCATTTTTTCAAGCCTATTGGAAAAAAGATAAGAATATTTGGGTCTGTTTGAATTGCCATACCCCTCTGGAAAACCAGCAGCCCACTCTGGTGAAAGATATACCACGAGGGCGAGTCGAGCAGGCATTTGAAATACCCAATTATCGGTTTGACGCTGAGTACCAGAAGGAGGGGGTGACCTGTGCCGCCTGCCATGTGCGCGATGGGATGATACTAGGTCCTTATGATGATTCGGCGGCTCCGCACCCGACAAAATTTGATCCGTCTTTTCGCACCACCCAGGTCTGTTATCGGTGCCATAGTGTGGTTTCCGGTCCCACGCAATATTATGTGGCGGCGCCCTGCGGGACCTTCTCTGAATATGAAGGCGCGTATTTCGAGAAAGAAAAAGGCCTAATTTGCCAGAATTGTCATATGCCTGAAGTGCAGCGCCCTATGGCAAAAGGGAGCCCCATTCGAAACGGGCGTCGGCATCTCTGGCGGGGCGGGCATGATCCCGACATGATAAAGCGAGCAGTGGCCGTGCAGGTTCAGGCTGACCCGCCAACTCCACAGCCCGGTGAGGATGTGACCTTCACCTTGACCCTTATCAACGCCGGAGCGGGTCATAAGATCCCTACCGGGGACCCAGATCGACACTTTACCGTGGAATTTGAGGTGCGCAATTCAGAGGGAACAGTGGTTCATCAACAATCCGATACGATGGGCCGTTGGATTCTCTGGCAGCCGGTCATTGTGGAGGTCTATGATAACCGCTTGTTGCCATTAGCCAGTCGGGACTACACATTTGGCTATGAAGTACCCCAAGGGGAACAAGGGTGGAGTGTACATGCTAAAATTCGGTATCATATTTTGACGGATACCCAACATCAGATGCTCAAGGATGAGTACAGTCTGACAGCAGACGATCCGTATGTATTTACGATTTATGAACGAGAGTTTCCATTAGGTCCGACGTTGGCGGTGGCACTAGAGGATCAAGAAATTGATCCTCGGGTAGGTTGTGCGGTACCCGGAGAGCACAGTCTTCCTGATCAACCGACAGGGATGTTTCCACTTCATTCAGTAAAGGGATAAAGGGTTATGAAGGCGACGCAAGATTTTTTTATTGATACTGAATCATTATCTCAAAATTTGGGGCGTGAAGACCTCGTGATTATTGATGTTCGTGGGCCTGCGGCCTACACCTCTCATATCCCAGGGGCGGTGAATAGCACCTGGCATGAATATAGTGATCCTTCTTCCGTCTCGAAAGGAGTCTTGAACCCTGATCTCTCTCAACTGGAGCAACGGGTTCGGGCTTTGGGTATTCACCAGACTTCTGATGTGGTCATCTATTCTAATCCTTTTGATAATTGGGGTGATGAAGGGCGGATGTTTTGGATGTTGCAATACTTGGGACATTCTAGTGTCCGTATTTTGGATGGAGGCTGGGTCAAGTGGGTGGCAGAACAACGGCGGTTTGACCATGATGTGGTGAAACCCGCCATGGGGGATTTCACGGTAAGTGTACGTCCTGAATTGATGATCACGAAGGATGCGTTAAAGAAATTGGTCAAGGGGCCACATCACAATACGGTCATCCTGGATGCCAGAAGTGTTGAGGAATATGCAGGAAAGGAAATTGATGGTTTGCCACGGCCTGGCCATATTCCCTCAGCGATGAATATTTCGTGGAATCAATTTTTGCAACGAGATGCCTCTGTGAAGCCTGCTGAGCAAGTGCGGGCTATCTTTGAAGATCATGGATTACGAGAAGATCAAGAAATCATTACCTATTGTCTTGGTGGACTTCGAGCCGCATGGGTCTATTGTTTGCTTCGCTATGTCGGATATGACCAGGTCAAAACCTATCCTGGGTCATGGTGGGAATGGTCGCGGGATTTTGCGGCTCCAGCCGAAAAAGATGTCAAGTTGTTACATAAGGTGAATAATCCTGAACCAGTCAAACCATCTTGATCTTCTCAGGATGACATGAGAGGATAAGACAGAACTTGTCGCAAGAGACGCAGAGGTTGTTTATTATTATCATAAGGAGGTCGGGGATGCGTATTGGAACATTGGTCAAAGGAATTGGCCTGGTCAGCATGTTGGCATTACTCATCGTAGGGACGTGGGGTTCAATGGCGATGGCTGGTGGAAATGAGCATGTTGCTGAGGCCATTGCTCATGCAGAAGGTGCTGTAGAACATGGTGGGATGGGTCACGCCGATGCATTAGTCAGCCATGCAGAGGAGGCATTAACCCATGCTCAAGCTGCACAAAAAGAGGTGAAGAATCCTCATTTAGATGAAGGGGTTCATGAACTGATGGAAGCGGTGAATCACGGGAAGCAAGGACATGCTGAAGTTGGGACGAAACATGCCAAAAGTGCGGTCATGCATATGAAAGAAGTTCATTAATCCTTAGCCTTGAGTATTTTGAGAAAAGCGGGTAGAGGAAACTCTACCCGCTTTTTTTTGTGAAATCTTTTGACAAAATGGCCAGATGATGAAAGTCGGATTTTTTCAATTTTCCCCACAATTTGGGAAGACTCAACCGAATGTAAAGGAGATTATCCAGGCGATCAATGGGTTTGAAGGGGATCTCTTAGTTTTTCCAGAGTTGGCCCTTTCGGGCTACCAATTCCTGTCCAAAGACGAGGCGTGGGAGTTAGCTGTAGACGTGCCATCTGGTCCCGTCTGTCAACAGATAGAAGAGGCCATTCAAGGTCGCGCCCTGCATGTTGTTGTAGGGTTAGCTGAGAGGGGAGTCAATTGTCTCTATAACTCAGCCATCCTGATTGGACCAAAAGGATATGTCGGAACCTATCGTAAGACCCATTTATTTTTTGAAGAAACCCTTTGGTTTGCTCCGGGTAATACAGGGTTTCACGTGTGGGATATTGGGCCGGCCAAAATTGGACTCTTGGTCTGTTTCGATTGGTTTTATCCAGAAGCTGCAAGAGCCTTAGCGCTCAAGGGCGCTGATATCCTTTGTCACCCCAGTAACTTAGTGCTCCCTCATTGTCCTGATGCCATGGTCACCCGATGCCTGGAAAATCATGTGTTTGCCATTACGGCTAATCGCATAGGAAATGAAGAACGCGGAGACAAGCCGAACTTGTCCTTTATTGGCCTGAGTGAAATCGTGGCCCCAAATGGCAAAATCCTTCATCGGGCCTCTTCAACGGAGCCTGAATTGTTTGCTGCTGAGATTGATGTGACCCAGGCACGGAATAAACGCATCAACCCCTATAATGATCTACTCAAAGACCGACAGCCTGAGTGGTATACGTAGGGTTGGGGTGTCGTCCCGTGGGTCAAACCCGACCTTTTGTCTTGACATAACCTCGCCAATGGAATACATCCTTATCATAGGAGTCTAAGAGTGCCTACCAATGAATTTAACGATAAAAACTGACGGATGCATATTCTTTTTCGCAGGGACGAGGAGGTTGTTATGACACGCTGGGTGATGATCGCGTTAATGCTAATGGTGGGCCTTTCCGGTTGTATTGTGTCCAAGGGCACCTATGAAGCGGCGGTCTCGGATATGGAATCAGCCAAGGCTGAATTGGAAAAGGGTCGCATGCATCAGGAAGCGCTTGAGGAGCAAATTCGAAACCTCAGGGGATTGAACGAAAAAATATCCACAGATTTAGAGATGATGACCACCGAAGTTCAACGGATAAAAGAAGGTCGTAAAAACGAGCATACGTTATTGGAAACCCGTGAACGAGAACTTGATGAAGAAAAAGCCCAGCTTAGCAGGAAATTGCGAGTCATTACCTCCCAATACCAAAAGGTAAAGGCCCAAAACAATACACTAAAAAAGACGGTCTTGCGGTATAAAAAGGAACTGAAGGTTTCACGTGGGGACGCTGATTCCGCTGATGGACGGATGCTAGGAAAGGCGAAGACTCCTACCTCCAATTCTAAAGGGACCTCAGGAAAATCGATTCGTTCTTCCTCTATGACTTCAGAGGTTGCCAAGCCACAAGTTCCAAAAATTGCCATGCTTCCCACGATTGCCAAAGCTGGCGGTGAATTGGTGAATATCAATAAAGCATCTGTCAGTGATCTCGTATTAACCCTAGGGTTGAGTCGAGATGTTGCGGAAGAAGTGGTCTCAAATCGCCCTTATCGCTTACGTGGAGAACTGGTAGCCAAAAACATCATTCCCAAGGGAACGTTTGATGAGATCAAAGGCCGCATAACCGCCTCTCCGATGGAATAGCTGACATATCGTTCAATGGCTTTAATTGTTTGCAGAGAGGGTGATTAGGAAAAAGCCTTTCTGATTGAGTACAAGCGAGAGCCTTCTTTCTTCATCAACATATAAAGGGACGTTCATTTCCGATGAACGTCCCTTTTTTTTGTCTTGGGTAAATTTTTAGGAACCGGAGGAGTTTTTCAGAGAGCGATCTTCCAGGATTTGGCCATCTTGGAGGTGGATCAAACGATCGGTCTGGTGAGAGAGTTTTTCATTGTGGGTGACGATGATAAACGCTGTCCCGTGTGTTTCATTTAACTTTCGTAATAAATCGAACAATTCGTCTCCAGTGTGCGTATCTAAATTACCCGTGGGTTCATCTGCCAAGACCAGATCGGGTTGCCGGATCAACGCACGGGCGACGGCGACGCGCTGTTGTTCGCCTCCCGATAATTCTCCAGGTTTATGATCGAAGCGATGGGATAACCCTACTTCGGATAACAGCGATTTGGCCGACTCAATGGCAGTATGCTTGGGGGTCTTTTCTATGAGGGCAGGCAGAGAGACATTTTCTAAGGCGGTGAATTCCGGAAGGAGATGATGAAACTGAAACACAAACCCGATTCGGCGATTTCGAAAGCTGGCTAGTGCTGTTTCACTCACTTTGAACATATTGCGGCCTTCAAATAAGACTTCTCCCTTTGTGGGACGATCCAAGGTGCCCAGGATATGTAAGAGGGTACTTTTTCCAGCTCCTGACGCGCCAATAATCGCGACCATCTCTCCGCGTTGTATAGTCATCGTGATGCCATTCAAGACATGGACAGTTTGAGGCCCCATGTTGAATGATCGTTGAAGGTTATCGACTAAAACCAACGGAGTTGGCGTAGCTGATTTCGGGGTGTCGATGCTATTCATAGCGAAGGGCGCTGATAGGATCTAATTTGGCAGCTTGCCAAGAGGGGTAAAATGTAGCGGCAAAACTAATGAGAATGGCTGATGTGGCAACCAAGACCACATCTAATGGCAAAATGTGAACGGGAATACGCGAAATGTAATAGATTGATGCATCGAAGGTCCAATAGTTTTGGATGAGCCATAGGAAGGAATAGCCCAAGGGCACGCCAATACCCGTTCCCACCAACCCAATCACCAGCCCATTCAGCATAAAGATTTTCATGATAGATTGTGGCGTTGCGCCCATCGCTTTAAGAATAGCGATTTCCCGTTGTTTCTCATTCACGATCATCGTCAATGTGCCGACGATATTGAAGGATGCTACAAGAGTAATAAGCACGAGGAGCAGAAACATCATGGTTTTTTCTAGTTTTAACGCAGAAAATAAATTGCGATTCAATTGCATCCAATCCCTGGCCATAAAGTTTGTGCCGAGGGTAGCTTCAATTCGATGGGCAATGTGTTGGGCTAAAAAGACATCATGGACTTTTACTTGAATGCCTGTGATGGAATCGCCAAGCCCAAAGAATTTTTGCGCTTCATTGAGACTGATATAGGAAAGGGAAGAGTCATACTCGAACATCCCAGATTCGAATATTCCCACGACGGTAAACGGGCGTATTTTCGGGGTCATGGTGAATGATTTGATGGGACCAACAGGTGAGACCACGTTGATGGAATCACCGATAAAGACCCCAAGTTTCATTGACAGTTCTTTGCCGAGAACAATACCCGGTCGATTTTTTACTTGAGGGGGTGTTTGCCCTGAAATTGAATGTCCGCTTTCAGGCGGGACAAGGGCTGGATCTTCTAGCCCAGCCAAATCCCCGAATTTTATATTGGCTTGTAAGTCGGTGACTTGAATTTCTTTTTCTGGCTGAATCCCTCGTAAGATCACTCCCTGCACGCTGCTTTTTGAAGAAATGAGAACTTGCTTGAAAATGAATGGAGAAGCGGCAACGACATCGGGAACGGTTTCGATTTGCTCAATGAATTCCTGATAGTTTTTCATATCATTGGTGCCGCGTTCTTGGACAATGATATGGGCGGTGGTGCCAAGGATTTTTGCCTGGAGATCTTCTTTAAACCCCGTCATGATGCCAAGGGTTCCAATCAGTGCGGCCACTCCCAAGGTGATTCCAGCGATAGAAATAAATGTGTTGAGTGAGATCGTCCGTTGTCGACGTTTGGCCCGCAAATAACGCAGGCCGATTATGATTTCATAGGGTAAGGTCACGAGGCATGATCCGGTCGCAATTGGGGAAAGAGGATGACATCTCGAATCGAGGCTTGATTCGTTAATAACATGACGAGACGGTCGATGCCGATGCCTTCACCGGCCGTAGGAGGCATTCCATATTCTAAGGCCCGAACAAAATCTTCGTCCAAAAATTGCGCTTCCTCATCGCCCGCATCGCGTAGGGCGACTTGCACTTCAAAACGTTGACGCTGGTCGATGGGATCGTTGAGCTCTGAAAAGCCATTCGCCAATTCGCGCCCGCCAATAAAGAGTTCAAATCGGTCTGTCAGGGCGGGGTTGGCTTCTTTTTTCCTGGCCAAGGGGGAAATCTCAATAGGGAAATCGGTGATAAATGTAGGCTGAATAAGGGCGGGCTCCACCGTTTCTTCAAAAAGCGCCACAAGGGTATCAATATGGCTGGCTTTGGGAGGGATGTGCAGGCCCAAAGTTTTGGCAGCTTGGTTTGCTTGATCAGGATCTGAGAGAACCGTGTTATCCAATCCCCCTATATCCACAATAGAGTCTAAATAGGGCAGACGCCTCCAAGGAGGAGCAAGATTAATGTGTTGCCCTTGATAATCCACCGTTGCACTTCCACAAACTTCTACGCTAAGTTGGGAGAACAATTGTTCGGTGAGATTCATCAGGTCATGATAATCCGCATAAGCCTGATAAAATTCCAGCATCGTAAATTCTGGATTATGAATGGTGGAAATCCCTTCATTCCGAAAATTTCGATTTATTTCAAACACTCGCCGAAACCCACCAACGATAAGGCGCTTCAGATAGAGTTCCGGGGCAACGCGTAAATACAGGTCGACATCTAGCGTATTGTGATGGGTGACAAATGGGCGGGCCGTAGCGCCTCCGGGAATGGGATGCATCATGGGGGTTTCGACTTCAAGAAATTCCCGGTCAGTCAAAAATGTTCTGATAGCCGAAATAATTCGACTTCGGGTGCGGAAAACCTGGTGCACGGTCGGGTTGGCAATGAGGTCAACATATCGCTGGCGATAGCGCATTTCGATATCTGTGAGCCCGTGCCATTTCTCTGGAAGAGGTCGTAACCCTTTGGTGAGAAACGTCAGGGATTGTACTTCAACGGTGAGTTCGTCCGTTTTGGTTCGGAAAAGTCGCCCTTCGACCCCAATCCAATCTCCTAGGTCCAAAGACTGACAGAGTTCGTATGATTGGTCTCCAAGTAGGTCTTTTTTTAAATAGACTTGTAGGCGATGCCCTTCCTCTTGAAGCCCCGCAAAGGCGGCTTTGCCAAAACGACGCATGGCGGTAATGCGACCAGCGACCTTGCACAGAATGGGGGTGGTTTCCAGTTCTTCTTTGTTAGAAGATGAATAGGACTCCAAAATAGTTTCAAGTGTATGAGTCGTAGGAAAACTTGTTCCGAAAGGCGGAACTCCTTTGTCTTGAAGCTGGTGAAGTTTGTCGAGCCGTTGTTGCTGTTGTTCGTTTAATTCATCCATGAGATCTACAAAATGTAAGGTTAATGAGAATAAGGCATGTGACACGAGAATGCGCTAGGACGTCGAGGCTTGTGAGGCTTTCATCGTCAGGTACGCTTCAATAAACGGGTCCAGTGCACCATCCATGACGGTGGCGACATTACCCGATTCGTGATTCGTTCGGTGATCTTTCACCATTTGATAGGGTTGAAAGACATAAGAACGAATTTGGCTGCCCCAGGCAATATCTTTTTTTTCGCCAACAATATTTTGAAATTCTTCCTCTTTCTTCCGCTGCTCCACTTCAAAGAGCTTCGCTTTCATGACGCGCATAGCCCCAATTCGGTTTTGTAATTGCGAGCGTTGATTTTGGCATTGAACGACGATGCCCGTAGGGATGTGGGTCATTCGAACAGCGGTTTCGACTTTGTTGACGTTTTGGCCACCCGCTCCACCAGCCCGAAAGGTATCAATTCGTAATTCCTTCTCATCGACCACAATATCAATATCATCGTCTAACTCGGGGTACACGCCCACGGCAGCGAATGATGTATGCCGACGCTTATTGGCATCGAACGGGGAAATACGGACAAGGCGATGGACGCCAGCTTCGGCTCGTAAATAGCCATAAGCCAGGGTTCCAGAAATCCCTAATGTCACACTTTTGATTCCCGCTTCATCTCCAGGCTGCAAATCGATCGTGTCGACTTTAAAGTCACGTTCTTGTGCCCATCGAACATACATCCGCATGAGCATGTGCGCCCAATCCTGCGATTCTGTTCCCCCTGCTCCAGAGTTAATGGAAAGAATGGCGTTATTGCGATCATGTTCACCCGATAAGAGTTTTTCCAGCCGCCAGGCCTCTAAGGTACTTTCAATCGCTTGAATCCCTTCGGTCCATTCGGCCTCTAATTCTGGATCACCCTCCTGTCCAATGAGGTCAAGCATAGCGAGAAGATCATCCCGTTGTTGTTCGAGTGTTTGGAGTCGACGGAGCTGACTTTCAATTTCAGCTTGACGTTGCCCAATTTTGGCCGCATGACGGGGATCATTCCAGAATTCTGGCTGCGACGTTTCTTGCTGGATTTCGTCGAGTTCAGATGTTAGGCGAGGGAGGTCAAAGATACCTCCGGAAATCGATGATATGGTTGTCTATGTTGTCCATACGAGTACGAATGTCTTCGAGCATGAGTGATGTTCCTCTCGTGATGTCTAGTGTGAATTTCGATGTGAGTTTTCGGGCTCTTGTTTCCTGATAATCGCGATAAGAAAGATTCCCGTCAGTATAACACAAGCCCAACTAAAGACATCCCCATATTGTGTATAAAATGTTGGTGGTGTGTGGCGAAGAGGAATGGATCCTGTGATGGCTTGCTGAGTAAAAATAGGCGTTTGAGCTAGAACACGACCATCCGGGCCGATGAGTCCAGAAATGCCCGTATTGGCCGCGCGCGCGACAGCTCTGTGATTTTCAACAGCACGAAAGACGGCCATAGCAAAATGTTGATACGGCGCGGAGGAGTCGCCAAACCATGCATCGTTGGTAAGGGTGACGAGAAAGTTGGCACCTTCTTTGGCCATACGTCGCACAAGATCGGGGAAAATTATCTCAAAACAAATTGGCACGCCAAAAGATAGAGGCGGCGACTCAGTTGAATCAGAAAGTTGAAGAGTCATTGGACCCTCGCCTGGCTTGAAATCGCCAATCCCAACGACCAATTTTTCAAGAAAAAACAATACTGACTTTAAAGGAACATACTCGCCAAATGGCACGAGATGGCGTTTGTCGTATCGTCCGGTTAGCAATTTTTCTGGAGATAATAGGTACGCACTGTTCAGTAAATAGGGCTTACCATCCGGGTTGAAACGAAGGGTGGGACTTCCAAAAAGTAAGGGGCTTTGCGTATCTCGCAGAAGAGAGAGAATAATTTTTTGATAGGCTAATTCTTTTTCAAAGAAAAAAGGTGTGGCTGCTTCAGGCCATATAAGCAAATCGAGGTTCTTTCCAGCTTGCTGGCTAAGAGTCGTATAACGTGTGAGCGTTTCATCGATATAGGCCGTATCCCATTTCTTATCCTGTGAAATATTGGGTTGGACGAGGCCAATGGAGAGAGATGTGGCTGATTCATCTAATACGCGTTGTTGTTTGATCTGCCATTGCCCATAGGTGAGGAAGGCGCTCAAGATGGCCAGAAACGCCAGTGTGGCCTGAAAGGGAAAAGGGGTCGCAACTTGGCTTTGTCTTTTCCACAACCACAACAAGATTGACGTGATAGCCACATTGCCCATGATCAGGATAAAAGACACACCATAGACACCGGCGATATCCGATATTTGAATGACCGATAGCCATTGATATTGCGAATAGCCAAATAGGGTCCAAGGAAATCCACTCAACGCATAGGTGCGGAGATATTCCAACGCCACCCATAAAGAGGGAGCTCCGAGCCACAGCCATTGTACATTTCTGTTGAGAATATGAACGTAGCCCCAGGCATAGGCTCCAACAAACAGGCCTAAATATGTTGCAAGCAAGAGCATCAAGAGGGCGCTGATCATGAAAGGCAATTGGCCAAACTGACTCATGGCCGTAATCACCCACGGGATCGTTCCAGCAAAAGCAATGGTTCCTGCCAGCCAGCCGTATTGGAAGGCTTTGCCTGCTGGAACTTGGGTGAGAGCCCAATGCAGTGGAACAAGGACAATCCAGGCCAACCACCCTCCATCAAAATGCGGAAAACAGAGTGGATGGAGTAAGCCGGTTAGGCCGGTTGCGATAAGTCGAGTAAGGTGGGAAGTCTGCTGCACAATCAAAGGATATAAACGAACTTGAGGCTAGGTGCAAGCCAAAGTTGCGAGAGATCCTGAAAGAAAAGGCCTAATGATAATTTAGTGTGCAGGCAATTGAGCAGGCGGAGGACTTTGCCGCCAAATATATCGATCAACAATAAAGTGATGAATATTGATGGTAGCGATGACGAGCAACATACTTTCGGCTAACCCGGCTCCAGCCCAGACAAACGCATAGGGCCAGCAATAAAAGAGTCCGTAGGCCAATAGCAGGCATTGCCCATAAAATTTGACTGAATGAAAAAGGGCGCTATGGCGGTTGCCCACCGATTGCATTTGGTCTTTCACATGATAAACCAACACAATGCCTAAATATTGAAGCCCGTGGGCAATCGTGGCCAGCACGAAAGCATTCACGTAATCCAAGGTTGTCCACCACAGGCCATTGGAAAACATGAATACCAAGATGATCAGTGGCGGGACTTTTCGGTGTTTCCGGTAAAGGTGAATCATGAGGAGAAGAGGGACCAAAAATATCAGGATCAATAATCCGTCTGTCAGGATACCAAGACTCGACAGAATTATTGGAAAGGAAGACAACGTATCGCGCGAGATGATCCAACCTAATCCCGAATCTGGTCCACCCAAAAAGGCGCGGAAAAAAGGAAGCATGCAAGCCCACCACAGCAAATTTTTCCCAGCTAGGTCCAAGCGAAATCCTGAGCGAAAGCTATACATGACGGCGAGCCCATATGTCTGCGCGGCATAATGAAAGGGAGACCATGTTAAATAGAGGGCTTGCAAGTGAGGCCCAAGGGTTTCTGGAAGTACCACGCAGAGAAAAAGTACGGCAAAGGTTGCTAAAGGTAAGCCTACCGTTAGAAATGGCCATTGCTTCCCAAACTCTGGTTTGGTGTATAGGCGGACAGTCGATGCAGCGAAGTGACAGCTATTCACGAGTAAAATAAGTAAGGGCAAATTATTGGGGGTAAGGCGGGAAAGGAGCGAAGGATTGAACAGGAGAAAGCCAGTTGCTGCGATGCTCCATCCACCTGCGATAAGCCCATAGTCTATTGCAGGGTGAATAAAGCACTTCCCCACAAGATTTTGTGAAAATGGTACCGGTTGAGGATGCGATAGGGGATTACGGTTGGGCTTGGAGGTCATTGAGATTGTTCAGGGACGGTGCAAACTCAGGATTGATGGTCAAAGCCTTTTGAAAAGACTGAATCGCCTCTCTGGATTTTCCCATGCGTGCATAGGCTGTTCCTAGGTTATGATAGGCTTCTGTAAAGTTGGTTCGATACTTGATTGCCTGAAGGTTGTGCCCCACCGCCTTGTTGAGCTCTCCTTTGTCCAAATAGGCTAATCCTAATAGATAATGAGCTTCCGCCTGGTAGGGGTTAATCGACAATCCTTGTTTCCAGGCTTCAATAGCTTGCTCTGGTTGGGCAGAGTAATAGGAGGCCAGTCCAAATTTTACTATGGCTTTATCATCGTCAGGGGCAATGGTTGAGGCTATTCGATAGCCTACACCCGCTGCCTCGTATTGACCAGTAGCAAATTGTTGGTCGGCATCCGACAAATGATTGAACGTAATGCCCGGAAAATGTCCTTTGGTCTGAAGAGAATAGACAGTTCCTAACCCAATTGACCCTAGAAAAATGGTTATAGAAAGTGTTGAAAGTAGGAGAGTAGTTCTGGGCTGAAAAAAGTTGGTCATGTTCATTTCAAAAGAGATGTGTCAATGGAAAGGCTTGGTTTAATTAACATGCCTCAATTTTATAATGGAATATGTGATTTGAGAAGAAAATGAAAAAACCCTACCCGGAATCATTCCGGGTAGGGTTTTCAATGGTTTCCCATTTTTACAGGGAGTGATCTATATTAGGCTTGTTTGACTTTTCGCATTCGCCATGCGGCCAACCCTGCTAAACCCGTACCGAATAAAATTACGGTTCCTGGTTCAGGGACAGCGCCTGGATTTGTGGGAGTTCCTGGAGGATCTGGGTTGGTGATGGAACCTCCCGATGAACCGATAATAATGGCGTTATCCAAGGTGTTGATTCCAAGAACAGGAATGGTAGTCGGAAACGCTCCATTTTCTAAAAATCTATTGTGATGTGGTCCAGCACTCAAGTCAGAATCCTGGAGTCCAGGAAACGCTGCGTTCCCAGCTGCGGTTAGATTAATTGTAGAGTTTGTGCCGTTGCTTGGGGTTGTTACGGCTGGCAGCAAAGCAGTCAGCCATCCGTAATCGTGGGATTGGGAATGAAGTGCACCGCCTGCGCCAAGAAAGTTATTGATCGCCGCGGCGTTAGCGTCTAAGACAGCTTGCTCATTGCCGTCAATGTCTCCAGTGTTACCATCGGAGGGGATGGCAATGATACCCGTCGAGGCGAGGCTGACACCGTTGACTGTACCGCCTGTCATGTAGGTGGTCATATCCGTGACGCCATTGATGTTTACCCATGACCATCCTGAGCCCGAAAGGGTGGACTGGTTAAAGGCGGACAAGGCCGCATCATACGAATCAGTCGAGGAAGTGGTGACGTTGTTTGCACCAAGAGAGACCACGGTCATATTCCCGTTCGTGACCCCAGGAGCTAAATTTTCGAGCACTCGTTGCATATAAAACCAGCCGTCTATGTTAACGCTACCGTTGAAGCTGCCGTGGTCGTCAGCATCGGTACCATCTAGAATAAACGGACCAGCGAGTGCTTGATTTGGCAGAAAACTCAGACTGGCTAAAGCCAGCCCGGCTACCACCGATTTCCAATTAAAAATTTTCATAGGGGACCTCCTTGAATCTACGTATTTTTAAAATAGCCCTTAAAATTTCAGTAATAAGAAGGGTATTTGCCTACATGTATTTTACCTTACAATTAATATTCATGTGCATACTTAATACCAAGCATAGATTTATCCGAGGTTTTTTTATAAAGTATTGTTAAATAATAAATTTCCCATGTTTTTACCATCTGTTAGATGAACTTTCGCAAGATTGCATATTTAGAAGCGGAAAAAATCCTGACAAATTCAATGGGGCCTGTTTTCTTTCCCTTTGTGTTTTGCCAGAAATTGGTGGGTAATTATAACTGATAAATGACGTGTAAGTAGCTGAAATATAAATGAATTTTAAGAATTATGCCAGAGTGGATACTTCTAGCTAACAAGCAAGACAGTTAGTCTTTTTAACCGACAGTGGTTCTGTGCCAAAAATAAATATTTAAGATATTGAAAATTAACAAGAAATTTACTTTTTATGAGGTATGATGTGTAAATTTAACCGACGTTGTTAAACGTTTTGTGAAGATCCTTTTGGGGACGCAGGAGCCAAGATCTAACTTAGATCTGAAATTGCGCACTTACAGGGCTGGAGAATACTTGTGCTAACGGAGCTTGGAAGGGAAGGTCAAGATCAACGGCGAAAATTGGAGTTAACACCTTTCGAAAAGGACACTGCCATTCAAGGCTTTTCCAATTGCGCTAGTCGAGACTTGGCGTCTTTTGCATTTGGGAAGTTTGGAGCCAGCTCTAAAGCATTTTTAAATGCCATGGTTGCATCGGACGTTTTGCCTTGTTCTGTTAAAACGATTCCCAGATGGTACATGAGGCTGGGATCCAGAGGCGGAATGGTCGTGCCTTTCATAAAGGTGGCGTGTGCTTTGTCTAGCTCTCCTCGTGCCCGGTATACCCATCCAAGGGTGTCATAGACCGAGGAAACCTTTGGTGTAAGGGAAACTGCTTTTTTTGCCCAGACCAATGCTTCGTCGAGACTTTCTTTTTTTTCTGCCAATATCCAGGACAAATTGTTAAGGGCGATTCCTTGTTTTGGGTCTAAGTTGATCGCCACCCTGTAAGCTATTTCGGCTAGCTCCATATCAGCTAGACCTTCGTGAGCTTGCCCTATTCTAATGTAGGCGGCCACAAATTTTGGATTAAGATCGAGTAGAGCTGAATAGGAGTTCAGCGCTTCGGAGTATTTCCCTCGAAATGCTAATGAATCTCCCACACCTAGGTGCCCCAAGATAAGACTGTTGTCAATTTTTAGGGCAGATTCAAAAGCTTGTTGCGCTTCGGCATAGTGTTTGGTTTCCATATGCAAGCGACCAAGATGGAAATAGGGTTTGGGGTCGGAAGGGTTTTGCTGAGCTCCCTTGGTGAATGTTTCTTTGGCTTCACGAAGCCGATTCTGGGATGTTAGAAAATGCGCAAACGTCTCAAGGATTTCCCCGTTGGCAGGTTCTACTTCCATTGCCTTCTTCAGGTAGTTCTCAATTTTGGTTGGTTCCCGATGATGAACCGCAATTTGAGCAAGAGCCAGCAATACTCCCACATTTTGCGGATTTTTCTGTAAGGCTTGTGAGAGAATTTCCTTTGCAGCCTGAAAATCTCCCATTTTCAAGGCCGCAAACCCATTTTCTTCTGGAGTGAGATTTTCGTTATACCTAAAGGGTTCCGTTAGTGTTTTATCTTTATCTAAAAACGTGGGTGCTTCGATACTTTTTGGGCTTGGATCGAGAATGCTTTCTTGACCTCTTACGCCAGGTTTGGAGCCAGCCCATCCTCCTGAAGCTAAAATAGATAATATGGCAAGGGTAAAAAGTGTCTTGATGAAAGATTTTGTCATAATCAACCTTCCGTCTTGTTGGGTGGGTATTGGACGGTTGGGTTCTTTACCCATTTTTTCTCCTGAATCTTACTAGGCCAGGTCTGTGAAGTACAGAATTGAACAGAAATTCAGCGCGGAGGCAGGGACGTCAAGCCACCTTTTAAACGAAAAAATTATGTGGAATTTTTGAAAAGAATTGTGAAGGCTAGACTGCTTTTTGTACAAACCCTGACCGCAGGCACCGTGTGCACACTTTTATTTTTTTTACCGCCCCTTTTACCACGGCTCGAACTGTTCGGAGGTTGGGGCGAAATACTCGTTTGGTGCGGTTATTTGCATGACTCACATTATTACCGACTTGTCTGTTTTTTCCGCACACGTCACAAGAGAAAGCCATCGTCTACTCCTGAAATTATTGGGTCCAATCGGAAATCGTTAACTAGAATGTGTTATCACAGGTGGTATTGTACATGCAATTGGTTCGAAATAAAAGGAAGGGAGTACGGGCTGGTGGTTTTTGATCCCTGAATGTATCTGGTTCATGAGTCCTGACCGACAAAACTGCTTATAAGAGCGGAAAATTGTTCGAGGCCTGAAATTTCGTATTTTCTGATTTTTTCTCTCATCTGGTCTTTTCCCACTTCTTGGCAAACATGGTGAGCCTATCCCCTCTTTGGAGTACCCCTATTCAATATGCCAAAGGTGTGGGGCCTCGTCGGGCTCGTCTTTTAGCAAAATTAGGGATTGTCACGATTGAAGATGCTTTTTGGTTTGTGCCTTGGCGCTATGATGATCGGCTGGAGGTTCTTCCTATTCAGAATCTACTTCCGGGAATGAAAGTGACGATTAGAGGCACTATTGAATATTGCCGGATGCGGACGACTTCCCGTCGCCGCTTGGTGGTGGTGACTATTGCTGTTCGGGACGAAACCGGTGTCATTGACTGTATTTTTTTTAATCAACCGTATTTGGAGCAAACATTTGCTGAAGGGGTGACTGTTCTGTTGACAGGAACGGTGAGTCACAATCCGAAGGGATTATCTCAAAACCTTCTCAAAGGGCCTGAGTATGAAATTTTGGATAAGGCCGGTTCCCCACTAGATGGCCCTGGTGGCCGAATTGTTGCTGTGTATCATGAGACCCACGGGCTCAGTTCGAAACAACTGCGGAGGATTATACAGTCGATTTTTGAACATTATGCCCAACACCTTCAAGAGATCTTGCCTGGTCGTATGCGAGAACGATTTGGTTTGCCGACATTATCTGAGGCGTTGCCCATCCTCCATAGTCCCAATCCCTCCCAATCTGTTGTCCTGTTGAATCAACATGTGACTCCTGAGCATCAGCGGCTGGCATTTGAAGAATTGTTACTTTTACAGATGGCGCTGGCTATGAAGCGGCATCGTCAAGTGACTGCTGCGCCTGGGATTGCCTTTTCTCAGCCCGATACGATGGAAAAACGGCTCAAGGCGATTTTGCCCTTTTCGTTAACCTCTGCCCAGGAACGGGTCATTCGGGAGATTTTCCACGATATGGGGCAACCGACGTGTATGAACCGTTTACTTCAAGGTGATGTGGGTTGTGGGAAAACTATTGTCGCTCTTCACGCGATGGTGCTGGCGTGTGGGGCTGGGTATCAATCCGCCCTGATGGCGCCGACTGAAGTCTTGAGTGAACAACACTATCTTTCTCTTAAGCCCATTTATGATGCGCTCAATATTTCATGTGTGTTGTTGAAAGGCGGTCAAGCTGCGGGTGAGCGAGCGGCCACCTTAGTTGCGCTGCAATCGGGTGACACTCAGGTGGTTGTGGGGACGCATGCCTTGCTTCAGCCGGATGTACATTTTGCCAAATTAGGATTGGTGATTGTGGATGAACAACATAAGTTTGGTGTCTTGCAACGTGCGATCTTGCGCGACAAGGCGCCTTGGCAGCCGGATGTCTTAGTCATGACGGCTACGCCAATTCCACGGACCTTAGCTATGACGTGGTACGGCGATTTAGATGTGTCGGTGATTGATGAATTTCCGCCTGGGAAAAAACCCATTCAAACAAAGTTGTATGAGGAAAAGAATCGAAGTCGAGTGCATCAATTGTTGCGAAAAGAATTAGAGGCTGGGCGGCAAGCCTATGTGGTTTATCCTTTAGTGGAGCCATCGGAAAAAGTGGATTTGCAGGCAGCGATTGAGGCCGCAGAGCAATTTCGTGAGCAATTTGCGCCTTTTCGGGTTGGTTTGTTGCACGGGCGCCTTTCGTCCCGTGACAAGCAATTGGTGATGGCGCAGTTCCAACAACAACAGATTGACCTGTTGGTGGCCACGACGGTTGTCGAAGTGGGCTTGGATGTTCATAACGCCACGGTCATGCTTATTGAGCATGCCGAACGATTTGGCCTTGCACAACTTCATCAATTGCGAGGCAGGGTTGGGCGTGGTCTGCATCAGGGACATTGTTTCCTCATTCATTCATTAGGAAGGATTCCAGTGTTTAATGAGCAAATGACGTTGCGGGTTGAACGTCCGAAGGATGCCCGTCATCCCAATGAGCGCGGTGCGCCTTCGGCGATGACTTCACGGTCGACCGCCAAGCGACGGCTAGCTGTCTTTGCTCAATTGAATGATGGATTTGCTTTAGCCGAAGAAGATTTACACATTCGAGGGCCAGGGCAAGTATTGGGTGTGCAGCAATGGGGAGAGATTGCGTTCCGAGTCGCGGATTTGGCGAGGGATGTTGATCTTTTATCGAAGGCGAGACAAGTTGCAAGAGAGGTATTGCAAGATGATCCGACCTTATCGTTTCCTGAACATCTGGCTCTCAAGGATACCCTCATGAGGAAATGGGGTGAGAAATTAAATTTGGGATCAATTGGTTGAGGGAAGTCTTAGACTGGCAAGGCAAATGCCTAACGCTAAAAATCTGTTATGAAGCACGTATTTTCGAAATATCATGGAACGCTCTAGTTGTTTGACCTGTTATATGGTTCATGGTAGATATCTGGTCATTAAGACTAAAGTTAAATAAGAACTGTCGCCCGGATGGCGGAACTGGCAGACGCGCCGGACTCAAAATCCGGTTCTTTAACGAGAGTGGGAGTTCGACCCTCCCTCCGGGCACCAATAAATGACTTGTCATATGTGTAGAAAATTTTGGCAAATACGATGAAACCCTTAGGATTAAATTCGTTGTTGTATGTAGGGGAATCAAAGGCAAAATTAACTTGACAGCGTCCTCTACCTTGACTATAGTCTGTGCCCCGATTAAGAAAGAAAAAGTCACGATAATTTTAGTTCGTTTTTTTTGATTATTAACTCACAGTTTCCAAGGAGGAGCCACATGCGGAAGGTAGGGATTATTGGAGCAGCTATCATTCTTGCAAGCTCGGTTGGCGTAGCATTTGCGCAAGAGCGTGCGCCTCAGCACGTCGGTTATGGTACGGGTGTCGGTGATTCACAAGGTGTGGGCGACAGATCGCGGGTTATGGATCAAGGGGACATGTTGCGGTATCTCTCAGCCCCAGAAACAGTACAAGGTGAAGTCGTGGCAGTGAACCTGGCTAACGGACTCATGTATTTAGACATGGGTGGAAGTTCGCATGACGAACGGCAGAGCCTTACTGGGTCATTAAATATGCAGCCCTTGTATTTTGACAAAAACACAAACATGGAAAACCTTAAGGCCATTGGCAAAGGCGATTATGTTTCGGTTCAGGTTCGTCAGGAAGTCACTGACTCACAAAAGTTTTCAACGGGTCGAAAAATGGTTGAATCGGTTTATATTTTAGACGGAAGTCAATTATTAGGTGGTGGCGATAATGAAGATTTTGGTGGTGGATTAGGTCAACGTCCAAATCCTTACAAACACCGAGGGATCAACACCAGAACTGCTGGCTACACAGGTGTTCCTGAAGGTGGCATTCAGCAGGGTGATGTGACATCTGGTATTACCAGTCCAGTTGGTGCGACAACCGGTGCCGCTCCTTGCTGGCAATGTGCGCCACAACCAGACACTGTTAACGCACGAACGGATAAGACGATTGCAACTGATTACGGGGATAGTCGGGCAAACTTCAACAAAGGTACCGTTCAGTAAGATCTTTCGATAAAGTCTTGTTTCTAAAAAAGAGCGTGTCGGTTTCAAAGCCGACACGCTCTTTTGTTATGTGCGGTAAATGTTTGATGAGGGGCGAAATTAACTAGATAGAAAGATCGTATAGGGCAAATAGAAATGGAAGAGTTAGATCTACGTGGGGTCATTTGCCCCTATAATTTTGTCAAAACAAAGCTGAAGTTAGATGCCTTGGAGATTGGTAGTCAGTTAGCGGTGCTACTAGACGATGGCGACCCGATTCACAATGTTCCTAAAAGTATTATGAATGAAGGGCACCAAGTGTTATCCCAAGAGAAAGTTGAGGCCTATTATCGTATTGTCATTCAAAAGGAGGATTTGTGATGGGATCAGAGTTGGGAAAAGCTATTTGTTTACTTTTCCTTTGTGGTTGTCCCTGAATCAATAGGGTGATTTCTCCTTTAATTATTTTTCCTTCGAGTATTTGGCATATTTCCTCTACGGTTCCTCGCATAATTTCTTCATTGAGTTTGGTGAGTTCTCGAGTGAGAACAATTTTCCGATTTCCCATCGTTTTGTGAATGGCCCGTAAGGTTTTGATAATTCTGTGTTGAGTTTCAAAGACAATGATGGTTCCCACCTCCGGTTGAAGCTTTTCAAAAAATTTTTCCCTGACTCCTGGTTTCCGAGGAACAAAGCCTTCAAAAATAAATCGGTCAGTTGGGAGACCTGATACACATAAGGCTGTTAATACCGAAGAAGGACCTGGAATGGGAATGAGAGGAATGTTGGTTTCGACGGCTTTTTTAACCAAATAATACCCGGGGTCTGAAACAAGTGGGGTTCCGGCGTCGCAGACCAGGGCGACATCATTCCCTCCGTGTAACCGATGTAGGAGTAGTTCGGTTTTTTCTTCTTTATTAAAGTCATGATAGCTGGTTAGAGGAGTTTCAATTTGATAGTGGTTGCAAAGTTTTTGAGTTCTTCGCGTATCTTCCGCTGCAATCGTCGAGACTTCTTTTAAGATCCGAACGGCTCGAAATGACATATCTTCAAGGTTGCCAATTGGTGTGCTGACGATATAGAGGGTGCCGCTCATAATAATGTGGCAGTAGAAGAGTCCTGGAGAAATTGTGAAGGAGCCTGGCATCGTACTGAGTACTTTTTGAATTGTCCAGATAACTTTTCTGGGTATTGTTGCCAAGCGGAATGGAGTAACCTGTTGATATTCTTGACCTTCTCAGGACGCAGATCTATACTCGAATTTGGGAATTTTTACCATTAAGATGATGAAGGTGGGTTATGGCTGAAACATTGTCCTTTTTGACAATGAGTCTGTATTTTGGTGGAACGGTCCTCTTTCTGGCCTTTCTCCTTCATCGTTCGGAAGTATTGGCTAAGGTCGCTGTTTTCGTGGCTGGCGCTGGATTTCTCGCCCATACCGGCACGCTTGGACTCGCCATTGTTACGACTGGGCAATTTCCAATCATGACATTTCGAGATGCGATGTCATTTTTTGCCTGGGGTTTGGTTTTAGTATTTTTGTTGGTTGGTTTAAAGCGAGGGTTACAGGTATTAGGGGCTTTTATTCTACCCCTGGCTTTTCTCTCTTTGGTCTCTGCCACGTTGGCGCCTGTAGAAGCCAGTACTATTTCCCCGGTCTTTCAGACCGTATGGGTTCATGTCACCTTGAGTATTTTAGGAACCATTGGGTTCGCTGTGGCGTTTGTGGCAGGTTTAATGTATCTGATGCAAGAGCGATTGTTGCGGTCTAAACAATTTAATGTCTTAAATTTTAAACTCCCTCCCTTAGATTTTTTAGATACCTTAAATCAACGCTCGATACTCTTTGGGTTTCCCTTATTAACCTTGGGAATTCTGACAGGGGCGGTATCGGCCCAATTAACAATGGGATCGTATCTTAGTTGGAATCCTGAGCAGGTTTGGGCACTGGTCACGTGGGTGTTTTATTTCGCGGTACTCATGGGACGGGTAACTGTGGGTTGGAGAGCTAAGCGGGCCGCGTATTTGACTATTGTGGGATTTGCGGGAGTGATCTTGACCTTTGTTGGCATTCTCATGAAAAGCCCTCAGGCTATGGCCCATTTATGAATATCATTGTGTTAGGAATCAATCATCGGACCGCTCCGGTGGAACTGCGTGAACTGTTGGCCATTCCGGATAGTCGAATTGGCGAAGCGCTGACTAGGCTGAGGGCCTATCCTGGGATCAAGGAAGCGATGTTCTTGGGAACCTGTAATCGCGTTGAGGTCTATGCCGTTGCTGAGAAGGGGGAATGGGGATTTCGTAAATTGGAAGACTTTCTGGTGGCAACGCATTTTTCTTTGTCTTCCGAAGATTTACTCCCTCATTTATATCGCTATAGTGATGAAGAAGCGATTGCTCATCTCTTTCGAGTTTCCGCGAGTCTGGATTCCATGGTTGTAGGTGAGCCACAAATTTTGGGCCAGGTGAAGCAAGCCTATGAGTCGGCTCTCACCCATCGTTCTTCAGGGGTCATTCTCAATAAGGTCGTCAAAAAAGCCATATCAGTAGGAAAAAGTGTTCGTACCAATACACGGATTGGGGAATATGCCGTTTCCGTGAGTTATGCTGCTGTAGAATTGGCCAAGAAAGTCTTTTCCAATCTTCAACAACAGGTCGTATTATTAGTCGGTGCTGGAGAAATGGGGAAATTAGCCGCGCAACATTTGGTCAACCAGGGTGTGAAAGATGTGTTATTGACCACGCGCAATCAACACCGAGCCGTCATGCTCGCACAACGGTTTGAAGGGCAGGCGATACCCTACGAGCAGCTCCGTAGTACCTTGCCCAAAGCAGATATTGTTATTTGTGCGACGGGGGCTCCTCACTTTGTTATTTCTAAAGATGATATTGAAAGCGCCGTTCATCAGCGACGGAATCGGCCGATTTTTTTGATTGATATTACCGTTCCGCGTAATATTGATCCTGCAGTCAAAGACGTGGATAACGCGTTTGTTTTTGATATTGATGACCTCAAGGCTCATGTTGGTCATAATCAAGATGAACGTTTGAAGGAAGCGGCGACAGCCGAAAAATTAGTGAAAGAAGAAGTTGAGAGCATGGTGGCATGGGTTCGTGGTCTCGAGGCGACGCCGACAATTGTGGCGTTGAGGAATAAGGCGGAAGATATAAAAAATACAGAATTAGAAAAAGCTTTTCACCGATTAGGAACACTCTCGGATAAGGATCGTGTGGCCATTGAAGGGTTAGCCTCGGCTATTGTGAATAAATTGCTTCATGGGCCCTTGGTGACATTAAAGGAAGAAGCCCAATCTCAAAATGGCTTTGCGTTTATTGAGGCGGCTAGACGGTTTTTTGAACTTCGAGAGCGTGACCTGCATTCATTAGAGGCCCCATCAAAGGAGTCTGAGGTGAGCGATGAACTGTCTGAGGAATCCCTTTCCCAGAAAGATTCTCTGTGAGTAAGGAAAATCAAGCGCGCTCGAATCTTGTGATCGGCACTCGAGGGAGTCAACTGGCTCTTTGGCAAGCCGAATGGGTGAAGGCCCAGCTCAAGCACATCGCCCCTGATCTTTCTGTTGTTCTCCATCGAATTCAGACGAGTGGGGACAAAATTCAAGATGTTCCCCTGGCTAAAGTTGGTGGCAAAGGACTCTTTGTGAAGGAAATTGAAGAAGCTCTTTTGCGAAAAGAAATTGATCTTGCTGTCCATAGCATGAAAGATTTACCCGCAGTGTTGCCTGATGGGTTAACCATTATTTGTGTTCCTGCGCGTGAAGATCCTCGAGATGCCTTACTAACACGTGATGGGAAGCAACTTCATGGGTTGTCGCTAGGAGCACGGGTGGGAACGAGCAGTTTGCGTCGGCAGTCTCAACTCTTGCATGCCCGTCCAGATCTTCAGATTGGTATGTTACGAGGAAATGTCGATACCCGTCTTCGCAAACTTCAAGAAAACCATTTTGATGCTATTGTATTGGCGGCTTCTGGTTTAAAGCGATTAGGGTGGGATGAGCACATCACCGAATGTCTTCCCCTTGATGTGAGCCTTCCGGCAATTGGACAAGGCGCTTTAGGTATTGAGGGTCGAGATGATGATGATTTTGTGCGCACCTTGGTAGAGAAGCTTGAGCATAAAGAGACACGGATGACGGTCACGGCAGAACGGGCACTCTTAAAGCGACTGGAGGGCGGCTGCCAGGTACCCATTGCTGGGCATGCCGTGCTTGACGGTGAGCGGCTGACGTTGGATGGTTTAGTTGTCAGTCTTGATGGCAAACGCTATGTGAGGTATTCGTTGTTTGGACCAATGTCAGAGGCCGCATCTCTTGGCATTACAGTCGCGGAAGAATTATTAGTGCGGGGTGCACAGCCCATATTGCAAGAAATTTATGGGGCGGCCTAACAGGATGGGGATTATCCAAAAAAAATCTCATGTCTATCTGGTTGGTGCGGGTCCGGGTGATCCTAAATTGCTGACATTACGTGGGAAAGAATGTTTGGAAATAGCCGAAGTTGTTCTTTATGATCATTTAGCCAACCCTGAGCTGTTGAAATATGCCCCGGGGACTTCGGAGCGAATTTATGTGGGTCGAAAGGGCCGTGGGTCGTATCGCGATCAATCAGAAATCAACGACCTATTGGTGGAAAGGGCACAAGAAGGGAAATGTGTTGTACGCCTTAAAGGTGGTGATCCATTTGTTTTTGGTCGAGGTGGGGAAGAGGCCGAAACCCTAGCTGAAGCTGGTATTGCCTTTTCTATTATTCCAGGGGTGACTGCCGCGGTTGCGGTCCCCGCCTATGCAGGAATTCCTGTGACACACAGAACGCTGGCTTCAACTGTGGCGTTTGTGACGGGACACGAAGATCCAACAAAACCTTCAAGTGCGATGGAATGGCCTCGCTTGGCATCTTCAGAGGGAACCCTGGTTTTTTTAATGGGCACGAAAAATCTTCCAAGTATTGTCGACAGACTGCTTCAAGAAAAAAAACCTTCGACAACCCCGGTTGCGGCCATTCGATGGGGGACCTATGCCCGACAGCAAACGGTGGTTGGAACTCTCGCTGATATTGTGGAAAAAGTTGCCAAAGCTGATTTCAGTCCACCAACGGTTATTGTGGTAGGAGAAGTCGTCCGATTGCGTGACCGTCTCAATTGGTGCGAATCCCGACCTTTATTTGGAAAAGGGATTTTAGTGACCAGACCCAGAGCACAGGCCCCAGCGTTGTCTAATTTGCTTGCAGAACAGGGTGCTGAGCCTATCGAATGTCCCACTTTGGAGATTTGTCCACCAGATAGCTGGAAGCCTGTGGATGCGGCTATTCTTGAACTTTCTACCTATGATTGGATTATCTTTACGAGCGTGAACGGAGTCCGGGCCTTTATGGGAAGGTTGTGGTTTCATCAAAAAGATGCACGGTGTCTTGGCAAAGCTAAGGTGTGTTGCATTGGCCCTCGTACAGAAGAAGAAGCCAATCGTTGGGGAATTATCGCTGACCTTGTTCCGAAAGAATTTCAGGCTGAAGGGATTCTGGAAGCCTTACGTGGCTTGGGTATACAGGGGCAACGAATTTTAATTCCTCGTGCGAAAGTGGCGAGAGAGATTCTTCCGGAGAAATTGAAAGAGATGGGTGCTTTTGTTCAAGTCGTTCATGGGTATCAAGCCGTGTTGCCTGAATCAGAATGGACCCCGATTTCTGATCGTTTCCGTAATCAGGATATTCATTATTTAACATTTACGAGTTCATCGACTGTTAAAAATTTCTGCCAGCAATTTGCCAGTCGCGCTGAGATGCATGCGCTGACACAGAATACAACAGTGGCATGTATTGGCCCTATCACAGCGAATACGGTCAAAGAAGAGGGGTTGTCGGTTGATATCGTGGCTGCGGAAAATACCGTGCCGGCCTTAGTGGAGGCCATTGTTGCCCATGCCCATCACTGTCAGTCTCAGATGCCATTGGGATAATGAAAATGGTTATAATGGCAGATTAGTCTGTCCTTAATGCAATGAGAGTAGACTACGATGTCATTATATAATGTTAATCGATTGATTGGAGGAATAGCGCCATGGTTCCTGTAAAGTCGTGTATGGTACCCCTAGAAAAAATTGTCAAGGTAGACCGTGATATTTCTGTGAAGACTGCCGCTGAAATGATGCGCGATAATGGGATTGGTAGCATCTTCATTACTAGCGGGGAAGAAATCATTGGGATACTTACTGACACGGATTTGGTGCGACGAGTGGTGGCGGCAGGCGCCGATCCTCTGACGACCACAGTCGAAAAAATTATGTCGGCACCTATTGCCTCTATAGAGGGAAATTCTACATTGTTGGATGCCAACGACCTGATGGCTAAACAGCATATCCGGCATTTAGGTATTACCAAAGACGGGAAGATGGTGGGCATGATTTCTGTGCGTGATCTTGTGGTCTTTTTAACCAATCTTCCACGAAAATAATTTCACATGGTTGTAGCCTTCATTTTTTGAGGGGCATTCGAAGTCAAACTGCGGTGATTTACTCGTGGGTCCAATTCTCACTCTTATAAAAATTTTGAAGAACCCGTAGGAACCGAAATGGGATTTCCTCTTCATCGAATGCGACGACTTCGTCAGCATGCTTCGTTGCGACGGATGGTGCGCGAGGCTAAGTTAACCACCGACGATTTGATCTACCCCCTGTTTGTCACTTTTGGAAATAATAAACAGGAACCTATTCCTTCCATGCCGGGGCAGTATCGTTGGTCCGTCGATCGTCTCGTTCCAGAAATGGAGAATGTGTGCGCGTTAGGGATTCCGGCGGTCATTCTCTTTGGCATTCCTGAACAAAAAGATGAAAAGGGAACTTCTGCTCTTGAGAAAGATGGAGTCGTGCAATTAGCCGTACGAGCCATCAAAGCAAAGTTTCCTGATTTAATCGTGATCACTGATGTGTGTATCGATGAATACACGTCTCATGGACATTGCGGTATTGTCCGTGACGGCCAAATTCTCAACGATGAAACCTTGGATTGTCTTCAAGCCATGGCACTGAGCCATGCAGAGGCGGGAGTGGATATGGTAGCCCCTTCCGACATGATGGATGGCCGAGTCAAAGCGCTTCGTGGAGCGTTAGACAAGGAAGGGTATTCCGAAATGCCTATCATGGCGTATTCAGCCAAATATGCTTCGGCTCTTTATGCTCCCTTTCGGGATGCCGCTTTTTCGAGTCCGTCGTTCGGTGATAGACGTTCCTATCAAATGGATGCTGCCAATGCGCGAGAAGCCTTACGCGAAGTTGAGCTAGATCTTGAAGAGGGGGCTGATATCGTCATGGTGAAGCCGGCGCTATTCTACTTAGATATTCTAAGGCGGGTGCGTGAAATGGCGAATGTCCCTCTTGCGGCGTATCAAGTGAGTGGTGAATACAGCATGATTAAAGCTGCCGCTCAACATAACTGGATTGATGAATCTTCAGTGATGATGGAAAGCCTTCTGTCAATTAAACGTGCAGGAGCTGACCTCATTCTTACCTATTTTGCCAAAGAAGCTGCTCAGCTTCTTACGCAACATGACCTATGAACATTGTCAGAGGTTTGCCTTCAGCTCCGCTTGCTGAATTTCCCGTTCTCACCATTGGGAACTTCGATGGACAGCATGTCGGCCATCGAGCCTTAATCAAAGCCGTCGTTGAACAAGCTGATCGTTTGAAGGGGAGTCCTATGGTGTTGTCCTTCGACCCTCATCCCATCGAAGTGTTACGGCCGGGAACTCTTCCTAAATTTTTATCCGATGCTCAGGAAAAGTACGATTTTTTCGAGCAGCTAGGGATCGCCGAACTCATCATTCTTCCTTTTACTCTGGCCTTGGCTTCGTTGACTCCAGATCAATTTGTCCAACAGGTATTATATGAGGGTTTGGGAGTTCGACGGTTGTTAGTTGGCGAAAATTTTGTATTTGGAAAAGGACGTGAAGGAACGATTCAAGATTTAGTACGGTTAGGGCGGTTGACAAATTTTGACGTACAGCCAGTCACGCCTGTTGTATTAGGTAAGGAGGTTGTGAGTTCGACTCGTATTAGACAATGCTTGTCTGCCGGAAATGTTGTGGAGGGAAAAGAATGTTTAGGTCGGCCGTATCGGTTAGCAAATACGGTGATAGAAGGAGAGAAGCGCGGTCGCCAATTGGGGTGGCCAACGGCAAATCTTCGTATTCCCACTCATCGAGTGCTTCCTGCCGATGGCATTTATGCCACCTTGGTGGAGATTGATGGCGCCTCTGTTCCTTCGGTGACGTATATTGGCAAACGCCCGACCTTTGAGGATGGTGAACGGCTGCTTGAAGTCCATATTTTTGATCAGATGTTGCACTTATATGGCAGGGATATCTCTGTGTCTTTTATTCAACAGGTAAGAGGAGATATGACTTTTCAAAGTGTTGATGATCTGTTGAAACAAATGGCGCAGGATGGTGCCCAAGCAAGGAAAATTTTAGAAAAGTATAAAGACCGTCCTCTGGACCTAGTGGCAACGAATAAGGAGCATGGCTAAATGGCCAAGTCATCACCCCTTCTGAAGTTAGAAGAGAAGGTTCACCAAGCTATTACGGCTCGCAACTTATTACGTCTGGGGGATCGAATCGTGGTGGCTGTATCGGGAGGGCCGGATTCTGTGGCCTTACTAGCCTGTTTAGTCGCCTTGGCGCCGCGATGGAAGTGGACTCTCAGCATTGGCCATATTAACCATGGTCTTCGTGGAACGGAAAGTGAGGAGGATGCTGTCTTTGTTGAGCAATTAGGAGCAGCACTTACCGTTCCAGTGTTTATTCGAACACCTCGATTATGTAAGCAAGAGGTTCGATCATCCAAACAGTCACTTCAGGCATATGCACGAGAAGTTCGCTATCAGGCCCTGGAAGAGATTGTTCAGGAGAGTGGGGCGACCAAGATTGCTACCGGGCATACGGCTGATGATCAAGCTGAAACTGTCTTAATGTGGATGATTCGCGGGAGTGGATCAGGGGGATTAAGCGGGATCCCTCCCACGCGGGGAGGTCGAATTGTACGACCAATTCTGAATTTTCCTCGAAGGGAAATTGTGCATTATTTAGATCAGCGGCAATGGACCTATCGTGTGGATTCTTCAAATAATCAGACCACGTATTTGCGAAATCGAATTCGAAAAAATTTAATGCCTCAACTACAAGACTATGCTCCAGGGCTTGTCTCGGTGTTGTCGCGTCAGGCCGAAATAATCCGAGAAGACCATATCTATTTAGAGCATGTTGCGGCTAAAGCCCTTCAAGACATAGGTGAGGACAAAGGGAAACGAGAAATTCAAATAGATCGAGCCGCATTGCTTGCTTTGCCTTTGGCGATTCAACGACGAGTTGTTCAGCAGGGGCTTAAGCAACTAAACGGGAATCTTCAAAGTCCACGCTTTGACCTCATTCAACGACTGTTAGATCTCTTAGCGCGCGGGCAGACTGGTTGGAAACTACACATTCATTCGGTTCATGTAACTCAGGAATATGAATGGCTGGTTTTTTCAAAAAGGGAAACAATGGGTTCTAAACCCTTGGGGGTTTTTCAGGAGAACGAAATTGCGGTTGATGTTCCAGGGGAAGTTATTTGGCCACTGACTGGACAACAATTGATGTTAGCGGTTCGGCATACTAATGAGGTAGCTTTTTCATCAGGTGCCGCTCAGATGCATCTGGATGCCGATACGTTTACTCCTGAATTACGAATCCGGAGTTGGCAGCCTGGTGATGTGTTTCGGCCAAAAGGCATGGGTGGGCGCCAGAAAAAACTGCAGGACTTTTTTACCGATATGAAGCTTCCGCGTTCTCAGCGCGAAACACTACCTTTATTGGTGGCTCCTGAAGGGATTATTTTGGTGGGTGGAATGAGAATGGATGAGCGTTTTCAGGTCTCATCCGCTACAACCTCCGTGGTCATTGCCACATTGACGAGTTAAAGAAACAATCGATGCCAGAAATTTTTGGAAAGCCTTTTGTGACCCAAGAATCGGTTCGTACCCGTATTCTGGAGCTCGGGCAGCAGATTTCTCAAGACTATCAGGGGAAGGATTTAGTGGTAATTGGAGTTCTCAAAGGGGCCTATGTGTTTTTTGCAGATTTAGTTCGAGTGATTCAATTGCCCGTTCAAATTGATTTTCTCATTGGCACAAGTACAAAAAAAGCTGGGCATTCTTCAAAAACGGTCAAAGTATGGTCGGAGTTAACCGAGAAGATTACTAAACGACATGTGTTGTTGGTCGAAGACATCGTTGATTCCGGGTTAACAGCACAAGTTTTGGAATCCCATTTACGCAAACATAATCCTGAGTCGATAGAGATTTGTACATTGCTGGATAAACCTGCGAATCGAGAGGTGGAAATTCAGCCCAAGTACGTTGGGTTTGAGGTGCCTCCTATCTATATTGTGGGATATGGATTAGATTTTGAGCAGAAATATCGGAATCTTCCGTACTTAGCCCAAATGGATCAGGCTAAGGCTTGAGATAACCGGTTTGACGATGATGGTTGTCACTTCTCAAAATTGCGTGGTACAATCAATTGGTTCTCTTAGGGTTTTTACATTAGGTTAGCTATTTGACCGTGATACTTGTTTAGAGGGAGTTGTTTTGAATATGAATTCTCGTGTGAAAAATCTTTTGTTTTGGGTATTCGTTTGCCTATTTATGATCCTCCTGTTTAATCTGTTTACGGTACCCAATCAACATCCAGAAGATCCTGTCATTTTCAGCGAATTTATGGGGCATTTAGAAAAAGGGGATGTTGAAAAAGTTATTATCAAACAGAACAACATCAGTGCCATTTTACGAGATGGTAACCGTATTCAAACATATGCTGTTGAATATCCTGATCTCGTCAAAGTCTTACGAGAAAAGTCTGTACAAATAGAAGCGAAACCACAAGATGATGGTCCGTGGTACATCACCTTCCTTCTTTCGTGGGGCCCCTTTATTCTGTTTTTAGGTCTATGGTTTTTCCTCATGAGGCAGATGCAGGTTGGAGGTAATCGAGCCCTTTCCTTTGGTAAAAGTCGAGCCCGGATGCTCACTGAAGAAAAGAAAAAAGTCACGTTTGCCGATGTGGCTGGCGTCGATGAAGCCAAAGAAGAAGTTGTTGAGATTATTGAATTTCTTAAGGACCCTCAAAAATTCCAAAAGCTGGGTGGGCGGATTCCCAAGGGTGTCCTCATTGTGGGACCTCCTGGTACAGGAAAAACCCTTTTAGCCAAAGCCATTGCCGGTGAGGCCGGAGTTCCTTTCTTTAGTATTAGTGGTTCTGACTTTGTCGAAATGTTTGTTGGAGTCGGAGCCTCTCGCGTTCGTGACTTATTTGAGCAGGGGAAGAAACATGCCCCTTGTATCATTTTTATTGATGAAATTGATGCGGTGGGTCGATTGCGAGGAGCGGGTATGGGCGGCGGCCATGATGAGCGTGAACAAACCCTCAATCAATTACTGGTTGAAATGGACGGGTTTGATACCACCGAAGGGGTTATTTTAATTGCAGCCACCAATCGACCTGATGTGCTAGATCCTGCGTTATTGAGGCCTGGTCGCTTTGATCGGCAGGTGGTGGTCAATCGACCTGATGTCAGAGGGCGTGCCGAAATCTTAACTGTTCACACAAAAAAAGTGCCGATATCTGCTGGTGTCGATTTGGAACAAATTGCGAGGGGCACTCCAGGATTCTCCGGTGCGGATTTGGAAAATTTAGTGAATGAAGCTGCTCTATGGGCTGCGCGCTTAGATAAAAAGTCTGTCGATCAGATTGATTTTGAAAATGCCAAAGATAAAGTGCTGATGGGGGTTGAGCGTAAGAGCATGGTGCTTACCGAGGAGGAAAAGCGGACCACAGCCTTTCATGAAGCTGGCCACGCACTCATGGCTATTTTATTGCCAGGCACTGATCCAGTTCATAAGGTGACCATTATTCCTCGAGGGCGAGCTTTGGGTATGACGATGCAATTGCCCATTGATGACCGTCATAGTTATTCAAAGGAATTTTTATACAACACGCTTTCGATCCTTTTTGGTGGGCGCGTTGCTGAGGAATTAATTTTTAAAAGTGTGACGACTGGAGCCGGTAATGATATTGAACGGGCTACTGAATTAGCCAGGAAAATGGTCTGTGAATGGGGCATGAGTGAAAAACTTGGTCCATTGACCTTTGGGAAAAAAGATGAAGAAGTATTTCTGGGTCGTGATTTTGGCTCTAAACGCGACTTTAGTGATCAAGTCGCTTTGGAAATCGATAAGGAGGTCAAACGGCTTGTTGTTGAAGCGTACGACCGAACAACGCGAATGCTGACGGAACATATTCATTCACTACGTGCTGTTGCCGAAGCGCTGTTGGAAAAAGAGGTCTTGGACGGAGTAGAAGTTGACCAAATTGTTCAACAGTCTTCATCACTCGAACAGATTGCTGCAGTCTGACATCTATTATTCTTCTGCCTTAATCTCCCCCAAGAGACCATAACCCTTAGGCTGAATTTCAGAATTCCTTCTTTCTTGGAGACCCCAAGGAATTGGAAGGCTGATACAGAATTTTATATCCAATCAATGGAGTATTTTCTGAATCCCGTATAGGGACCAAACCTCTATGGCTGTCGTTGCCCCTACAGAGATTCGTTGCCGAGAGAAAAATCTTTTCTTGGATTCTCATGCTCTTATTATGGGCATTTTGAATGTGACTCCAGATTCGTTTTCCGATGGTGGAAAGTTTATGGATCCTTCCCTTGCGGTTGACCAGGCGCAAAAAATGGTTAATCAAGGCGCTGACATCATAGATATTGGAGGAGAATCGACTAGACCAGGTGCGTCAGAGGTGGATGAAAAGGAAGAAATTACTCGAATTCGTCCAATTGTCCAAGCCATAGGGAAATCCATAGATATTCCTTTTTCGATTGACACCAGGAAAGCCTCTGTGGCGCAAGTGGCCTTGGATTGTGGAGCCTCAATGGTGAACGATGTGAGTGCCTTAAGGGATGATTCTTATATGGGAAAAGTTGTCAAAGAATCAGGGGCTTGTGTGGTGCTCATGCATCGGCAAGGGTCCAGTGCCACCATGCAAAATACTCCTCATTATATTGATGTGGTTGAGGAGGTGAAGAGCTTTTTATCCCAAAGTATTACGATGGCTCTATCCATGGGAATTTCCCCCGATCGAATTATCATTGATCCTGGAATCGGATTTGGGAAAACTTGTGACCATAATCTTGAGATTCTTTCTAATATTGGAGAATTTCTTCAATTAGAACAACCACTTATGGTCGGGATTTCTCGTAAGGCCTTTATCGGGCAATTAACGGGGAAACCGGTAGCTGAGCGAGAATCGGGAAATGCTGCGGCTGTTGCCATAGCAGTTTGGCAAGGAGTCAATATTCTGCGAGTTCATGATGTGGGCGCTATGAAAGATGCCATTCAGGTGGCTCAAGCTTTGCGAAAATCGTGCGACAAGTAATTAAAGACATCTTGATATCATAACTAGAGAATATTCAATGGGAAGATTATTTGGAACTGACGGAGTGCGGGGTGTCGCCAATCTCGATCCAATGACGAGTGAGATGGCCATGAAGGTTGGCCGGGCCGCGGCTCATGTTTTTAAAAAGCGAAAAGGTCGCCATCAAATCATCATTGGAAAAGACACACGTATTTCGGGCTATATGTTGGAGTCGGCCCTCACGGCTGGGTTGTGTTCGATGGGTGTTGATGTCTTGTTGGTGGGACCGTTACCTACTCCGGCTATCGCCTTTTTAGCGAGGAGTCTTCGGGCTGATGCTGGGATCATGATTTCCGCTTCCCATAATCCGTATCAAGATAATGGCATTAAGTTTTTTTCCAATGATGGTATGAAATTGCCAGATGAATTGGAACGACGCATCGAGAACCTTATTCTGTCCAATGAAATTGAGCATATTCGTCCCACTGCGGAGGCCATTGGCAAAGCCTTTCGTATTGATGATGCCGAGGGGCGATATATTGAGTTCGTCAAACGGTCATTGCCGCGGGAGATGGATTTTCAAAACCTGAGAGTGGTGTTGGATTGTGCCAATGGGGCTGGGTATCACGTCTTTCCAAAAGTTATTCGTGAATTAGGCGCAAAGGTCTGGGTGACGGGGAATGAACCAGATGGCTTGAATATTAATGATGGATGTGGGGCGGTACATCCCGAACGACTCCAACAAATGGTTCAAGATCGAAAGGCTGATATCGGCATTGCCTTGGATGGAGATGCTGATCGTGCCATATTTGTGTGTGAACAAGGCGGTGTCGCAAGTGGAGACCATGCGTTAGCGGCTTTTGCTTTGGACCTTAAGCAGCAAGGTCGATTAAAAAAAGATACGGTGGTGGGAACAGTCATGAGTAACTTTGGCTTTGAACTTTCCATGAGGAAAGCTGGCATTTCATTGATTCGCACGGCCGTGGGAGATCGTTACATACTAGAGCGCATGGTCGCAGATCAATACAATCTTGGTGGTGAGCAATCTGGCCATATGATTTTCATGGATTATCATACAAGTGGCGATGGTTTGATCACAGGGTTACAAATGCTCAAACTCATGAAACGGGAGCAGAAGCCCCTCTCGGAAATTACTCAATGCATGCATTCTACGCCTCAAGTTTTGCTTGGGGTAAAAGTTCCTCATAAGCCCGATCTTGAATCTCTGCCAATCCTACAACAGGCGATTCAGGACAAAGAACGTCAATTAAACGGAACTGGGAGAATTTTGGTCCGGTATTCGGGGACTGAGCCCTTGCTCCGGGTCATGGTGGAAGGACAAGATGATAAAGTCATACAGGACATTGCTGAAGATTTAGTCAATGTGGTGAAATCATGTATTCACTAACCATGTTTGTCAATCCCTATGATATTGTATGGAGTTGCTGCCTATCTGGCTGGGCTTTGGCTCGGTCCGTTTCTCTCCTTTTTTCCCCTCTCGCTTCTTGGGGCTCTTCTTAGTTTTGGTATTTTCCTAACCTGGTTAGAACAACGAGGGCGGCTTTCCCGATGGGGAGGTGTCTTTCTTTTCGTCGTGGTCGTCAGCGGTATGGGGCAGGCCCATTGGGCTGCTATGGACAAGATAGAGGCCCCACAGCTGTTATCACCATGGATGGAACAACCTGTCCAAATTCAGGGAAAAATTGTTGCGCCTGTTCGCCAGACGCCTGCTGGCCTGATTCTTTTGGTGAAGGTCAATCACATCCTATCCAAGGGAATGGCCTATCCCATTCAAAGACGAATTCGCCTGACGTGGCGAGAGTCTGATACGGCTCTGGTCTACGGTGATCATGTGAGTTTTAGGGCACGCTTACGAGAACCTTTTGGGACACTCAATCCTGGAGGGTTTCACTATGGGAAGTATTTGAAGCAAAAAGGTATTCAGGCGGTTGCCACGGTATCTGGACCCCAAGTTGTTCACCTTCAAATTTCAGAGAACCAGTCTTTAGCGGAAACGCTCTTTGGGACGATTGATCGGTGGCGCCAGGCGATTCATCAAGTTGCCACTGCAAATCTTTCCAATCCCGCATTGGGATTATTTCTAGGAATGATTATTGGGGAGCAAAGCTATATTGATCAAGGTATCCGTGATGCCTTTATGGCTAGCGGAACCGTTCATATTCTCTCCATCTCAGGGTCCCATTTAGGTTTGTTAGCTCTTGTCATTTTTGCCGTCGTCAAATGGAGTGTCCGTCGTTTGCCCGTAGGTTGGTTAGAACGGGTCTCACTGTATCTAACAGCCACACAATTTTCAGTCTTAGTCACGTTGCCAATCGTTTCATTTTATATGCTCTTAGCTGGTGCAGAAATGGCCACGGTAAGGTCGTGGATCATGATCGTGGTGTGTTGTTTGGGAATATGGTTGGGACGTGAACGGAACCTCGTGACGGCCTTAGCTGTGGCTGCGCTTCTGATGGTGGTGCCCTATCCTGAGGCGATTCATGATATTTCTTTTCAATTATCCTATCTTTCAGTCGCAGCCATTGGGCTGGTGTTGTTAGCCAGAAAAACAGAAGATTCCATCCTGCCAGGGTCGCAGGTTGGCGGGGCACCAGAGATTCTCAGCTGGCATGCCCGAGTTTGGGAAAACACCAAGCTGGCTTGGCTTATGACCCTAGCTGTCAGTCTGACGACCTTACCCTTGGTGGCGTACTATTTTCACCAAATCCCATGGCTAGGGTTGTTTACGAATATGGTCATTGTTCCCGTGGTTGGCATATTGGTGATTCCCGTTGGCCTCCTCGCTGCAGTGGGAGTCCTTCTCACTGGTACTGAGACATTACCTTTTGTGTTTGTTAATCAATGGATTTTTGATCTGTTTGCTCAAGTGGTGGTGAGGATGTCGCATATCCCCGGGGCAGAGTGGCATGTTGCCTCGCCCAATGTGGCTTCGATAGCGGTGTTCTGGTGTGTCTTGGCTGGTTTGGCGGTGTTCCGACATCGACAATTTGTTCGATGGAGTTGTGTCACCATGCTGTTGGGCATGCTTGTCTGGTGGGCTTGGTCTCCACGAACGAGTTGGGAATCAGGAATTATACGTGTGACCTTTTTGGATGTAGGCCAGGGAGATGCTGCGTTTCTTGAATTGCCAGATGGTCAAACTGTCTTGATTGATGGTGGGCCATCCTATCGCCGCTTAAATATGGGGCGAGCCGTCGTCGGTCCCTATCTCTGGGATCGAGGCATTCATCGCATTGACCATGTTGTGGCGACGCACCCGCAGTGGGATCATGTGGGTGGTTTGCCTTGGGTTCTGCAAACGTTTGATGTCGGGAAATATTGGAGTAATGGTGTTTCTCGTTCCAGAGAATTTTACCAACGACTTGCAGCTGCGGTAGAAGCCACTGGACTTGATGATCAAGTTATTGGAGGAGGTTCTGACATTATCGGATCTGGTCTCTGTTCGCTTGCAGTTTTGAGCCCTTTAGCGAGAGAAATCTCATTCATGCGGGTTTCAACTCAGGACATCAGTGGGAAAGAGTTGAATAATCGTTCACTTGTTGTCAGGCTGGATTGTGGGCCGCATTCGGTCTTGTTCACGGCTGATGCCGAACACCAAGCATTAGAACAGTTACAGCACTTGCCTCGTGGTCGCATGGCCGACATTGTGAAGGTTCCGCATCATGGAGCGAAGAGTTCTCTCCACCAGGGATGGATCAATCAGATTGAGGCACAGGCCGTGGTCGTATCGGTTGGATCTCATAATCGCTATAAGCATCCAGCGGAAGAGGTCATGGCAGCCTATGAAGCACAAGGGCTTCCCATGTATCGGACGGATCGTGATGGCGCGATTACCATTGTTGCTTCACTTGATTCATCAGCAATGCGCATCACGACAGCTCAGCAACAAGAACTCGTCCCTGTTTCTCTCAATGGAGATCTTTTGACGCATGAATGGAAAAACTGGCAACGGCAGTGGCATTGAGAAAATCTTAAATTGATCTTTCGGCTAAAAACGTCAGGTGATGGGTGTGGATCAGATTTCTGTTGATTTACTCAGAAGGTTAGCCAGGATATCGCTGTTCTGTTGTATTGGTGGAGGAACTGAATTTCCTCCCTCCTGATTATTGGTTTCTTTAGTGACTTCCTCTGGGGTCTTCTCGTCAGTAGTGAGATTTTGTGTGGCTTGAAGAAGCGATGGGAACAATTCTTTTCGGACTTGATCGAAAAGTGATTGTGGGGAGTCTTCCTTAGGCGACAGACTTTCCAAGGTTTCAATGAGCTTGGTGAGAAGTTTTGGTAATCGTTTAGCCAATTTGTCTGGTTCAATCTGAAATTGTTCTTGTGCCTTGCGAATCTTGTCAAAAAGGTTTTCAATTTTATGACTCTGCCCGTCATTGAATCCTTTTCGCCCGGGTTCGTGTGAAGCTTCCTTTACTTGACTAGCCAAGAGGGTCGAACGAACTGCGAGCGAGACGGTCGTTTCCTGACGGTAAAAGAGGGCGGCACTCGAAAGAGAATCAAGCTCACCTAATGAGAGGCCCGTTTCCTTCGCGTTCTCCATATTTCCTGTCGCAATATCTTGTAAAAGGTTCTGAGACGATTGGATGAACGCCTGAATATCAGACAGCTCTTGTTCATTCAGATCGCCTTCAATGAACAGGCTGAAATCTGAGCGAGTCGACGTACTTAATTGTTGGCTGCGAAAATCTACTGTCTGCCCATCTACCAACCCTTGAAAATTATAAGATTCAAAGGAGAATTGGCTCTCTGAGCCACTTGACAGGGAAACCCGATCTCCTTCTGACGTAGTGAAACTGAAATTAGAGGTCGTAGATGTTTGCGCGTGAGCTTGGAATTGCTGGGTTTTTAGTGCGAACGGGGTGTGGGAAGAAAGTTGTTGAAAGTCAGGGAACTGGTTCAGGATATTAGAAATTGAGGACATGTGGTTTTCCCCTATTTGTGCATAAATATTGAAGGTCGTTAGCTCTACGTATCGGTTGAAGCCCCCTCAATCTGAAAACTTCCAGACAAAATTGCCTGTGACCCAAATACCAAATTAAGCCCTTCTGGCTACCCGATTTTTTTCGCTATCATAAATCTTCAGGAAATTCCCACCATCTCGCAGTCTTCCCCTGATACTCGGTAGGAAATAGGTGAATGCCTCAAGGGAGGCAGGGTTGAAGTTATTCATTGATTCTGGCCCAATAGACAAAATGAAGAGAACGGAGTGGTTTTTCAGGCAATCCTTAATGACTTAGAAGATTAATGAATCATCCTGGAATGGTTTATTGGCTTTGTTGAATGTTCACTCGTCTTGTTTAGGAGGTAAGGTATGAAGCAAATACTGGAAGATCAGAAAATTTCTCAGGTGTTAACCCCTATTGGGGATAGAACCCAAAGTTGGCGAAGAGTTCTCACCCAGTTTAAGAAAGGTGAGCGCGGGATCACCAGGCAGTCAGTTGGGGAGGATGCGATAAAAGCTGTTCAACGGATGCTTGTCTTTCTTGGATATTCGACATCTTCCACTGGGGCTTTTGCTATTGATGGTGATTTTGGGCGTGGAACGAATCGTGCGGTGGCCCAGTTTGAGTTTGATCATGGGCTCAACCCACATCTAACTCGGAAGACCTTGTGCTATCCCTGCACATGGCGAACTGCCAAGGCCAATATTGTCAAGATTCCAGATACGAAATTGACTCTAAAGACCATGGAAGCCATGTTGCGAAAGGCTAAGGACGCGATCAGTCAGAATCAAGTGCTGTGTGGATCATTTCAGGATGCCTTATTTCATCTCAATGCCTTGGATCAGCGGCAATTGCTGAGTTGTCAGAAAATTAAGGCAAAGTATGGAGGGGCGGTGAAGGCTGCGGTGGTTCAGGTAGAAGAGGAGAAAAATGTGAAGATTCAGCCGGAATGGGTCTTGGCGATTATTAAACAAGAAACTGGAGGCATCGTTCGCCCACGATTTGAACAGCATATTTTAACGCGATTGAATAACAAGCAAGGTGGAGCTAACCTCATTGAGCTTCGTTACCAGGCTATGAGCCAAGGGTTGGGACAAATTTTAGGCGCGAACTACAAACGGGTTGGGGCGAAATCTGCCGTTTCGATGTTTCAGAGTTCTATTGCAGAGCAGGTGGTATTTGTTGCGCGGTTTCTGTCAAAAAAATCGCATATTGTATCTCGAAAAAATCCTACGAAAGAACATTTCGCCGAACTTGCCAAATTCTATAATGGACCTGGGTATGCTAAACATCATTATGATGAAACCCTAGCTCGATGGTTCCGTGAATTCCAAACATTGCAAGAAGTTTTTTAATCCAGATGGAGCCTGGGGTGTTGTAGATGCCCAAAATCCATCGAAGAACTTTTGACGATTTTGGAATCATACGAAGTACATGAAATGATCTAAAGTTTTTTCTGATTGAAAGGATAGCCATGAGCAAATTTATCTTTCATGGAGAGCTTGATCAAACTTCAAAAGCCACGGAAACCGCCAAGGCGTTACCAGGGTTCCTCACGCAAAAACACAGCGCGACATTAGATCGATCCCGTGCAGAAGGGGCCGTGCAGTCGATTGACGTGGCTGACGATGATCTTGTTCAGGTTGAGCTTGAGAACGGATTGAAAATATGGCTTCGGGGAGAAGATTTCGAGAAGGACTATGGGGCCAAGACCTCTCGAGGCGAATCTCATCAGGGCGTTGAAATTCCCCATGCGCTTCCTATTGCCCAGGCTAGTAGGGGGTGGGCCGGGGAATGGGTGATTAAAGGGTTGAAGGTGTTTGGTATTGATGTGGCAGGCACCGTCACGGATTTTGTGGGAGACAAGGTGGAGGGGCGTCTTGATCCTGGCCCCGGTCTGTACCTGTGGGGAGCCAAGGGTCGGAAGGATTATCAAAAACCAAAGGGTCGGCTCAAAGATACGAGAGATGTTTTGCTCTTTTTGCATGGCACGGCTTCATCCACCGACGGGAGTTTTGGAGGACTGTGGGAAGGGAGTTCGACGGTCTCTGAAGCGAAGTCTCCCATGGAGCAATTGCTCGAACAGTTTCCGAATCATGTGTTGGCGTTTCAACATAAGACTCTTACCGAGAGTCCGATCGTCAATACATTGGAACTCGCACAGCAGTTGGAGAAGATCCTGCCTCATGATGCTCGTCTTCATGTGGTGTCCCATTCCCGTGGGGGACTTGTTGGGGAATTGCTCTGTCGCAGCATGGTGAAGGATCGGAAGCCATTTGAGGAGGAGGACGAAGAGCTTTTTTCTGAACAAAACAGAAGTGGCGACCTCAAAGCTTTACAGCAGTTAGATCGCATTCTTCAAAAGAACTCCTTTCATATTGAGCGATTTATCCGAGTGGGCTGCCCGGCTGCTGGTACGACATTAGCTAGTGGACGATTGGATCGATATGTCTCGATCATGTTGAATGTTCTCGAACAGGTTCCAGGATTTTCGCATAACCCTGTATTTGAAGGTCTCTCTGCGCTGTTAGCCGCCGTGGTTAAGAAAAGAACAGATCCAGAGGACTTACCTGGGTTGGAAGCCCAAATGCCCGGTTCGCCTTTGGTTCGACTATTAAATCGACCCGGTGTTAGGACCGAGGCTGATTTACATGTGTTGGGGGGAGATGTGGCAGGAGAGGGCGTTTTAGGGAAAATCAAAACACTGGCGGATTGGTTTTATCCAGGTGACCATGATTTGGTTGTGGACACTTTAGCCATGTTGGGAGGGACCGATCGTACACAGAAGATTCAGTATTGGATTGATACAGGTGGAAATGTTGACCATTTTCACTATTTCAAGAATCCGGAAACGGCCACTCGGTTAGTCCGCGCTCTCACCAACAAGGAAGGGCAAAAGGATTTTCATGTATTGGAAAAGGCGTCTCATGAGATTACCTCGGATGACTACCGAACACGGTCCGTGGAGACGCAACAGTCTATCGTGTATGTGCTGCCTGGAATTATGGGCAGCCATCTCAAGGTGGGGAAGGACCGGGTCTGGTTGCAGATGTTGGATCTCGCGACAGGCGGTCTTAAAAAGCTGAGAACGCAAGCGAAGGATGTAGAGCAGGATGGCCCCATTGGCAAAGGGTATAAGGACCTGATCAGATTTTTGGCCGCATCCCATGAAGTGGTTCCCTATGGCTATGATTGGAGAAAGTCTCTCTTAAAGCTCGCGGATGAATTGCGAAAAGATTTAGAAAAAACTTTAAAACGCATCCCATCAGCGCAACACCCTATTCGAATCATTGCGCATTCCATGGGAGGGTTAATTGTCCGGACTATGCTGGCCACACAAGAGGGCCAAGTCGTGTGGCAGGAGATGTGTCGGCATCCGGGAACCCGTCTGATTATGCTTGGAACACCCAATCAAGGTTCCCATGCCATCATAGCCATGCTCATGGGGCGTGATCCGTTAGTGCGAAAACTTGCCCTGCTTGATTTTAAGCATTCGCAAGAAGAATTGCTGGAGATCATTTCCTGTTTTGATGGCGTATTGCAATTGTTGCCGCATACAGGTTCTTTAGATGTCTATGGGGAAGAGTCGTGGAAATTACTCCGTCGATTTGATGTGGAGGAGTCCCGTGGGGGCGGCTCTGCCAACACAGAAATGGATCATTCTGCAGAGATCCCATGGCCTTTGCCAAAGGTGGCCAAATTAATGGAAGCCCGTACCATTCGTGATTTGTTGCAAGGCAGCCCCATTGATCCGCAGCGAATGATTTATGTAGCTGGCGCGGCCCAGGCGACACCGTGCAATATCAGGATTGATAAAGACGCGCCTCAAGGGCGTCAGATCAAAGTCGATGCCACGCCTTTTGGGGATGGCCGTGTACCGTGGGATACCGGTATTCCGGCAGAACTGAAATCCCAAGCGTACTATCTCGATTGTGAGCATGGGGATTTAGCCAATATGCCGGAAAGTTTTGATGGGTTGCTTGATTTGTTGATTAGGGGAAAGACCACGAAATTACGGCAAACTCCTCCCCAGAGGCGCGGCCTGGTGGCCACGACATTTGAATGGCCTGATGCACGACCCTCCCGATATCCCAATGAAACCGATCTCATTGCCTCAGCTTTAGGGTCGACAACAGAACGGGCTTCTGTGGAATCTGCGAAAAAAATTCAAGTGAGCATCATTCATGGGAATCTGAACCGCGCAACTTCCCCTGTCCTTGTGGGGCATTATGAAGGCGACACCATTGTGAGCGCAGAAGCGGCGATCGATTGGAAACTCAATGGGCGTCTTCGAGAACGGCATGCTCTTCATATCTATCCCAATAAACTCAACACATGTGCGATCTTTCTCAATGAACATGGCGTTGCTGCTGGAGCGAAGTATCCTGGCGCGGTTATTGTTGGATTGGGAATGGTTGGTGATCTGACGCCTGGATCGTTATCCGAAACGGTGGCTCATGGGGTCACTCGGTATATGTTGCGGTGTTTAGAACAAGAGCGTGAACGATGCCATAGAGACAGAGAATATCATTCTGGTCCCACTACCTTGTCTCTTTCTCTGACGAGTTTGTTGGTCGGGACTGGAGGTGCGGGATTGACGATTGTTGATTCCTTACAAGCCATTCTTCGTGGCATCCTCTCCGCAAATAATCGATTCGCAGGATTTCAGAAAGAATCAGATGAGCAGACGAGTGGCGATGGGTCCGAACATCAGGGACCTCTGACCGCCAGAATTGATTCGGTCGAGATTGTCGAATTGTGGGAAGATCTAGCAATTCAGGCGATGAAACGGTTACTGCAACTGGGACATTCAGCAGAATTCCGTGATGGGCTCCTTCTCAAAGAGTTACTGGTAAAAGGGCAGGAAGGATTGTCACGGGTATCCTATGATGAGTCCCCAGGATGGTGGCAGCGGATGCGGATTACGCAAGAGCATGGAGCCTTGAAATTTGAAACTCTCACTGATCGAGCACGAGCCGAAACATATTTACAACCCACTCAGCGTCGGCTCGTCGAGGGTTTTTTAAATCGTGCCGTAGCCTCGACCGCCAACGATCCTGAATTATCCGGCACCCTGTTTGAGCTGATTATTCCCAATCGTTTGAAAGAATACGCCACCGATCACCGCAACTTAGCTCTGGTTCTGGATGATGGTTCGGCGGCCTATCCCTGGGAGTTACTGCATGATCGCCTGGACCAAGAATCAAAGCCGCTGTCGGTGACGGCGGGGATGATTCGCCAATTGGCCACCACAGAGTTTCGTGAAAATGTCTATCATGGTACTGAGTTCAATGCGTTGGTTGTGGGAGATCCAACCTATAACGAACCAACTGGAACATTTGCCCCACTACCCGGAGCGGCGTCTGAAGCAAGAGACGTGGCAAAATTTCTGCGTGAGCGTGGCTACCATGGCACAGTGGAATTGGTGGAGAAAGATGCTACGCCCCAAGCTATTCTGACGGCGCTCTACAGTCGACCCTATAAGCTAGTCCATCTAGCTGCCCATGGGGTGTTCGAATTTCCTCTTGAGTCCAAAGGCGCTGAGTCGAATACTCCATTCCCTGGGTCAGAGTTGCCCGAAGATCAGAAATTAGTGACGGGAATGGTTTTGGGCGATGGGATGTTTCTCACACCGGCTGAAATTCAACAAATGCGCTTTGTCCCGGAGCTGGTGTTTATTAATTGTTGCTATCTCGGGAGCACGAGGGGTGAAAAAGAACAAAAGGATGTGGCTTTTCACCGATTGGCGTCCAATCTGGCTACGCAACTCATTCGAATGGGCGTGCGGGCTGTCGTTGCTGCGGGATGGGCAGTGGATGATGCGGCGGCGAAGACCTTTGCCAAGGTTTTTTATGAAACCATGTTCGCCCAACGCACGTTTGGGGATGCCGTGCGGCTAGCCCGAGAAGAGACCTTCAATAATCATCCTGGTGCAAATACATGGGGGGCGTATCAATGTTATGGAGACCCGGATTTCGCCATGACAAAACAGCCATCGTACGTAAGGGGAACGTCTGATGAAGGCCCTGTGGCTTCGGCAGAGCTGAAGAAAGAATTGGAAAATATTACTCAAAAGGCCAAATTCGCCTCCGAAGAAAAGACGCAACGTCTACGGAACTACCTCATCAATCTTACAAAAGGCATGGGCGCAGACTGGACTGATTCCGCGTCTATGTGTGCGGCATTAGGGAGAGCATATGGGGAAGTGGGTCTCTTTGTGGAAGCCGTCCGATTCTATGATCAGGGAAAAACTTTGCACCCGGCCGATTCGACGGTCGAGTCGCTGGAACAATTAGCCAATCTCAAGGTTCGGTGGGCGCTCGATCGCGTAGAAATGCAGAAAGAGAAAGGCGAGAAGAAGCCTGACGGGATCGAAAAGGAATTTCCGATCAAGGATCTGTTTGACGATGCGGAGAATATTCTTTCGGGCCTTCTCCAAATTCAAGAAACGCAAGAGCGGTTTTCTCTGAAAGGTAAACTGTATAAAGGGAAAGCCATGCTCCTTAAGAATAAGGCACAGCAGCGGAATGCCCTAGGGAAAATGCAAGATTGCTATGGTGAGGGCTATCGAATTGGCAAGGACACAAAGCGAAACGATGTCTATTATCCCTTGGGGAATCGGTTGGCAGCGGAGATTGTCCTTTCTTGGGGGCCGCCGAAAGGTCGCGCATCACAACGAGGGAAAAAGAATGGTACTGATTTGATTGCACAGGGCCTAACCGAATTAGCCATTAAGGCAAAGGATTTGAAGGGAAAGGGGCAAACATTCTGGGATATGGTCCTGACTCCAGATCAGAAACTCCTCGATTCACTCTATGCCCAGAAGATGACAGTTAGCGATAAGAAGGAAATTGCGAAAGGATATCGTGATGCCAAACGTCAGGGAGGTTCAGCCAGGCAAATGGATTCTGTTATTGCCAACATCCGGTTCTTTGAATCAATGGTGGCCACTCAAGCCACACCCAAAATTCGAGAACAACTTGGTGTAGGACTGAAATCCTTACGTGAAAGTCTTTCGCAAGAAGATGGAACAAGTAGCGAGCAGAAATCTTAATCCATACCCTTGTTTCAGGGACCACGGTGGGAATTTTTAAGAATTGGTTATGCGTAGTTTTTTGAATCTCTAGTAGACCTAGATGAATGGCTTTGGCTTGTCCTTTGTTCAGGATACGCCATAATACCTTAATTATTTTTTTATCCCCTTCCCTTATTTGCCTCCTTTCGTTCTTCCTCCTGAAGGGCAATTGACGCTATGTGGCAAACCGTTGTGAGCCATAAGAACCGCGTTTGCTTTACAATTCCGGGGTTTTGTTTATTGAGGTGTGTCGATAAGAGCTTCAAATACTGGACGAGAGTGTGGGAGTGGTTCCCATTGGAGAATAGTGAGGGAGTCGTCGACATAGACTGTATGCCTCATGCCATTGAGAACGCTGGTGACGCCCGGGGTGCTGGCCACTGTCCAGAGAGATTTTTTGGAAAAGGATTCTTGGTGTTTGTCTTCTGGCAGTAAGGGATCAATCAGATCTTTTATTGCAGAGAGTTTTTTCGCGCTTTTGTGTGCCGCTTCCATTCGCATGACTTTTAAGAGGGCGACCAGTTCAGGTACATATTTATCTCGCCAAGATTGCCAAATTTGCTCTTCTTCTTTTCGGCCAGTGAAATGCTGAGTAAGTAGTTGGAATACCCGATTCACATGTGGCGCAATCGTTTGTGATTCGATTTGGTCCCAATGCTCTAAGTTTTGGACAGATGTTCGTACGCGTGTGAGTTCCTCGGCCCAGTTGAAGTAATCCAGAGGCGACGCGCCTTTATCTGGTTGTGGAATGTTTGGCCCAAGGACTTGTTTGTAGTCATTCTCGAGTGCCGCTACTTTAGGCTTTTGGGCTTCAAAGTTAGTGTTGGAGATTTCGGCTTGTGGGTCGGCCAGGCGAATCATCCCGCCACCTTTGCCTGGGATGGCATTCAGCGGGCGATTGACTAGCACGGCGATCTCTTTTTCACGAGCGAGTGACAAGGCTGTCTCTGAATTTTCATTTCCCGTGTTCTGAGTCAAGAGGGCACCGGCTTCAAAGAGGTTCATCGGCAGTTGCAAAACTCGAAAATGATGTGCTGTCCTGCCGGTTTGTTTCGCCGCCGCTTGAGCGGCTTTGAGCATCTGTGAGAGAGACGTGGCTTCAGGATTGTCCGGTTTGGCCGTACAGGTATTTGAGGATACGCCATAAAATTGTATTCGCCCTGCAGTGACCTGTGCCTCGAAGTAGGAAAAAGCCTGCTCTAATCGACGATAGAATTCCTGCCGTAGATCTTGTAATTGTATGGCGTTGATGGACAGGTTTCGACTCTTAGCATCTGATAGAAAATATTCAGGATTATGGAGGAGACAGACATCCATTGTTGCTAGACCTAACCGGTCCAGAGACATGGTGAGTTGCTCTTCCAAAAAATCAGGATGGAGGCAATGCCAAATGCCGTCTCCGTATTTCACCATTTCAGAAAATGGTTTCCCGGCTTGTTCTCTGGATTCGGCACGCGTCAGATTATTCCCTTGGACGTAGCCGATTTTTGAGACAACGATAATTTCTTCTCGAGTAATAAATCGTTTGGCTATAAGGTCTTTGATGACGGTTCCGACCAATCGCTCACTTTGCCCATCGGCATAGTTCGTTGACGTGTCGATAAGATTGCACCCTTCCTGGACGGCTTTTTCGAGTGCGTTTCGATGGTCGTCTACTCCCAGACTAATACGATAGCCTCCGAAGCCGATTCGGGATGTTGTTAATCCTGTCGATCCTAATGTGGTATAGCCGTGTGAAGATGGGCGTGTCGTTCGAGCACTTGCCAAGATATTGGCCACATAGGTTCCGGTGCCCTGTGGCGTGGCATGACCAGGTAGGCCGTCTGTGGTGAGGGCCTGCCGTATTCCTTCAGCTTGCGTTGTTGGCCCTTCAGGATGCTGTAGTGCTGATGGTACGGCTTCTGGGTCAATGATGGGCGCTTGGCACGCAAAATTTTTACAGATGTATAGGGCGGGCTTTCCATCCACAGTTGTCTTACCAGTCAAGAGAGGATGTGCTGTTTCCACCTCTGAGTCCTGCCGGTAGGCCATGATACGATAGGGAATGAAACAACTATTCACGGCCATTTGGAGTTGTGCGTAGGACTTTTGATCGTTGCTGCCAACGAGGGCCAATTCGATGGGCCCTCGAAGTAACAGATCGACAACCATCAGGCTTTTGGGAAAGCCTCTTGGAACTTGCCCAATTTGTTGTCCATAGGCCCGGACAGCATTGGTGGCTGCTGTACGAAAATCTTCTCGGTCAAAATGAAATGACAAGCGTGCAAGAACGGATGCGGCTACGCCATTGCCACTCGGTGTGGCACCATCGGCACCTTCTCGTCCTCGAAGAATGAGAGTTTCATGGTCTACCGCGGTCGTAAAGAACCCTCCATGTTCCCGGTCCTCAAAATCTCTTATAAGCCTCTCACCTAATGCGACAGATTCATGGAGGTATCGTTCAATGCCCGTTGCTTCGTATACCTCTAACATTGCTTCTGATGCGTAGGCGTAATCTTCAAGGCACCCATTAAGATGGGCCTTCCCGTTACGGTAGGTCCGCCATAAATGATTCTCTGGTCTGGAAAGTGTGGTGAGGAGAAAGTCTGCGGCTCGGACCGCGCTATCAAGATAGGGTTGATGGTTGAAGACGCGCCCGGCTTCAGCCATCGTGCCAATCATCATGCCGTTCCAGGCCGTAATGATTTTGTCATCCAATCCAGGTGGAATGCGCTTTAGGCGGGCTTGGTAGACTAAAGGGCGAACCCGATCAATGGTACTTTTCAGTTCTGCGGTGGAGCATCCTAATTCTTGAGCAACCGCTTCGAGGGATTTCTGTGTGCGAGGAATGCTGGTCTGGTCCCAGTTTCCTTCTTCAGTAATGTCATAATAGGCGCAAAATCTTTTGGCGTCTTCTTCATTAGAGACGATCTCTTGAATCTGCTCTGGTGTCCACACGAAAAACTTGCCTTCTACCCCTTCACTGTCGGCATCCGTTGCAGAATAGAACCCGCCTTCCGGGGCCGTCATTTCTCGGAGAATATAATCCAAGGTTTCCGTGGCCACTTGGCGGTAGCGTTCTAGCCCAGTGAGCTGAAAGGCTTCGACGTACGTGCGGGCAAGAAGAGCATTGTCGTACAACATTTTTTCAAAGTGTGGGACCAACCATTCATCGTCAGTGGAATAGCGAGCAAAGCCTCCCCCGATGTGATCATACATGCCACCGGCGGCCATGCCATCTAACGTCTTCGTGACCATGGTGAGGATTTTTTCCTGGCGACTCCAGTGATATTGGCGAAGCAAGAAAGACAGGCCCGTAGCTGGCGGAAATTTTGGCGCGCGGCCAAAGCCACCGTACCGGGCATCGAAATCGTGGGCAAACTGTTTGACCGCGCTCTCTATATCTGCTTCACCGACCGCCAATGGGGAAGCGGGTTGAAGCGCAGTGCGGAGACGCGACGTGAATTTTCCAGCTTGTTGGACAATATTCGCTTGGTCCTTGGTCCATGCTTCCCCAATGTTTGTCACAATGGACCCAAAGCCGGGTCTTCCCCATTTATCGGTAGGGGGGAAATATGTTCCGGCAAAAATTGGTTCTTGATCCGGAGTCAGAAAGACGGTCATTGGCCATCCGCCATGTCCCTGGTTCATCGCCGTTGTGGCTTGCATGTAAATTTCATCGATATCGGGTCGTTCTTCACGGTCCACTTTGATATTGATGAAATACCGATTCATCAATTCAGCAATGGAATCATTTTCAAATGATTCCCGCTCCATGACGTGGCACCAGTGGCAGGCAGAATAGCCCACCGACAAGAGTATGGGTTTGTTGTGCTCTTTGGCTTGCTTGAGGGCGTCCTCTCCCCATGGAAACCAATCCACCGGATTGTGGGCATGCTGCAAGAGGTAGGGACTGGTTTCGTGTATGAGACGATTAGGTTGGCGATCGCTTGAAGTATTACTCATAGGGAAGAGATGATCCCATCTTTGGATTTCTCAATGGTGAATGCCAAATTTCTACAATAAACCCTTAAAATGATTAAGGGCTATTTCTTTTCGCCGAGGCTTCGTTCATAGAGGAGGACTTTCCAGCCATCCGATTCAGAAATAAAACCATTTGGCTGGACGACTGGTAACATGCCTGTTCCAGGTACACGTCCTGTTTGTCCCATGCTCCCATTTTTCAGAACCCACATCATTTCTCCAGGAGTGCGGTATTTGTTGAATTTTGGGTTGGTGAAATTTCTTGGCTGAATAGGTAAATTTTTGGCCCCAGCCCCATCCCCTTTCCCCTCTGCTCCATGGCAACTGATACAGCCTCCACGCCCTAAGAAAATTTCTTTACCTTCGGCGAGGATCTCAGGGGTAGCTTCGAAGGGTGATTTGGTGGCTTTCGCCTTGGCGCGCTCATTAGATGGTACTCGGGAAATTTTAATATTAAATTCTCCCCCGGCCGCGCCATAACCCGCAGGGTTTACGGCTAATGCTGGAAGAGCGGGTGCAAAGAGAAAAAGCATTCCCATCATGTAAATCTTGTGTGCCATTGGAACCTCCTTTAATTATCTATGATGGTTAAAAGATCAATGAAACTTTTTCGGAAAAATGATTTGGAGTACGTTGCTAAATTTCTAGAGCAGGCGCAAAGATAGGCAGAATAGCAAGCCCCCTAAATAGTGAGCAATGCCTGGTTTTTCTTTGCCAAAGTCGTTTTTCGTACCTGGAAGACGCTCATTAGGGTGTTCTAAGTATGGTACAATAGCGCGTTTTTGTTCTGGAATATCCTTCTAAGCGATTCGTATGGCGTTAAATAATCATAATCGACGAAAGTTTGTGGCTGGAATGGCTCGTCGTATTGCCCAACTCCGTGCGCAGACCGAAAAAAGTTTGGATTTTGCTATTGAGACAATGTTTCAGGAGCGGACAGAAGCCTATTTAACTGTGGAAGAGGGCTTGCTTGAAGTGGATCGAATGTTGAACTTGGTGGAGGAAGAGGTCGAGCATATCTGTGAGCTCAACGCGGCGCAGCGGTTGGAATCTCGACTGGAGTTTATTGAGGATCGGTTCGAAGAGTTTGAAAGTGAAATTCGTCAGCGTCCGCGTCGTCGACGAAATAAAATCAATCTGTTTAATTTTTTTAAGGCGGCTGCTGGTGGTGGTGGAGACCCAATGGCTCCAGCTAGTGAAGTGCAATCAGCAATTCAAGCTTTCGAAATCTTACAAGTTGAATTTGGCTCTTCCTTGCCCGTCGTCACCCGAGCCTTCCGAGAACGTGCCAAAAAACTTCACCCAGATAGTCGGCAGGGGGATCGCAGTTCAGAGCCAGAGCTCCGTAGAATCATCGAGGCCTACCAGTATCTCAAAACCGAATATTTCAGCACCGGAGGAGAAGGGGATGCGCCTCGCCCATTTTAATTGTTTCCAGGAGATTTTGAGAAAAAGTCACCGGCTTTCTTTTCCTTCTATTCTTTGCCCTATTCTTTAAGTTCGATTTCGTTGAAAAACGATGTTTTTATCTGTGGTGTCAAGGAATTTCCTTCTGTATTCTCGATCAAGGAATTCATTGTGTGGGAACAATGTAAACTCAAGTGTAATTGTCTTGATTTTTTATGGGGGGGCTTGCTGTTTTTTAAAGTTATAGTTAAGAATAGAGGGCAGAAACACCAAATGGTTGATTTTCTAGACTATGTAGATTCTGATTGAGAGATTTCGCCGTAAAGAGTTGCGAGATATTATAGAGACAATTTATGAATGTGCGCTTTGTCGAAGGGAGAGAGAAAATGAGGACCTGTTCCCCAATTTTGTATGGTGTCCTAGCCATATGTTTATTAAGCGGTTGCGCAAGTACAGAGGGAAAAGGGGCAGCCAAAGCCAATTATGATTTTTCAAGTCTTGATAAAATTGCTGTGGTAACCATTGAAGGAAGAATGGATAGCGAAGCCGCCAAGCAACAGCTTACAGATATGATTAACACTGAACTATTGTCTAAGGGTTTTAGCCCAGTGGAGCGTCAACAAATGCTTGGGATTATGGAGGAACGAGGCTTACAATCTACCGAGCTGACGGATCCAGTTTCTCTTGCAAAATTGCTGAATGTTAGTGGTGCAATAATTATCAATGTGCCTCGTTACGAAGGTGAAATGGCGATGAGTGCCAAATTGGTCAGCGTTTCGGATGCGAGTATCCTCTGGAGTGCAACGGGAACTGCGACGACTGGAAAGACACTGAATACTTTGACTGGTGGTATTCTTGGCGCAGGGGCTGGTGCAAGTGCAGGGGCTGTAGGGGCAGGACGGACGGGCTCCGTTCTAGCTGGTGCTGCGGGCGGAGGCGTTGGTGCATTAACCGGGGCAGCTTTGACTCCTGAAAAAGAGGAGCAAGCCCGTAAGTTAATTACTAAACTTTTTGAAACGTTTCCTTCTCGATAAAGCAGATTTTGTAATGGAAGTATTCTTTCGCCCCCTATTTACCTCTATTATGGAAAAATGGTGTCTTTATGCGTAACAAACTGATACTTATAATTTTCGCTATTCTGGCTTTGGCCTTGAGCACGAGTCTGAGTTATGCCAAATCTCCGACTGTTGCCATTTTTGACTTCGATATTGGGACCACAGAGTCTGCATTTATCAAGGTGACAACAGAGCGAGGCAGTTCAAGTGCTAATTTCGAATCCTCACGTCAAACTGGTTTGCTCACTAACAAATTAATTACGAAACTCACAAATTCTAGAGAGGTTGCAGTTGTAGAGCGAGAAAAAATGGCTACTATTGTGGGAGAGGTTCAAATGGGTCAAACTGAATTGACGAATCCTGAGAATGCCATACGGATTGGGCAAATGCTCGGAGCTGATTATATGATTTTTGGATCCATTACGATGTTAGACCCACGAGTGTCGTTTAAACAGCTTCCTTATAACGCTGGGAGCCAGAAAATCATGTCAATGGTGGTTGGAGCTACAATGAGGCTGGTTAATACTGAGACTGGGCAGATTGAGGCTGCAGCAGATCTCCAGGCTGAAAAGAGCACAAAATTAGTTAATCCGAGTGATACAAGTGCGACAATCCCACAACAATTTCAAGACGAAATCTATTCGGACTTGGCGAACAAATTGGCTTCTAATGTTGTCAATACGCTGAGTCCAATTAAAGTTGCAAATTTTTCTGGGGATACGGTCTATTTGGCTCGAGCTAAGCTGCCAAAAGGCAGCCGGTACGAAGTGGTAAAGCTGGGTGAAGAAATTCGTGACCCTGATTCCGGCGAGCTACTTGGTCAGACGGAAGAACAAATTGCCATTATCCAGGTAACTGCTGGTTTGAAAAGTATGTCGAAGGCGAAAGTGGATGAATGGATTGTTTCGGAAAAAACCATTCCAAAGGGGTCAATCTGTCGTCAATTGGAATGAAAGAGGCATGGGCTAATGTCTTGAGCGACGTAGGTTGAGTAGCGGGTAGAACTGACGTATCTGTAGAGCTTGCTGTACCTTTAGCTGTGCAGCAAGCTCCTAAGGCTTTTGCCATTTTCTCGTGCTGTCCTTGGCTATCTTTAGAACGAGGGTCAAATGTTCTGTCACAATCTCACTAAACCGAGTGAGGTGGTGTTACTTGAAGATCTTAAGAGGAATGAGCCAAATGGCAAGTCAAGGGTGAAGAGCAACATTTTGGGATTTCCGCATTCCCAAAAGGTTCCGTGTACCATAGCACTTTCTTGAATTTTTCTTCTTTAGTGCAATTCAAAGATTTCCTCTCACCATTTTCCCACCTATTCACAGATGGTCTTGGAACCGCTCATTCATAATATAAATTTAACTTGGAGTCTGATAATTCTTAGCAGCAGTATGGCGAGAAGAGAAGCCGGCCAAATTTGAACAACGAGATGAGATAGTGCATTGTTTTGAGGATTTTACAGGATAGCTAGTATGGTTTCAGGGGGGCGCGCGAGGATCACTTGATCACCTTTTTGGACGAGGGGGCGCTGGATTAAATCTGGTTGTTTGATCATAATATCCAACAATTCGTCATCGGTGAAATGGGATTGGGCGAGATTGAGTCGTTTGTAAATGTCTTCTTTCTTCCGTATCACATCAGATGATTTAAGGCCGGCCTTTTTGAGGAGCCCTTTAAGTTTAGATTTGGAAAAGGGTTTTTCATAATAGTTGACCGTCGTAAAAGGTTGCCCGCTTTCCTCAACCAATTTGATAACCGTTCGACAGGTGGAGCAAGTAGGTTTTTGATAAATCGTGATTTCTGACATCCGTGTATCTCCTTTGCAGGTTAAGGGCTTAGCCCTGCGACCTTGACCTCCTTTTTGAGGCCATGCTACAAGCTGTTCCGCCTAGTTATTGAATGTGGCGGGTGACAATTTATTGTGTGAGGATACGTGAAAACGATGAGTGATCCGACAGTGCCTCAAGAATTTTTCTGTGCGACGCAAACTGAGAGAACTTTAAAGGATTTGCGTATAAAACGTAAAGGTCAGCCGGTTTATGTGATTGGTCATGAGGATCGGTATAAGGGTCAGGAAGCGGTATTTGAATTTTTTAATGTTCGACTCGCTGTGGTGAAATTTCCTGACGAAAAGACGTTGGGGTATGATCCCTTGGATTTATTGTTGCCCTGTGAAATTAATGAAGATGGAATTGCCTTTTTTGAGATACGGTATTGTGAAATGTGCGACCAGCTCTTCCCTTTGACCTCCGAGGAATTTCATCTGACCGATGAGCGGCATGAATGCCCGGATTGTTCGCCCTAAGATAAAATTTCGCTCTCCCTAATTTTTCCTCCGTTCTCTTTTTGCCCTATTCAATACAGCCTTCTCGGCACTTCAAGGTCGCTTCCTGTCATATTCCGTCGACGTCTGTCGTTCACAGAATCAAAGGGCTTGGTTGGTCTATACCAATCCGTCTCCCCAGCGGAGTTTGGTACGAAGCACTTCAAAGTAGCTTCGGCCAGGAAACCGGATAAGCTGGGTGCGGTGTTCTGACGCGCGAATTTCCACCATGTCACCAGGAAGAATTTCTTGTCCTTCTTGTCCGTCAACCGTCGCCATTGCGCGTTCTTGGCTGGTGAGCTCAATGGAAATTGAGGCCGTAGAAGGTGCAAGAAATGGCCTATGGGACAATGTGTGTGGGCATATGGGGTTTATTAATAGGGCATCAAGGCTTGGATCTAAAATGGGTCCATTCGTTGAGAGCGAATAGGCGGTTGATCCCGTAGGCGTGGAAACAATGAGTCCATCGCTTTGCATGTTCGTCATCAAGGCATTATTGACGGAAACTGTGGTGGAAATCATTCTTGCTAAATGCCCTTTGCTCACCACAACATCGTTGAGGGCAGAATAGGTTCCAATGATTTTTTGGGCACGTTTGATTTGGACTGCGAGCATTAAGCGTTCATCTAAGTGAAATTCGCCAGAGAAAATCTTCTCCAACGCCTTTGGTAGGTCGTCAAAGTTAATTTCAGTGAGAAAGCCTAAGCCCCCCATGTTGACTCCTAAGATTGGAATACCGCGTTGTTCTACCAGACGCGCTCCACTTAGCATGGTGCCATCGCCTCCAAGGACGATTAAAAGATCAGCATGTTTGGCAATACGTTGTCGTTCAGGACAGGATGGGGAAGGTGGCATATTATTGGAATCAAGAAGGATGGTTTTCTGATGAAGCCGAAGCCATTCCTGAACTTGGTCCACTTGCTGGCGCATATTTGGCGCCGAGGGTTTGAGGAGGATCCCAATTGTTTGCAGAGGTATCATGACTTTTGAGAGATGGATTAGCTAAGAACCCCGATGGTAGTCTCTTGGTGAAGGTGTTAGCAAGAGTCGAATACTTTCAACGAACTGGGCAAAAATTTCCCCATTTTCAAGGCTTCCTTTGAAGCAATTTTGTTGGTAGAGTTTCTTGTAACTCGACATGAAACTCATTCATGTATTCTGACACGTTGCTTGACAGTTTTAGGGGGTCGCGGATAGACTGAAATCATGCATTTTCCTCGAAATTTTTGTGTGTTCCGAATGTATTGGTGAGCGAAAAGTTTCGCGCATAATCGGCTAGAGGAGGTACAATGTTCGAACGATTCACGGATCGTGGTAGAAAGATTATCATCCTTGCCAGAGAAGAAGCGGAACGGCACCAAAATGATTATTTAGGTACCGAACATCTGGTTCTGGCTATTCTTCGCGAGTCAGATGGCATTGCCCTCATGATCATTAAAAAGATGGGGCTCTCGCCGGAACAAATCCGTTTAGAAATTGAACGTAATCTTCCCGGTGGTGGAACGACAGTCACCTTCGGCGAAATTCCCTTTAGTCCCCGCGTCAAAAAAGTGATTGAATATGGTGTCGAAGAAGCTCGGCTTCTTGGGCATAACCATATCGGCAGTGAACACTTGCTATTGGGCTTGCTCCGTGAGGAGGAAGGCATTGGTGGAAAAGTGTTGCGGAGTCTTGGCGCAAATCTTCTCACCGCCCGACAATTAACCGTCACCTTTTTGCGAAAAACTGGGACAAGAGAGCGGGATAAAAAGAGCAGCACTCCAGCCTTAGACGAATTTGGAAGAGACCTCACGCAATTGGCCCAAGAGGGAACACTAGATCCTGTTATTGGCCGAGCAGATGAGATTGAACGGGTCCTTCAAATTTTGAGCCGGCGAACCAAAAATAATCCAGCATTGATTGGTGAGTCTGGTGTTGGGAAGACGGCTATTGTTGAAGGGTTGGCTCAGCGCATTATTGGATTAGATGTTCCAGACAATCTGCTAAACCGTCGCGTCATTGCCTTAGATCTTGGCTCTTTGGTCGCCGGAACAAAATATCGTGGCCAATTTGAGGAACGCCTGAAAGTTGTTATGAAGGAAATTTCTCAGGCAGGGAATATCATCTTATTTATTGATGAGCTTCACACCTTAGTTGGTGCTGGTGCAGCCGAAGGTTCTATTGATGCGGCGAATATGTTAAAGCCCGCCTTGTCTCGTGGGGAAATTCAATGTATTGGGGCGACGACGCTTGATGAATATCGCAAGCATATAGAAAAAGATGGAGCCTTGAAACGGCGCTTCCAATCAATCCATGTACAGCCTCCTTCCGTGGAAGAAACCATTAGTATTATTCAAGGCCTACGTGATCGGTATGAAGAACATCATGGCGTGGATTATACAGATGAAGCCGTTGAAGAAGCCGTTAAGTTAACGGATCGTTACATCACTGACAGATTTTTACCTGACAAAGCAATCGATCTGATTGATGAAGCCGGTTCTCGTGCAAAATTGTTAACCTATGCGCTTCCCCCCGAATTGAAATCGCTTGATCAAGAACTCAAGCGTGTAGCTCGTGAAAAGGAAGTGGCAATTGGTCTTCAGAATTTTGAAGAAGCTGTGAAATTCCGTGAAGAAGAAGAAAAATTTCGAAAATTATTGGATGATGCCAAGCAAGATTGGAAGAAGAAACAAGAGAAAAATCGTCCGGTGATTACTGGAGAAGATGTTGCCTATGTTGTCTCCAAAATAACCGGAATTCCTCTCTTTAGATTAGAGGAAGAAGAGACGGAAAAGCTCTTGCATATGGAGGATTACCTTCATAAGCGAATTATCGGACAAGATGAAGCGATCTCAGCTATTTGTCGTTCTATCCGTCGGTCACGTGCTGGACTGAAGGATGCTAAAAAACCCATTGGCTCGTTTATTTTCTTGGGACCGACAGGTGTTGGAAAAACTGAACTAGCACGGGCATTAGCCGAGTTTCTGTTCAATACAGACGAAGCGTTGATCCGAGTTGATATGTCTGAGTATCAAGAAAAGTTTACGAGTTCAAGACTATTTGGGGCTCCTCCAGGGTATGTGGGCTATGAGGAAGGTGGACAATTGACGGAAAAGGTCAGACGTCGTCCTTATTCGGTCGTGTTATTCGATGAAATCGAAAAAGCCCATCCCGATATTTTTAATGTGTTGTTACAAGTACTTGATGATGGCGTCCTTACGGATAGTTTAGGGCGAAAGGTGGATTTCAAAAATACGATTTTAGTGATGACCTCGAATATTGGAACGCGATTTATTCAGAAGGGTGTGTCCTTAGGATTTCAACGTGATGTTGAATCCGAAAATACCACTCGAGTAAAGGGCGAAGTCTTGGGTGAATTGAAACGGCACTTTAGCCCTGAATTTTTAAATCGCCTTGATGAATTGGTTGTCTTCCACCAACTGACAAAAGAACATTTGTTCAGTATCATTGACATTCTCATTGGAGAACTAAACGCTCGATTAGTTGACCGAGGTGTGGTATTAGATGTGAGCGATGAAGTGAAGCAATGGCTTATTGATGAAGGCTTTGAATCGCAATATGGTGCTCGCCCACTTCGGCGGACGATTCAACGTCGTTTAGGCGACCCTCTTTCAGAAGAACTCATTAAGGGCCGCTTCAAAGATGCGAAGAAAATTAAAGTTGTCCTCACCGATCAGACACCAAGTTTTATTGAGGAAGAAGTGTTAGCGAGTGTGTGATTGGAAGTAAGCGCGACTTGAGTCTAAGCCAAGACCCTCAGGACATGACGTCCTGGGGGTCTTGTTGTTTTTGGGAAAAGTGTTTTTGAAGGAAATGTAGGTCATGATATTAGGCATTGAGACATCGTGCGATGAAACAGCTGTCGCAGTATTAGATGGGAATGGGCAGATCCTTTCAAATGTTCTCGACTCTCAAGTCGAGATGCATGCTCCGTTTGGGGGGATTGTGCCAGAGATGGCTTCTCGTCGTCATATGGAACGATTAGAAGCCTTGACCAAAGAGGCTCTGGATAGTGCATCTCTTTCTCTTGATGACATATCAGGCATTGCGGTCACAAATCGTCCTGGCTTGGTTGGGGCGCTGATTGTGGGTTTGAACTTCGCGAAAGCCTTAGCCTATGCTCGGAACATTCCTTATGTTGCCGTGAATCATTTAGAGGGACACTTGGCTTCTGCCTGGTTAGCTAACCCTGAAATGGAAACTCCGGCTATGGTTCTCGTGGCCTCTGGCGGGCATACCCATCTGGCTTGGGTGCCTTCTCGAGGAGAATGTCAATTTATTGGTTGGACATTGGATGATGCGGCAGGAGAAGCGTTCGATAAGGGTGCAAAAATGTTGGGTTTGCCCTATCCCGGTGGGCCAGCAATAGATTCATTGGCAAAAAATGCCAATCGACAGGCGGTTTCATTTCCCCGCCCTCAACTTCATAGTGGGGATCTCACCTTTAGTTTTAGTGGTCTCAAAACGTCTCTTCTCTATTTTCTGAAAAATTCTAAAAAAGGAAAAGCCACGTTGTTGCCAATAGCCGATATTGCGGCGAGTTATCAGGAAGCCATCGTGGACGTATTGGTAGAAAAACTTTGCCGTGCGGCAAAGCAGTATGGAGCAAAGGCCATTTCGGTTGTGGGAGGAGTCGCCGCCAATTCACGTTTGCGGGAAAGGCTTGAGGCTCAAGCCCGAGAAAACGGTTTGCCTTTGACCCTTCCGCCACGTTCCCTGTGTACCGATAACGCTGCGATGATTGCCGCCGCTGGGTTGGAAAAATTGAAACGGCAAGAAGGCGCTTCTTGGAACGTCGATGCAATATCGACTTTGCACTGTAAGAACGAATTTGTCGTCAAGGCAGCTGCATCCACTTGAGTGTAGATGCAGTTAACAAAGGAACCAGAATATTCCACAAGTACTCGGTAATCTTCAAGGGTTAAAAGCCAATTTTGTTGGCCGTATCGAACGGCTGTACCGTCGACGCATTCCTCCTGAAAAAGTCATCACCTTAGATGTGGCCAGGGAATGTGCCGATCTGACCTTTGAAACTCGTCGTCAGATTGGCTTGTTAGTGAATCGTCAGGGCCAAATCGAATCGGTCATTATTGGGAATGACCATGAATTAGTGATTCCAAATTTGTCGAGAACTCGTTCGGGCCTTCGGTTGTTGCGTGGGGTGCGACTGGTTCATACGCACCTGAAAAATCAACCGTTGACTCAAGATGATCTCACGGATTTAGCCCACCTACGTTTGGATTTGATTATGGCTTTGGGCGTGGGGAAATCAGGTGGACTGCAGGATGTCTATGTGGCTCATAACGTGCCAAGTTCCCCGAATGGTCAGGGTTACAAGCAGATACAGCCCTGTGCGTTTCAGTCCTTTGAAATGAATTGTCAGGAGTTTGTCCAGTCCTTAGAGCAAGATATTCTGAAAGGCTGCCAAATATCCAAGGAAGGCGTTCGGGAAGGGCGTGCATTATTAGTGAGCGTGGGAATAGGTCATGTCGCTTTTCAGCAAGAGCGGTTAGATGAACTACAAGAATTGGTGCGGGCGCAAGATGTGGAGGTCTTGGGATGTGTCACGCAGCGTCCTGCCGCCATACACCCTAAGTATGTGGTGGGTTCAGGTAAAATGAAAGATTTAGCGATTCAGGCTCTGCAATCTGGAGCGGATTTGTTAATCTTTGATCAAGATTTGACGCCGGCACAAGTTCGAGGAATTTCTGAAATTACCGATATTCGGGTATTGGATCGTTCGCAAGTCATTCTTGATATTTTTGCCAAACGAGCCCATTCCCATATCGGAAATATTCAAGTGGAATTGGCTCAGTTGCGATATCGGCTGCCGCGATTGGCTCAGTCAAGCACAGCTTTTTCTCGGCTTGCTGGTGGAATTGGAACTCGGGGTCCTGGAGAAACGAAGTTGGAAACGGATCGTCGACGGATTCGTGAACGCATTCAACATTTGGAGCGAGATCTCACGTCAATAGGACAAGGTCGTCAAGAGCAGCGAAAGCGACGAATCAAGCGTGGGCTGCCTGTGGTCTCTATAATTGGGTATACCAACGCCGGAAAATCGACCTTGTTTAATGCGTTGACGGACAGTCAGGTGTCTGTAAAAGATCGAGTCTTCGAAACCTTAGACACGGTGAGTCGGAGTTTGGGTTTTCCAAACTTGGGAGAAGTTATTCTGACTGATACCGTTGGGTTTATTCGAGATTTACCAAAAGACTTGGTCGCAGCCTTTCAAACCACGTTACAAGAATTACAAGAAGCCGATGTCCTCGTACATGTTATTGACGCGCATTCACCAAATCCGGATCAGCATATTTCTGCTGTTGAAACTATTTTGACGGAATTAGGTCTTCAAAATATCCCCTGTCTTCGGTTTTTCAATAAAGGGGATCTTATGGCAAACGAAGACATGCAGGGTTTATGTAGCCGGTATAAGGGGATTGGTGGTTCAGCGTTAGAGGAGGCGTCTCTTGATTTGATTCGACAGGAGATTGTCCGGTTGCTCCCCACCTTCCAGGGACCTCATTCTCCTAATCATGGGATGAACCCAGGGGTCATGATCGAAAATGCGACATCGGGCAAGAGTGTTGGATGAGAGCAGTGGTGGTTCCAAGGGTTTCCTCAAAAAAAGTAGGCCTTCCCCAGAGGTCTCCACATGCTGCAAAAAAACGTGTAGCACGGATTCTCGCAACATTAGCCCAAACTATTCCTGACCCCACGGTCGCACTCAATTCGAAAAATCCCTTCGAGTTATTGGTGGCGACCATTCTGTCGGCTCAATGTACGGATGAGCGGGTGAATCAGGTGACCCCAAATCTTTTCGCGCGCTATCGAACTGCGGAAGATTTTGCCAAGGCTGATCAGACTGAAGTGGAATTACTCATTAAGTCGACGGGGTTTTTTAAAAGTAAGGCACGACATCTTATCGGGTGCGGAAAAGCCTTAGTGACACAATTTCATGGGCAAGTTCCTGATTCGATGGAAAAGCTGACCGTGCTTCCCGGAGTCGGTCGCAAAACGGCGAATGTGATTTTAGGAAGTTATTTTGGCGAACCGGCGGTCGTGGTAGATACGCATGTGAAGCGAGTGGCCAATAGACTGGGCTTGACGGATAGCCAAGATCCAACCAAAATCGAAGAAGATCTGCAATCTCTTATGCCGCAATCTCAATGGACCATAGGGGCGCAGCGAATTTTATTGCATGGGCGTCATGTGTGTCAGGCGAGAACGCCACATTGTGACCAATGTTCACTGTTCGACGATTGTGAATGGGAAGGAAAGCGAAAACTCGTATGAAAAGCATGACAGGATTTGGGAAACGAGAAACCCTCTCACAGGGAACAATGGTAGGGGTGGAAATTCGATCGGTGAATCATCGATTTTGTGAAATCATGGCGCGCCTTCCTAAAACCCTCTCGAATATGGAACTCGATTTGAAAGAACAAGTAAAGCACGTATGTGAACGAGGGCGCGTTGAGGTGATGGTGACCGTCAATGGAGGCAGTTCTTCCTCAAAAAAGGTTGTCCAATTAGATCGGGATCTGGCTCGTCGTTATATTCAAGGGTTGAAGGGGTTACAACGTGAATGTCAATTGAGTGGAACGGTTGATGTCAATGTTGTGGCTAGTTTCCGCGACCTTTTTACCGTCAATGAGGAACCTGGACCGGTGAGGGACATGTCAACCGTGGTCACGGGATTGACCAAGAAAGCCTTAGGCGATTTAGAGAAAATGCGAAAACAAGAAGGGGCGGTTTTGCAAAAGGATTTAACCCAGCGACTTCATGCCATCGAAGGTCGTCTTCAAACGGTTCAGCAACGAATTCCTCTCTCATTGAAAGCCTCTAGCTCACGTTTGAAAGGGAGAGTGGCGAAATTATTAGAAGGGCATTCCGTGAATATGGATCGGTTGGCGCAAGAGATTGCGATGTTGGCTGAACGTTCAGATGTGACAGAAGAGCTGACCAGGCTTAAGAGTCATGTCGGGCAATTCCGTACCGCACTGAAAGCCAAAGGGCCGGTAGGTAAACGACTTGATTTTCTTCTTCAAGAAATGGGAAGGGAAGTGAACACGATTGGATCAAAAGCCAACGATGGGGATATTTCTGCCGAAGTCGTCGAGTTAAAAAGTGAATTGGAAAAAATTCGTGAGCAAGTTCAAAATATTGAATAAGTTGGTTGGGATAGGCTCAAAAGGTAAGGTGAAATGTCCTTAGAGGGAAAAGCACTGTTGTTTGTGGTCTCCGGGCCTTCTGGTGTGGGAAAATCCACGCTTTGTCGGCATATCTTACAAGATATTCCTGAGATACGCCTTTCAGTATCATGTACCACTCGTTCTCCACGTAGCGGGGAGACAGATGGTAAGGAGTATCGATTTATCCCTGAAAAGGAGTTTCGTGAAAAAATTGAAGAACATGCGTTTGCCGAATGGGCGGAAGTCTATGGCCGCTTGTATGGGACTCCGTGGAAAGAATTAGAGCAAGCGCCAGGAGTTCACACTGATATTTTATTAGATATCGATGTGCAAGGGGCTCGTCAGGTGATGCAAACGTTAAAAAAGGCCGTGACGATCTTTATTCTTCCCCCATCGTTGGAAACGTTGCGAACACGGTTGGCCGGTCGAGGCACAGATTCTGCCGAGGAACAAAGCCGGCGTTTTCAAAAATCCCAGGATGAAATGAAAAATTATTCGGAATACCAATACACGATTCGAAACGAGACCTTGGAACAAGCCATAGAGGAATTACGAGCGGTCATCGTGGCTGAGCGAGTGAAAACGGCTCATCTGGAGCCAGCCCAGGTCTTTCGGTAGGGGCTGCATTGAAGTGGTCTAGTACGGTATACTTAAGGGTGTCATTGTTCACTGTTACAGAAAGGATGAGGTAAGTCCATGGATGCATTATCATTATTGCCGCAACATCATCAAAAAGACTTTGATTCCCGCTATCGGATTGTCTTAATTGCGGCCCAACGTGCCAAACAATTGGTTCGAGGTGCAGAAGCTAAAGGTGCCAGTAAATTTTCCAAGGACACATCAGTGGCTCTTGAAGAAGTGTTGAGTGGTGAGGTGCCTTATCTTGTGGGAGATGAAGCCAAACAAGCGATTCGCGATGCCAAAATGGCCAATCAACGACCGATTGATCCGGCCCTCTACGCTCAGCCAGATGAAAATGCCCAAGAAATTAAAAAAGAATTGAGTGTCTATATAGACGATACCGCTCAACATGGTATTGCTGAGGTCGAACCTTCAGCTGAAGGTTCGTCAACGTAGAGTATGACCACAGCGAATTCTCCAATGGCGGGGAAACGAGTCATTCTCGCAGTGACAGGGAGTATTGCGGTATATAAGGCTATTGGCCTCCTTCGCCTTCTTTCTCAGCAGGGAGCCACGGTCCACGTCATTATGACCGAATCTGCCACACGGTTTGTCACTCCCCTTACCTTTGAAGTGCTCTCAGGCTCGCCCGTCACCAGTGACCTGTTTTCAGGCCAAGAAGAGATGAAGCATCTTTCCCTAACGGCACATGCTGATGTCCTGGTCGTTGCCCCGTGTACTGCCAATACGCTTGCCAAATTAGCCTTGGGCCTCGCGGACAATGTGTTGGGAACGATGGCGCTGACACTGCAATGTCCCATGGTGATTTGTCCTGCCATGGATGGAGAAATGTGGGCTCACCCCACGGTACAAGGTCATGCCAAGACTCTGGAAAACCGAGGGGCCATCATAGTGGAGCCTGAGAAGGGACCCCTGGCCTCTGGCCAATGGGGACAAGGGCGGCTGGCTGCTGAGGAGGTGATTCTCGCTGCGGTACAAAAAGTTTTGCAACCTCGAAGGGATTGGCTAGGCGAGCGGGTTTTAGTTTCGGCCGGTCCCACGCGAGAACCCATTGACCCTGTTCGGTTCTTAAGCAATGGGTCCTCGGGGAAAATGGGATATGCGATTGCGGAAGCAGCCGCAGCGCGAGGGGCCGAGGTCGTTTTGGTTTCAGGGCCGACTCAGCTCGAATGTCCTCAGGGTGTGCTGCACGTACCTGTCGAGACGGCGAATGATATGTTGCAAGCCCTCGCGGCGCGTTTTGACTGGGCTACCACGCTGGTCATGGCAGCTGCGGTTGGAGATTTTCGTGCTAAAGACCCACATAACCATAAAGTAAAAAAAGATCAATGGAATGGTGAGGCGCTTCAATTAGAACGGACGCCGGACATTTTATTAGCACTGTCTGCTCAACGCACCCATCAACGCATGATTGGATTTGCTGCTGAAACGGATAATCTCGTAGAACATGGCCAAGCCAAACTACAACGCAAACAATTAGATATGTTGGTCGCCAATCAAGTCGGAGGAGAAGATTCAGCCTTTGGAAATGATTCCAATGCGGTTATTGTGCTAACGCCCAATGCCGCACCCTCTCCAATTTCTCGGGTGCCAAAAAGGCAATTAGCCGACATTCTTTTGGATCGCATGAAAACGCTTTCCGTCTCTCCCCAGTCTCAGCCTTCCGCCTTGCACCCCCTTTCCTAATTCATCAGGTCTCTTCACTTTTTAGATAAGTGAAAGTCCTGCTTCTAATAAGTTGAGAGTGTATGACATTCAGAATAGTTTTTTTCTATTTGGGAGCCAAAGAACCAGTAATAATAAGAGGAAACAACAAAAAACTTAATCTAAGTAGCTAATCTACCGATAAAGATAATCATGGAAGGATTCTTCATGAATATTCTCTTTTTGGCTTGGCTGGGTACGATTGTTGTGTTGGCTCGCCAAAAAAATTAGAATCCCTTTCTTTTCCCCACCCTCTTCTCTTTCTTTCCCATCCACTCGATTGAATATCACAGCATCAGGTTTCTTGAGTTAAAGAAGGTATGATCTATGAGTTTAATGAAAGGGATATGCCAACTGCGTATGTCTTCAGTCGTGGAATTCTCTCTCCTGTAACCTAATCTTTCCTAGTAAATTCAACAGGTATCTTCGATTAGCCGCCAGTCGGCTAGGCGGTTCCTTTCAATTTGCCACTCCCGTAAAAGGTCGACTTCCGTCCCACAGATGTATGAGGTCAAGAAACGAACAGTGGTTAGCTAGCAATGGTTTCACGAGACCCCTCATTAAAGTCAATTAGGAACGTTTTGGAAACGACTGAGATAAGAATAGCAAAGATTTTTGACAACAGGTGTTCGGTCAAGAATAGGGTTGGTTATTTCGTGAACTATTTCACAAAATCAATACTAGATTTATTTCACTATTTCTTCTAACCTTTCTCTGGAAATCAATAAAAGACAATAAAGTTTGAGAAGAGGAGGCTTATTAATACAGGAACCCCATAAGTTTTTTGAAGGAACCCCAGACATGGAGAAATGCTGATGGCTAAAAACTTAGTGGTGTGCTGCGATGGGACAGGAAATCGATATGGAGATCATAATACGAACGTTGTCAGACTGTATTCATCCCTCAATCGTGATCCCGCCTCGCAAATGTCTTTCTATGATCCTGGAGTCGGGACTTTTAGTGTTCACCCAGCCTTAACCAAGACAGCCAGGGGATTTTTCCGCCTTCTTGGCCTGGGCTTTGGTCTTGGTTTGACGAAGAACATTCAAGATGCCTATTGGTTCCTTATGCAGAATTATGAAGAGGGAGATAAAGTCTTTCTCTTTGGGTTCAGCCGAGGGGCTTATACCGCAAGAGCGGTCGCAGCTCTCATCAATAAATGTGGGTTACTCTATCCTGATAATCAAAATTTGATTGCGGATGCCACGCGGATTTTCAAGCGAGAAATTCGTGAGCCGGTCGTAGCCGGTTTTCAGGAGACCTTTGCCCGTCCTTGTCCAATCCATTTCCTGGGGTTATGGGATACCGTTACGTCAGTTGGGTGGGTATGGGATCCATTGACCCTGCCGTACACCACGAATAATCCAAATGTGTCGGTCGTCCGCCATGCCGTATCAATTGATGAATGTCGAGCCTTCTACCGTCAAAATCTCTGGGGAACGCCTCCAAGGGATTCGCCACAGGATGTGAAGCAAGTGTGGTTCGCGGGAGTGCATAGTGATGTAGGGGGTTCCTATCCAGAAAACGAAAGTGGGCTGTCAAAAATTGCCTTGGAATGGATGATGGTTGAAGCGGTTCATGCTGGACTGTTCTTGGACGGAACGAAGTCTAACCGAGCCGTATCTGACCCAGTGCAGCCTGATTGTCAGGCAATGTTGCATCAGTCCATGAAATGGTATTGGTGGCCGGGAGAAGTTTGGCCAAAACTGCGTTCAGACCCACGTGATCATTTCCGTCGAAAGCCACATTTCAATCTCGGGAAACGGCGTACTATTCCCTCGGAATCGTTGGTTCATGAATCCGTCCTAGAACGAAAGGAAGCCATGAAGGACTATAGACCGTCCAATATTCCTGATGAATATCGGGTAGAACCTTGGGTGCAGCTTTCCGTCGTGGTACACAATCACCCTCGCTTAAAGATGGAGACCAGCACGGACAAACGGCATTCTATATCCCACGATTGATTGCAGTCAGGCGCAAGGATTCGAGGAAATTTCGAATTTTGAAAAAACGATAAAATTACGGGATTCATGAGATGAAGAATTTGTTTAAACGAATTTTTTCAAATTTGAAACATCGATTTTTAAAGCATTTCTCTTTTGGTGTTTTTCTACAAAGTTGACAGCGGAGGAATCATGGATTCAATTACGGTCGAGTTTCAAAGGTTTGGGGACGCACCAGGTGTGCTTCGAAGGTCCGATCGGTACATTCGAACAGTTGGGACATCGGCGCCAGCGGATGAGGTCCATTTTGGACTCGATCAGGCTGTCCTGATCAGAGGTATGAAGACCCTGGACTATGACCGGTTTCGTGGACCCGGGGACGTGGACGCTATTTACAAGGTCGCAACAAAATTTCTCTCTGACATCAAGCCATTACTGGAGGATTTTCTTTCAACTGCGTCGCTACCAAAACACTCCAGCGGTCCATACCAAATGGAAGTCGTGACGCGTGCGCTGGAGCTGGCTCAGCTCCCATTTGAAGTGCTCGCAACTCCGGAAATCGTTGTCACGCGCCGTATTCGACAGCCATGGCCACCTCCACCGGTTGTTCATAGCAGTACCCCCAAAGTATTGTTTGCGTGGGCTGCACCGAAGCAAAGAATAACCTCGCAAAAAGGCATGGACGTACCTCATGAGCGTCACCGTGAGCTCCTTGACAATCTTCTATCAGACTGGGGAGGTTTCGTGGGTGGAGCGGCCGTAGAGATCGACCACGTCACCCGAGCGAAGCTCGCCGCGGCGCTCTCGGACACGAACCAAAGCTTCACCCATGTCCATCTGCTCGCGCACGGGATCGGGCCGTCCATTAGCGCGCTCGATCGGATGACACCAATTGACCTTTCGGAAGAGCCTGAGCCCTCAACCTTCTTAGCGCTGGAAACTGAAGATGGGATAATAGACCGTTGCCGTCCGGGGACACTGGCTGGCATGTTCCAGCCGGAGGTTCCGAGGCCGGCGAGCTTCGCGATCGCGACCTGTCACAGTGGGGAAGTCGCGTCGATTGAATCGGGAGGAACACTCGCCCATGTGCTGCACGCCGTGGGGGTGCCGGTCGTTTTGGCGTCGCAATTAGCGCTAACGCAGGACGGCTCGGATGAGCTCATCACAACCTTTCTCGCTAAGGTCATCAATGGGGATGATCCGAGAGAAGCGCTTGGCGCGTGTCGCGACGCTCTGTGCGCCAACGCCGAGAAGACCTACTACGACCATGTCGCGCTCGTTGGATACATCCACATCGACGATGGGTTGGAGCAGCGCCTGCCGCAGAGGAAGTTCGAGGTCGCGCTGGCCCGTCTCAAAGCCGCTTCGGAGTATGCAAAAAAACGAGTAGAAAAAGTACTACCCCAATTGGGAGATTCGCAGAAAGGATTGAGTGCTGAATTGCACGCAGAGGCGGACGAGATCGCCAATCGTTTTGCTTCGGTGCGAGAGCGATTGATGAAGCTGGAACCAGACCCCACATTGAGCAAAGCACAACGAGAGGAGCTTCATGGTCTACAGGCAAGCTCGCTAAAGAGAGAAGCCGAGGCGGCTTGGAATCTGAGTCAAGTGTTATCTGGAGACGATGCTGAAATTTGGCAGGAACGGAGTCGGGACGCGTTGCGGGATGCCGCGAAGGCTTATGCAAAAGCGGCAACTAGATCCCGTGATCATCACTGGACCTGGGTTCAATGGCTGGTTTTGGAGGCGGTGGTCCGCGGATCGCTTGAGGGACGAGAGGATGATTGGATCATATCGAAAGCTGCTTCACAGGATGCCGTGATACGGCAACCCACTGACTATGCTAGTGCCAAGGAGCGCCGGGGTCTGCTGGAGCAGTCCATCTGGGCTCGTGGCTCTCTGATGGAGCTTTGTCTCCTCTCGCCGATGGTCGGGCGCGGGGAAGCCCTGGCCCAGGCAAAGGGCCACCTGGATGAACTGGCAAAAGCCTGCGCTGACCTCGAATTCGAATATTCTCCAATTACAGCAACACTCAATCAACTCGAGCGATACGAGAAGTGGTGGGGTGCTGATCCGAAATTGCGGCTGCCCTCCAAGTTGGTCAACCAAGCAAAGGAACTTCATTCCCATTTGCAAGCCCTTCAGGGAACTAGCTAAGGAGGTATTCAAATGTTCACAATCGAGATGCTCCCAGCCAACGAAGGCGACGCTATTTGGATCGAGTACGGTTCCAATCCGATCCGCCGGATCCTGATAGACTGTGGCCGAAAGACTGCTTACCGGGCTGTTGCCGATAGACTTGATGATTTGCGAGAGCTTACTTTCGAACTTTTCGTTCTAACCCATGTTGACGCTGACCACATTGCTGGTGCCGTTCCCTTGCTACAAGACCAACGCTTTGGTCCTGACCGGGTGGGTGACGTCTGGTTTAATGGTTGGCGACACCTCAATGGCCAGCACCGCGATGAAAATGAGAGTGTCCGTGTTCTAGGTGCAAAGCAAGGAGAATTTTTTGGGGCCGTTTTGCGAGAACGTAACTATCCATGGAACGAAAACTTCTCTGGGTTTGGCGTTGTTGTGGATGAGGAGGAAGAGCTCCCACGAGTCGAGCTGGCGGACGGCATGGTGCTCACTCTGTTGGGCCCGACGAAGGACAAGTTGAGTGAAATGCGCGATCGATGGGAATCCGACCTAATCAGTGCAGACCCGGAAAAACAGATTGAGCCGGGGGATTGGGAACGTGCGCTCGAACTGCTCGGAAGGGACAGACGTCATGGCCCCGACATCTTGAGCGCGGGTCATGAGGGCCCGATCCTCGTCGAGGAGCTTGCCGAAGTTCCATTCAACGCGGATGGCAGCGAACCGAACGGCAGCAGCATTTCGTTTCTGGCGGAGTTTGACGGCAAGGCCGTCCTTTTCGCAGGAGACGCACACGCACCGCAACTTGCTTCTTCGGTTCAACGCCTTATCAAAGCGCGTGGGCTTGACGGAAGACTTTCCCTCGACGCACTCAAGATGGCGCATCACGGCAGCGCCAGAAATAATTCCTACGAACTGCTGGAGTTACTCGACTGCCGTCGTTATCTGCTCTCGAGTAACGGCTCAAGGCATCACCATCCAGATCCGGAGACGCTGGCACGTGTGTTAACGATAAACGAGGATGGTGTTGAGTTCTGTTTTAACTACAAGAGTGACGAAAGCTTGCCTTGGGCGGATGAGACTCTTAAGTCGAAACACAAGTACAGTGCGATCTACCCGGAAGGCTCTGAAGGGTTGCGCGTTTCGCTGTAGTAGTGGAGCGGTAGAGAACATTCGATCGGAAAGGAGGCGTGTCAGTGGCTCATATGGTCGACGCACCCAAGGCGCAGGCGTGTTTCATCAGCTATCGGCACACGCGGAACGAGGACGCACAGAGATACGTTCAGACCTTCGTCCGACAGCTCAGGAAGAGCCTCTCGTTCGAGATTCCCAATGTACCAATTTTCTTCGATGAAAGTGGCATCAAGGTCGGAACGGAATTCCACGACGAGCTCGCCTTACAGCTGTGTCGCAGCGCTTGCCTGGTGATTTTCTTTTCGCCACAGCACTTTGATTCGGAGCACATCTACTGTGCGCTTGAGTATCAGGCGATGGTTGAACTGGAGAAGCAACGCAGGAGGCTCTACGGCAAGGAGATCGGCAACATGAGCCTGATCCTGCCGGTTGTTTTCCGCGGTCGTGAACATCTTCCAAAGGAGCTCGAGGCCAGGACTCCGCTCGACTTCACGGACATCATAGTCGAATCCGATTTCGAAGAGAAGGCTGCCCAGGAGCAGATCATGGGCCTCGCTAGAGAGATCGCGAGGCGCTATCGAGTGCTCTCAAAGGCGGGAGCTTTTGAAGGACGTGGCACTTGCTCGAACTTTAGATTCCCGGACTCCGAAGCCATCAAGCCGTGGATCGAGAGCGTCGAGCCAGGTTCTACTGTTTGGGCAGGTGACTTTTCTTGGCCCCAGGCTAGTGAGCCGGAGAGTGAGCACGAGCAGAATCGAATCTGCGAGAAAGCTATCGAGAGCGTCCGGTCGAACGAAATGGAGGCGGCGAGTTCGCAAGCGTTCGAGCTACTTGGTCCCATCGGAACCGATCTCGTGAACGAGCGAATACTTACGACGATCCTACTCGTCGCAGACTCGATGCTACCAACCCTTCCTAGCGAAGGGCTCGAACTGATGGCAAAGACGGCAGAGCGAGCCGCCTCGACTCCGTCAGAGACTGGGGCGTCCTTTGCCAGGATCGCCGCAGTGTTCCGACGTAATCGCTCCTTCGAGGAAGCACTCGAGTACGAGCGCCGTGCCCTAGATCGCTACGTCCAGAGCTTCGGGTCTTTACATGTAGTGACTCTCGAGACCCGCGAACGCGTCGCGAACGACTTGATGGTCCTTGGCAATACTGCTGGTGCATTAGAAATGCGAGAGCTATTGGTAGAACGACGTCGCGACCTTGCCAACGACCTGGTGACGGAAGGCGATGTGATACGAGCTCGAGAGCAATTGCAGTTGGCCTTCGATGTATGCCGGGAGGGCCTCGGACCGAGGGCACGCCTGGCAACTCATGTCACTTCAGAGCTTGCCCGAATGGCCCCGAGCTCGCAATAGGGTTCTGTTCCTATTTTAACTTGAATAATTGGCGGAGGTGGGGTATTTCTGATTGCCGGAGGGATCAGGCAGCCAAAGCATAGAACGGCATTATCACATTAACTCCTATTTGACAGACTATTCCGTATGACCATTCCAACGATTAGCTACCAACGTCATCGTTTTCCTGCTGACATTATCAGTCACGCCGTCTGGCTCTACCATCGATTTTGTCTCAGTTTCCGCGAAGTGGAAGAATTGTTGGCTGAACGCGGCATTCTCGTGACCTACGAATCGGTCCGGCGATGGTGTCTGAAGTTTGCCCCCGCCTATGCCCGCAAACTGAAAAAACGGCAAGGCAAGTTGGGCGATGCCTAGCACCTCGATGAAGCGGTCATCACCATTCAAGGAGAACATCAGTACCTTTGGCGTGCGGTCGATCAAGATGGCGATACTATTGATATTCTTGTGCAACGGCGGCGGAACAAGAAGGCAGCGGTCGATTCTTCCGCCGCTTGCTCAAAGGCCAAGGCGGCGAACCGCGCTGGCTCATCACCCATAAACTACGCAGCTATGATGCAGCACACCGTGAGGTTATGCCGACTGTGAAGCATCTCAATACGGTCTATGCCAATAACCGCGTGGAAGGCTCGCAACAAGCGACGCGCCAACAAGAATATCATATGCGCGGATTTTCTTCGCCGACTCAAGCTCAACTCTTTTTGACATTACATGGACTCACGCAAAATCTTTTTCGCCTCGGTCGTCACCTGATGCAGGCGGTCAATTATCGACTGTTGCGTGCTCGTGCGTTCCAAATTTGGCAGGACGCGGTCTGTGCATAAGGGATGGTGCGAATTAGTTTATGGCACTCTCGCTTAGATAAATTGACAAAACCGACTGGGCGTCTATCCTCGACCTTTTACAGGCGGATTCCATCAAGGCCAGCGGTTACGGGACTGCGTAAACAGGCCGGATACATGACTGCAAGCCTACATCGCTATTTTCGACAAATCATCCTTGCTTTCTGGGGAGCATTCATACATGACACTACCGTTAAATATGCCTAACGATCCTGAAACCCAAGAAATTGTCTTTGACGCTTTCCTGTCCTATAGCCGGAAGGATGTGGAGTTTGCCGCCAAGCTGGACAAAACTTTGGAGGCCTATCGACCACCAAAAGATCTGAATGTTCCCCAGAGAAATCTAAAAATATTCCGAGATGAAGGGGATTTAACTGGAACAGAATATTACGAAGCTATTGAGAGACATTTACGGCAATCCAACAAACTCATCGTGATTTGTTCTCCCGAGGCCAGGGAGAGCAAGTATGTGAACGATGAGATTCGTCGATGGGTCAAACTCAAAGGTTTAAAAGGAATTATCCCAATTTTGCTTCAAGGCATTCCAAATAACGAAGCAAAGAATGACCAAGAGGCACTTAAAGCATTTCCCCCTGCCCTGTACGAAGAGGTTCATAAAAACGAGAATGGAATCCCCCTCGCCGTATCATTCGTTGGAATCGATATCAACAAGGAAAAGATTCAAAAAGGGAAATTTGAAGGAGTCTGGTATACGCTCCTTGCAAATATATTTGAACGAACTCGTGATGAAATTGAACAAAGGGACCGGCGTGCACAAGCTAGAAAGCGAAGTATCCTATTATTAGTGGCCAGCATTCTGGCAGTAATATTTGCTGGAATTTCCTTCTTTATTTGGAACCAGGATATAGCAACACAACGTCTGCGAGGGGCTAAAAGTAAAGCAGATCTTGAAGCAAAGATACAAAAACAAGAGGCCAGAAGACAGGAGCAGCGAGCTCGAGAAACGGCGACACAAGCGACCTTATTGGAAAACATTGAAAAAGATCCAACCCTTTGTGCCCTTATTATCACCAATTTAGATCCTACCCTAATGCCACTTGGGGCTTTACAGACGGCCCATGCACTGGCGCAAAAACAGATTACTAAACATGTTTTACGTGGGCATAAGGGTGAGGTAACGCACGCAGCATTTTCGCCAAATGGGCAATGGGTGGTAACGACGTCAGAGAATGGCACAGCACGAGTATGGCGAGCGGATGGAAGGGAGGCCCCGGTCGTGCTCACGGGACATCTGCGTGAGGTGACACACGTGGCATTTTCGTTAGATGGGCAACGGGTAGTAACGGCCTCGAGGGATGGAACTGTCCAAACGTGGGGAGGGAATGGAACGGAGGAACCGGTGACACTTACGGGGCATCACGATTGGATATATCACGCAGCATTTTCGCCCGATGGGCAATGGGTAGTGACGGCCTCAAGGGATCGGACTGCGCGGGTATGGCGAGCGGATGGGACGGGGACGCCGGTGGTGCTCACAGGACATCAGGGCGAGGTGACACACGCAGCATTTTCACCCGATGGGCAATGGGTGGTAACGACGTCAGATAATAACACAGCACAGGTATGGCGAGCGGATGGGACGGGGACGCCGGTGATGCTCATAGGTCATCAGGGCACAGTGACACACGCAGCATTTTCACCCGATGGGCAATGGGTGGTGACGACCTCGCGGGATAAGACAGCACGGGTGTGGCGGGCGGACGGAATGGAGGCCCCGGTAGTGCTCAGGGGGCATCTGCGTTTGGTGACACACGCGGCATTTTCACCCGATGGGCAACGGGTGGTAACGGCCTCGATGGATAACACGGCACAGGTGTGGCAGGTGGACGGTATGGGAACACCAGTAACACTCAGGGGACATCAGAATCCAGTCCTGCACGCAGCGTTTTCACCCGATGGGCAGCGAGTGGTGACGGCCTCGAGGGATTGGACCGCGCGAGTATGGTCAGCGGATGGGATGGGGACACCAGCAACACTCAGAGGACATCAGAATGCTGTGGTGCACGCAGCGTTTTCACCCGATGGGCAATGGGTGGTAACGGCCTCGGGAGATGGGACCGCACGGGTATGGCCGGTGGCTGAGATGAGGGCGTCCATTGGACTCTTGGGGCATCAGGGTGCGGTGAATCACGCGGCATTTTCTCCCGATGGACAATGGGTGGTGACGGCTTCGGATGATTGGACCGCGGGAGTGTGGCCTTTAACGGGCGTGCTAACGCTCCTCAGGGGGCATCACGGTTATGTGTTTCACGCAGCATTTTCGCCCGATGGGCAATCGGTGGTAACAGCCTCGAGGGATAACACGGCGCGGATGTGGCGGGTAGACGGGACAGGAACACCGGTAACACTCAAGGGACATCAGAATCCTGTGATACACGTAGAATTTTCGCCAGATGGGCAATGGGTAGTAACAGCCTCGGCGGATGACACCGCACGGGTGTGGCCAGTGGCTGGAACGGGGGCGCCCGTGACACTCAGGGGACACAAAGATCAAGTATGGCATGCGGAGTTTTCGTCCGATGGGCAGCGGGTGGTAACGGCCTCGGGAGATGGGACCGCACGGGTATGGCCGACGGATGGAACGGGGGCGCCCGTGACACTCAAGGGACATCGTACCGACGTGACGCATGCAGCATTTTCGCCCGATGGCGAATGGGTAGTAACAGCCTCGATGGATGACACGGCACGGGTATGGCCGGCGGATGGAACGAGGGCGCCCGTGACACTCACGGGACACAAAGGTGATGTATGGCATGCGGAGTTTTCGCCCGATGGGCAGCGGGTGGTAACGGCCTCGGGAGATGGGACCGCGCGGGTATGGCAGGCGGATGGAACGGGGGTGCCCGTGACACTCAAGGGACATCGCACCGACGTGACGCACGCAGCATTTTCGCCCGATGGCGAATGGGTAGTAACAGCCTCGAGGGACAACACAGCGCAGGTGTGGCCAGCAGATGGAACAGGTGCACCGATGGTTCTTAAGGGACATCAAGATAGAGTAAAACACGCAGAGTTTTCGCCCGATGGACAGTGGGTGGTGACCGCCTCAAGGGATAAGAATGCGGGGATCTGGGCGGTTGGTTGGAAAAGCCTTTTAGCTACTTTACAGAAACGAACCACTGCATGTTTAACAAAATCCCAGCGAATAAATTATTTGTTTGAAGATGACCAGACAGCAAAGGATGAATTCGAAGCCTGTGAACGTCGCTATGGCCGCCTACCCTAGTCCCTCCCGATTTCTTTGGCTTTTCGTCTTGGTCGAGTATTTGCGACAGAACCTTAAATAAGGTTTAATACCTAAATTGAGGACGGAGGCCAATTTAATGGTTACTGTACATTTTGAAATTTAAATCCACTACTCAAACAAATCCCTCTGAGCCCTAATGGGTTCTGTCGCAAATAGCCAGGTCTGGTAGCATGGGTTATTTTCAGAGGAGATCCTGATGCCCACGATATCCTTTAAAGGGCGCCATTTTCAACGCGACATGATCCTTCAAAGTATGCGGTGGTACCTCGCGTGTGCGCTCAGTTACCGAGACATTGAGGAAATGATGGCTTAACGTGGATTCTCCGTCGAGCACAGTACCATCAATCGTTGGGTTTTACAGTACTCTCCACAACTGGACGCGACCTTTCGGTACAAGAAGAAACGGGTGGGCACCTGCTGGAGAATGGATGAGACGTATATCAAGGTGAAAGGCCAATGGAAATACTATTATCGTGCGGTTGATGAACAAGGCCACACCATCGACTTTCTTTTAACTGCCACCCGTGATCGGCAGGCCGCACGGCGCTTTTTCAAAAAAGCCATCAAGCGAAATGGCGAACCAAGTCTGGTCAATATCAATCAGAGCGGCGCGAATACCGCAGGCCTTTAACTGGTGAATCGGGAGCAACACACACGCATCAAGATTCGCCAATGCAAATACCTGAACAACATCATTGAGCAAGATCATCGACGGATCAAACGGTTGACGCGACCGATGCTCGGCTTCAAGAACTTTTTTGCCGCGCAATGCACGTTAGCAGGAATCGAAGTTATGGCCATGATCAAGAAAGGGCAGATGAAAACAGCGAGAGGCCAGGAGCCCTCGTTCGCCGAACAGTTCTATATGCTCGCCGCCTAACTCAGGTGGGTGATGCGGTTCTGTTCGTCTCCAGTTCCTGTTTGCGACAAAACCGGAAGAGAGAGTCAATCATAGCTCCAATGGAGCCTAACTCGCGGACTTGTTAGGAGTATTTTGGCAATGGAGAGAGAGGCCCATTTCGCTGTAGACTGTGTGGCGGAGAGGGTGGGATTCGAACCCACGGTCCCTTTCGGGACAACGGTTTTCGAGACCGTCCGAATCGGCCACTCTCGCACCTCTCCGACAAATATATTTTAGGATGGAACTGGTTGGCCCTCGCGAAGTTGCTGGAAAAATTGTTGTAACAGATTCCGGCAGTCCTCTGCCAAAATCCCTGATTGGACGATGACATGATGGTTGAACAGGGTTTCAGCCGTGAAATCGCAATTTGATTCACCTGCCGCGTGGGTGCCAAAGACCAAACGCGGTATTCTCGATTGCACAATCGCTCCCACACACATGGTACAGGGTTCTAATGTGACATACAGGGTGGAATCCGTCAGGCGCCAAGAACCAATGACTTCTGCGGCTGCGCGAATAGCCAGGAGTTCTGCATGCGCGGTTGGGTCTTGTAAGCTTTCTCGCCGATTAAAGCCCGTGGCAATGATTTCGCCCTCTTTGACTAAGACTGCGCCAACCGGAACTTCCCCAGCCCGATAGGCTTCTTTCGCCACACCCAACGCCATGTGCATAAACTTCTGATCTTTATCGAGAATGTCGGAACATTTGGTTAACATAACTATTTTATGGATTTGAAATGAGTGTTCGAATTTTATGGATCTGAATTGTTACGAACTGCAAAAAAAAATGGTAACATAGCCACTATCCCATGTATAGGCAACTTGCCCGGTACGTTTGGTGACCGGTCCCACCTCTGCTTCCCCTCAGGGTCTTATGCCAATCTCGTCTGTGCAGGCGATGTGGCAAGACTTGGCCTCTCGATTTTTTGAGAACAGGCTTCCCCCCATTACGATCGAATGGAGCACCCGGTTAACCGCATCGGCAGGACTATTTGTGAGCCAAGTTGGTCCGAGAAGTCGTTGGGTGTCGTCTGCCTATCGGCATGGTGACGCCCGAGTCATTCGCTTATCGGCTCCGTTACTTCGTGGGGAACCAGAGACAGAGCTTTTGGGAACCCTTGCACATGAAATGATTCATCAGTGGGAATATGATATTCGAAAACGGCGTCCTTCTCATGGGCCAACCTTTCGGGAAATGATGGATCGGATGAATGAGGCCGGTTTGGATATTTCCATTCGCCATCAATTGAATGAAACGGTGAATGCGTTGAATCGATATGCTTGGCAGTGCAAACGTTGTGGAATGGCTTATTATCGGCACCGGCGCACCATTGTGCCTGCACGACATCTTTGCAGTCGCTGCCGAGGGGCCTTAGTGGAAGTATCATTGGAAGGGGGGCAGATGGCAGGTTCGGGAAAAGTTGCGGAGCTCCACCGAGAGGAGCCCTGTTTAGAGCAATTGCCGCCCCAACAATTATGTTTTGGGTTTTAGAAGTGAAGTGAAAGAAGAGAAAAAATCAGATTATCGACGAAAGGCGTCTTTGTCTTTAATGACGTCAGATAAGAGTTGATCGGCGAGCTTGGCTGCCCGTCGCTGCCGCCACCATTTTTGAACAATGGTATAAATAAGAATGGTGCTCAGGGTAAGAATGAGGCCTGTGGTCAAACCGTCCATAAGGATAGTGTAGAAGAATATTTTTCCAGATGGCAAGATCCCATAGAAAGATTGCGAGATTGTCCTAGTGTTTTCTGTTTTTATCCTCTAAGTATTTGAAATATTAATGAATTTTGCACAAAACACATTCAGTGTTCTTCGACTCTATTTCCCATAGGTTTTACGCATGGAACTGCTGATTTTACTTGGAGCCCTCATCATCATTCTATTGGGGGCAGAAGCGTTTACCAATAGTTTAGAGCATTTTGGCGAACGACTTGGGATTTCTGAAGGGGTTACGGGATCCGTTTTCGCCGCGATAGGCACGGCTTTGCCAGAAACTATGGTTCCCCTGTTTGCCATTTTATTAGGGACGGGCTCGGAAGTCATTCGGCATGAAGTTGCGGTTGGGGCCATCTTGGGAGCGCCGTTGTTGTTGGCGACCGTGGCGTTTTTTCTGGTTGGGATTTTTGCAGCTCGGTCACGTGGTTGGCACGGATCGTTGAATCCAGAGCCAAAAGGGTTTGCGCGTGACTTGGTTTGGTTTAATTGGGCATTTTCTATTGGTGTACTGGCAACCTTCGTCCCCACGGAATGGTCAGGAATACGCGGACTCCTGGCTTTCACGTTAGTGGGGATGTATGTGGTTTATTTGACGTTGACCATTCGTGCTTCGACGGAATTAGTTGATGATGGCCATGGAACAGAAGCCGATCACCCTCTGTACTTCACTAAAATTCGGCTGCCTGATAATTTAGTAATCATTTTGGTTCAGCTCGGATTTGGCTTGGGATTGATCATGTTGGGGGCCAAGGGATTTGTCTACGGCATTGAGCATCTGGCACCGAAGTGGGGTATTTCAGCTTTGACGCTGTCTCTTTTGATCGTGCCTGTCGCGACAGAACTTCCAGAAAAGGTCAATAGTATTCTTTGGATACGGCGTGGTCGGGATACGCTGGCTGTAGGCAATTTGACCGGGGCCATGATGTTTCAAGGCAGTTTATTGCCGGCGGTGGGTATTATGTTGACTGCCTGGGTTCCGCAAAAGGAAATTCTCGTCGGGATGGCGATGACGTTATTGGCCGCCACCTACTTAACGTGGTTAGTGCGAAAGGGCACAGTGAAGCCCATTCATCTAGTGGTGAATGGCCTGTGTTATCTTGGTTTTGTCCTATCCATACTCTTCTTCTAGCACACAGATGGTTGTTAGAATCATCTCTAAAACTGTAAATAGGTAACCCCATGCCGCTTCCTACTGTCGTGGTCAGTCGACAGCTTTCTCCAAAAATGTGGAATTATCTTTCAACTTACGCCCATGTCGTGAGTTGGGAGTCTGATTGCCCTGCTACCCATGAATGGTTGTTGGATGGGATTGCCGAAGCCGAAGGGTTGTATTGTTTGTTGACGGATCAGATTGATCAAGATGTTCTGCGGTTAGGCAAACGACTACGTGTGATCAGTACCATGTCGGTCGGGTATGACCATATTGATATCCAAGCCTGTACTTCCCGAAAAATTCCCGTGGGGTATACTCCGGGAATTTTGACAGAAACAACCGCGGATTTAGCTTTTGCTCTCTTGATGGCATCGGCTCGGCGGGTGGTTGAAGGCGCAGATTATGTTCGGCAGGGTCATTGGGCTGAATGGAAGCCAGATCTCTTACTGGGTACAGATGTGTTTGGGGCCACATTAGGCATAGTGGGTTTCGGGCGAATTGGACAGGCCATGGCTAAGCGAGCTCACGGTTTTCGGATGAAGGTGCTAGCCGTGCGATCACCCAGACAGAATCGTGAAGAATCGGCATTAAAAGATAGAGAGGCGATGATTGGAGAAACAGCAGAAGAGCCTTCTGTCACCTTTGTGGATTTGCCAACAGCATTGGCACAATCAGACTTTGTCAGTCTGCATGTTCCACTTACACCAGATACCAACCAGTTTTTTGGTCGTGATGAATTTCACTTGATGAAACCGTCAAGTATCTTGATCAATACATCTCGTGGGACTGTTATGGATTCCGATGCGCTGTTTCACGCCTTGCAGGATGGAACGATTCGTGGAGCAGCGTTGGATGTCACAGATCCAGAGCCGCTTCCGGCTTCTCATCGGTTGCTTACGCGACCCAATTGTCTGGTGATTCCACATTTAGGCAGCGCCTCGACGGCGACCAGATCGCTCATGGCAGATATGGCTGTTCAAAATGTGATTGCCGGATTATCCGGCGAGCGTCTTCCATATTGTGTGAATCCAGAAGTCTATCATTAGGTTTTTTCTGAAAGGGTATACAGGTTATTGTTGATATGGAAACATTTTTTGCCACATGTCCTCGCGGCTTAGAAGACGAATTAGCCAATGAGTTTCATGCCCTAGGCGGCCAGACCATTTCTGTGATTCCTGGTGGGGTGGAATGTCAGGGAACGTTTCCTCTGTGTTACCGATTGAATCTTGAGAGTCGAATCGCCAGTCGAATCTTGTGGCGAGTTGGGCAAGGTTCGTATCGGCATGAAGAAGATCTCTATCGTCTGGCGTTTCAATTGCCATGGCCTCAATGGTTTTCAGTAAATTGTCGAATCAAAGTTCGGCTGGTGGCCCAACAGTCACCACTGACGAGTCTTGAATTTGCGACGCTTCGCGTCAAGGATGCCATTTGTGATCGTTTTCTACGTGAGCAAAATGCACGTCCAGAAGTGGATAAACGCAATCCCGATATCCAAATTGTGGTATTCGTTAATGAAGATCAGGTGGCCTGGTATCTGGACACAACGGGTTCCCCGCTCTTTAAGCGTGGCTGGCGACAAGCGGCTGGAGAGGCTCCTCTGCGGGAGAATTTAGCGGCAGGGATTCTCAAGCTCGCGGGGTGGACCAGTGACCAGGTGTTACTCGATCCCATGTGTGGAGCGGGGACGATTTTAATTGAAGCGGCACTCATGGCGAAAGGCGTTCCACCTGGAGGTCGACGAGAATTTGATTTTTCCCATTTAAAGAATATGGATCAACCGGTATGGGGTCGTGTTCGGCAGGAAGTGTCTGAAGTCAATCCACTCAATCACGCATTACATATCTTTGGGTATGATCACGATGCTCAGGCGTTATCCACGGCAAGGAGTAATCTGCAGTATTTGAAGTTGTCTGACATTCAGGTAAATCAGGGAGATGTGTTGGAGATCACCCCACCTGCTGCCAAAGGAATCATTGTCACGAATCCCCCGTATGGCGTGCGGATGGGAAATCAAACGATTCTGGAGGAGTGGTATCCGAAATTTGGAGATGTGTTGAAACAGCGATTTTCGGGTTGGACAGTCTATGTGCTGACTGCCGATTTTCGTTTTCCGAAACTTATTCGGTTGGCACCATCGAGAAAAATTCCGCTCTTTAATGGAGCGTTAGAGTCGCGGTTGTATGAATTTCAGATGGTGGCCGGTGGGAATAGGAAAACTGCACGGCTTGCCAAACAACAACGCGGAAACTGACGTGGGGTTAGAGTCGAGGAGTCCCGCCCATATTTAAGAGGGTAATCCACACATCTTCAATACAGCGCAAGACATAGATCCATTCATCGCATGTATTCGGGCGCTTAAATAAATGGCAATTGTCTGGAAAATCAATATCTTTGGATTCAGTGGGATCTTGTTCAGAAAATAGGGCAATCGGAATACTCTGCAGTCGACGATCGTGTTGTAGTTCAGAAATAATCCCAGGACCAGTACGATCAGGCAAGTGATTGGATAAGAAGATAAGGTCGGGTTGGGGAGCATCAACATGCGGATATTCCTGGTGTAAAAATGCCAGGGCTTGCTCGCCATCTTCAGCTTCAAGAATTTCGACGCAAATAATTTGGGCGACCGTCAGCGCTTCCTTTAAGGCTTCCGTTTGAGACGGGTCATCCTCAATGGTCAAAATCTTAATGGTATTTTTGACGGCTCCGCGCATTCCACAACCCACACTCAATGTTGCCCTGGGGCAATTGACAAAGAGAGCAACCTCATTCGTGAATGTAAACAACTCGCGAGAAAACGAGTTTTTACCTCTTCTCTATTTTCGGTTGAAAAGTGGATAGGGTTAAGGATTTTGGAGGGGTAGAATATGATGAAGAAAAGACAAGAAATCTATAGTAATACGCTCTAACATCATAGATCCCAGGGTGGCAGATCTTACTTCATTGATCCATGAAAACGGAACATGTGGCTTGAAAGGTGTTGGTCAGGGGCCAAGCTTAAGAAAATGAGAGTCGGGGAAAGAAAAAACCGTGCCTCAGGCGTTTATCTCCTTGAGCCATTTTTGGATGGTGGGGAGTGTGTCCGGGCGAATGGCGATAATACCATTCACCAAGGGTGTGGGTTGGTTACAGATGATCGGTTGTTGGTGGCGATCAAACACCAGGCCACCAGCCGCTTGAACCAAGTGGAGGCCCGCCGCAATATCCCATTCATGTTGTGGGCCGACATTGATCAGGCCGTCAACTTGGCCTGCTGCGACAAGTGCTAAGGAATACGCAATGGATCCTAAAATCGGAGGGCAGTGATGTTCCTGGCGCCAAGCCGTCAATCGGGGCTTGCCCACTTGCCACGTATTGATGAGGAAAGTGTGACGCGAAGGACTGGTAGAGGTCCGTATATGAATAGGGTGATCGTTAAGCGTGGCGGGCTGCCCTTGCACCGCACAAAAATATTCTTGGGTGGTCGGATTGAAGATGACGCTGATAACCGGCTGACCTTTTTCAATGAGTGCCAGAGAGATCGAGTAATGCGGCAAACTGTTGATTAAGGATTTGGTGCCATCAATAGGGTCCAAGATCCAGACGCGTTGAGATTGGAGTCTTGCAGGAGTATCCGGCACTTCCTCTGACAACCAACTATCGTTTGGAAAGGCCGTCAGCACAGCCTCTTGGAGGATCTGATTGACTTCAAGGTCAGCATTGGTCACGGGAGACCCGTCGGATTTGATTTGGATTTGTAGACCGTCATAGATGACACGTTGGACGCGATGGGCAGCGTGGTTCAAGGCGGTGCGAATGGTCTGTAATTCGTTGAGGTATCCTGACATAATTTTGTAAAAGGAGAACCCGTGAATATTTTTGTGGAAAAAAGCGCAACCCTTAGATCTATCATACCTGAGAAGGTATGTTAAGTCTGAAAAGATCATGTCCGGTAACAAGCAACGTCTTTCAAGGGTGAACCGCAATGCAACGAGTAAGGGTTCGGCTCAACATTTCACCTGAACGGTTTCAGGCGTACTACCAGGGAATGGTGGAATCGGTGGTGGCTACGACCACTGATGGCCGCACTGTGCAATTCCCAGCCCGAGTGTTGCGGCCTTTTCTGACCTATCAAGGTGTCGAGGGTATGTTCGAGATTACCTATGATGCCAACTTGAAATTTCAAAGGATTCAGCGCGCAGGCGTTCCCTCTTCCCAATGAATAGGTTGTGATGACCGGCGAAGACTATTCCTTGTTGGGGCTGTTTTTGAGTGCCTTTCTGTCATCGACTATTTTGCCAGGAAGTTCAGAAATAGTATTGGTCGCGTTAGCCACGCAAAATCACAGTCCTCAGTGGGATCTTTTGGCTGTGGCGACAGCGGGCAATACCTTAGGTGGGATGACTTCATGGGTGTTGGGATGGGTGATTGCGATACGGTATCCCCTGACAGAATTATCCAAAGAATCGCAGCGGCGCGCAGTAGAACGAGTACGAGAGTGGGGGAGCCCGATCCTGTTGCTCTCGTGGGTGCCGGTAATCGGCGACCCCTTGTGTGTGGCCGCTGGCTGGTTGCGAATATCCTGGCTTGGGGCTTTGGTGTATATTGCGATTGGGAAAGCCCTTCGATATTGGGTACTGCTTTCGCTCTTGCCCGCCTCAGGGACGTAAGGCAATTACTCTGGCCTTCTGGAAAAGTAGTTGGTAAGGTTGACTCTCTTTCAGAGTCAGGCGTGGTCCTAGAATCGTGCTGACAGTCCGACAAACAAGTGCAAACCAGTTTTTTTCATTCACCTAACATTTGACGGAGTGATACTCGAGTGAATGTCCCCCTCCTAGATCTAAAAACGCAATATGCGCGCATGCAACCAGAAATCATGAAGGTGATTGAAGAGATCTGTGCTCAACAAAGCTTTATTCTTGGCGCACACGTTGAACATTTGGAAGAAACCTTAGCAAATTTTCTGGGAACCAAACATACGATTGGTGTGGCGTCAGGAAGTGATGCTTTATTGCTCTCCCTCATGGAGCTTGGCATCCAGCCTGGCGATGAAGTCATCACGGTGCCCTTTACCTTTTTTGCCTCGACTGGCGTCATCTCACGGTTGCATGCCCGTCCAGTATTTGTCGATGTGTGCGCGGATACGTTTAATTTTGACCCCACTCAATTGGCCGATGCGATTACTCCCAGAACCAAAGCCATTCTTCCAGTGCATCTCTTTGGGCAATGTGCGGATATGGAGGCTATCAATGAAATTGCACAAGCCAAGGGCATTCCGGTCATTGAGGACGTGTGCCAAGCGATTGGTGCAGTTCAAAACGGAACAAAAGCCGGCGCCTTTGGGCGAACAGGATGTTTCAGCTTTTTTCCCTCAAAGAATTTAGGGGCATTTGGAGATGGTGGATTAATCTCCACCAATGATTCTGAGATCACTGAACGATTGAAACTCATGAGGGTGCATGGGAGTCGGTCGGAATACCATCATCATCTCATTGGAATGAACAGCCGATTAGATGCGTTGCAGGCCGCAGTTTTACAAGTGAAGTTTCAATACCTAGCTGATTGGACGGCGATGCGGCAAAAAAATGCCACAAGGTACCGACAACTTTTTCACGACAGTGGTTTGGATGAGAAGGTCACCCTTCCCGTAGTCGGCGCAGGGAACACGCATGTCTATAACCAATTCACCATCCGTACGCCACGACGAGATGCCTTGAATGCACATTTAACTCAAAAAAACATTGGCAACCGAATCTATTATCCCGTCCCACTCCATCTTCAAGAATGCTATGAAACGCTCGGCTATCACAAAGGTGATTTTCCCGCAGCAGAGCAAGCTGCCCAAGAAGTCCTCTCCCTCCCCATCTACCCCGAGCTGACCGATGAGCAATTAGTCTTCGTCGTTCAATCAATCAAAGACTTTTTCGACTAACCAGGTAAGCAAGACCCAATACGCTAATTTTCATTGGCGTTCAAATTATTTCCCCACCTACCTCTACCGGCCAACGAAAAGCCGAGCCTCCCAAGCTTATTCCAGAAAGTAACGCAATACCTGTAAGCCAATACTTAAGGAACAACGCTTCGTTTTGAACAGTAGAACAGTCCTGAGTTTCCAATCAAAATTAAATTTTTTGTTAGATTATCAGTTCGCGTACATTTTGTAGGAAGTGAAGGCTATCTTGTGGAATCAAGTTCTGTAATCGATCTCAATCTGAAAAATTCTTGAAAGTCTACAGCACACACCCAAAAACTCTCTAAAATATTTCCTTAGACAGTATGTTGAAAGTTTGATAGGAAAAATTTCCAACGCCCTTGTGTTTCTTCTCTGCCGACATAGATACTCCAACCCGCCTTAAGACATTAATTCCTTTCAACACATGTTCTTGAATAATTCAAAGCATGGCGGTCAATACTAGACTGAAGGCCGAATTGGGTTTTTTAGTGGGCCAGGCCCATATTTATCAATATTGAGGAGCACAGCATGAATCGTTATAGATCATTTTCCGCGAATACGGGACTAAAGCCGGTGCTTCTAGGAATCATGAGTGTATTGGTGTTTATATGGCTTGGCACTGTTATGCCACTTCAATCGATAGCACAAGCCACAGACCCAGATTTGAATAACGATGGTACGGTGACAGGGCAGGATGTTGCTATCGTGGCACAGTGTAAAGGCAATAATCCTCAGAATAAGCCCAAATGCCTATTTGCTGTAGCCGATACTGATGGCGATGGGGATGTCGATAATGACGATCTTCAATTTGTCGTCAATCATTTAGGTGAGACAGGTTTCCCGACAGGAGAGAACATTCCGCCTAGGGCGGACGCAGGCCCTGATCAATCTTTTCAAGTAGGCATGACGGTGGTTTTAAATGGAAGCCATTCGATAGATGATGATGGGGATCCTCTGACGTATCAATGGATACTAGTATCATCCCCAAATGGCAGTTCAACGGGATTATTAAATGACGTAGCCGTGAATCCTAGCTTTGTTCCAGATCTGCCAGGGGCGTATGTTGTTCAATTAATGGTAAATGATGGCACGGTGGACAGTTTGCCTGATTTGGTCAGCATTTCAACCCTGAATTCTGCTCCTGTATCAGAGGCCGGGCTTAATCAAACAGTGCAATTATTAGACATGGTTTACCTAGATGGAAGCGGCTCAAGTGATGTAGACGGAGACACGCTTTCCTTTCTTTGGGATTTAAGTGCGAAGCCAGGCGGGAGTATGGCCACTCTCTCAGATCCTAACGTGGTGATGCCGACTTTTGTTGCAGACCTTCCTGGGACGTATGTTGTACTACTCACCGTCAATGATGGAGCTCTAGCGAGTGATGTTGATTTCGTCACGATTATGACGGTGAATTCGGCGCCAGTGGCTAATGCTGGACCGAATCAGACAGTCTTTGTTACCCAATTGGCTTTATTAGATGGTACTGGTTCGCAGGATGACGACAATGATCATCTATCATTTTCATGGGCATTCGTTTCCAAACCTATAGAAAGCCTAGCAGCCCTTTCCGACGCGACGTCTATGACCCCTAGTTTTACAGTTGATGAATCTGGCACCTACGTGGTGCAACTGGTGGTGAACGATGGGAATCTGGACAGTGTGGTGGATACGATGATGATCAATACGCTGAATTCAGCGCCGGTTGCCGCCCCTGGTTCTGACCAAAACGTGGCACCTGGTTCGACGGTACAGTTAGATGGTAGCCAATCTCATGACGTAGATGGTGATGCTCTGACCTTTCAATGGGCAATTACTTCGCTGCCGGAAGGGAGTTCCGCAAATTTATCAAATCCCACGGTTGAGGCACCAAATTTTGTCGCCGATCTCACTGGGTTATATGTGGTCCAGCTCATCGTCAATGACGGGCAAGAAAATAGTATCCCCGCTACGGTTACGATCACGACGGAAAATATCCTTCCGATTGCTGAAGCTGGCCCTGATCAAATCGTGCCGGTTCAATCGCTTGTATTCCTCAACGGAGCCGGTTCTTATGCTGACGATGGAGATCCCCTGACTTTTCAGTGGTTGTTAAGCAGTCAACCTGCCGGCAGCACTACCTCCCTTCTCAATCCAACGTTTGCCCAACCGACTTTTATCCCGAATCTCCCTGGCACCTATGTCGTGCAATTAGTCGTGTCAGATGGGATAGCTTCAAGTACGTTGGATACAGTGGTCATTAATGCCCTGGAGAATCCTCTGCCAAGCTTGCCAAGTTTGATTCTCAATAGTCCGGTTGATGGCACGGTCGTGGCCTTCAGTCCGATCACGGCGACAGGATTTGTTAGTGATTCTAACGCCACTGTGACGGTTAACGGGTTCCCTGCGATAGTGACAAGTGGAGTGTTTGTGGCCGATGGGATTGTCTTACAGGAAGGGAGCAACACGATTGTCGTGAACGGAACAGATAGCCAAGGCAATACCAATAGCGTGAGCGGAAGGGTCACCTTGTCGTCTGCCTTGCCGACCCATCTTGATCCCTTGTGGGGACCCAATGAATGGGTCAAACAGACCACAGATGAAGAAATATTCAACGCGAGTTTTTCGAATTGTGAATTATCAGCCCAATACGAATTGGTCGTTATTAACGGCATGGCTGGAGGAGCAAATCGGATAAGCCAAGGCACCGTGCTGTTGAATGGAGTGGAAGTGATCAGCGCCGAAAACTTTACAGGAGAGCATAGTCAAATCACTCAGCCTATTGCTGTTCAAGCCATCAATGAGTTGGATGTCCACCTTCAAGGCCCAATCGGCGCACAGGTGCAAGCCTTTATTGTGTGTACGGCCAATTGTTTGAGCATTAACATTGACGCTCCACTAGCGGATGCTACCATCAACCAACCAACCATGGTGGTGAGCGGTATGGTGACAACCAGTAGTACGAGCACAGTGGGCGTTGTGGTGAATCAACAAGTGGCCAAAGTCTTTGGCTCTGCCTATGCGGTAGATGGGCTGCCTGTTCGAGAAGGTACGGGCACTCTTGGGCCGACCACCGTCGTTGCGGAAGCCACAAATACCTGTGGGGCTCGAGCTACGACATCGATGCAAGTCCAGGCCACGGAAGCGCCGAATAATCAGGTGCAGTTTCGAGTCTCGCCAGACCGGAATGTCGCATCCAGCGAGGTGACAATGCGGGTGTCGATTGATATTCAGCAGCTTGTGACCCAGATTCAATGGGATTATCAAGGCGATGGCATCATTGATGCGCAGGGACCAGATCTCCTGGAACAAAACGTGACCTTCACGCAGCCGGGTCTTTATCAGCCGAAAGTGATCGTCACCGATGATGCGGGCGATACATTTGAAGCGACTGCGGTTGTGCTAGTGGAAGATCCCGTGGCGTTCGAGGACATGCTGAACGCCGAATGGTCGGGCATGATGGATGCCTTAGTACAGGGCAACATCGAACAAGCACTCACACATATTCATTCCAGAAAACGCGAGGTCATGGGCCATGACTGGACCGTGTTGAAGGATCATCTGGGCGAATTGGCCACCACCTTTAATGTGCCACTGCAACTCACAGATGGACGGGGGCGACGTGTGATCGGGGCATCCGCGCATCCTATTACCATGGGGGCGATACAATTCCCATTAGAGGTGGAATTCGTCTTGGACACAGATGGTCAATGGCGGATTAGGAATTATTAAGAAGAGAAGTGTCTCACGCACTCATATCCAAGGAGGAGTAGGTGACATCCTTTGACAAATTCTTACGGAAATACATCTTCCGAATTATTGGAGCCTCTGTAGGGGGGGGACTACATCTTTTGATTCTTGCGAGAGCCGTACTTGAAGGCGGAGAAGGTCCAGGTTTTATTCTGCTTTATATGGACTTCCCAATTTTATATCTCTGGAGTAGTTTCATTGGGCCATGGGAAAACATATTTGGCCCAACTTTGTATATTTTGGGAACTCTGATGTATGCGTTTTTGGGTTGGTTAATTGGCTGGATCGGTGATTGGGTACGGCAATCGTCCTAAGAGGGATGATCTGTTCGGAATGGGATAGAGATAGTGCTCAAGTGAAACAAACTAATATTGAGGATGAGGAAGGTAGGAATAGAATAATGGATAAGGGAATGAACATGAGAGGAAGTACAAAATGAAATTCTTTATCGAACTCTGGCCTCGACCACAAAGATCCCTTCCCTGTGGAAAGATGATTTGTCTTGGCATTATATTAATCGTGGGGAATATAGCGAGCAGTCTTCCAGTGTTGGCTTGGGAAATCGTCACCCATAAAGAACTGACCGAACAGGCTATCAATATCAAGATAGACATTTTAAATAGCTATCTTAAGAACAACCTGGGCTTGGAAAATGGCTTAGATGAAGTGGTAAATGAAAAAACTGTCAGACAATGGATGATTGAAGGCAGTGATTTTGAAGATACCTTACCCAGATTCCTAAATCACTTTCATGATGCTTTAAACAATAGGGGTTTAGAAGCTGCGTTGAGTGGTACATCTGCCATCGATTGGAGTCTTGCCGCAGTCGGGGAACAAAGTTTTGGCCACTATTCCTGGAACGATGCTCGCGAGTATTATTTTAAAGCGCTAACGTCTGAAACAAAAACGGAGCGGGATGAATATTGGGGCAAGACGTTCCGGGCTTTGGGGCAACTAATGCATCTCCTGCAAGATTCTGCTAATCCTTCACATGTTCGGAATGATGATCATCTTTCTCTTGGTGGCATAGGAGATGTGGATGGCTTACATGATTATATGGCTCGGCAAAGTGTGAGTTCCTATCCAGGCGCAACATTCTTTACTCCGGCCTCCTCTCTCTTAGAGACTGAAGGTGCCATAAGAAGTGAGCCTTTTTCCAATCTCTTTGATAGGAACACATATAATGGGGGGAATCCAGGAGCCACGCTTGGAACCGATGTAGGTATTGCGGAATTTACCAATGCGAATTTTTTCAGTGATGACACCATTCCTGGTCAAAGTACTTTGGTTTTGTTCCCCTTTCCTGATGTTACCGAATTAGTCCCAGGTCTATCCAACCTTCCTTATTTGACTCTTCCTCGTCTTGGAAGTTCCACCTTCCCTGCCGCACGCGCGGCCAAACTCACCAGCAATCAAGCTGCTGCGCAATTTTTACTCACCAATACGTATTTTGACTTGATTGGCAAACTAGAATTAGATGATGCCGTTTACGATGCCCAAGCCCAAAATCTCATTCCCCGCGCTATCGACTACTCTGCCGCGGTCCTGACCTACTTCTTTCGCCCACAATATACATTTGAGCCTAATGTACAGGATCCTAGTGACCACGAATTCGAAATTTTTGCAGACCCCCCCACCGTAGAGTGTGGACCGCCGCCTGACGCAGGGTCCCCGGATGGCATTCTCCATGTGGAGTTTACCATTCCGTCAGATTTGAACTTTAGTGACGGGACCGTTTCCCTCTATTACGAGAAGGATGATGAGAGCAGGGTTTTGGTTGAACAAAAAGATTTTCCTCAGCTTTTTCCTCCGTTTGGACCAGAGCTGCTGGTCTTCAATCCTAAGATTCCTCATGCAGAGGTCCCTGACCCTGTTCGGTGGTATGTGGTGTTGGAAGGCATGACTGGACCTGGGAAACAGGAGGAGCGGGCGATCCTGGCTAACACCGATGAGGCGGCATGGATGTACTATTGCGTAGGCTAATTCGGTGCTCTCCTTGAAGGGGTGCAGATCTTTTGTTGTTTGTTAGGAATGGGGAAAGTGGGACTAGTCTCTTCTTCTCAGGATCCAAGCGTTTTCTTAAGTGCTGATGGGTTCCACTCCGCTAGATTCCGTACACCTTCCTGAGAAGTCTTTCATGGCCATGTTGGGATACATGGTAAATTGAATCTCGCAACAACAGTCTTAACCCCTAAATCAAAATATTATTGAGCGACAAAGTTGTTGGATAATGCTCTTTTATGCTGTCTAATCCATATCCAATGTATGGATAGGTGAAGAATCGCTCCGAGCAGTCCACCCAGAACAAAATAGGAGGGCGAGAAAATACTTATCAAAATCATGGGAAATATATTATCACCAAACTCTGGAAAATTGAGAGAGACAAGCCCAAAGAATGTGTCATTGTGATTTGTCCGGAAATTTCTTGAGGGTTTTTAAGCAAGTATCTGAAAATACATAGACTTGATAGATGTCTCCCAATAACTATACCGAAAAAAACGAACAGACACCCTAGCAAGAAATCAATCAATGGATAGGAAAAATATTCTAATTGGATGAGGACAAGCAATAATCCCGAAGACAAAATCGTTGAAACTATGTGAAAAGGATTAATCCACTGTTTTTGAGATATGGCTTTTTGAAAGATAGGATTCAGTTCATAGTGTGGAGTCTTAAAGTGTTCCCCGTACTTCCTTTCTCTGTACTTGGCGCCCAGAACGGTGAGGAAATAGTCCATAAACATTAGGATGGGTAGCAGAAGTACTTCAGAATGTCGCATTTTAGTTCTTTAATGATGGGAGTAACTATCAGGAAGCTTCGGGCATTAGCTTGTAAATCTTGAAAGATTGAAAGCTCTACCGACAAGTCTGGGAGAGTTGGACGTTTTTATCAAGGTGCCAGGAACCTTCTTGAATTTTATTGTTCAGGGAATTCACTCTAAAACTTTTGGTAGGGAAGAAATGGGGCTCCCAAATGCTAATTAATCAATTTTTGGTGGACGTTTGATTCAGGGATTCTAGTTGATGAATCTGGAAGTCTTTAGGAATTTCGAATAGAGTCTCACTTATATGGCCGAGTTCGATTTTTTCAACTTCCTGATAGGACCAAATGGTTTGATCGGAAAGTTTGCGGATGGTGCGAAGCGGGACAAAGTGGGGATGGGGTGCCTTGCTCATTTCATTTTTCGGTGTTCCATTGCACAACGCTTGAATTGCACGCACAACATTTTCAGAAATTTCGAATTGAGGCGAAGTCCAACTTTCATCCGTGCGTCCGTCTTCATAATGAAAAAGAGTTTCTTTCGCTAAATACCCAGCAATGATTTCAGTATTACCCGTTTCGATACAACAGGTAGGAGTACTCAGTGTTTTTTGAGAGGATTGTTCGGATTTGAAGAGGTCAATCTCATCAGCAGTTTTGTCCAAGGAGTCCAAGTAGAACCCCCTCTGTTTTTCGGCATTTAAGAGAATGGTTATTGGTTGATTGGTAGAAGGTGAAACCAAATCGATTCTCACCTTTTGACCTTTAATGTAAATTCTACCTTTAGAAGTTTTTCCTTTTTGGGTAACGGTACTGTGGAGAATTCCTTCAAAGGTCGTGGTGGTGCTCAGTTGTGCAAACGAAATGTTTGCTGAAAAAATAATGGTAAGTCCAATTCTGAAAAGGAATCTGGGCTTTTTTCTATTGTGCATAAACACCCTATTCCTTGATGTAGTTATTTGTTATTCATTACCCACCACCGAATAAATTTGGCCAAATAGCAAAATATGGACAAGTTTAGTCTGAATCTACCATCGGTATGATGTAGGAATTCTTGCTAATACGGGAAAGAACTACCAAGAAACTTATAAAGTCCTGGGAGTGGATTTAGGCTAGGTTCTTTTGGGTGAGCGTTGCGTGTTAGGCCTAGATAGAGTGTTGTTATGGGTAGGAAGCTTCGATGGTGCTGCTGAGGCCGCCTCGGGCGGTGAATTCGCCAACGACGGTGGCGGAGATGGGTTTGCAGGCTTTGACGATATCGGCCAAAATTTTGTTGACCGCATTTTCGTAGAAGATGCCGAGATTGCGGTAGCCGTGCATATAAACTTTGAGTGATTTGAGTTCGATGCACGATTGATCTGGCATATAGGTGAGCTGAATGGTTCCGAAATCTGGCAAGCCGGTTTTAGGGCAGATCGCCGTATATTCTGGTATTTCTATGGTGATGACGTAGCCAGAGTATTGATTGGGCCATGTTTCCAATCGTGGCAACTTGGCCGTGAGGCCACTTTGGGCATGCTGTTCCGTATAGGCTGATTTCGAGGGGCGTTTTGTGGATTTCATATCTAATTTAGGTGGCAATGGGTTCGATGATAGCCTTGTGACGCTTTGAGGCTTCTACCTCCCCTCACCCCTCCTTACAATGGAGGGGAAGATCAGTCTCGCCCTTGTGTGCCTGCCTTATGTTTACGGGCTTGTTGGGGATGATGCCTTTTCAGTGCTAGCTGATTGTTTAACTATTCGCTAGTTTACTCTTTTCTGAATTTTTCTCGCAACTTAGATCGTCATGTTTCTTGAGAATGGCCCTGCTCGGGGGCTATAATCCCTGCCTTGTTCGGCCCGTTGTTCTTCTGCCGGTGCCGGTGTTATTCATTCAACATTCCCGTAGGTATTTTTAACCGGAACAATTCTCTGTCGAACGCCTGGTTTTCATGAGGGCGAATAACAGAATTGTGTAATTTTTTGGATATATCACGATGTTAGAAGCGGACGATTTTGTTAAAGGGCTTCAGGGAATTGGGTTTGATTTTTTCACTGGGGTACCGGATACGATACTTGGCGGGATCATTGCCCATTTAACTGAAGAGCGGATCTATACCCCTGCTGTTCGAGAAGATGAAGCGGTGGCGATGGCAGCGGGAGCATATTTCGGTGGGAAAATCCCAGCGGTGCTGATGCAGAATTCTGGTTTGGGCAATGCGTTGAATGTCTTGGAATCCTTGAATTTAATTTATCAAGTCCCCTGTCTGTTGTTGGTCTCTTGGCGTGGGTTTGAAGGAAAAGACGCTCCGGAGCATTTGGTCATGGGCGAGACGATGACCAAGCTCTTGGACACCATCAAGATTCCTCACCGGACGCTTTCTGCCGAAACCATTACAGATGATCTTCAATGGATGGCCAAAACCTTTATGGAACAACGAATCCCGGTGGCTCTGCTTTTGAAAAAAGGCATTGTGAAGACGGTGCAGCCGTAGGGTGGTTAGTCGAGTGAATGCTGAAATCTGGGAAGGTCCACGACTATTTAATGCGTGCCCCTTACCTCAATCCTCTCTCCGAAGGGGCGAGGAAGTTTTGAGAGCGTGTATATGCTAAACCGGTCTCGTATAGGGGAACAAAAACGATGATTGGTCCTGAAGAAGGGGTGATGCAAAGTCGTGCGCAAGCGATGGCGGCGATTTTTGAATTGCTGACCGACCAGCCCCTTATTGTCTGTAATGGGTTTCCCTCACGTGAGGCATGTAAGCTGCGTGACCGTGATCAGAATTTTTATATGATTGGGTCGATGGGGGTTACAGCCGGAATCGGATTGGGGCTGGCTTTAGCGCAGCCTCAGAAAACGGTGGTGGTTTTTGATGGCGATGGCAATGTCCTGATGGGTTTGGGGACATTGGCGACGATTGGCGCGTTGAAACCAAAGAATCTCATTCATGTGGTGTTCGATAATGAAGTCTATGGGACGACAGGCAATCAACCTACGTACTCTCGATCGGTGGGGTTGGATAAAATGGCCAAAGCGGCTGGTTACGTCAATGTAGAGCGGGTGTGGGAAAAGGAAGATATCGTGTATGAGTTTAAGACGATGCTTGCCGATTCTGGGCCAAGTTTTTTGTTGATCAAAGTCAACGAACAGTTGGAAGAAGCCGACCGCATTGCGTTATCGCCAGCAGACATGACTAAGCGGTTTAAGCAGAGCTTGTCGTAACCCACCGAATATATTTGCACGAAAAATTATTATAAAGGAATTGTTTCTATGATCTTATTAAATCCCGGGCCGGTGAATGTGTCTGATCGCGTGCGGCAGGCCTTACTTCAGCCGGATATTTGTCATCGGGAATCGGAATGTGCGGAATTGATTGGCGATATTCGCCAAAAATTGCTGAAAGCGTTTGTTCCTGGGGAGGAGGACGAATATACGGCAATCATTCTCACGGGCTCTGGGACAGCGGCAGTTGAAGCGGCGCTGCTTTCCAGTTTGCCTTTGGGGAAACGGGCCATGGTGATCACCAATGGGGTGTATGGGGATCGACTGTCAGGCATGATCAAAATGCATCGATTGGGTGTTCCTGATATGAAATATGATTGGGGGGTGACACCGAACATCGACATGATAGAGAAGGCCATGATCCAACATCCTGAGGTGTATACCGTGGCCATGGTGCATCATGAAACGACGCTGGGTTTTATCAATCCCGTCAAAGAAATTGCGGAAATGGTGGATAGCAAAAATCGCGTCTTTGTGCTGGATTCGGTGAGTGGCTTGGGAGGGGAGGCACTCGATATTGGTGGGAGTAAGATCTATGTGGTGGCCGGGGCTTCGCAGAAATGTATTCAAGGGTTCCCAGGTTTGGGGTTTGTCCTGGTTCGGAAGGGTTTCATGGAGCAGGTGATGAAATACCCCAAGCGCTCTATGTATTTGAATCTTGCGAATTATTATGAGGATCAAGAACGTGGGACAATCCCTTTTACTCCCGCGGTACAGGTCTATTATGCCTTTCGGGAAGCCCTGGATGAATTGTTAGAAGAAGGGGTGGCCAATCGAATGAAGCGTTTTCAAGGATATGCTTCGACAATTCGAGTTGGCATGAAAAACATGGGCATTCAAGCTGTTTTACCCCCTGAAGTACAAGGCAATACACTCACGGCTTTCAATCTCCCAGATGGGGTTTCCTATCCGCAACTTCACGATGGTTTGAAGCAAGAGGGCTACATCATTTATGCCGGCCAAGGGAAGCTTGCAGACAAAATTTTTCGGGTAGCGAATATTGGTGCGTTGACCAATGCGAATATTGAGGGATTTCTGGCAGCGTTTCAAAGTACTCTGGAGAAAGCCCGCGCATGAAGGCGATAATTTTTGCGGCAGGTGTGGGGCGTCGATTGCAGACGGTGACTCAAGGCAAGCCTAAATGTCTTGTGGGCATTGGTGGGGAGACACTTTTGGCCCGGCATGTCGAATGTTTGGCCCAATTAGGTGTCGATTGCATTGTCCTGGTCGTTGGGTTTGCTCAAGACGCCATTCGTGAAGCCATAACAAGTCAATCTCCCACTTGTGAAATTCATTGGGTGGTGAATGAACAGTTTGTGCGAGGGAGTATCACCTCGTTATGGGCTGCTCGAGAAGAAATGGATGACGACGTCTTACTGATGGATGCGGATGTGTTGTATGCCCCAGAAATTTTGGCTCGCTTGGTGCGATCGTCTCACTCATCGGCCTTGCTGATGGATGAAACGGTGAAGCAAGATTCCGAAGAATGTATGATTGCTGCGCAAGAGGGGCGCGTGCTGTCATTAAGCAAAACACTTCCTGCTCATTACGATGAAGCTGGAGAAGGCGTTGGTTTCCTGAAGGTCAAAAAAGAAGAGATTCCCTTGTTGTTGAGCTCTGTTCAAACGTACATAGAGGCTGATAAATTAGATATGGAATATGAAGATGCGCTTACCACATTTTTTACAAATGTGTCTGTCGGATATGAAAAAATTGGCGGATTGCCGTGGATTGAAATTGATTTTCCCGAGGATATTGAGAGAGCAACCTCCCAGATTTTGCCAGCAATAGAAAATTTACGAAAACCCAGCTCAGCCGTTCCAGTGTCATCATAAGCATTCATGAGGAAATTTTCCTAACAATGGATGGAATTCTCAAACAAGAAACGATTGACGCGGTTGATACGGCCATTCTGCTGACCTCGGCTGGTGTGTTTTCTCAGGGGAGTTCCGAGCCAGCCCAGTCCATCCCTAGTCCGCTCACGCGCGTCGGTGGGATGACGCTGTTCCAACGAGCGGTGTTGACGTTGCAACGAGGGGGGATCTCTCAAATATGGGTATTAGCTGGACCGGAAGAGCCGGCATTACGTGAGTTGTTGCGAGAAGATCGTCGCTTGCAGGCTGCGGTTCGGTGGTTGCCGGTCCGGGAATTTCCTCCCCATGATCCTCAAACGTGGGAAACCTTGGCTGAGGAAGTGAGCGGGGCCTGTATGGTGGTGGGATGCCATACCGTGTTTTCTACTTCGTTGATCCAACGACTACGGCATGAAGGTTCCCAAGGAAAAGCGGTGGTGGTTATTGGAAAGGCTGAAATGGGGCATCAAATTGGCAATCCTGGTGTGATCATCAAAACATCGAATCTGGATGGCGAAACGTCTTCTTCTGTGATGTTCCGCGATCCTCCTTTGATGCCAGCTGCGGGAACACCGTCATTGGGTAACGCGCAACATGGTGCGCCATTACCTATTGTCGGGGATTTGATGGTGTTGCCTGGACGTTTATTAGGTATATCGGGTGTGTTGCAAGCGAGCGGGACCAACCCATTGCGGTTAGCGTTAGAGCAAGCGGCGGTCGAAGGAACGGTACAAACGATTCACAGTGAGAAGCATTGGTTCAGGGATGTCCGTGGCCCTAAAGGGCCAAAATTGGCCGAACAAACGTTAGTGCAATCCCTTCAGACATTAAAAGGCGGGCTGGATGGATTTGTTGACCGCTATGTTAATCGAAAGTTTTCCGGTCTACTGACGAGACTCTTTCTGGCGCTACGATGGTCACCCAATACGATCACGATTGTGTCCATGGTGGTGGGGTTAGTGGCGGCTGGATTTTTTGTCCCCGGCTCCTGGGAATTTGCACTTGTCGGGGCACTGCTTTTTCAGTTGTCAGTTATCATTGATTGCTGTGACGGCGAAGTGGCTCGGTTAACGTTTACCGAATCCAAGTTTGGGCAGGAATTAGATATCTGGGCGGATAATGTGGTGCATATTGCCATTTTTGCAGGGATTGCCTGTGGGGCATACCTCCAAGGGCCGTGGGAGCAGACGCTGCTTCCACTCATCCTCGGGGCCTCAGCGGTGTTGGCCAATATGGTGTCGTTGTTGTTGGTCAATGTAGCTCGGCGGGTGCGATCTCGCCAACGTCATTGGCGTCGATTGACCGAACGCGAACGTCAGAAAATTGAATTTATGCTGGGTAATGTAGCCAACCGAGATTTTTCTGTTGTGGTGTTGCTTGGAGCAGGCGCAGGTTTCTTGCATTGGTTCCTCGCTCTTGCCGCAGTTGGATCATGGTTTTTTGTGATGTCCATGGCCTGGCTCCTCCGTCGTCATTTCACCTCTCGTGCTTAAACTCGTCTTCCTGGTCCTTGGGCTAATTGCCCTAGTCGGGATTGTGTGGCATATCGGTTTCGAACCGATCCTTGATGCCGTCTCTCAACTCGGAATTTTTCCCTTCCTCGTTATCCTGTTACCCATGATTCTGGTGTATGGCCTTGAAGCCTGGGGTTGGCGCCTTACATTAGGTGCCTATGCCGAGCGCGTCGGATTTCTCCGTCTTTTTGCCATCCGAATGGCCGGAGAAACGGTCAATGTGACCACGCCAGCGGCGTATGTTGGTGGGGAGCCGTTGAAAGCCTATTTGCTCAAACGTTATGGCGTACCAATGGTAGAGGGGATGGCTTCTGTCATTACTGCCAAGACGACGATGACGTTGGCGCAAGTGCTGTTTATTCTCACCGGGCTGGGTCTGGCGTTTTGGATCATGGATGCGGCCAGTCACTATTGGATGGCCATGTTGGTGAGCCTCGGGCTTTTAGCCTTTGGTGTCGGTCTGTTTGTCATGTTTCAACGGTATGGGCTCGGGATGGGCTGCTTAACGCTTTTGCGAGCCTGTGGAATTCGATTAGCCTTTCTGGAAAAACGAGAAACGCAATTACAGGAAATGGATAGGACGATTCGAGGATTTTATTCGGAAAATCGTCGAACCTTTTATGTAGCTTTGGGAACATTTTTTCTTGCCTGGCTCTGTGAAACTCTGGAAGTCTATGCCATTTTGTATTATCTGGATGTTGGCGTCGACGTGTGGACCTCTATTTCAATCGCGGCCCTGACGGTCTTTATTAAAGGGGGAACCTTTTTTATTCCTGGTAGTCTTGGAGCTCAGGAAGGAGGCTACACCCTTCTACTTATCAGTTTTGGGTACACGGAGGTGACCGGCATCACCTTTGCGCTTATTCGGCGAATGCGGGAAATTCTTTGGATCGTCATTGGCTTGGGTTGTTTACTCCTGTTAAAAGGCAAAGACCTGCCAATGGCACCTGAATCAAGTTCGTCACTCTAGACGGGATTTCTTCGGAGGCCTAGTTTTGAAGAGATTCATGGCCAATATGCTTGAACTTTATGATTCTTATGAGGAATAATTAGAGTTATTATTTCTTGAATTTTTAGGAGGACAGTTTTGTGGATATTCAATTAGGAACCAACACCCTGCGAAATACCAACGGGACGTTTCTCGCTCATGGAAAAGAACAGATCCGAATTGAGTGGGCCGAAGACCAACAAACGTTGGCGCTGACGATGGGTGTGTTTATGCCCACGGGAACCGAGGTGGCGACGTTAAAGCAGAACGTGTGGGAAACCAATCCAAATGACCGGTTTTTGCTTACGAGTACCCCAGAAATACTCAAAGTTGAAGATACGACTTTGAAAACGACTGTGATGGAAATTCATAAAGCCGAGAATAAAATAGTGAATATTCCTGCTGCAAAGTTCTACACATCTAAAGGAACACTGTCAGAAATCTCTGCTGAATGGTGGCGTGTTGGTAATAAAATGGAATTGACCGGCATCGACACTGATCTCGAAGGCGGCGCCATCGAACTCCCTGAATAACCGAAGCTCTCTCTCCGTCATTCCCGCATACAACCAGTGGGAATCCATCTTGCCATATCTGGGTATTGCTGCCCCGCTAAAAGTCTACGTGCCCTGGTTTTCTCTCTCCTACAGCATATCTCGCCAATCTTTTTAGTTGTTTCTCAATTCAACCCAATATGAGGGGTTAATTTTCACTGCCCTTTATTGTCTCTTGTGTTCTCTCTTTACTTCTGACATTTACCGATAAAGAGCAAAATTATGGTATGCGGGAGAGCCTTCTTCTCAAGGAAGATGCTTAATGGTCTTTAATGACTATATGCGCTGTAAGCGAGGAGGGTTAGTCTGAGGAAAAAGGGTGTCCAAATTTCTACGCTTTCTTTAGCTGAACAGGCTTACTTCAAAAAATGAATATTTTGAGATATTTCATGCGGGAACTTTTGTGGGCTGGGATATTGTTATTTGTTTTAACTTCAGCAACGTGAGCGGGCAATTCCGCAGGGATGAATGCGTATGAGCGTGGGGATTACTTCACAATGCTATTGTACTATGGAGCTCTCCTCGGAGGGATTGGTCTTGTGGGCTTTGGTGGATTGTGGACTCTAGGGATACTTTTTCCCGTAGGATTTGGTCGAGAGGCCAAAACGACCATTGAAAGAATTCTTTCTAGTAAGGTCATAAGTCGGATTGAGAAACGGTATCAAGGGGGGCTAACGGACTTAAGGCGATTGGGATTCGAAGAGCATTGTTACTATTGGGAAATCACTGGGCCATTTAGTCTCATTTCAAGTTTCTTGGTATTTTTAATTATGTGTTCGAAAAATGAGATAATAAAAATACGCTCTCCCCTGCGTATTTCGACTGGTTACCCTCTTTTGAATCTTCCTTATCAGGGAACCTTTGCAACTGTCTATGCCTTTGAAATTCAATTCTTGACGTTATTTACAGATGGAACAACCCTAATTACTGGAAACGATGATCGAACACCAAGTTTCGTTGATGAAAATTTCCAGGTTTACAGACAGGGAGAATCCCAAACAGTAGAGGCTGCTTGGCACCAACACCAAATTCGTGTTGAAGCATTCAAAGATGAGGGGAAACAAGAAAAAGAGAACAACAATTTTTCAGATTACGTAGACATTGTCACCAAGGTAGAAACTATCTTGCTCGCCAACAATATATTCCAATCCACCGAATGGTGGGGTAGTGGAATGGCGGGTTAGTGTTCACAGTACAGCTTTCTTGCGAGGCGCCATTTTTAAAGTTTAGCGATACGGCTGATTTAGTAAAAATTTTTGAGATGTAGGGAATGACATCTTTCCAATAGAATGGCGCAGCGAGCATGAAATTTTGAGAGTAGCTTTGTTGTCTTGCTATACCAGGCCATAAGTAATTTTTATATATTCGCTAAAGAGAAATATTTTCTATATGGAACACTCGAGCGCGTTAATGGATGATGTGAGTACTGAAACTTGTTCGATTTGGGAGTTGCTTCAAAAAGATATTCGGGATGCATGCTCTTGGAGTGGCATGATTTTTTTTGTTCATATGGGCGCAATTTTTTTAGGAACCGCTGGGCGTGGGCACTTATTTTTCTGGTGTGGAGCGTTATACCTGATTGCTAGGTGGCGATTTCCTAAGAGCGAGCTTTCGAGGGTCGCCGTTTCTGCTGAAACGACGTTTCTTGTGCAACATATTCGAATAATGATTGTACTAGCTCCAATCTTTCTTTTCAGCGGAAGTCTTCCTTTATTCAAGATGTACACAGGAACGGCCAACATTGAAGGTTTCACTCTTATGGCTGCAATATTGTATGCCTTAGGTTTCTTGGCATCATTTTGTTTGATGGCAGAATGTATTGTATGGCGGTCTCTGCTCAATCCAAGTGCTGGAAGTTTTCAGGAACCATGGGAGCAGGTGGTGGCCTTTTTTCGAAATGCGGTTATTGGTATTTGTCTGGCCATTGGATTCTTAGTGCTTGATTGGACGTGGGAAAAGTTGCTCTCTGATAACCCTGTGTTTCGATGGGCCCAAGACTCGCTAGCATTTGTATTACAAGGATTACCCTTACCAGAAATTATTTTTCCCGCTAGTCTTCTATTGCTAATCATTTGGACGATCAAGAATCAACGAAGTTGGTTCGCAGTCCATTAAGGATCATATGTATAAATTGGATTTCTTCCTGTGAGAGGGGAAACTTAGGAATGTAATTTTTGCCGAATCTGATAAAATTTCTTGAGCATAAGATATGCGACTAAAATTTCTTTTGGTCTTGTTATTTGGTTTATTGTCACCGCCGATACTAGCGGTTGCCCAAATTCCTGCCAACACTCATCTCCTTAGTTCACCTCCTTCGAATACTTTAAAGCCGATCAAATCTAAAAACTCTAGAGACGCCTATTATAAGGTTGAGGGACCTGTATCTGGGCCGCGGGCGCCTCGGTTAACGGCCGAATCCTATCCGGCGGAGTTTGGGGAAAGCCGGGTGGTGGTGTGGATTGTCGCACAACAACATGTGTATTGGAGTGGGTTTGTGGTGGGGGGATTGTTTTTGGTCACAGTTTTAGAAGTTATTGGGATAATGGGTTGGGGATCAGGGCATCCACATTCCTATGATCGTTTTGGCAAGGAGATTTTTAGATTTATAGTGCTAGCGCTGTCGATTGCGGCTGCTTTAGGAGGGCTGTTGTTTATAAGCCTTATGGTGTTGTATCCCGATCTCACGATGTATCTCACCAATATTTTCCGACCTGTGTTTCTCGTGTATGGAGCGCTTGTGATCGGTTTTATTTTACTGACGTATGGATACTATTATTCCTGGGAGAGGATGCAGGTCCGATTGGCGAAATGGCTACATGTTAGCCTGGGGGTGCTTGTGAATGTGGTCGGGATTGTATTGACGATGTTGGGAAATGCTTGGAGTAGCTTTATGCTTTCCCCAGCAGGGGTTACTGCGAATGGATCGTTTTTAGGAAATGTCTGGCACGTGATACACACCGCCTTATGGAATCCGCTAAATGTACATCGGATAGCCAGTCATATCCTCTTAGGAGCTTGCGTGGTTGCAGTCTATGGTGCTTATCGTGTGATGACTGCAAAATCATTCGAGGAACGACAGCATTACGACTGGTTGTCGTGTATTGCATTTTCCTGTGGAGTTGTGGCGCTGATCACGATGCCCTTTGGGGGTTATTGGCTTATGAGAGAGATCTATGCCTATCGACAACAAATGGGAATTACGCTCTTGGGTGGTCTATTGGCGTGGCTGGGTGTGGTGTTAGTCATGGCGATGGGGCTCTTGTTCTTTGCGATTAATTATTACCTCTGGCAGCGAATAGATGGAGCTGGAGGATCTGTGCGGTATGGACGCTACTCCAAATATGTGTATGCCATTCTTGCATTATGCATGATGGTTGCTGTCACGCCTCATACTATCACGATGACTCCTTTGGAATTTCAACAAATGGGTGGGCAACAACATGAGGTTCTTGGAAATTATGGTGTAGAATCGGCTAAATCCACAGCGGCGTGGTTGATGATTGTCGTCACTCTTTGGTCCTGGATTCTATGGAAGAGATGTTGTGTTCCTGATCATATGTTGAGGGCAACCAGGCGAGATTGGTTCTTGGTCGTCGCTTTTATCATTGGGGCAGCCAATATTCTTGCGTTAGGAATTTATGGGTACTTTATACCGGCCAATGTTCGGATTGGATTGCAGATCCCAATGTTGGGGACCATGGTGTCTCTGGGTGTGCTGGCTTTGATCTTTTCTCCCAAGTCATCGGGCGTCTCTCATACGGATGCCCCTTGGGGAGGGTTGTCTTCCCGTGGCTATGCGGCACTCATCTTTTTAGCTTTTGTTGTGACCTGGGTGATGGGATTAGGTGGCTATCGCCGTTCCTCCGTACGGCTCTTTTGGCATATCAACGAAGTGATACGAGATGAATCCCCATGGGCCTTTACCCATAGTATTGGATTTGCCACGAATCTGATTTCACTCAACGCGCTCCTGTTTTGGCTGGGGATCGGTCTGATTTTCTGGATAGCCAGACAGACTAGTAAAGGAAGTTATTCTCCTGCACACGTTGGCAGGGAAGAGGTTTCCCAAAAGCTATTTGGGTGAGACAAGGTTTTGAGTTAACAAACCTGTGTTCTGTCCCTTTGGGATTATTTGAAGGGGAGTAATGTGGCGAGTTGAACGAAGAACATTTATCGGATGGCGAGTTGACTGATACGGGTTAGGGAGGTTGGGGTCGAAGGCGAGGAGCAAAGTTGTTGGACTTGCTTATCGAGTGATTTCAATTCGAGCGAAGCTTGGTGAGAGGCGGTGATAAGTTTGATCATGGTTTGAAATTGCTTTGGGGCTTCTTGCGCTAATTGTTGGCAATGGAGCAACTGATCAGAATTGCGAAGGTCGTTGGAATGGCAGATAAATAGTTCTTGGTAGATGTGACGAACTCGTTTTTTAGTTTGTTCACGTTGAAGTTCAAATGATCCATGAACGCTACGGGCCTGCTTTTTTTCACCACGGGCGTTTTTGCAATCTGTGGTAGTCGAGGTTTCTGCAGAAGCGGTGAGTGGCGCGAGGAACATGACACTCAAAACAATTAGTGAAAGACCTGTTAATTTCATGAATCGGTTCTCCTCTTTCTGCCGTTCAGTATTCTGATCATTACATAATGAAAATCGTGTTTTGACTATTCATCAAAAGAAGGGGGTGAAAAGAGATCTGTACAAAAAAGCGATAACCCTATGAAAAAGTGGTTAAATATGTAGGAACTTGTCGGATAATCCCATATCCCACTTAATCGTCTAGCACCCTGCCGAAATTGACAGAAGAAGACACCCTGAACAGTTATGCAATGAACCAAAAGGCCTCTGATAAAAGCACATTAGAAAAAACTGGCCTGCTGGTCTAAAAGCCAATTCTCATTATGAATGTTGTTAAATATCTAGAGAATGACGAGTGAGCTCAGCGGCTGACCATTAGCCTATTGAGGACGGAAATATGGCTCATTGATTGTCATCCAACGGACCGCGTAAAGTAAGCTCTGCTTCACCGCCATTACAACGGACTTTATCCCTGACACCGACTCAACACGTGTAATAGGGCCAGAGCCCAACACAAAATGTGTGGAAGTCGCCTTTGACGTCACCTCTGTGACATTGGCCAAAACCTCCCAGGCCGCATTTTCGATCGCGACAATATGGAAGCTGGTGCTCAAAGCCACATCAGAGGCTTTGAAATGGTGCATGATGTCGTGTTGACGACTCCATGCGATTGAATGCAGCTCGGCAAGATTTTGGCTAGATACATAATTCAGAATCCCACCCAGAAAGGTTATTGAGATAGGCTATGAAACAGAGCAAGAACGTCCCACCTACACCGACAATGAAAGGTTTCTCACCAGGCTTCGCATCTCTAGGGCTAGAAGCTGCCTTACTCACGACTCTGGAGTCCCTGGGATACGAAGAGCCCACTCCCATACAACGTGAGGCAATTCCACCCCTACTGACTGGTCGCGATCTTCTTGGTCGTGCTGCAACAGGAACCGGAAAGACCGCAGCATTTACCTTGCCCCTTCTTCAGCGGTTGGCTCATCTTGCACCGCAAACAAACCCCTCTGCCCTTATTCTAGTCCCAACAAGAGAATTGGCTATCCAGGTGACAGAAGCCGTAGAGCGTTATGGAAAACAACAGCGAATTGCCATTCTTGCTGTCTATGGTGGTGCGGCGATCAGACCTCAACTTGTGGCGCTCAAGCGCGGGGTGAATGTGGTGGTTGCGACTCCAGGTCGAGCATTGGATCATATCCGTCGTAAAACGTTGAAGCTTCAGGACCTGCAAGTCGTGGTATTAGATGAGGCGGACGAAATGCTAAATATGGGGTTTGCTGAAGACTTAGATGCCATTCTGCAGCAGACTCCAAAAGAGCGACAGACTGCACTGTTTTCGGCGACCATGCCTCCCCGTATTGCGTCCATTGCGCGTCGGCACTTACAAGATCCTGTCGAAATTCAGATTGCCAAAGAACCGGTAAAAGCCGGCGTGGCGCCTCTGGTGCATCAAACTGGGTATTTGGTGGCGAGGGCACATAAGGGGTTGGCCTTGATTCGTATCCTAGATATGGCTAACCCGAAGTCGACTCTGGTGTTTTGCCGGACTCGACTGGAAGTTGATGAATTGACTTCTATGCTGAATAGTCGTGGGTATCGGGGAGAAGGGCTTCATGGAGGAATGAATCAAGCGCAACGAGATCGTGTGATGCAGTCTTTCCGGGCAGGGCAGACGGATCTTTTGGTCGCGACAGACGTGGCTGCACGTGGCTTGGATATTTCTCATGTGTCTCATGTGATGAATTATGACGTCCCCTCGTCTCCCGAAGCGTACGTTCATCGAATTGGACGAACAGGCCGCGCCGGACGAGGTGGAGAAGCCATTAGTTTGGTTGAACCTCGTGAACGTTGGTTGTTACAGAATATCGAGCGTCTGACCAAATCAAAAATTGAAATGGCGACCCTTCCGACGGTGGCCGACCTCCAAGCTAAACGATTGGAACGGATTGGGGCATCCATTCAAGAGATCCTTGCAGGCAAGAATTTTGACCAATTTAAAACGGTAGTCAATACATTGACTGAAAAATTCGACCCCGCCGATGTGGCGGCGGCTGCTATCCAATTGGCTTCCCGAACAAAAGACGGTGATCTTGCGGAGCAAGAGATTCCTGCTATACGTGATCGTGCTCAGGAAAATCCGTCTCCGTCACGACGCCCAAGGCGTGAACCACCAGGGTGGGCTCAAGGGGGAAAACCCTTAGGTGATTCGGCTAGGCCACCTAGAAGGCGCGATCGTGGCGGGCCTGTAACTCCCATGGCCACCTTGCATTTTAGTGCAGGGAAAGGTATGGGAGTCCGTCCTGGTGACTTTGTGGGTGCTATTGCCAATGAAGCCAACTTGAACTCGAGCCTCATTGGGCCTATAAAAATTTCTGATGATTTTTCGCTTGTGAAGGTGCCAGAGGATTTGGCTCAGGGAATTATCAAAGTACTAGGCCGGACAAGAATTAAAGGGAAGAAAGTTAAAGTTCGCCTCTATCGAGAATAAAGAGGAAGCATGAGAAATGACTCAAACCTAAAAATAATGCAGAGCCCAGGTGCTTAATGTGTAGCAGTTTTCGCGCGGGCCATCATTCGACAGAATGTGCAGGTGCCTGCCGTCGTCGGTTGCCCACAGGTCTCACAAGGAAGAAGAGTGGCTTGGTCGCTGTCAGTCATTGAGGGTGTTGATTCCGCTGCTTTCTTTTGTTTTTCTAAAAACCCCCAATAAAAACGGTGTTTGGTTCCGGGTGATTCCGCTTCTAGTCGATTCAGGACATCTTTGTACACTAACATTTTCGCCCCTTTAGACATGGGGCATTCTTCCACTAAATAATCAATTCGATTCACCACCGCATACGCGGCAACTTCCCGTTCAGTCATCCGATAGAGCGGTTTGACCTTTTTGGAAAAACCTTCAACTGAAGCTGGAAGTGTGGGCGATTGTTTTTGGAGATACTCCTCCTGCCAATTTAAGACATTTCCGAGAAGCCTTGCGGCTTCATCATCGAGATTATGACCGGTGGCCATCACATCGTATTTGTTCTCCCAGGCCACCCGATTGAATTGGTAGCGTTTGATCGTGCCGCAAGCTGAGCACGTTGGGCGTTTGATGAGATTCGCTAATTCTTTAATGCCGGCTCCGGCATCTTCTTCCACCGTATGAATGATGAGTTTCGATCCACAAGCTTTCGCCACATCCCGAGCAAAACGTTCAACTTTTTCGTGCGACCGTTCTGAGTACCCGGCAATGCCTAAATCCACATACAGGGCATCGGTACGATAGCCAAGTTTGAGGAGGATTTCCCAGAGGGTCAAACTATCTTTTCCGCCGGAGACGGCAACCAGAATCCGATCTTCTGGCGAAAACATGGTTTGGGCTTTGATGGCCTTTTGGACTTGGGTGCGGACGAATTCGGTTAAGCAAGGGCCACAGTAAGCGGTATTATGGCGAGGCATCCCCAAAACGGCACGTTGTGGACATTTTCGGCATCGCATAGGTCTACCCTCCAGAAATGACCGGCCGGACTTCGATACTATCCTCATCCTTAACAATTTCATCTTCGGTCATAAGGTCTTGCCCCCGAATGATTAAAAAAGCCTCTGGAATCAACTGCAGTTCTTTGAAGATGTCCGCCACTCGTTTGGGTCCCTGAAGTTCGATGTCGCGGTTGGGATGACTGAGATGAACTTTCATAGGGTTGAATCATAATGACCAATCCATGGAATTGGCAACATGGGGAGGCTGATCTGTTTCTTCTATTAAGTCGGCAATTCCATCTGCCGAAAAATCTATTGGGACATTATGCAAAGTGGTATGATTTCTTATGATGTGAATGAAAGAGTCCTCTTCAGAATGTAATGGAATTTTGAAAGACCAGACAGCAAGGTATAGGCACAACTATTGATGGTTAACGAGAGGAGCCAATAATGAAGTCCTCAATCGATTCACAGGACCAGCTCTGTATTAACACGATTCGAACCTTGGCGATGGATGCGGTCCAAGCGGCTAACTCAGGGCATCCCGGTACGCCTATGGCTCTTGCTCCGGTAGCCTATTGGTTATGGAATCGCCTGTTGCGTTTCGATCCGGCTGATCCCATTTGGCCAAACCGGGATCGGTTTGTGTTATCGGCAGGTCATGCCTCGATGTTGCTCTATTCATTGCTTCATCTATGTGGAGTGAAATCGGTCAATTCTGAGTATGAGCAGTTGGGCCAACCAGCGGTGACGTTAGACGATATTAAACGCTTTCGGCAATTGGAAAGTAAGTGCCCTGGGCATCCTGAGTATCGTTGGACTTCGGGAATAGAAACAACGACTGGTCCACTCGGACAGGGTGTGGCGACAAGCGTGGGAATGGCTATGGCCCAACGTTGGATGGCGAGCTATTTCAACCGACCTGACTTTGAAATGTTTTCCTATGATGTCTATGCATTATGTGGTGATGGGTGTTTGATGGAAGGGGTTTCTGCAGAAGCCGCCTCGTTAGCAGGACATTTGAAACTTTCAAATCTTTGCTGGCTCTATGACAATAATAAAATTACGATTGAAGGCCATACGAATTGGGCATTTACTGAAGATGTGGCCACCCGGTTTATTGCCTATGGATGGAATGTGATACGAGTAGGGGATGCCAATGATCTAGAGATGTTGGATCGAGCCTTTCACGTATTTCGCAAAGAATCCGAGCGTCCGACCCTTATTATTGTGGACAGTCATATTGCGTACGGGTCTCCCAATAAACAGGACACGCATGCCGCCCATGGGGAGCCGTTGGGCGATGAAGAAATTCGCCTGACCAAACGAAATTATGATTGGCCGGAAGACGCCAAGTTTTTGGTGCCCGATACGGTACCTGCCCATTTTCATCAAGGAATTGGGGTTCGGGGTGCCGAATTGCGGAAGGCGTGGATGGAGCAATTTGCCAGGTATCAAGCAACGTATCCGGAATTAGCTGATCATCTCTATAAGATGCAGCACCGGCAGTTACCTGCTGGATGGGAGAATGGTCTGCCGTCCTTCCCCGCAGACGAAAAAGGACTAGCAGGTCGCGAAGCCTCAGCAAAGGTATTAAATACCGTAGCCACCAATGTTCCCTGGGTGTTAGGGGGTGCTGCGGATTTAGCACCCTCGACAAAAACTCGGCTAACATTTGAGGGCGCGGGGGACTTTACCAGTGAGAATCCCTCAGGGCGAAATGTACATTTTGGTGTGCGAGAACATGCCATGGGGGCTATTTTGAATGGACTGTCATTATCCAAGGTCAGGCCTTATGGTTCGGGGTTTCTCATTTTCAGTGACTATGCGAGGCCAGCCATTCGTCTTTCGGCGCTGATGGAAATCCCAGCCCTACATATCTTCACCCATGACTCTATTGGAGTGGGGGAAGATGGCCCCACGCATCAACCTATTGAACAGCTTCCATCTCTCCGCGCCATTCCTGGACTGATCGTATTGCGTCCAGGTGATGCCAACGAAATTGTTGAAGCATGGAAAGTCATCATGCAGTTGCGGCATGAGCCGGTTGTGTTAATTTTAACTCGGCAAGCCATACCAACGTTGGATCGGGCAAAATACGCCTCAGCGTCTGGCGTGGCCAAGGGGGCCTATATTTTGGCCGATGCTCCCGATGGTTGCCCTGACGTGTTGCTTCTGGCTACCGGGAGTGAAGTTGCACTTTGTATTCAAGCGCATGAACAACTCGCTGTTGAAGGGATTAAGAGTCGAGTCGTCAGTATGCCATCCTGGGAATTATTTGAGCAGCAATCTGAGGATTATCAACAGTCAGTCATTCCGCCAGGTGTGACAGCGCGCGTGTCTGTGGAGCTCGCTTCTACCTTTGGATGGGGGCGGTATGTGGGGACTCAGGGCCAAACAATTGGCATGCAATCTTTTGGAGCCTCAGCCCCTCTTAAGGAACTTGCGAAAAAATTTGGATTTACGGTAGATCATGTTGTGGCAGCAGCGAAATCCCAGATTGATCAGGCTCAGCATCAAGTGGCGGCTTTGTGATATTTAACGAAAAGGAGATGTGTTCATGAATCCTCTCGTGAAACTTCGGGAATGTGGGCAAAGTCCTTGGTATGACTATATCCGTCGCGGGATGATCACGTCTGGCCAATTGCAAACCTTGATCGATCAGGACGGCCTGATGGGCATGACTTCCAACCCTGCTATTTTTGAAAAAGCCATTGCAGGTAGTACGGATTATGATGATGCCCTAAAACATGCTGCGTCTGATGTGATCGGGGTGAAAGGAATTTATGAGCGACTGGCGATTAAAGATATTCAGGATGCGGCAGATGTCATGCATTCGGTGTACGAGTCATCAAAAGGTCGTGATGGTTATGTCAGTTTGGAAGTCTCGCCGGATTTAGCCTTTGATACGCAGAGGACCATTGAGGAGGCGGTTCGCCTTCATGAAGCGGTGGCACGGAAGAATGTGATGATTAAGGTGCCCGGCACACTTGAGGGCCTGCCTGCCATTGAAGAACTGGTATCACGCGGGATTAATATCAATGTCACTCTGTTGTTCAGTGTCGCCATGTATGAACAAGTGGCGTGGCGTTATGTCCGTGGACTTGAGCGTTTCGCTGCCAATGGAGGTGATGTGGGGCAGGTAGCTTCGGTCGCCAGCTTTTTTGTAAGTCGAATCGATAACCTTATCGACAAACAACTGGAAGCGCTCATCAAGAACGAATCGAATGCCGGAAAACGTGGAGTGATGGAGGAGCTTCTGGGAAAGGTGGCTATTGCTAATGCCAAGTTGGCCTACGAAAAATTTCAGGAAATATTTGCTAGCAAGGATTTCCAATCGTTGAAAACCAAAGGGGCGACGGTCCAGCGGGTCTTGTGGGCCAGTACTGGTACGAAGAATCCTCAGTATCCAGATACGTTGTATGTTGATCAACTCATTGGGCCAGACACCGTCAACACAATGCCCGAAGCGACCTTTTCGGCTTTTCGGGATCATGGCACAGTGAAGAGTACCATCCAAGAAAATTTAGATCAGGCTAAGGTCGTCATGCAGCAGTTGGCTGACGTGGGAGTGTCCATTGAGGAAGTCACCGACACCCTTTTACTGGATGGCGCCAAAGTATTCGTCGATGCCTTTGACCAGTTGATGAGTGTCATTAGTCGTAAACGTGCGGATGTGCTTGGAACGAAACTCGATCGGGTGACCTATTCCTTGGGTCCGCTACAGAGTGCTGTTGATCAAATGCTCACTGAGATACAAGCCAAAAATCTTGTTCGCAGAATTTGGGCCAAAGATCCCACTGTATGGCATCAAAATCCAGAGCATCAAAAAAATATCCGTAATGCGTTGGGGTGGCTGACCATTTCCCAAGACCAATTGCCTCATATTGTTCAACTTCAAGCCGTCGCGAAAGATATTAAAGACGCGGATTTCGAGCATATCCTTCTCTTGGGAATGGGAGGGAGTAGCCTGTGCCCGGAGGTCTTGCGGATGACCTATGGAGTTGTTGATGGTTATCCTGAATTACATGTATTGGATAGCACGATACCCTCTCAAGTTCGCTCCTTTGAGCAACAGGTCGATTTATCAAAAACGCTCTGTATTGTGGCGAGCAAATCGGGCTCAACGACTGAGCCTCTTGTTTTTCAGAAATATTTCTTTGAGCGCATGCGGCAGGTGGTCGGGGAGAAGGCCGGTGATCATTTTGTGGCTATAACCGATCCGGGATCATTACTTGAGGGTGTGGCGACCACATTGAAATTCAGACACATCCTATCCGGAGTTCCAGAGATCGGAGGGCGCTATTCCGCCCTCTCCAATTTTGGCATTGTCCCGGCAGCTCTGATGGGAGTGGATATTGAACAGTTCTTACATCAGGCAGAACGCATGCGATATTCGTGTGAGGCCGCAGTGCCGGCGCAGGACAATCCTGGAGTGATACTTGGAACGGTGTTGGGAACATTAGCGAAAGCGGGTCGAGATAAATTGACTTTTGTGACGTCACCGGCGTTATGGGATTTGGGTGCATGGCTGGAACAATTGGTCGCGGAAAGTACAGGGAAAGAAGGTAAAGGCATTATTCCTGTCGAGGGAGAATCCATTGGCGCACCTGAGGTCTATGGTTCAGATCGGGTCTTTGCTTACATCCGATATGAACAGGGAATTGATCCTGAACAAGAGGCCCGCATAAAGACGTTGGAACAAGCAGGGCATCCAATAATTCGCATCGATATGTTTGATTTAATTAATCTTGGGCAGGAGTTCTTCTTATGGGAAATGGCGACTGCTGTGGCGGGATCCTTGTTGGGTATTAATGCTTTTGATCAACCGAATGTACAAGAAAGTAAAGATTACACCAAAGGGTATCTTGAGACATTCAAAAAAGAAGGAAAGTTAACCGAGTCCTCCCCACTATTGGTAGATGGTGATGTTCAGATCTTTGCGGATGAGGCGAACCAGCAGGCCTTCAAGGATATTTCGACCTTGGACGACCTTGTTGCTGCGCATGTCTCCCGTCTTCAAGCAGGGGACTATTTCGGTATGAATGTCTATGTAGAACGAACGGATGCCGTACATGCAGTCTTTGATCGTATTCGTGCAAAAATTCGTCAAACCAAACAAGTTGCTACCACTCTAGGCTATGGCCCACGCTTCCTTCATTCTACGGGACAACTGCATAAAGGTGGTCCCAACTCTGGTCTGTTTATTCAAGTGACCTCTGATGATGCCGAAGATCTTGCTATTCCCGATGAACCCTATTCGTTTGGGGTTCTCAAAGCCGCGCAAGCCTTAGGCGATTTGCAAAGTTTGACCGCCAAAGGCCGACGTGTGATTCGGGTACATCTTGGCGCAGATGTCTCACAAGGACTAGCTCGTCTTGAACAGGCTATCGAGTCAGCCCTCTGTGCCGCCGCCCGATGAAAATGGTCTGTGAGTTTTGAATAGAGTCTGAGGCAGGAGAGGTGTTTTATACTTCGCGCCAATGATGCCCATCAGTTTGAATAAGACGGTCAGCTTCGACAGGCCCCCAGGTACCAGCTTGATATTCCGGCAACCATTTGTGCCCATGCGTTGACCAGCCTTCGAGGATATCTGTAACCCATGCCCATGAGGCTTCTACGGCATCTCGACGCATAAACAGCGATGTATCCCCGGTCATCACATCCAATAAGAGGCGCTCATAGGCTTCAGGAGACGGGGCGTCGAATGCATCCCCATATTTGAAATCCATTTCCACTGGGTGAGTATTGGCCTTGGAGCCAGGGACCTTGGAGATCACTCGCAAGGACAATCCTTCTTCGGGCTGAATGCGCAATTTTAGGACATTGGGAGCCTGTGGAACATTTGGGTTGGCATTAAATAATATTTGCGGAATATCCTTGAACTGCACAGCAATTTCCGATGCACGTTTGGTCATGGCTTTTCCGGTTCGCACGTAAAAGGGAACACCAGCCCACCGCCAATTTTCGACAAATACTTTTAACGCCACGTAGGTTTCAGTCGTTGAATCGGGTTGTACCCCTTCTTCTCGCCGATACCCTGGGACTTCGCTTCCGTTAATGGTGCCATGGGCGTATTGCGCCCGAACGGTCATCTCATCTACTTCCTTCCCTCGAATAGGTCGCAGTCCGCGTAAGACATCCATGCGCGCATTACGTACCACATCGGGATCGAGGGAATAAGGCGGTTCCATGGCGATCAGACACAATAATTGCAAAATATGATTTTGCACCATATCGCGAAGTGCGCCAGCGCCCTCGTAATAAGCAGCTCGACTGCCAAGGGTTACGGCCTCGCTCACGGTCAGTTGGACATGATCGATATACTTATGGTTCCAAATTGGCTCAAAAATGGAATTGGCAAATCGCATGACCATGATATTTTGAACGGTTTCTTTCCCAAGGTAATGGTCAATACGATAAATCTGTGATTCATCAAACACATTACCAATAGCGGTGTTGATCGTTTGAGCTGAAGCTAAATCATGTCCAATGGGTTTCTCTACAATCACTCGCGAATAGACCTCGGAAACCTCAATTGGAGAAACCAATCCTACCTGGTGCAATCCTTCACAGGCTGGGGCAAAGGAATCGGGAGGAATGGCCAGATAAAACATGCGATTACCGGGTAGATTGAATTGGGTTTCGATAGAAGAAAGACGATCTTTGATACTATCGTAGTATTCTGAAGCCGTGATATTCCCTGCACAATAAAATAGGCGTTTATGAAACATTTCCCACTTGTCCGATTGGAACGTTTGGCGTGAAAACTGTTCAATTCCATCCCGCGCGATCGCACGAAAATCCTCGTCAGAAAGATCTTTTCGCCCTAATCCTAAGACCGCAAAGTTTTCCGGTAACAGCCCATCCAATAACAGGTTGTACAAGGCAGGGAGTAGTTTTCGACGGGTGAGATCCCCCGAGGCCCCAAAGATCACAATCGTGCAAGGCTGGGTGACAATCGAACGAACGGATTTCCCCGGATCAGTCGCTGTTGCGGGGGGAGAAGTTTGAGCCATGGTTTCCTTAACGTATCAACACTTCGGTTATCGTTTCACGCTATGCCCACCAAATGCATTTCGGAGTGCTGCCAACATCTTTTCAGAAAACGATTCTTCTTGTCGAGAACGGAAGCGTGTAAACAATGCGGTGGAAAGGGTAGGCACGGGCACGTCTTTATCCAAGGCATCCATAAGCATCCACCGACCTTCACCCGAGTCCTGGACGTATCCCTTTAACCCTTCTAACTTAGGATCATCTTTCAGCGCACCTGCCGCTAATTCCAGGAGCCAGGAACGAACGACACTGCCATGCATCCACAGATCGGCAATATTTCCGAGGTCCAAGTTATATTCACTTTTCGACATAAGTTCAAAGCCTTCGGCATATCCCTGCATCATGCTGTACTCAATGCCGTTGTGGACCATTTTGACGTAATGCCCTGCGCCATGGCCCCCGACATGTGCCCACCCATTTTCCGGCGCAAGCGTAGTGAAAATAGGAGCGAGTTGCGTCACGGGGCTTTTCTCTCCGCCAACCATCAAACAATACCCAATTTGTAACCCCCAAATTCCCCCGCTGGTGCCAGCATCCACATAATGAATGCCGCGTTTTTGAAGGTCTGTTGCTCGACGCACATCATCATGGAATTTAGTATTGCCCCCGTCAATGATGATGTCATCTTTGTCTAAGATCGAGGAAAGCTGTTGTATGGTCTCCTCGGTGGGATTGCCGGATGGCACCATGACCCAGACAGCTCGAGGTGTAGGTAGTTTTGAGACGAGATTTTCGAGTGAATTTGCGCCAGAGGCACCAATTGATTCTGCTTGGGAGATCAGGTCAGCCGTGCGATCATAGGCCACAACTTTGTGCCCGCCTTGGCTTAAGCGGGTCACCATATTCATTCCCATTTTACCGAGCCCAATAAATCCAATATCCATCATGCCCCTCCTTGGGTTTGAGACTTTTTACTCACTTCTCGGTTCGTGAAGAACGAAAAATTAGGGCGATGATTAGGTAGAGGGTCGGTTTCGGCGGGCGACGGTATGGGCGGCTCGTTTGGTATTCAATGCGACATCTAAATTACAAGCCGCGGTAATGAGCCCAAAATGTGTAAAGGCTTGGGGGAAATTCCCCAGTTGCTCGCCAGAATGTGAGACCTCCTCAGCATATAAACGAAGATGATTGGCATAGCTTAACATCTTTTCAAAGATCAGTCGCGCTTCCGTTAAGCGCCCGGCTTTGGTTAACGCCTCGACTAACCAAAAGGTACACATACTGAAGGTGCCTTCCTCTCCTTCTATGCCATCAGAAGCGGCGGTGTTGGTATCGTACCGATAGACCAAGCTCCCCAACGCTAATTGCTCCAAGGTTCGGTCGAGAGTCGAAAGCATGCGAGGATCAGTTGGAGAGACGAAGAAGACCAAGGGCATAATTAAGTTCGCGGCATCGAGAGCTTCACTATCGTAGGATTGTACAAACGCACCAATTTTCGGATTCCATCCTCGATCCATGATTTCTCGGTAAATCCGGTCGCGTTCGGTCATCCATCGAGCACGATTACCAGGAAATCCACGTTTGTCCGCTAATCGAATCCCTCGGTCTAAGGCCACCCAACACATGACTTTGGAATAGACAAAATGTTTTCGCCCACCGCGAACCTCCCAAATGCCTTCGTCCGGTTGTTCCCAATTTTCGCACACAAAATCTAATAGGCGACACAGGTTGACCCACAAGTCGTACGAAATCGAGGCGCCATGTTTGTTGTAGAGATAGACTGCGTCCATTAACGCACCATACATATCCATTTGTAATTGTGACGCCGCACCATTGCCAATTCGAACAGGGCGAGAGCTACGGTGCCCATCAAGATGGGGGAGTTCATGCTCCTCTAGATTGCGACGGCCATCAATGCCATACATGAGTTGAATTGATCCATCAGGATTCAATTCATGGCAGCGAGCATTAATCCATTCCATGAATCGGCCAGCCTCGACAGTAAATCCCAAACGTAATAATCCATAGAGGGCAAACGCAGAATCGCGAATCCAGGTATAGCGATAATCCCAATTGCGAGGTCCTCCGATATGTTCAGGTAAACTGGTTGTGGGTGCAGCGACAATAGCCCCCGTGGGTGCGTAGGTCAGGAGCTTGAGTGTGAGCGCTGAACGGTGAACGACTTCTCGCCAGCGTCCGTCATACTGACATTGCGAGAGCCAGCGTTGCCAGAAAGCCGAGGTATTGCGAAATGCTTCTTCACCAGATTCTGGGGTCGATAAAAGAGGAGTGCCATTTTTGGTTTCTAGGTACTCTAAAAAGAAGGTCAGGCTTTCGCCTTGTTGCAGAGTAAATTCTTGAAAGGCGACGCCTTCGTGTGTTTTCAGAGGAATAGGACTCACTAATCCAATCGATTGATCGCCAGATTGGAAAATGATGCCTTTCGGGTGACTTTCAATATCATGGGCATCCCGTCCAAAGTTAAACCCGGGGGAACATTCCAAGCGAAAGGTCACGGTGCCACGGACAACTGACAACATGCGGATAATTTGATGGCGGCGAGGACGGTACCCGGCTTCATCCGATTCCACCGGCATAAAATCGGTGAGTTCACCGACACCATCATGTTGGAGAAAGCGAGTGAGAAGAATGTTGGTTTCCGGCAGATACATTTGCCGGGTATTGCCTTTTTGTACGGGCGCAATTTTAAAATGCCCGCCAATTTTGTCATCGAGGATGGAACCGAAAATACTGGGGGAATCAAACCGAGGGAGGCAGCACCAGTCGATAGACCCGTCAATACTGACAAGAGCTACGGTATGCAAATCTCCAATTATTCCGTAATCACCAATATTGGTGTAACTCATTAGACTCCTTTTGAAATAAGGAATTGATCGAAAAAGGCAAGGCGCCAATATACCCAAAATACGTGGAAAATACTATATGTGGTGATAAAATTATCCATCTACATCAAGATATTGGTGGCAGACCTTAACCTTCCATCATAAGGTAGGGATTTTTTGGAAGTATGTGGCCCATACGTATACGCCGTACTCCTTTTATCGGATAGAACAATCAACGGCTGTATTGAAAGTTTTTGACTGGAAGAGAAGACAAACGAATCCAACAATTCAGAGGGGAGGCTACACACGAATATCGATATGAGTGGTCGACCCTTCTATGCGGGGAGCCTGGTTTGTTTCCGAATCATTTTGGGAAGGCTTCTGTTTTTTTTTCCGTTGTCGATAATACGGACTATTTGGGCCAGCATCACCATCACCAACCGCTGAAGGCGCTCGTAGGGGGGCGATTGCTGAAGGGGGTGGAAGGTGATTGATCTCCATAAAACACCTCTAAGGTTTTTGGGGAGATTGTAAGGAGTCTCTTCTTTTTTTTGCTCTTCTTATTATTTTCGGCAAAACTTCGTAAGTCTTTAATCCTCCATCCCCATTCCATCAAAGAGAAATTCTGTTGGTATGCCTATAACTTGGGCAAATTCCACTTTTCATTGATGTAGGGGTAGCCCTGCAGAAAAATACTGGTTGAAGGGAAGAGAAGACAGACAAGAGAAATGTTTTAAAAAAATTGGGAAGAATGACTAAAACGCAAACAACCTTGACCACAAAAATCACTTACAGAACAACAAGTTAAAAGAATGACAAAAAAATCAAGTAAATCGTCAGTATTTTTAAGTTTCGGTATCTATCCTGCTAGGAACTACTACGGCCCAAGTATTTTTTACACGTTGAAATAAATGTAATTTTTAAGATCTCCTCCCTTTGAAACTGCAATATCCTAACTCATCAGGCAGAAATATTTTCTGGTCTTTACTGCTGATTCCACTCACTTTTTGGGTGGCGTTGCCACCTATTGCCTCTGCACAAAACCAAGAAAAATGGGCGAAAGGTCGGATCTTAGTGCAACCGCGGGCCGGGTTATCAGACGAGGAGTTCGGGAAAATTCTGCAACGATCCCAATGCCGTTCGAAGAGGAAACTTCGCAAACTCAATGTCCACGTTATTGAAGTAGCACCCCAAGCTGAACAAGCCATGGCCCGAGCCTTATCGCGCAATCCTCACGTCAAATTTGCGGAAGTGGATGCGCTTGTTGCCCCGAGCGAATTCATTCCGAACGACCCGGTGTACCCTAGCCAATGGCATTTGCAAACGATTCAAGCCCCCGCTGCATGGGATACCACACAGGGTGCCGATGTCACTGTCGCTGTTTTGGATTCGGGTATCGATGCCAATCATTCTGATTTTCAAGGGCAATTGGTTGCTGGGTGGAATGTGGTTTCGAATAATTCCAATTTAACAGATCACCACGGACACGGCACGGCTGTGGCGGGAATCATTGGGGCCGTCACGAATAACGCTACCGCAGTGGCGGGTATTGCCGGGGCAGCCAAAATCATGCCTATGCGCATAACGGAACAAAGTGATTTATTCGCGTATTTTTCAGACATAGCGGAGGCCTTGAACTGGGCCGCTGATCATGGAGCCCGAGTGGCTAATATCAGTTATGGACCGATCAATAGTAGCACGGTCACGGCAGCGGCCAACTATTTTCGCAGCCAAGGCGGCGTGGTGTTAGCCGCCGGAGGCAATGATAACACCGACCCTGGTTTATCAGTGAACTCTTCAATGATCTATGTCTCGGCAACCGACAGCAACGATGTTCGGCCTTCCTGGTCGAATTATGGGAACTATATTGATGTGGCGGCCCCAGGTCAGTGGTTGTGGACGACCAATAAGGGTGGTGGAACAGGTCAATGGTACGGTACCTCCTTTTCGACTCCGGTCGCCGCAGGAGTCGTGGCCTTAATTCTGTCACAGAATCCGTCCCTCTCTCCAACGGAGGCGGAAGTCGTCTTAAAAGATTCAGCAGATAATATAGGCAATAGCCTGTACTACGGGGAGGGCCGCGTGAATGCCGCCCAGGCGGTGCAACTGGCGGGGAATACATCGGGAGGCGGGGATACGCAACGTCCGACGGTCACCATTAACACACCTGCGCGGCATGCGACAGTCAGTGGTTTGGTGACGGTAGATGTGGATGCCACGGATAACATGGAAGTTTCGCAGGTGATCTTATTGGCTGGGGGCACGGAAGTTGGCGAAGATAACGTGGCACCCTACCAATTTTCATGGGATTCCACGACGATCAGTGATGGGCCGATCACACTAAGCGCCTATGCCTATGATGCGGCCAACAATGAAGGGAGCTCAGGTGCCCATCCCATTACCGTTGACAATGTGCCTGATACGCCCACGGGAGACGAACCAATGGTCACCATCATCAATCCCGCTGAAGGAAGCAACGCCAATGGAATCGTCACTGTCGATGTGGTGGCTTCCAGTAATAAGGCCTTACTGGCAGTGGTCTTATATGTGGGGAACACCAGACTCGCTCAAGATATTGAAGCCCCTTTTCAATTTTCTTGGGACTCCACCACGGTAGGCGATGGAAACACGACGCTGATAGCACATGCCTACGATACGGAATTTTTAAAAGGGAGTTCAGCCCCACGAATGATAACGGTAGAAAATACACAGGGGAGTAGTTTGACCGCATTTGTCGCAGAAGATACCACGGCACCCACTGTGAACATTGAAAAGCCATTGAATACAATCAGGGGCTCTCGCCACGTTCCCATTGTTGTGTCTGCGTCTGATGAGAACCAACTCTCCGTGATTCAACTGTATGTGGATGATCAGTTCAAAGCTGCGTCGGACAGCAGCCCTTTAACGTTTAATTGGCGGGCCAATAAATCAGGAAAGGGTCCACATACCATAAAAGCCAGAGCGACGGATGCGGCCGGCAATGTGGCAGAAACCCAAATTGAGGTGTCAGGCGAAGTCCGAACGCGTGCCAGGAAATAACGGGGAGGGGATCTCACGAGGTCTCTGCTTTGGGGCGAGGTGAGAAGAAGTGCTTCAAGCCGTGAGGCGATTCGAAAAAAAATAGATAAACGATAGTTATTCTCTAAGATTTTGAAAGGGTCTGGCATTTTTTGCGGATATTTTATCCCCTTTCATTTCCCTAACAGGCGGTCGCCAACCTCTTTTCCGACAGTTGTAAGAACGGCATGTGAGTCAAAAGAATATCGAAGAATGCCTCATTTAGTATTTTTACGATCCTTCCGAAAACACCCACAACGCAAATTTTTACAACAAACCTGAAAATGGCAAACCTTCCGAAAGGGAGGGACGCAAAGTCACCGGTCTACGGGAGAACATCCTAGGATAGCGGGACCGCCAGGAATCCAGGCTACCCCCACCTGTACTGGCTTAGTGATTGCTCATTTCCAGGTCAGAAAACTTAGAATTTTTAAGACATTACACACATTCCAGTGGAGGTTGCTAAATGGTTCGTCCTTCAACAAATCAAGAATCCCAATCATTTAATATCCCAAAACCTGCACGACGAAGCCTTTTGGGTACGTTAGCAGTGACCGTTCTGTCAGTAATGGTTGGACTGCCTTCATTAGGTTTTGCTCAGGCGCCATTGGAATGGGCAGAGGGGCGCATCTTAGTCCAACCACGGGCCGGGTTAACCGATAAAGAATTTTCCAAAATTTTATCGAAAGTGTCGAAAGGCCAAGGCAAAGCGAAGAGGAAAATTGGCAAGCTCAAAACCCGAGTCGTAGATGTACCACCGCAGGCTGAACAAGCGATGGTACGAGCGTTGTCCCGTAATCCTCATATCAAGTTTGCCGAAGTCGATGGGCTGGTTGCCCCCAGTGAATTCATTCCCAATGATCCGGTGTATCCGAGCCAATGGCATTTGCCCATCATTCAAGCTCCTTTGGCATGGGATACCACACAAGGTGAGGGCGTAACAGTCGCCGTCCTGGATTCGGGTATCGATGCCAATCATCAAGATTTTCAAGGGCAATTGGTGTCCGGGTGGAACGTGGTCTCTAATAATTCCAATCTTTCCGATCACCACGGGCATGGCACCGCCGTGGCAGGCATTATTGGGGCCATGACGCATAATTCCACCGCCGTGGCAGGGATTGCCGGAGCAGCCAAAATTATGCCTATGCGCATAACGGAACAAAGTAATTTATATGCGTACTATTCAGATATTGCTGAGGCGTTGAATTGGGCAGCCGATCAAGGCGCCCGAGTGGCCAATATCAGTTATGGTCCGATTAACAGCAGTACCGTCACGACAGCGGCTAACTATTTTCGTAGTAAAGGTGGGGTGGTCTTAACTGCCGGGGGGAATGATGGAACCAACCCTGGGTTAGCTGATAACCCTTCAATGATCTATGTATCTGCGACAGACAATAATGATGTGCGGCCCTCCTGGTCGAATTATGGCGATTACATTGATGTGGCGGCGCCGGGTAATTGGCTGTGGACGACAAATAATGGCGGTGGAACGGGCCAATGGTATGGGACCTCTTTTTCGACACCAGTAGCCGCAGGGGTCGTAGCCTTAATTATGTCTCAAAATCCGTCGCTCTCGCCAGCGGAAGCAGAAGCGGTGTTAGAAGATTCAGCAGATAATATTGGGAATAGCTTGTATTATGGCGAAGGACGAGTCAATGCCGCTCAGGCTGTGGCCATGGCGGGGAATACTTCGGGTGGTGGGGATACGCAAAGTCCGACGGTAACCATTAATACACCCGCGCGGGATGCGGAAGTGAATGGTTGGGTCCCCGTCGATGTGAATGCCGGTGATAACGTCGGAGTGACCAAGGTGGTGCTGTATGCGGGCAGCCTCAAGGTGGGTGAAGATACCGTGGCGCCTTACCAATTCTCGTGGGATTCCACCAATGAATCGGATGGGCCGATCACGCTCATCGCCTATGCGTATGATGCAGCCAATAATGAAGGCAGTTCAGGGGCTCACCCGGTTATCGTAGACAATGTTCCTGATACTCCAGACCAGAATCCACCATCCGTCGACATTACGAATCCCGTAAACGGAAGTAGCGTGAGTCGCACAGTTCAAATTCGAGTGAATGCCTCAGACGACGTGAGTCTGGCATCGGTGAAGCTCTATATTAATGGATCATTAAAAGCTTCCTCCAATGTAAGTCCCATGGATTATTCATGGAATACACGGAAAGTCAGCAGTGGCACACATACAATTAAAGCTGTGGCTGTGGATGGAGCGAATCATTCATCCGAAATCCAAATTCAAGTCTCTAAGGGCTCTACTTCCGGTGGAGGAGGAAAAAAGGGAGGGAAGGGGCGAAATAAGTAGGTTAATATATCTAGATATTAGATAGGTTTAGAAGCATAAAAAGGCCCCTCTCTCGATGAATAATCGGGAGGGGGTTTTTTTTGTCATGTTAAAAAATCCGTCAATGAGTGGGGAATAGGTCGTGAAAACATTGAATTCACAGGGTAATATTGGCAAAAAACCATTTTTAAACACACACACGCAGGTTCTTATTGCGTTTTCCTATAAAATTTTTTATATTTCAATCAGTTATGCTGTTTTTTATATTGGATTTCGTAATAAGACAGTAGGAATTTTTTACAATAGTGTTTTGTTTCAAAAGTCAAACTCTAATAAAAACTTAACAAAAACAATAACTTATCTTAATTATATTGTTGGCGCACAATTTGCAATTAAAAGTTTGTGCGAATTCGAATATATATTTTATAAAGACAACAGCCCTCATAATCTATCGAAGGAGTGCGGAAATGAAAAAATTGAGTTTACTTACATTAATTATGTGTTTGAGTTTCTTAGGATGGGCGGGTATGGCCCAAGCAGCGACCATAAACCTTGATGATACCAACCGATGTGGTGCAGGTAATGCTATCAATGGAATGACGACCGCTGGGGTAACTGGCAATGCTGGTGGAGCCACCGATTGTTGGGGAACTTATAACGGTAACCTCAATAGTAATGATGACATTGATCTGGGCAGTCCTTACTATGCCATGACCATGAATTTTACTGAACTTGCTAAGTGTGACATTTCGGGTTCAAGCTGTGTTAATTCTGGGACCAACATTGGGTTGGCTTTGACTGGTCAGGGAGGTTCCTCAGGAACATGGTCGTTTAATGCGGGAGCGCTAACGGGTGACTTCATGGTGGTGCTCAAAGCAGCAAATTCTCCGGGATTTGGCGTCTGGTTATTTACCGGTACTGATAACCAGTCTAATTCTGGTAACTGGACAGTCCAATGGACGGTTGGAGGCGGCCCAAATCCAAAAGCTCCAGGACTTTCGCATCTCTCTATCTTGTCAAAAACAACAGGTACCACTGGAACAACCGGAACAACGGGGACCACCGGAACAACGGGGACCACTGGTACGACAGGAGCCGTTCCCGAACCAGGAACGATTATACTCTTCGGTTCTGGATTGGCTGGTTTAGGCCTCTGGCGGTTGAAGAACAAAAAGAAATAACTATTAGTTAAAGAAAAATAGTAGGTTAACCCGCGGTCCTCATGTTGAAATGAGGGCCGCGGTTTTTTTTGTCCAACCCCCATCCTAGCTTCTCCCGCCTAGTCGATAACTCTAGATTTTTCTTTTCGCAGATTTTCCTCCTTCCTGCTCATTGAGGTTTTTTACAGAGGCATTTTTCTCTCACATTCGAAGAAAGGAATGGTGTTGTCAAAAATTGAAGTCTGGAGTCGTTGAATTTACCCTTGTTTCGGGTATGCTACAGATAGGTTTTGGCCCCGTTGCAGGCGGAATTTTCAAGCCTTCCCATCAACATGTTTCAACATGAACGTAGGCATGGGATTCATTCGATTAGACTTAAATCTTTCTCTTCCAGGGAGTTTCCCGGTTTCGAATCCAATGCTTTGTTCCACTTTTTTTGAGATGCGTCTGTAATAGGAAGAATTGTCTGGTATGACCTCTTTTCGAAATCTTTTTGAGTGTGATTTACGATCGCTCGCTCTCTTTCGGCTGGCGTTGGGCTTGGCATTTCTCATTGACCTACTCAGTCGAGCACGTGATTTACGTGCGCACTACACGTACTTTGGGGTTATACCGGAGCCTACGGGCGTAGAATCGGTTTTCCTGAAAAGTCTGTATCTCGTAGTGGGGTCTGTCTATTTCCAAGGAAGTGTCTTTCTTGTAGCCGGGTTATTTGCGGTTGCGGTTGCGGTTGGATACAAAACAAAATTTTCTACTTTGATATGCTGGTTTCTTCTCTTATGGATTCAATCCCGCAATAATCTTGTTTTTCAGGGTGGTGATAAATTACTTCTACTGATGTTTTTTTGGGGCTATTTCCTGCCGCTTGGCGCCAGGTATTCGGTGGACGCAATAGGTGATAACCATTCTACTGATAATGGACATGGTTCCATCCATACCTATTTCTCTATGGGAACAGTCGCTATTCTTTTGCAAGTCGCCTGTCTGTATTTTTTTAGTGCGCTCTTAAAAAACACGCCTGAGTGGATGCCTGATGGCACGGCTCTTCATTACGCCTTGCACTTGGGTTCCTTTGCCAGACCGGTTGGCGAATGGGTGCTACATTTTCCTTCCCTGCTGCAATGGTTGACTTACTATGTCTGGATTCTTGAATTCATTGGTCCTTTTCTTCTTTTCTCCCCGTGGTTCTTTCTTTCTTTGCGCCTCAGTTTGTGGGTTCAATTCGTCGCGCTTCATGTGGGAATTGTTCTGTGTATGAACGTGGGGCTTTTCCCTCTCTTTAATACGGTGTCTCTTCTCCTGTTTATTCCTTCCTGGTTTTGGGATCGGTTGATTCCCTTGTTTCAAAGTCAGGAAAAAATAGCTCTGACCATTTTTTATGATGAGGACTGTGGTTTTTGTCGGAAGATGTGTTTGTTTTTGAAAACATTTTTGATACTTCCATCGGCATCGATTCATCCAGCTCAACCCCGTCCTGAGGTTTTTGAGGTGATGGAACGAGAGAATAGCTGGGTAGTGTACGACTCCAATGGATTGGCTTACACGCAATGGGAAGGAGTCCTGCTGCTATTTCGGTGCTCGCCAATATTTTGGCCAATTGCCCATGTGTTAGGGCTTTCTCTTTTCCATCCGATTGGAACATGGATATACCAAATGATTGCCAATAATCGAGGGACGTTGAGTCGACTCACCCATTTTGTCCACTCAAATCACGCTGATGATCAAGGAGAGCTTCGGCGTTCCCCTTCTGTAGAGGTTCTGGTTGGGGTTCTGGCTCTCTATATGATCTTTATCAATCTGACGACGGTTCCGAATCTTCCGCTCGCCATTTCCGATCCGGTACCCTTCATTCAACGTTCTTTAGGTCTCAATCAAATATGGGATATGTTTGCCCCTTCACCACGTGAGTGGGATGGCTGGTATGTGGTTTCTGGACAGGTAATTGATGGGACGGCAGTTAATGTGTCCAATGGTGAATTGAAGACGCCGAATTTAGAAGACTCGAGTCTTCAGGAATATCCGTACTCCAGTTACCGATGGAGGAAATATTTACAAAATATTGTGGCCACGAAGTTCCAGGGTGATCGCAAGCATTATGGTGCCTATCTTTGTCGCCTTTGGAATGAATCTCATCAACCGTTGCAACATCTTCTTCATCTCGAGATTGATTTTATTAAGGAGGACACGCCGCCTCCAAATTCCAACCAACGCCCCAAGCAAGAAATTATGAAGCTTTGGAGGCAAGGCTGTCTTAAAAATTCTGTGTAACGAATTTTCTTTCAAGGTATGTTGTCTGTTTCAATGAGGAAAAAGTTTTTATTGTGAGAGCTGGCATCAGGAATCTTTTTGTTGTTAATGGATGACATGGACATAGGGTGATCGTATAATCGGCCAGCATGGGACCTCCGAATTCTTCGTCACCCTCTTCCCTGAATATTCAACATCTTTCTTCCACGCTTCAGAATTCTCTTCCGTTTTCAGCGAACCTTGAACACTCTGTGCCGTTGGCGGGTGATGCTTCAAATCGACGGTATTATCGCTTGCATCTTTCTGGATCCTCTGTCTCTTCAATCATTTTGATGCAATTAGCTGAGGCTGAAGGATTTAAGGCCTCTGAAGAGGCGGTCAGTGGAAATGAACCTGATATTGTCGAACTGCCCTTTCTGAATGTGTTGAAGCATCTTCAGTCGGTGGGTGTATCAGTTCCGGCCTTATATTTTTTTGATGAGCCTGCCGGCCTGTTGTATTTAGAAGATTTTGGTGATGTGACATTAGCGCAGGCTTGTCAGGGGGCGTCAGGCGCTACTATTGAACGGCTCTATCGGCAGGCCATTGATGTGTTGGTGCAACTGCATGTGCACGCTTCGGTTCCCTCCAAATCTCCCTGCCTCGCATTTTCTCGTTCCTTTGATGTGCCGTTGTATCTGTGGGAATTTGATCATTTTTTAGAATATGGGGTTGTGGCCAGACAGGACCAGCCGTTACGTGAGGAAGACTTGGTGCCGATTCAAAAGGAATTCCAAAATATTGCGGAATGGTTAGCTAAACAATCCAAGGTGTTTACGCATCGTGATTTTCATTCACGCAATTTGATGGTGGATGGCCCACGGATGGGTGTGATTGATTTTCAGGATGCGTTACTGGGGCCACCCGCTTATGATTTGGCCTCGCTTCTGCGCGATTCGTATATTGCGTTGGATGAGTCGTTAGTCGATGCGTTACTCGTTTATTACCGAGAGAAGATGTGTCAGGCTCTTCCTACTTCGCAACATTCGGAGATGCACTTACATGATGCGGACACGTTTCGCCGACTTTTTGATTACACGAGTATCCAACGCAATTTGAAGGCGGCTGGGCGGTTTGTGTATATTGACCGCGTGAAGGGCAATCAAAATTTTCTTGATTCCATTCCTCGAACGCTCCACAATGTCCGAGCCAATTTAACGAAATACCCCCAACTCCATCGTTTATTGAAACACCTCTCCCCCTACGTTCCTGAATGGCAGTAAATTTTCGATTATGAAGGCGATGATTCTCGCAGCCGGATTGGGGACACGCCTCCGGCCTTTGACGGCTTCCCTCCCTAAGCCCTTGTTGCTTGTTGGGGGCACGCCCTTGGTTGTATGGAATTTATTGCTATTGCGTGCGAGTGGAATTCGAGAAATTATTCTTAATCTACATTATTTAGGTTCAATGATTCAGGAGGCATTAGGTGATGGTTCACGTTGGGGTATGCGAATCAGCTATTCGCATGAACCCGTGTTGTTAGGAACTGGAGGTGGCTTAAAGGCTGCAGAGAGTTTTTTTGAAGGGGAACCTTTTCTGGTGATGAATGCGGATACTCTCATTGCCTTGGATGTTTCAGCCCTGCTCGATTTCCATAGTCAACATGGTGGGTTGGCCACGCTTGTTCTCCGTGATGATCCTGAGGCTAAACAATGGGGACCTGTTGAATCTGATGCCCAAGAACGGATTCTTCGAATCAATGGTCGTGGACTTGATTCTTCTGTCTCACCGAGGGGCATACATACTCGGATGTTTGCGGGTGTTCATATTCTTCATCCCTCTCTGTTGCGTGAAGCCGCGGCTGGCGAGTCATTTTCGATCATTGATTCTTATACACACGCTCTTGCTTCTGGTTCTCGCATGTTTGGATTCGTTCATGCTGGTTATTGGTCAGATGTGGGGACGCGGGAGCGTTATTATCAAGTACAAGCTGATGCGGAAGCTGGAATCATCACTCTCCCCCATTGATTGTGAGATTGATCGGCGTCACAATGAATGATAAAAGAATATTGAAAACTGAGTCTGGGCATTCAGATAGATGAGTTGATGCCAAATTTCATAACGAGTCTCCCTCTTTTGATGGGTTGCCGGTGAAGAGGTTTTCAGAAAGGATACGGTAGGTTGTCTCTTCAGACTTCACATTCAATAAGTCCTCTTTCCGTTCCTCATGCCGAGGTGATTGGATCCGTGGCAAGATTTCATCAACTTCAGCAATTATTACAACAATCATTGCGAGATCTTCATCCTGAATCCTCAGGTGTAGAATCTTCGGAAGACGAAGAGTTAAGCCAGGCACTTACGCGTTTAGCCAATCGTTTGCAACATATTCTTGCTGAATCAACTGACCAAAATTTCCTCAATAGAGAAATCCTTCCTTCTTCGATATTGCCCTCTCCTCCGAACTCTGTTCCTTCTCCGGAAGTCCCCAATCATCTCATGATTTCTCGTGATGGAGTTATTCAGATGGCCAATGAAGCCGCCGTTGAAGCCTTGGGGTTGGATGTGGCTCATATTGGGAAAATGTCTCTCGCTGAATGGATTCCCTATGAGGAATGGCTGTGGATTCGGCAGCAATTGAGCAAAACGCAACTTTCCCAAAAGGGGATGACTTGGGTTGTGAGCATGAAACTCCTGCCAAAGGCCCTCATGAAAATGAAGTGCGTGGTTACTCCCCTGTTGGACCAATCCGGAAATTTAACCTCTTGGCATTGGGACTTCCGTCCCCACCTTGCCACCCTTTCATCTCACCCTTTTACTCAACTCTTCCAGACTCTTGAAACGAATCTATTGAATGGACAAGGTCTTGATGAGTGTTTGAAATATATCTGTGAAGGGCTTGTCCAGACATTTGGCTATCCCTTCGTGTGGATTGCCACGGTGCAGGATAATCAACGTATTCAATTGCGGGCCCAATCATTGGGCTCTGAACTAGATTGGGATGAGCAAGGTCCCATTTGGTGGGCTTCGATCGCTCGACAAGAGATGATGGCTCAAGCGTGTGTGGCATCTGAAGGGCCATCCGTTTCGAGCGAGACTCCTCATACAGGCGAGTTTTCTTGGTTCCCGTCAAGTTTCAATTTACGAGAAGCCTATTCCTTGCCCTGGCGACAAGGCGATCTATCAGGCTTGCTGGTGGTGTGTTCCAAGGAATCCAAAGGATTCCCCTCTTCCATACGAGAATGGTTAGAAGGTGTAGGACAGCTTATTGAAAATTTGATGGCTCGAGGAAGGGAAATTGAGCAATTGCGTCTTCATAGCGCTGTGGTTGGATCTGTTCATGACGCGGTGTGTGTCACAGATCCTCATGGTCGTGTGGAATGGGTCAATCAAGCCTATTCGAAAATATTGGGTGTGACTTCTCAGCAGGCAATGGGTGTACCGTTGCGTTCATTTCCCCATGCACAGCTACAAGAAGCTTGGCCGACGATCGATTCGGTGCGCCCGGAGATTGATTATGTAAAAACTGAAGTGATGGAAAAGGGGAGTCAGGGAGAATCACTTGTCTTTGAACAGGTGTTGACGCCCTTATTGGATGATCAAGGTAAAGTCACACATTTTGTCGTGATCCTTCATGATGTCACGGCCCGCGCGGTGGCAGAAATGCAAATGAAGCATCAAGCCTATCACGATTGCTTAACCGATTTGCCCAATCGGATCTTATTTGAAGATCGGCTTCAATTGGCTTTGGCTCAGGCTAGACGAGATGGGACCTTGCTGGCCCTTCTTTTTTTGGATTTGGATAATTTCAAATCTATTAATGATCAATATGGCCATCCAATAGGTGATCGTTTGTTACGGATGGTGGCCAAACGTCTTTTGACCTGTGTTCGGACGACGGATACCGTTTCTCGATTAAGTGGAGATGAGTTTACGATTATTTTGCAAGGGCTTGATCGAATTCAAGATATTCGGCAGGTGGCCAAGAAAATTCTGGATTGTTTGTCTGCCCCTATTCATGTGAATGGGCAAGATATTCCCGTACAAACCAGTATTGGGATTGCGGTCTCCCCTAAAGACTCAACCGATCCACGGCGTCTTTTGGCTATGGCGGATCAAGCCATGTATCACGCCAAAGATTTTGGTGGACAGCGTTTGTGTTTCGCCACACTTGAATGGAACATGGAGTAACGGCAGTTTCTGATTCGTTGCCTCGTTCATTCTTAAAAATTTTCTCCCATCCTGCCCTTCACCTCGTTGTAGTGAAATCTGTTTTTCTTTTCGTTGAGGAAAACCCACGATTGTTGAGAAAAAGCTTCGTAAGTGTTCCTCCTGTACTGCATGCCTAAGGATACGATTTGTAGGCCGTTCCCTCCATTAGCTTGGTCTCGCTAAAATTTCCTGTCCCGTCTTTAATCTTATGTTTCATGGGTTTATGGAGTAGCTTAACCCTAACTGCATGCATTAACTCGTGAAATTTTGTGATGTGGCCTTCAAGCCAACCGGTTAATTCACCTATATCTATGCTATTGGTTTTTATTTATTTGGTTTTTCACTATGACAACTTGGTCGATAAATGGTTTGGCCCTGTTTTTGCTATCTTTTAGAAATCATGATGTAGGGAAGTAGTGCGCTGAGGGGATTCTGCTCATTCGGCAGTGCGAGAAAAAGGAGTGTTACACCATGAGTGTTCGGCTACAAGCTTTGAAAATACTGGCCTGGGGTTTGGTGCTTGTCATGATGTTTCTTGCTATGGGATGTGGCCATCGATCCTCTCATGGCAGTCAAGCCCATTCAAAGAAATTTAGTAAGCCTCGAATGGTGGCTCACCAATCAAAGGCATCAGATCTGACTTCTTCGAATGGAAAAGATGGAGGGCAGGGTTATTTCCAGAAGGATTCTGGAGCGTTTCCTGATCTGTTGGATGAAGAATCGCTCATTCAAGAAGACCCGCGCTTTGGTAATGACCGGATAGCAGGAAATTCTTCGAACGATTATTGGCTTAATCGTACTCGTGCTGAGCAGTTTACAGCCAAGAGCGGGTTAGAAGATATTCACTTTGATTTTAATAGTGTTCAATTGAGCGAGCAAGCCAAATCCATATTAATGGCAAATGCAGATTGGCTGAAAGCCCATCCTGAGGCGGAAGTGACGATTGAAGGGCATTGTGATGATCGAGGGACTTCTTCCTATAATTATGTGTTGGGTGAAAAACGGGCGACTCGCACAAAAGTCTTCCTGGCAAGTTTAGGAGTGGACGGAAAGAGATTACAGGTGATGTCATTTGGAAAAGATAATCCTGCCTGTTGGGACCCTACTGAACCGTGTTATCAAAAGAATCGTCGTGCTCATTTAGTCTTGGGGATGAAGGTCGCTTCAACCGCCATGCGGTAAGCAAGGTGGTATGAAATAACAATGAAAGCGATAGGGAAATTTGATGGTATGACCAAAAAGCCAAACTGCTTTTTCAAGGTGACTTCCTCTATGGTAAGCCTGGGAAAGGCTATTTCCATTACGCTTATCTTTGGGGTGCTGCTGGCGGGATGTGTCGCACAGCAGGCTGATGTGGTACGTATCAAACGGGAATTAGATGCCAAGATTAGCCAGCTCGATAAAAGTAAAACCTCCCTTCAACAAGCCGTCACAGATGCCAATACTGCCCTAGAGAAAGCCAATGTTCTCATTGCGGGCCAACGAGCGGAAATTCAACAGTTATTGCAGAATCGGGCTGAAGTGATGGACCAGGTGGCGACGTTGAAAGATACTGATTTGTCAGAAGTGCGTGGTGCGATAGAGAAAAATCAGCATGTGGTTGGCGAGATTGACCAGAAAATAGGTGTGCTGAATACCAAAATGCAGCATGTGGAATCTCAGGTTCAACAATCACGCAAAGCCATTGAACCTCTCGTCCAAGAACTGAAATCGCAATTAACTGCCGAAGAACAACTTCGGACAGAGCAAGGTGGGAAGCTAGGAGAATTTCGTACGTCGTTGGTAGATTATCAGCAGGTGCTCACGTCCCTCCGTCAAAATGTTGCTCAACAGGAGAAACAGGTTGCAGCCTTGCAAGGACAGGTTGGGCGGATGGAACAAAACCAAACAATGAATTTTCAACAGGTCCAAACCGAGGTCAATGATATTCGGCAACATATCAAATCTGTTATTGGAACATTGGAAGAAGTGAGTACAACCTTTAGCAGACGATTAGATGCGTATGAACAAAAAGGTGGAACTGGTTCTCAACAAGCCAGAGTTGAGGGCGCCTTGCCCCCGTCAGAGTCCTCATTGGCCAGCCTGAGCCCGGCAAGAGGTCAATTGTCCCGGTCGTCCTTTGCGACAAATTCCCCTTCTTCTGGGCAAACTTCGCAAGCATCAATTCATTCTCATCGACGTTCACAAAGCCTGGTACCTGAAGCTGCGGTTTCATATGGCTCTCCTTCTTCTCTCCCGTCATCTTCGCTTAAACGGGCAGTCCCCTCTCAGAAGAAAACGACTCAACAGGAGCAAGTGGCCTACGACCAAGCTTTTAATTTGTTGAGGGGGAAAAAATATGTTGGGGCCGCGCAAAAATTTTCGGGTTTTCTTCGAATCTTTCCAAATTCTCGTTTAGCAGCAAATAGTCAGTATTGGTTGGGAGAATGTTACTATGGAGAACGCCGATTTCAAGAAGCCATTGATGAATTTGAACGCGTGTTGACCTTTTATCCTTCCAGCAATAAAGTCCCGGCCTCTCTTCTTAAGATTGGATATTCACATTTGGAACTTCAACAGCCCGCGCGCGCGCGTTCAGTTTTTCAACAACTCGTGCGTATCTATCCGCAAAGTAAAGCGGCCATCAAAGCGCATGGTCGTCTTCAAGAAGTGAATGCCCTTCTCCATAACCCTTCTTAATCCATTTCCTATTTTATTGTGCGACGAGTTATGTGGGTGTAAAGAAGAATACCCATGATTGGCAGAGCAGGTATCTGTAATTGTGAAGTACGGCTTGCTCGTTGATTGCTAGTTACACAATTTTGCGCGTTGCCGGTCGGAGGCTCTCATTATGACGAGCCGAAGAGGAATCGCTTGGTGTCGGGATTTTCACGTCTCCATATGACATTATCAATAAAATAATGATGAATATTGATGAAAATCCAAAATATAAACATGAACATTGTACCCCCAAAAACGGTGTGGTCATATGGGATAGTTGCGTCAAAGAATTGTGGAGCACCCCAGAATCCCACATAGCCGAGAACTAATCCCATGGCAATAAACGCGACAAACTTCCAAAGGTTTGGAGAAAGCGCATCTTCCATTTGTGGTTCATGAGTTTGTTGAGGGGATAGGTCGGTTGAATGAGTTTTGTTGTATTGATAACGCCAGACCACAATGAGATATTGCAACGAATGGAAGACCGGGACAAAAAACAAGAAAAAGGGATGGAGTCTTAAAGCCAACCAAATGTACACCGAGGTGAAATAGGCGATAAGTCCATTGATAGGTAAGGGACATTTTCGGATGAAATATTTATGGCCTAGCATCGTGAAGGTTAAGGCCATTGACACAATGGCGATGCTTCCACTGACATAGAGGGACCATATTGGTATTGAGAATGTCAGAGATTTGAGCCCCCAAATGTTTTGTTCTGAAATTGTCCAGTTTGTCAGGAGCCAGAAAAAAATCCAAGATGAATAGGCATTACCAAGAAAAACTTTCTTTTCAGAATCACTGAAGAATTTTCGTTTTAAAACTGAATCCACAATCAACATGCCATAACCCTGTTTGACGTAGTGCCAGCCCACAAAGAAGAGCATGATGTTGGCTCCATAGCTCAACATCACTGCATCATTCATTTGAACGCAGGTAGCAAAGAACACTCCCAACGCCATAGGGACAACCAATCCAGCAAAGATGTACCGAACTCGTAAGCCATTCGATGGGTGTTGGTGGCTAATTTTCTGCCAATAGTTTTGGTAGAAAATTTGATAGGAATGCGCAAAATGTGGGTGATTAATTAAGTTGGCAAGTCCAAGGGTAATGACAGAAGCTGCTGGAGTTGCGGCTTCTAAAGGAATAAATATCGCGAGTAGGACAAAGAGCGCGAGCGAGCCTCCACCGAGACAAATGAAGTCAACGACAGGATGAAATAAATATTTCCCCTCTGCCTGTGCCTTTGTCTTTTTCCCTCTGTGATCAATGCCTGTCTCAATAGTCTCAGTGAGCATGATTTTTGGTCCCTTGTGTACTGCCATCCCCACAATATTTAATGAGGCTTCTTGAATAGGTATGAATGAAGTATTCAAAATTTAGGGTCATTGGTAGGCACTCATTCATCCATAAGGGAGAGCAGTTTGAAGAGATGATCACTTTCATTTCAATAATCTTTCAGGATTCATCCGCAGGGTATTTAACAAAATGAAGGGCTCTATCCCAATAGAGGCTATTTCGGCCTCAAAAGAAGGTTTCTTAAGATAGAAGGCGAATCTTGATCGAGGAGGAGGTGGGGGGAAATGGAAGGTTCTGCGGGCGACCAGTACTGAGGGAGAACCAGAAATGATTTCATCTCGAAGAGAGTGCTGGCATTTTTAGGATGGAAAATTTTAGCGCTACCCCTACCTAGTCAATGAAGCAATATTCTTCGTTGTTCCATTCTTCTCACCATAAAGATAGACTTCAAAAAACGAATCCTGTGAGAGCAATTCTGAGTATTCCCGAACGTGGTCCATGATGGCCAATGAGTGGGGGGTGTTTCGGGTATCCTTCGGTGAAAAAGTAATGATGCGAGGACGAAGTTCCTCCAATCGTTGGATGACGTGTTGGACTTCCCGTTCATTGAGAACACCATGGTCGGTACTGAAGAATCGAAAGGGATTGCGCCTTTCCGTCATAAAATAGAGTTCAGCATTGTTGGGAATGGCAAAAAGGTAGTCTCCTGGGTTTGTCTCCTTTTCAATAAGATGGCTCACCTTCTTGTAGGCTTCCAGCGAATTTTCATTGATCCACAAATCTACTTTGGATAACTGACCGCGGCTATCTAACAGGGTAGCCTTTCCGGCACGAATGTGATCCATAATAGAGCGGCTACTTGGCTCACCAGCCTGGAATGCGATACTGACGACTGACAGACCCATGAGCACCGCGCACATTGATGGCTTCCAGCTCGGCTTCAACTCGACAAGCATCCACAGAGATCCGGTAATGGGTAAAATGGCTGTTAAATATAGATAGGCAGGGATTTGAAGGAAGAGCGACACCAAACTATAAAATGCCGCCAGGATAGGTAAGGCTAACGAAATGTGTAGGGTTCTCCTACGGACGACCTGAAACAAGATGACCCCATTTAACGCGCCTAAGAGTGGCAAAGCCAGAAAATACAAAGCATTCATAAGGCTAAATATTCCAGGGTTCTGGCTGAATTCAATTGCTCCGGAAAAGGGTAACATCCAGTAATTGAATTTCTTGATGGCGCTCCAATTAAGCATATCGAGCGCGCGCAGGAAGTTGTCATCGATCATTGCCCCGAGGGAGCCATTTGCCAGGTGATAGGCAAGCAGAGGCAGAGCCCCAATTCCCATCCCCAGACAGAGATCTCCCACGATGCTCAGAGCCCGGGTGTTGGATACCGTCGTGGCCGTAAGTTGCCAGGCCAATAAGCCCACCGGCCAGAGTCCAAACATGAGAAACGCTAAAAAGTCCGTTGACCGCCAGAGGTACAGGGAGAGGAGAGTCAGCATCAACCCACAGAGGAGTCGTGCCAGCCAATGCTCCCGCCAGGCAAACAACCCCGTATGTTGGTTCGATTCCTCAAGGAGGAGAAAGGCGAGTGTGCCCATCCCGACGAAGGCTCCAGTTAGGTGGCGTAGTAATCCGATCGTGACAATCAGGAGGCCGGCAACCGGTACATACCAGCGGCTCGTTCGTGGCGTCCAGATCAAATGACAGATGAGCAGAATGGTAAAGAATAAGGCGTACCAATGGTGGTTGGGATTAATGTAGTGCAACACCCCGAGGGTGACGGAACCCAGAGAAAGGGCGCCGGCCAGCATGGCCCCATGGGAACGGAAGAGGAAAAATATGAAGGCAGATTGGGCCAGAGCAATCAGGGCTAAGGGGTAGCGCAAACTCAGTAGGCTGGGTCCAAAAAGATAGAGGGCGGCGGCGTTGATAAAGTTGACGTACCCTGGTCGGACGTCCTGGATATCGCGGTGCAGGACTTCACCTTGTAAGAGGCGTTCGGCGACGTGAGCGAGTTGACCATCATCCGGCCCCCACCAGGTGCGGTCATGAAACCACCACAGGAGGCCGGCATTGAAGAGCGTCACGGAAACAAAAATGGCAATCCAGGTGAGTGATTTCTCTGGTGCCGTTCGCGTTAACATTGAACCGTTCCAGTGGACGCGACGATTTTGTCTGAATGTTCCATCGACTGCTCGAACATACTTCTCTTGCCGTAATTTACATGATCGAATAGAGATATTTTTTCAAAAACCGAGTAGTGAGAGGGGGCTATCGGAATAATCCAATAATCTTTATTATCTCGTCGCACATTTCTTCCCCTTCTAAATTCTGGGTATCCTGTTTACCTCTTCTTCCATATATCTGCCAATTTCTACATCCCGGCGTTTGGGTTTTCCTACGTATTCTGTTGGTGGTTTGCTTTTGGCATCATAAAGATAGACTTCGAAAAACGAATCCTGCGAGAGCAATTCTGAGTGTTCTCGAACGTGGTCCATGATGGCCAACGAGTGAGGAGTGTTTCTTTGAGAAACAGGTGCGAATGTAATGATGCGAGGACGAAGTTCCTCCAACCGTTGGATGACGTGTTGAACTTCCCGTTCATTGAGAACACCATGGTCGGTACTGAAGAATCGAAAGGGATTGCGCCTTTCCGTCATGAAATAGAGCTCAGCATTGTTGGGAACGGCAAAAAGGTAGTCTCCTGGGTTCGTTTCCTCTTCTATAAAATGGACGACCTTCTTGTAGGCTTCCAGTGATTTTCCCCTAATCCACAAATCTACTTTGGGCAACTGCCCGCGACTATCAAAAAGTTTAGGCTTTTCCGTGCTCACGAGTTCCATGATGGAGCTGCGTATAGGAACGCCAGCCTGGAAAGCGATACTGACCATGGACAGAGTTACTAGCATCGCGCACATTGATGACTTCCAGCTCGGCTTCAACTCGACAAGCATCCATAGAGATCCGGCTATTGATAGGATGGAAGTCCAGTGGAGATAGATCGGGATTTGCAGGAAGAGCGCGACTAAACCGTAGAATGCTGCCAGAATAGGTAAGGCCAGCGAAATGTGTACGGTTCTCCTACGGACGACCTGAAACAAAATGAACCCATTTAGCGTAGCGAAGAGAGGTACGGCCAGAAAGTAAAGAGCATTGAGTAGTGTGGGTAATCCCGGGTTGTTTCCAAATTCCACCGCGCCGCCCAAGGGCAACATCCAGTATTTTACTTTTTTTCCGTAATCCCAATTGAGAACATCGAGTGCGCGTAGGAAGTTGTCATCGATCATCGCCATGAGGGAGCCATTTACCAGGTGATAGGCAAGCAGAGGCAGGGCCCCAATCCCCATCCCGAGACAGAGGCCTCCCACGATGCTCATAGCGCGGGTGTTGGATACCGTCGTGGCTGTGAGTTGCCAGGCTAGTAAGCCCACTGGCCACAGCCCAAACATGAGAAAAGCTAAGAAGTCCGTTGCCCGCCAGAGGTAGAGGGAGAGGAGGGCCAGCATTGCCCCACAGAAGAGCCGAGCCAGCGAGTGCTCGCGCCAGGCAAACGACTGCTTAGCCTGGTTCGATTCCTCAAAAAGCAGAAAGGCGAGTGTGCCCATCCCGACAAAGGCTCCGGTCAGGTGGCGTAGTAATCCGATCGTGACAATCAGGAGGCCGGCGAGCGGTACATACCAACGGCTTGTTCGGGGCGTCCAAATCAAATGACAGATGAGCACAATGGTAAAGAATAAGGCGTACCAATGGTGGTTGGGATTAATGTAGTGCAACACCCCGAGGGTGACGGAACCCAGGGAAAGGGCGCCGGCCAGCATGGCTCCCTGGGAACGGAAGAGGAAAAATAAAAGGGCAGATTGGGCGAGGGCAATCAGGGCTAAGGGGTAGCGCAAACTCAGTAGGCTGGGCCCAAAAAGATAGAGGGCGGCGGCGTTGATGAAGTTGACGTACCCCGGTCGAACATCCTGGATATCTCGGTGAAGGACTTCGCCCTGTAAGAGGCGTTCGGCGACGTGTGCGAGTTGGCCATCATCCGGTTCCCACCAGGTGCGGTCATGAAACCACCACAGGAGGCCGGCATTGAGGAGTGTCACGGAGACAAAAATTGTAATCCAGGTGAGTGATTTTTCTGGGACCGTTCGCGTCAACATTGAACCGTTTCAGGGGAAGCGACGGTTTTGCGCGAATGTTCCATCGTCTGCTCAAGCAATTCGTCGACTGTCGGCGAGGGAGTGGCTTCACAGTAAATTTGATACGAAAAAGCACCACGCCAGATCTTGGTCATGAATAGATTAATTTTTAAAAGGAATTGTCCTGCCCAGTGTTGTTGTCCAAAGGCAAGAGGGAAGGGGGCGGGAATCCCACGTAATTCAGTAATATTGAACCCAGCTTGTCGAAGAATCCGCTCCAATGAATCAAACGTAAAGAGCCTCGTGTGGGTTCGATCAAGGATCCCTCTCTTGCCATAGTTAAAAAACCCAAAGAGAAACATCATGCGTAAGGGAAGAAACGTGACATTGGGTGTCGTCAGAATAAGGCGGCTTCCCCGCAGGCAAGCGGCTTGTCGCAGGCTTTCAAGAAAAGACTCTGGAGAGAGGAGATGTTCAATAATATCTAATGCCAAGACTGTGTCGTGAGAGGGGCCTTCGGGAAGATCCATAAAGTCAAATTCGTTAAGGTTCACCGCAGCACAATGCTCGCTCAGGGCTTCCAGTTCAAGAGAAATGTACTTATCGAGGACACTAAGGCGACAGCCTTTTTTGGCAAAGGGCGCCACGAGCGCAGCAGAACCGCAGCCAAGGACAAGTAGCCGTTCATCAGATTTAACCGCGTTAAGTGCGAGCGAGTGCGATGAAAAGAAATCAAATTTTGATTGGTAATGTTCATTGTTAATTTGAAGATCAAATTTTCGATTGTAAAACAATCCCAATTTTTGCATGCGGCTTGCCAAGCAAGAGGATAAGATGGTGAAGGCATAAGGAATACCGTTTACATTACAAATCTCATCACCATAGAAGGTAGGAATCGGAATTTCCTGAATACGAAAACCAGCATTATGTAGTTGGATGATGATATCTGTATCGAAATCAAACCCATTGGAATTATATCCAAAGGGAATTTTTTTGAGAGCTTGAATGGAATACAGGCGATAGCCGCTATGATATTCCGAGAGGTTGGTGCCTACGATTTTATTTTGTAGCCAGGAAAGAACCTTGTTGCCATAGTATTTATAGACGGGCATTCCGCCCTTAAGAGCTGCCCCCGCCTCCATCATCCTTGAACCGAAAACGGCCTCACATTCCCCATTGAGAAGAGGTTGAAGTAATTTTGTGAGCTCCTCTGGTGCATATTGTCCATCCCCATGCACCAAACACACCACGTCGAAGCTTCGGTCAATGGCATACTGATAGCCAAGCTTTTGATTGCCACCATATCCCAAATTTTGAGGATTAACGAGGATGGTCAAAGGAGTTTCAGGATGTTGCTGGCGCCATGTTTGGCACTCAAACACCGTATGGTCTGATGAGCCGTCGTCGATGATGAGAACTTCCACCTGAGCATTTGGATTTTTGAAAAGTCCAGACGGAATTCTAGATAGGACGCTGGTGATGGTTGTATCTGCATTATAGCTGACAATAAAAATGAGAACTTTCTGTTGCTCCATTACCTTCTCCAAAATCATCCCTGAGGCAGTCTTTACACTGGCTACAGAGCGATACAGTCGTGAACGGATATAGGTCCGCGATATAAAATGACCTAAAACTACTCTTATCGGAAGAGTTCTGGGGAAACCTTGAGGCCTCTATTGGTCCATGGAAATGGTGAAATTGGGATAGAGGAGGATGGAGGTTGTTGAAATAGCCTAGCTCTAGATCATCATGGGCTACAACATGAGAGGATGAGGAAGAAACATACTTGGTACGCGGATCGTACCTGGGGTGTATTGATGAAAATTACATAATGGCGTTAATGCCGGAAGAAAGATATCCGAGAGGAAATGTACAAAGACTCTTGTCAAAAGGATTTAGCGGAAAAGACACGGCTTGAAAAAGCACGTCAGTTCGTGGATTTATAACATCCAACATTCTGTTTTTGGCAGTGCCTTTAGGCATGCGTTAGTGGGCGAATGATCCTTCCCTAGGAGTACGCAAAGGTGGAGACCAAATTGATTCGAACAGACTCTTGTTCTCAGGGGCAATTACTCGAAGGAGAAACACAATCTCTCAGCCTAATCATTTTTGGAGTTTTTTGCATTATTCATCTTCTTTATGCCTTTTGGGGCCCAATGAATATCATGGAAGGGGAGTTGTTAGGAACTGATGGATATACTCGGCTCAATCGTGTGCAATTTATTTATGATCAAGGAACATGGAACAATTCCATATATCCACGAAGTAATGCTCCTTATGGAGAAAGTATTCATTGGACAAAACCCATGGACTTCTTGCTGTTGGCTGGTGCCGCGGCGTTCTCGCTAGTCCTGCCTTTTCCAACGGCACTACATCTGTGGGGTGTCATGATTAGTCCGCTATTGCATATGGTTGCTTTTGTGGGGCTTTTTTGTCTAATGCGGCAACAAGTAGATCGACTTGGGATAATCCTCTTCGCCATTTTGTTCCAATTACAGCCTATTCTTACCGGATATTTTATGGTTGGCCGCCCTGATCATCATAGTCTCATTCTAGCCATTTTCTCTTGGTTTTTAGTTGGGTTGAATTGGGGGCTGGAAAATCCTCGAAACATTCGTCACCTCATTTTCATTGGGTGTCTAGGGGCATTGGGATTATGGGTGAGCGTAGAATTTTTAGTGCCTATTGGAATTTTTCTTGCCGCCTATACTTTGGTGTGGATTTGGGAGGGAAAGGCAAAGATTGCACCCATTCTGACAATAATGGGGAGTCTCCTTGTATTTTCTACCCTTTTCTTTGGGGTGGAAAGAATTGGTGAGGATTGGACTCTCATTGAATATGATCGAATTTCTCTTCCACATGAATTGGTCCTTGGCCTAATTTTCGTCGTATGGATGGGGATTTTTTTAATAGAAAAGAAAACGTCCTTCCTGTCTACTCCCGCAAGTAGAGTGGCGATCATTGGAGTCGGGTCGATTTTAGCGGCATTCATGCAATGGTATGTATTCCCTGGTTTTTTCCATGGACCACTTGTCGATATGGATCCTGCCATTCGACAGTTAGTCTGGGATCATGTGGCCGAGACGCAACCGTTAGTCGGTGGAGATGCGATGGTGGGTGTAGGGATAGGTATGCTTGCGCTTCCATTTTTGGTGTGGAGCTTCAGTCAAGAGAACACGTTATGGCGAAAGTATCAATGTCTTTTGCTGTTCATAGGCGCGGGTATCTTTATTCCATTGACCCTGTATGAATCTCGCTGGGCACCGTATGCGAGTATCATGTTGTTAATTCCATATGTCGAATTGGTTCGAAGAGCTTTGAGATGGGTGGAAACTCGCTGGGAAAGTAGGAGGGGAGAAGCCTTGTCATTAGTCTTTGCCTTGGTTTTATTGTTTTGGCCCGTCACGGTAGGAACAGTCATGGCCATCGACGAACCGACAGCAAGGCCAACAACATTAGGGGGGAATTGTCCCGTCAAGCCTCTTGCAGAATATTTAACGGCCATCAACCCGCAGGATCAGCCTGCTCAAACAATATTAGCCTTTAAGGACTTTGGCCCAGAATTACTCTATCGGACTTCTTACCAAATTATTGGCACTCCCATGCATCGAAATGTAGAAGGTCTAAGGGATATGCTCGCGATTATGAAAGCAAAAGACCTTGGCCAAGCCCAAGATCTTATTCATCATCGGAAAATTGACTTCATTGTTATTTGTCCAAATCTGGGTTTGGAGTCAACTGTCTATCGAGCTGATTCTGGAGAATCAACATTTTATGAGGCTCTACTACAACCCGTCCCACCAAAATGGTTGAGAGAGATTCCTCTTCAGGATCAATTAGAGGAGTCCTTTCGCCTCTTTCAGGTTCGAAAAAGCGCAAGTTGAGAAATGTGAGAATGTGAGATCGGTAGTATTACCTCTCCCCCTTCCCTTTTAGCGAGAGTCTATTCTCGCTGTCATCCGATCAGTTCATTTTAATTTTTCAAGAATTCCAGGGATAGCGAGGTACGCCAGTCGTTTGGCTTCCTGGCGCCCTCTGGTGACCGTATCCAAAATAAGTCCACAAGCCATGCTTAATAGGCCAGCTAATACAAGACCCATGGCAAGAACTGCAGTAGGTAACCGTGGGACGAGGCCAGTTTCAAGGTAGGTGTCGATGATGGGATAGCCAAGGATAAGAGAGGCTACAAAAAGAATGAGACTCGAAGCAGAAAACACGATCAAAGGCTTTTCTTGTCGCAAGAGATTTCCAATCGTAATCAGAATGCGAAATCCATCGGAAAATGTATGTAGTTTGCTTTCGGAGCCCTCTTGCCGATTTTGAAAATTACACGGTATTTCCATTGAAGGCATTTCAAGAGCCAGCGCATGAATGGTGAGTTCGGTTTCAATTTCAAATCCAGTGGCTTTCACGGGGAAGGATTTTACGAAACGGCGAGAAAAGACTCGGTATCCTGAAAGTAAATCCTGAAATTGATTGCCAAAAATGATTTTAACAATGCCAGATAACAAACCATTCCCAAATTTGTGCCCGGGACGATATGCCGAATCCGATGTGGGTACTCGGGCACAGTTGATCATATCAAGCCCATTGGTCATGAGAATTTCCACAAGAGTCTGGGCGATTTTGGGGTCGTAGGTATCGTCCCCATCGACCAAAATGAACACGTCTGAATCGATATCAGCGAACATACGTCTGACGACATAACCCTTTCCCTGCCGACATTCCTGTCGAACAATGGCCCCGGATTGCTTAGCTAATTCCGCCGTGTGATCAGAGGAATTATTGTCATACACAAAAATTTCTGCGGAGGGAATGGCCTTGTGAAAGCCTTCAATAACATTCCCAATGCCTTTTTCTTCATTAAAAGAAGGGATAAGGACTGCGATGGAAAGATGTTGGAGATGAGACAAGAGATCCTGCTCATTGTCAGGGGAGGTAAGGTGAGTTGGTACGTCAGGAGTAGCAATGTCGGGCTTCATTTGTGAAAGCTCTCTGCATAGGTGAAGGAGGTCAATGGGGTGTTGAAAATGGATGTAACCTGGAATACGTCATAAGTCAGGAATAGAAAATGTACCATTTGGTCATGTTTTTGAGGTTTTAGGGAATCCCCTAGCAGTCGCGTAATTAATTTTCGGTAAATGAATTTAGCGTACAACTGGTTTCGGTTATAAGGACTTTTGTCTTAAGGAAGAGTGACCACTTCTTGGTGCTCACAAATGAGCCGTAGAAGAAGAAATGATATTTTTTAAGGACTAAAAAAGTGGCGAGGAGAATACTATGCCCCAAGCGAAAGAAACGGCCAACAATAGTGTGAATATCGTAAAAAATAGTTGAGCAAGTTTTTTGAGGCCGAGTCGATAATAGGTCATGCAACGCAGAATTCAAAGAAAGCGACATGGAAGTATGGTGTGGGTCTATGAACATGACCAAATCACCAAGAACTATAGTTTGGATCGGGTGCCTCTTCCCGATAAAGGCGAACACGTCGGAAGGCGTGGGCGCAAAGCCACGGGTCAAGGCTGGGCCTTGATTGCCGGGTTGCCGAAGGAAACATGGTTTAAGAGGCAGCGTACGAGTCAGGGCACGCGGGCATACTGACTGTGCGTTTTTCAATTTTTATTCGCCCGACAAGGAGATACGCTATGGTGAATCAACTCATGAGTTTCTTGAATGACGAAGAAGGAGCCACCGCTATTGAGTACGGTTTGTTAGCAGCTTTAATCGCCGCCGTCATCATTGTTGTGGTTGGTCAGATTGGTATTAAATTGAACACGGCCTTCACCACCGTGAACACCAATCTTCCCTAAATTTAGTATCTCGAAGACTTCCGGGGGTTTTTTCTGGTTATGTAGGCCGGGAGGAGCCCCCGGTTTCTTTGAGAAAGGGAACACTGAAACTAGGGAGCGTTATGTTGGATAGTTTGGGTAGGAGACGTCACATAATGAAAAATACCATACAATGCATTGCGATTTTGATCGAGGATGAAGAAGGTGCGACAGCGATTGAATATGGATTGCTTGCTGCTCTCATTGCTGGAGCGATTATATCAACCGTGGCGGGATTATCCCCAAAGATCGTGGGCCTCTATAACACAGTAGACACTGCACTGCCTTAAACCTAAGAACACACAAAATGGCCAATTTCATTGGTTAAATGGGGTTGGGCAAAGGAAATAAAAATTACTCTGAGGAACAAGATTATGACATGTCGAAAACAACCGGTGAAAAAGGCGACGAATTATCGAAACGAGCGAGGCTCAACCGCTGTGGAGTTTGCGTTGATCCTCCCTATTCTCCTGGCTTTGGTGTTCGGCATGATCGATTTTGGACGTATGTTGTATACGAAAGAAGTCCTGAATAATGCCGTTCGTGAAGGGGCGCGGGTTGGCATCAAATTGAAAACCGTTCCTGTGACAGATCCGCAAATTACCACCCAGGTCAACACGGTGATTGATGGAAGCCAATTAGCAGATTCAACCAAAGCCACAGTGGCGATCAACCGCATTGCCGTGGGGACTTCAACCAACTTACAAGTCGCGGTGAATTACAATTTTTCCTTTCTTGTCGCGAGTGCCCTTATTCCAGGATTAAGTCAAAACCGGACACTCACCTCCACTTCCATTATGAGAATGGAAGGAACGTGATCTGTCAATGCCTATGGACCTAAAAATGGACACAACCCAATAAGGTGGTTTTCATTTTTGGTTTAAAAAGTCCTCTTTCCGATAAAGGCAAACCCATTGTGAAATGGGGACGCAAAGCCACGGGTCAGGATTTTCTGATAGCCGGGCTACCGAAGAAAACTGAGGAGAACAACACATGAAACGATTAAAGACATTATTAGCAGATCAACGAGGTGTGACCGGGATGACTTTTGCCATCTCGCTCTCGACCATTTTAGGAATGGCGGCCATTACCATTGACCTAGGTCGAGCTTTTGTGACGCGAAGTGAACTCCAAAATATTGCTGATGCTTCCGCACTTGCAGCGGCGGGAAAATTAGGACTCGTGTATCAGGACATTGCCACGTCAAATAATAATTTGGCCACTTCGGATGTCACTCTTTCTGGAAGTGAGGGCGGTTCCATTTCAACCGTCGCGAATTCTATAGCCAATCTTCATGATGCCGGTGGAAAATCCAATATTGCGTTAGACTCAAACGACATTTCGGTGGGAACCTATAATCCTTCCAGTGAAACAGTTGCTGCAACTCTCACAGCTCCTGATTCCGCGACCATTCGTGTGCGGAGAGATGCCACCTCAAATGGTCCACTGACTACAATATTTGCTGCCATTTTTGGAAACAATACTCTGGGATTATCTGCCACGGCCACAGCGGCATTGGGTCCGGCCTCAAGTGTGCCACCTGGGGGTATGACTGCCCCATTTGGCATTTCCGAGCAATGGTTTGCCAATGGAGGCCAATGTAACGACGCAATTCGGTTCTCTCCATCTAATGATCCCATAGCCTGTGCGGGATGGCATGTCTACGATGAGGTTCAACTAGGTTCCAATCCAAATAACCCTGCCCATTGTGCTGGCGGCGGTGGCGGCGGTGGCGGCGGTGGCGGCGGTGGCGGAAGTGCCAACGCCAAATTGTTAAGGGAAGTGATTGATTGCCTCGCGGCAGATAATTATACCAGTCCTGAAGTGACCCCTTATCAAACTCAATTCGATTTTACAAATGGGCAAGTGGCTAATGCCTTTAATAATTTGGAAAATTTATATGATTCTAAAAAAGATGCCAGTGGTAATTGGGAAGTGACCATTCCTGTATACCAATCATCGGATTGTTTGGGCCCAATTGGGGCGACCACGATTGTGGGATTTGCTCGAGCCACAGTGACGGGTATTAATGCGTCGCAAAAAATTATTGATGCAAAGGTGGATTGTAATGCCATTCTTCCTGATGCTCCATCAGGACCTCCAGGAAGTGGGTTAGGTGGCTTATCACCCAAGGGAAGTATCCCAGGCTTAGTGAGCTAATGAGAAATTTGGAGAAACAATGAATGTGAAGGTGGGGACGTGACCACAAGGGTGAGATAGGGGCTTAAGGCATGCTGAAACGGCCGCCGTTTCAGCATGCCTTCGGTCGTTTGAAGGTTAATTTTCCTTCAAGTTTGTGGGGGAGATTCCAGTGATGGTGAGCTCATCCGCTCAATTACATGAAAGGTCTTGTTATGAAACCAATTCGTGACATTCTAGTCGACCAAAAAGGGGCCTATTTTCTCATGTCTGCCGTGATCCTCTTTTCGATGGTGGCCTTCGCCGCCTTAGGGGTTGAAATCGGTCGGTGGTATAGCATTCAGGGAGAATTGGGGAAAGCGATTGATGGCGCAGCTTTTGCGGCTGCTAAAAACGTGTCCAATCCGATGTTTCCTAATCCCGCGGATATACAATCATTTGCCGTTGAAGTGGCTGCGGCCAATTTTCCGCCTGGGTTATTAGATACGGATACCCCAGCTTTTGTTGGAAATGTGGATGTGGAGGGGTTGGTAACCGTCACTGGCTCAGTCAACTCTGTGAATCATTTGACGACGGTCTTCGACACGGGGTCGTCACATACTGGCTTGGGTGCCAATGGGTCGGCAAAACTTCGAAAAGCCGAAGTGGCTCTGGTTTTGGATATTTCGGGTTCCATGGGACGGCCCACTTCAAACCCACCCATTGATGACCTGATTGCTGGCGCGCAAAACTTTGTGAATAACTTTACCGCGTTTGAACGAGATCATAGATTTTCCCTCATTCATTTTGCGGCTGGCGTAGAAAGGGATTTTCAGTTTGATCATTATTACGTGAGTCCAATTAATACCGCGATCTCTGGGTTGACCCCCAATAACGGAGGCACCAATGTGGAAGATGCCCTCGCCCAAGCTCTCACCTCTCTTACCTGGTCCGCGCCACAAATGCATCTTCCAAAAAATGAACGGACGCGGCAAGTGGTGGTCTTTTTCTCAGATGGGGAGCCCACGGCTTTTCGAGGGGATTTTACTTACAATGGGGTCGTGCATGATGGCGTGGGCCAGGTGTCCGTCAACGGTGGCAATGTTGTTCGAGATCTAAAAAGACACGACATTCAAAACGTAGATTATTCCTCTCCTGCTATTGATAGGATGAGAAATACGGGAGATGGAAAAACTTCAGGCACTTCTGCTTGTTCAGGGGGACTGACAGTCAAATGGCACATTGCCGCAGACTCAACCTATGGATTTAGTCAGGCTGTGCCACCCGTATCAGCGGGAGTTGAGCAATGTAATATTGATGGTGGAAATGGGGATGCCCCCTTGGATAATTACGTCCGATGGGTTGCTCAGGCCAAGGCCTTGGCAAATGCTCAGGCCTTAAAAGATGCTGGTGTTGAAATTTATACCATCGGATTAGACGTAGGAGGAGGTGCTGATCAGTTGTTCATGGAAGCCCTTGCCACCGATAAAGACCATGCACATTTTGCGACGAATCCTGCGATGCTTCAGGGAATTTTTCAAGAAATTGCCAATAGGCTCAAACTTGTCCTGATCAGTTAGAACGATGTGGCATTTCGAATGATGGAACTGTAGAGAGCCGAGCCTTGTTCTTCACGGGCACGAAATGTGGAGGGTTATTTATGAACGGTTGGCGCACATTCACTAAAATATTCAAAAGAATCTGCCGGGATGATTCTGGTGTCTCAGCAGTTGAAGTCGGGATTACCCTACTTCCTTTTTTGCTCATGATTTTTGGGGTTGCCGAATTTGGATATTACTTCCTTCATCAGCATACGATGAATGCCGCTGTCAGTGAGGGTGTTCGAATAGGTTCAACTGGCGCTGTTCTCACTGATGGCGGGACTACGTTGACTCGTCAAGAATCTATTAAAAAGGCCATTCTTGATAAAGCCAATGGGATCATCGTCATTAATCCGACTGACATTAAGATTTTTCCCATTGATAATGTCACCTGGGCCGATCCTACGGCTCCTGGGGTGGTGGATGCAGACAATAATGGGGGGGACGAGGGGGCGTTTATGCGTGTTCGTGTGCTCTATACCCATCATTTTTTTACGGATTTGGTTGGAGGATTTTTTAGTAGCGGGGGTACGGTCATCATGAACGCGCAAGCCACATATCGAAACGAAAACTTTATATTATAACCATGATGCGTGGTGTGAGGAGGAGGGCTCGACTTATGAACCAATCTCGACGGTCTTTACTTTGGTCGGCGCAAGGCAGCGCGACGGTAGAATTCGCTGTTTCTTCTTTATTGTTTATGTTCTTAGCCTTTGCGACTGTGGAGTATGGGGTGCTTTTCAGTGAACGCAACGCGGTAACATCCTTAGCTCGGGAGGGAGCGAGCCTTGCTTCACGAGAGCTGACGACCGATGCGAATATCCTGTCTCTCATGCAGTCGACAGAAGGCACCTTAGCACTCAAAGGACATCCTGAAAAATATTCCATATTTTTGGCGAAAATCGTGGGCTCTACCGGATTAGGTCAGCCTCCTCAATGTACGGTCACACCCATTGGGACCTTAACGGACCCACAAATTCAAGCTCCTACTCAAGCGGGACAATGCGATCTTCCTAATAATTTGTGGAACTATCTCACATGGCAAGGGCCGCCTATTGATGGCCCAGGGGTGGATCAATTCACCGTGGTGAAAGTCTATTATCAACATAATCCAATTACTCCTGTTGGGGGCATGAGTCCATTTTTAGGTGGACCTGGTCACCAGAGTCCAAACCTTATTATGTCAACCAAAGCCATTTTTTAGATCCCTGTTTTTGAAGACAACAGAGTTGGGTGAGAAAAGCGTTTTTAACGAGACGATTCTTCTCCTTCTGTAGCGGCGGTTGTCTAGAAAAATATGTGGGGCATTCTCGCCGACATTCCTCATCCTTTCATTAAATCATTCTCAGTCTTCTTCTCCAATTTTCTAGCTGGCTTTCTCTCTATCTTTCAGTTTCCAAATACATCGGCCAACGGGTTTTGTGTTCTGATGCTTGCCGCAAGAGACTCTTCTGCTCCGTTGATGAGCCTTGGCCTTTCAATCTTCTCCTTCTTTTGCCCTTGTCACTACAGATTGCGAAAAAGACTCCGAATAATACCCTGTTGAATGTTGATCATGGTCTAAAAATTTCGCGTAATAAGGCGATCTTGTCGGTCGAAGCATAAAATTGTTCGTATTTCTCTTATGACAACACAATTGACGATGTTTGGAGTCTTAGTTCTCGGCCTTCTTGCCGCAGGGATTACAGATGTTCGTTCGAGTCGTGTGCCGAATGCCATTACGTTCCCTTTGGCTCTTGTGGGGGTTGGATTTCATACCATCTCCGATTCGGGGAATGGGTTGTTCTTTAGTTTAGAGGGGCTCGGCCTAGGACTTCTCTTGCTCTTAGGCTTTTACGTGTATGGGGGAATGGGAGCTGGTGATGTGAAGCTTCTGGCCGCCATAGGCGCCATTGTTGGGCCGTATAATGTTTTTATGGGTTTTCTCTTTGCTTCCTTATTTGGTGGATTATATGCCGTGGCCATGATGTGCTGGCACCTTGGCCTGGCTCACACGGCTGAACGAATTAAAGCCTTGTTGGTCAGTATGGTTTTCATGAAAATTAATATGGCCGCATCATTAGAAGAAACGCCTCTTCCAAAGCTGCGCTACGCTTTGGTGATTGGCTTAGGGACTCTCGTCGGCCAAGGGTACCAGTGGTTCCATTCCATTTAACGGAAAGGCAATCCTCCAAAAAACAATTAAAGAACCTGCCTGAGAAGTCCGATATTGGCAGGTAAGGGCATGAATCAAGACAAAGGTATCTATTTTTCCCTGAAGAATGATCTTCATAGAAAGTCATTGAATACCAGGTGCGAAGAAATACAGAGGAGGCATCGTGATGGGGCAAAAACGTCCGCTCATTTTTCTAGGTCTAGCAGTAGGTATTGCCTTAGTGACCACTGTTTTAATTTACCAATGGTTGGCAGGGCAGCAAGCCACCGAGCCTGAAGTGCAGGCTGTCGTAGAATTCGAAGGAACGGGCATTGCGGTGGCCAGTGCGGATGTACCCTGGGGAACCGCGTTAACGGATGAAGTGATTCGCTTTGTTGATTATCCAGACGGATCATTGCCAGTCGGACATTTCACCGTCGCTGAAGATGTGAAGGGACGAGTGGTGTTAGCGAATTTAAAGAAAAATGAACCGATTATGGAATCAAAGCTTGCTCCAATTGAGCTCACAACTGGTGGAGTGAGTGCGGTGATGGATCCGCAGAAGCGGGCTATGGCGGTGAAAGTGAACGAAGTCGTGGGACTACCTGGATTTGTGAAGCCTGGGGATCGTGTCGATGTGATGGTGACCTTTAACCAGCCCGGCAAGGATGTTGATGCTCAAATTACCAAGGTCGTGTTGGAAAACACGCTGGTTCTCGCGACGGGCACCCAAATGGTCCGTGTAGAGGGAGAGGAACCGAAGCCGGTCAAGGTTCTCACATTGGAAGTCACCTTGGAAGAATCAGAGAAACTGGCCATGTCTGAGAATGGTGGAAAGATCCATGTTGCCCTGCGTAGTCCTCTCAATCCTGATATTCAGAAAACTAGAGGGGTGAAGACGAGTGACTTAATGAAGTCCTATCAACTCAAGCCACTGCCCAAAACAAGGACAGGCAAACGCAAAGATCGTGTAGAAGTCATTAATGGTACCAAACGGAAAACCTTAAAATTTTAACTGGGTCTCACGATGAGAAATCGCACTATAAGAGGTATGTTTATGAAGCAGATTAATGTATTTCGATTCCTCCCTGGCATCATGGTTTTACTGAGTGTGTTCTTCGTGTCCCAGGCTTTTGGAGGGGGGCTCACTCATCAAGCTGTTCAGGTAGATGCTCCTCAAGTCCTGCGGGTTGCCGTGGGAGAATCAAAAATTATCGAGACTTCTACTGTATTTAAGCGGGCATCTGTCGCGAATCCCGAAATTTCAGAACAAATTGTTCTGTCCCCCAAGCAAATCTATTTAACAGGAAAAGCGGTAGGAACAACGACCCTGACGTTATGGGGTAAAGACGGACAAGTCGCCAATGTCTTTCAACTTCAAATTTCCCCAGATATTAATCGTCTCAAAGAACAAATGCATCAGTTATTGCCGAATGAACCGAATATTCAAGTTCTGAGTAGCCATGATTTCATTACCTTGGCTGGAGATGTGTCGAGTACCCCTTCTCTCAATAAAGCGTTGGCCTTGGCCGAACCCTATGCTCCCAAAAAGGTGTTAAATCTCTTGCAGGTCGGTGGGGTGCAACAAGTGATGATGGAAGTGAAAGTTGCTGAAATGCAACGAGGTCTATTGAAACGCCTAGGTGTCAACTTTACCAGGCGGCAATTGGGCCACCATGATTTTACCATTGGAACCCTGAATACCTTGAGTTCTTACGAAGCGAATGATGATACCCCAGGTGGGATCGATCTTTTTGCCTCACAAGCGGTGAATGCTGTCTTGGGATTTAATATTGGGAACGATGCTTGGACAGTTCTCCTTGATATGTTGAAAGAACATGGCCTATCAAGATCTCTGGCAGAACCCACATTGATTACAGAAAGTGGCCAACCAGCAGAATTCTTAGTTGGAGGAGAGTTTCCTGTTCCGATACCCCAGCAATTTAGCCAAGTTACCGTGAGTTATAAGGAGTTCGGAGTAGGCTTGAAATTCACCCCAACGGTTCTGGCTGACGGACAAATTTCCGTGGTGGTAAATCCAGAAGTCTCAGAATTGGATTTTGGAAACGGAGTGACCCTCAATGGGTTTAACATTCCTTCACTCATCACTCGACGGGTGAAAACCGTTGTTGAGCTTGGCGACGGCCAAAGTTTCGCGATTGCTGGGTTGCTTCAGGATAATATTCGAGAAACCATACAGAAATATCCATTTTTGGGGGATATTCCAATCCTCGGCGCAATCTTTCGTAGTACGAGTTTTGAAAAGAGTGAAACTGAGTTGATTGTCATTGTGACACCACATCTTGTTAAGCCATTGAATGTCGTGAATCAACCGTTGCCAACCGATTATTACTTAGAGCCGAATGATTTCGAATTTATGATCATGGGCTATATGCAAGGAGCGTTTCCTTCTAAAGAGGCTCATCGACCTTCCGAAGCCTATACGATTGGACGTCCCAAAATGGCTGCAGGTCGATCTTTTGGAAAAGGTGGTTTGGAAGGCACGTTTGGCCATCTAGCGCCCTGAAGTGAATGGGTTAGAAAAGGAGATTGGAATGAATAAGACCATAAGAATTCAATGTGTTGTTATTGTTGTCGCAAGCGTTGTTGGTCTCACTGGATGTGGTGTTTGGCCAGTGATGACGGAAGAGGATGGACGGCGTCCTTTTGCCATGGGGCGGAGCGATCAAGTGTTCTCTCCGTGGGCTCGGCAGCCAGTGCATCTGAGTGAAGGGTATGGGGAATCTTATCGATATTCGGTAGAGACTCAAATCTTGAATCCTCAAGCTGCCAATTCTCTAGAAGTGGTTGAAGGGATAGACGGGAGAGCTGCTGACTATAATATGACTCGGTATCAAGAACTGTTTAAGAAGCCACCATTTCTGAAAGCATCGGGGGGAGGGGGTAAGAAAAAATGAGCGATACAGCATGGAAGCCTAAACGTGTAACTGATGGACCCTCCGATTCTACCGGAAAAATCTTCAAGGTAGAGTTGTCCATTCAATGTGCTGAAACAAAAAAAACGCTAGAAGGCATTATATCAGAAAAGACAGACTTTCAAATTAAGGACAGTAAAGATGCCACACCCTCTTCGCTCCTTATTTTAGAGTTAGCAGAGACACCTGAAGAGACGTTTGCGGTGATTCGGGATTTAGCCAAAGTCGCGAAGGGTACGGAAATATTCCTCACATCATCTAAGCTTGATTCGGGAATTTTGTTAGAGGCTATGCGCGCTGGCGCGAAAGAATTCCTTGCCCAACCGATACAGCCACAAGAAGTCGAAGGTGCGTTTTCTCGTTTTCAGGAACGTGCGGCTTCTAGCACCGATAAAAGGGGTGAAGCCAGCATCGTGGCAGGAAAAGTTTTGGCATTTTTTGGCGGAAAAGGCGGAGTGGGAACCACGAGTATCACGGTGAACGTGGCTGCAGCCTTGTTAAATTTACCGAGTAAGCCCAGAGTCGTTATTGTTGATGTGAATCAACATGGTGGTGATCTACCCCTCTATCTTGATCTTCAACCAATGCATAGCTTCAGAGATATTGCGGCTGATCCGTCTCGACTCGATCAAGCGTTTCTCATTCGATTGTTGACGAAATGTGAGTCGGGGCTTCAAGTCTTGCCCTCTGGCTATGATGATTTGAGCACAGGACGATTGAGTCCAGACTGTGTAGAGGCGACCTTAAAACTTCTTCAGGCGAGTTTTGATTATGTCGTGGTCGATTGCGGGCATGTTTTAGATTTAACCACGAAGAAAGCTTTGGAATTGGCCTCATGGATTAACGTGACCTCTACCCTCATGGTGCCGGTCGTGCATCGAACAAAACGAATCTTAGAATTGCTTCGTGGATCTGGATTCCCCCAATCAAAATTACGTTTAATCATGAATCGATATTTATCAGGTGAAAAGGATGTCCTGGTTGAAACAGAAGAAATTTTGAAACAAAAAGCGCATTGGTTGTTTCCTAATGATTATCCCTCGGCAAGTCATTCAGTGAATAGTGGAAAGCCGCTCATTGAAACGGCCCCTAAAACTGCTGTTGGTAAGTCCTATATGGAATATGCTGCTTCTTTTGACGATACGCCTGGTCAGTCACAAGGGAAATCATCCGTTCTTGGTTGGTTAAGCCCATTTAAGTCTGGGAAAGCGCAAGCCGCCACTTAATGAAACGCCTTGATCAATAATTTTAAGGGGTAAAGACAGATATGTATCAATCAGAGTGGAGTGAAGTAGGCGTTGGATCGGGTTCCGGCACATTAGACCTGGGACCTCTCAAAGAGAAGCTTCATCGGCAAGTCATTGATGCCTTGGATCTGACCATTGTCGCGAAATTGGAGGACGACCTCCTCAAGGCCGAACTCACGAAGCTCGTCAATGAAATATTGGAAGGTGAATCGGTTCCTCTCAGTATGAAGGAACGAGAAGCCCTCATTTCTGACATTCAACATGAAGTGATGGGCCTTGGACCATTAGAGCCGTTGGTTCAGGATCAGACGGTGAACGATATTTTGGTCAATCGCTGTGATCAAATTTTTGTGGAACGGGCAGGGAAACTTGAGTTGACTGATGTGAAGTTTCGGGACGAAAGCCATCTTCGGAAAATCATTGAAAAAATTGTGTCTGCGGTGGGTCGGAGAATCGATGAATCGTCGCCTATGTGTGACGCCAGATTGCTTGATGGATCACGGGTGAATGCCATTATCCCTCCCCTGGCTTTGGATGGTTCCTCAATTTCAATTCGGAAATTTTCCAAGGATAAACTACAAATTTCAGATTTAGTAGAAAAACGTTCCATCACCCCAGAAATTGCCGAACTTCTCCGTGGCATCGTCGAAGCCCGATTGAATATCTTGATCTCAGGGGGGACGGGTTGTGGAAAAACTACCATCCTCAATATTTTGTCAGGGTTTATTCCAGAAGATGAGCGAATCGTGACGATTGAAGATTCTGCCGAATTACAATTGCGTCAAGAGCATGTTGTTCGCTTGGAAACCCGTCCTCCTAATGTAGAAGGCCGCGGCGAAGTTTCTCAACGGGAGTTGGTGAAGAATTGTTTGCGAATGAGACCTGACCGTATTGTCATGGGTGAGGTACGGAGCGGGGAATGTTTGGATATGCTTCAGGCGATGAATACAGGTCATGATGGTTCACTCACAACGATTCATGCCAATACTCCACGCGATTGTCTGACTCGGGTTGAAACATTGGTGGCCATGGCTGGATTGAATCTCGCCACTAAAGCCTTGCGCCATTATATTAGTTCCGCCATTGACGTGGTGTTACAAATGACTCGCCTGTCCGATGGGTCGCGTAAACTGACGAGTTTGTCAGAAATCGTGGGAATGGAAGGTGAGACCATCACGCTCCAGGAAATATTTTTATTTCAACAAACTGGTCTTGATGACCAGCGGAAAGTGCATGGGACTTTTAAGGCCAGCGGAGTTCGCCCAAAATTTGTTGAACGGTTTAAAGCCTTAGGAATTGCATGTGATCAGAATATTTTTGATCCCGAAAAAATCTATGAAGTGTAATTCTCAACTTAGCATAGTGGGTATTCATATGAAGATGTTGCCAGTTTGGCTATATGGGTTCGTGAGGGAATTGGTATGACCATAGTCATCAGTCTTGGGATTTTCCTTTCGTTGATTCTCCTCATTGAGGGGGCCTATTACTTTTACCACCAATTTATCAGTCCTCAACAGCGCACGATGAAGCGGCGCTTGCGTGGGTCTGGTAAACGGGCGGAGGAAAAAGAGAAGTCAGCAGAGCAAGATATTCTGCGAAAGCGCAAGCTGAGTGATGTCGCGTGGATTCAGCAATGGCTATCCTCTCTGAGTAATCTTGGTGGAATAGAACAGTTATTACAGCAAGCCAATAGCCAGATGCCGATGGGTGTGTTCTTGTTGCTAAGTGGTTGCTCTGGAATGATCGGGTGTTTGATTGGGGCGTTTAAAGATTGGGGTGTTCTCGTGGCCCTTGGTCTGGGGTTGGTTGGCGCGATCATTCCCTGGATGTATATTCGATTCAAACGAAAAAAACGGTTTGCAGAATTTCAGCGACAATTGCCGGATGGGTTAGACTTGATGGCCCGTGCTCTTCGGGCGGGACATGCCTTTTCGGTTGGCATGAAAATGGTTGGCGATGAATTTTCTGATCCCATTGGCCCGGAATTTGGGCGGACGGTGGAAGAAATTTCATTCGGGATTGATGTTCCTGAGGCCTTGATGAACTTGACCGGCCGAGTTGACTGTGTCGATTTGAAATTTTTTGTCACGGCCTTAACTGTCCAACGGGAAACGGGCGGAAATCTCGCGGAAATAATTGAAGCCATTAGTCGATTAATTCGTCAACGGTATGAATTATTTGGTCGAATTCGATCCCTCTCAGCTGAAGGAAGATTGTCAGGCTATATTCTCTTTGGACTGCCATTCGTGATGGCGGGGGTCTTGTGGTACCTCAATGAGGAATATATGTCGTTACTCTTTGACGACCCAGTTGGGCATATGATGATTGGTGGGGCTGGTTTGATGATGTGTATTGGGGCGTTTGTGATGAAAAACATGTGTCAAATAAAGGTATGACTCAAATGGATCCTCTTATTTTTATTCCCATTTTAGTATTTATCATGATGCTCTTGCTTGGCTGGGGCGCGTGGGTGTTCTATCAATCCAGGCAACAGGCGTCGGAATGGGGTGCGAGGGTAACGGGGGAATCTGCAAAACGGGCACAGGGGACAGGTAAAGAAAAGGCCACGAATTCACTTCAACAATCTCTGATGTCCGTCCTAGAACGTTTAGGTCAAGCCAGTAAGCCCAAGGACCAGGTGCAGGTTTCCAGAATTCGGGAGAAACTGGTGAGCGCCGGCTATCGAAATTCTCGTGCGCCCATTCTTTTCCTTGGCTCCCGAATATTTCTCGCCGTTGTCTTGGGCTTGAGTTTTCTCTTATTCGGGACAGAAGCCACGAGAGAAATGTCTTCTCCCTATGCCTTTCCTGGAATTTTAATCCTGTGCATGGTGGCTGGTTTTTATGCTCCTCAGCTCTGGCTGAATTCGGCAATCAGTAGTCGAAAAGAACTCTTGGTTGATGGATTCCCGGATGCACTAGATCTGATGGTGGTTTGCGTTGAAGCGGGGTTGGGGTTGGATCAGGCCATGAATCGGGTCGGCCAGGAAATCATCATGGGTCATAAGGATCTTGGGGAAGAATTTAGCCTTCTCAATCTCGAACTCCGAGCGGGTTTGTCGCGTGAGCAAGCGCTTCGCAATCTTGTGCAACGCACGGATTTAGAGGATATCCGAAGCCTTGTAGCGTTGCTTATTCAAACTGATAGATTTGGGACAAGTATCGGACAAGCGTTACGTGTTCATTCTGATTCTATGAGAATGAACCGTCGAATGAAGGCTGAGGAGAAAGCGGCTCAATTGGCCGTGAAGCTGATGATTCCACTTATCTTATTTATTTTTCCAAGCTTGATGGTGGTGATTGCAGGTCCAGGTGCCATTCGTTTGATGAATAACTTTGCCAATTTTTAATGCATGAAAATTTCGGACCGGCGGTTTTTTTGGCATGTCATAAAGGTGAGTATTAGCTGGAAAATTTATGATGAATGGAAACATATGAAATTTATTGGGAAATCGATATTAGAGCTGAGGGAGACCGTTACCAAAGTTGTCAACCATCTTGTGGGAGCCATGAACATGAAACATGTATGTATAGTGGGCCTTGTGGGCCTGGTTTTAGTGTCGAGTGCTTGTAGTTCGAAAGAGAAACCGATGTTTTCCGTCCAAGATGAACATTATCAACAGATATTAGAACGGCAAAAGGCCGGTATGGATGCCAGTCTTGAACCTGAGGTTAACCTCACAGAAGAGATGACTGTCCAGGACTATGAAAAAATAGGTGATGCACATTTCCAAAAAGGTGACCTTCAAACGGCCAAGGTGCAATATGAAAAAGTCCTGAAATTGGAGCCAGAGAGTGTTTCTGCTCGTTACAAGTTAGCCGTTATTTATATGGAAAAAGGAAGTTCCCAGCAGGCGTATGACCAATTTCATGAAATTTTGGATTATGATTTGGATTTTGCTCCAGCCTATGAAGGGATGGGTCGAGCTCTTTTGAAAATGGAAAAGGATGTTGAGGCTGAACGGGAATTTCAAGCTGCCTTGCTCTATGATTCTGAATTATGGACCTCAACGAATTATTTAGGAATTGTGGCTGATCGTCGACATGCCCATAAGGATGCCATCCGGATGTATGAAGTGGCTTTGGAGAAAAAGGCCAATAATCCGGCGATCCTGAATAATTTAGGAATGGCCTATTATCTTGATCACCAGTATGAAAATGCTGTGAGAACGTTTCAACAAGCCTTGCAGGCTGGTGGGGACCATAAAAAAATCGCCAATAACTTAGGTCTCTCCCTGGCCCAGCTAGAACATTATGATCTAGCCTATGATGCCTATACTCGAGGCATGGATCCCGCTAAGGCGTACAATAATCTCGGAGTGGCGTTTCTTGATAAAGGCCAATTTGCGCGGGCCTCACGGTGTTTTGAAAAAGCAATTGAAACGCAACCCACATTTTATGAAAAAGCCAAAGAAAACTTAGTGACAAGTAATCGCATGCTGTATAAACTTCCGATGATTCAACAGCAAACGCTTCTTCGTCAGGAACCGGCTTGCCTCTAAAGAATCACCCGTAGCTGGTGAGTAAAGGAACGGGTTTTCTCTTCTCATGAACATCGTTTGATAAGAGAAGGGCTTTTTTGAGGTCATGGTGAATTTTAGCTGGGATTTATCTTAGTCCGGCTTACTTTTACCAACCGACTTTTTCTCTTCAATTTCCTCAGTCTTCATCCACAGGTGGGTTGAATTTCCTAAGAAGTAAGCGAAGGTCTTGTTAGGCGCTGTCGCTGAAGCCTGTTCAGATTAGCGGGCTATGTTGCCGTTGGAATGAGTGCAGAGGGATTCCAGGGTCTTGGCGAGATCAACAATTTTGTAGGGTTTTACTAAAATGTCTTGAAAGCCATAGGCTTGGAAATCCGACATAATGGGATCATCGGAATAGCCACTGGTCACAACCGCTTTAACATGAGGGTCTAGTCTCCGAAGATGTTGAATGGCTTCCTTCCCGCCCATTCCGCCCGGAATAGTCAGATCCAGAAGAACAGCGTCAAAGGATTTTCCATGGGCTTGGGCTTCTGAAAATATATCAATTGCCGCTTGACCATCCTCCGCAGCGGAAACCTCATAGCCAAATTGGGTCAAGGCATCTTGAACCATTCGCCGAATGCTTTGCTCATCATCCATGACTAAAATGCGTCCGCGTCCTTTCGGAAGAACTTGATTGGCGAAATCTGTGGTGGCATAAGAAGAAGGCAAATAAACGGTGAAGGTTGTCCCTTTATCGATAGCAGTATGAACACTGATATGTCCTTGATGTTGTTGAATAATACTATGGGCTGTGGCGAGTCCTAAGCCGGACGCACCAGGTTTCGTGGTGAAGTAGGGGTCAAATATATTCGGTAATTCCTGGTCAGAAATTCCTTCACCCTGATCTTCAAAAGAGATTTGGACATAGTTGCCAAGAGTCAAGCTGGGTGATGGAAGTGTCCCCAATGTGTGGAGGTCCACATTTTCCACTCGAATAGAAAAATGACCTCCATTGATCATGGCTTGGCGAGCATTGAGCGTAATGTTTTGTATCACTTGTCGTAGTTGGCTCGCGTCGGCATCCAAAGGCCAGAGATCATTGGGTATATCGAAGTGACAGCTGATTGATGAACCTGATAAGGCAAAAATCGCACTTTTTCGAAGAAGATCCCCGAGTGCGATTGATGTCTTAATCGGTGCCCCCCCTTTGGCAAAGGTGAGGAGTTGTTGAGTCAGTTCCTTGGCCCGTAAGCAAGCCTGTTCGGCTTGTTCAAGGTTTTGTGTAAGGGGGTCTTGTGGGACCATCCGCAATTTGGCGACGAAAACATTCCCGAGAATCGTGGTCAATAAATTATTGAAATCATGAGCAAGCCCTCCTGCTAGGACGCCGAGGGAATTTAATTTGCTGATTCGCTGTTGCTCATCTTGGTGCCGATATTGATCAGTGATATCGTGGAAAATAATTACGGTTCCCATTAAATGGGAGCTGTGATCGCGGATAGGAGTTTCCCGCATCGAAATGGTACGTTGAATCCCGTTTTTCGTGAGGAGTTGTTTCGGAGTATTTGGTTCAGTGAGCGCTGAGGAAGTCGATGGGGAAAATTGGAACGCTGCCTCATTTCCTGGAGAGGACCCTTCGGTGGTTAAGCGAAACACATCTTGAAGCGAGCGGGATATCGCATCTTGATGAGTCCATTCCGTAATATGTTCTGCCAGAGGGTTTACAAAGGTAATCCGGCCTTCCCGGTCGGTGGTAATAATTCCTTCATCAAGTGACTGCAGAGTAGTAACTAAGCGATCTTTTTCTGCGACCAGTGATTGCTCGATCCGCTTCCGACTGGAAATATCTCGGAGAATAAAGCCATATCGCGTATCTAATCCCACTTTCCAGCTCGTTAAGGAAATCTCAAGTGGAAATGGTTCTCCAGATTGATGGAGGCCCGTTAATTCCACCGGCTGTTGAATGGGGTGTGCAATGGATTCGCCGTAACTAATATCTTCCAACCCCTTTCGGTACATGTCGCGATAGCTTTCTTCCAAAAGCATCAGGATCGATTGCCCAATAATCTCGTCCTGTTTAAATCCAAACATGGATTCGGCTGCCGGATTCCAGGAGACGATCGTGCCATGGAGGTCAGCTGAAATAATTCCTTCGTGTGCAGAATCGACTAAAGAGGAATATTGTGATTGGATTTCAGTTAAGCTATTGCTGACGCGGACATGATTGGTGATGTCCAAACCATAACCACGCACAAGACCTTTCTCCTGGATGGGAGAAAACGTCCAATCAAAGTGATGGGTATCAATGATCACCGTCAAGCCGCGTTGGGGAACGAGAGATTTCAGACATTCCATGGCTATGTGGGTCAGCGTAGGTGGTAAGACTTCAGGAATGCCATCTTCACGAAATCGATAGGTATCGAGTAACGCGATCATGGCGGGGTTGGCATAGGCTAACCGGCCCTGAGGATCAACTTCGACGATAGGGTTGGGACTTTCCTCAGGCATGGAGGCGAGATGTTGGTGCTCTTCATGTTGTTGAAGCTGCTGGCTTAAATCGCGGAAAATTAATAACGCTCCAGAGTTAAGGGGGTCGTTGAGTTGAGTGCATTGAAACTCGACCCAACGAGTCTCTCCACTGGGTCGTCGTATCAATAATTTTGGGGTCCAAATAGACTTGCCTGTTTTGAGGACTTGGATAATAGGGCAATCCTCTTCTTGCGTCATGAGGTCGGAATACAAACAGCCGGAATGCGCATGAAAATTTTGCCCCAGACAGGATTGTTCCGTTCGGTGAAGAATCCGTGCTCCTTCCAAATTCAAAGAGAGAATGTCTCCTTGAGAGTTTACTTGGCAAATACCAATATGAATAGAATCTAAGAGGGTATGAACAAAGGTTTGGGCGGACCGAAGGGCTTGATTCAGACTAGGAAGATCCATGTGGTGGAGTTCCTGGTATGGTTGGTGGGGATTCATAGTTTGCTCGCTAAGAGGACGGAAAATGAATTCGTATTGTTTACCATAAGGAATCCAGGAGCTTGGTCATATCCCACCCCGCTTCCGTGGGATCAATTGATTCTTGAATTGAACGGGTTGTCCCGTTTTTCGTGTGCAACGACAGATCAATAATTTCTTGTTCTTCGTAGAGTTGTCCTGAGGAATTTTTAAGCAATTTAATGGTGGGTGTAAGACGAGAATGGCTGTGAACCCAAACGACGACAGCTTCTTCCCCCGTATTAAGCCGGACGAGCGACCCAATAGGATAAACCCCTAAAAGTTGAATGAGTTGCTGTACGAACGTCATCGCGTACTGGCCAGCAAGGGCTCCCCGATATAATTCTGATAAGGCTCTGGCCGGAGGAACAGGTGGTTGGCTGCAGCGTCCACTGATTTGCGCGTCATAGGTATCCGCAATACTCAAAATTTGGGTCAGTTCAGAAATATTTTTCCCCTCAAGTCCATGAGGATATCCCGATCCATCTAGGCGTTCATGATGTTGGAGGACCATGTGTTTCGATTCTTGGGGAAAATTGGGAAATTGATTGAGAATGCTCTCGCCAATCTCACAATGGGCTTGGACCAGTTTGTGATCCTGTACTGAATAGGGTTCAATTTTTCGCAAAAGATTCAGTGGTAACCGCAGTTGTCCAATATCGTGGACCATGGCGGCCAGTCCCAGAAGTTTAAGGTGGGCCGGGTCACACCCATTTGCTTGGCCAATGGCCATTGCCAAGACACCTGTATCAACTCCATGTGTGGCCAGATTGGCATCAAAACGACGCATTTGGATGAGGGACACCATGGCCGCTTGGTGATCTAAGAGGCCGTCTAACAGGGTGCTGACGACTCCTCGCACTTCCATGAGATGTTGCGAGGAAGGAGCTTCCATTTGGCGAAAAAAAACATCGAGTGTGGAAATGGCTTCCGCACGTAGGAGTCGAGCCGATTCGATATCTTCAGGGTTGGGCCCAAGGTCAAGCGGGGCGGAAGGCGGGGATTCCGTCGAAGCATTCTGGGTGCTTGAGAGGTCCTCAATACTGGAGGCGGGTGCCACATCGCACCCCTTTTCTGTATCGATGAAGACGTCTTGAATTCCATAGCTTTGTAATAAGGTAATTTCATCTTTGCGTTTGACTAACCAGCGATGGCGGAGAAAAGGCGTTTGAAACCAGGATTGGTCCATCCCGGCGATATACATACCGGGTCGCAAATCTTGAATAGCAATGCGTTTCTTCATTGCAAAGGGGATGGCTAAAGGAGATGGAAACCGCACCTAAGACAACTGCCAGGTCAAAATTAGGAAGAATGAAGCATGATCAAGCCCGCACGCACATTTAAAAGATCCCAAATATCGTAAGGTAATTAGGCGGAAAGAGCAATAGGGAGTGGGTGAAGCGGGGGGTTTGAACCCTCAGGTGAAGAACAAAAATCCAACCGAACCTTTTCTGTTCTTTGGATGAGTGAAAGGATCTTCATCTGCCCACTCGGGAGAATCATGGACTTAAGAAGGTCTTCCCTCGATTTGAGAAATGCGCGTTAAGATTTCTACGGCTTCTGTGTGCCGGTCACTGAGCATGAGTAGAACATGATAATGTTTGAGAGTGGGGAGCAATTGTCGATTTGAGCTTCCCCAGGCTTTTTCCCGAATGGCTAAGGCTCGCTTAAGAAGGGGGAGGGCGATTAATGGTTGGCTTTTCTGTTCATACAAGGTGGCGAGCTCTACCAAGGGCTCAGCCATGCGAACGTGTTCCGGGCCCAGGGATTCAGCAAAGAGGGGTAAGGCTTCCCAATAATACGATTCAGCTTGAGGCAGGTTCCCTTGGAGTCGGGCAATGTCTGCTAATTGATAGATGACTTGTCCAAAATGTTCATCAGTCGGGCCATTATCACGAAGGGATGGTAAGATATTCTGAAGTAAGTCTTTGGCCTCTTGAAGACGGCCCTCTTGGAGCCTGAGTTGAATATGTTCCCATTGTTGATCCCATTCTGAAGATTTGGGACATCCCGTAATCAAAAAGACCATTGGAATGAGTATGCACATACAGGAAGTGAGCCTGCGTTTAAGCCGTATCTTGAAGGCTCTCACATGAGGGTTTTTTGTAAAATGAGCTGGTGCCATGGGTTCATGCGGAATGGGCTCAAAAAAACAAACGGACTCGAAAACATAATGAAGTCGGAAGGGAAAGTCTAGACATTTTCAGTGGCGCTTTGTAGTGTAGTCCACTTACAAATTCTAGAACAACGCTGGATATGATTGATCGAATCATTCGTTTTTGTGAGCATGATGTGTGGACGGTAGATGTTCGCAAGCTCACTGGGTTACGCCAATTCGGCGTCAAGCTGTTGCGCTTAGGGTTGGTGGCGGCGACTGAATTTCGCGAAAGTTTCCTCAGTATCCGGGCGACGAGCTTGGTGTATACCACGTTGCTCTCCATGGTGCCCTTCCTGGCGGTGACCTTTTCGGTCCTGAAAGCCTTTGGTGTTCATCAGCAAATTGAACCGATTCTCTCTCAAGCCTTTGATCCGCTGGGAGCCAAAGGCGCAGAAATTACCGACAATATTATCCAGTTCGTCGATAACTTGAAAGTTGGCGTATTAGGCGCCGTGGGTGTCGCGGGCCTTTTCTATACAACCTATTCCCTCATTGAAAAAATCGAGGAAGCCCTCAATTCGATTTGGCGCGTGGAGGTTGGTCGTCCGTTAGCACGGCGAATCACAGATTATTTGAGTGTGGTGCTGGTGGGCCCGGTGTTTGTCTTTACCGCCTTTGGTCTGATGGCCTCTTCTCAAAGCCATTGGTTGGTCCAGCGGGTCATGGAAATCCAGCCCTTTGGCTATCTCGTGGTGGCTCTCACCAACCTGTTGCCCTTCCTCTTTATGTGCATGCTCTTTACGTTTTTGTACAAATGGGTTCCCAATACACCTGTCAATATGGGTTCGGCTTTTGTTGGAGGGATCACGGCAGGAATTTGTTGGCAAGTAGCGGGGATGGGCTTTGCCGCGTTTGTCGCAAGTTCAGGACGCTATAGCGCCATCTATTCCAGCTTCGCTGTGCTCGTCCTTTTTCTTATTTGGCTCTATGTCGGATGGCTCATTGTTCTGGCCGGGGCGCAGGTGGCCTATTATCACCAACATCCTTCAGCGTATTTACTGCATTTACGTCGAAAACATCAAACGCCCTTATTTCGTGAATATTTGACTCTTGCCATTTTGGGACATATCACTCGCCGTTTCTTGGCGGGCAAAGTTCCACTCAAAGAGGAGCAATTGGCGCGCGTGCAACGGGTCCCTCTCACCTTTGTCGGTTCACTCATCAATGACCTTATCCAGGCGAATATGCTGGTGTGCACAGAAAAACCAAGAGGTGTCGCACTGGCCCGACCACCCGAAATGATTGCCGTGGCGGATGTCTTGAAGGTGGTACAGCATCAATTGCATAATGGCCCGCAGGGGTTTACAGTCGGGACTGATCGAATTAGTCAATTATTGATGCGGCGCGATGCAGCGGTGCAAGGAGCGCTAGAGGGCATCACTCTCCGGCATCTTATTAAAGATCAAGCCATTGATCCTGTTTCCGATGAAGAATGGGAGAGATCAGCCGAGTTGGATCCTGACCAATCTGAAGAAAGAGAACTCATCAGCCCGATCTCCCGTGATCCTCTTGCTTGACGAAGTAACTAAATAGTTTTTTTCCTTCGAAGAGGGAAATGATGTTTTTCCTACCTGTGTTATCGGTTACCAAAAAATGAAGAACCTCTGGATTGTTCCGGGAGCCCCGTTGCCCGATGGGAAAGGGTGGGTCATATGGTGCTCAAGAAAAGGAGAAGGGAATTTTCCTTCGCCAGAGGTTGAAGTTCGCCGTCAAACGACTGCTGTGTCCTTTGAGGCGAAGTGGGAGCTCCTTCCAAAGTTAGCCGGCCTTAAGCGGCGGATCGGGTTGCTGACGGTGACCCTTACCACTCCTGCACCATCAGAAGGAGCACAATTTCGCATCACGCTCACCACGAACAACCAGAGTCAGGATTTCGATTGGTCGACCATGCCGTATCAAGTCAGTGAAAAAGGCGTGACTTTTCTCTTTGCGTCCTGCTTCTGGCAAAACAATGATCGAGATGGCTATTACCGAGCCGGCCTCAAAGACTTACAAACCCTGTCCAACCCTCAGTTTAAAATGCTAATTGGCGATCAGGTGTATTTGGATTGGCCGACGGACTGGGCCATGGACGACCCTATCGAGTTATTTGGCAAGCGATATCGACAGTATTGGGGGGATGCCTTTTATCGAGAGGCGCTACAGACTTGTCCTAATTTTGTCATGTGTGATGATCATGAATTTTGGAACGACTTTCCGGAATTCCAAATTCAAATTCCTCAAACCTGGGACCCTGAGAATCGGATTAAATATGGACATGGGGCAGAGGAGTTATATTCCCAATTTCAACGTTGCCTAAATCCTGACCAGGCGCGGTGGTATACATTCGCCATTGATCCCGTGTCATTCTTTGTGACGGATACAAGGTCTGAACGCGAGCAATGTAACGAGGAAGGGGCGAGTCATTTCATGTCAGAAGACCAATGGGTAGCTCTGGAGACATGGCAAGCGTCCCTGCAGGGTCCAGGAGTGCTCGTGTTGGGGCAGCCGCTGTTTCAAGAGGATGGAAATTACAAGGATCATTCTCTTTCTAATTTTGAAAATGATTATGATCGCCTTTGGCGGATCATCGAACGAAGTTTAGGAGGGGAAAATCTTCAACACCAACCCCATGACATTTTAATATTATCAGGCGATATTCATACAGGTCGCTATGCCGAAGCTCACGGGCCCTTTCCAGATGCTCCGTATGGGGTTCCAGAATTTATTGCTTCTCCAGCCGCTATGATTGATCCTGGCAATACCAAACCGGAAAAGCCTCCAAAGAAAATCACCATCCGTCCGAATGCCGAAGGCGGCGAATCGGTATGGAGAATTGACCGAGACCGGGATATCGAAATTATGACGATTAAAAATAATGTGGGAATGGTCAAGATTTTTCCAGGTGGCCAGGTTGAGGGAACACCGCGCGTCCGGTTTGAATTGGAGTTATGGCGTCTTCCAGCCAAGGTCCTTCCGCCACTTGGGGTGGACCAATACGAACCGGCTCAAGGAATGGGCGGGCCGCTCAAAAAGGTGTTCACAAAAGAATTATTGCTTCGCTAGATTTTATTTGTTCTTATCCATATGTTGGATTGTTGAAGAAAGGTAGTCCTCATGCGTGATTCCCAAACCACCACGAAAAATCCCGACATCAAAAATTGGACCAGTAAATACCAGAAGCGTACCAATCTGCAATTTTTCAATGATGCCTTTGCGGCGTTGCACAAACAAAACATGGGCAATCGAGGATTGATGACTGTAGGGCTCATCGGAAGCCGGGATTTGCCAGGCCATACCCTACGAATGGCGCAAAGTATCCTGAGATGGGATTTGCGACCCAGTTATTGGTCCCATGTATTTGTCGTGGCTGAACCCGTGAACTCCCGCACCTCATTGAGTAAACTGAAAATTCTGGAAATTCCACTCTTCTCTCGAAATGGACAATTTCCTAAGCCGGAAAATAATGGAGTCAACGAAGGAACTTTGGGTCAATATGAAGATAAAGTCGTGGATGCGAATGTCGGGTTAGTGGCCATCACCATGTCCGATCAAGAAGTGCAAAAATTATTCACACGAGCACAAGCCTGGAATGCGGATCGAGTGCGATATAATTTTTGGGACATGCTTGGGTCGTGGCAGAGCTACCTTTGGTCGCAAGGTATGAAAACCAATCCATTGCGCGAAGGGGTGCCGATTGCCGCGTCGGCGTATATCGAGTTTATTTTTGAACGTTTGGGAATGGGCGTCACTCCAGGAGCCTCTTCGCGGAATAGTGCACCTGAACATTTGTGGAATGCGGCCCGTTGGTGGCACAAAGCCTTTAAAGAAGATAATCGAAAAATTGCAGGCATGTATGTCGCCCGAGACCCAGGCTGCGCCATGCTCCGCCCCAACGAATAAATGAGTAAACTTCTCTTATCTTTACAATGAATGATTAAGAAACTTCTTCTCCTTTCCAGGGAGAGGGCAGGGAGAGGGTTGAGGCGTCATGGCGCTTATGAACTTTGAATGGGGAATTGTCAATGATGGGGAGTCCACGTTTGGAGTTTCTACCTCCCCCAGCCCCTCCTTACAAAGGAGGGGAGAATGAATTGCTAAGAAGAGGATAAAGACGTGGTGAAAATCGGATTGATTCAAATGGCTTGTTCGGCCAATCTGGCTGAAAACCTGGAACGGGCTGTAGCCAAAGTTGACGAGGTTGCGAAGAGTGGCGCACAGATTATTTGTCTGCCTGAATTGTTTCGTTCTCAATACTTTTGCCAACAGGAAGATGCGGCGCTTTTTGATTTAGCCGAATCTGTTCCAGGTCCTACTACTGAAGCATTCAGCAAGCTTGCCAAAAAATATCGTTCGACGATTTTAGTGTCGGTGTTTGAGCGCCGGACTGCGGGGGTCTACCACAACTCCCTTGCGGTGTTGAATGAACAGGGTAAGATAGCTGGTCTTTATAGGAAAATGCATATTCCTGATGATCCCGCCTATTATGAAAAGTTCTATTTTACTCCAGGAGATAAAGGGTTTCAGGCGATCAAGACGACTCACGCAACCGTAGGTCCTCTTATTTGTTGGGATCAATGGTATCCCGAAGCGGCACGGATGACCGCTTTGCAAGGGGCAGAAATTTTGTTTTATCCTACGGCAATCGGGTGGCATCCTCAAGAAAAGACTGAAGAGGGACATGCGCAACGCGATGCCTGGATGACGATTCAACGCAGTCATGCTATTGCTAACGGGGTGTTTGTAGTGGCGGTGAATCGAGTTGGCCATGAAGCTCCTGCTGGCGGTGATGGCTTGGATTTTTGGGGTAGTTCGTTTGTCTGTGATCCGTTTGGGGTGGTATTGGCTCAGGCATCAGTTAATAAAGAAGAAACGTTGGTCGTGGATATTGATTTGAAGCGGATTGAAGAGGTACGGCGCAATTGGCCTTTCCTCCGTGATCGGCGGATTGATGCCTATGAGGGGATGACGAAGAGATTTTTGGATGGGTCTAATTAGTTTGGGATCGGTTTCATTTTGATGTTTTTACCCTCACCTTAGCTTGTCCTCTCTTCAAGGCCAAGCCCTTAAAGGGAGAGAGGCCTATTTTATTATTTCAATGAACATCATGCGGCCTTCTGTCTTTCATCTCTTTTCGTTCTTCTATTTCCTCTCCCCGGAGGGGAGAGGACTAAGGTGAGGGGAGAGATGAAACGAATTCCACCGACATTGCGATCATTTGCTCAACGTCTCCGGGGCGAGCAAACCGATGCTGAACAAAAATTATGGATGAGGATTCGCGACTCTCAACTGAAAGGATGGAAGTTCCGGCGGCAACATCCTATTGGTGGGTACATTGTTGATTTTTGTTGTTTAGAAGGGATGTTGATCATTGAACTTGATGGTGGGCAACATTTGGAGCAAGGTGATGCTGATGAGGCGCGTACCCAGTATTTGAGTTCTGTGGGCTTTCGTGTTTTACGATTTTTGAATGATGAGGTGTTGAAGAAGACGGATGATGTGTTGGAGGAGATATTGAGGCGCCTCGAGGGTTCTGGTGGTCTTGACCCTCACCCTAGCCCTCTCCCTGGGAGGGAGAGGGAACAAGAGAATTCTCACCATAGTGCTGTGTCTTTTCAAGAGAAAAACTCTCTCAAGGAGAGGGGATTTGAAAAGGGGCTTCGGATGCCGGCGGAGTGGGAACCGCATGAGGCGACCTGGATTGGTTGGCCGCATAATGCTACTGATTGGCCAGGGAAGATGTCTGCTATCCAATGGGTCTATGGAGAAATTGTCCGTCAAATATCAGCGAGTGAACTGGTTCGTATTCTGGTCAATGACAAAACGCATGAATTGAAGGCTCGTCGGGTGCTGGATCGTGTCGGGGTCCTTCCTGATCATGTGGAGTTTGTGCGCATTCCTACGAACCGTGGGTGGACGCGTGACCTTGGGCCCATTTTTCTTAGAGAAGATGATTCCCAATCTCCAGTTAAGATTGCCCGTTTTCAGTTTAATGCTTGGGCACGGTATTCCGATTGGCAAAAAGATAATCGAGTTCCGGATCGCATCGCCGCAAAATGTCAAATTCCCCTTGTTCCGATAATTCATCAGGATCAGAAGGTAGTCTTGGAGGGTGGCAGTATTGATGTGAATGGACAAGGAACCCTGTTGACCACTGAAGAATGCCTCTTAGATGAAACCGTTCAGGTAAGGAATCCGGGGTTTTCCCGTCAAGATTACGAAGAGGTCTTTCGGGAATATTTGGGGGTTCCCCAAGTGTTGTGGTTGGGCCAAGGGATTGCGGGTGACGACACGCATGGGCATGTGGATGATCTTTGCCGGTTTGTGGATCCCTATACCGTGGTTCTTTGCCAGGAGCCCAATCCTTTGGATGACAATCATCGACCGCTGGCAGAGAATCGTGAACGGCTTGAAGGGATGCGCTGTGAAGATGGAAGAAAAATCGGGATTGTGCCCTTACCCATGCCTGCTCCGTTATTTTTTGATGGCCAACGACTTCCAGCCAGTTATGCGAATTTTTATATTGGGAATTCCGTTGTGGTTGTCCCGACTTTTAATGATCTGAATGATCGAGTGGCGTTGGGCATTTTGTCTGAGCTTTTTTCTGATCGAACGGTGATCGGCATTCACTCAGTCGATTTAGTGTGGGGATTTGGTACGCTGCATTGTCTGACTCAACAGCAACCGGTCTATTGATATTGTTCTTTTAGCCAATAGGGTTTTTTCATGATTGTTTCTTCTCTCATTCCTTGCACACTTCCTTCTCCAGTTCGTCTTGGTTGGATTGGCACAGGAGTTATGGGTAGTCCCATGTGTGGCCACCTTCTTCGTGCTGGTTATGCACTGACGATATTTACGCGTACCGCTTCGAAAGCCCAGGGGGTCTTAGATCAAGGCGCGCGCTGGGCTGATTCTCCCCAAGCCTTGCTTGAGCATGCTGACGTGATTTGTTCCATGGTGGGTTTTCCTAATGATGTTCGAAAGATCTATTTGGGTACAAATGGGTTGCTGGCTCATGCTCACCCTGGACAAGTGTTTGTGGATTTCACCACTTCCGAACCGAGTCTTGCCCAAGAGATTGCCGAAGCAGCGAATGAACGACAGGCTTTTGCTTTGGATGCTCCCGTTTCTGGAGGTGATGTCGGGGCCAATCGAGGAACCTTATCCATCATGGTGGGAGGGGAGGGTTCTGCCTTTGAAGCTCTGACCCCAATCTTCCAAGTTTTTGGAAAAGTGGTGATGCATCACGGTTTGGCGGGGTGTGGACAACATGCCAAATTGTGCAATCAAATCACTATTGCAGGAACCATGATCGGCGTTTGTGAAGCGCTTGTGTATGCCCATCGCGCTGGGGTCAATGGAGAAAAACTGTTGTTGTCCATCGGACAAGGGGCAGCTAAGTGTTGGACGTTAGAGAACCTGGCGCCAAAAATATTGCAACGAGATTTTGCCCCGGGATTTTTTGTGGAACATTTTATTAAAGATATGGGCATTGCCTTAGGGGAAGCCAATCGCATGGGTTTACTTCTTCCAGGACTGGCAGTGGTTCACAAGTTGTATCAGGCCGTTCAATCCTATGGACATGGTCGTTCAGGCACGCAAGCCTTATTGTTGGCGTTAGAACATATGTCGCCAACTCACCTTTCGAGTCATCAAGCCCCTTCCCTTTCTTCATCCCCAGGGGTGTGATGAAGTCTTCTTCTGATCTTCGCCAACATCTGCTTCGGTTAGATGGAAGAGGCTATAAAGCCTATAAAGATCTCGAAGGTTCCTATGATTTCGAGGTGTACACGCTCTGGATTGATCATGTCCAGGGAGACCCCTTTGCCGAGCCTTCAAAAATGCGGATTCGACTTTCACATTCTGTTGCCGGCTTTCCGGAAAGTCTTTGGGACAATGGGGTTCGGGCCGTTGCTTTTCGAGATTTTCTGACTCGAATGGTGTGTGGGGCTTTTCAAAAGATTGTGCGGGGTCATCGGGGTATTGGCAAAAGTGGAAGGATATCGATTGATGTTGGTGGACAAGAGGTGCTCGAGCGCACGGCTGTTATCGTGGGTGATGGGTGGATTGAGGCCCGTATAGAGGTGGGGTTGCCTGCTCGCGGACGGACGATTCTAGGAAAGGAAGCAGAGGTCATGCTCTGCCAAGAAATTCCTCAGGTGGTCGAGCAAGCTTTAAAATGGGATCAGACGTCTCAGGAGGACTGCCAATTTTTCGTCAATCAGGTAGAAAATTATTTCTCCATTCAATCCCAACTTGTTTCCATGGGACTTGTGGCTTTTGTGTCTGATGATTCCATTTTACCTCGGTCAAGTGGCGTATCGGATAGTCCTCTTGTGGGAATTCAGGTAGCCAAGTGGCAGTCGCCGGATTCCTTGGCCGTCTCTTTTCATGTTCCTCATCCCGTCCCACATTCGAAGGGAGAATCGACAATTGTGAAAGGAATGGGCATCCCACAAGGTGTCACCTTGATCGTTGGGGGTGGGTACCATGGTAAATCAACTCTTCTCCAGGCGTTGCAACGAGGCGTGTATCCACATATTCCTAAGGATGGACGAGAGCTGGTGGTCACTGTTTCGGATGCCATTAAAATCCGTGCTGAAGATGGACGGCGAATTGAGAAGGTGGATCTCAGTGGATTTATTCAACATCTACCCAAGGGGGTTTCGACACAGACGTTTTCTACTGATGATGCGAGTGGAAGTACGAGCCAAGCAGCCGGAATTCTTGAGGCCTTGGAAGTTGGTGCGCAGGTGTTATTACTCGATGAAGATACGAGTGCGACGAATTTTATGGTTCGAGATGCGAGGATGCAGGCCTTAGTTCAGAAAGTGGATGAACCCATTACTCCTTTCCTTGATCGAGTTCGGGAATTGTATGAAAGGTTCGGGGTGTCAACGGTTTTGGTGATGGGTGGGTGCGGCGACTATTTTGATGTGGCGGATACGGTGATCAAGATGGATAATTTTTTACCCATTGATGTGACAGCGGAGGCTAAGATGGTGGCGACCAAAATCCCTACGAATCGACAATGTGAATCTCAGGAACCCTTACGTTCTCTTCACCAACGCGTGCCTCAAGGTCATTCAGTAAATGCTACATGTGGTCGGCATGAATCTAAGATTTCGGTCAGGTCTTTACATGACCTTGTCTTTGGCGAGGACACTATTGATCTTTTTGGGGTTGAGCAAATTGTTGATACGAGTCAAACTCGTGCCATTGGCCACGTTTTACACTTGGCCAGCTCACGCTTAATCGATGGCGCGCGGACCGTGAAGAAGGTCTTGGAGGAAGTGGAGAGGTGTATTGACGAGGAGGGATTGGATGTTTTGTCATCCTACGGAGTCCCAGGGCGACACCCTGGAAACTTCGCTCGTCCAAGAAGATTTGAAATCGGTGCAGCGTTAAATCGTCTTCGAACCGTGTGTATGCGTCAGAAAAATTAGCCTTCCTCTGCCAAGATTCCTAAGAATAAGATGGCTAACCCCATTCTTTTTTTGGCTGGTTTCTTGTCTGCTCGTTGTTCCTGGTCAGTGAGGTCTTGAATTTTCTTGTTTCCCTTGGATTGGTCTTTTTGTAAGGCTTTGGTGTTCATTGATTCTAATGAATCTGTTTCGAGCTTCACCTGGCTCACTGAGATAGAAGTAGGAACAGGAGACGGGGTATAGGTCCGAGCTTGACCTTCCTCTAACAGTAATCCTGCCATGAGAACCATTCCTGTCAGTCCACTGAGACACCAGAATCTGGCCTTTGCGTTCTGAAGAATTGTTTTCATGATTGTGCCCTCCAGCCCAACGGTTGTGTTGTTCAACGAATGATGCACTGCCGCTCCTTCCCTTATCGCCATGTTCCTCAGAATCTTGCGCAATGATGTGTTCCTGGTCGTTCTTATTCGATGCGCGTGTTTATTTAAGATTATCGGTCAGAATGAATGGAATCTTTATATAGGAGAGTGAATGTGAGGATTCCCAAACCGGGAATTGCCAGGTGGTAAGGGATATAGGCTTCCGTATCTTCTACAAAGTCACCCAATCCTCTAACACGACATCGAGCTGAATGCCCATTTCCTTTGGAGGTAAGGTTCTGACGATCTCAGGGCTGAGATTTTCTGATCCTAAGACGGAAAAATTAAAGGGAATGGGTTCAGCGAATGGTTGGTGGGCGGCATCCTGAATAAGTAATATGGTGGGATGGAGAAGATTGTCTTTGGAGTTTGCTGTGACAATGCCCCGCTCACCTGTACTGAGTTCCACTAAGCTATAGGTTGGATAAATCCCGATGAGATTAATGAAAGTGCTAACTAACTGTGCATCTAGGACTCCCTTCTGGCCCTGTTGATACAGGGTTTGAAGAGCTTCTCGAACGGTTTGAGCTTTCCCATTATGCGTGCCAGCTAACAGTTCATCATATTCATCAACGAGGCGAAGGATTCGGCTAGGAGTCTGAATAGTCTCTGGAGCAAGATTGTTTGGAAACCCCGATCCATCAAGAGCTACATGGTGTTCACGAATACATGTTTGTACCTGTTCAGACAATGTGGACTTTTTCGTCAAACGGTCTAATCCTAGTTGTGGGTGAGTTTGATATTTTTCCAATCCCGGACCAGATAATTCGTTCAAGGGTCGATGGAGGGCTTGTGGAATTTTGATCAAGCCCACATCGTGAAGAAGCCCTGCGATAGCCAGGTCTTGGCATTGTCTGTCTTCTAGCCCGACGGCCCGTCCCAAGAGAACGGCTAAGGTACTCACGGCTAAGGCGTGATCGTGCAAGGCCGGTGAACATTCTCTTGTGCTTATGAGGGCAATGTAGGCTTCTTCATGGTCAATCGTCTCTGTCATGATGGATTGAGTGACCTGATTGATTTGCTCAAGAGCCAGCCCACCTGTTTTGCCCAAGGTCTCTAGAATGTCCTGGACTCCTTCCAACATATATTGACGAGTGTGGGCAATGCTGGTGAGTTCTTGGCCCAAGTCTGTGCCATGGACCTCCTGAGGAAGATCCTGGATCCGTGCGACTTCTGGAGGGATGGTTATCGTGTTCGTTGCCTGAGATGACTTGATCTCAGGGTTGTCTAGGTTTTTTCTTGCGGGTTCGGTCGGCTCGGTGGTTACGCAATCAAGTCCACGGTCGGTATCGATTGTGATTTCCTCGACTCCACATTGAAGAAGCTTGGAAAGGTCTCCTTGCGATCGAATAAGAAACCGATGTTTCAGGAATGGTGTGTCCAGCCAAGATCGGTCAATTCCGCAGAGATACATGCCAATGACTACGGAAGAAATCGGGATGCGTTTTTTAGCCATGATGGTTCCAGGTTCTAAACGGCGAAGTTGCTCTTCTGTCAGGGTTTTTCAATCTCTATTCTTTTTGTCGGCGATCCAAAATTGGTTCTTAATGTTGCATATAAAAGTCATGTGCGTTGAGACGAATAAGGAGAGGTGGTTGATTGCGTTGGATTTGAGCGAAGGCGGTAAATTTTCCCCAGAGAGAGGGAGTTCATGTAGATAGTAACTGGATGTATTGGGTAGGGATGTGAAAAAACTCCCACTGCGCAGACTCATAAAGATTTCAGTTTCCCTTTTGTTGGACCGAAGGGAAAGGGATAGTCAATATGGAGGACTGCGATGGTTGGGTTACCGACATCGTCCTACAGACATAGCCGTTGTTTTCAATTCGGCACTCAATTTTCCCGTGCCTTAAGGGGCGGCCTCAATTGGAGTCTCTCTAGGTATGCGTCTTTCGTTGGGCTGCTCCTCTTTGTGACTTTCTCCTTCTGTTGGCCGTCTCTAGGTTGGACAGCTCCAGGGCATGATGGACCCCTCAGACATATTCGAACTGCCATTCCTATTTTGGGAACGACCATGAATGAAGATGCAGAGCCCATGGGAATAGTGGCTGAAATTGAATTGGAATTCCTGCAACGGCGTGATCATGATGGGTTAGATGTCCAATTTCAAACAACTCCTGGTAAATTTTCTCCCCATGCGCAACAGTCGGTGATCGAAGCCATCTATCGTGTGGTAGAGGCGGCCGAATTGAATCCGGACTCATGGACCGTTCGCTTTCAGTTGCCATATCCTGGGGTGACTCTCTATGGGGGAAGCTTGTCTGCAATGGCGGCTTTGACCATTATCTCACTAGCTAAAAATGAACCCGTTGATGAAGAAACGGTGTTGACGGGGACGGTGACCGCTGATGGACAGGTAGGAACCGTTGGCGGAGTACCCTTGAAAATACTTGCGGCACATGAGAAACATTTTCGAAAAGTCTTAATTCCTGAAGAACCTGATGTTGCCGACGGGGATTGGGCGACGCCGTTTCTCATGGAAGTTCGTCCGGTCGGCTCTATTAGTAAGGCGTATTTAGCTTTAACCAATCGCCCCCTTCGGACTATTCTAGAAACACATTCACTCACCGCTGGGCTAACTCCCTGACCCTTTCCTTGGTTCCTCTGGGCAGTTGAAATCTTTACGTAATCATTTTTTGGGGATGAGCGTGTTGAGTTGTCTGCGAGGTATTTGAAGAATACATGTCAGATGAGATACTTGATTCTTCCTTCACAATATTTCTATGGTGAGGAAACGTCTGTGATCATCCTTCCCAACTCCTCCCTATTTTTGATTCTCCATTTGTTGGGGTCTTGAAGAATGGCTATCCATGAATACTAAGGTACAATCCTGTTTTGCTGTTGATATCGATAATGTTTTAGGGCGAGCCGAGCCTGAAGTTCAGCGCCTCTTTGAAGATATTACCCGCACTCCCTGGCCCATAGGGAGATATGGAAGCGCAGGTGGGCTAGATTCTAGTGACTATGACCGTTCGATGATTGAAGATATCTTTACTCGGTTTCACCAGGAGTCTATTCCTCAATTGCCTGTATACCCTGGAGCCAAATATGCCCTGGACGTCATTCATCAAACAACTCGCATAATTATTGTGACTGCCCGACGGTCGTACTCCAGGCCACAAACATTGGAGTGGTTAACCAGTCATGGTCTTCCCTTCGACGAGCTGTACCATACGGAGGAAAAAACGGAAATACCAGAAACGATATCTGTGGCCATTGATGATCATCCCGAGCATCTCATGAGTTATCAAGCTGTGGGGGCTCGGGTTTTTGTCATGGATCAACCTTGGAACCGTCAGATCGACGATCCGAATGTGATTCGGGTCAATGGATGGGATGCCTTATTGCAATGGTGGCATTTTCGGCATGCCAATACGTGGCGGAGTCCTCATAAACAAGAAACTCCGGCTCCTCAATACCTTTGGAAACGCCCGCCAGTTCCTGCCTAGAAGATGTGCGGAGTTCGGTAAGTTTGTCCTCCGTATAATCTCAATTTCAAGATTTGGTGTACATCTGCCGATAAGACGAAAGTAATCATGTATCTGAATTCTGATGTGTCACCTAATAGATTATGAATGAATACGTATATTTGGCATTGTTAACTGGGTACGGTGAATAATGGTTTACCCTCCTATTCAAACGATCTTGTTGGCTGATGATAACCCTGATGATTGTGAATTGATCAAAGAAGCCTGGGAAGAATTCCCGGTTGGCGATCGTTTGCGGTTGGTCAATAATGGAACTGAGCTCTGGAATTATTTGTGCCGCCAAGGGCCGTTCAGTTCCTCAGAATCTTCGCCACGCCCTAGTGTAATTTTATTGGATTTGAACATGCCTCAGATGACCGGAACGGAAGTGTTGACGGAAATCAAACAAGACTCCGGACTGGCATGTATTCCAATCGTGGTGTTAACGACATCAAAAGCACCGATAGATATTGTGCAAACAGCTGGGTTAGGGGTGAACGGCTATATGCAAAAACCCAACACCTATGCAGGGTATCTTCAGATTTTTTCAAATCTTCGCGACCACTGGGGAGAAATTCTTGATCGACCTCTCTCGGGAGGAGGTGCAGAATGGAGTGGAAATTTTGCGTGGTGCTAGATCGTTTGTGGCTATTTTCCCATTCCATTAGATTTGTCTGATTGCCTGTATACCATCACCGCACAAATTTCTTCTAGATTTGTGAATATTCCTCACGTATAGTTATTCTTACCCCAAGCGATCATCGTAAAAAGTGCAGTTTGCCTACCATCGTTTCCCTTCTATCCAAGGAGGATTGATATGAAACAGAGTTTCTTTGATGCACACACAACCGGCTATCGACATCAGAATGCGCGACTGTTGGCTCAAGCCTCCGCAATCGCCTATCAATCGCCAGAGGTCATTCAGCCAGAAATTCTGAAATGGGGGTTTTCACAATTTGCTTTCATTGATCAAAAAGATTCCCAAGCCTTTATGGCAGGGAATGCGGCGATGATTATCATTGCCTTTCGTGGAACAGAGCCAACGAATCTGAAGGACTGGATGACTGATATAAAAATTCGAAAAAAACCTGGGCCATATGGAAAAGTTCACCGGGGATTTTTGAAAGGGTTTCAAGTCGTCTGGCCGGAAATCAGGCAGGTTATACAGGAATGGCAAACACAAGCTCAATCACTGTGGTTAACCGGCCATAGTCTCGGTGGAGCCTTGGCGACGTTGGGAATGGCTTCATTAGGAGAAGAAGCGAAGCCAGTACACGGGCTGTATACTTTTGGGCAACCGCGGGTGGGTGGAAAAAGGTTTGCTAGAAATTTTGATTTAGATTTCAAATCTAGAATGTTTCGTTTCGTGAATAATAATGATGTGGTAACCAGGGTGCCTACTCGAAAAATGGGTTTCCGACATGTTGGACAAGTCCTCATGTTTGATGCCTCTGGCACACTTCAAACAGATCTGCATTTTTGGAACCACTTTTTGGACCGGGTCTTGGGGAGGATTGCTGATTTAGGTAAGCCTGGGACTGATGGGATTCATGATCATAGTATGGCTCGCTATATCAAGAATCTGGGGCGAAAAGAGAATCGAAAAAACCTTCTGTAAGAGATAGCGAGGATTTTTTTAGAGCCAACTATCTAGTAAATGAAGACGTCTTCTGCCTATGAGATCTGTTTTGGGTCTCTATTCTGGCCAGGTAGCCTGAAAACGCACGTATCTGGTCTCCTCCTCTAAAGAATTTCCGCCTTCCTCTAAAGTTCTCACAGCAAAAACCGACAGAATTGTATACAGGATGAGAGGTGGTGTAGAGATTTGTCTCAACGCTGTTTTTGAGCGATCTTGAATCATTTCCAACGATTAGGAACCAAGAGGACAACGAGAATCGTTATGAAAACACATCTTTTTTTAATTGGAGCCGTGTCATTGTTGGGAACATCACTTGTGACCACGAGTTATGCGGAAAATACTTCCGAGTATTTACATTTCACACGACATCGTGATTCTAACGGCCATTTGCTTATGGGGCCTACGCAGCATCAAGCTGAAGCCTCTGTTATGCAAAAAACTATGCTGCCGTCCCAACCAAAGACGTTTGAAAAGCGGAGCACTGATTGGGGAATGAGTGTGCAGGATGTGAAAGAAAATGAACCAGTCACGTCTTCTTGGGAGTTACAGTCTCCGGTATTGGCTGAGTTTGAAAAGCGAGTGGCCTATCATACGCAAATCGAAGGGATTCAGGCCGCATTAACCTATACGTTTTATCAAGATCATTTAGGACAGGCTAAATATGTGTTTGAACCGCAGCATGACGATGCGGTCGATTTTGTGAATGATTTCCATACTGTGGAAAATTGGATAAGCCAAAGTTATGGACTGCCCACATCTGTCCAAGAAATTTGGCTTGATAAACTTTATCAATATGACAAGAGTTTGTGGGGGCAAGCCGTCAAGCGTGGTCATTTGGTGATGGTCGCTGAATGGAAAAACCCTGGGACTGATATTGTTCTGGTCTTGGATGGTGGCAATGATGAAGTAGGATTAGTTGCTGATTTTGCCAGTACGACTTTTGCTATTCCTGTGTCACTGGATATGCAGAGTCAGGAAGAGACTATTGAGGAAGTCCTGGAAGAAACGACAGTACAGGAAGCCCTTCCTAGTGAACCGACTGCCGATACGTTAAGCGAAGATGTGTCAGGACAAGAGATGACGCATGAAGTCGGCGGGAGCGGTGAGTTTACTCCTGAAGCAGAAGTTGCCTCACAAAGTCCGGTCAACGAGATGGAGGAATTAGAAGAAATTGAGCAAATGCTTAATGAAGAATTTCCTCCGTTAACTGAGTCAGTAGAACCTGCCATGTCCGACACGATCCATGAGGGTGTGCCTGAAGCGACGCTAGAGGCTGCTCCCGAAAACCAGACCATGTTGCATGGCGAAGAAATTGGGCATGAAATTCTAGATGATCATGGTATACATGAATCGCACTCTATGGATGAGGAAGTTCTGCCGGGTAACGAGAGTAACCCTGAAGGTGCCTCAGAGGCTACTCCCGAGAACCAGACCATGTTACATGGCGAAGAAGTTGGACCTGAAATTTTGGATGATCACGCTATACATGACATGCACCCTATAGATGAGGAAGTGATCCCGACGAATCAGATTGAGCCATTTGACGAGGGACAAGTGTCAGAAAATACGCTTGAAATGTCAGAAGCAATACCCGCTGAACCGGTGATTGAGGAGTCTGGAATTGACGTCCATCCTTCTGATGACCAGGTTAGTGAACCAGCTGTTGATGAGCATGCCAATGACCACGCCATGGAATCCGAGGAAGAACTAGAGCCGCAGCACCTATAAGCGGAGTTGAGTGGCGAAAAATTTTAGTTTTATACTTTTGCTAGGGGGATGCACATATTCCCCTAGCATTTTTTTTTAATCAAGCTCATTATCTGCTGCAACAGAGTATCCCCCTTCCCACATTGCCTTTCGTCATACGAACAGTTTCCCCTTTGAGGTAGGTTCGTATTTTTCCTTCTATTTCTCGTTACCAATACCAATAAGGGTAGGGTCTGAAAAAGCGCCCCCGTGGTCCCCAGTAAGGAGACCCATAGTATGGTCCCCAATAGGGATAAGGATGTCCATAAGTGGGATACCCGGAAGAATGCGTGGGCCAGACTTTAATTCGCTTGATGGTGAGAGTGGGGTAGGTATAGTCCGTCTCATCCAGTTTTTGGGAAACAGATCCAGTCAGTTCTCCCACGAGGGTGATTCGGGTTCCGGCGGGAACTGTAGCCGGATCTAAAAAATCCTGTTGATAAGCAATAAATCGGCCTTGAGAATGGGTTAAGACTGTGGTCGGTTCTCGTTGTTGAATAAGTGGGAGATGAAGGATCGTGAGTTCAGTTGCATTGGTAAGTCGTTTGGCTGAAAGGATTTGCCCTCCAAGTACAACGAATTTTCCATTATGTTCATCAGGAAATGCTTTTATTTGCGAAAAGGTCAACGAGTCGCTGAGTTGTTTGGTTAGGTCAGGTGGAAGTGTCGCCTTGTAAGGTTTTGCACATCCTAGTAAAAGGGTAAGGGTGGACAACGCCATGATTAGCCAAAATGTGAAATGCATTGCGGGTTGTGGCGTCGGGGCCAAATGAATCATTAGACGTTCTATCAGAACGTAACAAAAGGACCGTTAAGGTTTTTTCTTGGGAGTGGCAAAAGTGATTTCAGTGGCAACCCAGTCTCGATCTTGGGGAAGTCCTTTCTTAGTAACTTCTGCGACCAAGCGGTCTCCCACAAGGGGACGCGCATCTTTCTTATGGATGCCATTTTGTTGGAAAATGGTTTCAGGTTGAAATGCGAGAGACACGGATTCACCTTTTGTTGTTTTGACAACAACATGATCCACTTCCATTGCGGTCACGGTGCCCATGACATGGGACGCATCTCCGTGTCCCCATGCCATACTTGGGATTATTAAAAAAGAAGTAATAATGAGAAAGCGAACAAAGGGTTTCATGGCTATTCTCCTTAGATAATAAAATTAATGGTGGTGTGACGTGGCCGGTTCCGCGTCTCTACCCGATAAGAATTGATCAAGCATTTCTTGCTGTTCTCGTTCTACCCGAGTAAGGGGGTTGTCTTTTTTCATTTCAGCGATTTCTTCTGGCGTAATATTTGGCAAATGTCGTATGAAATGAACAAGCTTCCAGCTCTCCTGATCTTGCTCAGGCGGTCCCTTACCCCAGGCCGGCATACCGGTTAAGCGAATGCCAAAATGTATGACGTAAAAAAGCTCACCATCTTGCATCGATTGAATAACTGGATCACGAAGGTCAGGTACTGGAGGATAAAAGTTAGGCCCCATATGGGTTTTTCCACTTCCATCATTGGCATGGCAGGTTGCACAATGATCAGCAAAATGATGTCGGGCTTCGGCTAAGATCTCATGAGAAACGGGAATGGGATTGCCCATCTTGAGAAAATGACTGGGTGTGGCCATGTGGCGGATGAAGCGAGCGATTTTAACTTCCCATGCTGGTGGGGTGGCTTTTGCTGAGAAGGTCCCAGGCAGAAACCACAGAGCCGCAAGGAGCCCTCCAACGAGGAAGAGGACAAACAGGAGGAAGAGCCATTTAATTCGTCTGAACATGGGATACCTTAATTACTCAGTGTACCTTGTCCGTGATTTTCGTTACAAGCCAGGATTAAAATAGATCATAAATGGTACATGGATAACTGGAGGCCTCAACGACAATATTCAATGTGATGAAATATTTCCGGTCTTTTGGGTTTTCATATCAACATGAAGGTCTTGGGGTTTTCTCTCAATGAATGAAATCTCTTCCACATGGGTTTTGGAGCTAAAGAATCCCGAATGCTACCCGCATCCAGTTACTCAGATTCAGCTAATTGAAACTCATATATCCTGGGTGCTGTTAACGGGTCCGTTTGCTTATAAAATCAAAAAACCTGTGCATTATTCCTTTGTGGATTTCTCTACCCTGGAAAAACGTCGGTGGTTTTGTGAAGAAGAGGTCCGACTCAATAGACGATTGGTGCCTGAAGTTTACATGGGGATTGTTCGTCTAACCGGATCGCCCACTACCCCTAGAATTGAAGGTCAAGGGGATCCATTTGAATTTGCGGTCAAAATGAAACAATTTTCTGAAGATCAGGGAATTGACTGGATTCTCAGCAAAGGAAGAAAGGTCGAAGCCTGTATTTTTCAACTGGGGGATCGCATTGCTTCATTCCATGAAAATATAGAAAAGGCTGGAGAGCCTACATGCTATGGGAACCCAGATATGGTTTGGCAACCCATAAAAGAATGCCTTGATGACTTGCCGCTCAATCTACTGACTCCAACCACTCAAGAATATTTGACACAGATAAAGAAATGGTTACACCAGGAATGGCAAGATTTATTCGACGTGTTCGTCCACAGAAGACGTGCTGGTTTTGTCCGAGAATGCCATGGGGATCTTCATTTGGGAAATATCGCCATGTTTGAAGGACGTTTGTGTGTGTTTGATGCGTTGGAGTTTAAGCCAAGCTTACGCTGGATCGATGTGATGAGTGAAGTTGCCTTTCTTGTGATGGATCTCGAAAAGCATGGCCGACAAGATTTAGCCTTCCTGTTCTTGAATCGATATGTAGAAGTCACTGGGGACTATGAGGGTTTGAAAGTCTTTCAGTTGTATAAGGTCTATCGAAGTCTCGTCCGTGCGAAAGTGGCGGGGTTACGGTTTGCACAATTAGTAGAAAGTCATGTGGAAGAGGCAGGAGGGGATGAAAAGAGAGAGAAGATTAAAGGTGAACTGAACGAATATCTTCAATTCGCACATGGTTTTCTTAGGGAGCATGCTCCGTGCCTTATTCTTATGCACGGGGTTTCCGGAACTGGGAAAACCACTGTGTCTACAGAGATTATAAAAGCCGTTGGGGCAATAAGAGTACGGTCGGATGTCGAGCGAAAGCGCCTATTCGCACGGGTAGGGCAACTCAAAGATACTTCTGTGCAAGATGGCAGTCTTTATGATTCAAGCATGACCGTGCGTACTTATCGTCGGTTAAGAGATCTGACAAGAGTACTAACGCAGGCCGGATTTTTGGTGGTGGTTGATGCGGCATTTCTGAGAATTCGTCAAAGAAAGTTATTCCGATTTTTGGCTCAAGAAATAGGATCTACCTGGTTCATTGTGGATGTGTTCGCCTCCGATGCTGTACTCGCCGAGAGAATAGACAAACGGTTTCTCCAAGGGGTTGATGCGTCTGATGCGACCATTGAGGTCATGAAACGGCAACGAGAAACGGAAGAATCTTTTGCTCAGTTAGAGCAACCACATGTGATCTGTGTAGATTCCACCAGTCTGCAAACGATTAATTCTGCTGTCAAAAAAATCAAGGGAATGGCTGAAAAATAAAATGAGAGAAATTTGGACTCTTTGGTGGCTGATCTCATCGGTCTCCTATTTTTCTTGGACTTCTAGGTTTAGCGAAATATATGAATAACTCTTGCCCATTACCTTCTCCTTCCAATTGCATTTATGCTGAAATCCGTTTCCTAGGTCTGTCTAGGTCTGAATAGTTTTGGTTGGAGTGCGTCGGCTATTCCCCAGTCTTCTTTTTAAAATTCGTCCATCATTCCAATCGTAATTTATCCTTCCCACAAATTTGGCGGTAATGATTTGCCGTTCAGGTATGCCTTCTCTGCTTGGTCGAAACATTGAGCTTGCTCCGCCATCCGCACTTACTCCAAAAATATAATGAGGATTTGATCGGGCCCACTTTTGTCATCAACCTATTGATTGGTCTGCTTGACTCAAATCTGTTCGTTTCATGAGAGTGTTTGATCTCTTCGAAGAGTCGATTGAATTGAATTTTAGAATAAAGAGGGCACGAGTTATACGTAACTATATCTAGCCTTTTATATGTACTGTATTCCTCGTAATCATCAATTGAGGCTAAACGAAAGTTTTTTTCGTTCTTGTGTTTAATTTACGCGATAAGAATGCCGATGGAAGTGAATAGAGTTAAAGCAATTGAGACAGAAATCACAAAATAACAAGAAAACTCGGTTAACGGTAGGAGATAACACCCCACTTCAAAGAGCATTGAGAAAGGTATCATTAATCATCAGAACGGTATGAAACACAAAAAACATCATGAATGATCAGGTGAAAGAAAATAGCAAATTTTTGCTGAAACTAAACTTTTCCAGTAGCAATGCCGATGGAAGTGGAGAGTGGTTACTTAATGAATAGAGAAAACACGAAATCTAACCCTATGACTCTCAATGCCGAGGGACTATGCCGCGCAGCCCAGAACGAACGATGAACGACACGAACAAGGACGATCTGCGAACCCGAGTGCGGCGACAGGTCTGGGCTATCGTGGTGGCGGGGAGGCGACGACGATGGCTGTAGCGCTCAAATTGTCTCTTCCCCAGAGC
>JAJDBP010000006.1 GCA_029261295.1 Nitrospirales bacterium | reverse complement strand
GACCGTCCCCGTCGCAAAGGCCCCCGTACACGTGCCACTGCTACAGACAAGGCCCCCGGGACTACTGCTCACCGTCCCTGCCCCGAGCACCGTCACCGTCAACGTCTCCGTCGAGGGGGGACTGCCGCCCGCCGTAAACGTCCCCACCACACTGCTAAAGGCGTTTAGCGTCACGGCACACGACCCGGCTCCAGTACACGCCCCACTCCAGTCACTAAAACTGGCACCACTCGCCGGACTCGCCGTCAGCGTCACGACCGTCCCTGTCGCAAAGGCCCCCGTACACGTGCCACTGCTACAGAGAATGCCCCCGGGACTACTGCTTACCGTCCCCGTCCCCAGCACCGTCACCGTCAACGTCTCCGTCGAGGGGGGATTGCCGCCACCGGCCGTAAACGTGGCCCCCACACTCGTCGCTCCATTCAACGTCACCGGACAGCTACCAGTGCCCCCACAGGCGCCACTCCAGCCACTAAAACTGGCGCCACTCGCCGGACTCGCCGTCAGCGTCACCGTCGTCCCCGTCGCATAGGCCCCCGTACACGTGCCGCTACTACACGTCAGTCCTCCGGGATTACTCGTCACCGTGCCCGACCCGGTATATGTCACCGTTAAAGGCTGCGTATTTGAATTAGAGAGAAAGAGGGCGGAAGCCAATTCAGGTTTGTCTGCCGTCAACAACACCGAACATGTACTCATTCCCGTACATACGCCCCCCCACCCACCGAAAGTAAATCCAGGAGAAGGAGTTGGCGTAAGTGTGACAGTCCCATTGATTGGAAACTCTTTTGTACAAACCAATTCCTGACAGGTTAGACCAGAAGGTGTGCTAGTTACTGTCCCACTCCCTTGAACCGAGGTAACTAATATTTGAGAAGGAGGAGGTTGGATCTCAAAATTTGCCTTTACAAAAAGAGCAGTTGATAAATTCACGGTACATATATTCGTCCCACTACAGGCTCCACTCCACCCAATAAAGTTATACCCACCAGCAGGAATTGCAGTGAGAGTGACATTCGAACCTGTTGAAAATCCGTGGGTACACACGCCACTTATACAGAAAAGACCCGATGGAGAACTGGTCACTTGGCCAGCACCGGATATTTCAGTCACCAATGTTGTGGTCAAGCTAGAGTTACTTCCCACGGTCGTTGTTACTTCATTTGAAATCAGGCTTTCATTTCCACTTTGGTCAAATGCTGTAGAAATAAAACTATAGGTTCCCCCAGTTAGGAGCCCAGGGACCGCATAATAGGGGGCACTAATTGCGGCTGGCATACCACTAAAAATGGGGAGTCCAAAATCTTGGGAAGGGTGTATTCGCTGGTAAATGTTATACCCAGCTAAATCCACATCAGAATTAGGATTCCACGTTAAGACCACATCTGCCAATAAGGGTAAAGGAATACTCAACATTAAAATAATAATTCCGCATGTATACTTACAAATTTTTCTCAAAAGTTTAGAGAAGGACATCAGGGAAAATTTGTGAAATACCAGGAAATCTACCACAGGATTGGGTTCCTCAAGGACTTGAGGAGGACAGGAATTGCCGACAACACCAATAAAATCCGACTACGATATTGAATGTCCATGAAGCGAACTATTTAACTAGTACCTGGGTCAAGTTTAAAAGCCTTAACTTTTGAACTACTCGTTTATTCAGCGTGACACTATCTCACTATGAAATTTCCTTGCTTAAGAAATTTCTTCATTTAGGAATCTTCTAACCGACTTGTTGGGGGGGAAGAAAACTAGGGCTATCCCTCAAAAACATTCGCCTCACGATCAAATGCAAATGATAGGCCACACGATTTTCATTATAGAAGATAATGTAAAATCAAAAATAACTGATAAATTAGTGTTTTATTTGTTATGGGTTTAACAAAAAGGAGGCTGAGAACCCACTACAATAAGTAATCATTGCCGAAGGAATACACAATATTCCGAATGTTTTAGGAATCAGTTATAATACCTAAGGCACACTTTCTTCTTTACAACTCAGCCCCACCTTCAGCCCTCTCCTACTAGAAAAGTAAACGAAGAGAAACAGATTAAATACGGGGAACCGGAAGTGTTTGGATGGGTGGGGAATGAAATTAAGGCAAGGCTAGCAGGTCTTTAAGAGGCGATAAGATGTTCAATCGGGCCAAAACGAAAGTCCTGTAATAGTTGAATAAGCCGACCATGGACTTTGTCCAGATTTAAGTAATGCCTAAATTGGGAAAGGTATGCTCCACGCATTCGCGGCTGACCCGGATCAAGTTCCCATGGGTGAAGGTACATGATAAGTGGTTCCCCTTTAGCTTCAACGCGTTGCAAAAGCTTCCTGAGAAGGGAATAGGGGAATAATCTGAAATACCCCCCACCGGCAATAGGTACTTTAAATCCTCCGAATTCACAAGTAGATGGCGGAACCTCGATTAATGGGCCTGAGTCTGTTTTTAAGGTATGAATGCTTGGATTTGCACCAGGAATTCCGTAATAATCATGAACGATTGGAACGATACTGGAATCGTACCTGTACCCCTCTTCAACTAAAATAGGTAACGCCCATTCAGTTTCTTTTGTAATGGAAAAGGTTGGAGCCCGATAGCCAAGAACGGCCTTTCCAGAGATATCTTCGAGTAATTTCTTTGCACGCCTAACATCTTCTCGGAAAATTTTTGGATTTTGGACTGTGATAAGTTCGTGTCCGTATCCATGAGAAGCCAATTCATGGCCCGCTTCTACAATGCGTTTTACCAAATTTTTATTTCGCTCGGCCACCCAGCCTAAAACAAACATCGTGGCCTTAACTCCACGTTGTTCTAGCACTTCAAGAATCAATTGGGTGTTTCGTTCTACTCGACTTTCTTGGGTGCCCCAATGACGTCGGCGGGCTGCACAATCAAAAGCCGCCACTTGAAAATGTTCTTCAATATCAAAACTAATGGCATTCATCATAGATTTTACCGTACCTTAAGACTTGTCTATCTAGCTCCACTACCCTGCAATACCACTCGAACAGTTCGAAATAAAATTTTTACATCTAACCATAAGGACAAATTTTTCACATAATAGAGATCATATTGAAGTTTTACGTGGGAATCCTCTAAGGATGCTGCATATTGAAAACAGGTTTGGGCCCATCCGGTTATTCCTGGTCGTACGGTATGTCGCAAGTCATAAAAGGGGATCTGTTTTCTAAGGTCTTGCACGAAATGCGGCCTTTCTGGCCTTGGACCTACAAGACTCATTTCCCCCTTTAAGACATTTATGAATTGTGGGAGTTCATCGAGTCTCAGCTTGCGCAACCAATACCCCAACTTCGTCACTCTGGTATCTCCTTGTTCAGCCCATTTGACACCATCAACCTCCGCGTCTTGCCGCATAGACCGAAATTTCAACAACACATATGGATACCCATGCAAACCTACCCGCGTCTGCCGATAAAGCACTGGCCCTGGGGAATCCCATTTGACACAAGCGGCAATGACACACAGTAAAGGGGTTAAAAAAGCCAAACCAAATAATGCACCAAGAATATCTCCTATTCGCTTGAGAACCATAACCACTGGCTTTCGCCTGAAGCCGGACGAAAATATTAAAAAACTAGGCTTTAGTTCATCAATAGATAATCGTCCACATTCCTCTTCATACATCCGATGTCCATCTACCACCTCGATTCCCATAGATTTCACATCCAATAAGGCTTCTAATGGCATTCCTCCACGCCGGTCTTCGACACACACAGCAATCGTTTGCACCTGATAATATTCTGAAAGATCAAACAACTGATCGACAGTTCCAATAACAGTCGGATTCTCTAATCGCGATCCCACTCGAGATTGCTCTCCAGAAAGAAACCCCATCACGTTGTAACGATGAGACCGATCGTAGACTAAAACTCTTGCAAGGTCATGGGCCAATTTACCATCACCTAAAATTAAGACCCGTTTTTTTAAACTTAACCATTTATAGAAGAAGGGAGGTTGGCGGGAACTTTCAGATTTCGGCATGATGGGGGCCGATGATTCGAGATAGGCTTCTTTCATTCTGAACTAGATAGGGAATATGGGGCAGAATATCCATGACGAACATAATAGGGGACCCCTTGAGACCAAGCATCAGTCAGAACCAATCTCTTTGGCTTAGAACCATGAATCATTTCTGTAGCTTTTTGGACAACGTCTTTAGGTGTAACCCCAGATCTGACAACCATTAGCACCATATCAGCAAATCCATTTAATACATTAATATCTGCCAAGGGAAGAATTGGAGGACCATCTAAAATAATAAAACGATAACGAGACCGAACTGATTCTAATAAAGAAGCTAAGTGTTGTAACTTTGATAAAGAAACAGGATAAGCGGCTGTATCTCCAACTGGCATACACCATAAGGGAATATCCTGGACTGGCTGAATACACAGTTCCAGAGGAGCTTCACCTGCCAAATAATCTGCAACACCAGGATAATGCTTCAACATAAGAACGTTATGTAAATTTGGGCATTTGTAGTCACAATCAATGATTAAAGTAGGCTCATCAAGATCTCGGGCTAAAGTATAGCCAAGATTAGCAGCCGTCGAGGTTTTCCCTTCACCTTTCATAGCACTTGATATTAACACTACATTTCCCATGGGACGGTCTCCCATAAGATCTAGCCTGGTGGCGGCAACTCGAAATTGCTCCGCAACAACCGAATCTGGTCTCCACTTTGTCACTAAATTCAGTTGAGCCGGAAAGGCAGAGGCTTTAAATGATGTTCGATAGAAACGTGGTTTGCCATTCGGAATTTTTTCGAAATAATCACTCTGTTGAGTTCCATTCCCATTTACAGCCCCGTCGCCAACTCCTCGTGGCGCTTCAGTATCCCCAGGGATTAACTTCATTGATTTGCCATACGCCATTTTAAAGCTAGGAATCGTTGCCAACATTGGGAGACCTAACGCAACTTCAGCATCCTCAGCTCTCCTTAATGTAGGGCTGAGGAATTCCACGAGAAAAGCAATCCCGAATCCAAGAATTCCCCCAATTAAAACTCCCCCAGCTCCAATGAGAAATCGTGGCAATCCTTCTGGCTGGGTTGGTAAATTTGCAGGATCGAGAATACGGAAGCGTTCACCTTTTTGTCGTTTTTCTAGGTTTCCTGAAATCCGAGAATTAATCTTATTTTCATACAACCGCTGATAATGTTCTTGCATATTGGCATAATCTCTTTCCAAAACTAGGAGTTCTTGTTCACGTATTGGAGTATTGGAAAGACGTTGTTCTAAAATCCCCATTTGCTTCTTTATATTTTTCGATTGACTGCTTAGGGATGCCAATTGAGCCTTCAATTCATTTCGAGAAATTTGGAGATCATTGATATAAGGGTCAAAAGTTGGAATTTCAATTTGAGTTTCAGAAGTCCCTAAAGATTCGAGATCTTCTTCATCAATGGACGAAGGACCTTTCCCGCTTCGACTAGCTAGCTCTTCTTTAAGATGCTCAATTTTACTTTTTAATAAAACTACATCAGGATAAGCATCCGTATACTCCATGGAAAACTTCTCATATTCACGTTGCAGATCATTCAGTTGAGCCGTCAGAGGATCTCCAGAAGCGAGAACTCCTCCCATCGGTAGACCCATTTGCGCCATTTCAGCTAATGGGGCGGCAATCGCCTCATATTCTTTAATCGATTTCTGCAACAACTCAAGTCGAACATTTATCCCGGTTTTTGCTTCGGCAATTCTGGTTTTCTCCTCCTGGAAACGATCTAGGGCTCGAAGATTTGTCTCGAGTTGCGCAGGCAGCTCTCCCATATGTGCAAGCTTAAATTGACTAAGAGCCTTTTCTTTTTCATCCAAAACTACCTTAGCATCATGGAGTTCTTGTTCTAAAAAATCTGTTGCCCCTTCAATAAATTGCTCACGAATTTTCAAATTTTCCTCAATGTATTGCGAAGCCAACTTAGCCGTAACTTTCATCGCCATCATCGGGTCATGATGGGCAAATGAAATAGTAAAAGCTTCCACCTGCCCCATTACCCCCATGCCTTTGATCTCAATTTTTATATTGGAACGCAGGGATTTAATAACAGGTTCATAGCCGGCATTTTTTACCGTATTGGGGAAAAGGGAGAATTCATCAATGATCTTTTGAAGGTTTGTTCGACTCAATAACTGTTGTGTAATTGTAGAAACACGTTCCGCAACACTTCCTCCCACAACCGACCGAACATAGTCTTCCGTTATTTTTTGCTGTTCAACTAAAATTACGGTACTGGAGCGAAACATGTCCTTTTGATTCCATGCGAGCCCCCCACCAATTAAAGTTCCCAAAAAAATCATCGCAAAAATAAACCACTTCCACCTCCAAGCAACATTCAAAGAATCCCAAATAAAGTTTTTGAGAAAAATACTACTATCTGGCTCGGAACCTTCCTTAAGAATATTATCCATTTTTAGCCTAATGAGATCAGAAATCGTTTTTTAGAAATTATCATTTGCACTTACCCTAAAATATGAATTCGCAATCTATGGGATAACGATTGTATCTCCAGATTTAACAGTAATGTTATATACCCCACCTTCATCTGAAATAAGATCGTCATAACGAATTGGAATTCTTAGTTCCTTGATATTACCCTCTGGATCAATAATGTTACGAACAATCCGGATATCGTTTCGGGAGGCAAATTGAGTAAATCCCCCTGCTAACGATATGGCTTGCAAGAGGGTTGTATAGGACTTAAGTTGTAATTTCCCTGGTGAGTTGACTTCGCCTACCATGAAAACATAGTAACTATTTACCTCAACAACATTTACCGATACGGAAGGATTTTCTTTATAGGCTTTAAAACGCTCTGCAATTTCACTCGCCAATTGGTCCGCGGTCAAACCGCTAGCTGGAACATCCCCAATAAGCGCAAGGGAAATCTTTCCATCTGGTCGGATGACAGCCTGCCTCGAAAGGTCTGGATTTTTCCAAACTACAATCTCAACAACATCCTCTGGGCCTAAAACAAATCCTTCTTCTGGCGGACCGGGAGGAATAATCACATCTGGCTTAAAGCATGCACTCAGCATCACCAAAAAAAAGCATATCCAGAGAATATTTTTTAGGGAAGTATTAGAAAACACAAGAAATCTCCATCTTTAAAATCACAAAAAATTATGGAAGCAGCACCATAGTTTCAGAAGGCACAACCAAGGTATCCCCTGGCTTCAAGACAATATTTTCAGCACCACGTAAGATTATTTCGTCATAACTAATCACGATTTTTTTCGGAGCCTCTCCATCACGTCCAAGACGAAAGATAGTAATTCGGCTCCGGACGGCATCAGGAGCCAAACCTCCTGCCAACGTAATGGCTTGAATAAGGGTCGTTCGGCTTAATAAAGGAATTTTTCCTGTATTACCAACTGCCCCTTGGGTATAGAAATAGTAACTATTCACAGCCTTTACAACGATAGCTACAGTAGGGTTTTCCTTATAGGCTTTCAATTGTTCTTTAATATCGTCACGCAATTCCGAAGTTGTTAACCCAACCGCTTTGACATCGCCAATAAGCGGTAGGGAAATTCGTCCATCTGGTCGAACCATAACCTCCCTTGATAAATCAGGATTGCGCCAAACACTAATTTCAAGTACATCTTCTGGCCCAATAATGTAGTCATCAGTCACAATAAGAGCTTTTTTTTCTGCACGACTTTCTGCTCGTTTCGCGTCAGAGTTTTTTTTCATTCCCACAACTGATTGCGCCAAACCAGTTACTGCAAAGCTCACAATCAATCCAAAAACAAGGACCAACACGACGCAAAACCTTTGATTAACTTGAATCCCCTTCATAACATGCACCTCTTCCCCTTAATGAGGATGTTTGAAATACTTTGGAAATGATTGATTAATATCTCAACAGGATTCTTCCTCTATCGGAAGAATCAATTGACATCTCAAGCAAGATTCGGCACCTGAAAGTCTATTCTAAGGAAATTTAAACTAGCACTTTAGAGCTAGTCGTACAATATTATCGGAAAAAATACATAAAGTACGATAAATTAAAAGGAATCTGTATCATATCGTTCTTAAAAAATATCCGCAAGAAAGAGGCTTATTACCTCAACAAACCTCCACTTTTACTGAAGAGGGCAACAAGGTAATAAATCTTGAACTGGGCCATTTCACACAAGGTTCGGACAAGCAACCTAAATGCCAGGAAACTTCCCCCCAACATCTAAATAACCTCAATTCAAATATAGTTCCTGTAAAACCTGAAACAAACATTAAATTGCTACCAATTTTTTCTTCCAACCAAATCGATAGCAATTAAAACATTCAGAAAAATATCTTGGAAAATTTTCTCTAAAACGCTCCGACACTCTTTATCCATTTTTTGGAACCATCAAGAGATTCTTAGAACAGAGAAAGGAATTAACTGTAGAGGAAGGTCAAAAACATAGAAGAATGTTCTGAAAACGGCAATGCTACAATTGCGAAAAGAAATTCGACACTGAAAAGGAAAGCCTGACTTAAGAATCTGTCTTGGTGCCCCCGACACGAATTGAACGTGCGGCCCGCGGTTTAGGAAACCGCTGCTCTATCCAACTGAGCTACGGGGGCAACAATGACAAGCATTTCACAATCTGGGTAATACTGAAGATTGGGGAGAATGGAAATTCCCGAACCCGATAACAAGATAATAAATGTACCGTTTTTAATAAAGAAGAACAAGTTAAGGAGATTTGCTATGCTTCAAACAAGCCATTATGAAACCTATTGCCAATCCTCCTAATCCGTTTACCGCTGAAACTCGCGAACTCCTTGGACCCGCAGCCCCAATCACCCCTGATATTTTTGAGGAACAAGCTAAAACCATTCTCAGTCACAACGAGAGCCCCGATCTTCCCTTTCGGTGGAGCCTCAACCCTTACAGGGGCTGCTTTCATGCCTGTGCCTATTGTTATGCTCGGCCCACCCATGAATATTGGGGATTCGGAGCAGGTACCGATTTTGAGTCAAAACTCGTGGTCAAGATTAATGCGGCCGAGAAACTAGAGGAAACCTTTCAAAAACCATCGTGGCAGGGTGAACTTATCGTCTTTTCTGGCAATACTGACCCCTATCAACCTCTCGAAGCAGAATATCAATTAACTCGCCGTTGCCTAGAACTTTGTGCCAAATTTAGAAATCCTGTCGGAATTATCTCAAAATCAGCTCTACTCCAACGAGATATCGATTTATTCCAAGAGCTTCGAACCAGAACATGGATTAGGGTCTATTTCAGCATCCCATTTATCTCTGATGAAGTCGCCAGAAAGGTTGAACCTCAGGCACCCTCAATCTCTAAACGATTTGCAACTCTCGAAGCGTTAGCTAAGGCTGATATCCCGACAGTGGTTTCCATTGCCCCTGTCATACCAGGCCTGAATGAACAGGACATTCCCCAAATTCTTAGACGGGCGCGGGAGGCTGGCGCCCAAGATGCAACCTTCATCCTCCTCCGACTCAACGATAACGTGAAAAACGTGTTTATCGAAAGGATGACCCATCATTTCCCTGATCGTATTCAAAAGATCTTATCCAGACTCAAGGAAGTTCGCCAAGGCCAAACAGGTGAACGTATATTTTTTAAGCGACATCATGGCCAAGGACCGACCTGGCAAGTTATCTCAGAACTCTTTGAGCAGACCTATAAGAGACTTGGCTTTCCCACTATCGCAGAATCTCCCGTGCCCACAACGTTCAAACGACCAGGCCCTACGCAACTCGCCTTGTTTTGAACTTAAACTCACTTTTTGGGCAATAGAGTTTAGCCGTTTGGCAAGCTCATCACCTCTACAGTACAATTGCCCACCATTCAATCTTCCATCCAACTACCTGTAAATGAAAAAATGGGAATTCTCATGATATATGTGACAACATCGCGCGCTCATTTCTTGAGTTATCTCCTTCTAGCACTATCATTCACGTTGTTCAGTTGTTCAGACCCCAAAGAACCATGGGAACTCCATACAGACCAAGGAAGAACCCTCATGGAACAAGGGAAATTTCCCGAAGCAGAGGAAAAGCTGAACCAGGCACTCACCTTAGCTCAACAATTTGGCGATCAAGATCCCCGTCTCATTCAATCACTCACCAATCTTGCCATTTTGCACAATGCCAAAGGAGAACCGGAAAAAGCAGAGACCTTACTCCAACAAACCGTGGACATCCATGAAAAGGCCCCAAACCCAGAATCAACTGATTTGGCCGTGAGCCTCAGCAACTTGGGTGCGCTGTATGTCACACAAAAAAAATTCGACCAGGCTCAACAGTATTTTGAAAGAGCGATCGCTATTCGTGAAAAAGCTCAAGGCCCTGATGATCCCGAAACCATCCGCGATATCGAAAACTTGGCAGGTCTCTTTGTCCGACAGTCTCAATATGCGAAAGCCGAACCCTACCTCAAACGTGTCCTCGAGACCACAGAAAGAACACAAGAACCGGACTCACCGAATCTCGTCGAGGCCCTCAACAATCTCGCCCTTCTCTATCGCGCTCAAGAAAAATATGATCAAGCAGAAATCTTGTTATTACGTGCCCTTGCTATCAAGGAAAAACAACTTGGGCCATCAAACCCTAATCTCCTTGGCAGCCTGAATAATTTGGCTCTTCTCTACAGCTCAGCAAAGGAACTGACCAAAGTGCCTCCTCTATTAGAACGAATGGTCACGATTACTGAAGAAGGCTTTGGGAAGGAACATCCGAGAGTGGCGATCAGCCTTAACCAATTAGCAGAAATTCATCGCCTTCTCAATCAACCAGCTCAGGCCATTCCCTTGATTCAACGTGCAATCAGCATTATTGAAAAAGCCGAGGGGCCTGAACATTCCGGGCTCACCGGCCCGTTAAATAACTTAGCTGTTCTTTACCTCAATACCGAACAATATGAAAAGGCCGACCCATTATTTCAGAGAACCATTGCCCTCACCAAACAAACCATGGGCAAAAGCCACTTTCGAGTTGAACGGGCTCTCAGGAATTACGCCCAATTGTTAAGGAAAATGGACCGAGCCGAAGATGCACGAACCTATGAATCTCAAGCAGATGAAATAAAAACGCAGAATACACCAAACTCTGCAACAAACAAGTAAGACCAAATAACTCTCTCAGATCTACAACAGCCCTATCTCCCTAATAGCTTGAAGACACCCTTCATCAAAGGTGTCCATCCTCTCGTAGCATTTTCCTCTCGCTAATAAAATTTTGTCTTTTCCGACAAAAAGCTTCCCACCTTTTCCCAAATCCTGTACATTCATCTAAACTTTTCCTTTGTCATAAGGCATCTCCTTCACCAGCACCTTACCTGACCAGAAATATCGTTTTGATCACCAACAATTCAAAAAGGCCATGGACGTCCATAGTCTTCATTGGTCTCGCCCTCACGTTCGAGACTGTTGATCTGAGCCGCGCCCTCACAGATAAGGAGAATTTGGAGCAATCATCAGTTACAGAAATAACCTTCACAGGAACTGGGCGCATGGAGACGAAACCATTTACCGTCGAGGACGGATGGAAACTCCAATGGAAAACCGAATCTCCCATCTTCAAATTATCGGCCCATGGATCGGCGCGACGCCCATATATAGGACAGAGGAGTGAACGGGAGAAAGTCCTCCAGTGGTTTGAAGTACTAGAACCCATTGTTTTAGCGAATACGACCAACCAACATGGCACTGCCGTTCATCCTTTAGGCGGAACATTTTATCTCAAAATTGTCGCGACTGGCCCATGGCATATTGTGTTGACAACCTTCAAAGACACCAAAGATTATTTGGATGTTCCATATACAGGCGCTCCCTAACAATGGTCACTTCGCCAATACAGTCACGAGAAAGAAAAGCGTTGCTTGAATCGTTACCTTTCATCAAAGGGGAATACAGATGGCAAAACTGATTAACCAACCAACAAGAATTGAAGCAGCAGGAAATAAACCCAAACTCATCGACGAGTTTTTCGGACATGTGAATTCCGCAACCTCCGGGATTAGCATTGCCCGCATGCAAAGCCCTTCTGGATGGGTTGAACCAGGCCAAACACCAGAGTTTGATGAATATACGGTCGTTCTGCGCGGCATGCTTCAAGTTGAAACAACAGAAGCCACACTAAAAGTGCATGCCGGGCAAGGGGTGCTTACCTTAAAAGGAGAATGGATTCGATACAGTACACCTGGACCAGACGGAGCCGAATATATGGCCGTCTGCCTCCCGGCTTTTTCACCTGACACCGTTCATCGCGATCCTGCTTAAGGGAAAGCCCATCTTTCTTGGTGATGAATCAAGCAGAACGATCAGTTTCAATCGTTAAAAGCACATTCCCCATATTCACCATGTTAACTTGACGAAAATCCTCACCGAATAGACATTCCAGAGGATGGTCAATCATGGATTATGCAGCCCATTGGGAAAAACTCACCAGCAAAGAAAACCCTTTTCGGACAGGATGGTGCTGGATAGTCTCAGGATTGTCTATCGCGCTAGCAGGAGGGTCTCCACTCCTACTGTACATTGGGCTTGAAAAGCTAACTGGATATTCTGGCGGAAATCCAATTGGATTGGGCCTACTGGCAATAGCAGGGTTTGGCCTCAGTCAACTTTGCTTGTTTGTCGCCCTGATATGGATAGCCTATGGGATTTTCCGCACATTCAGTTCCCCTCCTTCATAGAGTATGTTCTACAAGGAGTCAATTTGAGCGAATGCCTTAAAAACGACGCCAGCGCTGATAGCCACGGCCATAAAATCGTTGCCCATAATAATGTCGTTTCCCTGAAAAGAACGACCCACCCCAAAACCTCTCTCGACCAAAACTCAAGGCAAATCCCAGAGGTGGAAAAATGCGAACAGATGGCCGATCACCCCAACTACGCCGATTTCGCGTTAGCTTGTACTCCAAATGAGACGTAGCTGCTGCTTGTAGCGCGGCCTTTTGCTGAAGTTGCTGTATGATGTCTTCTTGAGCTTCTACGGCCTTTTCTAATTTGGAAATTTTTTCTTGTTGAAGTTCCCCATAGGTTCGAATGCACCGGTCCTGAGCTTCTCCAGAAAACCCAGAACATTCCCAGAGAACCCTTGGCTCAGCGGCACTCGCCAAAGAACTGCAAAGCAGGAAGCCCATTGCCCCCGCGCCAATTAAGCAACGAATCGCCATTGAAATGTGAAGCTTGGATGGCATAAATTTCATGATTTGATCCTCCTATATCACGCTGTCTTCCCAGTATACCAAGAACAGTAGATTCCTCACCAAACAACCCCGCAAATTTGATTTCCCCAAAAATCTGGAAATATTGACACGTTGATATTGAAATCGTAGCCTTTCCTTAACCTCCTTGGAAGGAATCAGGCCCCCACTCTTATGGCAAGCAAGAAAACAGCCCTCTCTGATCAAAAGACCCGATGTGGATGGGTGGGCAACAAACCTCATTTCATCCCGTATCACGATGAGGAATGGGGAGAACCTGTACATGATGACCACCGCCATTTTGAAATGCTCATTCTCGAAGGCGCCCAAGCGGGCTTATCCTGGTCAACGATCTTACTTCGACGCGAAGGTTACCGGAAAGCCTTTGCTGGCTTTGACCCGGTCAAAGTAGCCAAGTTTGATGCCCGGAAAGAAACATCCCTCCTCAAGAATACCGGCATCATTCGTAACCGTCTCAAAATTAAGTCCGCCATTACCAATGCCAAAGCTTTTCTGGCCATACAAAAGGAGTTTGGATCTTTTGACACCTACATCTGGAAGTTTGTGGGAGGCAGACCTAAAATTAATAAATGGAAGGACATCTCACAAGTGCCCGCAACAACCCTGGAAAGTGATGCCCTCTCCAAAGATCTCAAAAAACGTGGGTTTAGTTTTGTGGGTAGTACGGTCATTTATGCGCACATGCAGGCTGCCGGGTTGGTGAATGATCACACCACGGACTGTTTTCGACATCCTTCAAATAAAAATTCACAGACATCACCGAGAAAAACCAAAAATAAGAAGCCTGCTGTACCACTTTATTCTGATGAGTCCAAATCATCCGCTAGCCCTACGACCATTAAGAGAAAACCTCCGATGATCAGACTAAAACGAATTTATGAATCTCCATCAAAGGGGGATGGAATTCGGATATTGGTTGATCGGCTATGGCCACGCGGAGTGGCAAAAGAATCAGCCTCTCTTGATCTCTGGCTCCGGGACCTGGCGCCATCCAGCACATTACGAAAATGGTTCAACCACGATAGTGGGCGTTGGCAAAAATTCTTGGACGCCTATTCAACTGAGTTAGATCAGCAGAAGGAGGAGGTCACACGGCTCAAAAATATGGCAAGCCGTAAAACTCTCACGTTTTTATATAGCGCCAAGGACCAGGAATATAATAATGCCAAGGCCTTGAAAATCTATCTGGGAAAATTCCTCAAAGAATAGCAAGAAAAGATCGACGAGCCATACATTCAATTATAAACAATTTTCCAAATTTCAAAAAAACCAACCCTCCTTAAGGCAAGGGCTATTGGAGTCATGAAGCCAATTGTTCAAACAGATAAAACCGGATGTGGATTGGCTAGCGTAGCCACCATTGCTGGAGTGAGTTATCAGGAGGTGAAAAAGGTCGCAGACCATTTGGGCATTGAGGTCCATGATCCCCAACTGTGGTCAGACACAAAATACGTACAACAACTTCTTTTACACTACGGAATAGTAACCTCCTCTCACCCTACATCCTTTAAAAGGTGGGACACGTTACCCTCACCGACCCTTTTAGCAATCAAATGGCATAAAAATAATGCTTGTAGCTATTGGCATTGGGTTGTCTTTTGGCGCGGGTTAAATGGGCCGGTGGTGTTAGATTCAAAACAATCTCTACAGAAACATACCCGCACAGACTTCGGTCGCATCAAACCAAAATGGTACCTCACTCTAACTTTTCCCCAATCATAATAGATTCCTGAATGAAACAGGCAGCAACTTTAGCTTTTGTCGCGTTCTTTTCTGTATTGAGTTCAACCTATTTTCCAGTCCGTGCGAACAGTGCGGATCTCACCCATAACCCCGAAAGTAAAAGCCAGATCCTAACCAGCGATCCCGTGACCAATGAATCTGTAGAGGCCGGGCTTCGCGAGGTCAGAGCGGCACTGCGAACCTCACCAGAATTCCAAACACACGACGCCCCCACCCATCTACGATTAGCAAAATTGTTGAGCCAGCAAGGGGACCCTAACGGAGCCATCGAAGAATACCAGACTGCCATTCAGCTAAACCCAATATTACTAGAAGCATACCGTGAACTCGGAGCCGCTTATATTGACAAACACGAATGGGAAAAAGCCGAAAAAATTTTACAGAAAAGCACTGAACTCAACCCCTATGACTCCCAAGCCTTCTATTGGCTAGGACGTTCGCTCCTTGCTCAGGCACATTTCCCTCAAGCTCGCGAAGCATTTGCGGCGACAACCATATTAAGCCCCACAGATGCCGAAGCCCATTCTGATCTTGGACTGGTCTTGATGGCTCAAGGTCATATCAAAGAAGCTGAAAACACATTGAGACATACTATCAACCTGCAACCTGATTTCGCGGAAGCTCACCATCGACTTGAAAAAGTTCGTTCCTGCCAGAATAATTCACAACGGTTGACTCAGTCGGCTCTCCAGATCCTGCATCACCTGCTCCGCCGAGAATAACGCCTCTCCCCATTTCAAAAAAAAACAGCCTGCAGAACGCTTGTCCACAGGCTGCCTTTTCAGGAGCAAAACTAGTCTCAATTCTTTTCGTTATTTACCTATAGCATCAATTTTTTCGTTCACGGTTTCCTTGGCCGATTCTTTAGCCTGATCCATCATACTTCCAGATTCTTTTGTTGACGTATCTTGCGCTTCAATGGCTTTCTGTTCGACACTCTCGGTCTTGGCATTTGCACCTTTGGCCATCGCATTGGCTTTCTCTGTGGCATCAGTCACCGCGTCAAGCATTCCGGCAAAAGAGACACTGCCTAAGCTCATCACAAAAAGACCCATTAATACAGCAATCATTAACTTCTTCATTGGGCACCTCCATTGAATGGTAAGAGAAAAGGGGGAAATAAGGGGGGATTCATACTCTGCTCTTTTTTGATTGAACATGTCAATGAATCCCCTGTTCACTACCCTTTCACGCAGACAACCTGTCTCAAGGTATGCACGACCTCTACCAGGTCATCTTGTGCCTGCATCACCGCCTCAATAGACTTATAGGCTCCGGGAGTCTCATCAATCACATCTTTATCTTTTCGACATTCCACCCCTTGAGTGGCTTGTTCATGGGCAGCGAGAGTGAACCGACGCTTCGCGGCCCCACGAGACATGGCCCGGCCAGCTCCATGGCTACAACTGTCAAAACTTTCAGGATTCCCTTTCCCTTGTACAATATAAGAACGCGCGCCCATACTCCCAGGAATAATGCCCCTGTCACCCTTTCGCGCTCGCACTGCGCCCTTGCGAGTCACCCACACCTCTTCCCCGTAATGTGTTTCCGATTCAACATAATTATGATGACAATTGACCACTTCTTGAGTGGTTTTAAATACAGGGACTTCCCCACATTGACGAATGACTTGGACAATGTTCTTCATCATAAGGCTTCGATTCGTCATGGCAAAATCCTGGGCCCATTGCACGGCCTGCACATAGTCATCAAATGATTCCGTGCCTTCTTTTAAATAGGACAAATTCACATCAGGCAAATTTCGTATCCACTTCCGCATGTCACGTTTCGCCAATTCAATAAAATAGTTCCCAATACGATTACCTACTCCGCGCGACCCACTATGAAGCATAAACCATACGGACTCCTGGCTATCTAGACATACTTCGATAAAATGATTGCCCGTGCCTAAGGTCCCAAGATGGTTCACATCATTCCCTCGATTGAGCTTAGGATGCTGCGACACAATGTCATCATACGTCGGCTTTAACCGTCCCCATTCTTTGAGATGATGTTGAGGAATATTCCACCAAGCTCCGCGATCATTCTTTTGCCCATTATTGGTGCGTCCGTGTGGCACGGCACGTTCAATGACTTCTCGAATTGTGCGTAATGAGTCTGGTAAATCCCCGGCAGTTAATGTCGTCTGTACCGCCATCATTCCACACCCTATATCCACCCCAACGGCTGCAGGAATAATCGCGCCTTTGGTAGGAATCACACTTCCAATCGTGGCACCCATTCCCCAATGGACATCGGGCATAGCTGCCACCCATTTATAGACAATTGGCAACGAAGCCACATTACGCAATTGTTGTTCTGCCTCGGGCTCCAAAGGCACACCTCTAGTCCAGGCCTTAATGGGGACTCCCCTACCGGATTCAATGAGTCGATAAGAACGTTTCGCCATAAGGACATCTCATTCCGATTCTACTGCTCAGGATTCTGGCGGTCGCTGAATGTCAATTCGGCTATCGCTGACTTATCCAATTCGCCTTTACCGATGGCAACGAGGCGTTGATATTGCTCCCAAGTCGCTTTGGCCAAAGGCGAAACGAGCCCAACGGATTCCGCCATTTCACAGGCAATTCCAGCGTCTTTTGCTGCATGAGCAGCAGAAAAATAGCATTCATAATCACGGCTCTGCATATCTGCTCCGTCAGTTTCCAGTACACGAGAAGCCGCTCCTGTCTGACTAAAGACTTCCTGTAACATGGTCAGATCCAATCCGAGAGCCGCGCCCAATCCCAACCCTTCGGCTAACCCTGCCGTATTAATGTTCATCACCATATTCACCAAGGCTTTCACTTTTGCCGCTTGCCCGGCCTGGCCTATATAGAGAAGATTTGCACTCAGCATTTCAAGTATCGGTTTTGCTCGATCAAAACTATCCGGATTTCCGCCACACATGAGATAAAGTGAGCCCTCACGAGCTTGTGGAATACTGCTAGCCATACATGCTTCAAGAGATTGACCTCCCTTCTGCTCTATGAGGGCTTCCATCTCTATATGTACTTCAGGCGAGACCGTCGCGCAATTTACAAAAAGGCGTCCATTCGCCTGCGTCAAAAGACTCGCCGAATCTTCGTCAGAAAAAATCGCGCGCATGCCAGTATCGTCTGTTACGACGGTAAAGACCACGGTCGCTAATTCGGCGACCCGGGCAGGTGTCTTGGCACATTCTGCCCCTAGCTCTTGAGATAACGATGCAGCCCTAGCGGCATCCACATCGTAAATGGCTGTCACAACACCCCCAACATCTTTCAACCGACGGGCCATGTTGGCACCCATTCGTCCTACTCCCACAAATCCTATGCGTTCCATTGACTGCGCCATGTACTCCCCTTTCACAACTTCCAATCTGCACGAATCTACACAGAAGTAAATGCATCACATGCCTTCCCCCTGGCTCACTCATTACATCTAACAAACCTGAACAAAGTAAGTATAGGTGTCCACATCGAATCATCCACACAATCGCCGCACAACTCTCAGACACATTGCATAAAAACATGCTGAGCTCTATTTTCTCCTCCTACAGTATCTCACAAGAATCTTTCTTCGAAAATTCTTCCCGCAACTTCCATCTGTACTTTTTTCTTGAGGTTGGCTATTCTTTCAAAATCAGTAAAGAGTAGTCTAAAGGAAAAATTCATGATACGCCCATTCACATTTCTTGGGGGAAACGATGATCAGGATTCCGACACGATTTATCTTTGGTATTTTTGTGAGTTGCCTTTTATTCGCTGAAATTGGGCTTGCAACAGAAAAAGCTGAGGTAGGAAAATTTGTAAAAGCCCGAATTGAAATCGGTGAGATGATGATGAATTATTTTTCTGGTGGACGGTCGTATGGGGGAGATGGACAGCGTCCCTCACCAGAGGCCATGCGGGAAATGGGAAAAGATATTAATACGAAACTAAGTACATTATTGGCCACCCATGATCTGACCATCGAAGAATATCGCGAACACAGTCCCGAAGTATTCGCCGACGAGGCAGCCATTAATGGTTATCTTAGTGAGCATCCCAACCTCAAGGAACGTTATGAGGCGCTCCCCTTGGATCGGATGGGTCGCGGGAGCACTGGCAGAGGATACTGAGCTAAAAACCACCTATGTCCAGAATCGTGAAATGTCCGTCTACGGAACCAGCCTTCCCTTAAAGACACCCATCAATATTTCCCTCTAAGTAACCGAATAAAGAACCATGCCGTACCAACCCATTGAGAACTACGGCCTGATCGGGAATATGCGGACCACGGCATTGGTCGGCATGAATGGGGCTATCGATTGGCTGTGCTTTCCGCACTTCGATTCGCCAAGTGTCTTTGCCGCTATCCTGGATGACGGCAAGGGCGGACGCTTTTCCATTGCCCCAATCCCCAACCATGTCAAATCAAAACAGTACTATTGGCCAGATACGAATGTGCTGGTCACCCGTTTTCATACGACTGACGGAGTGGGTCGCGTCATTGATTTCATGCCCGTTGGAAAAGATGCTGCCGATTGCACCCAACATGGTATCGTGCGACGCATCCAAACCATTCGAGGGACCATGACATTTCGATTGGACTGTCGACCATCCTTCAATTATGGCCGTACTTCCCATACCATTTCGATGGACTCGAGTGGAGCTATCTTTCAGACACCAGATCTCTCACTCCGCTTGGGTGCCACCATTCCGCTCCAACAACAGGGCGATGCCCTTATTGCTGAGTTCACGTTGCATGAAGGAGAAAGTGTCGATGTCTGCCTGCAGGGAATGGAATCCGACGACCCTTCCTCAAGAATTTTTCCCGAGTCTCACGCGGAAGAATTATTCACTCAAACGGTTGGTTTCTGGCGGGGCTGGTTATCCAAATGCACCTACTCAGGCCGCTGGCGAGAAATGGTCCATCGCTCAGCGTTGGTTCTGAAGCTACTCACGTTTCAACCCACGGGCGCCATTGTGGCCGCGCCAACCTGTAGCCTTCCTGAAGACATGGGAGGCGAACGCAATTGGGACTACCGATATACCTGGATTCGTGATGCGGCATTTACCCTGTATGGTCTCCTTCGAATTGGATTTACCGAGGAGGCCTCCCAATTTATGCATTGGCTGGAAGCCCGTTGCCACGAATTAAAACCTGATGGTTCTCTTCAAATAATGTACGGCATTGACGGCCGCCATACGCTGTCTGAAGAAACACTTGATCATCTGGAAGGTTATCGAGGGTCATCTCCCGTCCGCATAGGTAATGGCGCCTATGATCAATTACAACTGGACATTTACGGGGAATTACTGGATTCCGTCTATCTCTACAATAAATATGGGACACCGATTTCGTATGACCTTTGGAAACACCTTCGCCGCCTGATTAATTGGGTCTGTGATAATTGGCAACGAACCGATGAAGGCGTCTGGGAGGTGCGGGGCGGACAACAACATTTTGTCTATTCCAAGTTGATGTGTTGGGTCGCTTTGGATAGAGGTATTCGCTTAGCCGACAAACGCTCCTTCCCCGCTGATCGAGACCGCTGGCTAAAGGTACGAGATACCATCTATGAAGAAATCATGGAAAAGGGTTGGGACGCCAAACGCCAGGCCTTTATCCAACGCTATGGCAGTGACTCATTGGACGCTGCCAACTTGATGATGTCCCTCGTCTTCTTCGTCTCCCCTACCGATCCTCGGATGCTAAAAACATTAGATGCCACACTTCAATCACCAGAAAAAGGTGGGTTAGTCTCCAACGGACTCGTGTATCGCTATAACATCGCAGAGTCAACTGATGGTCTGAGTGGAGAAGAAGGCACCTTTAACATTTGTACCTTTTGGTTAGTTGAAGCCTTAACCCGCGCAGGACAATCCGACCGAAGTCGCTTAGAAGAAGCACGCCTCCTATTCGAACAGATGTTGGGTTATGCCAACCATTTAGGGTTGTATGCGGAAGAGACTGGCCACCATGGCGAAGCCCTTGGAAATTTTCCACAAGCCTTCACCCACCTCGCCCTTATCAGTGCCGCATTTAACCTGGACCGCGCACTGGGCAAATAGCTCTTTCGCTATCATATTCTGTCGTTCTCTATCACCTCACGACCCTTTGCATTGAGCTTCCTGTTTACTTTCCCCCCAAACACACCGTAGGATTCCGCTCACAAGACTCAGTATTATTTTTCCCCATGGATTTTCCTCTTAGAAAATCCATGTACATTCCTAGACCGTGCAGAATTATGTTGCTCAATTCAGTTAAATACAGGATAGACTTTTGATGCTGACGTTGTTGGGATTAGGCTTTATTTTAGGCTTACGACATGCCCTTGAAGCTGACCATGCAGCCGCAGTCGCTTCACTCGCCACCCAAAATCGATCCCTGCTTCAAACAATGAAACAAGGAATCGTCTGGGGATTCGGTCATACCGTCACCCTCTTTTTGTTCGGGTCCGTGGTCCTCATTATCGGCGTCGTCATTCCAGAGCGTTTTGCTGACGCTCTAGAATGTGCGGTGGGGTTTATGCTGATAGGATTAGGGCTTGATGTGTTTCGACGGATGAGAAACGAGCGCATTCACTTTCATCTCCACCAACATCCTCATACCGCTCCGCATTTCCATGCTCATGCGCATCCGCCAGGCATTCCCCATACTGAGACAACCCATCAGCATCCTCACCCGCAAGGATTTCCCTACCGAGCCTTCATTGTCGGCCTCATGCATGGCATGGCCGGATCAGCGGCCCTCATTCTTCTCACCCTCAACACCGTGATGTCCCCGTCACTGGCACTTGGCTATATTCTCGTTTTTGGATTAGGTTCTATGCTTGGCATGGGATTGCTTTCTGTCGTCATTGCTATTCCCCTCTGGTATTCCTCACGTTCCCTTACGTGGGTCCACCATAGCCTTCAAGGGGTAGTCGGTGCCGGAACTATGGTCTTGGGTGGGTACGTGATCTCCCAGCATGTACATTGGTTCCTGTCATAATATCGTAAGCCATCTAAATCTCAACGTCTTCTTCTCAAAAAGAAAAGGCCTTCCGAGATGCATGACACATCTCGAAAGGCCCTTAAGGATGACTGCCAGTATGAGGTACTTATCCTTCGTGCATGTGTTGGCTAAGATAATTTTCCACACCGACCTGTTTTATGGTTTCTATTTGAGTCTCAATCCAATCGATATGTTCTTCTTCACTGGTGAGAATGACTTCCAGTTTTCCCCGAGTATTGAAATCCCCCACTTTGACACAATGCTCGATCGCTTCAGTTAATAAACTCACAGCTTCATGTTCTAATTTCAAATCTGATTTAAACTGTTCCTGTACGGTTTCTCCAATTTTTAGGGTTCCCAATCGTTGCAAGTTGGGGAAGCCATCTAAAAAAAGCACATGTTCAATAATTTCTTCCGCATGCTTCATCTCATCGATCGCATGTTTACGAATTTCGTTATGCAATACCGTGTATCCCCAATTGCCGCACATTTCCCCATGCAGAAAATATTGGTTGATGGCAGTCAGTTCGTTCGTCAATATCTTATTCAGAAAATCGACAACACCCTTTTTGGCTTTCATGAAATCCTCCTTGCGTGATAATTGGCAATGTTTTCACAATAAAGATTTGATTCATTGCTTTGAGATACGTTTTTCAATATTGTTCCTGTTTCTTCAACTATCTTATCGGTCGCATCTCAAATCAGTCAAGTCTTTTATCTAGGTGAAAATAACTAATATTGATTTTTCTTCTCAATATCGTTGATCTGAATTTTCAAGATCAACTCGGCACTAGCCCCCAAACCAGGTTCCCCTTAAGTGATGGTGACCGCCGTCCCGCTAATACTGACCATCAACATACTTCCATGTTCACCCATGACTTCATAATCCAAAACGATCCCGACAATAGCATTGGCCCCAACTTCGAGCGCTTCTTCTTGAATCTCACGGAAGGCAGTTTCTCGGGCGCGGGCTAATTCTTTTTCATAGGATCCTGACCGACCTCCCACCACATCTCGAATCTTCGCGAAAAAATCACGAAAAAAATTTGTACCCAATACGGCTTCTCCGGTAACCACGCCTAAATACTCAGTAATACGGTGTCCTTCAATATTGTGGGTCGTCGTCACAATCATACGTTCCTCCATTGTTCAAAACTTGAGATATTTGACCTCGGTACGTAGTTGTCCTTGAGTATCATTTCCCCCCTATCTCTAGTATGCCACTCATTATTCACCACCATGCTCAAAAAGTGGGCAAAATGCTAAACCCATTGTTGACCATGAATGATTGAAGGCCAAGTCGTATTTATCCACATCTTTATACCCATTTTCTTGGGATGACCTTCGACTATCATGGTCGATCTCTGTATCGTGAAGAATATCAATAGTTTTGAGCGTCATTATCTTTTGCAAAAAATTTACGATGGCGAAACAATCGTAGCATTTGACTTCATTGGACAGGCTCACTAGAATTTTTTTCCAAGGACATCTTCAGTGCCTTCAGAATTCGTACACCTCCACCTCCACACCCAATATAGCCTCCTCGATGGGGCGAACCAACTCAATCCTCTCTTTCAACAAGTGAAAGATTACGGGATGCCAGCTGTCGCCATGACCGACCATGGCAATCTGTTTGGTGCAATCGATTTCTATCAAAAAGCCAAAAACCACGGCATCAAACCCATTATCGGGTGTGAAGCCTATATGGCCCCTGGCAGCCGGACTCAAAAATCCGGGCACACGGCTCATACAGAGTATTATCATCTGATTTTACTCGCGACCAACCAAGTCGGCTATCACAACCTCATCAAACTTTCCAGCAAGGCTTATCTTGAAGGGTTTTATTATAAACCTCGAATGGATAAAGAACTGTTACAGGAACATCACGAAGGGCTCATTGCCCTTTCAGGATGTTTGAGCGGTGAAGTGCCTCAATTAATTGAGCACCACGACCTCGAAGGGGCCATGCGGGTTGCGGATGAATACCGATCTATTTTTGGCAAGGAGAATTATTATCTCGAAGTCCAAGCGAATGGGCTAGAACAGCAACACATTGCCAATCGCGGAATCTTGGAGATTCATCAGAAACTGGGTATTCCTTTGGTCGGAACAAACGATTGCCATTATCTGACCAAGCGCGATGCCAGGCCTCATGAAATCATGCTGTGCTTACAAACAGGCAAAACCCTCAAAGATCCTAACCGCATGAAATTCGATACGGACCAATTATATGTGAAATCTATGGAAGAAATGGTCGCGGAGTTTGCCGAATTCCCTCGAGCCGTCTTGAATACCACGCGAGTCGCTGAACAATGCGATCTTTCTCTGGAATTTGGGGCCACATATCTCCCGGATTATCATGTGCCGGAAGGGCAATCGCATAACTCGTACCTCCAGCATCTTTCTGAAGAAGGACTTCGGGAACGCCTCCGGGAACGTCCTACATCGATTCCACTAGAAGCCTATCAACATCGCCTGACCACTGAGTTAGAGGTCTTAAATACCATGGGTTATGCAGGCTACTTCCTCGTCGTCTGGGACATTATTAATTTTGCGCGATCCCGCAAAATCCCTGTTGGACCAGGACGCGGTTCTGCCGCAGGCAGTCTGGTTGCTTATGCCCTTCGCATCACAGACTTAGACCCGCTCACCTATAACTTGCTCTTCGAACGTTTTCTCAATCCCGAACGGGTGTCTATGCCGGATATTGATATGGACTTCTGCATGGACCGACGGGGAGAAGTCATTAATTATGTGATCGAGAAATATGGTGAAGAGCACGTCTGCCAAATCATCACCTTCGGAACGTTGGGAGCCAAAGCCGCCATTCGGGATGTGGGGCGCGTGATGGATTTCCCCTATGCCGAAGTCGACAAAGTGGCCAAGTTAGTTCCCACGCAACTGAATATTACACTGAAAGACGCACTCAAGCAGGAACCTCGACTCCAGGAATTGGTGGATCAAGAGGCTGGCATGAAGGAGCTGATGGATACAGCCATGGCGTTAGAAGGCTTAGCTCGCCATGCCTCAACCCATGCTGCTGGCGTGGTGATCTCGCAGAAACCTCTCATGGACCATGTTCCGTTATATAAAACCAGTAACGACGAAATCGTGACTCAATATACGATGACGGATCTAGAAAAAGTTGGCTTGGTCAAGTTCGACTTTCTCGGGTTAAAAACATTAACCATGATTCACGATGGCGTCCGGCTCGTGCATGCCTCCCAATCGCCTGACACCCAATTAGATATCCAAAATTTAGCGCTTAATGATCCTGCCACCTTTGCCCTACTCAGTTCCGGAAAAACAACCGGCATTTTCCAATTGGAAAGTTCAGGCATGCGGAACTTATTGGTCAAAATCAAGCCAGAAACATTTGAAGATCTCATTGCCATTCTTGCCTTATATCGGCCTGGGCCTTTGGAAAGCGGCATGGTCGACGATTTCATTAAGCGAAAACGCGATGCCTCACAAATCGTCTATGAGCCCCCTGAGTTGGAGCCTATCTTAAAAGAAACCTATGGGGTCATCGTCTATCAAGAGCAAGTCATGGCCATTACCAACCAACTAGCCGGGTTTTCTTTGGGTCAGGCTGATTTGCTGCGCCGAGCGATGGGGAAGAAGAAACATGATGAAATGGCCAAGCAAAAAACCTTATTCATCTCAGGAGGCAAAGAAAAAGGCATACCGGAAAAACTTGCTGAAAAAATATTTGATCAAATGGCCTTTTTCGCTGGGTACGGATTTAATAAATCCCACTCCGCTGCCTATGCCTTGGTCACCTATCAAACAGCCTTTCTGAAAGCTCATTACCCGACGGAATTCATGGCGGCCCTCCTCACCTCGGAAATGGGCAATACGGATAAAATGGTTGGGTACTTTACCGAATGTCGAGAATTGGGGTTAAAAATATTGCCGCCGGACGCCAACCAGAGTTTGAAAAATTTTAGTGTCGTACCGGAAGGCATTCGATTTGGTCTGGCCGCGATCAAGAATGTAGGCGAAAGTGCCGTGGACGTTGTGCTGGACGCCAGAGAGCAAGAAGGCCCATTTGAATCCTTCGTCGACTTTTGTTGTCGGCTCGATTCTCAAAAGGTTAACAAGCGGGTTCTAGAAGGTCTGATTAAAGTAGGCGCCTTCGATTCCATGGGCACTTCACGTGCCAGTCTCTTTAACGTGTTAGATCAAGCCATGGAGCATGCTTCAACCATTCAACGCAATAAACGGGAAGGGCAAACCAGTCTTTTTGACCTCGGGGCCGAAGAGACTTCCGATGATTCGACCGAGAGCTTCGGATTCGCCATTCCCCCACAACCGGAATGGTCTCAAAATGAACTCTTACAACATGAACGAGAACTGACTGGCTTTTATATTACCGATCACCCTCTCAACCGACACCGGATGGCCATCGCACATTTTTCCACCTGTTCAACCCAAGCACTTCAAGAAATGAAAAATGAACAAGAAGTCAAACTCTGCGGGGTCATTTCCAATCTCAAAATTACGACCACCAAAAAAGGGAACCGAATGGCGTACGTGCAATTGGAGGACCTTCAAGGCACGGTGGAAGCCATCATCTTCCCGGCAACATTCAAAGACCACGAATCCATGCTCACGCCGGATTCCGTCATTCGTATTACCGGATCAGTAGATCTAATGGATAATGGTGCTAGAATAAAGGCCACACGGATTGAACTCTTACCTCAATTAGAATGTGAAACCGTGAAGCATGTGACCCTTCAAATTCATGAACAAGACGTCTTGCCTCATAATCTGGTAGACTTAAAACACATATTTGAACGGCATCCAGGGCCAACACCTATTTCCTTAGACTTTCATTTGCGTTCAAATGTAACGGCGAACCTCCCAAAGCTACCTCATGTGGGCATTTCCCCAACACCAGAATTTTTAGAAGAAGTGGAGCATCTCCTGGGAACCTCAACTGTCACCTTCCACTAATTGTCCTTGACCAAGGAGCCTGCCCGTGCGTGAATATTTGGATTTTGAAAAACCCCTCAAAGACCTTGAAGGGCGTATTGCCAAACTGGTCAAATCCAAATCGAAGAAAAATTCTGTCCAAGAGGCCATTGAAAAAAGCACAGATCAGTTGGCCCAAATGGAACAGGAATTGTTTGCCAACCTCTCTCCATGGCAACGAAGCCAAATTGCACGCCATCCTCAACGCCCGTCCATTTCTGATTACCTGGAAGAACTGACGGACAATGTCATCGAACTCCATGGAGATCGCCTGTATGGTGAAGATCGAGCCATCATTGCAGGCTTTGCCACCTGGAATGAACGCTCAGTTATGGTCATCGGCCATGAAAAAGGGAAATCCTTAAAAGAGCGAATGCGTAGAAACTTCGGTATGGCCAAGCCAGAAGGCTATCGAAAAGCCTTGCGTCTCATGAGACTCGCTGAAAAGTTTCAACGTCCAATTTTGACATTTATCGATACGCCAGGGGCCTATCCTGGAGTTGATGCTGAACAGCGTGGACAGGCTGAAGCCATTGCGAGGAATTTATTGGAAATGGTGAAGCTAAAAGTCCCGATCATTGCCGTGGTCACTGGTGAAGGAGGGAGTGGCGGGGCATTGGCCTTAGGTGTCGCAGACCGTGTCCTCATGTTAGAGCATTCCATCTATTCGGTGATTTCACCAGAAGGCTGTGCCGCTATTTTATGGGGTGATGCCTCAAAATCCGCCACGGCTGCCACGGCTTTGCGAATGACCGCGCCTGAATTACACAAGCTTCATATCATTGATGACATTATCCCCGAGCCCCTCGGCGGGGCTCATCGCAATATTTCTCTCACGGCTCAAAATGCTTCAATGGCTCTTGAAACACATTTCAGTGAACTAGAAAAAATCCCTACGCCGAAGTTATTACAGCAACGAGAAGCCAAATTTCGAAGCCTCGGAGCATTTGACTCCTTCCATCCCATAACCAAAAATGTCAAAACCGCAAACTCATAAACAGGGGACAGAGGTGACTCTTAGGTCCTGGTCGTATTGACGCACTACGCCATTCTATCTCGCCCAACATTTTGCAGATTTTCCCCTATGCAATTCTCCGTTATTTTCTAACTCCGCCAAACCAAAATATGGAATTATAGATGGTCCCCATGAACCAATTTTCTACAGAGGGAATGAAAAAATCAGCACATACTCCTGCTAGATGGAATCAAGAAAAATTTATGAGGATGGGGAAGTGGCTGAAGATGGCTCACTGTCATCGGGAGGGGGATACAGCTTCTGAATACGGTCAACTAACGGAAGGACTTCAGCGGTTGATTCTCGAGTTGGTTCGCTGGGTTGCTGTTCCCAAGTCAGCTCAGAAAATCCATACTCCTCAAAGGATTGCCGAACCACATGAACTAAGGCTTCGAGCATGACTTCATCGCCTTCCATTAGATTAAGTACCCGTTGTTCTCTTTTGGTGGGAGGCGGGCCTTCATGCAAAAGGGCCCAACATCGATTAAAGACCGTTTCTCTAACCGAGGCAGGTGCATTCAGGGATTCCAGGTCAGACGTACATAACGCTCCGACCATGAGGACAAACTGAAGATCGGGCAAACCAGGTTGAGCGAGATTTAACCGTTGCATGACGCTATGGTACCGATGATTCAATAGTTCTGACAAGCCTATGACCCAACTTCACGAACAAGAGTCCTTAGCCAAACTGGTTGACCGGATTGGCTCAAAACATGCGGGCAAGCGCTTGGAAATGCAAGCCCATTATTCTGCCCTCCTCATGGGTGGCCATCACATCCATGTGCATATGGAAGAATTGCCAGCAATTGCCTGGCTGTTAAAAACATCGCTAAAAGTGACAGGCCTCTGGCCCATCGCCGTCAAAAACTCTACCAACTATCGGATTGTCGAACATTCTGTACCACTCCATCATTTACCAGAGGCATTTGATGGATTTCGAATTTTACACCTTTCCGATCTTCACATTGAAGGCATGATTGATAAGGGGCAGTCTCTTCAACACACGTTATCTACCCTCCAATTCGATCTTTGCGTCCTTACCGGTGACTTCCGATTTCGAACGTACGGATCCTACGACAAAACTTTACGCTTAATGGAAAGCCTTGTGAAGACCATTCAGGCACCTTTCGGCGTAACAGGGATCTTGGGGAATCATGACTGGTTGGAAATGGTACCAGGCCTGGAACAAGCAGGCATTCGCATGTTGCTCAACGAAACCCAAGCTCTGGAAAAAGGCTCTGATGCTATTTGGCTCTTAGGCTTAGATGATGTCCACTATTACGAAACAGGAGATCTCGATAAAGCGGTTGAAGCAGCTCCGACAGATACCGTCCGCATTCTTCTGGTACATTCTCCAGAAATCATTCCCGAAGCCTTCTCAGCTGGAATGGACTTGTATTTGTGCGGGCATTCTCACGGCGGGCAAATCTGCCTTCCAGGGGGACAACCTATTATCACCCATTGTCGTTGCGCCAGATCCTATAAAGCTGGGCCTTGGCAACATGAATCCATGCGCGGGTATACCTCACGCGGTGTCGGCACCTCCCTCTTCCCCATCCGCATGAACTGCCAACCAGAAATCATTACCCACACCCTCCGCAAAATTCCCGAGCAAAAATAGGTGTCTCCAAACCTCCTTGGATTTTCAAAAATTGGCTTATGCCCGTTGTTGATTTTTTGAAGGACTCCGTTCTCAACAGTGAAAACTGACTCCAAGACCACCTAATTCGAATGTCAAATACCTAAAAAAGTGGGAGACGTTATTTAAAACGGGAGTTTGAGGCCGCCGGGGAGCTTAAGCCCTTTGGTGGGAAGGGTTTTTTCTAACAGACTTTTGAGGATATCGTTACGCTGGGTGACACGTTCGGTAAGATCACCGGCTATCCCATCAAACCCGGCCATCTTACTTTTGAGTTCTTTCATGGGTTCGGTAATTTTCGTAGAGATTGCCGTTTGAAGGTTTGCGCCAAACTTGGCGGCTAATTCATTGACCATATTCCCTGCCGCCTTTTGCAGAATTCGATCCAGGTCTGAGGAAATTGCGACCACCGGCTGTTTTATTGTCCCACTGGCATCAGCTTGAAGAGAGAACTGCGAAATTCCAGTGACTGCTGAGGTTAAAGCTTGCGTTAAGGGGTTTGTGTCCCCCTCTTTACCGGCTGAAAGCTGAAGATTGTTGAATATTGCTCCACCTTGTGCGGTCAGGTCCTGCCCCTTCAGCGTAGCGTTCATGCGTATATCGCCCAGCCCACTCATCATTGTCACAGGCCATTTGGCATCTTTCGACAACGCGAAATTATTTAATCCGTACCCTTTCGCCTGAAACACCAGCTTATCCTTTGAATCGTTGGGCACCACATGATTAAGAGCTCCTTCGAGGACGACAGACTGTACCCCTTCCAAGTGATCTCCAGAAAAGGTAAAAGTCGTCGGCTGACCGAAAGTTGGTTGATCATTGGTAATATGATAGACCGTTCCAGCCAAATCTCCCAAATCAAGATTAATACTGACAGTAGTCCTGCGAATCAGAAAATCTGGAAGCGGCTTCTCTTCTTTAAAATGTACATCAACGCCTTCTTCTCGCAAAGGTCTCTGAACTCCAGGCCCCGACTCTTTGCCTTGCAGCGCTTGTGCGCCTTCAAGAAAGGGCTTAGCCCGCTCATACCAGGTTGCTCCCTCCCGCACCCAGGATCCGATCTTCCCACCCAACAAGGTTTGACTCATATTGGCCAATCCCTGTGGGGATAGATTGTATTTGGCTTTCAGATGCTGAATGTCTCGCTTGGGTGCCGTTCGAAGTTGTGCCATCCGCGTTCGAAGCAACGCCACTTTTTCTTCAAATTCCTGCTTGGTATTTTTCAACGATGCTATGTCCTGCTCAATATCCTGTTGCAACGCTTGCACTTCTCCTACGCCACCCAGTATCCCTTCCACCCCACCCTTCTTGGCTTGCTTCAGCTTTTTTACCCGTTCCTTGTATTGAGCCAGTTGGGCATTTCCCGGCAACTCTTTCATTCGTGAGTCCCACGTGTCTCGTTCCTTCTTAAGGTCGGCCTTCAAAGTCTCGATTAACCGAATGGTTTCGAGGTCTTCTTGTTTTAAGATTTTTTTGACGTCCGGAACTTCCAGAGAAGGCAAATCGATTGAAAACATTCCTGATTCTTCTTCTTGAGAAAGAACGTCCCGCGTGGCTCCCGAAGTCGATCGAGGAGTTCCTACCCGCACCCCTTCCACCGCCATTTCATCGACAATGATTTTTCGGCGTAACAGATTGAGGCCATCCAACCCCATGGTCACTTTGGCAATTTCCACGGCATTATTCATTGGCTCTTTGGGATCGGTTACCTGCAGTCGGCTTAATGCGAGTCCAGCGGGAAATAAACTCAGGTCCGCCGCATCTAACTCGACCTTCGCTCCGACAGCCTCAGTACCTGCGTCTTCTATCAGACATTTCACCCAGCCATCCACAAACACAAACCACACGCCCACCAGAATGGCCGCGACGACGACAAAGGCCCCGAGACCCCACAAACGAATCCATTTGCTCATCAACCGTGTCTCCAGGCCGAGAGGGTCTGATAGGTCTCATACACCTTGCTGGCTTTGAACATTTGCATAATCTTGGTTTTCTGAATCCAGGCAAGGATATGTTTGCGGTATCGCCGAATCAGCAGATTCGAGAGCAGGAGAATGGGCACAAATGCCCCCACCGAAAACACTAAGCTTCCCATGACGATGGAATTGTTGAAATGTTCCAATCGCCACCAGACAGATTGGTAAAGAGATGTCCAGAGACCTTCGAGGGAAGTCGTCGTTAACACGGCCAGCCCTATCTGATGGAACAGTGGGTCCAGCATATAAGCAATGCCGGTAAACACACCCAGCCCCAGCAAAAAAGCCGCGAAATTGACGCGCAGAATACATACCAGCAGCAGCACAAAAAGATTGTGCAAACTCAGCAGAGGGGTCAACCCGGCGATCATGGAAAAACACAACCCGAGCGAGATCTGACCCGGCTCAGTCTCGGAATTTAAAACACGAAGCAGCTTGGCAAGTAGCTTGATCATTCCATTGAATAAGTCGAAATTCGTTTTTCATTAGAATACTCCCGAATTTCAACCAAGTCCATTGCCAATATGGAGAACTCACCACAAATCTAATCTCTTCTAATTTCCTCTGATTCTTCTGCTGAAGAATTAAGCCATCATGAAAGCAACAGATTCAGGAACAAAATTCGTGTGTATGGCTTCGGATTCTACTTTGTTGCGAGGAGATGATTTTTTCTGAATATTCTTTGCTTTGGTGCGATGCATTTTCTGACGGGAATGATACGGCAGTATGCCACTCAATACATCTGGTAATATCTCGCAGGGAACATCTTCTAATAATTTAATCGCTAATTTGGGATTGGGACCAGACCTCCCTCCCACAAACACATCCACGGCATCAACGACGAGTCCTTTAATTTTTATTTTTTTCCCTAAGAGCCCTACATCAGCCACAAGATGATTTCCACACGCGGCCGGACAACCCGACCAATGCATAGTAATCGGTTTCATTTCTGTGCCAATCAGGGCCTCCACGTGCTTCGCCGTCTCCACCGCACGGCTTTTGGTCTCGATTACCGCTAAATTGCAATAGTCGCTACCAACACAACTGACCAACCCTTTTTGCACTGGCGCAGGATTGTAGAGAAAACGCTCCAACAAAGACTCTTCATTTAAGTCTCCCAATAGACCATCCTTCACATTTGGAATGATCATCGCTTGATTTGGGGTCAAACGAATTTCTCCAGTCCCATAAGTTTCGGCCAACACCGCCATTCCTTGTAAATCATCAGAGCCAATGCGTCCCACAGGAATTTTGAGCCCAATATAGTTCAGTCCCCCTTCCTTTTGCCGGTAAATGCCCATGTGTTCGTTTACCGACATTTTTCTCGTCTCGCTTCCGGCACGAGCTAGCTCCCACCCAACTTCGCGTTGGACTTCAAGACGAAATCGTTCTTCACCCCATTCATCTAATAGAAAAGCTAGACGAGCGGTAGTCCGAGATTTTCGACAGCCATGATCCCGAAACACCCGAAGGATCGCTCCCGCCACAGCCACGACCTCCATCGGCACAACAAATACATCCAATGACGTGGCAATCCGATAACCTCCGGACCCTAATTTCCCCCCAACCAGAATATTGAAACCGATGATTGAACCACCCTGGCTATCCTTCGTCGCAGGCACCAATGCGAGATCTTGTGTTTCTAGATGCAAGCAATTTTCTGTGCATCCTGTAATAGCGATATTGAACTTTCGCGGAAGATTCGAATAGGCCTTATTGCCAGTAAACTCTTGTGTCAGGCGTTTGACCAAATCTGTCGCATCCAATTGTTCTTGAGCGGTTAATCCAGCCACAGGACACGTCATAATATTTCGCACATTGTCCATGCCGGTTTGTAGGGAAGTTAATCCCGCTTTTTCCATTTGGTGAAAAACCTCTGGAACATGCTCAATTTTCAATTGCCGCAGCTGAAATTGTTGCCTAGTGGTCAGATCCAATAGCCCGTTTCCATACGTTTTGGCTAGGCCAGCCAAGGTGCGAACCTGCGCAGTCGTCGTTCTTCCTCCAGGAATTCTTACACGAACCATAAAGAATCCAGGCGTTGGGTTCCTTAAAAACACCCCATACCACTTCAACCGTTGAACATCTTCTTCTGTTATGGACTCCCATCCTAATTCAGCATATCGCGCAATACTCTCTTTAATATCCAAGCCATCCTTTTTCGCTTTGAGCACTTCAATCTTATTCATCACAATCCTTTCATCGTTTCTTGATATGGTCTTCCCACAGCTCGAACCTTTTATAATTTCCGCTCAGCCACGACTGCCAATGGTTGGCCTATCACATCCCCTGTGTCTGCGATTCCCAAAAACGCAGTTGCCTCATTCGAAGTGGTTTCCATCCCAGCCACTTGCGTTGATGAGTGAACCCTAACTGGGCTAGACAGCCAATAGGCGCCTCCAACAAATATCCCTCCTCCAACCACATTACCCAACACCACCCAGAATTGATTCCAAGCCAGACCCCACCAAGTGATATCGGATCCATGTGGAAGAAATAACGCCAGACCCAAGATGGACTGATTGGCGATGCTATGCTCAAAGCCACTCCCCACAAAGGCAAACAAACACCAAAAGATCAACATGATTTTTGCTGCATCATTAGTGGTACGAGCGGCCATCCATACCGCTAGACACACAAGCCAATTACACAAAATCCCTCGGATAAATAAATCCCAAGCGGGCCCGTTCATTTTCATGGAAGCCACCTTCAAGAGAAGGTCGCTTTGCGGGGCCTGCCCGACCACTCCGGCTTGTGCGATTAACCACGCCAAGCCTAAAGATCCAAGAAGGTTTCCCAGAAACGAATAGAAGAAAATTAACCCCATTTGCTTCACCGTGATGGCTCTCGCCAACGTCCCGATGACACACACCATATTGTTTCCCGTGAATAATTCCGAACCCGCAAAGATTACGAGAGTCAATGCAATTCCAAACGAGGCACCCATAACCAACTTTAATCCGGCTGACCCCTCTGCCCAAAATGGTGCACCAACACTGAAGATTAAACAAATCCCAAATCCCAAATAGATTCCTGCCATTGCCGAAAGTATGAGATATCCCATTGGGTGGGATCGAAGATAGTCCACTTTCTTTTTTGCCAACTCAACCATTCGTTCAATATCCACGGTATACATGATTTTCTCCTTCAATGACCGTTACAAAAAAAAAGCGCCAGCTGCAAATCAAGGCCAGATTTCTGAGCCTTGTCGTTGCAGTGGCGCCTTTGCCACTTGCCAACTACCCTTCGATCCTCGAAGAATAGTGTCCATTTCCTTATCGTTTAATAAATTTTTACTCTGTCTTTTTCCTGAATGGGTAGAAAAAATATCCTTAAACCCAAAGGTGGCAAAAAAAAACGCCCATTCCCTTCTTTTTGGGAAATGGACGCCAATTGTCCATCAACACGTCTTTGCAAAACGACGGGCAACGTCTTTGTTGCTTGACTAAACATTTATCAGACCTATGAGTCTCTGTCAAATTGGCCTCATGATCCATCACAATATTTATGCACTAGGGCACGAACCAGCACACTAATCTTGTGGCTCTGTGAAGAGGGCCAAAGTCACTAACACGCTGTTATATGTACTATGCAACGCAATTCCTGGGACAAGGCTTTCTGTCCGGATGCGAATCAAGACAGTCAGCGCCCCAATCAAGATAACGGCACACAATGCTGGCCAATACTGAAGAACTTTTGGCATATGAACGACCACAAAGAGCAGCGTAGTCATGACACCAGCCACACGAGGGCCCCAAGACTGAGCAAAGCCTGCGAACAGAAATCCACGAAAGAGAATTTCTTCAATCACCGGAAAGAGAACCACGAACATCAAAGCCCAACCAAATTGAATGAAATGCGGCGCAGCAAGCATGGCATCGAAAATGGGTTGGGGAAGATCATCGGGTGGAATAACGCCATATTCAGTAAGTGCAAAAAATGCAAGCCCCAAGGACATGCCCAAAAGCACATACAACAAAAGACTCTGAAAGTTATAGGGTTTCCCCACAAGTCCGCAGAACCAATCCTTCTCCCTAACCGGCGTGGCACGACTAGTTGCTACTTGCCAGGACACCATAGCCGCACCGACCGTCCCAAGTAACAACGACAAGGGGAGAACCCAGGTTTGATCCAACGTTGTGAGACCATTCACTCCCTCTGATATGCCTACGCTAAAGCCCACCGCCATTTGCACCATAAAAATTCCAACGGCTTGAAAAAGATAGAAACATCCAACAATGAGCAATGCGGACCATGCCCCCCACCAAGGACTGCTGTCATTCGAGGAGTTAGCTTGAATATTCGTAGGTGAAAGAACCGAAAGAGCCATACCTTTCTCTCGGGTTTTGGCGTAATTTCTTGATCTAAAAGAACACTGAGGACCTTTTGATCTTTTTCCTCAAGATGGGGAGGGAATACCTCATTTCTGAAGGAAATCCTTGTTTTGAGGCCCCATCGTAGACGCTCACTGAGAAAACCTTCAACTGGAAATTCCCTGAAGGGATTACCCAGAGAGAGAGAGAGAGAGAGAGAGAGAGAAGAAAGGAGGGAAGGAGAAAAGTAAAATACTGAAGTTCAATTAATGAGTGAGGGAAAACACAAAAACATCCAGAGATTTCAGGTCGGGGAAGACCATAATATTTTGGGCCGAGAAGAGAGCCGCATGAGTATAGGCAGATTGCCCACCGACGCCCACCCGGGAAATGGGCGTCACTTGATTTGCTAATTCTTGAACCAAGTTTTTCACTTCGCTATCTGAACGCTCAATGGTCATTGACAGGAGAACATAATTTGGTCGAATTTGGTCACAATATTTTGCCAGTTCTGGAATGGGAAGGTTCGCGCCTAAGTAATGAACGCGACATCCTCGTGCAGCACACAAGTAAGCCGCCGTCATTGCCGAAATTTCATGCCACTCTTGAGATGGACAAGCGACAACGACTCGTGGGCCTTCTTCAACCATTCTCAGTTGATTCATCGCGGAATAAATTTTTTGTTTGATTTGATTTGATGCGTAGTGTTCCTGCGCAATTCCAAGCTTTCCATCATGCCAATGTTGCCCTACTTGTTCCTGTAAGGGGAGTAAAAATCGATGAAGAGCTTCCTCAAAAGGAATGACCGCTAACGCTCCATTCAGTTTGCGTTCAAACCCTATCCGATCATTTTCTGCCAATGCATGAATTAAATCGGTTACGAGATTCTCGGAGGGGGGAGGCTCGACCGGAGAGGACACGTATTCTCGCTCTGCCTGCTGCAGGAGCTTTTCTCTTCCAATTTCTGCCAATTCCCCAATACTCACCCCTTCATCAATTTTAGACTTCAGGTATCTAAATAATCGCACATCCTCATCGTTATAGAGCCGATAGCGATTAGCTCCCCTCGTAGGGGTAACCAGCCCATACCTGCGTTCCCACGCCCGAATCACATGAGTACTAAGGCCTGTAAGCTTTGAAAAACGGTGAATTCTGTACGTTTGCATTAAGTGAATTTACCAATATGTATAATATATGTCAAAACTTTATTATTAAAACAATTGACAAACGTTATACATACTGATATAAGTTTATACATACATTAGACAAACATTCGTTACATCAACATGAAGCAATTAAACATTAATCACATCAACTGGAGGGGAACAATGGAAATACTTCAACAACAAACCATTCACACCTCACCCATGAGGTCGAAACATCTAATGAGAAGTTCCGCTTCCACCTGTTCTCGATGTCGAGGACTTCTGGTGAAAAGCTTCTGTGTATCACCAGAAGAGGGCATCGCAGATTTCCAAATTGAAATCATGAAATGTTTGCAATGTGGAGATCTCTTCGATGCCACCATTTTAAAAAACCGAAGGCATTCGAAACATCATCAACTCATTCACTTCAAAGGAGCCCGAAGACTATGACTAAAAACCGTCACACCCACATTCCTCAGTCACCATCAAAAGGAGAAATGACCATGAAAAATCTAACCTTACTTTCTAGCATCACGTTCGCTTCGATTCTTTTAGCCACAACCCCTGCCATCAGCCAAGACCCAGAAAACATGGTCCTGGTTCCCAGGGGTGAATTCACAATGGGAAGCCAGGATCATAAAGATGAAACACCACACAACGTGGTTGTCGATGCCTATTACATCGACAAGTATGAAGTCTCTAACAAAGATTACAAAGAGTTCATGAAGGCGACCGGCCACCCTGCACCGGCCTACTGGGACGACCCACGTCTCAGCAAACCTGAACAGCCTGTGGTCGGAGTCAATTGGTACGACGGGAGCGCCTTCTGCGAATGGAAAGGCAAACGATTGCCAACTGAAGCAGAATGGGAACGCGCCGCCAAAGGACCTGAAGGAAGTGGCCATTATCCATGGGGTCATACCCTCGATGAGACAAAGGCTAACTACGGTCAAAATGTTGGGAAGACTTCCCCCGTGGATTCGTATCCCGCAGGTGTAAGTGGTTACGGAGCTTACAATATGTCTGGGAATGTATTCGAGTGGGTTTCAGATTGGTATGACCCGACCTACTATAGTGTGAGCCCTGCGCTTAATCCACAAGGGCCGGCGACCGGATTGAATTTTGCCAACCAAGGTCCTGTCAAAGTGTTAAAGGGTGGGTCATGGCTTGCGCCTGCCAGTTCACTTCACAGCAGTCATCGGTTTTGGAATCAACCTGAAAACAACTCATACGGCGTAGGGTTGGGGTTTCGTTGCGCTCAACCAGCGTCTTCCGCGAGCATTCAGGCGACACAGTATGATTTCATGCAAGCGCTCATCAGCATGGGTGATGAAAAGTGGAATGAAGCCTTAGATTCGATTAATCAAGCCTTGAAAGCTGACCCCAAAAACATGGAATACATGCAAACGAAAACCCTGATTATGAATCAAATTAACAAGTAACACCACTAGGCGTTAGTTTTCTGTGAATGCCTAATGCATCGACAATGAGAGGAGTGAAAGAGCAATCATGATAACTCGAGACACACAGAGAACCTTTCATGTTTCACCCAAAACAGGCCTGCTTCCAGCAGGCCTGTTCCAAGGGGGACTGCTCATTCTAATGGTCCTGTACTTTTCTCTTACATGCCTGGCTGCCTCTGCTCAGTCCAAGGATGCTCTTCCAAAAGACATGGCCTTTGTCGCAGCAGGACCAACCATCATAGGAATTGATAAAGATCCATCCAGCTCCAACATCGTATCTAAAAAGGGTGTGACGCTCTATCAACGGCAAATGGAAATGCCCTGGTCGAAGGAAGCCTTTCACGATGAAGGGCCAGCACACTGGGTTTTTTTGGATGGGTACTTCATTGATAAATATGAGACATCCAATCAACAGTATGCTGAGTTTATGAAAACCACAGGGCACCCGGGTCCGGCCTATTGGGATGATCCTCGTCTCAACCAACCCTTGCAACCCGTAGTAGGCGTCAATTGGTTTGAGGCTAAGACCTATTGTGAATATGCAGGAAAACGCCTGCCCACCGAATCCGAATGGGAGCGAGCGGCAAGGGGACCGAATGGCCTGAGATATCCATGGGGCAATACACTGGATCCGACAAAAGCCAATTATGGGAAGAAGATGGACGCCACATTACCTGTAGACTCTCTACCAAAAGGTGCCAGCCCCTATGGAATCCATCACATGGCCGGGAATGTCTTTGAATGGGTTCAAGATTGGTACGATCCGAATTTCTATCAAAAAACCCCTCATCCTGAGAATACCCAAGGTCCACTAAAGCCAATTTGGATTGGCGGAACTGGAACCTATGTTGATCGACTCACTGTCGGAGCAAAACGGGTCATCCGAGGTGGATCTTGGATCGCTGCCGAATCAAGTATCACCACTTCCCACCGATTTTGGAACCACCCTTCCAATAATAGCTATGGCGTGGGCTTGGGATTTCGATGCGCCCAGACCGCTCCTGAGGCAGTGAGCAATTCCCTTCGAGTTGCGACCATTGAAGCCATGAAACACATGGGGATGGAAAAGTGGAAAGAGGCCAATGAACAACTCAACAAGGCCTTAAGGCTTGATCCCCATAATGTTGAACTGAATCAGATGTATACCATCGTTCAAGCAAAATTGTGAGACTTCGTATTGTGGAAAAATTAAAACTTACAAACCGGATTAAAGACACGATGCACTGCATGTTAGCGATTGCTCTCATTCTATTCGTGGCAGGGTTAACTCCTTCTCCAGCGCATTCTTCTGGAGAAGGGGGATCTCGGGATGAGGCCACTCAACTCATTCGGCAGGCAGCCGATGCCACTGAACATGCATGGGAGGAATTTCATGATGCAGCCATCCAAGGAACCTTGGCTTCTCCCCTGATGCAGGTGACCATCGAGGGCCAGTTGCATGAAGTGCGAGGCTTGCTCATGCAGGCCCGAATAGCTAAACGATCTCAAGACTATCAATCCGTGAATGCAATTACCCAGCAAATTCAAGAAATCACTGAGAACATTATTGAGGCGAGTCGAGAGAGGAAACAATGAAAACATTGGTCACCATTCTTGCTCTGCTAGGAGTATGCGGAGTTTCTCCAAAAGTATTTGGAGAAACTCCTCTTCCCATGGAGAAAGACCCAGTTGAGATGATCAACGTCCCCGCTGGAAAATTCATCCGAGGAAGTGCCCCGGGAGAGGGGCGCCTAGACGAGCAACCACAGCGCAAAATTTACGTAAATAGCTTCGCAATTGATAAATACGAAGTCAGTAATGCACGCTACATTGCATTTTTAGAGGAAACTCTTCATAAGCCCCCGTTTAATGTCTACGGAAAAGGGTCACTGACCAATGAAGACGGGATCAAGGATCTCCCAGTGGTTCAGGTCACTTGGCACGATGCAGTGGACTATTGTTTTTGGGCGGGTAAACGCCTGCCCACCGAAGCCGAATGGGAAAAAGCGGCTCGAGGAAACGATACTCGGCTGTATCCCTGGGGCAATGAACCACCCACGCCCGAAAGAGCTCAGTTTGACGGAGAGTGGGACGGCAAAAAGACTCTTCAAAAAGTCGCCAGTTTATCGGAAGGACAATCTTCTTCAGGCATCTATCAGCTTTCAGGAAATGTCCGAGAATGGACACAAGACTGGTACAACGCGGAGTACTATGCCAATGCACCTGACAACAACCCTAAAGGGCCCGATACCGGAATCCTGAAATCCATTCGGGGAGGCTCCTGGCGCAGCTTTGACAGTGATTTACGAGTTACATCCCGCGGAAAAGGCGGGTTTGCGCTCAAGACTCATGGCATTGGCTTCAGATGCGCTCGTGCTATTGGCCCTCAAACGGGACATTCAACCAAAACAGGAAATTGATACAAGGAAATGACATGCTCTTATATGTAAAAAACACAAGCCCCCTTGCCATGTCCGCCTTCATTTCTTTTATCTTTCTTGGACTAACCACTTCTGCTATTGGAGGTGGGGAACAATCAGGTCAAGGAATCCCCTATCAAACTGTGGCGGATTATATTCATGACATCATTGAAGCCGATCGCACTCTCTACACCACCCACGTAGTCGACCGCATGCAAGAAACCGGGACAGCCATCGCTTCAGAAGGCTGGAGGGAACGAAATGCCCTTCCCCTCCCTGCTCAGATGCTCTTACTGTCCGGTGATAGGGTAGGAAACAAGGGCAGGGGGCTAAATTATCGATTAGCAAGCTTGTGGCCCATCTACAAAAAAAATGGGCCCGCCAATGATTTTGAAAGAAACGGCCTAAAAGCGGTACAGCAGAACCCCCTTGAACCTTACACGGGTCTGATCACGCAAGGAAAAGAGAGCAGATTTGTGGCCATCTATGCCGATCTCGCAGTTTCTAAATCCTGCGTGAACTGCCACAACAGACATCTCCTCAGTCCTAAGCGAGACCATAAATTTGGAAATGTGATGGGAGCAATTATTATCTCTTTCCCGGCAAAACAGTAATCCTGGCCAAATCAGGGTATTCTCAGTTGAAGGTGCTCCAGATGAATTTCCTAATTCAGAAAAAAAGCCAAAGCCCAAACCATGGGATCATGAAATGGAGGCGCCTCCTCCCAATCGTCTTTGTGGGCCTGAATGTTTTTATGCCTGGTATTGGATGGTCCTATGAAGCCCTACCCGACTTCACGGGCAAACAATTAACTGGTACCGTCAAGCTGAAGGGAAAGATTCCAACTCCCAAGCGCTTTAATTTAGTTCTATTTTCTGACCCCTATTATTGCGGACGAATTTCAGATGGGACCGGATGGCGCATAACTCCCATGCCAGCTTTAGGCGAACATGCGGAACTGCCTGGAGCTCTGGTATTTTTAGAAGATGTCAAAAAAGGTAAGCCTGGAACTGCCTCCGCGACGATTATTCAAACAAAAAATTGCGTCTTTATCCCCTATATCAGTGCGACACAAATCGGACAACCATTTCATTTTCAAAATTGGGATCCCGTCCAGCACAAACTTGAGGTATTCCTAACTTCCCACCAGGGGGCAAAATCTCTGCTCAAACAAAACCTTCAGAGCCATCCTGAAAATCGAAAGAGCGATTTTCTCTCAGCAAACCAAACAGGGCTCCATCAATCCGGCCCCCAAGTTCAATATACATCTGATACATCAGGAATCCTGGTGTTTCGCTGCAGACTGCATGACTATATGGAGAGCTGGAGCCTTGTTCTTCCCCATCCCTACTTTTCCCTCACAGGGAAAAACGGAGAATTTTCACTAAAAGACATTCCTCCTGGTACCTATAAATTGATCGTGTGGCACCCTCTGGGAAAGCATGAGACGACTATTGAGATTGGAGCTGGGAACAATCAAGCTCTAAATATCCTGATTACTCCGACTACATCCACCACCTATCCAGAAGTGGAACCCGCGAACAATCCATTTGGTATTGATTTGGTGGGCGATTCCAGCATCGTTCCAACGGTTGAACGTCAAGAATGGGATTCCGTTCGAGAAAAACCAACAGGAGATGCATCATGAAAATTGTCATTGCCGGGGGCACGGGATTTGTCGGCCAACTTGTTTCTCAGTTATTGCTTCAGGAAGGACATTCCGTGATTGTCTTATCCAGAAATGCCAAGAGGAGTACCCCTACGGACGCCACTCAGGCTCAACACATCCAATGGGACGGCTGCACTCAAGGACCATGGACTCAGGAATGCGATGGCTCTGATGTGGTCATTAATTTATCGGGGGAACCCATTGCGGATAAACGGTGGACTCCAAACCGCAAGCAACAACTAACAGACAGCCGGGTCGTCTCCTCACGTACGTTGGGGCAGGCCATTACTGAATGGAAGACAAAGCCTCACACGTTTCTCTCAGCTTCTGGCGTAGGTTACTACGGAGACCAAGGATCTAAGGTGGTTGATGAAACATCACCTCGTGGGGATGGCTTTTTAGCGGACTTGTGCCTGGAGTGGGAAAACGCCGCTCAAAAAATTGAAGCATTAGGCCTTCGTGTGCTCAACGTGCGATTCGGGATGGTCCTAGGATCGGAGGGTGGAGCCTTGCCTAAAATGATGTTTCCGTTTCAATGGTTCCTTGGTGGACCAGTTTTGCCAGGGACCCAATATGTCTCTTGGATTCATCAACTGGATCTGGCTCGACTTATTCTCTTTCTTATCACTCACCCCGCTATTCAGGGTCAGGTCAATGCCGTCGCCCCCAATTCGGTCACCATGAAAGATTTTTGTCACGCATTGGGGAAAGCCATGAAACGCCCTTCCTGGTTTCCAGTCCCAGAGTTGACCCTCAAGATTGTCTTGGGAGAGCTCTCCACCATGTTAACCACAGGACAACAAGTTTACCCGAAAAAAGCCTTGAGCGACGGATTTTCTTTTGCCTACCCAACGATACAAGAAGCTATGAATTCCATTTTTTCCCAACCCTCGACATGAAATGCTTAAGGCAACCATTCATAGAAGGGGCAACATAATGAACATCCCACATCGCAATCAAAAACCTCTCAAACTCTGCATGAACTATCTTATTTGTGTGATGGCTGGAATCGTCGCCCTTTCCTGCGCACCTGCTGCATTTGGAAAAGATATTTCTTTAGAGAAAGATCACCCCATCCCTACGCTGTCCCTTATGGGGAAAAATGGAGAATCCATTGCACTTGATACACTGAAGGGTAAAGTGACGTTAGTCAGCATTGTTCCCCAGTTGAATACTCCGGTGTGTGATGAACAAACCCACCGATTCAGTGAGCAAAACGAAGGCCTGGATGAATTCATTACCTTTGTCACCATAAGCACCAACACCCATATGGATCAAGCCAAATTTGCCGAAGAAGCCAAGATCCACAACATCACATTTCTTTCAGATGCACCAGGCTTCCATTTTGGCCGGGAAACAGGTTTGCTTTTGGATGATATCGATATCCTTCATCGAGCCGTTATGGTTTTGGACGCGGATTCAATTATTCGATACATTGAAATAGTGCCCATGAGTCAATTGCCCGATTTCGAGCAAGCCTATCGAGCGGTAAGACGTTTGTTGCCCAAGCCATCTTGAGGAGGAGACCCATGACAGAGCGCATTCTCATATTCTTCAATCTTTTGGCCATGGCAATTCTTGTGGGAAAAATTGTCTTTCTTTCATTTATCACCACACCCGTTTTGGCCCGAACGTTGAATGCAAAAGAATTCTCCCATGTCGTCAGAAACCTTTTCCCCCCATATTATGTGTTAGGCATGATCAGCGCCACTGTTGGATGGTCTACTAGTCTCGCACTGGAACTCCTGAATACGCAGGATTCCCTTATGCTCATCCCTGCCACACTATGGTTAGGCATCCTTGCTATCGAATATTATTGTCGTACTCCACTTATCTCCCAAATCAACGAATTAAGCGACGAATTAAAAATCAAGCAAGCCAAAGGTCTCAATACACCCTTATTACAACAACGAAGAGACAGCCTACATCGTCTCTCGGTACAGCTAAATTCGATCGTGTTATTGATGGGTTTGTGTCTTATTGGCCTATCAGGCATCTCACTTTAATCATTAAAGGAGGAATCATGATGCGTGTTCCGAACTCTTGTAAAAACCGGCATGGACGAGGATTCATTCTTCTAGCTCTTGTCTTCATAGTTTCTAGTCTGTACCCATTGAGCATCTTGGCCTATGAACAGTCCATAAGCACAACACCACCGACAGCCAATCCCCATGCTCCGCACCCAGGGCCCAATATCCCGCCAGCATCAGGAATTGTGGGATTGGCCCTTCACATTACGGCAACCAAAATTGGGGAACCTGCGCGTTTAATCATTCGCGCCGTGCACCCTGCAGGGCCAGCGAGCCGCGCAGGGATAGCGCATGGCGAAGAGATCATCTCGGTCAACGGACAAACCCTTAAAGGAAAGAGTTACCAAGAAGCCGTCATGATGATTCGCGGTGAAATCGGGGCTAGCGTGAAACTCGGCCTTCAAGGGCCCCAAGGTGAACGCACAGTTTCCGTCGTTCGTGTCAACGAAAGCATTCTCATGGAGCAAACCCCACAGACTATGTAAATGATGAACATCCGAGATCAGCGGAAATATAGAGAACAATACGGCTTTGATTGGTGACAACAATGGTTAGGGTTCAACGTAAGAAAATTTCTCTCCCCGAAAGAGAAGGGAAGCACATCATTCACGAGACACCTCGAATTGGCATCAGCCAATGCTTATTGGGTGATGAGGTTCGCTATGACGGGGGACACAAACGGGACATCTTTCTAACGGATGTGTTGGCCCCATTTGTAGAATGGGTTCCGGTGTGCCCAGAAGTCGAAGCCGGATTGGGTACACCGAGAGAGGCCATGCATTTGGCCGGAAACCCTCACGCACCAAGACTTCTCACCATCCGCACCAAGATTGATCACACCGTCACCCTTCAGGGTTTTAGCCAACGCCGTGTCAAAGAATTACGCGGGACTGATTTGGATGGATATATTTTCAAAAAGAATTCCCCCAGCTGTGGGCTCCATCGCGTGAAGGTCTACAGCGAAAAGGGCCATCCGGGCAAGCAGGGAATAGGAATTTTTTCATCCGCCATGCAAGAGGCCTTTCCGCTTCTCCCCGTTGAAGAGGAGGGACGTCTGAACGACGCCCCGATCCGAGAAAACTTTATTGTCCGAATATTTTGTTATCGGAGATGGAAAACCCAGGTCCAGCAACAACGCATCACCCGCGGAATCATTGTGGACTTTCATGCACGGCACAAGTATTTATTGCTAACACACAGCCGTTCCCATTATCACGACCTTGGACAACTTGTCTCAAAGGCAGGCGATTACACCCCAAGGGACTTAGCCACTCGTTACGGGGCACTGTTCATGGACGCCCTCAAAATCAAGGCCACCGTGCGCAAACATGTGAATGTCCTTCAACATCTAGCTGGCCACTTTTCGAAGCAATTGAGCACCATTGAACGAACGGAGCTACAAGAAACAATTCAAGATTACCACCAACATTTCACTCCTTTGGCGGTTCCTCTTACGCTCATTAAACATTATGTACGCATTCTGGCAGTTCCATATTTACTCGACCAGGTGTACCTCAATCCACATCCAAAAGAGCTACTGTTGCGTAACCATGTCTAAACAAATGATCCATCCTCCAGTCTATCGCATCAAAACCGTAGCAAGCATGACCGGGTTAACCACACACCTCATTAGAAAATGGGAAGAACGCTACCATTTGGTTGCCCCCCAACGCAGCCCGAATGGATATCGCGTTTTCAGAGAAAATGACATTCAATTTTTACTCTACTTGAAATCCCAATTAACGAATGGAGAATCGATCGGCCAGCTCGCTCAAATTGGGGAGCCCCATTTACGTCAAGCCATGAAAAAGACCGCTGAAGATTTATCGAGTCTTCCTCCTCAATTTCATGCTGAGTCACGGAAAATTCTCCAATCCTCACAAAAGCAAGATTATGGCGGCATTCAAAGAACCATCGAGCAGTGGATTTTCGAATTGGGTCTTGAGAAAGCGATTGATGTGATTTTATTCCCACTCTTACGCCTTTTCGGGGAACTCTGGCATCGTGGTGGAATCTCTCATTCAGCTGAAAACTGTGTGAGTCAAATCATTCGTCAACAATTAATCCAACACTTCCGGCAAGATTTTGCGAAAGGACAAAAACAGGCACTTATTGCGTGCATGCCAAGAGAGTTCCATGAAATAGGACCTCTCACCGCCACTCTTCTTCTTCAAAAACAAGGTTGGCATGCAACGTATTTAGGACCTAATGTGTCTTTCGATGTTTTGCAAATAGCCTTGCGTCGAAGACATGCTGACCTTATGATTCTTTCCAGTACCACCGAACTGGACTTCCAGACAGGCCAGTCTTGGATAGCCGCTATGGCTCTTCGATTCCAACCACATTGTCAGGTCCTAGCAGGGGGGGCAGGCTTCCAAGCCTTTTCGGATTATCTCCATAGAAAGGGAATACCCTATGTACCCCACGTCCAGGAGATAAGGACGTTAGATCCGAAGACTAGCTCATCCTATCAAATGCCAAGAATGGAATTATCCTCATATTAAATGGTTTAATCATAAGGAGAACAATCAATGGTAGATTCTACAAAAGGTATTATTCTTGTTGGACATGGTGGCATACCGAAAGGTTTTCCAGCGGATATTGTAAGTAAACTGAAACGATTAGAAGCACAACGTCGGGCAGCCGGACAACCGATGTCTGCGGAAGAATTAGAATTAGATACAAAAATTCGAACATGGCCTCGTACCCCAGAAACAGACCCTTATCAGGCTGGTCTAGAGGCCTTGGGAGCCCAGATGAAGCCTATGGTCGGCAGCGCTTTATTTGCATTAGCCTATAATGAATTTTGTGGACCGACGTTAGAACAAGCCGTTGAAGACCTCATTCACCAAGGTGCTCAATCAATTACAGTAGTTTCCACAATGTTTACTCCTGGGGGATCTCATTCGGAATATGAAATTCCAGAAGAAATGGAAGAGCTTCGCAAGCAACATCCGGGGATTACCCTGAACTATGCCTGGCCCTATAACTTGACTCATGTTTCAAAAATGCTCGTAGAGCATATTGGCCAATTCTCCTAAAACCGATAACATCCGTTACGGGAGAATTTCCTTCCTCAAGAAAACGAAAAAGAGTACGTATGGCTACACGTCCACTAAAAAAGAAACCTAGCACCAAGCGGACGCCAATAAAAAAACGGAAATTAGATCATATTCACCATATTGCCATTTCAGTCCCAGATATCGCACAAGGCCTAGAATGGTATACCTCTCGTTTTGACTGTGAAGTGGAATATGTGGACGAGACTTGGGCGTTATTGGGATTTGCCAACACGAAATTAGCTCTTGTTCTCCCAAAACAACACCCTTCGCACTTTGCCCTCAGCCGGTCCGATGCCAATAAATTTGGGGAATTAGTCACTCACAGAGATGGGCTAAAATCGGTGTATCTTACTGATGCCTTTGGCAACGCTATTGAAATCCTCGAAGACAGCTAACCAGACGACAGAAGCTTCATTGTCATTTAGAGTTTTCCTTCTCTTCCATGATTCCAGATATTGAAGATCGAGAGTTTGACCGAATGGTCGAAGGTTCCTCTGTCCCGGTCTTAGTGGAGTTCTGGCAACCTGGCTGCAATCCTTGCCAAGCGCTTCTTAAAGAATTGGAACTTATTCAGGAGGAACATGGAGAACAGCTCTTCATTGTAAAAATGAATGTGCAAGAAAACTTTCTCATTCCTGGCGAGTTGGAAATTCAATCGCTACCCAGTCTGGCCTTATTTGTGAATGGAAAATTTGAAAAGTTTATTGGGGGGATCGGCAAGAAAGCACACCTTCTTCCGCAAATAGCACCATGGCTTCCATCTCTATCTCAAAATGTTTCTCCGAAGGATCAAAAAGGCCTATCCTCGTAAAAGTCACCCTGAACCCATGAGTCATACATGAAAACATTCTTACCCTTATCGTGAACAATCAACTCTCTTGCTCTCATATTGTCGCGATGATTACACTCAAAACCTCATGATGATCAAATCCATCCTTTTCAATTGGAGGACCAAATATGTGGCATGATTCTGAAATTTTTAGATCGATCGGATTTAAAAGGGTTGTCCTCACCCTTCTGGGCACCGGCAGTCTTATTTTAGGGGGAATGGCTGTGGGTTCAACTTCAATAGTCTTGGCGACATCTCCATTACTCAAAGCAGAAATCCCAGCAAATCAGGCGGCTCAAATTTATGATTTTACGATGGATGATATTGATGGGAAACCTCGCCAATTAAGCGAGTTCAAAGGGAAGGTCCTCATGGTCGTGAACACCGCGAGCTTTTGCGGAAATACGCCGCAGTATGAAGGACTCCAAACCTTGTATGAACAATACCGCGAGCAAGGATTTACGATTTTAGCTTTTCCGGCCAACGACTTTGGCAAACAAGAGCCAGGGAACAATAAAGAAATTGCAGAATTTTGTTACACCAAATATTCGTTAGAGTTCCCACTTTTCAGTAAAATTACGGTGTTAGGAGATCAGAAACATCCTCTCTATCGATACCTGACAGAACAAACCGCCTTTCAAGGGGAAATCAAATGGAATTTTCAAAAATTCCTCATCGATCGAGATGGACAAGTCATTGCGCGCTACTCGCCAAAAGAAAAACCACTCACACCGCAAATTATGGAAGATATAGAAAAGGCGCTTAAAAGCTCATAAATATCTGTTCCCTCGTATCCAAGGTAAGCGAAAAGCTGTGATGTCTTAGGGATAAAATGATTCAGCCACAGGCTGAGAGCTAAAAATTCCACACCTACTTCGTGGTGGAGCCGTAAGCGAAACACCTGAGTTGGGATTATGGGGAAGAGACCGTTAATGCGAGGGGTTGCCCCCTACCATTCTTGCTGAATCCTAGCGGGTCACTAACACATACACGTTTTCATCAGCTTTGACCGCGGCTTTGGCATGAGCCAACTGACTTTCACGATGCTCTTTTGTGGATGTCGGAAGGGCAATATCAGCCACTACATAATATTCTCCAGCAGGCAACCCCGTAAAACAAAACCGACCTTCATCATCTGTCTTGGTATGTTTTTCAAATTTCGCTGCCGTAGGATCAGGTGGGACCATATTCCGCCCACGCTTGACCTTGACCCGAAAAGCTTCTTCCGTATAGGAGGTCACGGGAGCCAATAAGACACGATCACCTGAAGCAACATGTTGTTGGCCATCGTCCACATTCAAATAGGCCTGCCCACAAATTCTGGCAGTCCCCTCGCCCGCATAGGGGGCATATTCCTCATGGATATATTCAGCTTTTCGATCGTAGGTTTTGGCGCAACCCGTCACGATCATGAACGCCATAATCAACAGCACGAATCGTTGTGTCATATAAGTCTCCTCCTTAAGAACCAAAAAGTTGGGACAGCACCAAATACACCCACGATGCCCCAAAAATTAAGGTCATTTCCTTTTCACCAATCTGCTTATACAACACACGATATCCTACAATCGGCACAATGGCTAGAAGCAACGCCGAAAAAAAATGGCCGACGACGTCACCCACAATCCTCCCCAGATCGGCGTTACCTGGCATCGCTAGCATAATACTCCCGCCAAGCATGGCGACCCATAGCCATCGTAGACTGATGTCCATATTAGCGCCTAGGGAGAACCTGAGGAGAAGGGATAGGAAGGGAAAACTCAATGAGATATTTCATACGACAGGCAATCCTTGGATCGATATTGGCCTTATGATTTGAGGTCAGAATAATCACGCCCCGATACGATTCTATTTTGGCCAGAAGGGAACTCACTTCAATATTAGCATACCGATCGTGACTATCCTGTACCTTACTTCGTTTTCCAAATAAGGCATCGGCCTCATCAAACAATAGGACAGCCTCTTTCTTCTGGGCGGTCTCAAAAATCCGAGCCAAATTCTTTTCAGTCTCCCCAATGTATTTACTCACAACGATGTTGAGGCTCACACGATAGAGACCCGTCCGTAATTCCCGAGCAATCACCTCGGCGGCCATCGTTTTCCCTGTTCCACTTGAACCCGAAAACAGAGCTAAGACACTAGAGGAATCACCAGGAAATTGCCTTCTACCCGAGGACGCTGCCAACCCCCGTGCCTCCTGAGCCATCTGCCGAAACAAGCTCAGGTGCTCATTGGAAAAATTCAATCGACTTCCAGGCTTCTTAAGCATCAGACGTCGTTGAATTTGTCGCAAACATGGGTCGGTCATAGAATCTACTACTCTAGATTAAAAGGATTCTTCCCTCGAGGTGCTCAACTTCATTGAGCGCCTATCATTCTAAAAGAGGTTGGAACATTATTTCTGAAAAATATTGTTCTTTAAGCGGCAAAAAACAATCTATTATAGAAAAAAATTCGTCAGAAGACCATCATACATCATCCCCGTTTTTCAATTTAAGGTTTTTCTTATTTATCCCTTGAAAAACAAAAAAATATATGAATTTCCCAAATCACCTCAATCCGCACACAACAAAAAAGCCTGACTCTGAAAAGAGCCAGGCTTTTTTATGCACCCGATTATTGATAGAACCAGCCTAACTTAATCTTGCTTATTTTTTCGATATCGCCAGGCCACCAAACCAGCCAACCCCGAACCAAACAATAGAATAGTAGAGGGTTCAGGGACCGTCCCAACTCCACCAGGTGTGATCACAGCCGGACGCCCAGCGATGGTGAGGATTTGGCCAGCTGAATCCCTATCAACCACATTTAATCCAAATGAGTTATTAAAAATATTATGTGAAAAATTTGTACTAACATCGGCATTCGTAAGTCCCAATGAGGCCCCAAAAGGTGTAACAGTCGTTCCCGCTTCATTTTGATTAAAGCCAGTCGCACTCACAACAAATGGCAAGAATCCAAAATGCCCACCATTGGGAGTTAAACCCGCTCCGCTGTTACCTTCTGCCATCGCAAAAAGGCCACCGTCATTATTTAAGAAACCAATAATCCCAGCGGACCCTGCATTCAAAATGTCCAACTCAGCCTGGGTCAACAAGCCACCAAAATCTGAGGCAATGACAATGCCAGCATACTTTGTGCCAAGCAACAGAAGCTCCGGCCCCAATGTGGAAGCATCATGATGCTCAAAATCTGTTCCAAGGGCAAACCCACTTTGCACAATACCATTGACCCCGCGCCGGTGCCCGGCAGGAGGGGTAATCTTCGACTCCACAAAAAGGAATTTGGTTACTCCTCCGGATGTAAAAGAGTTAAAATTCGCGTCCAAAATATAATTAATGCCAACTTGGTTAATGTGAACCGCTCCAATTGAGTCTACCCCTGTTCCTGCCGCATTCGAAGCATGAAAATCGGGGTCATGCCCAGTAAGAAAAATTGATCCTGCTAAACTCAATTGAGCACAAAAGACCAGGCTGATAAATGTAACGAGGAAAATAAAAGTACCTTTTCGCATGCTTTCCTCCTTTATATAAAATAAAACCTTCCTACTTGGAAATTCTGCTACTTATATAACAATTCATGAATTTTATCCACCTCCGCAAAAGAGGGGAATATTCTTAATTTCCTAGGAATATAAAATCTGGCTGCGGGAGCGGTGAAATAAAATTATGAAACCTTGCCAGCTGGGACTAAAAAGTTAAGGAAAAACAAGGGGCTAATCTATTGAATTAAACATTTAACAGACGACTGGTAAGGGCCAGAATACTCTGGTCCTTTCATGACAGATAAGAGCCACCCTTAGGATCTCCTCAAGCAAAATGAATCTAGGCAGGGCATGGCACTAAGCGTTGATTTCATAAATCGACTCCCTAAGAACCGCATTTCTTGCTATATCCTGAACGTCAATGAACCATCCATGCTTCTGGCGCTTCAACCTATACCATTCAATTGGTACCACTCACCCGGATTCCCTCCGCACCCGATCTCGCATCGGGACCAAGGGGGGGTTCCCCTTGAACCTCAAGTCCGTTCACAGTGGCTTCCAAATATTGAAAGCTACGTTGCTCGAGGATTCGTTGGTGTTGGTGAGTCCAAGCCTGGTGAGATAGACCGCCTCTCAGGTTTTCGGTAGTGAGGGTGGCCTGATTTTCTCAATACCCAGGATACCAAGCCATCTATTGAACAACGACCTCAGGAGAAGCAGGGGTGGGTTCCACTCACACTGAGCAGATCCCGAGCAAGACTATAAAAATGACCAAAGCCCAATACGAAAGGAAATGCCAATTTGCCGGATTATGGGTTGAAACAGAAGGCAGACAATGCCTCAGAAAAGGAAGAGGACATATGAGTCTGGAGAAATTTTGGAAATTTTCCAGCCCTCTCCCATGCCTGTCTTTTTGTTTTTTACACTATTGGGTTCTGTCCATCGACATGGGTTTTCCAAGATTTTCTTCCTGAGATGCTTGGGGCTCGTCTATGAATGAAGATAACAGTCGCCCTTCTTGGGGAGGGGAATGAGTGACAACATTTCGGAATAATCCAACACCCTTGAATAGCCATATGACCCAATACAGTGGATCAACCTCAAAAGGCCGGTGCCTAAAATTCGCGCTTCGAGGAAAGGCATGATGATTGTTTTGCCACCCATCTCCTAAGGCAAACAATGAGACAAAAAATGAATTTTGACTATTGTCCATAGTCTCGTAGTTACGATAGCCCCATAAATGGCCTATCGAATTAATAACAAACACCGTGTGCCACAAATAGACAATTCTTGCACACCCCGCCCAAAGAAAAATCGACCATCCTAAGCTTACCCCGCCTAATAACACTCCTAACCCGAACAAACAGGCAAAAGAAACCAGACAGATTTCATCTTGTCGCTCCTCAAAAAAAAGTATGACTGGGTCTTCAAAAACATCTTCTGCCCAATGCCTTTTAACGTCTTGTTTAAAGTTTGGATCAGCAGTAAGAGCCCACTGGATATAGGCCCAGGCAAACGACCGTGTCGGACTATGAGGATCTTTATCGCTATCAGCATGTCGATGGTGTTTGCGATGGATCGTGACCCAAGAAATGGGCCCGGCTTGCAGCGCCAGCGTGCCAAAAAACGAAAGAAGTCGTAGGACCGTTCGAGTTGTTTCAAAACTTTTGTGGGCTAACAATCGATGGAAGCCAAGGCCTATACCGAATTGTCCGGTGATCACCACCAAAAGAACACACAGCCAAAACCCATGCCAACTAAAATACAGTGGCGCAACGAAAGCGCCTCCGTGAATTAGGATGACCCCCATTGTTGGAAGAATTTTCAAATTCTTCATTTCTTTGAATTTTTGTGGAAAGGGAATCACCAGAAAAAACGACGAAGGAAAGAAAATAAAAGAACAACGTGTTACGGGGCGTCTTGGGCACAACGAAATCCAAAATACGCATCTCGAATCGTTCTAGTGAAACGAAGCCGGTAGGTAGAACGTAGCGCAGTGGGTTTATCCCTCCAACTGCCGCCTCGCACGACTTTCCACTCCCTGCCGGAAGGCCCCTCGGCATACCAGTCTGCAACCCATTCGGAAACATTTCCAGCCATATCATATACCCCATACGAACTTTTCCCCAGCGGATAGGACCCGACCGGCTTGAGTGTTTCTTTATAGGCTTGTTGGGGTTTGCCGGATTTCCCAAAATTAGCGGTGGTAAAATTTGGCATGGAGGCTCCCCAGGGATAGAGCCGTTTATCCATACCTCTTGCCGCTTTCTCCCATTCAGCCTCAGTGGGCAACCGCGTCCCGGCCCATTCACAATAGGATAGTGCATCATCCCAAGTCATCCCGATAACCGGTTTCTCCACATCTCGACTCAACTCCACTTGTTGCCAATACTTCGGATGGCCTCGTCTCGTCTTCTTTAGAAACCGCTGGTATCGTTCAACCGTCACTTCATATTGATCGATATAAAAACCATCGAGGGCAACGACATGGGAAGGATGTTCATTAGCTAATTTTTCTCCGTCCGGCGAACCCATCGTAAAGATCCCAGCTGATACCAACACCATCGGCGCCCCATCGTTACCTAATATTTCCTTACGTGGCAGCTGGATCACCTCTTTGGTTGCTAATGCCTCTAGTCGCTGAGCGTTTCGTTCTTTGATTGTGTCTAATTCTCTTCTCTCTGAGGAAACAATCTCTTCTACTTGCCTGCTCCCCTGTTCAACATGAATTCCCCAGCCCTGCAGCGCAATTTGGGTAATCGAAGATGGCACGGCATACCCAAAACCATTCTGGATTTCTGTCAAAACCCCGACGACGCTCCCATTCAACAGGATCGGCCCGCCTGAATTGCCCTCTTGCGCCCCTGAACTGGTGACAATCAAATCTAGACCTTTTTGCCCTGAAATGATTCCTGAATTGATAGCCCATTGAAGGCCAAGAGCACGCGGAAACCCAATAAGGGTAATCGATTCACCACCCGTAACAGCTAAGTTGGGTCTCAACGGCAAAGGACGAATGTCCGTAGGCAATCGTTCCTGAACCAAGACTACTGCCAATCCTTTTGGATCGCCTCCGTCCATTTCCTTAACTGCACCGGAATATTTCGCATCAGGCTTTGGATAAAAATTGATCATGAGAGTGGCTCCTTCAACCACATGCGATGCTGTCAAAATATAGGCCGTATCGTCCTCAATCTTCACGATGAAGCCGGCCCCAATGCGAACCTGATTGTCCATCACTGCCGTAATTTTCACGACTCCCGCTTTCAGATCGTCAAGGGTTTGTGCGTGGCTCAGGGTTTGGCCACCAATCAAGATAACCAAGCCAAGGGCAAGTAAGCTGCAGAAGTGGAAAAGAGGTAACATTGATTAAGCAAAATTCAGATGCGTCTATTTAGGATCTTCAAAATGGTTCAAGCAAAGTAAATATTTTCACCACACGTAGATCTGTCATCTAAGAGCTAGAAGAAAAGCGATACAATAGGACACAAAACTATACCATGTCCTGAGATGAATTATGAGTCAGGGATTGTAGGTAGAGAATAAGAGAGAGGCGTGTTGGCTGGGAGAGAAAGATTCCATCCCTTACAATCAGAACCAGAAGCCTAGCCCTCCAAATTGTGCCCCAAAGTGATTCTTTGAGATAGAGTGCTAAAATCTTTACATCAAGACAAGAAAATCAAGCTATTTGATTATGATCAAGTGCAATTGAGGTGGATCTGGGACCGAAAGTAAAACCGGGACAAAACTGGAAATAAAATTTTTACGATGAAGGGGGTAGCAGCCTTGCCCTGGGTCCCATCCACAGAGAAGGAACACGAATCTCACAAGACAGACAGGCAGCACTTTGGCTTAAACAAAAAGCCCCACCCCTACAAGAATGGACTTTCTCTAGGAGGAAGCCCAACACTTTTTGCTATTAATGTTAAGTCCTAGAATTATGGTTACTCTACTTGCTTGAACCAGGATTAAGTTTTGGAAGAAGTATTAATTTCTAGTAATTGACAGGCAACCTTGGCCTCTTGAAAAACCTTCACTCCCCTTGTTTGGCTCTGTGCATATTTTTTGGCATCATCAAACAATTTATCAGGCCGGCTTCCCTTGATTGGGGAAGTGCTGGCACAAACCTCAATTAATTCAATCCCAAAGGGTGGATTGATAATAAAATTCGCACCCAATGCCTTCCCCACATTCAGGGCTTCTCCAACCTTAGTAGAAATTTGTGATCCCAAGGACGAGGGTTGGGGCACCAAGTGCGTGACGGTCCCCTCAGCAGTAAAGTAATCCACTTTAAGATAGGCGTTTATCTCGGTTTGCACGTAAATCTCTAACGAATCATCTTCAAAAAATCTATTATTCTCCTTATTAGTCCAAACTAATAGGTCAAAATCAGGGTTCACGGTTAAGGGGGAATTTTTCGTTTCCTCCGCAATCATTCGTGTACTACCCCTGCCTTGAATGTACTCTTTTAACGAGGCAAGTTTAAATTCAGCAGAAGAGGTAAAGCAAAACTGTTCTCCAGGTTTTGTCTCAAAGTTGATCAGTTGGATATTTCGTAGCAGATTTGAAGAAATCCCCTCAAGGAAATCCTCTTTCAATCGCATGGTTGAGACTTGGGAGGTCGCTTCCCAATACGCTTTAGATGAAAGAATGGCTTGATGTAAGGCCTTCTTTAATCCCCTCTTTCGTATTTCTCCCAGGGTATCTTTTTCCCTAAACGTTTCACAGGTAAACCCTTCAAGGATGTTGGTTTGAGGATCAGATGCTTCAACCCTTTTGGGCGATATTGGACTGGGGTGTATTAGCCAAGATTCTAAAGTCGTCCGAATGGTTCCAGCAGGAACAGCACGGCCAAGAACATCAAACTTTTCGACAATCACCCCAATGACTTCATTGTTCACGATCAAAGGTCCCCCAGAACTTCCTTCCTCAATTGGACCAGAAAACAAAAGCAGTCGTCCGTCTAATCCTCCAATGGTGCCTTGGGCAATCATCCAGGGTACTCCAGCAGTCCTCGGATGCCCAATCATCATGACACTTTCACCCGCCTTGGCATGTTCAGCGGGATTTATTTGCAAGGAAGTAATCCCTGGAGGTAATTTCCCCTCCACCTTTAGGATCCCCAATCCTTTAGGATCGTCTCCTTCCATTTTATAAACGTTTCCTGGAAGGGAAGTGAGAGGGTCCCTATAAAATGCCACTTGGATTTTTTTCGCTCCTTCGATCACATGGGAGGCAGTTAAAATGATCGCCCGATTTTCGGTTTGCTTTACGATGATTCCAGATCCCACCTTTGAACCGTCATCACTTTTGGCTACGATGCGGACAACTCCCGCACGCAAGGACTCCACATCATTGGCCTGGACCTCTATCCCATTGAATATACCCAGGAGTGCTAGAGAGAAGCCTACCATTCCAAAAAGGGGAGGAGAGAAAAAATTGCGAGAAAGGCAAGAGTACCCTAATAATCTCATTGTAGATCCAAATTTGTTCATTCGCCCTAATTTTTCCTAAGACCGGTGAAGGCTATGTCCTTCTATTCTTCAGCAAAATACACTTCTTTTCCATTTTGACTCATCGAACTCGTCTCACATCCATGAGCCGCGGCCTGACCGTTTTCCCTTCATACGCCGCTATCCTCTTGGTCCATTGCATGAACCTACGAAGTGGGGCTTTCAAGTAATCCGACCTTTACCATACAAAATTTGGAGATTAAAGGGAACATGGAGCAGTTAAAACAAGGAGGAAAAATGGTTCTATTGCAAATGGGGTTTTGAAGGTATTGAAGGGTTTGACCTTCATATTTTGTAGACAGAAATTTCCAATTTTACTGGAGTATTCTAATCTAAGATTGGATGAAAACTTAGAGGAGTGTTCACCATTTCGCTAATGGCGACAGAACCAGAAGAACAGGCACTGAATGAATGTGCCCACCATGGGAACCCTGCCTGTACTTCCTGGATGCTTGCTGGAAGAAAGGTGAAATGCGAATACATGGCTGGGGGAGGAGGAGTTGAACCCCCACAATCAGAACCAGGAAATTAATTTCCGTCTGTTTCCCTATTACTAAGAACTCGGGATCGAAGCCTTCTATAAGAAGTCTAGCTCATGTTGCGTAGAAAATGAGATTTACGCAAATTGGTCTTTTAGGATCCGTAATTCAGACAATAAAATAGGAATATCGTCATTAATGATACTCCAGAGGGTATCATTATCAATTCCCAAATACCCATGAATCAAGCGATTGCGAGTAGCAATCAACTGACGCCAGGGGATTTCTTCACTGGAAGTTCGAATGCTCTCAGGAATATGGGTTGCAGCTTCCCCAATCAACTCTAAATTCCGCACCGTGGCATCATAATTCAGACCACTTTTCAAAAACTCGCTTTGATCAAACCCTTCCGTGTATACAATTACTTTTTCAACAAAGCTAATCATGTCCTCAACATAAAACCGCCATTCCCGTTCAGACACTCACAGCCTCCTGCTCAATGAATTGACGCAATTCAGGGCGCAGAGCCTTTTCGGTCACAAGATCAACTGAACACCCCAAAGCATCTTCAAGATGAAATTGGACGCCAAAATACTTCTGAGATGTTGCTGGTCCATCAAAGGACACCAGGATATCCACATCACTATCCAGCTGGGCTTCATCACGCGAAGTAGAACCGAACAGACTTAATCGGATAACTCCATACCGTGACATCAAATCCGGCTTAACCCGAGCAAGAACTTCAAGAACTTTTGACCGTTTCATCCCTAGAATTCTTTTTTCCAATTAGATTCAAAAGAACAGTAAGCCGGCAGGCGAATTTTTGGCTGGGGGAGGAGGAGTTGAACCCCCACAATCAGAACCAGAATCTGACGTCCTACCATTAGACGATCCCCCAACGTAGAATGAGCTTAATTCAGGATTGAAATGCAGTCAAGATGAGAGAATAGTCAGACATTGCCGCTCATCTATTGTCTCGCGCGATTTTGACAAATTCCCCCTCACCCTGCCCTCTCCCTTACGGGGCGAGGGATAAATCAAAGAAGAGAGCTTTCTAGGAAATTAATTTTTCATGGCTCGTTCGACACCGGCGCGGATGCGCTGAAGGGTCCGATTCTTTCCCAAGAGAGCCATGACTTCGTAAATGCCAGGACTGACCGTACGTCCTGTGAGAGCAACACGCAGTGGTTGTGCGATTTTTCCCATTTTTAATCCTTGGCGTTCGATAAAACCTTTCAACAGTCCCTCTAGTATTTCTTTGGTGAAGGCCTGTTCCGCCTCGACTAGATCTGCGAATTCTTTCAAGGCCGGAGCAATCGTTGCAGTAAGATGTTTGGCAGCAGCAGCTTCATCCACCGTCATGGACTCCACGAGAAATGGAGCCGCGCCTTCTACAAAATCTAGAAGCGTTTCTGACCGCTCCCGCAATGGGAGAATCAAGGCCTCGACACCCCCCGGAATTCTTGCTATGTCTGCCTCATCATGCCCCGCCGCATGCAAAAATGGAGTGAGTGCCTCTCCAACTTGGAGAGGTTCCTTGGTCCGGATATATTGGGCATTCACCCATTTGAGTTTTTCGGGATTAAAGACGGCGGCAGACGATTGCACATGCTTAAAATCAAAGTGTTCGATCATTTCATGAATAGAAAAAATTTCCTGGTCTCCATGTGACCAGCCCAATCGTACGAGATAATTGACCAACGCTTCCGGCAAATAGCCCATTTCCTGGTAAGCCAAAACCGAGGTCGCGCCATGTCGTTTAGAGAGCCGCCCTTTATCCGAACCTAAAATCATGGGTAGATGTGCAAATTGTGGCACGGCAAATCCCAATGCCTCAAAGAGGGGAACTTGTCGCGGAGTATTGTTGACATGATCATCTCCACGAATGACATGAGAAATATTCATAAGAGCATCATCAACCACGACCGAGAAATTATAGGTGGCATACCCATTCGATCGTAGAATGATCAGGTCATCTAAGACGTTATTGTCAAAGACAATGTCGCCTTTAATGAGATCATGAACCACCGTCTGGCCCTCTTGAGGGGCAATAAAGCGTAAGGCCGCCGCTTCGATAGGCTTAGTAATTCCCCGGTTCCGACATCGGCCATCATATTTAATTGATTCGCCTCGAGTCTGCGCGTCCTTTCTTCTCGTCTCCAATTCGTCTGAAGTACAGACACACCAATAGGCTAGCCCTCTATTGAACAACTCCATGGCTTTTTCTCGATACACATCCAAGCGATCTGTTTGCCGAATTGGCCCCTCATCCCAATCCAAACCAACCCACTTCATGCCCTCCATGATTACGTGGATCGCCTCGTCGGTTGATCGATCTCTATCCGTATCTTCAATGCGGAGGACAAAGGTTCCTCCGACATGTCGTGCAAAAAGCCAATTAAATAGGGCCGTCCGAACCCCGCCAATGTGGAGAAACCCGGTGGGACTTGGTGCAAATCGTACTCTGATCTTAGACATGGAAAACTCGTGAAGAATCAAACACAAAGCATACCAAGAAGAAAATCGGACATAATGCGAGGGATTTGAACGACGGAGTGAACCAGTTTCTTTCTGTCATGATCATAGGATGTAGAGGATGTTTCCTTACCACGCTATCAAAGGAGATGTAAAGTTCTACTTTCCTCTTGGAACTTGCGTTTATGAAAGACCCAACTTACAATCTTTTAAAATCAATGTTTGAGTTCATTACGGAGGTCAGTACATGCTTCGCACCATGCGAGAAGGGTCAGAAAAACATCCCTGGATTCTTTGGGCCATTCTTATTTCCATTGGCATCACCTTTGTCATCGTAGGAGCCTGGGATTTTCAAGGATCCACACCTAATACGGTGGCAGAAGTCGGACCCTACAAGGTGACGCTAGAGGAGTATCGTCAGGCGAAACGACGATATTCAAAATTTTATCGGGACCAACTCCAGCAAGAAGACGTTAAAGACGAAACGATCCAACAATTGGCTATTGATAGCCTCGTCACAAATAAATCATGGCAAATCTTAGCTGATGAATTTGGCCTTGCCGTCTCACCACAAGAACTCCACGATGACATTGTGAATCAAAAAGATTTCCAAAAAGATGGAGCCTTTGATCCTACCTTTTACCAACGCCTTTTGGCAGCCAACCGAATGAAGCCTCATGATTACGAACAACGACGTCGCAATGAGTTGCTTATTGAAAAAGCTCGATTGATTGCCTCTGATGCCACCGCACTCACTCCTGGTGAGCTACAAGAAGTCAAGGATCTCAATGCCCGCCAAACCTTGGAGGGCACCGAACCTGACATGAAAATGTTTGAGCAAATTAAAATGCAATTTCTCCTCCAAAAGAAACAACGGGCCATGCAAGCGTTTCAAGCCGCTTTGCGTGCTCGTGGGGACGTGACCATTCACCAAGAATTACTGTAGCTAAAAATCAGTAACACGGGGCACATGACATGTGCCCCGTTCTCCCACCTATATCTTTTCCTCCTTTTTTGACCTTTTTTCATTGCCCCCTCTTACTCAATGAGCATCGCATCGCCGTAACTATAAAAACGATAGCGTTCCTGCACCGCGTGGGCATAGGCTTTTCGCACAGACTCCAACCCTGCAAAAGCAGACACCAGCATAAGAAGAGTCGTTTCAGGAAAATGGAAATTCGTCATTAACACATCAACAACTTTAAATTGAAACCCTGGAAGGACATAGAGCTTCGTCTCTCCTGACTGGGAGCAGAGCTCTCCTTGGTCATTCATCGCAGACTCCAAGCTACGAGCAACCGTCGTCCCCACGGCCACGACCCTGCCTCCCCGTTGTCGAGTTTCGTGTATCTGTTCCACTACCGTCTTTGACACTTCAAACCATTCTGAATGCATCGTATGCTTTTCGACCACCTCTTCCTTAACTGGCTGAAAGGTGCCAGGCCCCACATGCAAGGTGACGGTCGCACACGCAATCTTCTTCGCCGACAAGGCCCTCAAGAGGCTGGGAGTAAAATGCAAACTCGCCGTAGGTGAGGCAATAGCACCTTCCACTTGGGCAAAGATGGTTTGATAGTCTTCTTTATCTTGCGCGACTGGTTCACGTTTGAAATATGGTGGCAAGGGCATCTCTCCATGTTGTTGCAAATACGATTGGAAGACGCCTGGACCAAGCCATTGAATCACCGTTCGTTCAGGATTTCTTTCAACAATCTGTGCTTGCCCAGATCCTCGAAATTCCAGACGTTGTCCTACCCCCATTCGCCCTTTGATTAAGACTTCAGCATGGGTGGCATCCAAGCTTTTAACATACAACATATCAATGACTCCTCCGCTTGGAACCTTTTTCCCTAGGAGTCTGGCCGGAATGACTTTCGTATCATTGACCACCAGCAAATCTTCGGGTTGAAGCAGCTCTGGAAGATCTTTGACTTGTCGATCAATAATTTGGCCATCATGATTCCGATTGAGCACCAACAAACGAGCATGATCTCGTGGGTGAATGGGAAATTTTGCAACCAGGGAAGGATCAAACGGGAAGTTAAAATCAGACAGGTTCATAGCCAACAATTGAAAGGAGTCATTCTCGATTAATTGGCTGCAGAGAAATTAACGCGGCCTACTGGTAGAAGGGTGGTTCCTGGGTAATAATGCCGCAAAATAGATTGATAGTCATATCCCATTTCGGCCATTTCCCTCATCCCCCACTGGCACATGCCAACCGCATGTCCGGCACCATGACCAACCACCTCTACTTTTGCTCCGACGGATTTGATGGAAAAATTGGTACTAAATATTTTTGAATATCCCACAATGCGCCGCAAATCTTGTCCACGTAAGATGATTTCACCACGGGAATGGAGGAGACGCACCCGATCCACCCGCCCAGAAGGCGTAAAAGTATACGGGGTGAGTGTGGCCACTGCTCCAACCGCATACCCTTCCTTACGTAATTGTTTTTCTAGATACTCAAAGGTAAAGGTCGTTCGCCAATCATAGCGGGGAGCTTGGTCATCAAACGGACATTCCACACCTTTGAGGTATGGGAGGTCTAACGCCCATACATAAAGGGCATCTTCAGTCGGCCCTGCTGCGGTTGACGAATAGGCCGCATAAATAGGGCGGCGATCATACGTCACCACCTGTCCCTTGGTTTCTGCAACAGCCCGAACAACGGAATCCTGACGCGCAGCATGGCCATGATACACCTGATCCTGAACGCTGGCGAATACATCAAACGGTTGTTGTTGATTCTCTACTTTTTTATAGAGCACATAGGTTCGTGCAGCTACGGCTTGAGCTTTTAGCGATTCCATTGGCCATTTCGGGCTGACCTCACCAGAAACGACCCCTGCCACATAGGTTTCAAGTGGTATTCGGTTGATCACCGCTAACCCGGAGAGGACGGATTTAATTTCTAAAGGTCCGAGAACTGTCCATTCTTTTTTAGATTTTGGCCCTGAAGAATGGCCAACACTCGCAACAACTTTTACTTGGTACACGCCATCACTCCCTTGCACCGAAATAGTGGAAGCCCCAATGGTTCGATTATTGACCAGTAGGGTTTCACCCTGGCGCTTGATCGTGACCTTACTTCTCACTTTAAACCGCTTGCCAGACGGAAGCTCTAGAGAAAACGAGGAAGAGGATTGAATGGAAATAATTCTGGCCGAATCGGTGAGCCCTAACCGAATCGCATGTTCAGAAATGGCAAAGCTGAAAGAGGGGAATAGAACTGAAACAAAAATGAGAAGCGCGGGGCTAAAAAATATTTTCCACGGCACCATCACAGTCGCTTACCGCTTACAGATGATGGATAGACACAAAGAATACTTCTTGCCTTTCATCGTACTTAGGGCACCCATTACTGAATGAGAACTTCAGCGATCTGCACCGCATTCAATGCCGCACCTTTTCGTAAATTATCGGCCACCACCCATAAATTCAACCCCTTCGGGATCGACTCATCTTCCCGCACACGCCCGACATAGACGTCATCCGTTCCCACCACATCAATCGGAAGAGGGTACAAATTTCGACTGGGGTCATCATACACCTGAATTCCTGGTGAAGCCGATAAGAGCGCGCGAGCCTCATTTGCCGTAAGTTTTCGCTCAGTTTCAATATTGATCGACTCTGCATGGCAGACAAACACCGGGACGCGAACGGTGGTGGCGGTTACCTGTATGGATGAATCACCGAATATTTTCTGTGTTTCATTGACCATTTTCATTTCTTCCTTGGAATAGCCATTGGGTAAGAAATCATCAATGTGGGGCAAACAATTGAAGGCAATCTGGTGAGGATAGACTTCAGGCTTGGCTTCACTCAACCCCAATAATTTTCGAGTTTGATCGGCTAATTCCTCCATCGCCTCTTTTCCCGTCCCCGAGACAGACTGAAAGGTCGTCACAATAATCCGTTTGATCTTTACCGCATCATGCAAAGGCTTCAGAGCTACTACCATTTGGATGGTGGAACAATTTGGATTGGCAATCAATCCTTGATGCTGAGCAAGGGCGAGAGGATTGACTTCGGGTACCACCAGCGGGACTTTGTGATCCATTCGCCAGGCTGAACTATTATCGACGACGACGCTCCCTGCTTTGACAGCGATTGGACCAAACTCTTTGCTCACGCTCGCGCCAGCTGAGAATAGCGCCAAATCAACTCCTTTGAAGGAGTCAGACTGCAGGACTTTCACTGGGAGTGTCTGATCGCGAAACGTTACTTCATTCCCTTCAGACCGAGCCGAAGCCAATGGAATCAATTGTCCTACGGGAAATCCCCGTTCTTCCAGAACTTGGATCATTTCTGTTCCAACGGCGCCTGTCGCTCCTACGACGGCAACCGTATACTCTGATTTTTTGGTCTTCATAGGTACTTAGGACGCGGCAATATATCGAATGCGATGATTAAAGGTATCGGCAATACCAATATTCCCAGAAGCATCAACCGCGACACCAAATGGGAAATTAAGTGCGCTCTCGGATGGGATCGCCCCATCTCCGGAATAGGTCGCCAGCCCATTCCCAACCACAAGACTCATTTCTTTTTTGTGAGGATCCCATCGCCTAAGAAGATGATTATCTGAATCGGTGATGAGAACAGCTCCCTCCGAGGTCACAGCAATCCCATAGGGCCTGGATAACGCCGTGGCTCGTTCATTGGCTCCGCGTTCATAGCGAAATTCGGCTCCATCCCCTGCGAAGGTGGAAATGATTCCTGTATCTTTGGCAATTTTCCGAATTCTCCCGTTAAACGTATCCGCCACATACAAATGTCCTTCTTTATCAAGAGCCAATCCGCTGGGGCCAGCCAACCCGGAGTCGATGGCCAACATACCATCGCCGTTGTAACCTGAATCCCCTGTTCCAGCAAAGGTCGAAACAATCTGAGTCTCAAGATTCAACATCCGGATACGATTGTTGCTCTGGTCCGCAATAAACAATCTCGACCCATCTATGGCTAACGCCACCGGCTCATTCAAAGTGGTATCAATTCCCAGAGCACCATCTCCATTCCATTTGGTCTGCCCTGTCCCAACAACCGTCTGAATCATTCCGGTTTGCGGGTCTACTCGACGAATACGATGATTTAATGTATCAGCGATAAACAACGCCCCGGTATGATCAACAGCTACCGCTGACGGGAAATTTAATAAAGCCTTGACCGCCAATCCACCATCACCCCCAAATCGATCTCTTCCCATTCCCTGTCCAACCACATAGCGAACAGTCCCACTCAAATCCGAGGTTTGGGTATAGGCACTCTCTGGGCTATCGTCAACATCAGCCAAAGGATCAATTTCCTCAAGTGGTTCATCATTGACAACGGGTGTTGAATGACTTTCAGCACTTTTTAAACTTTCCGGAGTAAATCCAGCAACGGCCTCAATCATCCCCGTCGACCGGGTCACTCGACGAATGGCATGATTTTCTGAATCAGCGATATACAGATTCCCATCTGCATCGAAACACAGGCTTTTTGGTTCATTCAAACAGGCCATGGTTGCCAAAGTGCCATCACCACTATTGCCGGGCTCACCATTACCTGCCACTGTTGCCATCATTCCCTTTTGCCCTTGAGTCATCATGCCACGAGCGCCTTCAATTGCTTCACAATTTGATCACCCATTTCTCGAGTTCCAAGGAGCGTCGTGCCAGGACCTTCAATATCTTTTGTTCGATACCCTTGCTCCAAGGTCTGCTGAATCGCTGTTTCTATCAATTGTGCTTCTTGGGGTAAGTCACACGCATAAGTTAGCATCATACCCACAGAGGCCATCATACCAATTGGGTTCGCAAGATTTTGCCCCGCGATGTCCGGAGCACTCCCGTGAATAGGCTCAAACATTCCAACCGTTGCACCCACACTCGCGGAGGGCAGCATTCCAATCGAACCCGTCAACATGGCGGCCTCATCGCTTAAAATATCCCCAAATAAATTGGTCGTCACAATGACATCAAACTGTTTGGGGTAGCGGACCAACTGCATCGCGCAGTTGTCCACATACATATGGCGCAATTCTATATCTGAAAAATTTTCATGCACTTTGATCACTTCCCGCCGCCACAGCTCTGAAGACTCCAAAACATTCGCTTTGTCGATGGAGTGGACCAACCCTCGTCTTTTTTTCGCTGCCTCAAACGCCACTTTCGCAATCCGCTGAATTTCTTCAGTCGTATAGACTTCAGTATTAAACCCTCGATGCCCGGTCTCTGTTTCTTCGATACCTTTTGGTTTTCCAAAATAAATTCCACCCGTTAATTCCCGAACCACAAGAACATCTATCCCATCAATAATTTCTGGCTTTAAGCTGGATGCTTCGATCAAAGAGGAATACATTTTGGCTGGTCGCAAATTAGCAAAGAGGCCAAGTTGTTCACGCAATCCGAGTAGAGCTCGTTCAGGTCGTCGCTCGTACTCCAACCCTTCCCATTTTGGACCACCAACTGCCCCTAAAAGCACAGCATCACTGCCTTGTGCTAATTCCAAGGTTTCCTTGGGTAAGGGAACTCCAGTTGAATCGATAGCCGAGCCCCCGACTGGTGCAGAGGTTACTTCAAACGTTCGCCCACAAGCCTCTCCAATGGTCTCTAAAACCCGAATGGCTTGTGGCATAATTTCGGGACCAATGCCATCACCTGGCAATACCGCAATTCGTGTACTCATCATTCCTCCACCAAACTCCAATCCATTAAATGATGAAGATCGAAAGAATCGATCTCTCCCTAATTCTTATAAATCTAATGATGAAAACTCCGCAATGAAGAGATGAAGATTAAGGCAGGACCTACCCGTTACTACACAGTGCGTTGAGTGGAATTACTCATTAACACAACCCAATTTTTTGCTCCGCTCTGGCATGACGATCGACTAAATCTGCCAATTTATTGAGTGCATTGAGGTAGGCTTGTGCAGACGCAATAATGATATCGGTATCCGAACCATGTCCCGTCACCACTTCGCCATTTTCTTCTATCCGTACGGAGACTTCTCCCTGTGCATCAGTGCCTCCGGTTATCGCTTTCACAATATATGCCCGCAGATGGCTTTTGGTTTCCGTTAAAGATGCAATCGTACGATAAACTGCATCCACTGGACCATCACCTGTTCTGGTTTGGCTAACCACCTGATCATTAATGAGGAGTTCTACGCTTGCAGATGGAGGTTCATTCAACCCACTCTCCACTCGTAATCCTTTTAATGAATATCGCTCAGGAACCTTGATAACCGCTTTATTGACGATGGATTCCAAATCTTCTTGAAACAATTCTTTTTTCTGGTCTGCTAAGCGCTTAAATCGTTCAAAGGCTTCCTGCAGTTCCTGATCAGACAAGGTGTAACCTAACTTCACCAGTTCTTCACGAAAAGCATGGCGACCAGACAATTTCCCCATCACTGAACGACTTTGCGTTAAGCCAATTGTTTCTGGGCGAATAATTTCATAGGTATTTTTATCCTTAAGGAGGCCGTCTTGATGAATGCCGGATGTATGTGCAAACGCATTCGCCCCCACAATCGCCTTATTGGGCTGCACCACCATTCCAGTGATTTGACTCACCAAACGACTGGACTTCGATATCTCTTCCGTCTGAATTTGTGTATCGGCTTGGTAAAAATCCTTCCGAGTACGCAATCCCATGGCAATTTCTTCCAATGACGCATTCCCAGCTCGCTCTCCAATCCCGTTGACCGTACATTCTACTTGCCCAGCACCTGCATGAATGGCGGCCATTGAATTCGCCACAGCCAAACCTAAATCGTTGTGACAATGAACCGAGATGATCGCCTGAGCCATACCTTGCACCCGTTCGCACAAGGTCCGAATGATTTGACCAAATTCCTGTGGCGTGGTGTAACCCACTGTGTCGGGAATATTCACCGTGCCTGCCCCGGCTTCAACAACGGCCTCGACCACTTCACACAGATAGGAAAGATCTGAACGCGTGGCATCCATGGGAGAATATTCAACATCATCCACGTAGCTTCGAGCATGACGAACCATCTCAACTGCTCGTTTGAGAGCTTCATCTCGTGTCATTCTAAACTGATGTTTGAGGTGAATGTCGGACGAGGACAAGAATGTATGAATTCTGCACTTTGGCGCACCTTTAAGTGCCTCCCATGCCCGATCGATATCTTCGGGCTTGGCGCGAGCCAAGCTACAGATGACCGGTCCTTCAACTTCTTGGGCAATGCGATGAATGGCCTCAAAATCACCGGGAGAGCTAAAGGCAAACCCGGCTTCAATGATATCCACATTCAGGCGAGCCAATTGCTTGGCCACGAGAAGCTTTTCTTCGATATTCATACTGGCGCCTGGAGACTGCTCTCCGTCTCGCAGCGTTGTATCAAAGATCCGAATCATTCGTGTCATAATTGGAGCCCTCCTTGATGAGGTCTTCGACACTGTTTTTCACTTAGCTTTCTCATGTCCATTATTTTGGAAACTCATCTGATGGAATATCGCGTTCTGCTTTTTCCCCGGTGAGTCCCGCAATAAATTTCCAACCCTGTTCGACCACCCCAGACAACGCATACACCGCAAAGACCACAAATAACATCGCTTGAGGGTAAGCTAACACGGCCATCAGAATAAGCACGGCATAGACTAAATAATTAAAATGGTGATGTTCCTGAGCTTTAAGCTCCTTCAAACTTCGATACCGAAACGTGCTCACCATCAAAAAGGCTAATGAAAGCGTGAGGACAATACCAAGAATTGGTTTGACACTTTCACCCAATGCCACAACATGGTGATCAAAAATCACTAACGTGGCAATAACCCCTGCCGCGCCAGGAATCGGAAGACCCGTGAATGGTTTATCATTATTATTTGTCGTGGCTAAGACATTATGCCGCGCCAACCGAAGCGCGCCACAGGCGACGAACGCAAACATCACCGCCGCACCAAGCATTTTCGGTGAACTTAGCGCCCACACAAATATCAATAAGCCGGGGGCCACACCAAATGAAACGACATCCCCAAGTGAATCATATTGCAATCCAAAGTCACTCGTGCTTTTCATGAGGCGAGCTGTGGTCCCATCCAACACATCAAAGACAATAGCCACAAGAATCGCGATGGCAGCGGCCTCAAAATTTCCTCCAAATACAAAAAGAATCGAAGCAAGTCCGCTAAACAAATTCCCCGTAGTGAGGATATTTGGAATAAGAGAGACCACTCGTCGCCGTCGTGGTTGTTTCATGAAGGATCCGCGCATATCACCTCCGCTAATATCGACGATCCGCCTTTCACCCTCGACCCCACTTGTACCCGAACTGTACTAGCTTGCGGCAGATAGACATCCATTCGTGAACCAAATCGGATCAGTCCAAATCGTTCGCCCTTTTCGACTTTCTCTCCAGGCACCACCCACGACACAATGCGCCGAGCAATCAACCCAGCGATTTGCACGCATAATACCTTGGCACCATCAGAACGACATAGCATTAAGGCATTTTGCTCATTGGCACTAGAAGCCTGAGGGCTATTGGCCGTCATAAATTTCCCTGGTTGATAGACGATGTCTTGGACCGTACCCGCAATAGGCATCCTATTAATATGCACATCAAATACATTGAGAAAAATACTGACCCGAATACTGTCTTCCTTCAAATATCGCGACTCAAACTCCGATTCAATCGCGACCACCACTCCGTCACCTGGCGAGACGACTACATGTTCGTCCTTCGGAATTTCACGGGATGGATTCCGAAAAAACCAGGTCGTAAAAAGAGTCAGTGTCCCTAAGAAACACGTCGACCACACTCCTCCCAATGACCAAGCACCCAAGGTGAGAGCTGCCCCCGAAAGAATAAAGAGGAGGCCTTCTTTGGCGACCGGAATGCCTTGCGCCCGATCAGCCATATGTACAATACCTCATTAATTTTTCTGCTTATCTACGAGTTGGTCTTTTTGTAACCAGGGCATCATTCCTCTTAAACGCGCTCCAACTTCTTCTATAGGATGCTCTTCGCCTTTTTTTAAGAGCGCATTATAAACCGGACGATTTGCTTGATTTTCCAACACCCATTCTCGGGCAAATCGACCACTCTGGATTTCGTTTAAAATTCGTTTCATGGTTCGTTTGGTTTCGCTCGTCACGACTCGAGGCCCGCGCGTGATATCACCATATTTCGCCGTTGTGCTAATAGAATAGCGCATATTGGCGATGCCACCTTGATAAATCAGGTCTACGATTAGCTTGACCTCATGTAAACATTCAAAGTAGGCCATCTCTGGGGAATACCCGGCTTCAACCAATGTTTCAAATCCTGCCTGAATCAGTGAAGTTAACCCTCCACAAAGGACGGCCTGCTCCCCAAATAAATCGGTTTCGGTCTCTTCCCGAAAGGAGGTCTCAATGACACCTGCCCGAGCGCCACCAATAGCATTCGCGTAGGCGAGTCCAACCTTAGTGGTATTTCCACTCGGATCTTGATGAACCGCCAACAAACACGGCACGCCAGTCCCCTTGATATATTCCGAACGTACCAGATGACCTGGCCCTTTCGGAGCAACCATAAACACATTAACGTGGGAAGCTGGTTGAATTTGCCCAAAATGAATATTGAAGCCATGTCCAAAGGCCAGATAAGCTCCCTGCTTGATATTTGGCGCAATATCCTTATTGTAGATAGCCGCTTGGCTTTCATCTGGAGCTAAAATCATCACGACATCGGAACTTTTTACCGCATCAGCCGTGGGCATCACCTTTAAACCTGATGCTTCAGCTTTATTCCATGATTCACCCTCACGACACCCCACGATGACTTGAATCCCACTATCACGCATATTGAGAGCATGGGCATGACCTTGGCTTCCAAACCCAATCACCGCTACGGTTTTTTTAGCTAAACTTTGTGGATCTACATCTTTTTCATAAGAAATTTTCATAAAGCACTCCTCAATGGAAATTTAGAAAATAACATTAGGCCCCGTCCCCTACCATGGCCGGAACTTTTTAAGTATCAAGACAGAGTGGGTCGGTCTGATTAGTTCGCTTTCGCAAGCGGTCGTGGTTGGGCTTGCGTGGGGCGTGTGGGGTCTCGTCCGATTGCAATCCGGCCGGTCCGCACCAACTCTTTAATACCTAGCGGTTGGAGTAAATGAATAATGGCTTGGACCTTCCTCACATCCCCCGTCACTTCAATCGTATAACTTGTCGGAGAGGAATCAAGGACATTCGCTCGAAAAATATCTGCAATGCGTAGAGCTTCAGCACGATCTTCTGGCCTCGTATGCACCTTTATCAAAGCGGTTTCGCGTTCTACAAATTCACTTTCGCTCACATCCACTACCTTGATCACATCAATGACCTTATTCAACTGCTTCATGATTTGTTCAATAATACGGTCATCCCCACTGGTAACAATGGTCATCATAGAGACCGAAGGATCCAAGGTGGGAGCCACAGAAAGACTTTCAATATTGAATCCTCGTCCACTGAACAGGCCAGCCACACGAGACAATGAGCCAAATTTATTTTCTAAGGTTAACGAAATAATATGTTCCATAATTCCTGTTTACCTAAGCGGTCAAGACAGTATCTGAATCTGCTTGAGCAGACTTTTTATGCGTAGATTTTGGTTTCTTTAAATCCGCGGGATCCTCTAACAGCATTTCATGATTACTCCCTCCCGCGGGAATCATGGGATAACAATTTTCATATTGATAAACTGGTACATCAACAAACACAGGCCGATCAATGGCAAGGGCTTCTTGAATGCCTGCATCTACATCCCCAACACTTTCAATGCGGATACCCGCGGCTCCATAGGCTTCGGCTAATTTCACAAAGTCCGGCACATTCCCCAGAGAACTAGAAGCATATCGACCTTCATAAAATAAGTCCTGCCACTGACGGACCATCCCATGGAAACGGTTATTGATCACAAAAACCTTCACTGGCAACTTTTCAATCACGGCCGTTGCTAATTCTTGCGTATTCATTTGAATGCTGCCATCTCCAGCAATACACAAGACTAGCCGATTCGGGAAGGCCGCTTGGGCGCCCATGGCGGCAGGGAACCCAAAACCCATTGTTCCTAACCCCCCGGACGTCAACCACGTCCGTGCGTTTTTGAGTTTGAAATACTGTGCAGCCCACATCTGATGCTGACCAACATCCGTTGAAACAACTGGATCACGATCGGCCGTTAATTCATACAAACGGTCAATCAGATATTGTGGTTTAATTTGCTCGTTGGGGTCTTGGACATATGCCAATGGGTGCGCTTTCTGCCAGGCATCCAATTGATCCCACCAAGGCTTCCGCTGTTCTTTTTGATTACCGTTGACGGTGGCCCGCAAAATATCATTGAGCTCGATCAACACTCGTTTGCAATCTCCAACGATGGGAATGTCTACTTGAATGTTTTTCCGAATCGACGTGGGATCAATATCAATATGAATCACCTTGGCTGTTGGACAAAACTCTGAAACTTTCCCGGTCACTCGATCATCAAACCGCGCACCAACAGCAATCACAAGATCTGAATAGTGCATGGCCATATTGGCCACATACGTCCCATGCATCCCTAACATGCCCAAGGATAAAGGATGACCTCCTGGGAAAGCTCCTAAGGCCATTAAGGTCATATCCACCGGGATTTGAGTCATTTCAGCCAACTCTTTCACTTCAGCTGAGGCGCCAGAAAATTGGACACCCCCACCAATATAAAGAATTGGCCGTTTTGATTTCATAATGGCATCAGCGGCCTGTTTAATTTTCCATTTACTCCCATCATAGGTCGGGTTAAATCCACGAATCGACACTGATTTGGGATAATGGAATTCCCCTTTGTCCATGGAAATATCTTTGGGAATATCGACTAACACGGGACCAGGCCTTCCCGTCGTCGCAATATAAAATGCTTCTTTAATTGTCTGCGCTAAATCATTGACGTCTTTGACTAAAAAATTGTACTTGGTACAAGGACGACTTAAACCAATATTGTCAGCTTCTTGAAATGCATCATTCCCGATTAACGGCGTAGGAACCTGCCCGGAAAAGCAGACCATCGGGACCGAGTCCATATACGCATCAGCCAACGCAGTAATCACATTAGTCATACCAGGTCCCGAGGTAATGAGAGCGACCCCAGGTCTTCCCGTGGCTTTGGCATAGCCTTCAGCCATATGACCGGCACCCTGCTCATGTCGAGTCAAAATAACTCGAATATCCTTTTGTTGATGCAACACATCAAAAATCTTCAAGACCACCCCACCCGGCAAGGCAAAAATCGTATCCACCCCTTCGCGTTTTAATGATTCAAGAAAAATTTCTGCGCCAGTCAGTTGCATGATACTCACCTTTTGATTAAAAGACCGTGGGAAGATACTCCGTGATTACCAATCGCCCAAAACCCTCAATTTCAACTTTGAAAAGGGGAACCTAGGGAAAAGGTCCGTTTAATAGACGCATTTCCCCAAAAGTAAATACGTAATGGTAATCTTTGCCGTTTTTTTAAGTCAACAACTATTGTAACAGGATTTGTGCAATTACGAAATATCAGAAAATATGTCTCTCGATCCTCTTTCAACCTAAAAATGGAGCCTTTTTCCTCAAATGTGGGAAGCTGAACTTCAAGAATTTGCTAAAGCCCATCTCTTGCGAGAATTAGCAATCATAGACTCGGCTAGCGGTCCTATAACGTCATTGAACGGTCAGCCCACCCTCCTTTTTGCTTCTAATGATTATCTTGCCTTAGCCAACCACCCACAATTGAAGCAAGCGGCTTGTACTGCCATTGAGCAATTTGGGGTTGGAGCTGGGGCCTCACGCCTCATTTCAGGCACCCAAACGCCGCATTCCGACCTAGAATTGGCTTTAGCCAATTTCGCGAATACCGAAGCAGCCCTCACCTTTTCTTCTGGGTATGCCACAAATTTGGGAGTGATCCCCCAATTGACCAACGCAGGAGGACTCATATTAGCTGACCGTTTATGCCATGCCAGCCTCATTGATGCCTGTCGACTTAGTCATGCAGATCTACGTGTCTTTCACCATAACGATATGGATCATTTGCGCTCGCTTTTAACGAAACGATCAACGAATCGACCAACCCTCATCATCACCGAGGGAGTTTTTAGCATGGATGGAGATTTGGCTCCGCTTTCGAAGATTGTCGATCTCGCCGAAGAATTTGAAGCACTCATACTTCTAGATGATGCCCACGGAACTGGGGTTATGGGCCAGAATGGACGAGGGAGCATTGAGCATTGGGGAGTTTCATCAACTCAAATACTTCACATGGGCACGTTAAGCAAAGCCTTAGGGTGTAGCGGAGGGTTTATAACAGGAACAAAAGATTTCATTGCCTATCTCATCAACACTTCTCGATCATTCATCTATAGCACTGCTTCCCCACCCGCTCTCGCCGCTGCCGCCCTGGCAGCGTTACACCTAATCCAACAAGAACCTGCCCGACGCGCGAAACTTTGGCAAAATCGCGAGCACATGTATCAGGGACTTAGAGGCATGGGCTGCCATATGACCAATACTCAAAGCCCTATTCTCCCCATGATCATTCATGATCCTGAGCTCGCGATGAAGATGTCCAAACAGCTGCAAAAAAAGGGGATATACATTCCCGCCATTAGACCACCGACAGTTCCTAAGGACACAAGTCGGCTCCGAATTACTATCACCGCTGAGCATTCAATAGAACAGATCGATACGGCACTTCTGGCTATCAATCAGGTCGGTAATTCCTTGAAAATATTCTAAAATCCTATTTCCTTAGCCCACTCAGCCTTCATTTCAGATTATTTCTACTCCCTCTTGACCCTAGAAGCACAAGGGTCAACGCCCAAGAATTCCCGGCATTCAAGAAAATCTTCCCTTATTCCGACAAGATGAGCAGAAATGCCATACCTCTTGGTCCATGTTTAAGAAATATTCGTCTCGATGGACTGAAAGCTAAACGTTCATCCCGCATACAAGGCAGAGTATCATTTTGGAAGCTCTCATGAAGAAACAACTATTCGCTGGAAAGTTTGAAATCCAGGGTGAAATTTCAAAGGGGCAAACCGGCACAATTTATTACGGCTATGACATGGGACTTCGTCAAGAAGTCGCTATTAAAGTGTATCACTCCCATATCAATGGTCGATTGATTCGTGGGCAAGCCTTCATTGAGAAATCAAAACCTCTTCTCCTTATTGATCATCCCAATCTTATTAAAATTTTTAAGGTGGAAGAGGAAGATGATACCCCTGTCATCTTTATGGAATTTTTTGATGCTCCCAGCCTCCAACAAATGATTCACGACAAGGGGCCCCTGTCGGTTCAAGATATGTTGCTCCTCGCTCGTGAGATCACGGAAGTCCTCGTCCATACTCATTTTCAGGGCATTATTCATGGCACCCTTCATCCAGGGCATGTCTTAGTCGGGCCTCAGGGACAGATCAAAGTCATGGACTTAGGGTTGTCCTGGATTCTTATGGATATATTGTCGAATTGCGAGGATGAGCTCCTCAGGCCCTTACCGTATTTCCCTCCTGAAATCGCTAAGGGAGAATTGCTCAATGTCAGCAGCGATCTCTATTGCCTAGGATTCATGATGTATGAAATGTTAACCGGAACAGTCCCTTATTCCGGCCTTCCCAAAACATCCATTATGGGGAAATTGGCTTTCGATCAATCCGATCCTGTTTTTGATTTTCCTGAATCTGTTCCTGGACCCATCTGTGACCTCATTTGTGACATGACTCGGAATAAGTCCCAGCAACGCTTACAAGATGCAACCCACGTCCTTACCATCATCAATCAACAGTTACCTAAACTCCCATTGGACCATGACAGTTCATTTTCTGCCCAAGCGACTTCGCAACTGACCACTCCGCCATCCAAAGAACCAGAGACACCCAAGGAAACATCCTCCACATCCTCAAAGGCAACCAAGCCGACCACTCCGACCCCGACGGACGCCCAAGGGAAAAAGCCATCACTAATTCCCCGCCCGAAAACACCGGTGAATTATGGTCGAAGCAAATATGCAGAGATTTTCCGCAAGGTCGGTATTACACTTACTTTTGTCGTATTATTTGGAATTACTGGTTTGCTCGGATATTGGTATCGGGATTTCCTTGATCCCAACTTTTCGAATCCCCCAACTTACCCCGAAAATCAAGAACGAGTAATCCATAGTCCACAAAAAAGTCCAATCGAAAGTGCTGCACCGATAGTCCCTGCTGTCGATTCTTTGCCTATTCAAAGTGCCGATTCAGATCCACAGACACCTATTGAAAGTCAGGCAGCAGGCTTAATCCCTCAAAAAGGCTTAGGGACAGAGTCTTCATCAGACAAAACACTGCTCTCAACAGAACAAACAAAAACATTCAGCTCAACCAGCCCCAACCAGGCATCTCAGGTGATCAAGATTGACACATCACAAACATCATCTTCCATTCCAAAGATATCTGATTCCAACCAGGGTAAATCTCTTAACATCAACCCATCGACTCAAATGATATTGCCCACTCTAGAAAAAACCCTTAAGCCATCCAATATATCGTCACAGAAGAAAACACGGCAAAAATTATTGGATCAAGGCTTACCTAAAGAAACCATCTCCCAAAAGACAGAAGTCACTTCCTCAGCTGTTTCCTCAGATGCCATTCCTCATGAACCAACTGACGAAGAGATTGAAGCAATTATTCAAGCTGTTGATACTCCCCCGGTCGATTTCCCCGTTCTCCCGGAATCCGAACCAGCTGAAAGACCATAAATACCTGCTGACGAAAATCAAGGGGCCTACGACTGGCGTCTTTTTGTCTTTTCAGATATCCGGCAATACATTATCCCTCATAGCGTTGTACCACCTCCTGACATCTCCTATAATCATTTCAAGCATGCCGAAAAATTCCCTTATGTACCCTATGGCCCATTACGAGTGCTAGCCAAAGTCCATAGCCTGGGGTTAGTAGGCTTAGAAGCAAATCCTATCGAAATTGAGGTTGATCTTGGTGGTGGACTCCCACAATTTTCCATCGTTGGATTACCTGATGCCACCGTTCGAGAAAGTCGAGACCGTGTTCGGTCCGCGCTTAAAAATACGGGATTTCGATTTCCCCCTAAAAAAATAACTGTCAATTTGGCCCCAGCCGGAATAAAAAAGGAAGGCGCTGGGCTTGAACTAGGCATTGCCATCGGGATTCTCATTGCCGAAGGTGTGCTCACTCAAGAATGCGTGACACCCTATTTATTCGTTGGAGAGTTAGCCTTAGATGGTCGGATCAAAGAAGTTCCTGGGGCACTCTCAATGGCTCTGGCAACCCCTACCTCCCAATCCCTTATTCTTCCACAAGAAAACGCAATTCAAGGAAGCATGGTTAAGCATGCCACCATTTATGGTGTCCATACTCTCCCACAAGTTGTCGAATTTCTTCAGGGCTCGCTCACCTTATCTCCGCTCAAAACAGACCCTCACTTTCTTAAGCCTCCTTCCCAAATTACTGAGGAGGATTTTGGAGATGTCGTAGGCCAATTCCAAGCCAAACGAGCACTGGAAGTTGCCGCAGCCGGTGGCCATAATGTGTTGATGGTTGGGCCTCCAGGGTCCGGAAAGACCATGTTAGCCCAACGTCTAACGGGTATTTTACCCCCCATGAGTTTTCAGGAATGTTTAGAAGCCAGTCAGGTCCACAGCATAGCTGGAAATTTGCCCTCTAACTCTCCCCTCCTGACTTCTCGACCATTTCGAGCCCCACACCATTCCATTTCTGAGGCCGGTTTGGTCGGAGGAGGATCAATTCCAAAACCAGGAGAAATTTCTCTAGCCCACCAAGGCATCTTATTTCTGGATGAGGCACTGGAATTTAAACGCCCATTGTTAGATAGTCTGCGACAACCATTAGAAAACGGCACCGTCACCCTCACGCGAGTTCAAGCCAGCTTGACCTATCCAGCAAAGCTGATGTTAATCGTCGCCATGAACCCATGCCCTTGTGGCTATTCTGGCGATCCCATTCATGAATGTGGTTGTACTCCGCATCAAATACAGCGTTATAGAAGCCGGCTGTCTGGACCACTATTAGATCGATTGGATATTCACATTGAAGTCCCGGCAGTCCCGGTTAAAGAGTTATCTGGAACCACCCCTAGCGATAGTTCCCATTCAATTCGCCAAAGGGTTATTCAAGCTCGTCAACAACAAGTCACACGGTACCACCAGGAGAAAACATTAAATAACGCACAACTTAAACCCCGAATGATAAAAAAATATTGCCAACTAGACGAAGCAGGCAAGACGCTGTTGGAACAAGCCGTGACCAGGCTAGGACTCTCAGCTCGCGCGTATGGCCGTATTCTTCGAGTTTCCCGAACAATTGCTGATTTGGCAGAATCTAAGAATATCCAACCCCAGCATGTGGCAGAAGCCATTCAATACAGATCATTAGATCGTCCACTTTCCTCCTAGGTTCCGACGATGGAAGGATTTAAAATTTTTCGCTGGTGGTTCATAATTGGGGCCTTATTGGCCCTGGCGGTCATCATGATTCAAGGTGGGATGCGAGACATCATGCTCGCTCAGGAACCCATTTGGGAAACTAAGATGGTCGAATTTATCCCGCCAATAGTGGGGGGGGGACTCTTAGGAGGGTGTATTGCCTTAATCCTCAACCGAATCAAAAAAACAACCCCTCCTCAGTGAGGTTTAGATTTTTTCTCTTGGGGGAAATTCCCTCTAGCCAGCAGCTATATCTGCTCAGTACAATAACTATCCATTTCATTCCATCATCATTATTGTGTTTGTCAGGAGGAAACATCGTGGGCATAGATGTGAAAGTCGGACCACATTGGTATCGCAATTCCAACGGGACCGTGGAAATTGAAGGACTTCCTCAACTTGAATTAGAACTTCGAAAAACCGGGGGTGTCCCAGTTCGAATTAATTTTGCTATTTTCGATTCAGGTGGAAAACTTCATGCCAAGATCGAAGCTAATTCACTAGTCATCAATGAACAAGGAGCCTATCACCTAGAACGCTCGGAGAAGGGATTGATCCTTACCACAACAAACAACAAAAAACGGGTACTGACAATTCGTGTGGAAGACAATAATCAGGTGGAGATTTCCGAAGGCGAGTTTTATACCCTGAAAGGCCACATTTTAAAAATTACTCCTCAGGAGTGGTCTGTAGAAAAAACAACAGGAGTGGCGGGAGAAACTGATATGAAGGAAGAACCTGTAGCCATTGCCTCGTAAAAGGTAAAAAAAGGGCCTTTATTCACCAAATTTATTAGACATTCAAACGACTCAGAACCGCAGATCAAATCTCGGCAGCTGGAGCATCGCACCGACCTTCGCAGATCGCACATATCCGAGGAGACACACCCTCGCCAACGGTGGCCGGACCCAATGAACAATTGAGATCCAAAGCCACGACATCTAGCCCCTGATACGTCCAGAGGCGACCACATTCTTGGCAACAATACCAGAGGGTATATCCCGGCCATTCACGATCACGGACCGCCATCACTTACAAATCCTTGTTAGAATACCGCTTTAAACGACACATTATTCCGAAGACAAATCTTCTGCCATCAACGCTTCGACTTTTGAGGACACTGTAGGCAACCATTCGACAAATGGTTGGTCTGCATCCACAACAATCTCAATTTTCCCATTAGCTAGACGCCGCACCACACCTGGGCTCTCTGGGGAAAGTGGAATTTCCACTGCCTCACGAGACAGGTTCAATTGATCCGTCAATTCTAATATTTGTGAAATTTGTTGAAATGAAACGGCTGGAAAAGAACTCACTAGATACCCTCTTTCTTCACGAAACAAAAAAAATTGTAGAAAGGTCTACTCTTCCTGTCAACGAACTCGATCCCCACGTAACCTTCATAAACACGAAAAGACGCGGGCGAACACTTTCCCCGCTATTTCCATATCCTCATGATTCACATCTAAATGCGTGACCACCCGAAACGATCGATCCCCAACCGCATTTAACAAAACCCCTGCCTCCCGACACTGCCCTAATATGTGTTCAGTAGCTTGAGGAAACAACGGCACTTGAAACATCACCATATTTGTCTCGACGGATTTCACATCAACCTCAACCCCGACAATTCCTTGTAGCAATACCGCCAAATGTCTGGCATTCGCATGGTCTTCTACCAAACGTGCCACATGATGTTCTAGTGCATAGATGCCCGCAGCCGCCAAAATTCCCACTTGTCGCATCCCTCCGCCGAGTATTTTTCTTAACCGTCGAAGCTTCTGAATGCTTGCATCATCAGACACCACAATCGAACCAACTGGCGCACCTAAGCCCTTAGACAAACAAAAAGATACGGTGTCAAAAATAGCCGCATACTCAGCCACCGACACCCCAGTTTGCGCAGAAGCATTAAATAATCTAGCTCCATCTAAATGTACGGCCATCCCATGCCGACGGGCCAGGTCGGATAATTGATGCAACGTCTCCAGGGGATATACCGAACCACCACCGACATTATGAGTTTGTTCCAAACACAAAAGAGTCGACGAGGGCGTGTGTAAATCCGGTCGGCGAATGGCCAGTTCAACCGTTTCGGGAGATAACAATCCTCGATTTCCAGGCACCGGACACAGTTGCACACCAGATATGGACGAAGCAGAGCCACCCTCATAACGAAGAATATGGGCAGAACTTTCTATAATGACCTCATCCCCAGGTTGGGTATGCAGCCTAATGGATAATTGATTACCCATGACACCAGTTGGCACAAACAACCCAGCCTCTTTTCCCAACATCTCTGCGGCCATGGCTTCTAATTTATTAACCGTGGGATCTTCGCCATACACATCATCACCAACCTCTGCATAGGCCATAGCTTGTCTCATCCCTGACGTCGGTTTCGTCACCGTATCACTTCGTAAATCAATCACAGACATGTTTCATCTCCGTAAGAAGGCTCGAGGGGTTTCCATTCTATGCAACCTATCTCCAACGCACAAGATTTCCTTTCCCTAATTCGCTACAATTTCAAGAATGAGATCACGACTTCTCGTCACCGGCGGAGCAGGGTTTTTGGGAACCCATATTTTGCACCGAGCTCAAAATTATACGGCAATCGGAACACTGCACAGTACGGCTGTCACTGCTATCCCCGATGTCACCTTTCATGTCTGTGATTTACAAGAACCCCAGCATGTCAAAATTCTCTTAGATCGGGTGCGCCCAGAAACCATCATTCATACTGCCTGCTCAGAACAAGGTGGCAACCTTTCGGCAATCCCCAAGGCGGCAGGTCTTCTAGCCATACAAGCCGCAAAACGAAATATCCGTTTCATCCACCTATCTACAGATCAAATTTTTGACGGAAACACCGCTCCATATACCGAAGCCAATGCACCTTGTCCCATCCACCCCTACGGAAAAGCCAAGACAGAAGCAGAAGACCTGGTTCGTGCACTCAATCCAGGAGCTACCATTGTTCGCACTTCGCTACTTTATGATTTACGTAAACCCGATCGACAAACAACTCGTCTCATCGACGCCATCACCAACCAAAGCCTCTGTAAATTATTCGAGGATGAATGGCGTAGCCCAATATGGGTAGAAAATCTCGCAGATGCCCTTTTAGAGCTTGCGACTAAAGATATTCCTGGAACGCTACATATTGGTGGGCCTAACAGCCTCAACCGATGGGACTTGGGGGTTAATTTAATTCAACAATTTGGCTATACACCAACACCTAACATTCAAAAAGGAACAATAGAAAGATCTGGACTGGTACGTCCCCCAAATCTCACTCTCGACTCTTCGAGAGCAACAAAACTTTTACAGACTTCATTACTCTCACTCTCACAATCTCGCAAGAGCGTTTTAAAAACCAACCCCTAATTTATCCATATTATTCATTAAATCCTCTTTCTAAGTTGCGACCTGCACTCTTGAGTCCTCAGTGTGAACAAGAAATTCCTCTTTTAAAACACCGAATTAATATAGGCAACATTTTTTTGGGTTATTATATCCTTGCAAGGATAAGACTTGTTGCACCCATCATCTCAGGAAAACAACCGACGACTGAACAACAAAGAAAAGTGAAAGGACAAAAGATTGTGGATTCCCATCCTCACTGAAAAAAATTGATGGGTTCCCTTATTTAGAGGACTATCCTTGTTTGAGTATAGAGCCGTCGAGGCAACTGGCCTACAAGCAATCCAAAAAGAAAGGAAAAGGAGATTATAACTTTTGGGCAATATTGCGGAGGAAAAACGAGTCTGCCTAAATGAAGAATCTCAAGTCATCAATCTAGCCAGTTCGAGCATGTTCGAAGACAGTCAAATTATCTCCAGTCATGGCGTAGGCTTTTCCAAATCCCATGACAAATTGTCCATTTATCGGTTGGAGTTGGAAGAGGACGAAGTCTGGCAACTGTCGTAACAAGCCAGCCATTTTCCCATGTCGCTGTTGGTAGTCGTCCAACACCAATGAGTAATCAGGACTGTCAGATGCAATAAGGTTAGCTTCACATAGGTAGTTCAGCCTGACCCTCGCAAAAATTTGGGATGTTGAACTTTCATCCTCCATGATCATGACGGCTACAGTTTTGTTTTTCAGTAAATTTCGTGTATGCGCTGCTAGCTGACTCACAAAAATATAAAAGCAACAAGGCTCACGGTGCAAGTAGGGGGTATAGCCGCAGTGGGGAACTCCGTCGTCCCCTACTGTAGATAATTGGAGACTCCGCATATTTTCTATGAGGTTGGCACAGACGCTGGCCGGCTGTTCGTCATCAGTCATAGCCTCAATCAATTCCCGTGTAAAAAGTTAGAGGGCCTTTAGAGCCCAGCTTGATAAATTTGAATCCCAATTGTTGTTCAATCAAACCTCTAGCTTCCCATACCATTTCAAAGGATTGAAACCCAAAAAGGTAATCCGCCCTCGTCCATTTCAACATCAAATTACCCTTACCATCTCTCCCAGACCAAGTTGAATGTCGGACAATGAAATGGCCCCTTGGCGGAGTATCCGAAGCTCTGGTTTGATTTCTAAAACCGTTGAAGGTTGCCCCCCTGGTGTCGTTCCACCATCTAATATCAAGTCAACTTGGGAACCAACTTGTTGGCTAACCTCTTCAGCTGATTGCGCAGGCGATTGCCCAGATCGATTCGCACTCGTTCCGGTTAATGGTCCTACCTGATTGAGAACTTTGCACACTCGGAGGTCATGGGGTTGTCGTATGCCAATATACCCAGATTCACCTTTTACGGCTAATGACAACTCTGGCTTGGCTTTGAGAACAAGGGTTAACAATCCTGGCCAAAATTGTTGGATTAGCTTTTGTGCTATTGCTGGAATGTCCTCAACTAATTTTTCAAGTTGTATGGGGTCACCCACTAACACCGGAAATGGTTTATGAACTCGATCGTTTTTAATGGCCTGTAATCTTTTCAGACCGATTGGATGGAAGGCTCCAACCGCCAACGCATAATAACTATCTGTTGGAATGGCGAGAACCCCTCCAGCTTGAATACAGGCAAGGGCTTGCTCAATGATCTGAGCAGACGGGGGCAAAGGAAATGGAAGGATTTGTGCCATATCAGGAAGAAACTCCTACTCGCCAAATACCGGATCCGTCATTCACAAGATGCGGCCGATTTCCAAAAGCGGGCTAAAGAACTCGATGGGCAATATCTTTCCGGTAATAGCAGCCTTTAAATTGAATTGGTTTTAGCGCAGCATACGCATGCTCCTGTGCCTGTGGAATCGTCTCAGCAAGCGCCGTCACCCCTAAGACTCTTCCCCCGTTGGTGAGGACGGCCGATCCAGATTCCGTTGTCCCCGCATGAAAGACCACGACCGATTCAGAAGATTGTTGAGGCAAACCGGTGATCGGCAATCCTGACGGATATGAACCCGGGTACCCCTCTGAGGTGAGAACAACACACACAGCCGACTGTTCATGCCACACAACTGGAACTTGATCCAATCGATGCTCAACCACCGCTTCCAAAATATCCAACAGATCGGTTTGTAGGAGTGGTAGCACGACTTGTGTTTCGGGATCACCAAACCTCGCATTAAATTCCAGGGTATAGGGTGTTCCCTCTTTAATCATCAGGCCCGCATACAGCACTCCATAAAAAGGACTCCCCGCTCTGGATAACCCAGTGACGGCAGGGCGTAAAACCTCATCGAGAATACGTTGTCGAAGTTCAGGCGTGGCGAGGGGAGCAGGAGCATAGGCGCCCATTCCGCCAGTGTTTGGTCCCGTATCACCTTCTCCGATTCGTTTGTGGTCTTGGGCAGGAATCATAGGAATGACCGTCCGTCCATCTGAAAAAGCCATGACAGTCAGTTCTTCACCTTCAAGAAACTCTTCCAGAACGACCCGTGCACCAGCATCTCCAAATCGCTGGTCACTCAACATACTTTTTACTGCCTCTTGAGCTTCCGCTTTCGTCTCACAAATGATGACGCCTTTCCCCTGAGCCAGACCATCCGCTTTCACCACCAGCGGCATATCGCATGATTCTAGCCAGGTTAGAGCTACATCTAATGTATCGAAGGTCCGAGATGCCGCAGTGGGAATTTTTTCCCGTACCATCAATTCTTTGGCGAAAGATTTACTGGATTCTATTCGAGCAGCATTGCGGGTCGGACCAAAAATTTTCAACTTGGCCTTACGAAATTCGTCTGCAATGCCCAAAGATAAAGGTAATTCCGGTCCGACAATGGTTAAATCAATGTCGTGTTCCTTGGCAAACCCTTGAAGAGCAGGTATATCATCTACTTGTATGGACACACATTCGGCCAATTGTGAGATCCCGGCATTACCCGGCGCACAATAGATTTTTGACACACGAGGCGATTGTGAAAGCTTCCACACGAGCGCATGTTCGCGCCCACCATTGCCAATAACGAGAAGTCTCATGATCGTTTAATGAGAAAGATCAGGATGATACATGTATGGAAGGTCGATAACGTTCATACCAAGAAGAGGGTGCTCCAGAATCTAATGCCGAAAGTGGCGCATTCCTGTCAGAATCATGGCCACTTGTTGCTCATCTACCGCTTGAATGATTTCCTTATCTCGAATCGAGCCCCCTGGTTGTATAACTGCGGTGATACCAGCACTTACTGCTGCATCAATACCATCACGAAAGGGGAAGAAGGCATCTGACGCCATCACACAGCCTTTAATTGGAAGTTGGGCTTTCATGGTAGCGAGCTTTACGGAATCGACACGACTCATTTGACCTGCACCGATGCCTACCGTTTGTTGAGATGTGGCAAAGACAATGGCATTGGACTTCACATGCTTACAAACTTTCCACGCGAAATCACAGGCTTGATATTCTTCATTCGTTGGTTGTCGTTGAGAGGGAATGCTCAAGTCACCTAAATCCCGCAACGATCCCAAATCTCGATCTTGAACCAATATTCCACCCACGATTTTCTTCATATCTAAATTATCGCGTTGCGAGGTTTCTAATGACCCAACCGCAAGCAAACGCAAATCCTTTTTACGTTGCAATTCGGTCAAAGCCTCTTCGGTAAATGCTGGAGCAATCAAGACTTCCACAAAGGTAGATGTCACTTCCTTGGCCATGGCGACATCCACATCACGGTTGCAGGCAATAACCCCACCAAATGCTGATATGGGATCCGTTTCCCGCGCCCGCACATAGGCCTCAACCGCTGTATCGCCCAACGCCACCCCACAAGGATTATTATGTTTGACGATGACGACAGCTGTTTCATCAAATTCCTTGGCTAACTCCAACGCTGAGTTAGCATCCAGGTAGTTATTGTAGGACATGGCTTTTCCATGAAGTTGCTTGGCTTGACAGACTGAAGCTTCCGTGGTCTGCCGATCTTGATAAACCGCCCCAACCTGGTGCGGGTTTTCGCCATAGCGAAGGTCATCAACTTTTTCATACGTGACCGTCAACAAGGAGGGTAGTTTTTGCTCAGTTGACTCGGCTAGTTGTGCATTAAGGTAATTCGCAATGAGACTGTCATACTGGGCCGTGTGAAAAAATACTTTTTTGGCCAGTTCTCGTCGCAAACTCAAAGACACGGTTCCTGATTGCAGAGCTTCTATTACTCGGATGTAATCTTGAGGATCGACAACGACCAAGACATCCTCATGATTTTTCGCCGCCGAGCGCAACATCGACGGCCCCCCAATATCGATATTTTCAATCGCTTCTTCAAAGGTACAACCAGGTTTAGCAATGGTCGACTCAAAGGGATAGAGATTCACCACGACAACATCAATGGGGGAAATATCCTGCTCCTTCATTTGTTGCATGTGCGCCTCCACGGAACGCCGGCCTAAGAGGCCTCCATGAATTTTGGGGTGTAATGTTTTCACCCGGCCATTCATGATTTCCGGAAACCCGGTATACTTCGCCACTTCAGTCACTTCAACCCCAGCTTCATGTAACATTTTGGCCGTCCCGCCGGTGGAAAGAATATCAGCACCAAGGCCCACAAGCCCCTTCGCCATTGCTTCAACACCAGTCTTGTCCGAGACGCTAATCAGCGCTTTCCCCAACTGTGCCATGATTTCCCCTATCGATGTATCGTGAAAAGAGTGAAAAAAAACAGGATCAGCAGCTTACCAAACAGTGTTATGAACTTCAACGAATCTCCTGCAAGCTAGAGAAAAAACCGTCTTATTGCAGTCTGGAGTGGCCTTATTTTCATAGATTGACAATCTTTAAGGCCACCGACATAACCAGACAGGAAAAAACCATTGATAAGCCACCACAGACCTTCCATCTGAGTGACGAAAACATATCAGAATTTTCAAAATTTTGATTAAAGGGGTTCTTACCCACTTCCGAAAAGTATGAGTGTTCTTGAGATCCCAACTGACAGTTATTCTACTGGCAATTCATTAAGATCGCTCTTTTTTCTATCAATGGATCTGATTTTTCCTTTTCTAGGGTTTACGGTTATCGTCATTGCTGGAGGTATTATTTTTTCTCTGGGCCTGACTGCCAGAACCCGCAAAACCTCCTCCCAGACAGTTGAAGGAACAGATTTCATTCCCTCTCAAATGTTTATGGGAAAAGATAACCTGGGAGGGATCGCCATTAGTGAACACACACATCAAATTTGCCTTTTTAAATCTCCAGAGTCCCCACCGCTCGTCCTCCCGATCACCGATTTAATTGGTGTATTTTTAGTGAATAATGGGGAAATGTTGAGAGAGAAAAAACGAACCTACCCCCAAGAGTCCATAGATTTTTTTGACGAAGTACAAATACCAAAAGAAGGCCTTGTCCAAAGTTTACATATTGAATCTACCCAGGGACCTACTCAGCGAATTGATTTAGTCATTTTGATTCATGATGAAAATGAGCCCATCCATTTAATCAATTTCCTCAATATGGAAACCAAAGAAGGAGGCATTGTCTTCGAGAAAGCGATCACCACGGCCAAGCATTGGCAAAATGTCATGGAAGGACTCTTGTTCCAAGCAGACCAACTTGCCAAATTTCAAGCGACCACCCCACAACAAATAGACTTGGAAAAAATTTCCTCCTAAATTAACACCCACCAAACCTGTTCATTCAGCCCTACGATCCATTGTCGTAAAGATATTTTCTTTCTTCGGATTTCCGTCTCCAAAGCTCTTCTTTTTCAACTCCCCCCCCCCCCCGCATTTCCTTATAGCCCCGCCAAAAGGGGAATAGCCCCTCATCAACTGATCTTGTTTCCTACACTCCAGATCTCATTGAAACAGCCCCGTCTCAGGGAAAGGCCTCAATCGCTTTTCGGAGCCCAAAACACCCATGCCACAGACCGCGGAATTCAAGATCATCAAATATGTGGGGTTAGGTCTTGGTCTTGCGCTTTCAATCTTTCTGACATCTGGATGGAGCACTTCTCCACCCCAAGACATTTTTCAAGCCATTGAAGCAAGAAACCTCTCACGTGTTCGATTGCTCGTTTCCCAAGGGGCCAACGTGAATGAACGAACAGCCCAAGGAGCCACCCCCTTACATCTTACTGCCCGTCTCGGACAAATTCCCCTGACACACCTATTGCTCGAGGAAGGGGCAGACGTTCATGCCATCTATCAATCAATCTGGACGCCCATGCATTTCGCGGCCAAAGGGGGCCATGTCGATATAGCGAAACTCTTACTAAAATACCGCGCGCACATAAATGGATCAGGAAATGGGGCCGCTCCGCTCCATATAGCAGTTCAAGAAGGCCATCAACGAATGGTCGCATTTTTGTTAGCCAATGGGGCAAACGTTCATACTCCACTTACCGAGGGCTGGACAGCACTCCATGTAGCCGCACAAACAGGAAATACGGATCTGATCCGGCTGCTTCTGGAAGCTGGCGCGCCAATCAATGCCACCAACGCCATAGGCATCACTCCACTCTATTCCGCGGCACTGACGGGGCATGTCGGCGTTACCGAATATCTTCTTTCCCATGGAGCTAGTTGCTCCCCTCTAACGCAACCAATTCAACACATACAGAAAAAAACGATGAAGAGGGTCGCCTCAGCCCTCCAAGAGATTTTGCAAACCTGCTCCATCCAAACCTCATAATCATTTAATTTCCGCTACCTACAGTCAGTTATTTCCTAAAACTTTTTTCCAGTTGGTTCCACCGCGAATTTGGAAATACGGTAAATCCATGTAAATTCTTGAATGTATTCAAACGAAAAAGCTAGGAAAATCGGGGAAGGCTACTTTAGGGGAAGGACGGATAGGTCGGCGATGGAGACTAATGGACCAGGAAAGACTCCTAGTAAGACGACACCCGCCACGGCGCAGGCAAGGACGACAGAAATTTGTGGAGAGAGCACTAGACGCGTATTTTTCTCTTGTTCAGGAGATGGCTCCCGCATGTACATCACCATCACAATTCGCAAATAATAAAAGGCGGATATAGCAGCAAAGACCAATCCGAAAATAGCTAACCAGGCTAAACCTGCATTAACGGCAGCCATAAAGAGATAAAATTTCCCAATAAACCCAGCAGTAGGAGGAATGCCTGCGAGAGATACCATAAAGACCAGCATAAGAAATGCCCCACCCTTATGGCGTTTGGCTAACCCCGTAAAATCCTCGATGTTTTCTCCTTCCAAACCACCATTTCGCAAAATAGCCACCATGGCAAATGCCCCAATAGTCATGAACGAATATATGGCAAGATAGAGCATGAGGCTGGATACCCCTCGAGAGGAAATATCTGGATCGACTCCAATCCAACCTGCCACGACCACTCCAACGAGGGCATAGCCTGCATGCGCAATACTCGAATAGGCCAACATCCGTTTGACATTGGTTTGGACAATCGCGACCAAATTTCCCAAGGCCACGGTGATTAAGCACACTGCCAGAATTAAGACATTCCAATGGGGCTTTACCCCGCCAAAAGCTTCCAAAAGCACACGGAGGAACGCCGCAAAACTCGCGGCCTTTGAGGCCACAGCCATAAACGCGGTAACCGAAGTCGGAGCGCCTTCATACACATCCGGTGTCCACATATGAAAAGGTACTGCCGCGACTTTAAATCCAAATCCGACAATAATCAGCATAAGCGCCAAGAGCATAAGCGGGTCATCGAGTGCTGGCCCATTGATCACAGCGGCGATTTCGCTTAGACGCGTGCTACCGGTCACTCCGAACAGAAGGGAAATCCCATATAGAAGGATGCCCGAAGAAAAAGCTCCTAGCACAAAATATTTAGCGGAGGCTTCAATCGACCGCGCTTCAAATCGTTTAAACCCAGCCATGATATAGAGTGTAATGGACATGAGTTCGATGCCTAGATAAATCGTCAACAAATCGGCACCCGACACCATCACCATCATGCCTGCTAAAGCCAACAACACAAAGGCAAAATATTCTGCCAGGTCGATTTTTTCTACTTTAAGATAACTCATGGATAATAAAATGGTGAGCCCACTCACCAGATACAACAACATTTTCCAGAAAGCCGCATAGGCATCCATCACCACCAATCCGCTAAACGCGACGGTACTCTCACCAAAATCTGCCATGGTGATGAACGCACAGACTCCTAAGACGCCGAGACTCATCCAAGCCAGGAAATCTTTTTTGCCTGTTGGCGTAATAGGATCAAGAACAAGAATCAGACAAGCCATTCCCACAATGAGCAATTCAGGAAGGATCGTGACAAGATCAGTAAGTGGAAGGCTCATGGCTCTGCCCCGAATTCAAGAGGAGTCAAACGTGGAGAAATACCTTCGGACATGGCCAAGGCATGATGATCCGGTGGGACACCATCGCGTTGCACAATAACGGATGCGGATTGCGAAGCAACCACGCGTTCCACACTCGCATGCATCACATCCAAGAGCGGCTTTGGATAAAGCCCAATCCAAAACACTAGAACCACTAATGGCACCAACATGCCAAATTCTCGGGTATTGAGGTCAGATAATTTTGGAAGCATTTTGGGAGAAGCTGGACCATACACAATTCGCTGAACCAAATATAAAATATATACTGCAGCTAAGATAATCCCCAATGCAGCCAATGTCGCCGTAAATTTATCCCAGGCGAACACACCAACCAACACCAAAAACTCACCGACAAAACTATTCATACCTGGCAGCCCAACTGAAGACAAAGCAAAAATAACTAAGAATGTTGCATATTTCGGCATCGCATTGGCTAACCCACCATTGTCGGTTATTTCGCGGCTATGCGTGCGCTCATAAATGATACCCACACACATAAAGAGCGCACCCGTCGTTATCCCATGATTGATCATCTGAAGCACCGCGCCCTCGATTCCTTGGGCATTGAAAGTAAAAATCCCCAACGTCACAAACCCCATGTGACTCACACTGGAATAGGCGATGAGTTTCTTAATGTCACTTTGGGCAAGAGCCATATACGCCCCATAAATAATGGCAATTATCGACAAGGTCATGATGATTGGGGTAAAGGTGACTGATGCATCTGGCAACATTGGCAACGAAAATCGGAGAAATCCATACGTTCCCAACTTCAACAACACACTAGCCAGAATGACACTGCCTGCCGTGGGCGCTTGGACATGCGCATCCGGTAACCACGTATGAAATGGGAACATGGGCACCTTCACCGCAAACGCAGCAAAGAACGCCCAGAATAAGAGAGCCTGTAAACTCGGAGCGTAGGAAGCATGGGTGAGCGCCAAAATATCGAAGGTTCGTCCCCCTTCAAAATACAGCACTAAGATGGCGACCAGCAGAAGAATACTTCCAGCGAGGGTATAAAGAAAAAACTTAATGGCGGCATACACGCGGTTTGGTCCACCCCACACGCCGATCAGCAAATACATGGGAATAAGCATCGTTTCCCAAAAGATATAAAAAAGGACAAAGTCTAGGGCCACGAAGACCCCAATCGTGGCGGTTTCCATGACAAGTAAGCTAATCAAAAATTCTTTCATTCGTGTTTCAATCGCCGTCCAGGACACTAAAATACACAACGGCGTGAGAAAGGTGGTCAGCAGTACTAGAGGCATGCTAATGCCATCAACCCCTAAGGCATAATGGATGGAAGGAGAATCGATCCATTGATGCTTTTCAACGAATTGCATCCCGGCATTGCCAATATCAAACGCAAACCAAAGAGGTAACGACGCCACAAGAGTCACAAATGAAGTCCCCAACGCAATCGGCCGAGACAAGGACTCATCTGCCAGCAACGTGGCAACAACCCCAAGCAGGGGCAAAACCAGAATCAACGTGAGCCAGGGTATGCCCCCGGTTGCCACGACTTCATTCACGAAATTATGTTCTCCTGCATCCTTCGCCTTAACCAGGACCTTTAAAAGAAAATCAATGCTCCAAGAATCACTACGGCGCCGACCGTCATGGCCAGCGCGTAGTTCTGTGCTTGTCCACTTTGAAGTACCCGCGTCACCCATCCTCCCCAGGCCACGGCACGCGCGACTCCATTGACCGCACCATCAATCACAGCAATATCCACTCGTTTCCATAAGCTATCAGCCAGTTTCAAAGTTGGCACCACCACCGTTCGATCATAAGCCTCATCCACGAACCATTTATTCAAGGACAATTGATAGAGTGACTGCCATTGACTCGCTAATCGATCCGGCAAACCCGGTGACTTCACATACACAAAATACGCCCCCGCAATACCCAAAATTCCCATCGCCGTTGCCGCGATCATAATGCCCGTTGCCGCCGCCCCTTCATGATGTCCACCACCTTCTGCACCAGGAAACGCCGGGGCAAGAAATTCAGGGATACCGATATACCCGGCTACAATACTTAGGACCGCAAGAATCAAGAGCGGAACCGTCATCGTTTTAGAGGGTTCATGAATATGACCGGCATGATGAGAATCTACGCGAGATTCACCCCAAAACGTGACAAAGACGAGGCGAAAACTATAAAACGCCGTCATCAAAGCAGTCAGTAATCCCAAAATCGTCAGCACTTGTCCCAAACCACCGGACAACCATGCAGACAATAGCAAGGCATCTTTACTGAAAAATCCCGCCGTCAACGGAAATCCGGCCAATGCCAAGGAACCAATCACAAAGGTCCAATAGGTCACGGGCAACTTGTCTTTTAATCCGCCCATTTTTCGAAAATCCTGTTCATGGTGCAAGGCAATAATGACGGCACCACATCCCAGGAATAATAAAGCCTTAAACGCACCATGGGTCAGCAAATGATACATTCCAGAAACATAGGCACCCAGCCCACAGGCCATCATCATATATCCCAGCTGACTCAACGTGGAATACGCGACGACACGTTTGATATCCGTCTGGGTCATCGCAATGGTGGCCCCAAGAACCATCGTGATTCCTCCGACGATCGCGACGACATCCATAGCTACCGGAGAAAGGTTATAAAGTGGAGCTAAGCGCGCCACCATGAAGACCCCGGCGGTCACCATTGTCGCGGCATGAATGAGCGCAGAAATGGGCGTCGGCCCTTCCATGGCATCTGGTAGCCACACGTGCAAGGGAACCTGAGCTGATTTACCAACTGCCCCCACAAACAGAAAGAGGCAAATGACGGTCATCACAGAGATTTCCCAATTTCCCCCGATCGTGGCCAACAGATTAACCGTTCCTCCAGCAAGGGTATCAAGTTGCGAAAAGACAGCTTGATATTGCAAACTGCCAAAGGTGACAAACACCAACAAGATCCCCACCATGAAACCAAAATCACCAATACGATTCACAAGAAAGGCTTTGGTCGCAGCGGCCCTGGCAGATTCGCGTTCATACCAATGACCAATCAGTAGGTAGGAACACAGGCCTACCGCTTCCCAAAAGACAAACAGCTGGAGAAAGTTATCAGACATCACGAGCATCAACATTGAAAACGTAAACAACGCAATATTACTAAAGAATCGAGCATAGCCAGGTTCACCATGCATATAACCGATCGTATACACATGCACGAGGGAACTCACAATGGTGACCAACATCAACATGGCCACCGTCAACTGATCGATAAACAACCCTAATGTTATCGTGAGGTCACCTGAATTGGCCCAGGTATAAAGAGGAATGCGCAGGACAGCTCCTCCTGCCACTTCGCTTAAGGCCATCAAAGAAAGGAGAAAGGAACCAATAACGGCGGGAACAGCAATGAAATGGGCCCGCTCCTTGATCATATGACCACCGAGACCAAGGACCACAAAGGCCAATAGTGGAAGCAGGGGGATTAAGGCGTAGACCATCGCCTTACCATTTCAGCAACCGGAAGTCGTCAATGTTGATACTTTCAGAATGGCGATACAGTGCAATAATAATCGCCAATCCGACGGCAACCTCTGCAGCAGCCACGGTAAGTGCAAAAAACACGAAGACCTGACCAGACAGATTTCCAAGATATGACGAAAAGGCCACAAAGTTGATGTTTGTCGCATTAAGCATCAACTCAACAGACAACAAAATAATAATGATATTACGCCGAATAAGCACTCCCACCAATCCAATAGAAAACACAATGCCGCTTAAGACGACATAATAGCTCACAGGAACATCCATCTAGCTTTTGACCTCCAATATACCTTTTTTGGTCAGGATCACTGCTCCAACCATCGCCACAAGCAGGATAAGGGAGGCGACTTCAAAGGGGAACAAATAGGTGGAATAGAGAAGTTCGCCAATGGACTCGGTATTCCCTCGAGTGAGTTCAATCGGAGCCGCAGATGCCGCAATATTTTGTCCGAGCGTTGTCTCCCCTTTTAGAACCAGTAAGACCGCCTCGGCAAACAGCACACACCCCAGGAATAACCCAACAATAAACTGGCTATGAAAATGTTCTTCTCGTTTCAAATTCAGCAGCATCACGACAAAGAGGTACAGCACCAAGATCGCTCCGGCATAGACAAGGATTTGGATAATAGCCAAAAACTCAGCATGTAACGTGACGAAGAGCCCAGCCACATGAAAAAACATGACTAACAGGGCTAGTGCACTATAAATAGGGCTTTTAAGCGCCACGACTAACCCGGCGGTCACGACTATGATCGTAGCGAAATAAAAAAAGACAAATGTTTCCATGGGTCATGCAGCAGAGAGAACAAACAAAACGCCGTCAAGCGTTATTAGACATTTCCACAACAACAATGATGAGCGCACCTTAGGTTTCTTTCTGAGGAATTTCTTTAAACCCGACATTAAAATACGCCACATTGGGATGTTGGTACTCCAATCGTTTTTCCCGAACTGGAAAATTCCGATCTCCAATCGCTAAGAGCTGCTGTTTATTTAAATGGAGTTGCCGTTTATCGTACACTGCCCATTCATACTCCTGGGTCATCCCCAAGGCGTCTACTGGACAGGCCTGAACACAAAGCCCACAAAATAAACAACGGGTCATGTCCATATAATATTCCTTGGAATAGCGCTTGGCGGGTTCTTCCGGAACCTCTGCACTCACCACTCGTATCACCCGAGAAGGACAAGCCGCTTCGCACAAATCACATCCCACGCATTTTTCCGTCCCATCATCGTAACGCAACAGCGCCAACATGCCGCGATAATTCGATGGCAAGGCTTTTTTCACATGCGGGTATTCCAAAGTAATGGGCTTATAATGAAGGAGATGGGAAAGTGTCGCTTTCATACCCAACAAGATCTCATAAAACGTGAGCGTCTTGATCCATTCCTTAATATTTATTGATCCCATTTCTCAAAAATCCTCAGGGAAAAAGATACGCAAAAATAGACGTCACTACGATATTTCCTAGGGCAATGGGTAACAAAACTTTCCATCCAAACCGCATCAATTGGTCATAGCGCAATCGAGGTAATGTGGCCCTCACCCAGAAAAACAAAAAGAGGAAACTCGCCACTTTTAGCGCAAACCAAAAAATGCCTGTGATCCCATGCATCCATTCTGGACCTTGCAAAATTTCAAGTGGGGCATGCCACCCACCAAAAAACAACACCGTGGCGACACAGGAGACCAAAATCATATTGCCGTATTCTGCCAAAAAGAAAAACGCAAACCGCATGCCACTATATTCGGTAAAGAACCCGGCCACCAATTCACTTTCTGCTTCCGGCAAATCAAATGGGGTTCGATTGGTTTCGGCGACTGAAGAAATCATGAACACCATAAATGCAATCGCCTGTGGGAATGATCCCCAGGCGAAAAAGTACCAATTCCAAAATCCCCCGGCTTGCGCATTTGTAATGGTCACCAAACTCAAGGAACTTGAAAGCAATAGGACTCCTACAATCGAGAGTCCAACATTTAATTCATAACTGATCAATTGCGCAGCCGAACGCAGGCCACCAAGCAAAGAGTATTTGCTATTCGAGGACCAACCTCCCAGAATAATTCCATAGGCCCCAATAGAAGCAAAAGCCAGGATATACAGCACACCTACATTAATATCAGTAATCACAAAGGGCTTGAAGTCGACACCGCTAACCTCCACCGTCCAATCTGGACCAAAAGGAATGACGGCAAATCCAATGAGCGCCGGGACTAACGACAAAATCGGCGCCATGCTAAACATAAACTTATTGGCTCCGGCAGGAATAATGTCTTCTTTGAAAAAGAGCTTCAAGCCATCGGCCACTGGCTGTAAAATCCCATAGGGCCCAACCTCCATGGGTCCCATCCGGTCTTGCATCCATCCCAGTACTTTTCGCTCTAGCAAAGTAAGCACTGCGACAGTAAGGAGCACCGCGACCATAACCGCGCCAATTTGGCCTAACGTTAGGGCTAACCGAATTCCCGTTTCCATAACGGATTCACTCCTCTTCTCTATGAATCAATACACAAGTTGAGAACTGCCTCATGTTCCCACAGATTTCTCGATACGAACGGGAACCAGCTTGCAATACGGCACCTGCGTTTCAGGATCAATAGTATAGGGCAAGAGACGTCGTATTTCTTCATCAAAATGTTCAGGAAAGACCGCCACTCCCCGAGGGATACGCTCACGAAGTCCGACACTCAAAATGACCTCACCTAAGCTATTGCTCACTTTCACGGAATCCCCCTCATCAATACCTCGCCGAGCCGCCTCTTCGGGATGCACATAGACCTTGCCAGAGGCTTCCACTTGTAAAAGTCCTTTGGCTTTTTTGGAAAATTTCCCCGAATGGAACAATGACTGAGAAACCAGTAAGGTTATCTGATCCGGTTCCAGTTGATGAGCCGGCAATTGATACCGTGTTGCGATATCACGTTGATAATCGGCGGTGACGTATCGGGCAATCGCAGAAGGAATCGGTTGTGCTGGTAACGGAGCAGGCCCTAACGTCCGCGTGCCTGGTAGAAGATTCCGAATTTCCTTGCCAATTTCCTTGACGTCCTCATATTCCATTGGATCATTCATCATCACGGAAAGGGCCGAAAACACTTCCCAATCAGGACGGCTCTCCCCCACCATATCAATCGCTTTTCTCACTGATTGGATATGCCCCTCAGTATTCGTGAATGTTCCATCTTTCTCTGCATAAGAACAAGCTGGAAAAACGACATGCGCCTGCTTGGCTGTTTCAGTGAGAAATAATTCCTGACAGATTAATAATTCCATCTTCTCCAAAGCCCCATGAATACCCGATGACGGGGGCAAAGAACTTAAAGGGTTTTCCCCGACGACAAATAAGGCTTTCAACTTACCTTGTTGCGCATCTTCAATCATCTGAGGCAATGAAGAACCAGGAGTTTCTGGAATAGATCGCCCCCATGCTTTCGAAAATTTTTGCCGTGCCTCAGGATCACCCAAAGATGCTCCACCTGGTAAGACAGCTCCAGTCCCGCCCATTTCAAATGCCCCTTGATCGTTATTTTCCTCCGCCATGGTGGCCATTCCGCATCCAGGGTTGGTTAATTTTCCAGTGACCAGAAGGAGATCCATCAAATTCATGGTCATTCCAAATCCACCCTCAGATCTCAAGACTCCTGGTCCTACGAGAATCACGGCTTTCTTCCCTTCACCAAATACTTGTGCCGCTTGGGTAAAGGCAACAGAGTCTACACCAGTTTGAGCTCGAATCGATTCCCAGGAAAGAGCATGAAGACGAGCAGAGATATCTTCAAAATAAGCCGGAGACTTGGCTTGAAGTTCAGCATCAAGAATGTTGTGCTCAACCACAGCTTTCAGTAACCCTAAAATAGCGGCGGCATATTCAGTAGGCTTTACCCCAATATGATGCTGTGCCAAATTCACAATATTACTGATACTTCCTATGGCTGGCTCCAAGGCTTCAATGGTGATGAGCTTGGCATTTCGTCGTTTGATGGCCTCTTTAACCTTCAACCCAGTAATGGGATTGGTTTCGGTAATATTGGTCCCGACGAGTAAAAGGGTATCTGCTGAAACAATATCGTCAAAACTCACAGCCCAACGATGTGTACCTTGCACGCGTTGTAGGGCATGAACCCCATTCAAATGCCCATAGCGTACACTGCTATCAATGCGATTCGTCCCAACCACGCCGCGCATAAATTTCTGGAAGACATAAATGTCTTCATTAGTGCAACGCCCAGAAATCAATCCGCCAATGGCATCGGCCCCATACTTCGCTTTAATCTCAAGTAACCGCTGACCGACGAACTCTAAGGCCTCTTCCCATTGGACGGATTGGAATTCGTCTCCCTTTCGAATGAGGGGAGAGGTTAGACGATCGGGATGTTCACTCACGTGGTATCCAAAATATCCTCGTGCACAGAGATCGCCATTATTTCTTCCAGACCCTTGCGTAGAATTGATTTCAATCAGTGCATTGTCTTTGGTTTGGAAGGTAATCTGGCATCCATCGCCACAATACCCACAGACCGAATCAGTTCGCTTAAGCATCCATGGACGGAATTCATACATCGAAAGCCGGCTCGTAATAGCACCCACAGGACAAATTTGAATACACCCTCCGCAAAACTCGCAATCCAATTCATGCGCACCAAAGGCTTTAATTTCCGTTAAGGTGCCACGACCCACTGGTGCCAGAGCCTTGACATCCATCACCTGATCGCAATAACGCACACACCGCAAACATTGCACACAGCGATTCATCTGCGTCTCAATAAGCGGGCTAAAATATTCTTTTGGAAAGACTCGCTTGAGTTCTTTGAAACGACTGGTCGTCGCCGTATATTCATGCGAAAAATCTTGCAAATCGCAGCGCCCGCCTTGATCACAGACCGGGCAATCTAAGGGATGATTCGCGAGAATAAAATCTAAGACAGATTTTCGTGCATCTTGCGCCTGTGCTGAAGAAGAGGATTTCACCACCATACCTTCGGTCACCGGCGTACTGCAGGAAGTCTGCAAGCGTGGCATTTTCTCAATCTCGACTAGACACATTCGACAATTGGCATCAGGCGATAATTTAGGGTGATAACAAAAATGCGGGACCATGACTCCGACCTGACGCGCAGCTTCAATAACCAGCGTACCCTTGGGCACAGAAGTCGTCTTCCCATCAATGGTCAGCGTCACCAAATCTGTTGCTGTCGTTTCAGTAGCCATGATAATAGAACTCAATGAGTGAACACTGGAATCTCTTTACTAGGAGGCATAGTGGCTTCCGCTTCGCGAATCAGTTCTTCGTATTCGTGGCGAAAGTATTTTAAGGTGCTTTGAATCGGACCCACCTCTGCTTCGCCAAAGGCACACACGGTTCGCCCAGCAATGTTTCTACAAAGATCCTCAAGGATCTGAAGATCTCCCTGACGTCCTTGTTTATTCCAAATGCGCTGAAGAGTCTGAGCCAACCAGGAACTGCCTTCACGACATGGGGTACATTTTCCGCACGATTCATGATAGAAAAATTCCATCAGCCGTAATGCGGCCCATACCATGCTCGTTCCTTCTTCCATCACGGTCACCCCACCCGACCCTAACATGGAACCCGCCATCGCCACGGCTTCAAAATCCATTTTGACGTCAAGATGATCCGGTGTCAGGAAGGGCGCTGATGCTCCACCCGGAATAAACGCCTTGAGCGGCTTATCTCCGCGCATCCCACCACCAATATCATAAATGAATTCACGAAACGGAATACCCATGGGCACTTCATAATTGCCCGGACGTTTGACATGACCACTCAAACAAAAAACACGGGTTCCACAGCTCTTAGGGGGAGACCCTATTCCAGAAAACCATTCGCCACCGCGATTAATAATATGCGGAATATTGGCCATGGTTTCGACATTATTCACGACCGTTGGCTTTTGGTAGAGCCCATGTGTTGCGGGAAAGGGTGGCTTAAAGCGGGGCATCCCCCGCTTGCCTTCTAAGGATTCCAGCAGGGCCGTTTCTTCACCGCAAATGTACGCGCCGGCACCGGCATGAACATGGATTTTTATGGTTCGCCCACTACCCAAAACATTCTCGCCAAGGTAGCCAGCTGCATTGGCTTCTTGAACAGCCTTTTCTAAAATTCTGGCCCCTAATCGAAACTCTCCACGAATATAGACATAGGCGGTCTCCGCACCAATCGCAAAGCAGGTAATCACCATGCCCTCTAGCATCTGATGAGGATCACGCTCCATCAACTGTCGATCTTTAAAGGTGCCTGGTTCGCTTTCATCAGCATTACAACAAAGATATTTCGGGCCAGGATGGTCCTTGGGAATAAAACCCCATTTCATACCGGCAGGAAATCCTGCCCCTCCCCGTCCTCGCAAACCGGATTTCTTGACCTCTTCAATCACCTGATCTGGCTGCATATCCTTCAAGACCTTACGAAGCGCTTGATAGCCACCTGCTTGCTCATAATCCGCCAACGACCCAGTGTAACCAGGCTGTTCCATATTTTTTAAAAGAATTTTTTCGTACTGCGCCATCGAAATATCCAACCCTATGTACTTATGATTTCACCAAAGGCTTAGGAAACATAAACGGCCCGCTTTTAAGGGAACAATCTCCATCCTTTGCCAAATCATCTAAGACACGACCAACTTTTTCTTCAGTTAATTGCTCATAATAATCATCATTCACCTGCATCATGGGGCCAGTCCCACATGAACCCAAACATTCCACGACACTCAAAGTAAAATTGTTATCCGGTGTCGTTTGTCCAGCGGTAATATTGAGCTTCTTTGAAATCCAGATGACCACCTCATCCGAACGAACGAGGGCGCACATCAGAGATTTACAAACTTGAAGATGAAACTTCCCAATCGGCTTGAGATTGAACATAGTATAAAATGTGACAGTCTCAAACACCTGTGGAGGCGTCAGACCTAAAACTTTGGCAATATCCCTCATCGCATGCTCACTCACAAATCCTTCTTCACGTTGCGCCAAATTCAAAAGTGGCAGCAATGCTGAGCGCTTCACGGGATACCGAGAAAGAATCTCAGTCACTTCGTCTTTAAATTTCTCTAATAACATTTTCTTTTCTGCATCAATCTGCTTTCCTCTTCTTCAGAGGAAACACAAAATTCAGGGGAATCCATAAAAGCCGCCACTCAAAACAGCTTTAAGACTCCCCCCTTTTTTATTCTTTTCGACTATCGATCACATTCCCCCATCACGATATCGTATGTCCCAAAAATCGTGACAATATCAGAAATCAAATACCCGCGTGCCATATGATCAAATGCACCCATATGGATAAACGAAGGAGATCGAATTTTCAACCGGTAAGGGCGTGAACTACCATCGCTAATAATAAAAAATCCTAATTCGCCCTTGGGCACTTCGGTGCCACAATAGGTTTCCCCTTTGGGTGGCTTAAAGCCCTGGGTAAAAATAATGAAATGATGAATGAGACTTTGCATATCGCGCATCACTTCAGGTTTGGGCGGTGGAATCACTTGCGCATCTTCAGCCAAGATAGGACCCTCAGGGATCTGATCCAAGCATTGCTCAATAATTCTGGCGCTTTGCCACATTTCTTCCATTCGAACCCAATACCGGTCATAGGTATCGCCGTCCTTACCAAGAGGCACCTCCCACTCCACACGATCATACACCCCATACGGTTCAAGCTTACGAATGTCATAGGCCACGCCTGACCCCCGCAGCACAGGACCGGTCAACCCAAAGTTGATGGCATCTTCTCCGGAGATCACGGCAACGCCCTTGGTGCGGGCTATCCAAATGCGGTTTTTCTGAAGGAGCGTATCATACTCTCGGATATGTTCAGGAAACGTTCGCAGAAATTCACGCAACGACGCCAGAATTTCTGGCGTGAGATCCGCATCGACACCCCCAATGCGAAAATAATTAAGAGTCAGACGCGCCCCGCAAAGCTTTTCAAAGAGATCAAGCAAAACTTCTCGTTCGCGAAACGTCCAGAAAAACACCGTCATCGCCCCAATATCCAAGGCTTGCGTTCCCAACCAAAACAAATGCCCGACGATCCGTTGAACTTCAGCCACGATCGTTCGAACATATTCAGCTCGCTCAGGAACAGTCATGCCGATGAGTTTTTCTACCGCACGGACATAGGCATAGTTATTCGTCATCGCACAGACATAATCCAAGCGATCAGTATGAGGAAGGACTTGCATATAGGTCAGACCTTCTGCCAACTTTTCCACCCCTCGATGCAAATACCCCAAATCAGGCATGGCCTTCGTCACCCGTTCGCCATCAAGTTCCAACACCACACGCAACACACCATGGGTACTGGGATGCTGCGGACCCATGTTCAACAACATTTCGGTGGTGCGCTTGGTATCTCCTGGCCGATCATCCGCCATAAATTGATGACGTTGATCATCAGGCACTTCGGCTTCAGACCATTCCCCAACCGGCTCATCGAGTTTGGGTAGAAAATCAAAGCGGCTGCGCCACCCACGGCCTTCTGCCGGAAAGTCTTTTCGCAACGGATGCCCTTCTTCGTAATCTTCGGGCATGAGAATGCGGCGCAGGTCAGGATGACCAAGAAATCGAATACCCATCAAGTCATACACTTCGCGCTCTAAGAAATTTGCCCCCTGCCAAATGTGACTGATTGTGGCAATTTCTGGGGACTCTTCCGACACTCGGGATTTAACGCGTAACCGGGTCCCATGAGGCAAAGAAAGAAATTGATAAATTACTTCAAACCGATCAAGGTCATCAGGATAATCCGCTGAACAAATATCGGTAATATGATCAAGCGCTAAGCGAGAATCATCATGAAGAAATTGGGCCACGTCTTTCCAATGCTCAGCTTTCACCTGAACGCATAAATCTCCGCGAACTGGATCCTGTTCAGCCGAAATCACAGCTTCAGGAAACATGGAAACAATCGGTTCAAGAAAAGGATGCATACATCACATGGATTGGAGAATGGATGAAAATCAGGAAAGGACGGTCAACACAAATACCAACCTATTTCACAAAATATTTTTCTTGTTGAATTTTTTCTTGTAATTTAATCAGCCCATCCATCAAGGCTTCTGGCCTAGGTGGACACCCGGCAATGTACACATCGACAGGGACGATCTGGTCCACACCCTGAACCACACTATAACTATTGTAATGATTCCCAGAAGTAGCACAGGACCCCATGGAAATCACATACCGTGGCTCAGCCATTTGGTCATAAATTCGACGAATGACAGGCGCCATTTTCCGGCAGACCGTCCCCGCCACAATCATGAGGTCTGACTGACGTGGAGACGCCCGAAATACCCCGGCCCCGAAACGATCAATATCATAGCGAGACGACACTGAGGCAATCATTTCTATGGCGCAACAGGCCAAACCAAAAGTCATTGGCCAGAGAGCCGATTTCCGACACCAATTAATACACCAGTCTAAATTGGTCGTAATGATGTTGGGTTCAAGTTGTCGTTCTAAAAAACTCATAACGCATTATCCAAGTATAGGGGGAGGCATTGTACTGACTTCCAACCCCATTGGTCTAGGTCTAAAGACCTATTATTAATCAATCCCAGTCCAACGCTCCCTTTTTCCAGGCATACCAATATCCCACAATAAGAATGGCAAGAAATAATCCCATCTCGACCAATCCCAGTAATCCTAGTTTTTTAAAGACCACAGCCCAGGGAAAGAGGAACACCACTTCAATATCAAAAATCACAAAGAGCATCGCGATGATGTAATACCGCATCGGGAATTGCACCCGGGCATCCATAAATAAGGGGCTCCCACTCTCATAGGGCAATAATTTTTCCCGGTACGGTCTGTGGGGTCTGACCAGCCACCCAAACAAAAGCGAACCAATCCCAAAGAGGGACCCGATCACCATAAAGATAATGATAGGGAGATAATTATAGGGAACGGGTTCACTGCCCATGCAAAGACTCCCAGCACAATTTTGTATCAACACCCATAAGGTAATCCTTGGGGGCTGCTTCCAGATTGAAATGCTTAGAGGACATCATCAAAAAAAGCCCGATAGCGTAGCCCTTGAAGGGCCACAGATTCAAGCCCTTTTTTCTGCACAAGCACTTTAAAGGTGGTGCCCATCCCATGAGGACGCAACAATTGACTCAAAGCCTGAATTTCAGGTGATTCAGGGTCCTGATCCCCCACAAATTCTTCCACACCCAATCCCATTAGCCAATGAGACAACGTCGTAAAACCAACAGGGAGGATCCCACATTCTGTCCCGATCTTTGCCAACGCAGAAAAATTTACGTGAGCGGTCATATCCTGTTCACCTACCCGGGTATAAGGATTCGTCGAGACCGTATGTTGGTAGTAACACACGAATGTGCCGTCTTTCCGATCAGCCGCGTAATAATCGCTCCCAGTATGGCCATAATCAATGGTAATCATCACGCCCTGCTGTAAGACCCTCGCCGCTTGGATCATCCACTCTTCTGCCGCCAAATGGAGTTCAGAAGTCTGTCCTTCGTGTAGATCAATACCATTTCGGTGTACATATTCCTGTAATGCTTGCGAAGAAAGAGGACCGAGTTGTTCGACAAACTGCCCCTCGGCATAATCAACAAATACTTCCTGAAGGCATTGATTATGGGAACGAACCCGATGAACAGGAAAAGCATCCACCAACTCATTGGAAAACAGGATCCCAATCACAGATTGAGTAGGCAGTTCATCAAGAGAAGCCACCCAGATAACCAGGCCATCTCTCTCAGGTGTGAATACGGCTCGGATACAAGATTTTTGGAGGGATTGGAGATACGGACTTCGCTCCACGAGGGAATATTGCAACCGGTTCAGGAACTCAGGGGCGATCCGTTGACACTGTTGAAGGAAGTCTGCCGCGAATGTCCCATTCCCCCCGCCCATCTCCAGAAAGGTGAAGATAGCCGGGTGACCTAACTGGGCATCAATGTCTAACACCTGCCGAACCAATGTCTTGGCAAGAATTGGTGATAATTCCGGGGCGGTATAAAAATCACCCTCCCAGCCGATGCGTTCCTTCGGGGACTGATCTTCTTGAACAGTCTGGGTCATATAATAACCATGTTCCTTGTCATACAATGCTTGCTCCATAAAACTGGCAAACGTCAGGGGCCCGTGCAGAGAAATTTCTTCAATGAGCTTCCGAATAAGCGTGGGGTTCCCTGAGAAATGTGATGAGTCAGATGGCACGAATGGACTATAGTCACTCCTTCAATATACCTATAAGCAATCGCGTACGATACCCACCGAGTAGGTTTGAAGTCAAGCAAATTACTGGGCAAACAATCACAAAATAGCAATAGATTCAACTAGTTAGAAATCTACCTTCATGACAAGGAGGAACATTGGGCAAAAGAACCAAATAGCATGCTTGCTTTCAACACGTCTCATGCTCAAATGAGTACGACGCCTTCGCTTGCGTTCAAGTCTTTCCAGTGTCAATAGCCTTCCAAAAGCATTGAGACCAAAGGCTCTTGGGAGTTTGAATTGGTAGCGAGGATAGCATGACTCAGAGGCAATATTTGCCTACCCCGCATCTCCCAAATCCTTTCCTTGACAATGCAGTCGACTATAGTAGCCTAACCAAAGAGAGAAAAATCCTGGCTATTTAAAGGAATAGCCAGGCTCCTTCCACTATGGTTTTTGGTCAAACAGTTTTTCCTGAATGGGTAGATGAATAGAACCCTAGAAAAAGAGATGACCATGGTGTCATTGGATAAAAATGAAGACAAGAATTCGAATCCTTGTCTGTCTATCGTCGTGCCAGTGTTTAATGAAGAAGGGAATATTGCACATCTTTTGACCCGCCTCCTCCCAATAGCTCGTGAGATGGCTCTTAGTTTTGAAGTGATTCTCGTAGATGACGGGAGCAGCGATCGTACGTGGGAACAAATAGAGGAATGGAGTCGTTCTACACCAGAGATTATTGGCTATCGCCTATCACGAAATTTCGGTCATCAAGGAGCTCTTCTGGCTGGACTACACGGTGCCAAAGGCCAGGCGGTCATCTCCATGGATGGCGACCTTCAGCATCCGCCTGAGGTCATTCCAAAATTAGTGAGAGCGTGGAACTTAGGGGCAAAAATTGTTCTAACTCACCGTCTGGATCATGGCAATAGCTCAATATTTAAAAGCGTTTCGTCTCGGCTGTTCTATCGAATTTTTTCAAAAATCGCCGACACAGAAATTGAATCAGGCACATCAGATTTTCGATTAATCGATCAACAAGCCTTAAAAGAATTGTTGAAATTGAATTTTGGAAGACCCTTTCTCCGAGGGGCAGTTCAAACGTTAGGATTCCCTCAAGCCATCGTGGAATTTGACATGGAAAAGCGATTTTCAGGAGAAAGCAAATACACGTTACCCAAAATGTTTCGATTTGCCCGACACGGATTAATTTCTCATTCCTCCGTGCCACTGCGTATCGGTATTTGGCTAGGAGTGGTGACAGGATTCCTCGCGATATTAGAACTCATATTTGTCGTGTCGTATTTCATAATGGGCGTTACAGTTCCTGGGTGGGCTTCGACGCTAGGACTCCTTTCCTTACTATTTTCAGTCATGTTTATTATTTTAGGAATCATTGGCTTATATCTAGAAGATATTCATCAATTATTAAAACAGCGCCCGCATTTTATTATTTCCAATCAAGTCGGTCCTGAGACCTTTTCAACAACTCACACCACACAAACTCCAAACAGCCTTACCAACTTTGATGCGAACGAGAAGGAAACGGTAAAAATAGCGTCGTTTTCTTGAAATCCCAAACGCCAGCGGTTGACTACAACTATGAGTAGCCTTCGGTTCCAGCAAGGCTAGAACTTGGTGAACAGAATCATCTATCGCAAATTATGAATATTACTCCCGTGCATAATCCACCGCATACGAAAATCATAGGCAGCAAAGGTCCATCCTATATTTTGAGGATCGAAGTTTTTACAGCGGTTAGGTAAGGAGCTCTATGGATTCTGAAACCCTGCAGAGAGAACACTTCGATAGCATCATGACTCAGTATGAGAGCCATTATGATGACGAGTGGAGTCAAAAATTTCGGGAAGAATTCATTAACGCCTATCTATTTCGAGAGCTATCACTATCTGGAAAGAACGTGCTTGAGGCACTGTGCGGAAGTGGGCAGACCACGCCACATTTGCTGTCAAAAGGGGCAATGGTAACGGGCGTAGACATCTCTCCTGAAGCCATTGCGTCTTTTCGAAGTCGATGGCCTACGTGTGATGCACTGTGCGCATCAATTTTAGATTCTCAATTACCTGATAATTCTTTTGACTATGTCGTGGTCATGGGAGGGCTTCATCACATGCACCCTCATGTGAATAAAACCATCAGTGAGATTTATCGGGTCTTAAAGCCTGGCGGTTATTTTTGTTTTTGTGAACCTCACAAGGGCTCATTGCCTGATCTTTTCAGAGGATGGTGGTACAAACATGATCGGTTTTTTGCCGAGAATGAAGCCTCCATAGATCTCGAACATTTAAAACATGATTTTTCTTCGCAATTTTCACCCATCCGTGAAGCCTATCTGGGAAATATTGGTTATCTCTTTATCCTCAACTCCTTGATATTTCGTCTCCCTTTGAAATTGAAATCGTTCTATTCTCCACCATTATTATGGCTGGAGCGGATGATCACCCACCTTCAGGGCAAAATGCTTTCGTGTTATGCCGTGAGCCAATGGCAAAAAACTTGAGAAACAAACGCTTGATGAAACAGCACTCAGAATACCTGAAGGATGGACCGAACCCCCAAAGGCAGAGGACAAGAAAATTTGTCGCGCACTACGTTCAGTCCATCCTTGGGATATAGAGGGTTGCTCAAGAAAGCCATTCGATATGGCCTACTGGGTGGTTTGGGGTCTCTGCTGTATATAGGCGTCATCATCACTCTGGTCGAAATTTTTGAACTGCAGCCAACAATAAGTTCCATTGTAGGATTTCTCTGCGTCATCGCGATCATCTATCTACCCAATCATTTTTGGGTATTTGAGTCGACTCGTGCTCATCATTCTAGTTTTCCCCGATTCGTCCTGGTATCCGGCATAGGATTACTCACAAGCACTCTCGCCATGTTTGGCGCCGTCAACCTTTTAGGGTTGAGTTATATGTGGGGAGTCGTGGGGGCGACAGCGGTCGTCCCTCCAGCAAATTTCCTTCTCAATGCTTTGTGGACGTTCAAGTAAGTTCGATGATGAGCCAAACAGAAAAGGGTATCGACCGCATGAAGAAGCGATTTCCGAATTTCCCAAAACAACGGCCAATTCTTCCCGAGGCCTACCAGGAAATTTATGCAAAAGAATACGAAGGAAATCGTGAAGGCGGAACAACGATTAATCAATTAGCGGGGCGATTAGAAGCATGGATGCATGTTCAAATAATCAAAAACAAAGTCAGCACAATGAATGAAAAGGTGCTGGAAATTGGCGCGGGAACGTTGAACCACCTGAAATATGAAAACATCAATGGCCACTATGACATCATTGAACCAATGGAGTTCTTATTTAAGAATAGGAAAGAAGTTCCCTTCATCAAGACGATTTTCCCGAGCATTGACGACATTCATACGCAGGACCAATATGAAAGAATAGTCAGCATTGCCGTGCTCGAGCATCTCTGTGATCTTCCCAAGGTCATTGCAAAAAGTGCGGTCCTACTCAAACCGGATGGACAACTTCAAGCAGGAATTCCAAGCGAAGGAGGAATGTTATGGGGCTTGGCCTGGCGTTGCACAACAGGCTTATCGTATCGCCTTCGAAATGGTTTGGACTATGGCGTGCTCATGCGGCATGAACATGTAAATGAGGCCAAAGAAATCAGAGAAGTCCTGCGGTATTTTTTTGAGGAAGTGAAAGTCACGAGATTCCCCCTCCCTCACCCTCATCTCAGCTTTTATGAATATCTAGAAGCCGCCCTCCCGCATAAAAATCGCGCGAAACAATACCTTGAAGGTTCTCAAGCCTAATGATGACAACAGAGATACTACGACAAGCCATGCTGAAATATACCCACCAAATTATTGCCTTGGTCTGCATAGGTATTGGATTGGCATTGGGTCTCCAATATGGAGCAAGCAACCATGCGATCTATGTTCCCCCCGGTATTCGATTAGCCGATCCTAGCTATTTAGCACATGATTGGTGGGCCACACAGGTCCATCACTACCATTGGGCTTTTTTCCTGCTAGTGGCCGGCTTGAAGACCGCTGGCTTTTTACCGTGGGGATTAGCCCTCGGAAATGTGCTCTGCGTGGCTCTCAGCATGTGGATGGTATGGCTGATTGTTTGCCAAGTAGAGGTAAAACAACCAGCGCCTATCTGGGGAATTCTTGCCTATGTGTTTCTCATTACCAAGGGAATGCCAAGTGTGGCAGGGAGTTATCTGTTCAGCTCATATTTACAAGCATCCAATCTGAGTACCGCGGCAACCATGGTCGCCCTGTACGCCTTTATTCAACATCGCTTGGTCGCAACTAGCATTTTCCTTGGAATCGCAGGGATATTTCATGCGAACTTTTTAATTTTAAATGGAGCGCTCTTTGGTCTTGTCCATTTTTTTCAGAACGCTCCGCTGTCTTTAACTTCACGCTCAAAATGGCGCAATTGGTTATTTGAGACGGCGTGGATCCTAGGGCCCACCGCCATCATCATCGGAATTTCAATGCCCCTCATATTATCGATTAGCCAAACGGAACTCGGCCCAAATGAAGCCGCGCTAGCTCAAAACATCCTGTTTGATCTTGCTGGACCGTGGCATTACAAACCGACAACATTTCTTGTGGATTTTTTTGATTTAGCCGGCTGGCAACTTCTGGGGATGACTTGGACATGGTTGGCGATACCTCACAACCACTCTCGTCGGTTTTGGCTCACCATTCAAGGTGTACTCATTGTCCTTATTTGGACCGCAACTGCATTAACGACTGTGGTATTTATCGAGCAGGTTTCTCGTTTCTTTGTCTGGAGACTAGCACCCTTTTCCATGCTTATCGCATTGTTGCTCTTTTTATGTGGCGCAATGCGAGCACTTCATGAACCGCTCCCTAACTTCAGAACACGTGTGAGTGTAATCGGACTGAGTTTCTTAGCTTTGGTATTGGTGGCAGGAGTGATTCAATACCATGGCAGCATTCTGAGTTTTCAGGGAGCAAAAATCCTAAGTATTCCTCTGATTCTTCTTAGTGCACTCACCATTAAATGGTTCTTGCCCCATTTCTGGCTTACATGTAGACAGTTAAGACCATTGGTCTTTTCTCCCCTCGTAGCCGCCATGGTTCTGATTGGGTTTGGTGGGGCAACTTTTCTGACCTTATATTCGTTTGACCGCTACAATCTACTTTTCAATACATTAGTCCCCTTGCAGAAAGATGAACTCTATCGTTGGGTACGCACGCATTCGCCCTCCGATGCACAATTTGTCATCCCTCCTCTACAGATGGAAAAATTTCGGTTACTAGCAGAACGGGCGATTGTCGTTGATTTCAAAAACCGCCCCCTGTCGGCCAGTCACCTACTCGAATGGTATCATCGAATGGAGGCTATAACAGGGACAAAAAATCCCAAAACGCAAAAAGAACTCATCGACGGATATAGCCAAATTGATGAAGTTCGACTTGAGACCCTCCGCAAGAAATATGGCATCACCCACGCGGTGCTTCCACGCAGTAGCCGTGAACACCCCTTAGTCGGATGGACTAGCGTGTTTGAGAACACAGCCTATCGCGTATTGGCAAGCCCGAATAAGAATCCCCAACAAATCACCAAGAAACCAGCAATTGAAAATTTTCGCGCAAGGGTAGACAGCTTTTAATAACCTCTTTGGGATTCCCTATTTCTTTCCAATAAAGTTTGTAACAAGCCATACCGAAAAATATATCTGAGAGGAAATCATCATCACGGGTGTTCAATCCAGAGGAAAAGGTAGGCACAACACGCTAGCCGAATAAAAAACTTCACTATTTAAAAATAGAGCGCACCTAACGGTTGGAGAAGCAGAGGCAGGTCCATTCAGTTGTTGGCGCAATCACACATTCCAGGAATGTTGATTGCGTTTTTTTTTGCCTGGAGCCCAAGAGGAATGTCCGAAACCTTGAAATGCATAAAAAAACACACGAACCCTGGAGAGATAACCCTCATCCTATCTGGGTCATTAGACTTTATGGTTCGAAAGGATATCCAGCTAGCTCTTGACCAATCACAAACTGAAGACATCCACCATATTATCCTAGACCTCTCTCAGACCTCTTTTATCGACTGCGCCGTGCTTGGAATCGTGATGCAAACCAAGCAGAAACTCACCGAAGCCCAGATTGGGTTTTCCCTCATTTCCGCTCCAGGGTCAGTCTTTGATGTCCTTAAAATATTGGAAGCCAACACCGTGATCTCTGACGTCTCCACCACACAAGAGAACTAAACCTAACCCTTATCAGCCATCCGAGAATAAAACTCTCATCATTAGATTTCTGCCATCTTATTCAAAACTCGCAATAACAGACTTGGCCCCTTTTTATTTGTTCACCCACTAATCTAGCTCACTTGTCCAATCCTCGGGAGGTATCCCATACTTTTCTTTGGCATATTCAAATACACTTTGCAATGAGTCCTGAAGGTAGTCTGCTAGGGACTCCTTCCCAACCTCGGGATAAACCATGAAATAAAAACCAACATTTATGTCTTCTTCAATCTCTAGCCGTAATCTTGGCATTTTTGCTGTGTAGGCTATTAATTTTTTCACAATCATTTCACTTAATAATTTTCAATTAGGGCCAGGGATAAATTCGATGCTTTGGAGTGGCATCTCCCTATTTACCAAATTAGGGGTCAAGTCTGTTGTTATGGACCACAAGTTTCAGATGGTTTATTTTTTTTCGAAGTGCTATAGGAATTGGAGTAGGTTTGCTGTCAGATCTTGCAAGCATACTCATTGTGAATTGAGCTTGGTCGATCCCCAGCTAAAAATGAACTGTAAAGAATGGAAGCTTCAGAGGGAAAGATAGCAGTTATGCCCCATGGCATTTTTTGTATTTTTTTCCACTGCCACAGGGACAGGGATCGTTGCGACCGACTTTTTCTTCGGTACGGTGGACAGGTTGCTTAGGGGCTGCAGCTTCTCCGCGGTTGAGGCTCATTTGTTGAGGGCGTGGGGCTTCCACTTCAGCCTCATCAGGGCGTTCGCCTCGTACTAATTGAAACTTGAACAGCCGTTCCAGAGTGTCGCCTTTGATGCGATCCATCATCCCGGCAAACATGTCGTAGCCTTCTCGTTTATATTCGGCCAAAGGATCTTTTTGGCCATATCCACGAAGACCAATCCCATCTTTCATTTGATCCATTCCCCACAAATGATCCTTCCATTGCTGATCAATCATCTGTAAGAGAATGGTCCGTTCGATATAATGAATCAGGTCTTCCCCTGCTCCATGCTCTTCAATCAAATTTGTTACTTTATCCCGATAGGCCTGCTTTAATTTCTCTGGGATATCTTCTTTCAGTGCATCACGGCCTAAATCTTTGAGTTCATCAACGTTAAAGCTTTCAATCCCAAATTGGCCGTGAACCGATTCGACCAATCCTGCAAAATCCCACTCCTCAGAGTATTGCTCTTCCGGACAGTAGGTCTCTACCAGACCACCCCCAATTCCATCCAGCATGTCCAAAACTTCTTCACGCACATCCGTCGCTCTCAAAACATTTTGTCGATGCTTGTAAATGACTTCCCGTTGTTTATTCATCACATCGTCATATTCAAGAAGATGTTTGCGAATTTCAAAATTATGCCCTTCGACTTTCTTTTGAGCATTTTCAATCGACTTGGTGACCATACGATGTTCAATAGGCACGCCCTCTTCCATGCCTAATTTCAGCATGAGATTGGAAACACGCTCCGAAGCAAAAATTCGCAGAAGATCATCTTCTAACGACAGGAAAAATCGCGAAGACCCAGGGTCACCTTGTCGACCCGCTCTCCCTCGCAATTGGTTATCAATACGGCGACTTTCGTGGCGTTCCGTCCCGACAATATGCAACCCACCGGCTGCCAAGACTTCTTCTTTATTGGCCTCACATGAAGACTTCAATTTTTCAAACTCTTTGGCGAGATCCTCTTCACTCAACTCTTCACCTTTATAGATGAATTGTTGTTTAAAGAGCGCTTCGAAACTCCCGCCTAAGAGAATATCAGTACCCCGACCAGCCATATTCGTCGCAATGGTGACCGCGCCCTTCTGCCCAGCTTGCGCAATAATTTCGGCTTCCTTCTCGTGAAACTTCGCATTTAAAACGTTGTGTTTGACGCCTCGTTGCTTCAACAAGGCTGAGAGACGTTCGGATTTTTCGATAGAAATGGTACCTATGAGTGAGGGTTGGCCATTTTCATAATGTTCTTTTATATCATCCGCTATAGCCTCAAACTTTTCTTTTTCCGTGCGATAAACGACATCGGGATGATCCATCCGAATCATCGACCGATTCGTCGGAATCACGTTCACTTCCAAATTGTAAATTTTGGCGAACTCGGAGGCTTCGGTATCGGCCGTCCCAGTCATGCCGCCCAGCTTGTTATACATGCGAAAGTAATTTTGAAATGTCACGGAGGCCAAGGTTTGATTTTCGTTGGCGATCTTCACCCCTTCTTTCGCTTCAACCGCTTGATGGAGCCCATCACTCCAACGTCGACCAGGCATCATGCGTCCGGTGAACTCATCGACAATGACCACTTCCCCATCCTTCACCACATATTCAACATCTCGTTTATACAAGGTATGAGCCTGCAGTGCCTTCACCACATGATGCACCAAGTTCAGATGTTTCAAGTCATAGAGATTATCTACCCCAAGTAACTTTTCAACCTTGACGTTACCGTCATCCGTCAACGACACCGTTTTGGTTTTTTCTTCGATCGTGAAATCTTCTTCCCGTTTTAACTTAGGAATAATGTGATCGATTTGATAATAGAGATCAGTGCTCTGTTCGGTCGGACCAGAAATTATCAGGGGGGTCCGTGCTTCATCGATCAGGATACTGTCGACTTCATCAACAATGGCATAATTAGGTTCTCGCTGAACCCCTTGTTCAGCATCGGTCACCACTAAATTATCTCGCAAATAATCAAAACCAAATTCATTATTGGTGCCATAGGTGATATCTGCGCCATAGGCTTCTTGACGGGAACAGGGACTGAGAAATTGCAATCGTTTATCGGGAGCATCATAGGTGGGATCAAAGAGAAAGGAAGCTTCATGTTGAATAATGCCCACCGACAAGCCTAAACCATGGTAGAGGGGCCCCATCCATTGGGCATCACGCTTGGCCAAATAATCATTGACCGTGACCAAATGCGCACCCTTGCCTTCCAGCGCATTCAAATATATTGGGAGCGTCGCGACCAGGGTTTTCCCTTCACCCGTCCGCATTTCCGCAATACGACCCTGGTGTAGAACTATGCCCCCAAGAAATTGAACATCAAAGTGCCGCATCCCCAATTTTCTTTTGGACATTTCCCGACAAACCGCAAAAGCTTCTGGGAGAATGTCATCCAGCGTATCTCCAGCTTCCAACCGCTTTTTGAAGTCTTCCGACTTGTCCGCTAACCCTTGATCGTCCAATGGCTGGAGCGAGGCCTCAAAACCATTGGCTTTATCAATTTGAGGCTTGAGCCGTTTCAGCTCTCGATCATTGTTACTACCAAATAGGACATTCAGAAGACGTACAAACATAAGCCTAGATTACCTTGCAAAAGAAAATGGATGTGGAACGACGCAATAAGAGATAGGGATTGTTGGCTGGAAAGCCTTCTGCTCTCTTGACTGTCCTTAGTATACCGAAAAATCGATGGGAATCAACACGAACCTCTCTCTTTATATGAGGGAATCATGGCAATTTCTTCCTTTAGAGCCATGCCCATTCTTTAGATTCGTGCCTTGACAGGATATTCCTGAGTTTCATACGATTTTCATGAATTTTCCTAAGGAATTCCTTGAGCCTCTCGAATTTCATTTGATCGGCCACTCAATGCGAATCAAACAGCTCATTACTAGTATTCTATTGACTGCCGTGGTGGTCATGATGACTTTGGTTCCACTCAGCATGGCCTCCCATTCGATCGATCACCACCACCATTCCGCAGGCACACACACCACTGGCATTTGTGCCTGGATGTGCACAGCTGCGCAAACCATATCTACAGACTCTCAAATCTTTTCTCCCAATATTTCTCAATTAGAAATCCTCGAAATTCAGCCAATTTCCACAAGCTCTTCTTCTCTTCCCCCTTTTCTACCAACCCGAGCTCCTCCGCGCTAATTTTTTCCAGATCCGGGTCCCACTCGGGCTTGAGCTCCAACCTAGGATTAGCGTTTGAAAAGGAAACGAAAATACCCAAGGTCAGAGTAGCCCGTTTGAAGCTTCGGCTATGTTTTTGGCTCTTACAGGAAAGACCCATTTCCTTGAAGCTCTTGATTTCGCCTGTAGAATTCCTGCGCTCAAGGTTAAGAATTTATTAATATTTCCAGGAAAGAACACATACATTCCCGACAAAATACTGAAAGATAGGCGTTTCATGCTCAGAATGAAAATTTCAAGACGTTCCCAATTGGCTACATCTCACCTGTTTAGCTTTGGGATTATAGTTATCATAGGACTTTTACCTGTAGTCTGCGCTCACAGTATGGAGCCAGATATCGAAGAGATAGAAACGTTAGATGTGATTGAAATTACCGGGGCCAAAGTTGAACAAACACCTCGTAACATGAATTTCTCCCATCCATCTTTTCCACCACCGATTCCCTTGCAGCTGACTCATTTTAAAGTTGGGCAAGTACTGAATCTGGTAAAAGCCATGCCTTTTCAAGCACGGACCCTTGTGGATCAAACGGCAAAAACGACCCATCTTCATTCTCCGGTAAGGCCTTTAAAAACTGATCGCCCCTTGTACCCTCGGCGAGCTCGGGAACAAGGGTGGCATGGTCGAACTAGCGTTCAGTTGAAAGTTTTGCCTACTGGGACTGTGGCATCTGCTACTATTCTTGAAAGTTCGGGGTATCAGCTTTTAGATGACAACGCCATTAAGGCCGCGAAACAATGGACCTTTAGGCCGGCAAAAAATGGGGGGTTCCCGGTGTCCTCCACGGTCAACATTCCCATTCAATTTGATTTGGTCCAGTGACGTGATTTCAGACCGACGAAAAAAAGGCTAATCCAATGATCGTTCTACCAAAAACTTCCTTCTTCTTCATCATTTCCCTAACTTTAGCCTTCAATTTCATGCCTCCTAGTTATGCAGGCGAAGCTCAGGATCTCCTAGCACAGGGCTATCACGCCTACCAAGAAAAACAATGGGCATCTGCTAAAGCCCCATTAGAACGAGCGATTCATCTCTATCCACATTATGCTGAAGCCCATCACTTGCTTGGTCTCATCTGGGTGCAACTCGACCAACCCCAAAAAGCTATTACATCTTTTCAAGAATCGGTCAAAGCCTATCCCGCGTTTGCACAAGCGTTTGTCGACTTAGGATATACCTTTCAAGATCAGGGGCAGCTTGAGCAAGCTGAGAAAGCCTTTCGCCAAGCCGCGACCCTCTATCCAACATATTTGGAAACTTGGCTCGCCCTTGCAGCGTTATCCGATCAGCAGCAACAGTCCTCAAAAGCCATTGCAGCACATCAGAAGGTTTTAGCATTAGCCCCTTCTCATGCCGATTCACTCTACGGCCTGGCCTATTGGTTCCTTCAACAAGGGAAACCTGAGAAGGCCCAACCCTATGTCGAACAACTGACCGCTCAGGACCCGAATCATATCAATGGGTGGTTAATGGCAGGCTCATTAGCCCAACAAAACAATCAGACCGCAAAAGCCATCACCGCTTATCAACGGGTCGTGAAACTTCAACAAAAACTGGTTGACCCGTATTTCAATTTGGGCATCTTGTATCAGCAACAAGAGCAATACCAAAAAGCTGCTGACGCGTTTGAAAATGTTCTTCGGCTTGATCAGGCCAATCCCGAAGCCCATATTAACTTAGGAGTCGTCTACACAGCCCTCTCCCAATTGAAACAGGCGGAAGAACACTACAAATCCGCATTGACTCTCAATCCCCAATTATCCGAAGCCCATTACAACCTGGGCCTCCTCTATGAATTCCATCATAATGCTCCGAAAAAAGCTCTGGAATATTATCAAGAATATGTGAAACTTGGCGGACAAGATGAACGAATTACTCAATTGCTCAAACGTGTAGGATCATGACATCACTATTTCCTGAACAAGATTCAGACTCGCAAATCTTTGTTCTGAGCGCCATGGGCAGCCTTCTGTTACATGGGGTACTCATGGCCGGTTTGGCTTATATGCCACCGGCCACGACGGTAAAAGAGGAGCCTCCAACTGTTCAGGTAAATTTATTACCAGCACCACAACCCACTCCGACACCGGAAACGGCAACACCTCCCCTACAACCACGTACGGCTATGAGGGCAACACCTCCTCCACCTCTTCCATTGAATCGCCCTCTTCGGCCACAACCGCCAACACCACCGTTGCAAGCCTCCCTGACCCCATCACCGCCCATGAAGCCGGCTCCGTTAACACCACCATCTGCAAAGCCGGTTTTACAAGATACTCGGGCCTCAAAGGCACTCAACGTCAGAGCTATGATGAAAATGCGTGTACCGACACACACCCAACAGACAACACATTCTTTACCAACGAGGAAGACTCGAATCTATTCCCAAAGCCGTATCGCACCACGATTGCCAGCGATGACAAAAGAACGCGTCGCCGCTCGATCACTACCTGCACCCCCGACATTAAGGATGTCCCGGGCACTCACTGCCTCTCCACCTGCCCAGACAGGATCAACATTGAGTCGCCCAACGATCATCTCATCATCCAAACCCGCCTACCCAAGAGTCGCGAGAGAGTCGGGATGGGAAGGTACCGTCATTGTTCGTACACTCATCAGCACGAATGGCAGACCCAACAAGGTCACTCTTCGAAAAAGTTGCGGACATCCCACTTTAGATCAAGCGGCACAAGACGCTGTGCAACGTTGGACATTTCAACCCGCCAAAGACGGAAATATTCCCATCTCAAAATGGGTTGATATTCCGATAAAATTTGATTTGAATAGCTAACGATTACACGATTGAGAGAAAGACACCGGAATGGGATTCATGAATATACTGATGAGCGGCGGGTGGATGATGATTCCGATTATTGCCTGCTCTGTTTTCGCCTTCACCATCAGCATTGAACGCTTTATCTATTTCAAAAAATTCAGTGCGAGCCGCTTGGCACCCAAAATGCTCTCCCTTATCGAACAAGAGAAAATGGCCGATGCTCTGGCCGTGGCTGAGCAACATCCCAGTCCAGTACTTCGTGTCATCTCGACCGGAGTGCTTCAGCGTGCGCAGTACCCATCTAAAGCCATGGAAGCGACTGCCATTGCAGAACTCACAAAAATGAAACGCGGCCTGCCCGCCTTGGATACCGTGATTACTCTCGGGCCACTCTTAGGACTATTGGGGACCATAATCGGAATGGTAGATTCCTTTGGCATTATGTCCGAATCTGGCTTGGGAAACCCTCACGCAGTGACTGGTGGAGTGGCAGAAGCCCTCATCTGCACGGCTGCCGGGATTTTCGTCGCAGTGACAACCTTAATCCCATATAACTTTTTCATCGCTCGTATGGAACAAGAGACTGAGAAAATTGAACATTATGCGACAAAAGCTGAAGCGGCACTCCAAGGCCTTGTGAATTCGATAAAGTCATGAGACTCCCAGCCGCAGCCAAAAAGAAAGCTCGCATTGAAATCATCCCTATGATTGACACCATGTTCTTTTTATTGGTGTTTTTCATGATCGCCACGTTGTCTATGACGATCCAACAAGGCATGCCGGTCTCATTACCCACAGCAGAATCTTCAACAGACACCAAAACTGAAAACGTCTCACTCACGCTCACTCGTGAAGGTACACTCTATTACAACAAAGAGATTATCACGCTTGAGGATCTCAAAAGACGACTCACCGACCTTCGACAAACTTCTTCAGATCCTTCTTTACTTATTAATGCCGACGAACATGTCCCCCATGGTCGAGTGATAAAAGTCATGGATCTTATTCGACTCAGTGGAATCACAAGTATGGGCATTGCGACACAACCATCATCGACAGAATAAACACGGATACGAGATCCCATGGTTTTCCATAAACATTTCAACCGGAAATTTTCTCTGTGGGCCATGAAGAGAACCACTGGAATTCCATTCACCACTATTTTCGTGGCGGCCCTCCTCGGCATTCACCTCACTCTTTTAGGCCTGGGAACCTTTTGTGCTTCTGCAACCATTAATCCCAACCCTGAACACCATCAGGGGCATGAATCATCCACTTCCATCCTCTGTGCATGGGCCTGCCATGTCGGACAAATCGCCACTTCGACCACACCAATAGAAAACCTGTCTTCATTTTTTGCACTTATCCTTTTTTGGATGTTGTCCCCCTTTGCTTTTCCTTTCCTTTTTCGTCCCTTCTCCTTTGCCTCTCCTCGTGGGCCTCCATTGGTCTAAAATCCGGTCTATTTCAAATTTTCATTTACGCTAAGTACTGTACAGATGCGAGGAGAGCAGGAACTTTTTCATGCTTGGTGCATCTGGATCTAGGAATATTCGACTTCCTGAATCAATCTCATGTCGTTTCAGGAATGATGAGAACATATTTTCCAAAACTTGAAAGGCTTTGGGGCATAAGCATGAAAAGCCCTAGGCTTTCTAGGAGGACATTTAATGGATCTTGAACTACTACGAGTCGGTGAAGCCGCAAAAGCATTAAACGTGAGCCGCTGGACTATCTACCGTTGGGTAGAAGAGGACCGTCTGAAAGCCACAAAAATTGGAAAAGGTAGCTTACGAATTTTTAAAGACTCCATCGAAGCACTCGTGGAGCAAAATCGGAAAGACAATTGGGACATCGAATTAATCCAGTCTCAGGAAGTAAGAGCATGAAAATAAAAAAGATCCCGATGTGACATTCTCTTTCCTACCTTTTAAATAAGTGAAGGCTCTTGGGGATTTTTTTTAAAGGATTACTGAAAATATGCGCCCTCTTTACTAAGAGGAGGGGCTAGATGTCGTTCTACCCATTTTGCCATGAACCTGTTTTTCAAAAAAAAGGGGGGCAGCCATAAACGGCTGAACCCCCCATCAAGGAAAGACCATAGCTCTCTTATTGTGCATCGAGAGTTATGGTTTTGGATTCACTATTCGTCATCATGATGATCATCTTCACTGGGAGCGGTGAGAAGATTGACCGTAACGGTGTTCCCATTATCTACACCAAACTGAACTCTCCTTTTCGCGGAATTGGCTAAAGCAATATCTGTAATATTGACCTCTTTTCCAGACTCTGCCAACAGATCACCTTTGATATGATCCACGTCAAGATCAGCATGATACACGCAATCTCGCCCCGGGCTAGAAATATCCTCAATAAATTCAAGTTCAACTGCAGTGAGTGCAGACCCAGATTCACTTGCTGATCCAACAAGCACCTGAAGAGGGGTTTCACCCTTTCCATTACATGGTACTTTCATCGCGACATGCCCTCCTACGACTTGGAGGGGGGTGACATCTTCTAATAGCATGAAATCTCCGCCGCGTAGGGCTTGCTTTAATACAATGGTTCCCGTGGTCTGAAACGTAGCCTCTACCGGCTCATGATCTCCATTAGCAAAAGCCATTTGAGCAGCAAATATTCCCGAGAACATGAGTGCCATCAAGCCTAACCCAACCGTAACATCTCTTCTCGAATTACCTCTCATAACGTGACCTCCCAAGGACCTCTAAGCACCAGAATGTTCTGCCCGCAGACAACTACGCCAGCATGCAAGACGCCATAGATGACAGACGAGTGAACGTTCTCGCTTAGAAACCCTCACACACTCCTAAAACCTCAAGAGCATGTGTTGAAATAGATTAAAAAACCAAGAGTTCCTCAAGGAAAGGTTTTTACGCGTTCACCAAGGAAATTGTCTACTCATGCCTTCCACCTATTACTCACGGGTGCAACAAGAACCTTGAGAAAATCTTCACGTGTTTAAAATGCAGAAAATTTACTCAAATTAAAGTGCCCATTTCACAATCTTTACTCAGCACACTTTCAAAAAACCCAATTTGGAAAATTCACCATCTTGCGTGTTCTTCTAAATTTGAGAAAAAATAAGTTCTTCAAGAATAGTCTTACAGTTCAAGACTTCAAAAATTCTGGATAAGCCTGAAAAGTGTAGCATCGGCAAGCAGGCATAGGTGGACACCCTTGAGCAAACAGGATAATTTGAGTCAATCTTATTGCTTAGGCATAAGGATCGATCTTTACGTATGGGATTCCCACAAAAACGTCCAACCTTGAGCCGAGTTTTCTCCCTTTTCCTAGGGATCAGCTTTCTTTTTGTCAGCACAGCTCTGACTCAGAATTTGTCTACGCACCTTGCTCACAATGGGCATGACCAACAAACCCACGAACAAACCTGGTGTAGTTGGTCCTGCCAAGCAGGTCAAGGGATTCAAGCTCTTCCCACTTTCGTGGAACATACTACACAGCTACTATCCCTCCTTGATCTTCCTCACCCTAATATCTTCAATCTCGAATTCACAAATCCTCCAAGCTCCCGCGGCCCGCCTCCTTCCCTCAATTCTTGATCTCAACCTAACAAACTACGAACAGCGGTTGGCGAGATTTTTCAAATGAGTTTTGCAGCTGAGCTGTCATTGAATCTTCGAACCTTAGGATTCTAACCAGTCTGTTCCAGTTATTGGTTCTTAGCTCTCGAGTAGAGAAGGAGTCTTCCATGCTGAAGGGTCTAGCAACGTATCTTTTACACCCAAATATCGTCTTCACATGCCTTAGTGTATCCATCGTAATAGGTATGTTGAATACTCCCGCCATTGGGAACGAGATCTTTAGCCTCACTCTTGATTCCAAGCCGTTTAGTCCATACCTTTGTGATAAGCCTCATCAGGGAACCAGCATAAAAATTAAGGCCGCTCACCATCGCGACCTTAAGATCCACCGCATCCCTGGCCAATTCATTCCAAATGATCCGGCCATCGCACGAAGTAAAGACTACACCTATTTCATCACGCTCAAAGATCTATCCAATGGAGTTCTCACTGATGCGGCCATTGCTTTTCGAAATAGTCGCGCAGTCATCTTTACCCAGACAACGCCTGCAGGCATTTCTCGACAGGACTTTTTAAAAAGCCTTCCAACACACGAAAAACCAATTGCGCTCCAAGCTCTCAATACGTTCTTGCGCCTCCAACCCATTATCGGTGCAGCCATTGACACATGTCGTCCTTATCCACCAACCGTCACCTATGGTACCGACGATGAAATTGATCGAATTGAGACCGGAAGATTGAAGTTTCAGCAGATGATTAAAGCCTACAATGAAAACGCCAAGCCTCAACGCCCCCTCTTTACCCACGAGACAGGGATGTCAGACGGCTTTTTTGATCCAAATGTAGGGCGGCAAGCACATGTCAGCTATCAGGCATTAAACCCATTAAGTTTTTATAGACCACCTGGAAGAACCATGGCGAATGTCCGTCTCAACATTGATGGCCCAAGGTAAGCTTCCCCGAACCCTGGGTCTCACAGGGTGAAGGCATTTGGGATCGACCTCCTTGGCCTTCACCCTGTTCTTTGTCGATCCATTATCAACAAGATGTTGCAGGAATAGGTAAGCAACGGCAAAAAGCGGTAGACCACCACATGTTCCAGGATTATCTTCTTCATTCGTTTTAAAAATTGAATAGCTACTATTCCACTATATTGATCTCGGGGGATTATCATGTCTATCCATACAAAAATGTTCCTATCACTCATGTCCGCCTCATTTTTAGTTATTGCACCCGGCTTAGGTTATTCCAATGACAATGTGAAAGACTCAACGATCATCTTCGGAGAAAAAATTCGCCTGAATCATCACACCAAAACCGTTTCAGGACCCGCTATTCAAATTGACGAAAGTAGCACTCGCCACCTGGCATGGATAGAGGCAGGCAAGGACCGGCATGAACTCTTTTATGCCTCAATACAGCCTGGAGCCAAGGAATTTCCTGCGCCTCTGCATGTCAATAACGGAGGACCCGCTGTGGCGGCAATTCATCAATCTCCTGGGCTTGCATTAGGACCCAACAACCGAATCCATCTGTCATGGTCATCACCCAATCCTAAAAGCCAACAGAACCCTTTTGCCAGCCTTCTGCGATTAAGCACATCACATACCAAAAACGTATTATTTTCCCCACCGATTATTGTGAACGATGATATTCCTCCGACAAGTCATACCTTCGACAATCTTTGTGTCGATCAAAATGGGACCGTGCATTTGGCCTGGATCGATTCTCGCGAAGGCCGAAAAAATCCAAAAACCTATGTCGCACGATCTCTTTCAAAGGGAAAAACCATTGAAAAGAATGTTCCTCTCGAAGGAAAGACCTGCGTGTGTTGTCGAACCTCTCTTGCAACCGCCCCAAATGGAACAATCTACATCGCTTGGAGACAAATTATTGAAGAGAAATTTCGGGAAACCGTTGTGGCGCGCTCAACTGATGGGGGGGAAACCTATTCCTCACCGGTTGTGGTCGGACAAGATCGTTGGGATTTTCAAGGGTGCCCCCATCGCCCGGCATCCATCGCCGTAGATGATCAAGGCCGGCTCTATGTTACCTGGTATACGGAAGGTCCCAATGATATCCCTGGCATTTATCTCGCGACATCTGATGATCAAGGAAAGACTTTTAGCCCACGAATGATGCTCAACCAATCCAAAGGCACTTTCCCTGACAAACCACAGATGGCCATCGATCCACAAGGACACATCATGGTGGTGTGGGAAGAACTCTCACCGGTTCGACGAGAAATCTATGTGCGTTATTCTTTAGATCAGGGTTCCACATTCAGTGCACCACAACGTCTCAACCAAGCCAAAGCCCAATATCCAGCTATTGCCTTCAACCGGCAGGGTGAAGGAGCCATTACCTGGATTGAACATGCCTTTCCAAATAATGTCATGATCGTTCAAGCCGTAACATTTCCTCCACAACGATGACACTCCACCCCACTATTAATAGGCAGAAATTGTTGTGTATTAGTTGCCTGCTTTTTTGGTACGCCTTGTTGACTGGTTTCGCATTCGCATGCGAGCCCTCCAAATCAAGCGTCACCCATCACTCCAACTCTTCCAATCATTCTACCTTATGTTTCTCCGCCTGCCAGACGGCCTTTGTCTCTTCAACAGCTCTGCTTTCAGCAGGGGGTTTTTGGAGTCCCTCGTTATATCTTCACCAACAACCGTTCTATTCCATATTTGATAACCCCGACAAGCCATCTCTTGGTCTGTGCACTCGTGCACCACCCTGTTTTCTTTAATTGTTTTATATCCACATTCTTAGTTTTCATTTGTTGATTTCCGTCTTATTGGAGGAACTATGTCCGTTCGATTGTGCAAAGCAACCACTATATTGAGTTCTACATTCTTGTTAACTTTTCTACTTGTGAGTTTTCTTCCTTCCCCGGGAAATTCCGAAACACGAGAAGATCACAGTCCACAACTTGCACTCGCGGCAAATGCTGAAGACGACGCGGTAGAAACTCTTGACCCAGTCGTCGTCACTGCCACTAGAACCCCGAAAGTCTTAACGCAAGTCCCGGGCGCTGTCAGTTCTATCAATCAAACTCAAATACAACGTGCCAATCCGGCAACAGGACTCGATGAAACTCTCCGCGTGGTTCCTGGTGTCTTTGCTGAGCGTCGATTTGGTCCAGATGATGTACGAATTTCCATTCGTGGAACGGGGCAACGCGCAAACTTTGGCGTTCGAGGAATCCGAGTCCTTATTGATGGAATCCCTTTAACGGAACCTGATGGGCAAACCCGACTTGAACCTATTGATCTTGATGCAATTTCACGAGTTGAAGTATTGCGCGGACCCAATTCCGCCCTCTACGGCAATGCCTCAGCCGGAGTCTTAAATTATGTCATTGAAGAAGGCTCTGCCGATAACGTCTATGCCGAACAGCGTTTTACCTTCGGAGCCTATAATTTCTTTAAAAGCCGATTTAAAACCGCAGGAGCGCTCCTGAAGGACAATCTTAGTTATATGGGAAGTTACTCTTATGTAGATGCTGGTGGCTATCGTAGGAACAGCACAGTCAAGAACCATCGCTTTTTTGGAAAATTGAAATATCGAATTGACTCAGATTCAGATGTCTCGTTCATTCTGACCTATAGTCAACCCGATATCGACATTCCAGGCAGTTTGACGAAGACCCAAGCGGAAACCAATCCGCGACAAATTCAACAAACACTCCATGCTGTCCCTCCGGCTACATTCCCTAGGAATACCCCCTATTCAGCCTTCCGAACGGCTCGACGAGATAAACGTTGGCGACCATCACTCACCTACCGCAATCAATTGACACAAAATCAGGCTATCAGCCTTACTGGGTTTTTTGGAACTCGAAGACTCGATCATCCTCTCTGTTGTTTTACTGGAAGCTACCTCACCCACAAACGCATTGAATGGGGTTCCTTTATTCAATATATCAATACTGTTCCCATTTTTGGCCTCCCAAATCGGCTCATTCTTGGCTATGACCGCCAAGATCAAAATACGATTACGCGAAACTATGACAATGTCTTGGGAACAAAAGGCATGCTCCGGGTGTACAATCAAGAACGGGTCTACCAAGATGGGTTTTATCTTCAAGACGAGTTCCAGATTTTTGAAAGGCTGGAAATCATTGGTGGCGTTCGATATAGCCGAGTGCGATTTAAGATTCACGACAATATTCCTACCGTAGGTGGAAACACCTCCAGCCGTCGAAATTTTTCCGAATGGACACCTTCGGGAGGATTACGTTTGAGCCTAGCAAAGTGGGCTAATCTCTATGTCACCGTGAGTCAATCTTTCGAAACCCCAACCGGGACAGAATTTCGGAATCCTAATAACCCAACAGGATCGGGTCTCAATCCTGGGGTTGACCCTCAGAAATCGACTAACTATGAACTTGGCGTGAAGGGGGAAATGGGGAATCAAGTCTTTTATGAATTTGCAGTGTATCGACAACGCTTCAAAGACGAACTCATCCCCTTTAATGCGCCAGGTCCATGTTTCTTTGTTCAATGCTTCAGAAATGCAGGAAAATCGGATCATGATGGCTTTGAGTTTGGGCTCGCCTACCGCCCGATTCCTGGCCTTCAAATTCAAGGAGCCTACACCTATACCGACTACCGGTTCAAAAAATATACCGTCAATGGCATTGACGTATCTGGTCGACGATTACCAGGGATTCCTGAACATCGTCTGGTCATTGATGCGACCTATGAGCATACCTCAGGAATTTATGGAGGATTCGAGTGGCTCTATCAAACAGATTATTTCCTGAACGACACCAATCAGGTTTCCCCAACGCCAGGGGCCAACGACCAAAAGAACCCTTCATATACGGTGACCAACCTCAAAGCTGGTTATCACACAACCGTTTTAGAGAGTTGGGAGCTTGAACTCTTTTCACGACTGGATAATATTTTTGATGCCAACTATTTCACCGCACGCCTGAACCCGGGTACCAGCCCTGCCTTTTCTCCCTTCCCGGGAAGAAATGTGTTTGGAGGAGTTTCAGTACGCTATAATTTCAATTAGCCAAAAAGGTACGTTCCATATTTTCTTATGATGAGAATTCCTTGGAATCTCGTTAAGAAACACTAAATCGGCATCCCGGGCAATCACCGGGGTGCCGATGGTGAAAAAAGTGAGATTGCATTTTTTTCATACCCTCCTTTTTGATACCTTACCACTATCCCATTTTTCATTTTTCCGTCATCGCAAATTGAGGCCATCATGAGAACACGACATTCAATCTATTTCATTCGCCAAACCATACGAGCTGTTGCTAGTTTTCTTTTTGTATGTATGGCACTCTGGCCTGGCACAGGGTCTGGACATTCGGCCCAAGAGCTTTTCCACAACGCAAGCCAAGCTATTCAAGACCAGAACCTTCAACAAGCTGAATCTCTTCTCCAAGAAGCCATAAAGGAATTCCCATCCTATGCCGAAGCCCATCATCTTTTGGGAGTAGTGCAATTTCAGCAAACCCAAAACGCAAGCTCGGGAATTCCTGCCTTGCGGCAAGCTGTGACATTCAATCCAAATTTTGCTCAAGCTCACTATGATTTGGGGTTACTCTATGTGAACCTCGGCAAGATGGAAGAGGCACAGCAAGCAGTTCAACAAGCGTTAACTCTTTACCCAAATTTTTGGGAAGCACGACTCACCTTGGCCAAGATATTTGATCAAAGGGGTTCAACCAACGAAGCCATCCAAGAATACGAAGCAGTTCTCAAGCAAGAACCCTTAGCCTCGGAAGCGCTTTTCCATCTGGCGTATCATCTGATGCAACGCCATCAACACGATGGTGCACAAGAGCTCCTCACTCGCCTCACAACACACGACTCACAACATACTGAAGGCTGGTATTTATTAGGACGGCTTTTTGAGCAAAATCAGGAGATTGAACCAGCCATTGACGCTTATGAACACGTCTTAGTCAACAATCCAGACCATGCCGAAGCCCATTACAATTTAGGATTCCTCTATCAACAACACAATCAATTGCAAAAAGCTATTGAACATTTCCAACGAGTTACCGAATTACAACCCACTGATTCCGAGGCCTATATGAACTTGGGTGTCCTGCTGGTTGCAGAGAAGCAAATAGAAAAAGCAGAAAAAATCTACCAGGAAGGGTTAGCCTTACAACCTGATTCAGTGGAAGGACAATTCAATATAGGAGCCTTTTACGAATTTCACAAAGAAGACCTGCAAAAAGCTAGGCACCACTACCAAAAGTTTCTAGACCTAGGAGGAACTGACGATCGGATTCACACTTTAATGATGGAATAGCAGCTGGGGAAAAGGCGAACTCCGGCTGGAAGAACAAAATAGAAACGAACGTGTCTACTTCACAAGGTAAACTGGATTTCCAGAAGCATTAACCGCTTCTTCGGACTCTTTCTCAGACTTATGTGAATAATGTAGCCGACCTCGATACTCGAGAATGGTAATAATGATGACCATCAAACTGGCTTGAGCTAAAAGCATGATCGCTTCCGGAGCATCGTTTTTGCGAAGGGCCATGGCGCCCAAGCCAAGACAAATAGTCAATGTAAAAATCATGAGTACACTCGCTCGCTGACTTCCTAGTGCTCGCGCAAGCCGATGATGAAGATGGTCCTGGCCTACATAATCTAACCATTCTTTTATTGAGCTGACTTTTCCCGTCGCAACTCGATCTACCGTTAAATAGATCATGTCGTAAATCAACACCCAAAATATAAGTATGGGGCTAATAAATGAAACGATCGGGTTATGATCAGACCAAAAGCCCATTACTGCCAGGGAAGCGAGGGTAAAACCAAGAAAAGTCGATCCCCCATCACCCAGAAAAATCATGGCTGGGCTTCCATTTCTAAAATTATACGGCAGGAATCCGAGACTCGCACCAATAATGGCAATGGACAACCAGCCTAGCTCAACTTGATTCGTCTGAAATGCCAGGAACCCAAGAAAGAAGGCAATCAAGACGGCAAGCCCTGCGGCTAATCCATCCATCCCATCCATAAAATTAAACGCATTAGTAATCCCCACCAGCCAAATAATGGTAAGAATAATATTGGCCGTATTGCCAAAAAGTCCTTCTGGAAAAACAGTCAACACGATTCCCCAGGAAATCACCACGCCAGAGGCCACGAGTTGCGTCACCAATTTTGTCCAAGCCGGAAGCTCCCAAGTATCGTCCATGATTCCCACGACCAATAGAAGGATGCCAGTAAGCAGCACCACAACAATTTTTTCTGGGAGAACCATATTGGCCAAAACCGCCAATATAAACCCAAAAAATACCGCCAGCCCACCCAGTCGGGGGGTCGGCAACTGGTGAATCCGTCTATCCCCTGGGTAATCCATCACCCTCAAGGAAAATCCGAGCCATCGGGCCACGGGCGTACTCGTCATCGTAAAAATCAATGAGACTGAAAAAATATAGAGCCATCTCTGTCCTGACTCCACAAAGAAAGAACGGACCCATGGCAGCATCAGGAGAAAGACCGAAAAGAGCCCTCCCAAAACCATCCACCGCTCCCATTTCAAGACTTGAGTTGGTAAGTTTGTCAATCGAGTTCCTCCCAAAGAGCTTGAACAATCAAGTCAATTTCGTCCTCGGTGAGTGAAGGATAAATGGGAAGAGAAAGAGCAGAAGCAAAGACGTGTTCACTCACCGGATAGCGCCCATGCAATCCTAAATAGTCATGAAGCGGCTTAAAAATTGGTCGACGACATTGAATCCCCCGCTCCTGCAATCGATTCAATAAACCATCAAGCGGTTGAGCGACGGTCAAGACATAGCGATAGTAAATGTGCGTTCGGTCTTTCGGCGTCAAAGGAAGAACGACTGGAAGACCAGTGAGTTCCCTTGTATACCTTTCAGCAATCGCCACTCTTCTAACCAAGGCTGCATCCAACCGCTTCAGTTGACATGATCCCATCGAAGCCTGAAGGTCGGTCATTTTAAAATTAAAGCTTTCTGCTGATAATTGGGATTTCTCATCAAATTCCCGAGTATCTCGAACCCTGTCCAGAAGGGCATGGTTGTGAGACAACACCATCCCACCCTCTCCGGCACAAAGAAGTTTGGTGGCAAAAAATGAGCAGATCGTCGCGTCACCAACAGTTCCGACATGCACTCCCTCTTGTATGGCCCCCAGGGTTTGAGCGCAATCTTCAACGATTGGTATCTCAAAGGCCCGTAGCTGTGTGAGGTTGGCGGGCAGTCCAAACATATGAGGCACGATAATCGCTCGAGTTTTGGAGGTGATGGTAGACTTCACCTTTTCCGGATCAATGTTAAAGGTATCAGGCTCAATATCAACAACTATTGGATTGGCACCTAATCGACTGGTAGCCACCCAGGGGGCCGCACAGACATAGCTGGGCATAATGACTTCATCATCCTGACCCACACCCAGGGCCTGCAAGGCGAGATAGAGAGCTGCCGTCCCTGAGCTCACCGCCACTCCACCCGAAACACCGATAAAATCAGCCATCCCACTTTCAAAAGCAGCAATACGTGGACCTTGTGCCACCTGGTGAGATTCAATCACCTCCGTGAGCGCAGCTATTTCTTCCTGCCCAACCTGAGGCTTTGAATGGGGAATTTGAATGGCCGTAATCACATTCACTCTAGAAAAGTCTAACCAAGATTTATAAACAAGCGTAAAGGCACAAATGCCTCTGCATTGTTGACACGCCCCTGAAAACCACGGAATTGGGCAGCAGAACGGACAAAATCAGATATGGTTAAGCCTTCAATGTTGGTTTTATTGACCTGAGAACTATGAGACATGAGGGCTAACACTTTATCTTCTAAAACTGATTCAATATCCACATAGACTGTTGGTGAAAAATTCTGAGTCGTCGGCCCTTCATAAAACAACACATTTTTTGTGTACCGCGTGGCCGACATGGTACTCATGGCTAAATGCCTATGATCCTGATGCGTATCTTCTCCGTAATTCACAAAAATGAAATTTGGTTTGACTTCTTCGACTACAGACTCGATTTTCTGAACGATATCGTAACCCAATGGCACATGAGCATCCTCACAACCACCCCAAAATATTTTCTCGGCACATAAAATTTTTGCAGCCTGTTCTTGTTCCGCTTTGCGAACACCAGGAGCTGGTTCCCCTTGTTCCCCTCCTGTGAGTACCATCAAGAAAATTTGATGACCAGATTGAGCATACTTAATCAATGTCCCCCCACAACCAGCCTCAATATCATCAGGATGCGCCCCTAAGGCCAAAATTCTAGGAGCCGGCATTTCACCATCAGATAAAGTTGGCTTCATTTCACGCGCCACAGTAAGTCTCCCCTATGCGACCATTAGGCTGAACAAGCAGTGAGAATACGTTCAAAATCATTTTCATTTGTTGGAACCCCCAACCCATTGAGATATTGCATAGACTGAGGTCCACAATTGAATAACAAGTCAATAGCCGACAGACATGGCACGAATGATTCATAGCGCTGCGGGTAAACGTGCGGCTGAAAATCTTGGAGCTCTAGATTGAGTCCCGCCCTCTCAAACATCCCCTGATCCATATAACTCTGAGCCCCCTTGCCAGCTAAATACGTGGTGGCGCCGACCACTCGACAAATATCAATGAGCCGTTCAGTTGGTTGTTGCCGAAGATTCATGTCAGATGACAACTGAATAGGAGTAGCAATACCAAAATGATCAAGCAACCAATGGAGAATTCTGACATTGAACTCTGACAAGCTCTGCCATTCGCTGGAATACATCTTTTGAAGCTCAAAAAAATATTGAGAGAAATACGGAGCCCCTTCGTAATGGGTCTTTAAGGCCGCCAGGTGTTTTCGTTTCCAATGATCACAATTATTAATTTGTACATCGCAAATTAATTGCCCGAAAGAATGCAGAATCGGGACCGTGAGCCATTGAGATCCTTGATGAGTTCGAATTTGGTTTCGGTTCTGCCATTCATTCTTTTTAAATTGCACATTGTCCAAAATTACGAAGCAATCCGCCTGGTTGATTTTGTCCAAATAGCCTAGCCAGGGAAGAAATTGAGGTTGGTGGATGGCAACACGCATAGCAAAACTGACGGACCCGCTCGTTGTTGTTCAATGAAGTAGGTTATGTGATCTATATCGGTTTTGCGGGCCAAAACTTTAGATTTAATACATTCTTTTCACCTTATAGGACATCCAAGAATACACGTCCTTTTGTCGCTCGAATTCGAGTGCGAGGTAGGCAATTTTTACCTTGTTTCTGGCTTTGATCTATTGGCTGCAAAGAACACTCGGATGAGCAAGGAGGAAATGATGACAAAACAGGATGGTTAAATAGGCACTTCTTTTACGGCGATCATTTTGTCGCGTTCAAGCAATGCCTCTTCATATACCGACTCTACCCCTTGAATCAGTGATGACACATCAAATTTCCCGCTAATGTACTCTCTCCCCGCGGCACCTATAGTCTTCGCCAACTCTGGGTCCTGTAGATACTGTTCAAGAGATTTTGCAATCGCATCGGCATTTCCAGGCGGCACAAGAAATCCTGTATGTTTATCTTGGACAATGGCAGGAACTCCTCCAACATTCGTAGCCACAACAGGTAAACCTGCCGCCATGGCTTCGATTAGAGCCCGTCCCATTCCTTCATTTAGCGAAGGAAGGACAAAGAGATCCATGGCCGATAAACATGAGGGAACATCATCTGTAAATCCGAGAAATTGAATAGAGGAGGCGACCTCTAAATCCGCAGCTAGCATCATCAACTCTTCTTCAAGTGGACCACTTCCAATAATATGGCATTGCAGCTTAGGATAGTGGGGCTTCAATTTCGCCATGGCTTCAATCAAATACCGGTGGCCTTTTATATGAGTAAGCCACCCTACTGATCCCACAATAATATCGTCATCCGAACAACCCAAACCAAAACGGCTTTTCAGCCTTGTCGCTGATGCCGCTCGATATTGCGCCACATTAATTCCGCTAAAAACAGCCTTAAATTGGCCTTCTTTCCCGATATGCCGCTGAAGGTGATCTTGTGCTTCCAACTCGGTCAGGGTAATAATTTTACTCGTTCCCTTCGCACATACCCATTCAAGCATTTGAAACACTCTTGAAAGGACAATCCCAAAATGTCCGTAAAATACATGACCGTGCGGTGTATGAATGATGATTGGCACACCGACCACCCACGCCGCAAGACGACCTAAGATACCAGCTTTTGAGGTATGGGTATGAACGATAGTCGGGCGTTCTTGTCGAAAGAGCTGAATCAGACCCCAAAGAGCTGAGATATCCTTTACAGGATTAATTTCTCGCGTTAATGAGAAAAGACATTTCCATGGCACTCCCGCTGCATCCAAAGTTTGGCAATTGGCCTCGGTGGCTTGCGTCCCCCCTTGAGCGGTCCACTCCCCAATATGTCCTGCCACCACAAAGGGAAGAAAACGGGAACGATCATGTCCCAGAACGGTCAACATAGTATTACGAGCTGACCCTCCCCAATCTAGCCTCGTAATGAGATGGATAACTTTTAGAGGCATCAAATTGGCTCACGCTCTCATTGGAACGACTTCTCGAAGAACCGTTTCCAGCTGGGCGTTATGATTCACCCAGGTAAAGTGTTGCTCAACTACTGTTCGAGCATGGCGAGATAAGGTTGCCCAACTATCCGGGTGCTCCCGGATACGCCGAATGAGGCGTTTCATCCCTTCCGCAAGGGCAGGACTATTGCGGTCATTGGCAATAAGACTTGAATCTAATAGAGAAAGAACTTCAGGAATGGCCCCAACAGGCGTTCCCAAGACAGGAGTGCCACAAGCCAGGGCCTCCACGGTCACCAGGCCAAATCCTTCCAATTCATGAGTGGGCATGAGGACAAGATCAGCAGCCTGGAAATACTGAGGCAGATTGTCTTCGGGAATAAATCCTACTAATCGAACGACATCCGTTAAATCTAGCTTCACGATCAATTCTTCAAGAATAGGGCCTAGAGGCCCTTGGCCTCCGATGAGTACCAAAAAATCTTTGACGCTTCCCTTTACCTCAGCGATGGCATGCAGTAGCGTTTCTAACCCCATTCTTGGGACAAGATTCCTGACAGTAAACAGAATGGTTTTGTCCAAAGGCAGCCCCAAAGTTGACCGCACTTCTAATCGATCATTAGAAGGGTGGAAGCGTTCGTGGTCGACCCCAGCCGGAATGACTTGGATACGTTCTTCTGGCACATTATGGAAAGTGAGAACTCGGTCCTTCATAAACTCGCTTAATACGACAATGGTGTGACAACGACGGATCACAAGCCGTTCCACCAAACGCCTCAAATGTGAATGAAGGAAGTACAGGCCTCTCGCAAGATAGCCTTGATGGAGGACGTGGCGAGTCACATATTCTTCATGAGCCAATGAAAGACAAACATACACCCAATTTGAGGTGCACCTTTTACGCAAAAGGATTGGACCTAGCCCTGCGAGTGCCTGATGAATGAGAACAGCATCTGGAATCCTTCCCGCACGCCCCCTATCAAAGGCCCGAATTGATCGCACAATGGAAGACAGAACAAATGCCACAGCATTCCCTCGTATCGGGTGATACCGGCTTTCAGAGATCCCATCCACAACAATCTGTGAAGGCAGATCTTCTTGTGGTGATCTCACGACGGCCTGAATACCATGCCCTCTCTTAAACAGCCCAACAAGTTGTTCGCGCAGAACGCGTTCAGCCCCACCGATGACGAACTCACTCGAAACCTCTGCTAGCATCAATACATTCATAAATTCTCCGATTAACGATTCATGCCTTGCCCTACACAAGAACGCATAGAACCACACCGTTCATCAAAGGTTGTGTGCCAGAGTTCCAGCACCAACAATGCATAGATTTGATCAGAAAAATTCCGGGAACCCGAATGATGTTCCCGCAAAAGCCATTGCACATATTCCGGCTTAACATATCCACGACGGCGAATCTGGGACTCAGAGAGAAGGTCATTCACCATCTCCCTTAGGTCTTCACGCAACCACCGAGCTAACGGAACCATAAAGCCTTGCTTAGGACGATCCAATATGTTCGGGGGCAATATTTTGGCGAGAGACTTTCGCATGAGAGATTTCAGTTTCCCTCCAGAAAAACGTACCGAAGAGGGAACATTGAGTGCCATCGCTAACAATCGGTGATCACAAAAAGGGACACGCAGCTCTAAGGAATAAGCCATACTCAGCCGATCTCCCATCCGCAAAAGGTCATCAGCTAGGTATGTTTGAAGATCTAAGCCCATCGCGCTCTCAGCCGGATCGACAGAAGGCCATTCGTTAAACATCCTCTGATATCGATCAGGTGTTTCCCGAAAATTCACTTGATCAAGAAATGATTCAGTGAAAGCAGCATGACCCCACTCGAGTGGGATAAACGTCATCCATTGAAGATATTGTTCCTCAATTGATAAAGACCCTCCCTGCAAAAACCGTTTCGCACGTCCGACTCGATCACGTGCCACACCAAACTCGGGGAGCCGTGGAGCGGCATGAAGGGCTAACCAGCGTCTGACTGCAAATGGAACATGTTGATAATGCGTGCTTAATCTCATCCCCAGATATCGAGGATAACCACCAAACAATTCATCTCCTCCGATACCAGAAAGAGCCACGGTCACGGAGCGACGCGCCACCTCAGACACCAAATACGTCGGGATAGAAGAAGAATCTGCAAACGGTTCACCCATTGCCGCCACAACTTGAGGAAGGACCTTCACGACATCAGGAGTCAATCTTTCTTCGGTATGATCAGAACCAAAATATTCCGCCAGGTTACGTGCGGCATCAAGCTCATTAAAAGAGCCATCAGCAGCCTCTTCATAACCAATAGAGAAGGTGCGAATCGTCCCATTGTTGACGGATCGCATCATCGCAAGAATAGACGCTGAGTCCAGTCCTCCTGATAGAAAAAGGCCAAGAGGGACATCACTGACCAGCTGTGACTGAACACTTTCTTTGAGAGATTCAACGAACAATTCTTCCCAATCGCTTTGTGAGTAAGAGGAGAGGTCTTGTCGTTCTTCTTGAATAGACCAATATTTTCGGGTTTCGATCTTCCGATTCGTGACCGTTAGCATTTCACCAGGACCTAATTGCTGAATACCTTCAAAGATGGTCTCAGGTCCCGGTACATATAAAAATTGGAAATATTGAGCGATAGCCTGTGGTCGAATGGCGTCCGAGCCATGCACCGACATAAGCGCGGGAAGCTCTGAGGCAAAGACGACATCTTCACCTTCCACGAAATAATAGAGTGGCTTTATGCCAAATCGATCCCGAACGATGAACAGCGTTTGGCGATCACGATCCCATAGTGCAAAGGCATACATCCCTCGAAGTCGGCGAACAAACTCGTCCCCATACTGTTCATAGAGATGAACCAATACTTCCGTATCACAATGAGTCGAGAATCGATGACCTTTTCCTTGAAGCTCTTCTCTAAGTTCGCGATAGTTATAAATTTCTCCGTTGAGTACCGCCCAGACGTTCCCGGTCTCATTGCCAATGGGCTGATGACCCCCAACGGGATCGATCACCTCTAATCGAGTCGCACCAAGCGAGACCCCTGGCTCAATATGCGTCCCATTATCGTCAGGCCCTCGATGCGTAAGGCGCTGCATCATCAGGTCTAATGTTTCTTCAGAACGCCAACCGGAAAACCCACAAATTCCACACATGAAAATTTTTGTTTCCTTTTGCTCGTCTTCGGTAGATCACTCTTCGCTCGTTGCGACAAGCTCAAATGAGGGTGCCCACACGACTTGCTTGTTAGTCAGGCAAAAGATACCTTGAGCTAAAGACCAAAGTGCCAATCCCCCGATTCGCCATATGACTCGCCAAAAATGTTGCCCTGCGTTCTTCACCAAAGCATAGCTTGGAGTACAACCTGTTTTTGAATTCTGTACTGAAACAGAAATCAACCCGACCTTTTTTAAGATTTCAATTAAGGTCGAAGGAGAAAAGACATACAAATGAAACGCTTGTTGACCTTGAGCTTTGAACAGATGAAGAAAGCGTCTAACTGTGAGATGAAAAGTGGCATTTGGCACTCGTATTATCACGACACCACTAGGCTTCAACATGTAGCGGACCCGCCGAAGGAGTCCAATCGGATCACATACATGATCCAATACATTGATCAAGGCAATCACATCGAACTGCTGATTGTGTTGGATAGAAATGTCAGATTCCAATAACATATGGCAAGGGAGCATCCTAATTCCTTGTCGAGCAGCTGTCTCATTCGCCTGCTCAGACAATTCGATTCCATAAGAGGTCCATCCTGTTTCCCGACACAGTAATGCAAATTCCCCCGTTCCACACCCGATATCTAGAAGAGACCCAGGAGGATTCGCATAGGAGGAAAGATGATCAAGAACACTTTGGAAGACAGGTTGTCGAGAAAGATCAGCAGCAGGTTTGTGAAATATTTCATCATAGCCTCGCTGATATTCTTGCGTAATCTCTAATGCACGAGGCCTTGGACTGTGGAAAACCAAGGCACAATGTTGACAACAAAGATATTGGCGCGTCCCAGACTGGAAGGAAATTCTAGCAGGAAGAAGACTACCGCAAGGACAGGAAACGTCGTCCGCGGCAGACTCGTCCTCCAAAATGGTTGCTTGAGCAATCACAAATCAATGATTGGGACAAACGTATAGTGTCAGAAAAATCATAGCGGGTACTATAGGGAGCAATTTCTATACCGATAGGCCATATAGCCTGCCCCCCGAAGGTTTCTTACTCCTAGCTTGATGAAGGCTGGCTTTGCTCACTGTCCACAGCTCTGAGGTTCCTTCAAATGGCTCCCTCGTGACCTCAACGGGAAAATTTTACCTAGTCAGGGAAATTCTCAACCACAATAAATTCATTCAGGTAAAAAAGAGAAAGCCAACGGAGGTAAATCATTCTTCTTTTTTCACTTTTTTTCTCATGAACTATTGAGTTTCGTAAATGACCTGTCGATAAGCATACAGATGGTCGGCAACAAGAAATTTGGTGCAACTGAAGATAAGGATGAATAAAAATTTGAGTTGAATCATGAATGATTCAATACCCCCACTTTAGAAAGGCTTTTGATACATGAGTGCAAAAACTGCGGAACGGATGCTGACAGTTTCAATTGGCGTAACCCTTGGACTTCTCCTCGCATTAAAAACGGTAATATTTTCCTAAAATTTCCTTGAGATAGTCCTGAATGGCAAAAACTTTGCATTTGCCTATTCACTGGACCATATCAAAAGGATAATCCGAAAATGGGCTTTTCTTCAGTCAGGGGATCAGATTCTCCCCCTAGCATTGTTATTGATCGCCTCACGAAATACTTCCAATCACCAAAACCGTGGCCATGGTCACGGAATTCCCTCAACTGTCCAACACCTCTTTTTGCACTCCGTGACGTCCAGCTAAACCTAGACCGTGGGAAAATCCTCGGCTTGCTGGGAACGAACGGAGCAGGCAAGACAACGCTCTTGAAAATTCTGTCTACACTAATCCTACCGACTTCAGGTCGTGTGCTAGTACATGGCTACGATGTAGTGAACGATCAAGAAAAGGTCAAGAAACTCATTGGACTGAGTACAAGCGAAGAGCGCAGTTTTTATTGGCGTCTGACAGGCAATCAAAATCTTGAGTTTTTTGCGGCATTCCAAGGACTGAACCCTTCCGCTGCTAAAATCCGAATCCAACAATTACAGGAACAACTTCAATTGAAAGCCTTGGATCGCCCATTTGGAACTTACTCCACTGGTATGCGCCATCGACTCGGGATAGCACGAGCCCTTTTGCAACAACCACAAATTCTGTTGTTAGATGAACCAACCCGAAGCCTTGACCCCTCCACAGCAGAGGATGTGCGCTGTCTGGTTCGAAACAACATCGTTGGGGAAATGGGCTGCACCGTCATCCTCACGAGTCATAACCTTCAGGAAGTTGAAGAACTCTGTGATCATATTGCCATTCTTCATAAGGGACAGCTTACCGATTACCATACCGTGGATACCTTACAAAAACTGAATAAACGTCACTCAGATTCGCTGGCAAGAGTTTTCAAACAACTGACCGCAAATTCTGAGGCTGCATGAGAACATTCGACTATCAAGCATCTCTCCCCTTCCTCTCTCCTCTAGGAGAATTTCAAAAAGTTTTGGCCTACATCAAGAAAGAATTTCTTATCGAAATGAGTTATAAATTCGCGATGATGTTTTCCCTCTTGGGGATTTTTACCACTATCGCCACCTATTTCTTTATTGATCGTTTATTTGGTAATCAAATGACATCTGACCTCGCACCCTTTGCCACCTCCTATTTTCCCTATGTTCTCGTAGGAAATGCCTTCTTCGCCTACGTCGGGTTAGCACTTGGGGGGTTGTCCGGCCGTATCGAATCGGAACAATCATTAGGAACATTGGAAGTATTGTTTGGGTCACCAACTAAGCTCTGGGTCCTCATGCTCGCCATCGTCGCGTGGAACACCATATATGCGTCCGCTGAAGTTCTAGGGTTTTTTATCTTAGGGGGGATTGGGTTTGGGGTCGATTTTAGTCACATCAACTGGCTCAGCCTAGGGAGCATCTTGGGGTTAGCCATCATCGCATTTAACAGCATTGGCCTCATTGAAGCCGCATGGCTACTGGTTTTCAAACGCGGCCTAGCTGTAGCTTGGGCCATAAACGGGTTAGGAGCCTTGCTTGGAGGGGTGTTTTTCCCTGTGACCGTTTTGCCGGCTTGGCTCCAGACCATTGCTGCCTGGAATCCCATCACCTACGCAATCCGTGGGCTCCAACTCGCCATCTACCAAGGAACACCTATTACCCAGCTCACTCTTGAATTGTTTGTTTTAGGGGCTTTTTGCCTAGTGCTCGTGCCTTTGGGATTGTGTAGTTGGAATTGGGCACTCAGACGAGCCAAAGATGAGGGAAGTCTTTTGTTACATTAGGAAATCAAGAAAAGAAAACGATACGAAGCCAGGCAAGCAAAAAAAATTGCACAGGTAGGATTAGATTAGCTAGCTACACGTTTCACAGGTAATTTTTGAGGCATCACAAGGTGATCCTTTGTCGTAAACTGAGTGCGCTGAATACTGTTGTCATCCCGACTCTTTAGCTGAAAAGGAGTTGGGTCGGAAGGAAGTCCTGCCGCCTTCTCTTTGGCCGAGGCTATTTCACACGCCCATAACGACCCTCCGAAAAAATCTCCTTCATCCATCAGGGCCCACATGCAGCAGCGATCGCAATAGGAAAACTTTTCACAACCCGAACAGTCGGATAGATCCTTGACTTGAACTTCTCTTAAGCGTTTGAACAACGGGGAATTCTCCCAAATCTCCCGAAATAACGTTTCCCGTACATTGCCAGCAGACCAAGGAAAGCCCAGAGTCGGATACACATCACCCAAAGGAGAGATGGCACATGCTGTTTTTCCAAGATCGCACACCTCATCTTCTGACTTATGAGGGATCTTTCCTTCAGAAAGTGCCTGAATCTCCGGTGCCGATGGAAGGTTCGGGTCAGCATACATGGCAAGGAGTTGGTCTTGCGTCAAACGAAGATGGCAAGGAGAGAGATCCCCATCGTTTTTGGGGCTAACCGTTGGGTCTAATTTATAAAACACCCCAAGCTCCTTTGCCAATTCCAAGATTTTTGGGTATTCACTGAAGACCTCACGCATGAGCGGAGTTTTGATGACGACTGGAATGTCTGTACGAGACAAAATACGGATTGCCTCAAGGGTCTTTTGATGTGAACCAGGAATCTGAATGATCGAATCGTGAAGATCAGGGTTATCGGCGGAATAAATCGAAAACTCAACAGAAAGAGGATGCAGCTGAGTAATCTCCTCAACGAGGGTTGGTGTCATCAAGGTTCCACTAGTATAGAGTCGCAAGGCCAATCCTTTGCTTCGAGCATAACGAGCTATCACCAACGTATCGTCACGCAGAAAAATTTCTCCACCGCTTAAGGTCAGAAAAAGACACCCGGCATCAACCAATTGATCAATGACCTGACAGAATTCCTCGGCAGTTAATTCCTGAGCCTTGGCTCTCCATTCGTGATTATCCTCTAAATAACAATGGACACAATTGAGGTGACACCGATGTGTCAGTTCAAGCATCACGTTCAAAGGAACAAAATGACGTTCTGCCTCTTGTATATACCGGTCGTAATGCGAAGCCTTGGATGGCTTATCATTGTTAAACGGTTCAATAGCTGTGTGCATCAAGCCAACTCCAAAACTGCGGCTGAGGTGAAAAAGTTAACTCATGACATGACAACCCCTGCACAAGGGAAACGGCCAGGTCAAACAGATGCGTTTGTTGTTGAGGCGATGGCGAAAAATACCCAATGCATGACAGCAGCTTCCGAAGCGCCGACACAGGGGGCATGGCATTCAATGTAGCCTCCTCACGACTAAAGTGGAGCGCAAACAATTTCGACAAGGGCACTCGAGAATTTACTCCACCCCAAAAAGGGGTACCATGAACGGAAAAGGTTGGACTCCCATCGCTATTCATGAGTTGATCTTTCCTGACGATCACTAATTCATCAGCTAAAACCGTATCCTCTGCCATTCGCGCAATTGTAGATTTCCCACTCCCCGAGGGGCCAAAAAAGACTGCGGCCTTTCCATCTCGTTCGATAGCACAAGCATGAACAAAAAATGCTTCTTCTTGAAAAAGCCAATAACCATAGATGGCCTTCAAAAACAGATCGAGCGGCGTGAGGTTCAATGGCTGGCAAATATGTCCTCTTCCGGACGCAAAATTAAAGCCGGCACTAAACCCCTCGCCCATGATCTGCAAGCATTGTCCATTCAGGTGACTCGTTACAGGACCGCTCAAAATTTCGAGCGGCGAATCACCAGATAAAGAAGAATCGACGCATTCGACTTCGATATGAAATTTGGGAGCTTTTGTGGAGGAGAATCCCTGATAGCGTTGCTCCATGACGTGCCACAATTCCACATCATTCGTGGTAATGGCACAGGCGAGCCCGCCCATTTCAATAACCGTAATCTTGTTCATTTTTTGTTGTTAAAACATTGGAGCGCCCATACAGGCAGCACCCTGACCAGGCCGTTTTCCACAACTAATAGCGGAAGTCACCGGCTCAAAGGGTTCCTCCCACAGGATTTGTGGCCTGACATACGGCAAAAGGGATTTTTTCGTTTTCTGCATCTCATCTGAATTCTTGACCATGATGATCTCCTTGAATGCTTAAGGCACAATCATTTCCACCATTCATAATCTTCTTGCTTGGAATACTCGAGCGACAAAGAAAAACACAACCTTACTCCGTCATGGTAAAGCTACCACGGCCACTCGGCGTTTTGGCTTTATTGTAATATACCTCCACACGCCAAGTGCCCAACATTTGATGCTGACTCACCCATGTACCCGCAATTGGAAAATGCACCGTCACCTCCTGTTGGCCCTTCCTCATCCGGGCCTGACGAACATCCACAGCATTCCCGATTCGGCGCATCTTTCGACGCCTCGAATCCACCTGAGTTGCCGTAGTAAAGGGTACCACCTGTCGCTGAAACAGATGGCCGTCAGGACTATAGAGATGCACCGTTTGCAAATGATCCCCTCGTAGTTTCAGTTCTTTCCAGCAAGTAATGATATACATGTCTCGAGTCTCACCCATTGAAAATTCTTCGTCGCCAAAATAATTCTGCTGACCAGGATGCTGCTCTATATCACCTGTCACAATCCCTTCGCTGAGAGTGTTCATGAATATCAACGTCGCAATGGGACGAGAAATTTTCTTTGATCGATGCGGTGCTAGAGCGTCACCACGGACTGAGTTTCGTCCTTTAGTCTTATACTTTCTCTCTCGATTCACTCCTGTGGCTGGATCATAGCTGGTAGCGGGGTCATTTCTGATTGCAGGATCAAAACTGAAACTCTTGTTTCGCCCTTCAACCTCATGGGTTAACAAAAATGAAAGTGAGAGCACCATCAGCACCCCAAGCGCCCCCCTGAGAGATTGGTTGTTAAGCCGTGTTACGGAATACATGCTGGATCACTCCCTAAAATTCCGGCCGGAGCCGAAAATGAATAAATTTTCCCATTATTTGCCCCCACCAAAAGCTGAGCATCAGTAATATCAAACGTGGGATCGCCCGGGGTCACATTCGTGCCCAGAATCCGGCAGGCTTCTCTCGCTCCCGTTGCGACATTGACCTGATACACCCGGCCTTCACTGCTACTGGCACAAGTTCCGCCCGTGCAGCCACCCACATAGACCTTGTCGACGATAACAGCCGGTAACGTCGCGGAAGTGAAAACCGGTTTGCTCCCCCCCCACACATCCGAGGCCGAGCCGCCATCATCGCTCACACGCCACACGGTGCCATTGGCCGTACTGAAGAACACGTCATCGGTACTTGAATTCAACCATAGTGCCGAGACCACCGCACTCGAAGTGGCCAGCGTCCACTTCAGCGACCCATCACTCGTATTATAGGCCCGTAAACTCCCACCCGCCGTACCGACATACACGGTCCCCGCATCATCACTCAAGGCCGGGGAAACGGTAATATCGCCCACAGTCGTCCCACCGTACGTCGTCCCCGTACTCAACAACGTGCCATTACTACTATTAAACACCCACAGGCTCCGCTGGGTATTCCCATTAGAGCTACTGGTCACATAAATCCGATTGTTGTCGTAATCTACCACTGGCGCGGCACTCACCATGTCCATCGCGGTCGCTCCACCCCCGGTAAAAATCCACGTCGGCGACGCTGGAGCTGAGGTGGGATTTAAGGCATATACTTTATTTGCCGTCGCACTGACATTCCGCGTTGTGACAAAAAGTAAGTCCGTCGAAGGCGTAAATCCAGCGTTGGTATAATCTTTGAGCTGCGCCCCCACGGCGCCCTGCAGCATGTCCCCCACGGCATGACGATAGTTCCAGGTCGCCACCCCCGTTGCCGCATTCTGCGCGTAGACAAATCCATCTTGGGAGGTCGCAATCAAACAATTCGTCGCCCCTACCGCGCCACAATTACCGCCCCCAGAAATCGGGAGCACCGGCGACTGGTCTTGAATACTCCCGGACGCCGGCATCGTGCGCCAATCCAAAATGCCATCGGCTGCCCCCACCCCCACCAACGTGCCACTGCCAAACGAGGTATAGACTTGAGCTCCAGGATCAAGCCCCGGTGGGACCAATGTCGCACCATTAATAGACTCAAGATTGAGACTCCAGAGCGGATTCGGACTCACACCATTGGTCGCTATCGCATTTACCTCCGGTCGCCCTGTTCCACTCTTATCATCAAAAATACCCCCATTCCGAATAAACACCTTGTAACAATACGCCATGCTATTCGAGAGCCCACTATGCGTGAGGCGACCAGTGGAAGCCGTGTAACTCACCGTGGTTGCTCCGCCTACCGTCACTGCAGTCGAGCCAAGATTGGACGTGGGATCATTATTAAAGAGCACTACACCATTACCCACCGTCGTATTAATCGCCTCGGTCCCCAGAGGATTGAGTGTGAAAGCGCAATCGGCTGTTTTGGCAAGAATAAGCACATCCGTCAGATCACCAGCTGGATCATCCCACTGTACATCGCTGGCGGAATTAAATGACGTCACAGTCAGGTCCGTTGCCGGTGTGGGCGTGTCTGCTGGAGCGAATGCCGCTACAACATGCGCCAAACGAGAGGCACTAACCACATCCCAGCCCATCGTCGTCACACCCGCTGTGGCCACGGTTTTGGAACTCCCTGCACCCGTACTCCCTCCTCCGGTGCTACCTGAATTGTACCGCTCAATCTGCCCAGTCTGATTCGTTGAAAACCCGGCACTAACTGTCCCACTACCAATAGCATCCACGACAATGGCCCCATCCGTTATAGTCGTAATGTTTGTATTAAACGGGGATGTTGGTGACGTGGAGGCTTGCGTATTGGTTGCCTCCGCAGCTGCTTGTTTCATATCTGCAAAATCGACGGACCCTCCAATGCGGTTGTCGGTAATCCCGGTAGTCGTCACAACTACGTTGTACGTCCCCGCCACAGGTAACGAGGCTTCCAGCAAATACCAGAGCGAGACATGATTGGAAGTCGCGTTGGTCGCCGCAACTGAGACAGCCTGCGTCATGGCTACCCCATTGTAGGTGACACCACTCGTGACCGCATCAGCAGCCGTTCCATCCTCGTTCTCTACCCCGACCACCAATAGGCGATTGTCGCCGCTCCCGATCGTATGAGGCCATATCAGTGTGGTCCCAGGTGTTGAACTCCCCCCTTCACCGGTAGTGGACGACGACCAACTAAAGGCCGCGGCAATGGCCGAGAGCTGTTCCTGCCCTCCTGCCCAACCAATAGTTTTGGTCGTAGCACCAGCCCCACGGAACTCGTAGTAGGAGGCCAACGCCAGATTGGTCCCAACCAATTCCTGTTCATCCAATGTCGTCATGCCCCCCGGAGCGGACTGGACCGCCTCATCATCATCATTGGCAAAGGCGGAATAGAGGAGCACATTGCTTGCCACACCCGTGACACTCCCAGTCGTGATATTCGTGTGGGTGGTCCCTTGATAGACGTAGGACGAATCCTCCAGAGTCCATCCACTCACATTCACCCCTTGCGTGTCATAGTATGAGGAAATCTGCACGATGACTTCATCAGCACCACCCGAAGAAGTAAAGGTATAGGGACCAGTTTCTATAGCTTGCGCCACCTTGTACCAAGACCGGGTTCGCATCGATTCAGCACCCGGAGCGGCCGGCTCGATCAGGGTCCAATCAATGGGCGCGCTCAAGGTGTCAGCTCCATCCGCATATGCCATCGTGGCGATCAGCAAGTCCCCTTCGACAGTACCCGTCGGCATGGAAACATCAACGTTATTATCAGCGGTGTTTGTCAGGCTTGAATTATTGCGAAATGTGATCGTGGAGGTCGCAGGGCACGTGTCGGTATCCGCCGGACTAGGATCCGGTGCAAACGCTGCCAGCGCATGCGCCAGTCGATTGGAACCCGTGATGTTCCACCCCATGGTTGTCGAACCCGCCGTTGCCACATGTTTGGTACTCCCTGCTCCGGTACTGTTATCGGGTTCAGTTCCTGAATCGTACTGCTCCACCTGCCCGGTTTGGTTTGTCGTAAATGTGGTACTGGGAGCCCCACTTCCAATTACATCGATTACCCACGCACCATCTGTCACAGTAGTAATGCTGGTATTAAACGTTGTCTGCCCCACATTAGAAATCTGTGTATTCGTTGCTTCCGGTGCGGTTTGCAGAACATTGTAAAGAGAAATAGCCCCACCAGTTTTGTTGTAAGTTTGACCATCAGTGGTCACTTCCACCGTATAGGTTCCAGCATCCGGCAAATCGGCCTCGAGCATGTACCAGATTTCGACATTCATCTCCCAAGTGGTGACAGTGACCGCTGAAGTGGCCTTCGTCAGCGCTACCCCGTTATAGGTCACGGTGTCGACCGTCACGTCGGCGAGATTGCCATCCTCAACTGCCACACCAACTACCAGCATACGACTGCGTTCGCACCCAATCGTATGTTGCCAACTGAGTGTGAAATCTTCATATACCTCAGCGGTCTGCGTGCTAACGGCGTCAAAGGTAATATCTTCCGCACGAACCTCAGACACTCCCCAAGAAAGCCCAGCGAGATTCTTAACCGAAATTCCGCCTAAACATATCCAGAGAAAAACCATGACAAAAAGAAGCATTTGCCCTCTTGTGAATAAATCTGACTTCAGGCATATCAGGGAGATCTCAGATTGATTTACCCAATTCCAAGAATTTTCCGTAAAAGACATTCTCATTTTTTCTCTTCGAGGGGAAAATAATTTTTTGTTATTTGTCGAAAATTTCTTACCATTGCTTTCTCAGGATAAAATTCTCCTATCTGCCCGTTTTTAAATTTAGGCAATTGTCAGGCCAGTGGGAGCGCAAACTGAATGTTCTGGAAATTAAAGGGAAAATAAATATTGGAATGGTGAGAGAGGCTTTCAACTAGTCAAATTTTTGACGAGATAGGCAGTAGTTCCACAAAGGGAACTTAAAACCAGGGTGGGAAAAACTAGGGAGAGAGGACAAAACAGTTGCTGAAAATCTCAGCAACGCTAAGGAATTATCGTGGACCAAGACCTTCTGTGCGAAAAAGGCGGTTACTCCGTCAATGTAAAACTGCCAGTGGCACTCGGGGTTTTGGCTTCATTGTGGTACACCTCTACACGCCAGGTGCCAACCATTTGATGCTGACTCACCCAAGTCCCCGTAATGGGGAAGTTAACCGTCACTTCCTGCCGACCCTTCCTTGGGCGCGCATGTCGAACATCCACGGCATTCTCAATACCTCGCATCTTCCGACGTCGAGTCCTCCTTTGGGACTCCGTTGAAAAAGGCACCACTCGTTTCTGAAACAAATGGCCATCCGGACCATAGATATGCATGGTTTGTAGATGATCCCCTTGCAATTTCTTCCAGCAGGTCACGATCGACAAATCTCGAGTCTCAGCAAGGGAAAACTCCTCGTCCCCGTAATAATTGCGCCGAGCAGAATGCGACACTAGGTTTCCTGAAACACTCCCTTCCATGAGGGTATTCGTAAAGATCAACGTCGCGACAGGACTAGAGGACGACTGGTCACCCCGGGGAGGTACCCCTCCACCAATGATCGTACTTCGTCTTCTGGTCGTACCCTTCCGAATCTTCGACGTCTTGTTCTTGGCACGGCCTGGAGCAGACTGAAATTGGATAGCGGGGTCATGCCGGAGAATGGGATCATATCTGGGGCTCTTGTTTGGCTCTTTGGCCTGAACCCTTCTGGTCGTACCCTTTCGAATCTTCGACGGCCTGTTCTCGGCACGGCCTGGAGCAGACTGAAATTGGATAGCAGGATCATTCCTAGTAGCCGGATCATACCTGGTGCTCGTGTTTTGCCCTTCGACACCATCGACGAACAGAAAAGAGAGCGGGAGCACCAGTAGCACCCCAAGCGCCCCTATGAGAGATTGATTGTCATACCGTGTTATGGAATACATGCTGGATCACTCCCTAAAATTCCGGCCGGCGCTGCAAACGCATACACTTTGCCGTTACTCGCTCCCGCCAAAAGTTGCCCATCCACGACATCAAACGCCGGATCACCTGGAGTCACATTCGTCCCCAGTATCCGGCATTGCTCCCGCGCCCCTGTCGTAGCATTCACTTGATATACCCGCCCTTCACTGCTACTGGCACAACTGGCTCCCGTACAACCGCCCACAAAGACCTTGTCCGTCCCCCCCAACACCAACGGCAGCGTCGCCGAGGTGAAGACCGGCTTGCTGCCCCCCCACACATCCGAAGCCGAGCCCCCATCGTCGCTAACACGCCACACCGTCCCATTGGCGGTACTGAAGAACAGATCATCGGAGGCCGAATCCAACCACAGGGTCGAGACCACTGCACTTGATGTGGCTAACGTCCACTTCAGCGACCCATCACTCGTATTGTAGGCTCGTACACTCCCGCCTGCTGTCCCGACATACACCGTCCCCGCATCATCACTCAACGCCGGCGACACCGTGATATCCCCCACCGTCGTCCCTCCATACGTCGTCCCCGTACTCAGCAGGGTGCCATTGGTACTGTTAAACGCCCACAGGCTCCGCTGGGTATTCCCATTGGAACTGCTCGTGACATAAATGCGATTGTTGTCGTAATCCACTACCGGAGCCGCATTAATCATATCCATCGACGTCGCCCCTCCACCCGTAAACAGCCAGCTAGGGGATGCGGGCGCGGAAGTAGGATTCAAGGCATACACCTTATTCGCCGTCGTACTGGCATTGCGCGTCGTCACAAAGAGTAAATCAGTCAAAGGTGTAAAGCCCACGTTCGTGTAATCTTTGAGTTGCGCCCCTACCGCTCCTTGCAGCATATCCGCCACGGCATGGCGATAGGACCATGTCGTCACCCCCGTGGCCGCATTCAATGAATACACAAACCCATCTTGGGATGTAGCAATCAAACAATTTGTCGCTCCCGCCACACCACAATTGGCACCACCAGAAATCGGGAGCACAGGCGACTGGTCTTGAATACTCCCGGACGCCGGCAGTGTACGCCAATCCAAAATGCCATCAGCCGCCCCCACGGCCACCATGGTGCCACTGCCAAATGACGTAAAGACTTGTGAGCCGGGATCAAGCCCCGGCGGCACCAACGTCGCCCCGTTGGTAGACTCGAGGTTGAGACTCCAGCGCGGATTCGGACTCACCCCATTCGTGGCAGTCGCCTCCACTTCCGGGCGACCGCTGCCACTTTTATCATCAAGAATGCCTCCATTACGAATGTACAATTTGTAACAATAGGTTGTACTATTTGTGAGGCTACTATGCATGAGACGGCCAGTAGAAGCGGTATAACTCACCGTCGTTGCGCCTCCCACCGTCACGGCAGTCGAGCCAAGGTTGGCCGTCGGATCATTGTTAAAGAGCACCACCCCATTGCCCACCGTTGTATTAATCGCTTCGGTCCCCAGAGGATTGAGAGTGAAAGTGCAATCTGCTGTTTTGGCAAGAATCAAGACATTCGTCAGGTCGCCGCCGGGATTATCCCAGTGCACATCGCTAGCGGAATTAAATGAGGTCACAGTCAGGTCCGTTGCCGGGGTGGGCGTATCCGCTGGTGCAAAGGCCGCGACCACATGCGCCAACCGGTTGTTGGTGAATGTCACATCCCATCCCATCGTCGTTGAACCCGCCGTGGCCACAGCTTTGGAACTCCCTGCCCCTGTGCTACCGACCCCTGCGCTATCTGAATCATAACGCTCCACCTGCCCGGTCTGGTTCGTTGTGAACCCAGCAGGAGCGTTACTCCCGCTTCCAATGGCATCCACGACAATGGCCCCATCCGTTAAGGTCGTAATCGTGGTGTTAAACGGGTCGTATGGCCCCGTGGTGGTGGTTTGTGTATTAGTCGCTTCTGGAGCGGCTTGTTTCATATCAGCAAAATCGACGGATCCACCAATACGATTGTCGGTAGTCCCAGTGGTCGTCACGGTTACCGTGTACGTTCCGGCTACCGGCAAGGAGGCCTCGAGCATGTACCAGAGCGAGACATTATTGGAAAACCCATTGGTCGCCGCAACTGAAACAGCGGGCAACATTGCCACTCCATTATACGTAACGCCGCTGACCACGGCGTTAGCGGCAATCCCATCCTCAATCTCCGCCCCGACCACCAACAGTCGGTTGTCGCCTCCCCCAATAGTGTGTGACCAACTGATTGTGGTGCCTTGATTTGAGCCTACGCCCTCACCGGTAGAAGTCGCCGACCAGCTAAAGACCGCGGCAATGGCCGCGTACTCGTCAGCCGCTCCTCCCCAGCTAATGGTTTTGGTGACAGCCCCTGCGCCGCGGAATTCGTAATACGTCGCCAGAGACACGGTCGCCACATTCTGGCTATCCAGCTCAGTCATTCCGCCGGGTGCACTCGAGACAACCTCTTGATCATCATTGGAAAAGCCCGTATAGAGAAGCCCATTGGTCACACCGGTAACAGTAAGCGATGTTATGGTCGTAGAAGTCGTATCTTGATAGGCATAAGAAGAGTCTTCCAGAGTCCACCCCGTTACATTCACGCCTCGTGTGTCATAGAAAGCGGCAATGTGTACGATCGTATTATCATTTCCACCCGATGAACTAAACGTATAGGACGCGGGTTCACCAGCCTGAGCTATTTTGTACCAGGACCGCGTCCGCATCTGTTCTGCGCCTGGCGATGCCGGCTCGATTAACGTCCAATCCACTGGAGCACTCAAGGTATCGCCTCCGTCATCAAAGGTCATCGTGGCTATTAGGAGATCACCCGTAGCAGTGCCAGTAGGCTTCGTAACGATTAAACTAGCGGCATTCGCTGAGGACGCGGTTTGTTTTGCGCGGAACGTGATGGTGGAAGTCGAGGGGCACGTATCAGTTGCCGCCGGACTTGGATCCGGAGCAAATGCTGCTAGCACATGCGCCATTCGGTTCGCGCCAGTCTGATTCCATCCCATCGTCGTCAAGCCTGCCGTAGCCACGGGCTTCGTACTTCCTGCCCCTGTACTACTACCCCCGGTCGTTCCCGAGTCATAACGCTCCACCTGCCCCATCTGACTTGTGGTAAATGCGGAATTAAAATTTCCACTCCCAATGGCATCAACCACCCACGCACCATTAGTTAATGTGGTAATGGTCGTATTAAATGTCGCTGGTGGAGAACCGGTGGTTTGTGTACTGGTCGCTTCGGGAGCGGCTTGCAGAACATTATAAAGAGAAATGCCTCCACCATACCGTTCCCTTGTGGGACCCGTAGTCGTAACAGTAATCGTATAGCTCCCTGCATCCGGTAAATTGGCTTCCAGCAAATACCAGATTTCGACATCCATAATAAATCCGGTACTGCTTTGCTGGACCGATACCGCTCGCGTCATATTCACACCGTTATAGGTCACACTACTAACCACGGAGTCAGCCGCACTCGTGTCCTCCACCTCCACTCCAACAATCAGAACACGACTACGTTCACAGCCAATCGTATGTTGCCAACTGAGCGTAGTATTTGTGTCAACCCCGCTCGCTGCCGGCGAGCTGGCCGCGTCAAACATAATATCATCCGCATAGACATCCGAATATCCCAAAGGGATCCAAACTGAATTCGTGGACGGAATTCCTCCTAAACACATCCAGAGAAAAACCACCATAAAAAAAAGATTGGGATTCCTTTTGAACAAAGAATTTTTATACCAGATCCGTGAGTCCATATCTTGATTTTTCCAATACCAAAAAATTCCTGAAAACAGCATTTTCATTTTTCTCCCGTTTTGGTTTCACGAAAGAGTCTGAATCCTTTTCATATTTCAATTTCTTTATCGGAGAGCAAAACGAATTATTAAGAATAAATTTCCAGAAACAGCGTGAAAACACCCATTTCTTCAATTAACGAATGGACAATTAATACCTTTGTGCTTGGAAAGAAAAAGACCAACGAATACGAACCTCCAAGAACAGAAATAAAAATGCAATCAAAGCACACAAGGGGAAGCATACATCGAATGTATGAAATTTTGATGACCTGGGTTAACCCTTTAAGAGAGAACTAAGAAATGGCAAGGAAGACCAGAGGAGAAAATGAAAACAGTGCCTTAATTAGTACAGACACTCTATGAGATATTTAGGATGTGGAATTAATTGCTAAAACCAACGCCACGAAAAAACATGTTAAAAGAGAAAATCGGAGATTGGGGAAATTTCGAAAAATGAGGGGAAAGTGGGGAAAAAGGAGTGCGCCTGAAGAAAAGCTGAAAAGGTTGAGGAAAAGTATAGAGGCGATTAAACCCAAAATCTCAAACACCAACGACACAGAAATTTTTGTTATAGGTAGAAAGCCGGAGATTGGGTTTACAGCTAGAGGAGTATTTTTTCGTGTGCGACCACGCCAGAAAAGCTAACCATATTTTTCTTAACAAGCTCACCAAGGAAGATCTTCACATCTTCAAGAACGTTTTCTTCGGCACGAGAAAAATTCTCTGATACTTCCTGGGCAATTTTTTCGATCGTCTGTTTTCCATCAATTCGTTCCCAAACATAGCTTGCCACAGCATTAAGTCCCCGAAGCACTTGCCCCGAAATATGAAGGATGACCGCTTCTCCATCTACCATCTGCCAGGCCACATGGGAACTTTTTAATGGGATGGAATGATTTGTGAGATTTTCCATTTGAGTGCAAGAATTCCTCCTATGCCTAAAGATAGTATGAGAAAAAAATAATTCAATCCCCTCCACAACGGCCCTTTCAGCGCAAACCGCCAAGCCCCCTTCTGAATGACAGCGACTTTTCCCAAGATCGACTCAAGTGAGACCGGCTGATCCCATTGGCCACAACAATCACCTTTTGTTTGAAACAACTGTTGGCCAGCCTTTTGAAATTTTCCAATGACACGATGCGTACAGAGGGTAGAGGTTTCATAAAACGTAATCAGGTCGCCAATTTGAGGGAAATCTACGGGTTCAAGAAGGATTCGATCACCCGAGACAAGGAGAGGCTTCATACTATCTCCCTTCACTGTCACCCAGATGTCTTGTCCAGCTTTCACGGCTGTGTGAGCCATCATTGCAGAGCGCACTTGGAATATTTCCTCCGCTTGAACCACTAAATAAAACCCTATCAGAAGAACCTCTTCGGTCAAGAAATCTCAAATCAGATAGGCCCATAATGATTTCGGCCATCTAGTTCACCAATATTCTAGCCTTAAGTTTTTCAAGCAGTTTGTCGATATAGATTAAAGATAGTAGTCATTATTAGCCATTTTTTACCGGACTCCTTGGATATTTCATGAATTCTACGAACTCTTTTCCACATACCTATACCCAAACACACGATAAAGATCCTGACCAATTATCCTGGAGGAATCACACATGAAACGCGCTTTGATTACTGGAATCACCGGGCAAGACGGGTCCTATTTAGCTGAATTTCTCCTTGAAAAAGGGTATGAAGTCCACGGAGTGATTAGACGAGTGGCCTTAGAAGACCCGGAACACCGTCTGTTGAGAATTCTTCACATAAAAGATCAACTTCAATTGCATTCAGCGTCACTCGAAAGTCTGCCTAGCCTGTATCGAATTTTCCAAAAGGTCAAACCCGATGAATGCTATCACTTAGCCGCGCAAAGCTTTGTCACCTATTCCTTTGACGATGAATTTTCTACGTTCAATACCAACATCAATGGCACGCATCATATATTGGCCGCGTTGCGGGATTGCGCACCCAACTGCCGTTTATACTTTGCGGCATCAAGCGAGATGTTCGGGAAGGTTCGAGAGACTCCCCAGAATGAGTTAACTCCATTTCATCCTCGTTCAGCTTATGGGATTACCAAGGTTGCCGGTTTTGACCTTACCCGGAATTATCGAGAGGCCTATGGCCTCCATGCCTCATGCGGGATTCTCTATAATCATGAATCCCCAAGACGGGGTTTCGAATTTGTCACCCGAAAAATAACTTCGTATGCTGCACGCATTAAGCTTGGAATGGCGAAGAACCTTCAGCTCGGAAATTTGGGAGCGATGCGAGATTGGGGACATGCAAGAGAATATGTCCGAGCCATGTGGCTCATGCTTCAACAGGACAAACCAGACGATTACGTGATCGCGACTGGCGAACAACATTCAGTCCAAGAATGTTTAGAGGTGGCTTTTTCTCACCTCGGGCTGGATTATCGTGAATTTGTTGCCGTGGACGAAAATTTCTTCCGCCCAGCGGAAGTGGAGACCCTGTTAGGGGATGCCTCAAAAGCACGAGAGAAACTAGGGTGGTCATGCGAAGTACAATTCCAGGAATTAATCGAGGAAATGGTCGAATCGGATTTGGAGCTGTTCCAAGGCCGGCAAAAAACAATAGCGCCCGAATTGGTCACTCCCAATACTGAGCAGAGACCTTTTTCATTGGCCAATCCATAATACGCCTCTCGCAATCCTCAAGAATCAAAGTGAATGGCATGAAAGTGACTAAAAAGCGAATTGCTTTTACCGGGCTTGCCATTCTCCTGATGTTGTGTTTTGTTGAAGTCTCCCTAAGTTTTTTGGCACTCACCTCACCCCGTGTCGAAAGGCTCCTTTCCTCACCATATGCCGCCCCTATAATTCCTGATCCTCAATTAGGCAAACGACTTAACCCTGAATTCCCTGGGCACGATGATAGGGGATTTCGGAACCCCAAGGCGCCGGAGCAATCAGATATTGTTGGACTCGGCGATTCACAAACCTATGGGACAGGGGTTAACCCTGAAGACACCTGGCTCAATCAATTGGGCCTGATGGTTGAACAGCAAGCATACAACATGGCTGTTCCGGGCTATGGACCTGCTCACAGCCTGATACAGTTGGAAGAGGCCCTGGCCTTGAAACCAAAAATCATCCTCCAAGGATTCTATGCAGGTAATGACCTCTATGATGCGTTCAATTTCGTGTATAGCCATGGACAACTCCTTGATTTAAAAAGTACAGATCAACGCGTACAAGAGAATATCCAGAAAGCCGAAAAATTGGAGTCTCTACGGGATCATGTCACAAAAGTGTTTACGATGGGAGGAACAACCAATCTGGAGCAGAAACAACCCAATGAGGCTACCCCTAAAACATTCGCTCCCCCTGTGTTTTTTTCAAAATATTCGAAGACATATGGTTTTCTTCGTAGGACGACATATGAACTTCCACGGCTTGCTTCCCGATTCCAGAATTCTGCAGATGCTCACCCTCGAGATCCATGGGACGATGTAAAAGCCTTTGCCGAAGCACACAAGAGCTATACCCAGGTCTTTGACAATGGTCAGTTCAAGACGATTTTCACATCAGAATCTCGCTTCTCCGCACTGAATCTCAACGATCACAGAATTTCAGAAGGGCATAAAATTTCATTGAAATCCATAGAAATCATGCACAAACGAGCCGCCGAAAAAAATATTCTTTTTTTGGCCGTCCTTATCCCAACCAAGGAATTAGTCTTTAAGGAAATTTGGCGAAACCCTTCCACCAGCTATCGTCATCTAACTGAAAATGAAATCGCTTTCTGGCAAATAACGAAAACGTTCCTGAAAAATCATAGGATTGAATATGTCGACGCATTACCTGCCCTACGTGACGCGTTTAATTCCGGGATTCAACCGTATCAGGCTTCACAGGACGGCCATCCGAACGCATATGGGCATAGGGCCATTGCCAAAAAAGTTGCTGCCGATCTAAACACATTTCCCGAATATAAAGAATCGCCAACCAAGTCGATAGTATCACTGCGACAAAAATAAATTGATTGGGCGAAGGGATTCTTCCCACCTACTAAGTAGATTCCAAAAGCTTTCGAACCTTGAACCATCACGTGCAAAAAAATTTTCACTCCCTTAACGTTCGCTTTGTTACATCCAAGAATCCCCATGAGATGCTGAACAAGAAGTTTCGCCAACCCAAGACCATTTCCTGGAAGAAAGCGAAGGTTGTCGCTCTACTTTTTATTGGGCTTTTCTGGAGTGTTCTTCCCCTTTCACCTTGTGCTGTTGCCGAAATACCACGGGAACCTCTCATGGCAGCTTTTCATGTACACAGTACAATGAGCACGGGCAGTTGGACTCTAGATGAAGTCATTCGAGATGCGAAAGCACGCTCCCTTGACGCCGTCGTGCTCTCAGAGAATTTCTCCCTCCGTTATGAGTATGGGCTCTTTCCATTTCGTGGCGCGTTGCGTGCACACACCCACCTCCCCTCTGTCATGGAATATGGAATCAAGGAATTTCTTCAGGAAGTTAAAGAAGTCCAAGCTCGTCATCCCACTATGGTGGTTGTACCCGGAGTTGAGGTTGCACCCTATTATCATTGGACCGGTTCTGTATGGAACGACACATTCACCATGCATGACGCCCAAAAAAATTTACTCGTCTTGGGCTTATCCAATGAAGATGACTATGCGGACCTCCCTGCCTTAGGCAACACTCAGTCCTACCAATATGGCTGGCAGACTGCGCTAAATTTCACTCCAACTTTATTGTTACTCCCAGCGATATGGTTCTGGCGACGAAACGGGAATCAACCAGGCCTTTCGAGTAACCCTTTATTCTCTACATGGTGCAAAATTATTGGAGGTGGCCTGGCTGGGATGGCCATCGCTCTGTTTTTCAATGCTTGGCCACTGAGTCAGCCTCAATTTTCCCCCTATGAGTCAGAGTTAGGACATCGCCCCTATCAAGCAGTCATCGATACCGTCACCAAACTCAATGGACTTGCCGTTTGGTCTTTGACTGAAGCCAAAGACTATAGCGAACACTCAATCACTCCATTAGGAATGGTAACCATTAAAACCGATCCCCATCCAGAGATGCTTCTTCAAACCAACAATTACACAGGATTTGGTGGTGTCTATCAGGACACCCGAACAGCAACAGATCCAGGTGGAATCTGGGACCAAGCACTTCAACAATACCTTACCGGAAATCGCAAAAACCCACCTTTTACATATGGGGAAATCGCCTTTCATACCCAAGGTCAAGCAGGGATAGAATTAGACCAAGTCCTGACTGGTGTTTGGGTCCAGGAACGCTCAACGGCAGGAGTGATAGAGGCCCTCAGAACCGGCCACGCGTATGCTGTTGGCCAATATAGAAACCCCCATGGATTACGTCTACAAACTTTTTCTGTCCAATGCGGAGATGCAACTTTACCTACAAAGTCAGGAGAAACCTTAATTCTTCAAAAGGCGTGCACTCCATCCGTAAAAATCTCCGGCTTTTCCACAGAACATGGGGATCATTCTGTTTCCATCAGAATAATCAGGACCGGACAAGTCGTCGCAACTTACAACCAAGACACACCCTTTGAGATTCAGTTTACCGACACACAAGCTCTTCTCGAAAAATCAATGTATTACCGCATCGACATTCAGGGGTACGGAGAGCTTATCAGTAATCCTATTTTTCTCACTCGAACTTAAGCACCTTCTCGACTCTAAATTGTTCCAAAATCAGAAAGGCTAAGCTGCAACTTCTCGATTCGCCTTTGATGGAAGTGAAATTGATCGAAAGTTATTTTGTTTGAACGTATAGGTAGGACGACTCTTTTCCCCTTTTAGCCGATGCCCTTTCCACTGCCACCACAGCTGTTCATCACCCCCCATCTGCACAGAAAGGTCAAGACATACTCGTTGACCTGGCCCGACAGGAATCGGTCTCTCCAAGGGAAGATAATATTGTCCCCAAGCAAGCGAACGTTTTTCTGGAGCGGTAGTCAGTCGTACTCCGTCAACAAGATCTAAGTCACACCACATGGCGAAGCCATGGACAGTTCCTTCTTTTTGACATTTAAATACGAGGTTCGAATTCAACTCGGTGGTATTTTGACGAGGTAATTGCGCCTCTTCAAGCAAAGCTGGTCTGGCTAATCGGCGACCTTTAGTGAGCCACGTCGGAGAAACGTTATTCGCCATCATCCTGGCCATTGGTGAGAAATCAAGCTCATAGGCACCCCGACCGAATTTTCCAATATCGTTTCGATAACGTTCAGGATCTTCATACGGCGCTACATATATCTTAACGGCTTGTGGAATGACACGCCCGCCGGGTTTCAGGCATTGCTGGACAGCACGAGACAATGTCGGAGTGAGTAACAACTCAAGTGCTGCCGAACCAAAAAACTCGGTAACAATGAGATCGACCTGTTGGGGTGGGTGAAAATCATCTGAACGCACTTGAAAAAACTGAATATTCTTGTCATATCCATTATGTTTTACCAACTCCTTAGCTGTACCAATCACGTCACCTTGATCAATACTATACACCTGCTTCGCACCTGCCTGCGCGGCAAACATGCTATAGGTTCCAAACCCACAACCAAGATCAAGGACAACATCCCCACGCCGCATAACCGTTTGAATGGCTTGCCGATAAGCATTTATCCTCGGAGGGTCATTGAGACACATGTGGTAGTAAGAAATCATGAGGCCCTCCTCTGCTCAACTAAATTGTCAATCATATCAGCGGCCTCAAACACATTGTGATAAAGGATTCTTGAGACTGAGGTTCCGCTTAGCAAACCAGATAGCGTGTCGAAATCACCTTGCCCAAACCCTATCGAGTCGAATCGCTCCTTTTGCAAAGACAGGAGCGCCTGAGCCTTAGGAAGAGAGGAGATGCGCAAGTTTTCTCGTTCGCGGTATCTGGGAAAAATGACCAGGTTTATATTTGCCGTCTTTCTTACTCGAGAAGAAGCTTTCTGTGTAGGCATAAAAAAACAAACCTTCTGAGAAAATCGCTTGGAGTCCCACATGTGAGTGTGGAGTTGCGGGTAGGTCTGCTGAAATCGAAGAAATCCTCGCTCTTTCAGCATGATCGCTTTAGGATAGGCGACAATTTTCTTTGTCTTGGTATCCCAACAAGCAATTTCATCCGTCAAATACTGATACCCATGCCGATACAGGAGAGCCAGCGACAGGGAACTTTTACCAGAACCAGACATGCCAGAAATGAGAATACCCTTCCTGCCTTTTACCACCACTGCAGCATGTATTAAACAATAACGATCCTGTCCCCAAGAAGCCCGCACCACAAGACTATTAATGATCCATTCCAGAAACGGTCCCAATTCATTAATCGGGACATGACGATAGCGAATCCGACTATTGATTCGAATCTGAACCGTCCGAATATGTTTATGATTTTTGACCGTTTTTAACGAGGATGCCGGAGCACCTCGAATTTCAATAAGATAGGTGACATGTGTGAGAGGACCTCGACGAAATCCCCGCATGAGCTGAGACACGTCTTTCAGAAATCGAGCCTGCGAAGCCGTGACACAGAAGGTGAGACCTAAAAATCCAAGATTCAGAAGAGAGGCTGAGGAAGAAGGAGTCGCCCTGAGGGAACGTTTACAATTCAATAAGGCCTGCATGATACATCCCTTTAAGAAGCACACGCAGATCCCTCTCCGCCTGTTTTGCTTTTACTGCAAAAGAGTGCGAAAGCAATTCCACAAGGCTATTCATAGTGTTGACCCCGTTACATTCCTTCCAAATAAAACCGGCTGTCGCATTGAGAGAATGGAGTTTGTTGGTACTAAGATTAAACAACACCGTTTCTCCGTCCAGCTCCCGGTCTAAAATGGCTTCATTCTTTTTAGGAATCGTGTCGGATAAAATTTCAACAGCCGATGGCGTGATATTCATTGCATATTACCTCTGAATTGGTACTAAAACTCCAGAAAAGACTGTGATGGTTACATCTGAGCTACCTACTACCCACAAGTGCTCATTCCATGTGTGACACCCATATGGCAGGCAAGGGCGTTTTTAGGCACCGTGAAGGTATAAATGGTCGGAATCACGTACGGAAGAACCGAAGCACCAACCCCCACACTCAACTTAAAAAACTTCCTCCGCCCGATTGTAGCCGGCAATTTCTTTCCGGCGGGTTTGTTCGAGAGGGTAATTGCCTGAGTGGATTTTTGAGATAACCCTTTCGTCATACTTGTTTCTCCTCGTATATTCAATCGTCTTTCTCTCCATAATGAGAAACCGACATTAAACAACGTCAGAAAGGATTCTTCTGCTGAACTACCACGCCGACTTCATGGTCGTCCATCCAGCACTAACGACTCGTCTCAGGTCAAATTCGTCCCCCTTAATCATTTCTTTCATAAATTGCAGTTTTGGCTGAACACCAGACATACTGCCCAGGAAACTCACTTCTGCAAAGGTAGAACTCATCGCTCCTTCTCGAACTAAATTAAATGCCTGTTGTTCCATCCACCCAGTTTTTTTGGGCTCCACATTTTTTTGTACTTCTGGCTCAATGGCCATTTCAAACCATTCTTGAAGAAGACGCAACACATACCAAACACTCTTACGAACTGAATCATCCGGAAGATGTGAAAGATGCTTTAAAAAATCCGAGCTTCGGGAGAGTATGTGATACATTACCCCAAGATCGACGAGCCATTTCAGATGTGAGAATGAATGCTTCATTGCATGCCAGCACAGAAAAATAAATTCATCATAGGCACCAAGAGTCCGCACAGGACACCCTTGAATGTTAAGGCGATCTAAGCGTTCCCACAAACCAGCTCCATCATGGGTAATGGCAAATTTTCTGGAAGGCACTCGATCCAGCCTGAAAAGGTCTACATGGACATCAAGGCAAAATTCATCCCGATAAAAATGGTGACCAAACGTGGGTTCTTGTATGAACCCATGTTCTTCGAAAATGTGAGAACCTGAGAGAATATCTTTGGGTTGCATGACAAGATCAATATCGGAAATGGGCCGCAACCCAGGATCTCGATAATATCGCTCAATGAGGGAACAACCTTTGTAGATAAAAAACGGGATATTTTCTTTAGTGAGTCTTTTGAAAATTGGTTGAACGAGAGAGAGATACCGCAAATACACTGCTTGATTGCTGACATAATCCTTCCGCCATCGTTCCAAAACATCCGGCTGAATCGCTATTTCGGTCGCCCTGTCACGCACATGCTTATATAGGAAGCCGGACACTCCCTGTTGGGAAGCACTATCTACTACCCCTTCCCATTTACTGTAGAAGAGATTTGGACTTCGATTTGACAGCACATCTCCCACGACTCGATGTAAATCAGTTAACGGAGCTTTCTTCTTTTGCCTAGGGGTCTTAATCATCATCAAGTTTTCTAATCGAATGAGGAAGGGTACAGGTATATTTCCTTCATGACAGGGAACAGTCCAGGCATCCCAATCCCGTCAAGACGCCCTATAGATTGTCAAAGGTTTGACGAAAATCTGCTTAATACTTGAACAAAGTGTTCGGAGAGTCCAGGAACTAGAAAGTGAGCAATATCAATGCCGTATATTTCAGAGTCAATGAACCAGAAAATGACACTCAGGTGTCCAGAACTCATCTGATTCTGACCAGGCAAGATTTTATTGCCCACGTGAAGGGAAAACCTTCTAGATTGTGCAGATTAAGGGTTGAATAAGAATCAGAGGTTACACCGCAGGACTTGGATGAGAAAACACATCTTAGCAAGGATAGAATGGGCAGATGCCCTGACTTGTTTAATGAACCATTTCAGGGACCCTGAGATGCGACATATAGGGAGGAACAGGCAGACCAAAATTTTCAAGAATGCTGGGAGCGATACTTAAGGTGGACCATTGATGCTTTCTACCTTTCTGGGGCACCTTATTCAAGGGATCGTAGATAAACAGAGACCCTTCTGGAGTATGATACGCGGTGCCAATCGATTCATCTTCAACTAAATTGTTGCTAATCCCAAGCTCTTCGAAAGAAACCTTTTCCGCCTGTAGCGTCGCAAAGTCATCGACGAGATTCACATGCCCAAAATCAAGACTGAAATGTCCCTCTCCATTGTTTCGGTATTGGAGCCGCCTTCCATCAATGACGAATCCGTCAAGAGATTTGGTGAATTCCTGGATTTTGTTCCCATGAATCATCACATTGCATTGTGGATGCATGGCCGGACGAATAGCCCATTCATCGACCTTAAGCCCAAGCCTGGACATGAGCCTTGAAACATCTTGTACACTCGTCCGGGTCTTGACCAGCTCTGCAATGCTTCCTTTCTGGCCCATACTACTTGCCACCACAACCTGATAAGCCGGATTGTCATCGGCAAAGGTGGTCAGCTCCTTAAAAAACTCATCAAACTTTTCCATCGCAAAATCAATCTCCCCACGATACTTATGGATCCAAGCCTCAGGAAGATGATTGACTTCATAATCAGTTGGGAAGGTGGCTGCCCAGTAACGATGCATCGTTGACGCCACATGATTTGAAAAATAGGTTGAAAACGCTGGTTGCCGCGTCTTAAGAAGTTTCATGTATACATCAAAAGACAAGACAGATTGATAACTTCTACGCCTCGTTTTGATGTGTGCATTTTTTCTCTCTTCTATGAGCTGACCTCCCACCTTTCGGAGCGTGGCCCGAGTAATACCCAACAACGGAAGGCTTGCTAACATTTTTACGGCTGCTTTGATATCAATTCCCCCATCAACATTGACCTCAGACTTTCTAGACATGGCCAGGTTAAAGGCTTGGAATGGAATCACATAATCAGGGTAGGCTTGACTATCTGCCGCGAACGGATCTGGAACGTAAAAGGCATAACTTCCATAGTTCTGAGGTAGAGGATAACTATTCATAGAAGCAAACACACCGGTAGAGATACTCTGTTCAGTTAATAGTTTCCAGATAGGAGGATATTCTTTATCAATCTTCTCAATGTTTTGTCCAAAATCTTTTATCTGGTGTTGTTGATTGGAGACCCCTCTATGAAGGGTTGGCCAAGTCGCCCAGGGATGAAGTTCACCCTTATCTTCGGTATAGGTTTCATACTGCGCACAATAAGGAAGAGTTTGGGCAAGATGCGACTCAGGGTTTTTTTGACAAAAGTCATCAAGAATGACAAAAGGTACTTCGTTAAGCTCAAACAATATTATTTTTCTCATAACTTTTTATTCGTATGGTTCTAAAGGAACTAGATTTCCTTTACACCTTTACGCAATTTCATTTTGGGTGGCCACATTCTCCCATTCTCCCCCGCTCCTTTCCTGGGATGGATCTCTCAGCGAATAGCCTAAAACCAACACACTTAACGATGTCCGTTCTGTTCCTTTTGGAGTCACATGGATGGTTCACTTGTATTGTTTTATCGGCAGATAGAGTGAAAAAGTTGAGGTCTGTTTAAGTTTCTATCAATTGCTGCCGATTAAGATAGTAGGTAGAGAAAGAGTCGATTCGCTCATTTCTCAAATGAATATTACTCATGCCTGCGATTGCCATTCTCGAGACAACCTCTCATCCTCATCTACGAAGTGCAAAAGGTGTTCGACTACTGTCACAATTCGTGAACCTTTCTCCATCTATACCAATCAAATTTGCAGCTCACAATTTTGGGAGAAAGGCATGACTGTTAAACCCAACCTCTGGCTCTTCCTGGCTGTGGGAGTGGCATGCCTCTTTCCTTTGTTAGTCTTTAAGGGAGTGGAACTCCATGGCGATGATGTCCTCTATGCCAAATTGGCTGCAGACATGGCGAATGGAGAGCCGTCCTTCTTCACCAACACACATACGACCCGCTTAGGCTTCCTGGTACCCATGACCGTTTTATATCTAGGATTCGGCATCCACGACTGGACAACGATCGCGTTTCCACTTGCAAGCAGTTTACTGGCAATTGGAATGGTGGCCTTTACGACACAACGGTTATATGGGCACATCCCCGCAATATTCGCTGCCTTGATCTGTGGGTTGAATCCCATTCTCTATCGCTCCGGCACGATAGGCATGCCTGACATTCCGGCTGGTTTTCTCTATGGGGTATTCGTCTTAGGATGGATTTTGATTGTCGCCAATAAAGTACAACACCGCCACCTCTGGGCATGTCTCAGCGGATTGGCCTGCGCTTGGGCTTTGACCACCCGTATTAGCGTCGCACCCATGATTATGGTAACTCTTGGTGGATTTTTGTTGCTGAGTTGGCGTCAAGGTTCTTTACGGGACATACCGCTTATCGCCTTTTTTCTAGGGGGGTGTTTTATAGGAATACCCTATCTCTCGTTCCTATGGTGGCAGACCGGTAATCCTTTCTATTTCCTTGAAGCCGCACAGGGAGGCTATAACCTCGCCGGCTCTCCTTGGATCATCCCATATGAAGGATCGCGTTTTTGGGTACGGTTCACCGGGCTTTCCATTCTTCGCGCTTCAATAGATGGGTTTTTATTCGCCGCATTCCCCATTGTTGTGGGAATTGTCTTACTGTGGAAGGCACCTGCTTATCAACCGACTCGACTCATTACGATTCATTTCCTTTTGGCCGTCTTCGCTCCATTACTCATTTTGAGTCATTTTTCCACCAGCTTTCTTCATTGGTATCCCGTTCATTTGGATTTGCGTTTTGGTAGTGCCATCATCATGCCACTCGCCATTTTGGTAGCTGAGGCATGTCTACGTTTTCCTGTTATTCGCCTCTCGCCTACAGCGCGACTCACCATCATCTTGGTCATGTGCGTGGTTGCAGCCTCCGGACTACTAGCATGGCAACAGGATAATGTGTGGAGTATAAAGGGTGCTGTTGCGGCCCTTCTTGTTGCTTTGGGCATTTTGAGAGCCCAACATGGACCCAAACCCCTTCTCCCTCTCATACTTTTAATGGTGTTGATTGGAAATTGGTGGCACTACCTTCGTCATGAATACTCCACGACCAAGACACATTCGGCGGAACTCCATTCAAAGGCTCAAGCCTTACCTCAGAACAGTTCCCTCCCAATTCTGACCGATCCTCTTACCGCCCACTCCCTTTCTTATTTACAAGGGTTTACTTCCCTGCCACCCATCGCCACCTGGGAGCCAATCCCTACCGAATGGGCTGAACAGAGAAATTCCCCATGGCCAGAAAACTTTCTTCTCGTATGGCACCCCAAACAAGCGGAAATCTCAGCCGGACGGGCCAAAGAAATCGTTCCTCCTTGGGTTTTACAAGAAATTTCTCAAGGAAGGCTGATCAAGCCTTTCAATGACCAGATCCAATTCTCGCCTCCAGCTTTCGATGGAAATGTGGAGCCACCAACGAATTATCAGGCATGGCCGGAAGCAGGAATCTACGAAATCACCGGTGGGGGAAAAGATGTGTTGGCTCAAACATCACATTAGACAAGGCAAAGGTCCATCGCCAATATCTATCCTGCGCATGCCCTGAAAAGTTTCATCAAATTTTCCGAAATTCTGACGTCAGCATCCATTCCATACATTCAGGTTCTTGAGGTGCGTTGGGGATGAGAAGAAGACAGGAAAATCCAATTGGCACTCAAGGCAAAATTACTTGTTCCTATGAGCAGAATAGACACAGCTTGAACGATGAGATAGGAATGCCCAAAATGCTCAACACCTAAGTACATAATTATCCAATTCATGAAAAATCCACCAAAATTCAGCAGCAGGAATCTTGGAAAGGAAGCAGCATGAGAACGAACACTTCGAAATGTCCAGGTAAAATGCAAGAGATAATTTTGAATCGTCACAGCCAGATAAGTCATGCTGGTTGAGAGGAGAACGGGAATGTGTAACACCTCGACTAAAGACCACAGAATGCCATAATACACCACGACCCCTGTGCCACCGACAATTCCAAACTTGAAAAGTTCATATCCTCGGGAACTAAGCCAAGCAATCAAGGAATCTGACGTGAACCCTTTTTGAATGACCATGTTCATCTTCCAACAATCTTGAAGGTGTCTTGTGCTTGTTCGTACATCACTGTCAAAAGAGATTTCCTTCTTACGCTCTACGGGCAATAGCTACCAGTGAGAGGCCAAATGGCATACTGGCCCATGTAACGAAGTGGCGTTCACTACCAAAAATCGACTGAAACATACGATTGATTAGTTTTCCTGGAAACTGAAGGTCGCTTCCTATTTCTTTACCAGGAATGAACTTTTTCATGAATCTCATGGCAGCGGCCAATGGGAAAAACCACATATTGTAGTAGGTAAGATGTTCAATATTGAGGCCCGCTCTTTCTATGACATTCGTTAAGGTCGAGGCGAGATACCGGCGTTTATGATGGTTGTCAATATCGTGTTGACTCCATAAAAAAGGAAAAGCAGGAACCGTAAGAATAATATACCCTCCTGGCGCCAATAATGCGTGAAGGGCTCCTAAGCTTGAAAGGTCATCATCGATATGTTCGAGCACGTCTAACAAGGTAATCACATCAAATGTTTCCGTTGAAAATGGCAAGCTATCAGGCAACCCACCTTTTCGTATTTCCCCAACCCGTCGATCAAGCGCCATATCTATCGCACAATCCTCCATTTCTACCCCTATCACATTTCCAAACTCGGCCAACAAAGGTAGTGTTCCCCCAGTTCCACACCCAACGTCTAGAATTCGTGGTCGATGAGATAACTGCAGTGAGGAAAGAATATGCTTGATGATTCTTCGTCGGCCAACAAACCACCAATGCGAATCTTCTACCTCTCTGAAGGTATGGTACATAGTTGGGTTCATTCAATGGTTCCCACTTTATCTTTCTCGCAGAGTTCCATAAAAAGAGGTTCTAGAGGTTTACAGTTATCGCCTGATAAATTGGCCAACAGGCTCAACTCTTTCGGAATCGAGAGAGACAGTCTGAGAAGTAGGAACATGCCCATACACCGAAATTGAGTTCATGCCAGCATAGGAGGTGTTTCGCGTTCTCACCTCATTCACAACATAGTTTGGTCGATTTTTGACCTCATCATAGATCCGGGCGATGTACTCACCTAAAATGCCAATGGTCAGTAACTGAATACCTCCAAAAAAAAGAAAGGCAGCAATAATAGTCGCATACCCAACCAATGGAGAGTTGGTAAAGAAACGCCAATACAACACCAAGCAGGTCATGCCTACACTCAACAAGGCCGTGGCTAGGCCAATGTGAGTTGCCAGACGGAGGGGACTGGGGGAAAACGACACGAGGCCATCCAGTGCTAAAGCAAGGGATTGAAGAAAACTATATTTTGATTTTCCAAACAGACGTTCCTGCCGACGAAAAGGCTGTTCGGTCTGCTTGAAACCAGCCCAGGCCCGCAAGCCACGGACATAACGATTACGCTCTGGCAAACGATTGAGGGTATCAATCACGACACGGTCCATCAGACAGAAGTCCCCGCCATCAACGGGAATTTTTACTGTGGAAAGACGAGTCAACATGCGGTAATACGCCCACGCGAAAAAACGTTTTTTTAACGGATCAACCGTCCGTTCGATTCGTTTGGCCATGACCACTTGGAAACCTTCGCGCCAACGTTCCATCATTTGCGGAATCACCTCTGGAGGATCCTGCAGATCTGCATCCATGACCACCACTACCTCTCCTGATGCATGTTGAAGACCGGCAGTGACAGCAGCTTGATGACCAAAATTTCGTGAAAAGCTTACATACTGAACTCTTGCATCGATGAGAGAAATTTCTCGCAACCAGATGAGGGTTTGGTCAGTAGAAGCATCGTCCACAACCAAAAACTCCATATCAGCATCCATACTGTCAAAGACTTGGCTCAGCTGTAGGTAAAGTTCTGGAAGATTTTCGATTTCGTTATAAGCGGGAACCACTACTGAAACTAATGGATACGCTGGCTTGGGCTTTAGATTTCCTGTCATATAACTTCTCTCTCAACAACCCTGATTAGGAAATTCCCTCGTAGCTAATATTGTTCTTCATGAGATACTTGGCTTCTTAATAGAGAGGAGATCGCAACTTTCGGTCACCCACCCAATGATGAATCCCGCTGCATAGCTCAGTTGACAAACACACCAAATCCATTGCCCCTTGATGATGCTCACGATCAAATCTCGAGGATAACGAACCACGCGTTTCCACAAGGGTAACACTGTCATAAATGTGCCATGGTGGCTCGGAGTTTGGATGACCCATTGGGGATTGTGTCGATTAACCCACGCCCCCTGACTGCCATTTCGAAAATATTGTCGGATTAAGGATTTCCAGGAACCTGGAGGCAAATGATGATACCGCACGTCAGGTACCACCACGACTCGTTTCCCGGATTCACGGAAGGCTTGTCGTAGAAAAGGATCAAGGCCTCTCGGAAGAAGTTCATTTTCTCCGCCTATCATCTTGAATTCTTCTGTACGCATGATCATACAGGGATGCTCTGCAAGGTCAGAATCCGTGATGGTCTCAACCGGCTTCCATGAACGCCGAGGAATCTGCCTCATCGTGTTTCGGACAAAGGTACTCGCATCCTCTGGAATCACATTATTCCCTCCAGCGATTCCAATATCAGGATGGGCATCCAGCAAAGCGACAAGATTCCTGAAGGTGGTGGAATCAGGAAGTGAGGTATCATCATCCAGCGTGAGAATGTACTTCCCCTTGGCCATTGCCGCTCCTATGTTAATGGCACGCCCTTGCCTCGAATCTCCACGCACAACAATAAGCTCAAAATACGGAAAATCCTGAGTACTAATTTGTCCAAGTAAATCCAGAAAGTAACCCCCTCGATCTGCATCTGATGTGGGAATCACGACAGATAAATCTACCTGTTCATGGAAAGGATCGACCTGCCAAATACGTCCAGATGAAGACTGGGAATGAGGGTAACGAACAAAGGGTCGCACCACAGTGTCCCCCGGTTTCCACTCCGCCACCTTTAATTCAGATTTAAGGTCTCTCACGGATTGGTTTTCCCCTATTGCTGAAATTATTATCTACGTACATCAATTCTCCCCTGCAAATATCAAGAAGCACCATTCGGTTTCCAACTGACTAAACTATGGTGGGGAAGTATTCCGGCTTTTACTTCTCAGAACACAGCTCGTTATATTTAATTATCGGCAGATAGAGGGATTAAGTTGAGATTTATTGACGTTTCTGTCAGGAAAACTGAAGACGGGCATAAGGAATGAGAGGGAAGAATCTTTGTAAGGATTGGTAAAGATAGGCAACTATTGCCGAGCTCTGATGGAGATGAGACCTGCTCTGCAAAATTGTCGGGGAAACTGAGATGGTCCTACCCTCACTTCTTGGCCTTCACTCCAACTACGGCATACCCAGATGCGGCATGCCAAGCTAGAGGATGCTTCTCTAAGATGAGATCTAACCAGGACAATGGAATCGCCAACCAGCCAAATACTCGTAACCCGATTCGGTAGAGTAAGAGGCTCCTTGCACTAAACAACATCGCCATCGTCTCCTGAAACTGCCAGGCAAGAGCCGACCCAGGACCAGCTACCACCTGACATTCACTCATTTCAAACCCCTGGCATAAATGACGAAGGCCATGTGGCGTCCAGCGCGAATAATCCTCCGGGGAGGCATGCACCGTCTGCATAAAAGGCGTTTCAAAAAACGCCCGACCACCCTCCTTCAAAACTCTATACATTTCTTGTACGGCTTGTTGAGGATTAGAAATATGCTCAAGCACACCAGTACACACCATCGTATCCACACTCCCATCTTTCAAGGGAAGACGTAACACGTTTCCCTGCATATCAACTTCTTGGCTAAGGAACAAATCTAGGTTCATCATTTTTATTCCGAACCGTTTTGAAGCTGATCCGATATTGAGACGAAAACCATGCGGAGCTCTTATGTGTTCCTGGCGCAAAAATTCTTCAATTCGATTTCGACTGCTTGGCGATTGCCATGTAGGGTGCGGTGGCGCCAACCATTCTCGGACTTTCTCCCCTAACTCATGTATCCGCAATTTTTTCATCTCTCTGTCGTCATAGCGCAAAAGACATTTTTCCCAAAATTACTCTGATGAGGATTATTGAACGTCGGAAACGAAATATCTCAATTTCCCTGTAGATTCTCTTTCAATCGTTGGCACTCGCTTCAATTGTAAGGCAACATCGTCTCCCAGAAATTCTTTCATGAGCTGAGAAAACCGCACTTCCGCCTGATTCACTCGATCATTCCCTGGCACGATCTCGATTTCGAATAAATCAAGGGTCTTTTGACGAACACGAAATTGTGCAATTGACGAGGGGTACTCAGCCATCACTGTTTTACTAATATAGTTTAACTCTCCCGACAGATAGGTCTCCCCATTGGCTAGTCGTATCACAGCATTTTCCTTCGTCACCGAAACCCCCATTCTGGGAAGACCGCGGCCACATGAACACAGCCCCGAAAGTGGAGTCCCTAAATCACCAACTCGGTATCGAATGAGTGGCATAAGGTCATTTCGCAAATCTGTGAGAAAGATTTCTCCTGTTTCTCCAGGCAACACTGGATTTCCCTCAGGATCTAAAAATTCAATAAAGGCTAATTCCGTTGAGATATGCCAACTTCCCTCTGCACATTCATAAACAAATCCCCCTGTTTCCGAACATCCATATTCATTCACCGTTTGAGCCTCAAACACTTCTTCAATAAGAGCTCGTTGAGCATCGGTACTTGCCTCTGCGGTAATCATAATCACTTTGACTCCAAGATCTTCAGCAGAAATTTGGGTTTTTTTGAGAAATTCAGCCAGTGCGAAAATTCCTGAAGGATACCCATAAATAAGTTGCGGCTGAAACCGACGGATAGTTCTCCATATCTGTTGAAGAGTCGTTTCTCGAATATCAAATGCGGAAAAAAGAAGCATGTTCAACCCAAAGCTCTTCATCTGCTGAAGAAACCGATCGCGACACCCAGAATAGGGACGGCCCCAGATCGCCAGTTGCGAACACCCAGGCTCAACACCCCACCAACCTTTCGCCCTCCAACGAGCTCCCTCTGAATAGCTCTCATGTTCCGTGGAGTAATACATCACGACACTTTCCCCGGTTGAACCACTGGTCGTTCCTTTTGTCACTCTTCCCCGATAGTTTGGGTTTAATAAATCAGAAAGACGATCTCGGACATCTTCTTTTTCAACTTTGGGAAGGGTTAAGAAGTCTTGGTAAGAAAAAGCAGTGTTTTGAGGATCCCAGCCAAGAGACGCATACCCTTCTCGATAAAACGGCACTTCCTGATAGGCTTTGGCGACCGTACGTTTCACTCGTTGCCACTGGTTATCTAAAATCTTTTCTTGTTTCTCCCATTGTGCCTTCGATAATTCCTCTAAAGTCTGAGCGACATATTCTCCTTTTAATTTCTGTGTAAGCGGCCAATACAGGTAACGCGCGAATGCGTTATGAATATTCATGAATTGGCCGCCTCATGATAGAGCGAGACATATTGCTCCACAGCCTTTTGCCAAGAAAACTGCTGAATGCGTCGATAACCAGATTGGATAAGAACCTGACGATAGTCACTATCACTGACAATTTTATTTAACCCTTCGGACATTTCCTCGATATTTAATGGATCGACGAAACATGCGGCATCTCCGCAAATTTCGGGGATAGAAGACGAGCGCCCCGCTAAGACAGGGACCCCCGCCGACATGGCTTCTAACGGAGGGAACCCAAAGCCTTCATACAGAGAGGGATAGCACAAGGCTAAAGATTTTTGCGTGAGACCCCACGCAAGATCTTTTTCGAGAAGGCCCGCAATGTGGATATGACCAAAAATTTCCAACTCTCTGGCTCTTCGTGCTTCCTCACTTTTCATCCACTGTTTACGCTCAATCCCAACCAGCAAAAGATCCGGAAACTCTTTTGACTTCGCTTTTGAGCTTGCCAAGGCATCAATCAGATTCCGAAGATTTTTCCTTGGATCTAAGACTCCAAGATAGAGGAGATACGACTGTGGAATATTTTTCTCTTCAAGAAATCTGGTGACATTCTCTTCCCAATGAGCATCCTGAGCCACCCAAGGACTAAATCCATTATGAATGACCTTGACCCGATCCTCGTGGATGGGAAAATATGATAAAATTTCTTGTCGAGTAAATTCTGAATCTGCTCCAATTCGATCTGCACGATCCAAAGATCGAGTCATTTGTTCCCGATACGTCTTCACTTCATTGGCTGAATAGAATTGAGGAAGCGCCAGATAGCGACAATCGTGAACGGTTAAAACAGTCTTGATTTTCCTTGTAGGTGGAACTTGAAGATGGAGTCCATGAAAGACATCAACGCCCTTCAAGTATTGATCCAATGGAGGCCAATTCTGTTTCCACCACCAGTCCACCATGCGCCGAGGCACTCTAAGAAAACGGGTGGAAATTTCTAAAGAGGAAAAATCGAAGTCAGAAATATTCCCTCGAAAATAATTATTAAAGAGGACAATCTGATTCTTTCCCATGACCCCAGGAAGATGGCCAACAAAGTTTCGAACCACCTCAGCTAAACCGCTCCAAGGATTGATCATCAAGCAACTTGTATCAAGCGCAACTTTCACGGCATACCCCAATTCACCATGGCAACATTTTCGATGGATCTCGTATGGTAGGGAATAGATTTTTCATCAATTGGGTTAAGCTATTTTTTCTCATGACTCTCCTAAAACGAGGGAAAATCTCAAACAGCCTTTGCAAAGACCTGGGTGGTTTCATCCGCTGCCCGCTCCCATGAATACTGCTTGGACCATGCAACCCTTTCTGAATAATCACCGGTCTTTTCTACTTCTGTCTTGCTTAAGCCAGAAACTATTTCCTCAGGATCGTGAGGGTCTACATAGATCGCATGAGGCCCAAGTATCTCCTGGAGGACAGAAATTCGTGAGGCCAGCACAGGCGCTCCACAAGCCATGGCTTCTAGTGGTGGAAGGCCAAACCCTTCGTAACCAGACAAATAACAAACGGCCTGTGCGCCTCCATATAATGCAGGTAATTGTTCCTGTTTTGCATAGCCGAGAATTCGAATCCACCCATGCTCGATACCAAGTCTGGCCTCTTGGATAATCTGATCATGTCCAAATCCTTGCCCCCCAACCAGAACAAGACACGCATCAGTCTGTCCACTTTGTCGTAGAGTCATAAAGGCTTGAACGAGTTGCCGAATATTTTTGCGATATTCAAGCGTGCCTACAGATAGAAAATACGGACCATCGAGTTGTAAGTCTTGGCGAAGATTCCGTATCTGTTCCATGGTCGGCACAGAAAACTCCGGCCCGGGCGCCAAATGTACAACTGAAATTTTTCGTGCATGCTGTGGATAGCACTCTGAAATCTCGTCGGCAGTAAAACGGCTTATTGCGATGATCCCACGGGACTGTTTCAAGGCAGCCTCTAACAACCGGATTCGTGTTTGCGCCACCCCGACGGGGAACCATTCTGGATGACGCAAAAAGGAAAGGTCGGGAATAGTCGTGACAACGGCTGCGGATTTTACAGGTGGGGGAAAGAAATTTGGCTCGAAAAAAATATCAAGAGGACCAGTCACCCACTCCACTGGAGGCCATCCAAGCCGCCACGATAGATCCAGAAAACGTCCTGGAATCGGACTCCATGCCCAGGATGAGTTCGCAGGTAGATCAGGGAATATCGATAAAATATTCATATTATTCGGTCTTCGATAGCCTGGGTACAGACGATAGGATTGGCGACCTCTATACATCATGGCAGTCAAAAGATGCCGGGTATATTGGCAGATTCCAGTAAGCCTACTAGAGCCCGCTAGACAACGGACATCAACCCCAATCTTCATACAGCCTCACCAACGACGAATATTTCACCGCCGTCATAATCCTCCAACATGATAAGCCGCAAGACAAACAATCGAAGGGCATTGACCATCGACTGATAAGGATAGCGCCAATGTAACCTCAGACGTGTACCTGGATCAGTACCCGAGGTCACAATGTGTAATCCCAATTCGTCAAACAAGTCATGTAAGCTTCGAAGTGGATAGGGACGGACATGAGTGAGATCGGACCAAAATCCTCCCACTCCTGGCAAAAAATTGGGATTAGGCGTCAAAAGAACAATCCGGCCACCTGGAGTCAATCGCTTCCTGGCTAATTGAATCAGGGCATACGCATCAGAACCAGAAAGGTGTTCAATCAAGTGCCCGATCATTATTCCATCCCAGCGTCCAGTATCTTCTTCAAGCCATTCCAATACTCCAGCATTCTCGACCTTCAATCCCTTTGAGCGACAGATTTCTACTAACCTTGGATCACTCTCCACCCCAACCCCCTGCCGGCCACTTTCACGAAGCAATTCCAAAAATTCTCCCCGGCCACAACCCAGGTCCAGAATTTTCCCCATTGATGGCAAATACTCCACATAACATTTCCGTGCCGCACGCAATTGATTTTCAGACGGAAAATAATGGGGACGAAAAGTATTGGCCATCACATATTCTCTTCAATGTTGCGGTAAATCTTTTGTACGCCTTCTGCCGCCACTCTCCAACTTAAGCCCCGCGCACGAATCAATCCACTGGTGACCAATTGCTCTCGCAGGGATGTGTCCGTAAGAACCTTGGCAATACCTTCAGCCATATTGACTTCACAGTCAGGATTAATTAAATGAGCGGCCCCATTGACAGTTTCTGGGAGAGAAGACCGATCCGACACGACAACGGGTGACCCACAAGCCATGGCTTCTATTGGAGGCGAACACCAGCCCTCATAAAAGCTAGGAAAGACACAACAGGTTGCTCCCCCATACAAATCCACAAGTTCTTCACTATGACTCACCCTGCCAACTAGATGAATGAACTCCTCCAACCCATGTTGAGTCACAAATTGATGGGCCTCTTCCCAAGCACTATCAGCTGGCCCAACCAGTTGGAGATGCCAATGGCCCATTCCTTGGATATGGAGTCGATGATAGGCACGTAGTAACCCCATCACATTCTTATGATGCCCAATAGCACCGACATAGAGAATGTAGGGAGCATTGATACCGAAACGGTCTTTCAGTCTCACCTCTAAAGCAGACTGATTGGCCGGAATCTGGAATATAGGGTCAACGCCATGAGGGACAACGTAAATCCGATCAGGAGAAATATCCAAGTATTTCAGCATATCCTCCTTGGTCGTTTTCGACACAGCTAGATAGTAATCAGCACGTTTCATGGCTCCACGTAAAACCTTGCGTAGAGCGAGGACGTCTTTTTGGCGAAGTAACTGAGGTATGACTTCAGCCACTATCCCCCGAATCGTGACCAGGACTTTGGCCCGACGCGTTGGAGGAGCATGTATTCCCGCAACATGGTACAAGTCAGCCTCTCCCATTATTTGTTCCAAGGTTGGCCAACTGAGTCGATTCCACATCCACTCGACGACACGGAACGGTGCCCCGATCTCTCGAACAGGACTGTTTCGAATAGAAAGAAGATCCTGATAGCCAGCTTGGCGACGAAATCGATCAATGCAAAGAAACTTGAATTGATCCATGTGGTCAATCGACAACAACTCTTTATACAAATTGAATGTTGTTCGACGCCCAGCGCCCTGACCGTAAATTAAAGGAACCGTGTCCAGAACAATATTCACGTTATTGATTCACCTTTTTGAGTTTTTCGCAGATAAGGACAGCGACATATCTCCGATGTAAACATTCGTCACCCAGAGACTCGGTCACATATTTGCGGCCTCTGTACAAATCAGCCAGACTCGGTACGGGTGACTGACGGAGGATAGATTCCATCCAATGAATGCCGTTGGGCGCAGCACCTCGTACTCCATACTTCAACTGCAATCCTGCTGGATTTAGGAGGCGCTCCCCTAAACTGTGAAGATCATAACTTCTCGCGATCAACTTTAATTCAGACGAATTATCATTCACATACAGTGGTTCCTTGCCCCAATACTCGTAATAAAACTTCTGCCATGGAAAACTCAAAAAAACCATTCCACCAGGTTTTACAACCCTACTAAATTCACATAAGGAGGCCGTATCACCAGAGTCAGGAATATGCTCCACCGTAGAAATGCAGGTGACTGCATCAAAGGATGAACTGGGGAAGGGAAGTTTTGCCCCGTCTGCGAGAGCAACCTGTAGATGTGAAGGATAGTTCATCCTACGGGCAAACTCTTGTTGATGCCCCACAACCTTGTAAGGATCCACGCAAGTCACCTTATAACCCCTTTCCACGAGAAGCGTGGGCAAAAGCGAGTTACTTGAGCCAATATCTAAAATGGAACCGGTGGACAGAAGTCCTTGTAGTTTTGGCAACAATGTTGAATATTCAAAGTACCGTTCTCCGCCAACATAAGGATCAAGGCCAGGAGCCGCACGTTTTAATCGTTGCTTGGAAGAATAGATTGAAAGAAAAACACTCATAGTATCTCCATTGGTTGGATTGATGGTTGCCCTTTGAGCCGGCGAAGCCATAGTTCCAGCACAAGACATCCGTACAAATCTGCACCGTTCTTTCCTGTACGTGGCCCTTGTCGTAAATCTTTTAAGGCTTCCAGGTCGATATGCTTACCTATCTCAGAGTTTTGTGTCAGACAGACATCATCAAAAATGGAAAAATAGAAATCCTTCAGCCATGTATTCATCGGTACGCAGAACCCCTGCTTCGGTCGGTTCAGGATACCCGCAGGGAGAAGTGGTGCTGCAACCTCCCGCAATAGCCGTTTTCCCTGAACCGGCCAAGGACTGACTAACCAGGATGAGGGAAGTGATAACGAAAATTCCACAAGACGATGATCTAATAATGGAACGCGTACTTCCAGGCCATGAGCCATGCTCATACGATCAACTTTGGTGAGCATGTCATCTGGAAGAGTCGTCGCGATATCAATCCACAAGGCTCGATGGACTGGATGCCAATCCGTAGCCTGACGGATCGCTTCACCAGGTATCTGTTGCAACTCCTTCTCGTACTTCACCGCGGAGGTAGGTCCAAACAAAGAAAAACGATCCTGAATAGTTGTCACCTGTCGTTCCAACACAAATCTTTCCGCATCTGGGAGTACCGCCAAATCCAACATCTCAGGCAGAGAACTCCGCCGCCCAGAACGCCATGGCGGCAAGCGACGCAAAATGCCTGCAACAGACTTAGGAAAAGGAACAACGGCTTGCATTCCTGCCACGCGGTATCGCCCCGTATACCCACCAAAGACTTCATCCCCTCCATCCCCCGAAAGCACAACCTTCGCAACCTGTCTGGCAGCTTCACACACGGCAAATGTTGGCAACGCCGATGAATCTCCAAACGGTTCGTCCATAGAGTTCACGATCTTTGATAGAAGATCCACTGGATTCAATGGGACCGTCACCTCATGGTGCTCCGTTCCCAAGTGAGAAGAAATTTCTTTGGCTATAGGAGCTTCATTCCTTTCGGTTTCAGTAAACGCCACGCAAAACGTCTGCAAGTGATTGTGCCGACGAGCCATGGCCACTATCGTCGAAGAATCTACACCTCCAGAAAGAAAGGCCGCGACGGGAACGTCCGCAACCGAATGTGCTTGGACGCTCGCCTCAAGTCGCTCGATAAGAGCTTCTCCTGCTTGAGCACGATTCAATGGAACCTGCACCGGCTTCGGCGTCCAATAAATCTGGCGAGTGAGACGTCCGTCCTCCCACATCATCCGCTCTGCAGGCAAAACCTTTTGGACACCTTTAAAAATACACATTTGGGCAGGAACGTAGGAAAAAGCCACATAGGTATAAAGAGCTTGCGGATCGATTTCTTGAGTAATACCACCACTCTCCAGTAGAGCCGTCATCTCCGAGGCAAATAGCAACACATCCCCTTGTTGAGCCACATACAAAGGCTTGACGCCAAAACGATCACGAGCGAGAAGAAGTCTGTGACGCCGCTCATCCCACAACGCAAAGGCAAACATCCCATCTATATGCTGGAGACACTCATCACCATATTCCTCATAAAGATGTAGGACGACCTCTGAATCCGAATGACTACGAAATCGGTGCCCCTTGTCTTGAAGCTCAGAACGTAGTTGCCGATAATTGTATATTTCCCCATTGGCGACCAAATGAAGATCACCGGTTTCATTCGTTAACGGTTGCTGCCCAGTTGCCTCTAAATCAATGATTGCCAAACGGGTATGCCCGAGTGCCACACCCTTAGCAATAAAACTTCCCCTTCCATCGGGTCCACGGTGCTTCAACCCCCGGCGCATAGACTTCATCTGTTGAGTCAATGATTGAGATGATTGGCCTGGCGCGAGAATTCCAACAATTCCACACACTATGATGCCTCCACTAATCGTTTCTCGATAAATGAGACGGTATCCTCTGCTGCCCGCCGCCAGGTTCGATGAGCTCGAACATACTCATGCCCATTTGTCGCTAGGGTATTTCGCAACTGGTGATTTTCTAGCAGTTCAATCAAACCTTTGGTCATGGCATACGCATCTTCCGGTGGAACGATATACGCTTTATCTTCAAGCAATTTTGAACTCGACGTATGAGGAAGATCAGTGACGACCACAGGTAAGCTACTCGCCATGTAGTCCCACAACTTTGAGGAAAAGCTCCCCTGTTGTTGGTGCACCTTATTCGTTGTTAATGGAACGACCCCAATATCAGCAGCCTGAAAATAGGTTGGCACTTGGTCATACGGACAGACCCCGCACACCTTCATATGGCGACTCCAACCTGACGACTCAATTTTCTGTTGAATGATGGCACGTTGATTTCCATCACCAACTAACAAAAGCAACGCTTCGAAACCTTGGGATATCAATTCGGCATGAGCGGCAAGAAGCGTGGTGAGATCATGATGAGGATGGAAACTCCCTGCAAAAAGTATAATTGGCGTATGAAGGGGCACTCCAAGTTTTTGGCGAGCAAGAACTTTGTCCACTCCCCGAAAATGTTCTATATTTGTTCCAAGTTCCTGTACTTGTACATTGTCACGGGGAATTCCATAGTGGGAAATGACTTTTTCTGCATTGCCTCTCGTACTCACCATAATACCTGTGGCGGCTTTGAAGAGTTGTCGTTGACAATGCTCGCTGTCACGGGATTTTCGAGAGGAAACCTCAAGAAGTCTCCAATCATCTAACGACCAACCGTTCACCTCAACCACCATGGGCACCCCCAACCACTTGACGAATTGAGCTAAAAACGGATGTCGGTCCATCTCTCTCACATAGAGGGCTTGAATAGGACGACGACGATGTACCCGCCATAATCGCCAGGCACTTTCTAAAAAAAACATCCATTTCTGCCATCGACTAAAACCCCATAGACGGACCCAAATATGTCGCACCCCAAGCCAGGTTTGCATGGTCAAGGGTTGGGGCATAATTAAAGTGACGTCCTGCCCAAGCTCTGCTAGTTGTTCGCACATTTCCCTGGTATGCACCACACACGCATTAGAAATATCAATTTCAACAAAAGCCAAATAGGTAATGTGCATGAAATACTTAAATTCCTTTAAGGTCTGGGCTGCGCGGCAGAACATGGTAAATAGCTATCCAGATTTTTCTGAGCAATGCTTCTTGCCGCAACCATATATACCCACCCCATATTCCTGACCAAAGAATCATACAGATAACCGAGTACCCCAGACCCTCAGGGACAACCTGCCACACCAGCGCAACGCAAGTGAGCGTCACAACGAGGGGCTCGCTTGTTCTTTTCAAAACCCTTTTGATTATTGGGGTCACTTGGTGAACGGCATAGATATGGGCGACCAGACTCACGCAAGACACAATGACACTACAACTAGCTGCACCCACCAACCCCCAAATCTTTGTGAAAGGGACAATGAGCACCATAAAGCACACGGCTTCAGCACATTTAATTCTAGACAAATAATATGTCCTACCCGACGACAAAATGAATGTTCCGCAAGATGCGGCAAACGCACGAATAGCTTGGCCTACCAACAAAATAGCTAGGATAAAGGAAGAGGACAGCCATTGGTCTCCAAGCATGAGTTCCACGACTTCCGAATGAAACATAGAGAGAATGGCCGTGAGAGGTAACAACAGGTAGAGCAGGATTCGCCAGACTTCTTCAAAAGCATCAACAAGATTCCGTCCTTCTGTCGTCAGACGCGTATAGGCTGGCAACACGACCTGGCTCACAGTTCCACTCACACCCCTTGTCACCATTTCTGCAATGCCAGCAACCATTTGATAGTGCCCTAAGTCCTCCAATCCGCGAAGCTTCCCGACGGTCAAGTACGCGCCACGCGTGATGAGATAGGTCAATACACCACTGAAGTACAAATGGCGGCCAAACTCCCAATAGTGAGAAAAAGCCTCGCGATCAAACACGACACGTGGTCTATAGGAGTGGAAAAACCATGTACCGAGCAGGGGTATCATTTGCCCAATCAGAAACCCAATTAACAAAGCCCACACATTCCCGATCCACAAGGCTAATGCTATGGCAAAGAACCCTCCCACAAATTCCCGAGCGACATCTAAGATCACTCGACTCCGATACCGTAATTCACGCAACAACAAGGTCATGGAGACCGCAGAAAAGCTGACAAAGAGAAAACTCATCGACCCCACTCGCAATAAGACTTCGACCTCTGGATGATCAAACATTGCGGCAATCCACGGAGCCACCATTTGAACAAGAATGAACAAAATTGCCCCACGTATCGCCATGATTGTCCAGGCTGCATGTATGTATCTGTCTGGCAATTCAGTCTTTTGGAGGAGTGCACCCTCCAACGAAAACTCAGTGAGCATCAATCCGGCAAAAATTGTGACCATCACAATACTGAGTTGCCCAAAATCTTCCGGAGTTAATAACCGAGCCAATACCATGGTGCGAATAACTGCCAGCCCTTGCTGTCCTACAAAACCACACCCGACGTAGACCCCACCGCGGATCACACCTTGTGACAATGATGAACTACTCATAGTGATATCTGGTCTCTGTACAACTCAGTTTGGCTCTGGAAATTTTCAAAAACATGCCACGAATGAGACGTGACGCTTGGCAGAGAAAAGTCATGCCGCAGATTGGAGGTTTTCGTGATTGCCTGTTAGACCTACTGCTGCCTTTTCTAGATTTGGAAGGATCATGACTAATGCAGCCACAAGCCAGAACGGTTCCATAATTCTGACAATAGTAAATGTATTCGCTCCAATCGCATGTACCAAGAGCGAGACAAATCCTAATAAAAACCCATAAGTCAGTCCTTTATAAAAAGAACTCTGCACCTGGTGGAAAGACCATCTTGCTCCTTTCCACAGTCGAGCCATGATAAACATAAAGGACGCGATTCCGAGTAGACCTGATTCAACTAAAACTTTGACATACTGAGCATCGGCCCACCATGTACTCGCCACGCCATGCCCCAATACTGGACGTTTTCGCCATTCTTCAATACTTCTCCGCCACGCTTGAATCCGATCGGATGTTGAGGTATCGATCCGATAGGAACCTACCACCACTTGCCCTGGATGTTTCGATTGTTCAATCGTAAAAAGAAGTCGTTCCTGCACACTTGTTGGAGCCACCAACCCGACAAACAAGACAGCTCCAACTGCAGCTGCGACAACCCAGGGCCTGCGCCACTGACTAATGATAATCCCAATCGGTAACACTGCAGCAGCAACATAGGAAGCACGTGACAGCGTTGGGAATAAACCAAGAAGGAGACAACCTAATAATCCCAGGAGGACCACACGGATAGGAAGAGATTCAAGATAGAGGATCAATCCGATTACAATGGCCATCATGAACACGAGATACCCACCAAGGGTATTCGGCTCCCCAATCGCCCCTTCAAATGGAGCGGTGGCTCGTGCTCCAGAGGGAATTTGGCTAATTGAAAAAACACTGACGGCAAAGCACGTGAATAAAAGGACGATGCCAATCGAAAGCACTTGGTTATTTTTGTCGATATGGTTCACCACCATAAAAAAGAGAAAGAAGTATTCAAAGTACTTTAGAAGATGAAAAAAACCTGCAGTTGGCTTCACCTCCCCGGTGATTATCCCAATGAGAGTGGAGCAGAAACACACGAGCAGATAGCAAAGAATAGGACGATTCACCGGCGTCCACTTGAACACAGCCAGTTCCCTGTTCATGAGGACTTTCAAAAACCATGAAAATCCGATCACAATCAATAAAATATCCTCAAGGCGAAGAGTCACCGGTCGCCCACCCACACCTTTTCCCACATATCCTCCAACCACAATCTCGGGAGAGAAAAGCATTGAGATGACGATGAGAAGCAAGGCAGTTGGGGGAGAATAGAGCCCGATTAACAAGATGATTAACCCGGCAGGAACCAGTAACCACAGCGTCGGTTGCAGTAACGCGATTCCTAATGCAAGAACTCCTACCAACACAATCGTTCCCCAAAGGATTGGGCTTTCCATGACCGCGCGGATATCTTGGTGAACCAGCATAGTCGTTAGGCCTTCGACGTGGCGGTAGCCACCCCATACTCGCCCGCATAGTCTCGTAAGGCCTCGGCCTTGGCATTGGTGAGTACTACGCCCAACAGCACCGCCCGCGCTTGCGCGAGCAACCCTTTGGTTCGTTGCCACACCGCACTGCTCGTGCGCGTATCC
>JAJDBP010000005.1 GCA_029261295.1 Nitrospirales bacterium | reverse complement strand
ATCTAATCGTTCGGGGAATAAGGTCGCTTGGTGGCGATCGTCGCCTTGAATAAATCCGCTCATCACTCACACCTCCCTTAGAAAGGTGGAGTATACCTGCTTGCTGAGTTTTCACACAGCCTGGGTCGGCAGCGGACGGTTTCGAAAGTGGAATTCGGGTCAAACGAATGTCCGCTATTGGATACCCGCACGACCAAATCTGGTCTTGTCTGTAAGATCATATCTGAGCCACTGGACCTAGATTCTTCATAGGTTGTTGACTGAACGGTGTAGCCCACAAAAGTCCTAATCATCCTTTTTTTTCGTGAAATTTCCATTTCCCATCGTCCGACGCCTGCTGTTCGGGTCCCTGGATGGACGCTCAAATCAAGAGTGGGCATTGTTTGAGCGAAGCGAGTTTGTCCACCCTACAAAAATTTTCGTCCAGCCATCTTAAAAGCCGAACTGGGCGTCAATGGCTTTGTCTACTTTCGCCGAAACGAAAGTAGATCGGCCGCCGGGACGAACCCCGGCAAATACTACTCTATGTAAAAGGCTTGGAAGAAAAAGGCTGAAGGGGATTTGCTTAGAGGAGGAGCTTTTCTTAATTATCCAAGATCTCTGCGACCCTCAATAGACTTCAGAAGGGTCACCTCATCGGCATATTCAATATCCATCCCCACCGGAATCCCATAGGCAATACGAGAGACTTTCACGCCAAGTGGCTTCAGGCGTTTAGTCAAATAAATTGCCGTGGCTTCGCCCTCAATGGTCGGATTGGTTGCCACGATGACTTCTTTAATGCCTCCTTGCTGCACGCGATTTTCTAAATCATGTGTACGTATGTCTGCAGGGCCTACGCCATCTAGAGGCGAGAGTGCTCCATAAAGGACATGATACAAGCCACGAAAGGCGCGACTTTGTTCAATGGCATGTAGGGTGCTGGGTTCTTCCACGACTAAGATGCTAGTGGTGTCTCGTTTGGGATCGAGGCAAATTGCGCAGAGTGACCCTTCGGCAATATTTCGGCATTGTGTACAAAAGCTAATTTTTTCCTTCACTTCTCTGATGGCTTCCGCTAAGCGGAGGGCTTCTTCGGTATCGGTCTTCATAAGATGAAACGCTAATCGTTGCGCGGTTTTTTGCCCGATCCCTGGTAAGCGCACCAATTCACGGCTGAGGCGCATGAGCAGGCCTTGAGGCTGCCCATTGGATTGTGATGTTGAGGAAGTGTTGCTGTCTGTCATGTTCTAACCCTTTTTTGTGGTCTTAAAACATGCCGGGAATGCCCATCCCGCCCGTGAGAGATTTCATTTCTTCCGCCATGAGTTCTTTGGCTTTTCGGAGTGCTTCATTGGTTGCGGCTACTAGGAGATCTTTTAGCATATCCGCATCCCCTGATTTCAGCACCTCAGGGTCAATCGTGATATTGGTAATTTGCATTGCCCCATTGGCTTGCACGGTGACCATGCCTCCGCCCGCCGTCGCTTCCACGGTTTTGGTGGCAGCTTCTTCTTGAATTTTCCCCATTTTTGACTGCATTTCTTGCGCTTGTTTGAGTAAATTGCCCATATTGGCAAAAGGGTTTTTCGACATTACGTGGCCTCCTCTTTTTGCGGATGTCGTTGGGCTGACGCCAATTCTCCCCCGAATACTTCTAATGCTTCTTTGATAAGTGGATGGTCGTTTGCCTGTTGCATCAGGTCTTGGTCATCCTCGTGTTTTTTTTTTGCACGTTGCTCAGCCATCGAGGGTGGACGTGTTTGCCCATCGGATAATTCGATGACTTGTATTCGAATAGGATGCCCAGCCATTTCCTCGCAAATCTTGGCAATGAGAGTGCGATTTTCCGGTTTGTCGGTTCGCCACCGCGCAATGGCATCTCGTTTTGAAAAGCCGATGACCGCATGATCGTTCTCCAAAGTCACCACACTCCCCTTCTCTAAAAAGCTCCCCACATTGGGATGATCTTTGATCATGCGATCGACCAACTGTTCCCAGTTTAATGTTCCGGGTTGACCTGAAGTGGCACTTGCTGGTTTGGGTGAAGGGGGTGGAATGGATGTCGATAGGGATTGAGGGGGAATTGGTTTGTCTTTCACCGGAAACACTGGAGGTGGAACGTTGGCTGTTTCTCCCGTAGAAGGGTTGCCTCGCTCTGGTGCCCTTTGAAAGGCCTTTGGTTTTTCAGTAGACAAGGGTGCCCTTGAAACCTGTGAAACTGTGGCTCCAACTGGAGCGACAGCGAGGGATGGTTTTGGCTGCCGTGATGGTTGGGGTTTAACGCCTACATTTTGTGCGGCTTCTTTCGCGATGTCTGTCCCAGGATCCCAAAGGGCGGCGCGAACGACAGCGGCCTCAATGAGAAATCGAGGATGAGAGCTTCCCCGGAGACTGTCTTCCGTTCGAGAGATGATGGAAAAAATTGCCTGCACATAGGGTTCAGTCAGTTCTTTGGCTTGGTTAATGACCTGCATGCCTTCTTCTTCGCCTAACTCCAAAAGGGATTGGACTTGTTGCTGGGAGGGCACCACGCAGGCTACCAGGAGATGGCGAATCCGTTCTAAGATGGCCCGGCAATACACGCGGACGTCAAATCCTTGGTCTACAACTTCTCCGACAAGGGTCATGGCTCGTGACGCTTCATGGGCTAAGATGGCGTCAATCATTTGTCGAACCAATTCATCCGGTACCGACCCGATCAAAGCCTCTAAGTCTTCATGCTGGAGGGCTTCGCCACCAAAAGACACCGCCTGATCGAGAAGGCTAAGAGCATCCCGCATGCTTCCTTCGCTGGTCCTGGCTAACACGGACAAACTGCGATCTTCTACGGTTACCCCTGTTTGCGTGGCGACATGGCGCAGTTGCGAAATTATTTCTAATCGGGAAATCCGACGAAAGGTAAAATGTTGGCAGCGTGATAGAATCGTTGCAGGAATTTTATGGACTTCGGTTGTCGCAAAAATGAAGACAGCATGACTGGGTGGTTCTTCTAATATTTTGAGCAGGGCGTTAAAGGCGGAATTCGAGAGCATGTGGACTTCGTCGATAATGTAGACCCGATATGAGCCATGAAAGGGTGCAAACTTGACATTCTCGCGGAGTTCACGCACATCGTCCACACCAGTATTGGAGGCGCCGTCAATTTCAATAACATCGACGGAATTACCTCTGGTAATTTCCACGCAACTGGGACAAGCCCCACAGGGCTCGCTGGTTGGGCCTTTATCGCAATTAAGCGATTTGGCTAAAATTCGAGCTACCGTGGTTTTGCCCACACCTCGCATACCGGAAAAGACATAGGCATGCGCCACTCGTTGCCGGGCAATGGCATTGGTGAGCGTTTGCACGACATGGGATTGTCCCATGACTTCCCCAAAAGTTCTAGGACGATATTTACGAGCAGAAACCTGAAATTCCATGTTGAGGAGTCACCCTGTTTTTATATGGTGAATAGACTATTTTACACTAGTGAAGAGATTTGAGGTGAGGGATAGGGAAAATACAAAAGGCCTTTTTAGGGCTACCTCGCTGTTTTCTATGGCTCACGTTACCCGAATAAAGTCGGGGCCAGGTGATCCTGCGGCACACAAACTAGCCCACTTACCGTTGCTTCCTTCCGGACCTGGCGGAGTTCGCAGGATTCTGTTGCACAGGGCCCAGCCCCTAAATCCAATGCGTAGTATAGATCATTTCATTTTGTGAATGGTAATTCCGTTCCCATCCCAATCTTCTATCAGTGCCATCCGACAGCCGGGAGTTTCAACACAGTCCGCCAAGATTTTCACGCCCTCTTTTTTCAGGTGATTCAATGATTCCTGAAAGTCCTCTACCTCAAAGGCTATTGATGGACCACTTTTCCCGGAAGGTTCCCAAGCATTTGAAATCGAAAAAGTTTGTGCTCCGATTTCATATTCCACCCAGTACTTCCCTGGCATTTCTTTTATTTCGTGATCGACCTTCCCAGGTTTGAAGCCAAGAATGCGTTCATAAAAATCTCTGGCCCTGTTCATGTCTGAGACCGGATATCCCATGAACGGAATGGCAGTAATCTCTATGCCCATCATTAAATTCTAGTTATTAGAAATGAATGTATGGCGGAGAGGGTGGGGTTCGAACCCACGGTACCGTCGCCGGTACACGTGATTTCCAATCACGCCGATTCGGCCACTCTCGCACCTCTCCGTAATTGGGCTGTCTTTATGAAACTAGGGTTAATTCACTAGTACTAGTTTTTGGCTTGTTTCCTTTAAATCCGTGGTTAAAGCTAGGCATCTTACCATGGGGTCCTGAGGGCGACAAGCAAGTTGAAGAATGTGAGAGGGGCAGGGAGTGAAGGGGAAGGGTTATCCGATTTTGGTTTTTGACCTCTCCGGCTCCTTCCTGTTCATCGAATGGTGTTTTGAAACATCCGTTGCCGTCTGGAGGATCGATGGAGGGCAGCAAATAAATGACCTCGAAAGAGCAACATGCACACCGTGGCAATGGGGGTGCAGAGGAGAACAATCATAAAACCAGCGTTGGAGGAGAGGCCCAAAAGGGATAGCCATTGCGAGAGAATGGAAAACGGTAAGGTGAGGAGTTGCCAAAAATCCAATCCACCTCGTTGGCCGGCTTGAGTTGAAATTTGAAAGAAAAATGACAGGCCAAATGGCGCTAAGGCTATTGCGACTGGCAAAAACCATTCAATCCAATTTTCCAACACAAATTCATAGCTTTCCTGGACGATTTCAAGGGCGGATCCCTTCCGGCTTTGATAAATGACTTCGGGGACTGGATTAAGAAGAACAAATATAAGAAAAAACACGGCTGTGGCTATAAGCGGCCGGTAGGGGTTGGCTTGCATCCCCATTTCTAGAAACATCAACGGGAACCACACCATAAACCCCACAGAAATCACGTCCCAAAAGTATACCCCTAGGCTTTGTGGAATATCTTGCCATTTCAAGGAGCGTCCCCCACGAACGGCCTCTTCCGTTAAGCTGAGAGTCGCACCAATGATACAGGCATTCAGGGCCCCGAGGAGTAATCCTCCAATCATTCCCAACTGACCGACAATCGTTGTAACTAAGACCAAGCCAATTGCAAAGATCAATACTGTGGGGATGAGAATCCAACTCTGTTGAAGCGAGGCCAGAGTTGCTAGGAAAGAATGCTGGTATAATCGAAACGTGGCGTGAAGGAATCCCGTCATTAAGGGAGATCTGGCGCGGTCGTGGCTAGGGTTTGGCAGATGGTGGGGATTTCAAATTGATGATGTCTTGTTGCTGTTCATCGCGCTTGTCCCGAATTTTCTGCAATCGCCAAGGGCGGTCCAAGGTCCACCATTTCACCTTTTCTGGGAAGGTTGGTACTGGAGGGGTGGCGGAGCCTACGGGTGAATGCTGAAAGTCGTAGCCTTGATGACCGTCTTTTTTTTCCAGGAATTTCTGGTAAATATCTTGATAAAGCTGTTTGAGGTTCATATTCCCCTACCTTACCCCAGTCCAAGAGTGCTATCAAGTAGGTGCTGATTGAATTTGGTAGGTAGGCATCATTTCCACTCTTCGTCCTGGATTGACGGAATTTGGGGATGGCCTGAACGAGAAAGACCTTTTATAATGAAGAGGTTTGACTTCAGGCCTCTTCTCTGATGGGCAAGCATTTGGTTGGCTCACGATGAATGTCGTGTGGCATTATTTTGATATCGCGAAATGCGCGAGAGTGGCGGAATGGCAGACGCGCAAGACTTAGGATCTTGTGGGTAACCGTGGGGGTTCAAGTCCCCCCTCTCGCACCATTTTTTTACTTATATCCCTAATCGGGTTTCTTGTAGAAGGATTTCTTAATTTATGAAACTAGAAATGACAGAATTAGGGCCTGTGAAACGGGCCTTAAAGATTGAAGTGCCTGAGGATGCCGTCAAAAGTGAATTTCTAAAAGTGTATGCCGAATTGAAGAAACAAGTCCGTATTCCTGGTTTTCGTCCCGGGAAAGCCCCTCTTGAACTCTTGCAAAAACGCTACTCGGATCTTGTCGGAAAAGATGTCATTCAACGGTTAGTGCCGGATTATTACCAGCGAGCAGTCAAGGAATCGGGTGTCGTCCCCGTGGTGGTTGATATACCTCCTTTAGAGCGTATGAAGGTTGAGCCTGATACAGCTTTTACCTTTACCGCGACCGTTGAGATTAAGCCGACGATTAAGTTAGGAGATTATCGTCCACCGAATCCTATTTCCATAAAAAAAGATGCTCGTTCGGTTACGGATGAGCAAATTGAGCAGGCACTTCAGACCTTGCGTGAGAAGCAGGCCCAGATAGATGCAGCTCCTGAAGGAACGACACTTCAAGAAGGTCTCCATGCAGTACTCACCATTGAAGGATTTTTAGACAATCAACCGGTGGAAGGTTCACAAAAAAATGGGCATCTTCACCAAATCGGGTCAAAAACTCCTATTCTAGGTGTGGAATTAGATGATCAGTTAATTGGCAAGTCTGCTGGAGAGACTCTTGATATTCCTCAACCGTATCCACCTAATCATCCTGATCCCAATCTTGCCGGGAAAACAGTGGTTTTGAAGGTGACGGTTGATGCCGTTAAGGAACAAAAATTGCCCGATCTGGATGATGAATTTGCCAAAGATTGTGGTGATTATGAATCATTGGAAAGTTTAAAGACTGCTGTCACCACTCAACTCGATAATATTTTAAAGCAAGATCTTGAGGCAGGGTATAAAGATCAAGTGATTGAGCGGCTCCTGCAAATGCATCACTTTGATATTCCTGAAATCTTGATTGAACGAGAACTCCAAACTCTGGTGCGGCAACAACTCATGAAAGAACATCGCCATGAACACCGAGAAGATAATTTAGAAGAACCCCTTCGCTTACAAGAAGAAGCGAAACGACTGCAGCAGGAGCAGCAGCCTGAAGCTAAGAAACGCGTCAAGCTCAGCTTGATATTGGATGCCATTTCCCAAAAAGAGGGACTGGAGGTTTCTGATGAAGATGTCCAATCAGAAGTGCAGAAATTGGCGACGACCTTGAAGTTGCCGGTGGAAGAAATTCAACGCATGATAGAAGCCGGTGGGCAGGGTGCTCAAGAGGAATTCCGTGAACGGATGAAAGCTGAAAAGGCTTTGCAGTTTGTGTATCAAAATGCGGTGATTCAAGGATAAGGGGGCGCCCTTTTTGTTGATTTGCCAGAGTTTGCTGACGCGATAACCGATATCTTTATTTACAACGAGGAGGTCTCAGGGAATGCTCATTCCGATGGTCATTGAACAAACGAATCGTGGTGAACGGTCATATGATATTTATTCTCGCCTCCTAAAGGATCGTATTATTTTTATTGGGGCGCCGATCGACGATATGTTTGCCAATGTCGTGATTGCCCAACTCTTATTTTTGGAAGCCGAAGATCCGGAAAAAGATATTCATCTCTATGTCAATTCTCCTGGTGGGAGCGTGACGGCAGGTATGGGGATTTATGACACTATGCAATATGTGAAGTCTCCAATTAGTACGATTTGTTTGGGCCAAGCGGCGAGTATGGGTGCGTTGCTCTTGACCGCAGGGGCCACCGGCAAACGTTTTGCCTTGCCGAATGCCAGAGTGATGATTCATCAGCCTTTGGGTGGTTTTCAAGGGCAGGCCACAGAAATTGATATTCATGCCCGTGAAATTCTGAAGATTCGTGAGCGGTTAAATCAAATAATGGCTCATCATACCGGTCAACCATTTGAGAAAATCGCGAAGGATACGGAACGCGATTATTTTATGTCTGGTGAAGAAGCCAAAGTCTATGGTTTAGTGGATGAGGTGATTACCCGAAGCCCCCAAACGGGCAAGTCTGAAGAAACCAAGTCCGGTGCGAAGGGGAAAGACAAAGAGTAAGCTGGGAGGAGGATTTTTCTTATGGCGCGACAAGCGAAGTCTGATGCGAATCTTCGATGCTCCTTCTGCGGAAAGAGCCGTGACCAAGTTCGAAAGCTTATTGCTGGCCCAACCGTTTATATATGTGATGAATGCGTAGGGTTGTGTAATGAGATTATTTCCGAAGATTGGCAGGAATCGCGCCAAGAAATTGCTACCAAGCTTTGCAAGCCTCTCGATATTCATCAGCATTTAGATCAATACATTATTGGGCAAGACCAGGCCAAGCGGGTGCTTTCGGTAGCGGTGTATAACCACTATAAACGGATTGCTGCTAATGAAAGTGGGGATGTGGAACTGCAAAAGGGGAATATCCTTATTGTTGGCCCGACCGGAACAGGAAAAACCCTTTTTGCCCAAACGTTAGCTCAATATTTAGACGTACCTTTTACCATTGCCGATGCCACCACGCTGACTGAGGCAGGCTACGTTGGGGAAGATGTTGAGAATATCATTCTTAAGCTCTTACAGGCCGCTGATTATGATGTTGAGCGTGCGGAAAGGGGCATTGTCTATATTGACGAAATCGATAAAATTACCCGAAAAGCGGATGGACCTTCGATTACTCGAGATGTGTCGGGAGAAGGAGTTCAGCAGGCACTCTTAAAATTGATCGAAGGCACGGTGGCTAATGTTCCACCGCAAGGCGGACGAAAGCATCCCCACCAAGAGTTTATCCAAGTGAATACCACCAATGTGTTATTTGTGTGTGGCGGGGCGTTTGTTGGTCTAGATGCGATTATTGAGCGACGACTCAACCAAAAACGCATGGGGTTTGGGGCTAACGTGCAAGCGCGTGGCAAAAACCAAATTGGCGACCTGTTTTCTCATGTTGAACCTGAAGACCTCCTGCAATATGGACTGATTCCCGAATTTGTTGGGAGGCTTCCAGTTGTTGCTACCCTTGATGAATTAGATGAGTCCGCCTTGGTTCGAATCTTGACCGAACCCAAAAATGCCCTCATTAAACAATATCAAAAACTGATGGCGTTCGATGAAGTGAAGCTGAAGTTTACGGAAGGGGCCTTGCTAGGGATTGGACGAAGGGCCTATGAGCAAAAGACAGGGGCCAGAGGTCTGCGTGCCATTTTAGAATCAATCATGCTCGATGTGATGTACGATATCCCGTCTCAGCCCGATGTAAAGGAAGTGTTAGTGACTGAAGAGGTTGTGAATGGGAAGGGCGAACCCATTAAGGTTTTTGAGCATCAGAAGGGCGTGAAGCCTGCTATTGGCTCGTAGTCACTTTTTTCTTTCGCCTTCAGCTTCTTGATGCCCACATTCTTTGAATTGAAACGCGACTTGAGTTCCCATTTGTTGGTGGTACTTTAACGGGGACTGTCTTTTAGGGCAGAGTTGATTAATCGGTTTATCCAAAATGCCCAAGTTATTTTCAGTCAAGGCCTTAGAGTTTTTTGGCCTTACGAGCAGGTTTCTTCGCAGTCGATTTTTTGGTCGCCGTTTTCTTGGTTTCAGCCTTCTTCGCAGGCACCTTTTTCCCGTTCGTGCTCTGGTCGTCTCCGGTTTTCGGCTTACGAGGTTGAAATTCGAAGCCGACCTTTCCGTCATCCCCTCGTTTTAAATATGCCTTAAATTTGCGACGGGTTCTTGATGAAACAAAGCCGGTCAGCAATTCCGTTCTGCCTTCGGTCAACAATTTTCGGATCTGAGTGGGTTCGATTTCCTGTTGCAGTATGACTTTTCCCGTTCGAAAGTCGCAGGTCTTGTTCGGGCCGACCGCTTTTTCACAGGTATAGTTCATTCCGTGTTCATAAACTGATGCCTGACATTTCGGGCAACTGCCCAATGATTCCTGGTTGGAAAAATCTACAGGTTCACTGTTTTCATCGTCATCATTTTGACCGAAGTCAAATTCAAGTTTGTGCTCGTCAGTCAGTTTGAGGATTGCCGCAAACGGTCGGCCAAGCCGACTGCGAAATCCCTGCAAGGGGCCAATGGTGCGTTCGGTAATCAGTGTTTCGGCTTCGGGTACTTCCAATTGACGGCTGCCAGGAATTTTCGTAATTGAAAAGTCGCACTGTGTGCAGGCAAACCGCTTATAGTTTTCTTTGACCAGACCGCCGCAATTGGGACAGGGTGTTTGCAATGTTGCGTAATTGCCTGGAATGGTTGTTGCGCCGTAGTTTTTGGCCCTTGCAACCATTTGTTCAACGACCTTACCGATCTCTTGCATGAAGGCTTCGCGATCCAACTGGCCACGTTCTATCTGTGAAAGCTTGCTTTCCCATTCGCCGGTCAATTCCGGCATTGTGAGTTCAGTCACCCCCAGCCCGCGCAATAAGGTCAATAATTGAAAGGCCTTGGTGGTGGGCATCAAGGCCTTTTCTACGCGCATGAGATAGTTCTCGCCGATCAACCCTTCGATGATGGCTGCGCGGGTTGCCGGCGTGCCCAGACCTTTGCCAGACATGGCTTCGCGCAAGTCATCATTATCAATCAGCTTGCCGGCGCCTTCCATCGCAGAAAGCAAGGTCGCTTCGGTATATCGGGCCGGTGGTTTGGTCGCCAGGTCGCGAACTTCAATATCGTTGACCGTGGCTTTTTCATGCTCACCAACTGCGACGAGTGTGCCCTCACCGGCAATGGCTTCACGTCCGTAAATGGCCAACCAACCCGGTTGGACCATCACCTTGCCTTCGGTCTTGAAGTGGTGTTGTTCAATCTGGGAAATACGGGTGGTATTTCGAAACTCTGCAGGTGGAAAAAATACCGCCATGAAGCGACGCACGACCAGGTCGTAGATCTTGGCTTCGGCTTCGCTGAGATTCTTGGGTGCCTGCAATGTAGGAATAATGGCGAAGTGATCAGAAATTTTCGCGTCATTAAAAATGCGCTTGTTCGGTTTAACCCAGTCATTGCTCAGAATTTTTGCCGCATGCGGCCCTATCGGATTGCCACCGCTGCCGCCGGTAATCTCTGACAAACGCTCACTTGACTCATCGCGCAGAATGCCCAGGGTATCTTGGACGGTAGAGAGATAGTCTTCCGGCAGCGCGCGCGAATCGGTTCTTGGATACGTCAAGACTTTATGGCGTTCATAGAGTGCTTGTGCCAAGGACAATGTAGCTTTGGCCGAAAAGCCAAATCGTGCGTTGCCTTCGCGTTGCAGACTGGTCAGGTCAAACAACATGGGTGCGCTTTGCGTTGTCGGTTTGGTTTCTTCAGTCACTACCGCTTGCTGATTCTGGCAGGCTTGCATAATAGCTTCAGCCTCATTGCGTTCCCAAAGTCTCTCTGTGCGCCGTTCCGCATCTTCGTCATTCTTTTTGAAGTGCGGATTAAACCACCGACCTGGATACTGTCCGGCCTCGACATCAAATTGGGCATGTACTTCAAAGTACGGCCGCGAGATGAATTGCTTAATCTGTTCCTCGCGTTCTACGACGATGGTTAGGGTGGGTGTTTGAACCCGGCCAACGGTGGTGAGGTAAAAACCTCCGTCTTGGGAGTTAAACGCCGTCATCGCGCGGGTGCCGTTAATGCCAACGAGCCAGTCTGCTTCTGATCGGCAGCGAGCGGCATCGGCGAGCGGCTTCATTTGTTCGTCATCGCGCAGTTTTTCAAATGCTTCGAGAATGGCCTTGGGGGTCATGGACTGCAACCATAGCCGGCTGGTCGGTTGCTTGGCGTTCGTGTGCTGGACGATCAGTCGGAAGATCAGCTCGCCTTCGCGCCCGGCGTCACAGGCGTTAATAATTCGGTCGATATCTTTACGGCGGATTAGCTTGGCTAGCAACTTGAGCCGGTCTTCGGTTCGGGTGATCGGGTTGAGGTCAAAGTGATCGGGAATGACCGGCAGGTTGGCGAAAGACCACTTGCCACGCTTGACCTCTACGCCTTCAGGCGCCTTGATTTCAAGTAGGTGTCCAACGGCTGAAGTCACAACATAGTGGTCGTCTTCGAAATAATCCTTCTCGCGTTTCAGTCCGCCAAGCGAACGAGCGATGTCGGCTGCAACAGAGGGCTTCTCGGCAATTATTAGCGATTTATTCATTAGCAACCCCTACAGGGGGAAGACTCCTTTAGCATCTTTGATGTAAGGGAAATCAATACTCAGGCCTGCAGGATTCAATACAAACTCAGGGTAAAAATTGGGCCGTCACAATCCACCTGCCGCGATGTGACTGGTTTTTCCCGTGCTCATCATAAGGACGGCGTAGGGCACAGGCAAGTTATGATTGTTTTCCATTCATTTTTTCCAGCCGTCGCAATCGGCCATCTGGCAGCCGTTCAGCCTGGCCTGCCAAGGGTTTTTTCGCAAATAAGGTCTTCGAAGTCATTAAGCAGTTTTCGCTCCGTGCCTGGAGGACGAAAGTTGCTAACTCTATTAGGGTTTTTCAACTTGGTCCAACATGAAAATCAGGGGTGTAGATTGGAAATCTATTGCTTACGCCAGAACGGTCGAAGGCATGTTCGACATCAATACCTAATTTCCCATTCGGGAGACCCTTGAGGTAACCGACGGATGCGAGCACTTCGTAATTGCGTCCTAAATATTTGGAAAGCGTTTTAGCTTTGGTGGACAATTCGACGTTGACGTGTGACATAGCCATAGAGGTATTTTGAGAATCTATCTTGATAATTGTGAATAAAATCTTTCGTTGAAAATTTTTGGTGTTGGTTCTTATCGGGTGCCCACCCGGACATACTGAAGCCCCGGTATTTGTTTTATAAGTCCTTTTATCTCCAAAGACAAGAGGATACTCATCACCTCGGATGAAGAATATGAACCTTGAGTAATTAATTCGTCAAGCAAGACAGGTTCTAAGGGAATTCGGTCAAAAACTTCTTGTTCCTCAGGTCCTAATACGATAGTTGAGTTCTGGTTATTACCCATTTTGTGTTGGGTTTCAACCTGAAGACGGAAAGACGGTTCTAACATAGGAAGAATTTCTTCCACAATATCCCAAGGCTTTTCAACGAGTTTGGCTCCCTGTTGAATAAGGTGATGGGGCCCTTGACTCAAGGGTTGTGTGACCGCACCCGGTATGGCAAAGACCTCGCGATTTTGCTCTAATGCCATTCGAGCGGTAATGAGAGATCCACTTTTCAACGTGGCTTCAGTGACAATCACCCCAAGAGAAAGTCCACTAATCACTCGATTGCGTTGGGGGAAATGAAAAGATTGAGGAGAAGCTCCCATGGGGAATTCCGAGATGACGGCACCAGTGTGTTCAATCCGTTCTCGAAGTTTGTGATGTTCTGGAGGATAGGTCAGATCAATTCCACAACCCAAAATAGCCACTGTTCTGCCCGAAGAATGTAAGGCGCCTTCATGCGCGTCTGCATCAATGCCGCGGGCTAAACCACTGACGATCGTGAATCCTAAGGCTGCTAAATCTCCGCTGAGCTTTCTCGTAAAGGCTCTTCCCGCATGTGTTCCCTTTCGTGCTCCCACGATTGCAAGGGCATGTTGATCCTGCTGCAACCATTGTCCAGTGAAGTATAAAATTGGTGGGGGATCGGCGATAGTTTTTAAAAGGGAAGGATAGTGCGGGTCTGTCAGAGTAAGAATGGAAAATTTTCCAGCTTCAACAGCTTCCAATTCTCTTTGGATGTGCTCGTGGCTTTTTTCGGGAAGAGGTTGCTTGAGTGCCTGGGCCAAAGAGGGGGACAGGTCGCCAGTTGCGACCAGTTCTGGGAGACTGGCTTTGCGTATGGCCTCCGGTGATCCAAATCGGTTGATCAACTTGGCGTAGGTGATGGGACCGAGTCCTTTCACCGCTCGCAATTCCAACCATCCTTGCAAACCGGAGGACTTGCTCATCCTCTTGATCTAAGAAGCTGCCCGAGATTCGCCTCGCTGCCCAACTTTTCCTACAACGACAATGTCATATTGTTCAAGATGTAATAGTGGGTCCGCCTTGAAGAGTACCTGTTGTTGGAATTCTTGTTCTAATTGTTCAATGCTCGTATGTTCTGTATCAAAAAGCAGTTCAATGACTTTGGGATTGGCACCGACCACAATGCGTTGTCCCTGGCCTCGAGTATTGCCAATTCGCCGAATGTCCCGGAAAATTTCATAGGCCACGGTCATGGTGGATTTGGTATATCCTCTTCCCTCACATTCGTTGCAAATTTCTGACAATGTTCGGAGAAGATCTTCCCTCACACGTTCACGAGAAATTTCAATCAACCCGAGATCGGAAATTCGAGAAATTCGAGTTTGAGCCTTATCACCAGCCATGGCATCCACCGTGGCCTGATAGACTTTTTCTCGATTCCGTTCTCGTTCCATATCGATGAAATCAATGACAATAATGCCACCAATACCGCGTAATTTTACTTGATAGGCAATTTCTTTTGCTGCCTCTAGATTGTTTTTAAGAATAGTTTCTTCTTGGTCCCGTTTTCCTACAAAGCGTCCCGTATTCACGTCCACTACGGTCATGGCTTCGGTAGGGTCAATGACGATATGTCCTCCAGATTTCAGCCACACTTTTCGACTCAGTGCACGTGTAATTTCCATTTCGATACCAAGATGGTCAAGAAGACCCTCTTGTTTTTTGTCGTAGAAATGGACTCGGGAGGCTTGTTCTGGAAGATATCGTCTGACGAAATCTTTGATTTCATCGAATCCACGTTTGCTGTCAATTAATAATCGATCGACCTTTTTGGTAAATAAGTCTCGAACGACTCGAAGGGGCAGGGAGAGATCGGTGTGAAGTAAGCAAGGCGCGGGTTGTCTTTTGGCCGCTTTCAAGGTGTCTTCCCATAAGGCGGTCAGGAATTTGGTATCAGACAGTAAATCTTCTTCGGGAACACCTTCACAGACTGTTCGGACAATATAGCCATATTCTGGTTTCCTGATACGCCGCATTAAGTCTTTTAAGCGATGGCGCTCTTCTTCGTGGGTGATCCGTCGGGATACCCCCACATGGTCAACATTAGGCATCAACACTAAAAACCGGCCAGGTAACGAGACATACGTGGTGATCCGCGGTCCTTTTGTTCCAATGGGCCCTTTAGAAATTTGAACAAGAAGTTCTTGGCCTTCTGCTAAGAGGCTTTCAATGGGACGTGCGGTTTGGCGTCGAGGACGTGGCATTTCAGAACTTGGCTCATCACCTTCGCTGTCAACCAGTGTATCGCCAGGTTCTGTGCCGACCGAAAGATCGGAGACATGAATAAACGCCGCCCGGTCTAGGCCAATGTCAACAAAAGCGGCCTGCATGCCCGGTAAAACCTTGATCACTTTCCCTTTATAAATATCCCCAACAAAATCCTTTTTCCGCGGTCGGTCGACGAAAAGTTCGGTGACGACTCTGTTTTCTAATACGGCGACTCGAGTTTCTTCACTCGTCACGCTGATAGCAATTTCAGACCCCATAGATGTCTCCTTGACGTGCCCAGATCGTCGATCGAGCCAGTATTGCCCTGGGGGGATGGTTTATGAGCCCAAGAGAGGGAAAGATTGGGAGAAGGTTTTTCTCCCTTTTACCCTGGGTTGAGGGAGGTTTGACCTCAAGCACTCTGTTGGTTGGTGCTCACAAGATAGACTGGATCGTGACGTCCTTCTGAGACGTGTTCTTAATGGCTAAGATGAGTAAATGAGTTGTACTTTCATGTGAAAATGGATCTGTAAGTAAAGGCCGTTACCGGATATAGAAAATAAGATTCACCTAGTTCAATGGAAATCATTCTTTTAGAGTAACACATTTTGAAACAAAGGAATTCCGGAATGAGGCTTCCCTCATGCAAGAAGCACTATGATAGGGACAGTCGTCTCCGCTTTACATTGAGCAAGAGGCCCAGTGCGGTCAGATTCACCACCATGGCACTCCCTCCATAACTCATCAAAGGGAGAGGAATCCCGACGATAGGTGCCAAGCCAGAAGTCATGGCAATATTCACGATAATGCCAAATCCAAGCATGGCTACCACTCCGACTGCAAGAAGAGATCCTGTAATATCTTTTGCGTTGTAGGCAATTTCTAGCCCCATTAATAGTACAATGACATACAATGTTAAAAGAACCAAGGATCCAACGAATCCCCATTCCTCAGCAAATACTGCAAATACAAAGTCGGTATGACCTTCAGGGAGGAATTTAAACTGTGTTTGGGTTCCTCCATGTAATCCTTTTCCAACTAACTGGCCCGAGCCAATAGCAATGCGTGATTGTAGCCCGTGGTACCCTTTCCCTCCAGGGTCAGAATTAGGGTCCACGAAACTTAAAATCCGATCTTGTTGGTAACCATGGAGGGAGCCCCACACTCCTCCCCATGCAAAGGGGAACAACATGAGCGCGGCCAAAACTATAAAGCCGAACGCTTTTGATTTCATCCCAACCGTGAGGACGATGACCAAGAAGATGGAGAGGAACCCTAGGCTACTCCCTAAATCAGGTTGTTTCAGAATGAGCAAAAATCCTGGCAGAACGATCAATGCCGGAATAATTAAACGTCGCAACCATCCTTTGCGACTGGTTGCTCCATAATAAAACGCGAGGGTGAGCATGAGGGGAATTTTAATGAATTCCGAAGGCTGAACCATGAAGGGTCCTAATGGAATCCAACGTTGGGACCCACGGCTGGTTTTTCCCATGATAAGAACGATTATGAGTAGGATAAGCCCGGCGCCGTATAACAGATAGGATAATCTTGCAAATTTGTGGTAGTCGATGCCTGCTGCAACGATAAAGGCTAAGGTCCCGACGACCATCCACGTTGTTTGTTTGAGATAGATGGGGAATTTTGTCGAGGAAGCGGAATTGGTGACGCTATAGATGGAGAGGATTCCAATAGTAAGAATCGCTATGATGATGCCTAAAAAACACCAGTCAAAGGTATCCAAGCCGCGTCGATTGACATTGTCATTCATTAAGGGAGTCATGAGCCTTCTGTTAGATCAAATCCTTATTACAGAGGGGCAGCAATTTTAATGGTCCCTTCTGTCATGTAGGCTTCTATTATGGCCTTGGCCAGTGGGGCTGCGGCCGACCCACCATGTCCACCATGTTCGATAATGACGGCCACCGCGATCTTTGGTTGCTCAACGGGGGCAAAGGCCACAAACCACGCATGATCACGATGTTTTTTGGCTACTTCTGATTTATCATCATCATCTTTTAATGCGACGACCTGGGCCGTCCCTGTCTTTCCTGCAATGCTCACTATTTTAGATTGTGCACGTTTCGCCGTACCTTTGGTGACTACCGCTGCCAACCCTTCCTTGATTTTTGAAAAAGTTGCAAGGGCTATAGGCAATTGCTGGAATGTAGGCGAAGGCTCTTTTTTAAGATTCCCCGTCCGTCTGAGTCGAGATGCTTTGAGTAGCCGAGGTTGTACGACTCGTCCATTGGTGGCCACAATCGACACCATTTTAGCCATTTGAATCGGGGTGACAGATAAAAACCCTTGGCCAATCGCAATCGAAATGGTTTCACCTGGGTACCACGGTTCTCCACGGTTCTTTTTCTTCCATTCGGTGGAGGGGACTAATCCTGATCGTTCTGATGGCAAGGCAATCCCTGTTTTTGCACCTAATCCAAATTTTCGAGAATAGGTGGCAATGGGGTCGATGCCTAATTGATTTCCAGCTTTATAAAAATACACATCACAAGATTGGGCAAGAGCTTTGGTCAGATTAACGGTCCCATGGCCTCCACGTTTCCAATCACGAAAGACCCGTTTCCCAAATGGAAAGGTCCCATGGCACGAGAGTGAATCGCTTCCGCTCATGGTTCGGGTCTCCAAAAGAGTGGTGGCCATGACGATCTTAAATGTTGAACCTGGTGGGTATTGACCCTGAATGGCACGGTTGGTCAATGGGTGTCGAGAGTCTTGGAGTAACTGTTGCCAAAGTTGAGGGCTAATGCCTCCCGATAGATCGTTTGGGTTGAACCCAGGTTGACTGGCGAGGGCCAAGACATCACCATTCCAAGGGTCGAGAGCGACAATGGCCCCCGCTTCCTTTCCAAGTAAATCTTCGGCTAACCGCTGTAACCGAATATCCAGGGTTAAATAGAGATCATTCCCTGCCAGGGGGGGTTGTATAGAGAGCGATCGTTTGGAATAACCGAAGGCATCTACCTCAATAACTTTGCGCCCAGTTTCACCTAATAAATGAGTATCCAAGGTTCGTTCGACGCCGTATTGCCCAACGATCCGTCCGGCTTGCATGTCCAGGAATTCTGGATCTTTCAACTGTGATTCAGATATTTCTCCTACATACCCAATCACATGCGAGGCGTAGGTTCCGAGTGGATAGTTGCGCTGATACTCAGGTTGAATGACCACGCCAGGCAATTCAAGCCGATGTGATTCAATCAATGCGGCTTCTTTGAGTGTAAGGCCATTTTTTATTTTGACGCGTCCCCGTCGTTTTCTGGCGAGCTTTTCCGAAATAGCTTGCACATTCACATCAAGGTATTCAGGGAGTTTTGAAAGCAATAGATCACGATCTTGGACGTCTTCTAGTGACAGATACAATTGAAAGCTGGGGACATTGTTCGCTAGTAATTCACCATGTCGATCGAATAAAAGGCCTCGTGGTGGCTCGAGTACGATGGACCTCGTCCGATTATCTCGTGCTAAATCTTGATAATAGACCCCGTCTCGAATTTGTAATTGCCAGAGTCGAAGTCCTAATAGGACTAAAATCATCAGTAGGCCGACTTTCACAAATATGAGTCGGCTTTGAATTTCCGCCAATTCGTTAGCTTGTCTTGATGTATCAAACATAACAGTTGGTTCTTCAGATAAATGAAACAGAAGTGGTGAAATATTTATCGGCGTCCGTGTGCAAAGTGTACCACACCAAATGCATGACGAAATCTGTGTATGAGCCAAAAAAATCCCGAAGCCAAAATACTGTTATACAATGACTGTGGAACGAGGACCCAGGAGATAGCATGAAAGGCTTCTGTTCCTTTGAGCGCAGGATACGCCACGATAAGAGAGGCCATCCCGCATCCTAAGGAGAGGACGAGTGTGATAATTGACGTGGCTGAGGGCGTTACAGTCGAAACGGTATGCGTGGTGGCACCGGCGAGGGTTCCGGCTAAACCTTTGAGAATCATATTGATCCCTATCCCGCCTGGAGACAAAAGATCTTGAAGGAGTCCAATGGTGAGTCCAATCATGAGTCCTTTATATTCATTCGACAGAAATCCGATCAGACATGCCAATATCAAGCAGAGGTCTGGATGTATGCCATTGATGGATAGCCAAGAACTAAACGTAGCTTGAATAACAACCGTGGCGACACATAACCCAATATACAAGATGATGAGCATCATAAAAGTTATTTCGGAGGAAGTGTTGTTGGTGACTGTGGGTGTTCGAGGGAAACGGTTGGCTGGAATGAAGTAATGATCAACACTCCTTCAAGTTTTGAGAAATCAACAATTGGAGTCACTTCTCCAGATTGAAAGAGGTCGGTTGCAGCTTTAGTGACTTGTTGGATTCGACCAATTTGGAGTCCACGCGGGAAATCATCTGTGAGGCCTGAGGTAACAATATTATCACCAACTTGGACGGAGGAAAGTGGAGGGAGGTAGTTCATGTGAATGGTTCCTTGTGGTGTTCCCTTAATAATGCCTTCATCTCGGCTACTTTGAATCATCCCCGTAATGGCGACATTGGGATCCGAAAGCAAAAGCATTATCGAGGTCATGGGATTCACTCGAACGATTCTGCCCACCACACCTGCCTCAGTGATGACCCCCATTTCTGTATGAATACCGTCACGCGCACCTTTATCAAGGATCATCGCTCGATACCAATCTGAAACTTTGCGTCCAATGATGTGAGCCTGCACGGTGACCATAGGAGCCGTGACCTGATAGGCCGAGAGCTTTTGGTAGTCCATGGCTAGAATAGCTTGCTCTCGAAGGCGGTTCTGTTCACCTTGTAATTTTTGGATTTCGAGTTTCAATTGTTGGTTTTCTTCCCACACCTGTTGGAAGGCGATATATTGACTCCAAGTCTCACCCGCCGAATTCTGGATCGTGGCTACCAAATGTAATGGGCCTTCAAGGATCAGAGCGAGTGGACCTCCTATCTGCCTCACCCATTCCTGTGATTGCCGGGGTAAAAAGAGAAAAAGAAGCACAATAAGGAGAAACACTCCCACAAGGAAGCGACGGAGGCCAGTGGTGAGAGGTGATGAGGTATGCTCAGTTCGAGGCATGGATAGAGGAGGCTGCTTAGGGATTCAAGCTTGAATGTGTTGAGATCTTTCGCAACAGACTGAGTTCTTCCAACGTTTTTCCAACACCCAACACCACCGAGCTTAAAGGGTCGTCGACGGTGACAATGGGTAAGGCGGTTTCTTCACGCAATCGGTCATCTAAGCCTTGTAACAAAGAACCGCCACCCGTGAGGACGATGCCTCGGTCGATGATGTCGCCAGCTAATTCAGGAGGCGTATGTTCTAAGGCAAGTCGCACTGCTGTCACAATGGTGGTGATACAGTCTTGTAAAGCCTCTCGAATCTCCACATCATCAATAAAAATCGTTCGTGGAATTCCAGAAACTAAATCCCTTCCCTTAACCGCCATTTGTTTTTTTTCAGAGAGTGGATAAGCCGATCCGATCTCAATTTTGATCCGTTCCGCCATATGTTCGCCAATTAGCAGGCTGTATTCTCGTTTCAAATGGTTCATGATGGCCCCATCTATTTGGTCTCCAGCAATTCGAACAGATTCACTGTACACGATACCGCCAAGCGAAATGACCGCAATATCTGTCGTCCCGCCTCCAATATCCACGACCATATTTCCGGAAGGTTCCGTGATGGGAAGCCCTGCACCAATTGCGGCTGCGACGGGTTCTTCAATAAGAAACACTTCTCGGGCGCCTGCTAATTCTGCAGATTCTTTGACGGCTCGTTGTTCTACTTGGGTAATTCTTGATGGGACTCCAATAATGATACGTGGTCGGAAGAGAATGCCTTTAGGGCTAACTTTTTGGATAAAATACCGGAGCATTTGTTCGGCCATATCAAAGTCGGCGATAACGCCATCACGCATAGGTCTGATGGAGGCCAAATTCCCAGGTGTCCGCCCCACCATTTTCTTTGCCTCTTCCCCAACCGCCAAAATTTTTTTAGAATGAGCTTCAATCGTCACCACAGATGGTTCGTTCAAGACAATGCCTTGTCCTTTAATAAAAATGAGAGTGGATGCAGTACCCAGGTCGATGGCGATATCTTGGGAAAGGTAGCGACTGAGAAAATTCAACATGGCTTGATGCTTAAAACCGTAATTAAAATCACCTATTATTGAGATGCTTGGGGGTGGCAGGGCCAAGGCAACACCCGGTCGTATGATTTACATCTGGCCAGAAAACCGTGGAAAAGATTCAGAGAGTTGATGAGACGAATCGTTGCCCAGGTCTGCAATTTGGCTTTGTATTTAATTAAGAAAAACCGTGTGGTAGATGCTTTAGGCGTACTGGAAAAAAGTATATCAGAAGTTTCAAAAGACCACAAAGATTGTTTCCAAACAAGAAGCCGTTCATGAATATGTGCCCCGGATGCTTGCCAGAGGGAAGACAAAGGCGATAAATACAAGTCTACCTATATTTCTGAAGAGAGGAAAATTATATGGGCAGTCAAACATTATTCGAAAAAATTTGGAACCAGCATGTGGTGCGTGAAGAACCCGATGGGACCACTCTTTTGTATATTGATCGTCATTTGGTGCATGAGGTGACCTCGCCTCAAGCCTTCGAGGGGTTGCGGTTAGCCGGGCGTATTCCAAGACGTCCGAAAGCCGCTCTTGCGGTACCTGATCATAATGTTCCCACGACCGACCGTAGTCAAGGTATTAGCGATCCCATGAGTGCTGTGCAAATATCGACCTTGGAAGACAATTGTGCCGAGTTTGGGATTTCCTACTATGGCATGAATGATATTCGCCAAGGGATCGTTCATGTCATTGGTCCGGAACAAGGCCTGACCTTACCTGGCATGACGATCGTTTGCGGTGATTCCCACACCTCAACTCATGGAGCCTTTGGGGCTCTGGCTTTTGGCATAGGTACTTCGGAAGTTGAACATGTCCTTGCCACACAATGTTTAGTACAGAAACGGCCAAAAACTATGGAGATTCGGGTTGAAGGCGAGTTGCCAGACTACTGTTCTCCCAAAGATGTCATTTTGGCCATCATAGGGCGAATTGGTATTGGTGGCGGCATTGGACAGGTTATCGAATATACGGGGGCCGTCATCCGTTCCTTTTCTATGGAAGGACGAATGACCCTTTGCAATATGTCTATTGAAGCAGGGGCACGAGCTGGCCTGGTGAGTCCAGATGAAAAAACTGTGGAATATGTTCGAGGGCGTCCACTGAGTCCTCAAGGGGAGATGTTTGAGCTCGCTAGCAAAGCGTGGATGGATCTGAAGACAGATCCTGGGGCAACGTTTGACCATTTAGTGGAAATGCGAGGCGATGATATTCCACCCCAAGTCACCTGGGGAACCAATCCTGGTATGGTCACGGATGTAAATGGCAGGGTTCCTAACCCTGCTGACATTGGCGATGAGAAGCTTAGGGGGGCAACGCAACGGGCTTTGGACTATATGGGGCTTCAGCCCAATATTGCTGTCTCTGATATTCAAATTGATCGAGTGTTTATAGGTTCTTGTACCAATTCCAGGATTGAGGACTTACGAGTGGCAGCCAAATATATTCAAGGTAAACATGTTTCAGGAAAAGTGAAGGCCATGGTGGTTCCGGGTTCTGGTTTAGTCAAACAACAAGCGGAGCAGGAGGGGCTCGATCGGATATTTCGAGAGGCAGGATTCGAATGGCGAGAGCCAGGATGTAGTATGTGTTTAGCGATGAATGCTGACGTCCTTACTCCGGGGGAGCGTTGTGCCTCGACGAGTAACCGAAATTTTGAAGGACGCCAGGGAAAAGGTGGACGTACGCATTTGGTTTCTCCTGCTATGGCTGCTGCCGCTGCGGTGGAAGGGCATTTTGTAGATATTAGAGATTGGGCTTAATTGGAGAAACGGCAAGTAGGTTGGTCTGTGTAAGGAAATAAGTTTTTTTGGATTATTGGAGAGAATCATGCAAGCTTTTACTACCCTAACAGGAATTATCGCTCCCTTAGATCGGACTGATGTCGATACTGATCAAATCATTCCCAAACAATATTTGAAAACTATTCAGCGAACCGGATTGAAGGAGGGGTTGTTTGCGGATTGGCGCCAACGTCCAGATGGCGCAGAAGATCCTGATTTTTTTTCTAATCAACCAAGGTATCAGGAGGCTCCGATTCTCCTGACTCGGGATAATTTTGGGTGTGGATCTTCAAGGGAACATGCACCATGGGCATTATTGGATTATGGAATTCGATCTATTTTATCTCCCAGTTTCGCGGATATTTTTTATAATAATTGTTTCCAAAATGGCATTCTTCCCGTGATCTTAACTCCAGAAGAAATTCAAACTCTTTTTGAGCGGGTTCTGAATCAGGAAACGTATCAGGTCACGGTTGATTTAGCTCAACAACGAGTTTTGTTGCCCGAAGGCGAATGTTATCAATTTGCCATTGATCCGTTTCGTAAGGAATGTATGATCAAAGGGTTAGATGGCATTGGATTAACCCTTCAACATGAACCAGCTATATCCACGTATGAAGCTCGGCGTGCCCAGGAAGCACCGTGGTTGTTCTAAGATTTAGGGACGTTGGCTGAAATGGTTCTATTATTTGCCTTTTCCTTTCGCATTTTTTCTCTTGTTTCTTTGACAATACAGAATATGTAGTCATTCCTTTCAATTGAATTCTTAGAATTGCTCGGTGTCCAATCCTTTGGCATCCTCCAGCGAGCAAAAACTTCCCTACCTTCTTCGTGGTTTTTGTCATTAGGTGCATCCCCTGGTATTTTGAAAGTATCAGACGAGCAGGATTGACATCGTTTTGATCTCTATTCTTCCCCAATGTTTAAATCTTTTTTCCAATCCTTAATTGGGAGCGCCTATGACCTCCTGCCCATTGTGGTTGTCATTGGATTTTTTCAATTGGTGGTGTTGCATCAGCCTATCCCCAACCTCCTGGAGATCCTGACAGGATCATTCTTTGTGCTCATTGGTCTGACATTGTTTGTACAGGGATTGGAGATGGGCTTATTCCCTTTGGGAGAATCACTGGCTTTCTCGTTTGCCAAAAAAGGAAGTTTAACCTGGTTATTGCTCTTTGCCTTTGCTCTGGGGTTTGGCACCACAGTAGCAGAACCTGCCTTAATTGCTGTGGCCAATGAGGCCGCCAATGTGGCCGCTGAAGGCAAGGTCATCGAAAGCAGCAAACAAGCGCGCATTGATTATGCGTTTGGTTTGCGTTTAACCGTTGCCTTGTCCGTAGGGTTTGCCATAGTCATTGGCGTCCTACGCATCGTTCGAGGTTGGCCCATACAATATTTGATAATTGGAGGGTATTTCGGGGTCATTGGCATGACGTTCATTGCCCCTCCCGAAATCATCGGGATTGCCTATGATTCGGGAGGCGTGACGACCTCTACGATCACCGTTCCTCTTGTTACGGCCCTGGGAGTTGGACTCGCCTCTTCAATTCGAGGCCGCAATCCGATGGTTGATGGATTTGGGTTGATTGCTTTTGCCTCATTGACGCCAATGATTTTTGTCATGGCATACGGCATGCTTGGATAAAGACATGGTCCAGGACTTTCTACAAACCCTATGGGCGACAATAGCTGATGTATTGCCTATAGGCTTGATCATACTTGGCTTTCAGAGCCTCGTCATTCGGCGACCGATCGCCAACATGAGTCGTGTAGGAATAGGATTCTTATATGTCTTAGTCGGGCTTGCATTTTTTTTGCAAGGGTTAGAGATGGCTCTATTTCCTATAGGGAAACTGATGGCTCAACAATTAACGGCCACCGAGTTTATTCTGGGTTTAGAACATAACGCCGTTATCGGCAAAATTCCAGAATGGAGTCAATATTATTGGGTGTATGTTTTTGCTCTTGCCATTGGCTTTTCCACTACCATAGCGGAACCTTCCTTGTTAGCCGTTGCCATAAAAGCGCATCAAGTTTCCGGTGGAGTCATTGGAGTTTGGGGTTTGCGAATAGCCGTGGCGATTGGGGTGGCTTTAGGAATTGCCCTGGGATCTTATCGTATAATTACCGGAACTCCTTTGCATTGGTACATTATTGTTGGATATGTCATTGTTATCATTCAAACAATTTTTGCTCCTCGAATGATCATTCCCTTGGCATATGACTCAGGTGGGGTGACGACTTCCACTGTGACCGTTCCTATTGTTGCGGCATTGGGGTTAGGATTGGCAAGTAACGTCCCAGACCGCAATCCAGTGTTTGATGGGTTTGGACTGATCGCCTTTGCCAGTTTGTTTCCAATAATTTCCGTTATGGCCTATGCGCAAATTTCTGCCTGGTTGGCCAAACCACAATAATTTTTCTCAGGGAGCCATGATATGCATTTCAAGTTAATTTGTGCGTTTGTCCAAGACGACAAAACCAGTGCGGTGATGAATGGGGCGAGAGAAAAAGGTGCAACGGGAGCCACAGTGATTACCAGTGCTCATGGTGAAGGGTTGGAGGTCAAAAAAACGTTTTTTGGCTTGAACTTGGAAACCCAACGCGATGTCATTCTCTTTTTAGTGGAAGAGCATTTATCGAGAGAAATTTTGGAATCGATTGCCAGGGTTGGCGAGTTTGATGCTAAGCCTGGAACAGGAATTGCGTTTCAGATTGATGTTGAAGATGCAGTGGGGGTCGTCCATCAAATGGCCAAACTTAAAGATATGGTGGAGGAAGAGCTATGAGACACGGTGAATTGGTTCGGGTAAAGGATGTCATGAAAACTCAATTTGATGTCATTCATGGAATTGAAACCGTGGCGGATGCCCTTCGCCAAGCCAAGCATTTAGAAACTGAATGTCTTTTGGTAGATCGACGGAATGATGATGATGAATATGGGATTGTCCTGTTGGCAGATATTGCAAAAAAAGTGTTGGGAGTTGATAAGGCGGCTGATCGAGTCAATGTGTATGAGATCATGAGCAAGCCGGTGATATCTGTCGATCCAGACATGGATATTCGATATTGCGCTCGTCTTTTTGAAAGGTTTGGTCTTACCCTGGCGCCTGTCATTCAAAATCAAAAGGTGGTGGGTATTGTCAGCTATCGGGATATCGTTTTGCGGGGCTTACGTGACCGGTTGTAAACATAATAAAAATATGGAGAATCGGTCTTAGATTTGGGGATACAACAATAGATGAACAAAAACTGTAAAGAGGGTCTGTGTAAATCACATGAAGTTTGCTATTTCCCCATTGGGAATTGTTGAAAATGAAATATGGGAGGAAAATTTAATGAAAGCCAAGGAAACAAAAAGAGAGAAATGGTGCACTGTTGTCAAAGTGTTGTTGATTGGCTGTTTGGTTCTCCTCATTGTTCCGGGAATGTGTTGGGGAAGTTCCGCGTTACTCAAAAAAAATATTTTAGCCCTAAAAATGGCGCAAAGGGCTGCCAATGAGGCGCTGGCAAAATGTGAGGAGGGAGGGTATCAGGTGAGTGTAACTGTGGTTGACAGTGGAGGGAATGTAAAAGTTCTTCTTCGTGGTGATGGGGCTGGACCACATACTCAAGATAGTAGTGCGAAAAAAGCCTATACAGCGTCTAGCATTCGCCGGTCTACGCAAGAATTGGCAGAATTGATTACCAAAATACCCCATCTGCAAGGCTTACGAGATATGAATGAACGGATTTTAATTCTGGGCGGAGGTTTCCCTGTGGTATTTGGAAATGAGGTTGTGGGTGGCATTGGGGTTGGTGGGGCTCCTGGTGCTCAATTGGATGAGGGATGTGCCTTAGCCGGCATAGCCAGTATTGGTGCAAAATCATTCATACAATGAAATAGTATTCCTTATATCAACAAAAGAGGGGATGAAGAAGACCTAATTCATACAAATGTAAAAGATAATGATTCCATTAAGATGTAGAAGGCTAGAAGTGCCGATAAGGGATAGAGGGAATAAAGTCTTATCTATTATTAGGTAATTTTTTGGACTAAAGCCTCCACTCAACCGACCGATAAGAGCAGGTGACGAATTAGGTTTTGATTATTTGCAGATCTACGAAGGAGAACACGTAACTGTAATAACATTGTCAATACATAACAAAGGTGGTGGCCTCTTTCCGACAAAGGCAAACCCATTGTGAAGTGGGGACGCAAAGCCACGGGTCAGAATTTCTGATAGCCGGGTTACCGAAGAAAGAGAAACGATGATGGATCGGGATTGGGGCCCCTTATTGAAGGAGGTGTTCCATGTTCCGCGATCCTGCTTGTTTAACATTTCGAAAGATTTTTTTCGCTTCGATTTTTGGTGTTGGGCTATTTTTGATTCCCAATGGTGTTCAGTCTGCAACCAGCAATTCTGTGGGGTTGCAATGGGCAGCCAATCAAGAGTCTGACCTGGCTGGGTATTGGGTGCACCATGGAACAACTTCTGGGAACTATGTGAATTCAAAGAATGCTGGGAAAACAACCAGCTATCAATACGCCAACCTAGAATCAAATAAGACTCATTATTTTTCAGTAACCGCCTATGATACGTCTGGCAATGAGAGTTCTCCAAGCCAAGAAGTCTCCAAGAGCCTGGTGACAGCTGGAAGTTCGCTCGCTGTCTCTGTTAATGGAGAGGGAGTGGTAACCAGTAATCCTCCCGGTCTGTCATGTTCCAGCGGAACATGTTCTGGAACATTTTCTTCAGGAACAAATGTCACGCTTTCTGCAGCCCCAGGCAGTGGAAAAATATTTTCGGGTTGGGGTGGATCTTGCCAGGGAACGGGTAGTTGCGTTCTTAACTTAGTTTCTTCCGCCACGGTCTCAGCTTCGTTTACGTCGAACACTCCAACTCCTTCTCGTTCTTTGAGTGTTTCAATAATGGGTGATGGGCAAGGGAGTATAAGCAGCAGTCCGTCAGGATTAACTTGTTCTGGTGGAACTTGCACTGCCTCCTTCATCCAAGGAACAACGGTTACCCTAACCCCGATTGTACCATCGGGGAATGTTTTTCAAGGATGGAATGGGCTATGTAGTGGAACGTCGAAGTGTGCTTTGACGCTTTCTTCTTCTCAAGCAGTGACAGCAACCTTTGGGTCGGAGAATTCTAATCCATCTCCTCCGAAACCCAACTTGCCTATTGCCATAAATTTCCAGACACCCGGCTCTCAGGTTCCCACAAACTTTAAGAAAGACGACGGGAGTGTTTTTAACAGTACCCGTGGCTATGGGTGGAATCAATTGTTGAATGGCACAGAAAAAAACTCAACGGCTGATCAAACATTAGATACATTTGTGAGTGCTACTAACCAAAGCCCGGTAACTTGGAATTTCCCTATTCCTAATGGCATTTATTATGTCACGATGGTTCTGGGTGATCCTAGTCAAGCTCAGGGGCCTCATTGGGTTTCGGCAGAAGGTCTACAATTGGCCAGACAGGTTAATACCGCAAGGGGAGAATATTTAACCATTGTAGATTACTCCGTTGAAGTCAAAGATTCGACCTTATCACTGACTTTTGGAAATTCAGGCCAAGGTCAAACCACGCTAAATTATCTGGTCATCAACGAACAACCTAACTTACCAAATACCACTCAGGTCCTAGCGAAAAGTTTTGGCACATCGCTCATTACCTCTGTTCTTAATCCAGGAATTGCCACAAAAATAAACCCGGTGGTTCTTGTACAAATGGATAAGGAAGAAAAAGAACGCCTGGTCCAGAAAGAAAAGGAAGAAAAAGAACGCCAGGAAAAAGCTGTGGCTGCAATGAAAAAACAAAAAGAACAGGAAGTCGCTAAACTCAATGGATTGAAAGAAAAAATTCAGGCGACTAGAAAAACCGGAGGAACCGTCACGCTGAGAAGTTTGTTAGGCGGATCCTAATAGCGTATGACCTCAACCTGGCACATGTCTGTGCCAGGTTGGGAACCTTGAGAAATACTCCTCATACGGATTTCGTTTTACCTCAACTTTCCTCCTTCCCAGACTTTGCTGTAAATTGCCTAGGTATTACACTTTATGGACCTCCTTATTATAAATAAGTCACTGATAATTTCTAAATAATCTCAGTTTTTCTTTAATCATTCATTCCTTATGAGTGGAAATTCACTTGTAAACAGCGTAACAATTTGATGATAGTTGAGACTTCATAGTTAGGGGCGATAGACTTTTCCATAGAAAACAGGATTCATTTTTTAGTACCTGTGAGAGAGTACAACGGAGGAGGGGAATATGCGAAATATCAAGTTTCTGCTTTTCTTAGGATTTGCAGTGTTGATGGTAGGAACTTTCATGTCCAGCGCCAATAGTAGCTATGCCGGCGAAAATTCCCATCAAGAAAAAGCCACGTTTGCCGGTGGTTGTTTTTGGTGTATGGAGGAGGCATTTGAAAAAGTCAAAGGGGTTACCTCTGTTGTGTCAGGATATATTGGAGGCCAAGTAGAGAATCCGACGTATGAACAAGTTTCTGCTGGCGGCACCGGACACACAGAATCAATAGAGATCATCTATGATCCCAATATAGTCACATATCAGCGTCTACTTGAGGTTTATTGGAAAAATGTGGATCCGACCACACCCAATGCCCAATTTTGCGACCACGGAAATCAATATCGCACGGCGATTTTTTACCATGATGAACATCAAAAACAAGTCATTGATGAATCTAAGAAAAACATTGAAGTCACAAAAGGTTTCCCGGAATCCATTGTGACCGAAATAAGTCCAGCCTCAACCTTTTTTCCTGCAGAAGAGTACCATCAGGATTATTATGCGAAGAACCCTATTCGCTACAAATATTATAAATGGAATTGTGGTCGCGCGAAGCGGCTAGAGCAATTATGGGGGATTTCCTAATCCCTCAAATGAATTTATGGTTGAGTTGATTGAGCGCAGCGAAAGCCGATGTTGGCTGAACGTTCTTCTGGTAGTGCGCCACCTCTGGTGGCAGTACGAAGCATGACAGGATTACTCTTCCAAGACCCTCCCCGCACGGATTTGTATCGGCCAGATTTAGGGCCTTGCGGATTTCGTGCAGACATAATGGGGTAATAATCGGACCCCAACCAGCTGTTCGTCCATTCGGCAATGTTCCCAGACAAGTGATAAATACCCCATTCGCTTTGTCCTTCGGGAAAACTATCCACATTGGCCACTAACGGAATCTCATGCACATGATAGGCTCCAAAGACAGCAATCTCTGGCGAAGGACTCTCTTTGCCCCAAGGGAAAGTCTTCCCAGTTGTCCCTCTGGCTGATTTTTCCCATTCAGCTTCTGAAGGAAGCCGTTTACCTCGACTAAAGCAAAAGGCCTGAGCTTCATCCCAAGTCACATAAAGTGCAGGCCAAGGTGCTAGCGCTTGATTCGGAATGAAATGAACGCTGATAAGGTGCCAAATAAGTCCTCTCAATTCTGGGGAAACCTTTCGCATATTTCCTTGCAAGAACTGCAAGAATTCTCCTAGTGATACCTCGTATTGATCAATCTGAAAAGCATTCAACCAAATGCGGCGTTGCGGGAATTCTGTGTTGTCGTAATTTTTTTCAAAGGAATGCCTCTCACCCTCTTCTCGATTGGTACCCATCAAAAACCAGCCTGCAGGAATTTCCACGAGCGGTGAATGTTGAGCAAAGCTGGCAATTCCTTGAATGTGGGGATTGACCTCAGGTGGTGCTGGTTCCATGCTGCCGTTGGCAGGCCCCAAGTCGATAATCATGATCTCAAGGCATGAAAGGGAAAGAATGAGTGAGAGAAATAACGCCGGTTTATTAATTTGGAACAAGATGGTCTCGCCTTCTCGGAATGATTAACGATAGGATGGTCGCTGCTTCATACGGATTCAGTGTAAAAGAAGACTACTTTTACCAGCAAGAGATGATGGAAAGAGTCGTGAGGCGATGATCGTTTTTTTTATGTTCTCATTTGAGTCCGAAAATGAAAATTTGCACCGGGAGAGGTCAGTATGAATCTACATGAAAATCAGCGGTTAGCTAAGCTCAGTCAGTCGGAGATTCGAGCCATGACATTAGCTTGCACACAAATGCAAGGGATCAATTTAGCGCAAGGAGTGTGCGACACGGGAGTTCCAGAGCCAGTGCTTGAAGCTGCCAAACAGGCTATGGATCAAGGGTTTAACATCTACACCCGTTATGATGGACTGGCTGAACTCCGGCAAGCACTTGCGGAACGATTAAAAATATTTAACCACATCACGGCCAATCCCGAAACGGAAATCACCGTCAGCGCAGGAGCAACCGGGGCGTTTCATTGTGTGTGCATGGGGCTTCTTCAACCTGGGGACGAAGTCATTCTCTTTGAACCATATTATGGCTATCACCTGAGTACGATTTTGGCCGTGGAGGCCGTACCTAAATTCGTTTCCCTGCAAGGGAATGATTGGAATCTGTCATTGGATGATTTGGAGCAAGCTATTACCAAACGCACCAAAGCTATTGTGGTGAATACGCCTGCCAATCCATCCGGCAAAGTGTTTTCGAAAGAAGAGCTCCAGGCCATTGCAGAGATAGCCAAACATCATGATTTGTTTGTTTTCACTGACGAAATCTATGAATACTTTGTTTATGACCAAAGATCCCATGTGAGTGTTGCCGCTCTTCCAGGTATGGCGGAGCGCACCATTACAATTTCCGGGTATTCCAAAACCTTTAGCATTACCGGCTGGCGAATTGGCCATGCAGTGGCGGCATCAAGATGGGCATCAATGATTGGTGCGATGAATGATTTGGTGTATGTCTGTGCTCCAGCACCTTTACAATATGGAGTGGCTATGGGAATTCACGAATTGAAACCGACGTTTTATGAGGGGCTCCTACAATCATTTCAGCGAAAACGCGATCAGTTTTGTCAGGTGCTAGAAGACATTGGATTGGCTCAATTCATCCCTCAAGGGGCATATTATGTGTTGGCAGATGTGAGCCGTTTGCCAGGGACCAATGGTAAAGAACGTGCAATGTATCTCTTAGAGAAAACTGGCGTGGCGGGGGTACCAGGGGAGGCCTTTTTCCAGGGAAACGATGGGGCTCGCTATGTTCGATTTAGTTTTGCAAAGACGGATACGGATTTAGATGTAGCCTGTGAGCGATTGAAAACCTTGGTGTGACAACGGATACGAGGCAATAAGTACGTAAATTAGAAACCTAGGAAAATATACTACCATTCGTACAGAGGGCCATTTGTGACAGGACACCAAGTTTCGACAATGTGAACCGCCTGTATTTCACAAGGTGAAAACCTGGTGCATAACGCTTGGGAGCCAATAGCTTGGCCTTGGGTCGCAATCCGTATTTCGGAGTCCGAACTGGGATACCACGTCGCGACACCAAAAACCGATTCGACGCTACCGCTGGTTTGAGCGTCGTATGCCACTTCGAATTCGATTAGCCCTTCCCCGTCCATTTGGCAATGACTATTCGTGGGTTCTGCTTCAAATGCCACTTGAAACAGAAACCCATCTTCCACCCAGGTATCCACAATATTGATAGTGGACTCATTGGCCTGAACAGGTGTCATGCAAAGAAGCGAACCTAAAACTGTAGGTAAGATCATCAGAAGAAGAAAACTGCCATGAACAAATCGTGAGGCTTTCATGAATGTTGAATATTTGTGCCTGAAGACGGAACAGTTCATGAACCACGACTTAAAAAGATTGAGGAATGTTAAGGAATATTCCTACTTTATCCATGATGTTGCTTCAGTCTCAATACATCAAATGGAGGGGATGGCAGAAGGGATGGGAAAAGACTAGGAGATAAAATCTCGAAGGATGGAGAACCCTTTAGATATTGATAGAAAAAAGGTCTGAACGTTTACCGAAGTGCTTCAGAGCTTTTGGAGTTATTTGGCGACCACGGGCTGTGCGATCAAGATAGCCAGATTGTAGAAGGTAGGGTTCATGGACATCCTCTAATGTAGATTTTTCTTCTTGAATGGCTGCAGCGAGTGCCTCAATGCCGACTGGACCTCCTTTAAATTTTTCGATGATGGTTAACAAAATTTTTCGATCCATTTCATCGAATCCGGCCTCATCCACCTGTAACCATTGTAAGGCTTCTTGCGCAACAGAATGGGTAATGTGGCCTTGCGCTTTGACCTCGGCAAAGTCTCGAACCCGTTTGATAAGACGATTCGCGATACGGGGAGTGCCTCGCGCTCGCTTCGATATTTCTCTAGCGGCGTCATCACCAATTTGAACATTTAATAAGCCAGCTGAGCGGGTAATGATGACTTGCAGTTCTTCAGGCTGGTAAAAATCTAATCGATAAACCAAGCCAAATCGTTCTCGCAGCGGAGAGGTGAGGGACCCAGCTCGGGTGGTGGCTCCGATTAAAGTAAATGGGGGAAGATCGAGTTTCATGGTGCGAAGGGAGGGGCCTTGTCCGATTACCAAGTCAATTTGATAATCTTCCATTGCAGGGTAGAGGGCTTCCTCGGCGGCAGGCGGTAATCGATGAATTTCATCAATGAATAAGACATCCCGAGGTTGAAGATTAGACAAAATGGCCGCTAAATCTCCGGCATGTGTGAGCACTAACCCTGAGGTGGAGCGGATCGTTCCGCCCATTTCTTTCGCAATGATATGGGCGATTGTCGTTTTCCCTAATCCCGGTGGACCATAAAAAATAGCATGGTCGAGTGCTTCGTTCCGTCCAAGTGCGGCATCAATGCACACGCGGAGTGACTCTTTCATCCGTTCTTGGCCGATGTACTCCCCTAATCGCTGAGGCCGTAAGGAACCTTCAAGATTGTGTTCTTCTTCTACTAAATGAGTTGAGAGAATACGGTCTTCCATTTATACCCTGTCTTTATGGAATGGGATAATCACGAGAGTTTTCAATATGATTGGCAATCGCAGTGGTAGGGTACTTCCCAGGTGATGAGAAGAACGATGTGAGAATATAGGCTGATGATCAGCCAAAACCAAACAATCGATTTTGTTAATTAGAACCCAGAAAAGAGATCGGGGCAACCCAAACAAAATTCGACATTTACTTGCTTATCAAGGTAATTCACAAGGAATCCCTTTTCCTCATATAAGAGTTTTGCTCCCATAAGAGTTTCGTTAGGAAAATCTTCTGGACCAAGAAGATCTCGGATTTCTTTCAAAGTGATAGCGCTCAAGATGTGCCGAAAAATTCCCCGAACTTTATGGGTAAAACGGTTGTTAATAAAAATCAAATCGACTCTGCCATCAGTAATCCGAACTCCAGCCATAGCTCCAGTGGGGTTTTCTTTATCCCATAACAAAATAAAAGTACCCTCTTGTTCGGCGCGGACACCTGGGAGTCGCTGTTCAACCAAGGATTCCACCGCTTGTATTTCTGGATCTCCTAATTTAACTCGAAACAACGAAACATCTTTTGCATCGACGTCCTTAACACTTTCAACACTATTACGGGTGAGTTCATATTTTGCTCCCCATGCAGATGGAATCAGCCACAGGAGTTGAAATGTCAGGATTAGGCATGGCCAGAAAAATATGCGTGTCACATTCTTCATGAAATTCCTCTTGCTAAAGGGAAATAAATAGTGGGAATAGAATAGGATGTTCTATAGAAGGATTTAATCAAGCTTCAGGAATTAAGGCCCTGAAAGATTGTATCCGACCCCTCGTTCGAGGGTCAATTCTCAGGGTATTTGGAGTCCTCGGTCCTTTATTTTCTTGTGATATAATCCCGTCCCATGCAAAACGCCATCGTCATCAAAGGCGCTCGCCAACATAATCTCAAAAATCTCGATTTGGTTATTCCTCGTGACCAACTAGTTGTCATGACGGGACTAAGTGGGTCTGGGAAATCCTCCCTCGCCTTCGACACAATTTATGCAGAAGGACAGCGACGATACGTAGAATCGTTGTCTGCCTATGCTCGACAATTTCTTGAACAAATGACTAAACCGGATGTGGATTCTATTGATGGCCTATCTCCGGCGATTTCCATTGAGCAAAAAACCACGAGTCATAACCCACGTTCAACTGTCGGAACCGTTACCGAGATATATGATTATTTTCGTTTGTTGTATGCCAGGATTGGGCGTCCCTATTGTTTTCAATGTGGAAATCCTATTGCGGCGCAAACAGTCTCGCAGATGGTGGATGCCATCTTAGGTTTTCCTCAAGGAAGTAAGATACACATTCTTGCCCCTATTGTACGAGGCCGGAAAGGCGAATATCGAAAAGAACTTCTCGCCGCTCGAAAAGCTGGATTTGTTCGAGTTCGCGTGGATGGGGAGATCCGTGATCTTGGCGAATCCATCACGTTGCACAAGCAGCGGAAACATACAATTGAAATTGTGATTGACCGAGTGATCGTAAAGGCGGATACGAGTGTCGCACGACGTCTGGCAGATTCGGTGGAAACAGCATTGAAGATGACCAAAGGACTTGTTGGGGTCCTCACCGAAGATGAACAAGTACGGTTGTTTAGTGAACAGTTGGCCTGTATTCAATGTGGGGTAAGTTATTCCGAAATTGCTCCGCGGGTCTTTTCCTTTAATAGCCCTCATGGAGCCTGCCCGGCATGCGATGGCATAGGGTTCGAGGCTTCAGGTTGTTCTGATCATGAAGAATGGACATTTGAGACTCCGTGTGAAGTCTGTGCTGGAGGTCGTCTCAAACTGGAAAGTCTGGCGATTAAAATTGGGGAACAGTCCATTGCAGAAGTCACCCATTTATCCGTCCAACAGACATTAGAATTTCTTGATGTCTTGAACCTCACGGATCGTGAACGGATGATTGGACAACGAGTCCTCAAAGAAATTCGTGAGCGACTGGAATTCCTTCTCAATGTGGGGTTGGCTTATCTCACTCTTGATCGTCCATCGGCTACATTGTCTGGGGGCGAGGGGCAACGAATTCGATTGGCTACTCAAATTGGATCGGGGTTGGTTGGGGTTTTGTATATTCTTGATGAACCCAGTATTGGATTGCATCAACGTGACCATCGGCGATTATTGCAAACCCTGCTGCGGTTGCGGGATATGGGGAATACCGTGGTTGTGGTGGAACATGATGCAGAGACCATACGTGCAGGCGATTATGTCCTGGACTTAGGACCTGGGGCTGGCGTCGAAGGCGGAAAGTTGGTGGCCCACGGCCCACCCTCAGTCGTCATGGCAGATGCGAACTCGTTGACAGGACAATATTTAAATGGAAAGCGACAGGTGACATTGCCCCTGCGCAAACGAAAAGCTAAGGCCTTTTTGTCAGTGGTAGAGGCCAAGAAACATAATTTACAAAGTTTGACCGTAAATCTTCCCTTAGGACTCTTTACCTGTGTGACTGGGGTCTCGGGTTCTGGAAAAAGTACGTTGGTGATCGATGTGTTGTTTCGATCGCTTGGTCAGGGGCTTGGGCAAAAAAAGCCGATCTTTGAAGGTTGTCGAACAATTAAAGGTCTGGAGCATTTAGACAAGCTGATTGATATTGATCAGTCCCCAATAGGGCGGACTCCTCGTTCCAACCCCGCGACCTACACGGGCCTCTTCAGTTTTATTCGAGATGTTTTTGCGCAATTGCCGGAATCGCGGGTACGTGGGTACAAACCAGGCCGGTATAGTTTTAATGTGAAGGGTGGCAGATGTGAAGCCTGTCAAGGAGATGGGTTGATCAAAATTGAAATGCACTTTCTCCCAGATATTTATGTGACGTGTGAGGCGTGTTTAGGACAGCGGTATAACCGAGAGACCTTAGATGTGATGTATAAAGGACGAACGATTGCCGATGTGTTGAATATGACGGTTGCTGAAGCGCTCGAGTTTTTCGTCAATATTCCGCCAATTCGAGTTCGACTACAAACCCTATCAGATGTGGGGCTTCATTATATAAAGCTCGGTCAATCGGCCACGACCTTGTCCGGGGGGGAAGCCCAGCGGGTGAAACTCTCCAAAGAATTGTCCAAGCGACCAACTGGTCGAACGCTCTATATATTAGATGAGCCGACAACCGGGTTACATTTTGTTGATATACAACGACTACTTGATGTGCTGGATCGTCTGGTTGAAACGGGGAATACCGTGTTGGTTATCGAACATAATCTTGATGTGATTCGGAATGCCGACTGGGTCATCGACCTTGGGCCAGAAGGTGGAGATCAGGGTGGAAGCCTTGTGGCTGAAGGCACCCCAGGATGTGTCATGAAGGTTAAAGAGTCGCGAACAGGGCAGGCCCTATTAGAGGAGGAGGAAACACGGAGAAAAAATTAAGATTTTTTCTTGTAAATATTCAATCCAATTTTTTCTTCGCGCTCTGGGATAGAAACGTTTCCTTCAGTGGAGGCAATAATAATGGTTTTCCCTGAAGATGACGGCCCGAACTCCTGTGAGAGGTCTACCTTTATCGTTAACATGGTACCTTCCACGGTCAATTCCACGTTTTTCATTGTGTGTCCTCTCTAAAAAAGAAAGTTGAAGATACGGTGAGAGCAGCACTTTGTTATTCTGAAAATCCAGCAGCTGCGAGGAGAAGCCCAATTCCACATATAAAAGGCATTGCAGAGGTATAGAGTACCCATTCCCCTTGAGACCAAGCTTTACCTGAGGCGAATTGAGGGCTTTGACTTTTAAAAATAAATTCATACACAAAAATGATGGTCCCAATGGTCAACACGATCGTTCGGCTGGTTCGAGGCCAGGTATAGAGACCCACCAAGAGGTAGCCTGTCAGATGAAACCCACTAAAAGCACACAGCAGTGGAGAAAGAACGTAATAGAGGAAGAGAGTCGAAAGTTTATTGGATCCCATGGATCGTGAAAGCGATAGCTCAGGATTGGTCATTATTTTACTTCAGATGGAACGGTAGAAACAGTTTTGCCTGATGCCGAAGCGGGTGGCTTTTCGTCACAGGCTTGACAGACACGTGGACGTCGCTTTAGGTAAGAAATTTTCCCGCTAGCTAAACAACTATAATGCACAAATTTCTCACACAGGCTGCATCGAGACCATCCTCCCTTCAGCATGGTGTGGTTGCGATAGAGTCCATCACCGCAGACCCCACAAAGTTCGGGCTCAATGCCCAGGAGCAACGGCTCCCATTCTCCAGCTCGATTTCGAATACTCATAAGGTACTAGTATACTGAGTGTGTGAGGATGAAAACAATTAGGGCCTAGATTTCAAATCTGCTCTGTTATGGTTCCTGGTAACCACAATATCCAGCTTGCGCACAATTTAGGGTTAACCTGTTATTGCGCTCTTCACCCTCACCCCAGCAAGCTTGTCCTCTCTTCGAGGCCAAGTCCCTCAAGGGCGAGTGATTTTTGGGAAATCTTATTTGAAAAACTTGATCTTAATCTGCGGGGAAAATCGACCTTGGAAAATTTTTCTTAATTTGTCTTTATTTTAAGCCTTACTCCTCCCGTTTCACGAGGCTTGACGCGAGCTGTTTGACCACAAAAAATTCTTTTGATACGGTCCACCACTAGTTTTCTAGCCTATTATTTCTTTTCTTCGCTTCCCTGTGGACATTCACCAGTATTTAGACCAGCAGCGCCAACGGATTGATGGCTTCCTAGAGCAGAGTCTCCCAGATTCATTGCGTGATCCGGAGAAACTCTATGAGTCCATGCGATATAGCCTCTTAGGTGGCGGCAAACGGGTGCGCCCCATCTTAACGATTGCTTCAGCCCAAGCATTAGGGTGTGACGACGATGCCATGTTGTCCTTTGCCGCATCTTTAGAATTTGTCCATACCTATTCCTTGATTCATGATGATCTTCCGGCAATGGACGATGATGATTATCGCCGTGGTCGTCTCACCAATCATAAAGTGTATGGCGATGGGATGGCGATTTTGGCCGGCGATGCTTTACTCACTATGGCCTTTGAATTATGTAGCCAGGATTCTGGTGGCCATGGCCTCACAGCCAGTCAACAATTACAAATTGTCAGGGAGCTGGCGTATGGCTCCGGGCATCAAGGCATGGTAGGCGGACAGGTCATGGATATTCAGGCCGAAAATCAAGAGGTCGACCTGGCGCATCTTCAAAAAATCCATTCTCATAAAACCGGACAATTAATTCGGGCGGCGGTCCGTATAGGTGGAATTATTGGTAGAGCTTCTCCCATACAATTGGATTCTTTAACTGGATATGCTGAAGATATCGGCTTAGCCTTTCAAATCGCTGACGATGTGCTGAATATGGTGGGTACGCGTGAGGAATTAGGAAAGGATGCTGGGACAGATGAAAAGCGAGGGAAGCAAACCTATCCTTCATTTTTTGGCGTTGATGGGGCTCGGCAATTGGGTGAAGAATGTGTGGCGCGGGCGATCGATCGACTAAAAGCCTTTGATTCCAAAGCCGATCCCTTACGACAAATTGCAACGTACATAGTAGAAAGAAAAAGTTAAGCTATGGGTAGGTTGCTTGTCAGCTAGACTTACCTTTGACTCCATTAGTCAATTCAGACTCCTTCCCTTCGTTTTCATTTTTCGACGGACATTGATTGAGTTGTGGGGTTAGGATTGCACTCAAGATTCTTATGAAAGTTCTTATCACTGGATCTTCAGGGTTCATTGGGTCTGCTGTGACACGAGCCGTGGTCGCCAAGGGGGATGACGTGCGAGTGTTAGTACGTCCTAGAAGCGATCGGAGAAATCTAGAAGGGATGCAGGTTGAAACGATTGACGGGGATTTGCAAGATTCCCATTCGCTAAAAAAAGCTGTCACCGGTTGTCAGGGTATCTATCATGTGGCGGCTCATTATGCGTTGTGGGCTCAAGACCCAACCACTTTTTACAAGGTGAATGTGGAAGGCACGAAACAGTTGTTTCAGGCCGCCCAAGAGGCTGGGGTTGAACGCATTGTCTATACCAGCACCATTGGCGCTATTGGGTTACCAGCTGATGGAGGGATAGGTCATGAAGGTCTCTTCCCTTCGGAGGGCCAACTGTCCGGAGATTATAAGCGATCAAAATTTTTAGCCGAACAAGAAGTGCTGAAAATGGCAAAAAAAGGATTGCCTGTGGTCATCGTCAATCCTACAGCTCCCGTGGGTGAAAGAGATGTGAAACCTACGCCTACGGGAAAAATTATTGTGGATTTTATGAAGAGGCGGATGTTTGCCTATATCGAAACGGGGATGAATCTCATCGATGTTGACGATGTGGCCTTGGGACATGTGCGAGCCATGGAACGAGGGCGAATCGGTGAGCGGTATATTTTGGGGAATCAGAATCTCCTGTTTCACGAAATTTGTCAGATGCTGAGTGAATTAACCAGCGTACCTGCGCCTCGAGTCCGATTGCCCTGGAAGTTAATCCTTCCCCTTGCACATGTAAATACTTGGATTGCCAATCACGTGACGCATAAAACTCCTCGAATTCCCCTGGAAGGTGTGCGGATGGCCAAATATCGAATGCATTATGATTGCACGAAAGCTCGGAAAGAACTCGATCTTCCTCAGACATCAGTGGAAACTGCCCTCGACAAAGCGGTAAGGTGGTTTCGCCAGCACGGGTACGCCTAATTCCCTTTCCCCTGACTTTTACGCTTTTCATTACGAAAGCATACCTTGGAATTTCTTTTTCTCTTAGGCAATACGGTTATTCTTCGACCCTATGTGTTTGTGTTTCTTGCCGTCTCATTATATGCCGCTCGTCAACTTTTAGGGTGGAAGCGAACGTGTCGTCTTTTTGGAATCACATGGGCCACTGCCTTTATCTCTGAATTTTCTTCGACACGGATTGGTGTTCCCTTTGGGGACTATTTTTATACTGGATCGACAGAGGGTCAAGAGCTCTACATTTCTAATATTCCTTTTATGGATTCCCTCTCATTTTCGTTTTTGCTATTTGCCAGCTATTGTGTGGCTCTTGTTTTTATCCTTCCCCGTGCGAAAATAGCAGACAAACGTGGGTGGAGCTTTGATGCCTCGTTAAGAACCTCGTGGCCAGTTATGGGGTTAACAGTCGTTCTATTCACGTTTTCAGATGTCATCATTGATCCGGTAGCCCTACAAGGTGGGCGATGGTTTTTGGGAGAGATCTATGGATACCCTCATGCGGCCATCTATTTTGGAATTCCTTTAGCCAATTTTACAGGGTGGGCTTCGGTCGGATTTGTGTCCTTTGTGTTGTATAGGTGGTTCGAGCGTGGTCCCTACAGAGCCGAATCCGTTCCCCGAGAAGTCATCAACCGCGAATTATTACTGGGAATCGGCTTATATTACGGGGTGTTGGTATTTAACTTAGGGGTGACCTTTTGGATTGGAGAAACCTTCATGGGCATGGTTGGTTGTTTTATTTTTATTCCGCTGACTGCGGCTCTATTGGTAACGTTAGGCCGAGAGGAGCACAGCTTGGGAGTTCCTGAGGGCTAAAAATAGGAATGTCTTCTATGACGGGCGATTCCCCTCGATGTCTTGGGATTGCTTGAGGGAATGACCAAAAGGCCGGTATGATGTCATTATGAAAGGATTTTTTATTCGATGTGGAATCACAGGGTTCGCCGTCTTATTGGCGAGTCAGATTATTCCAGGCATTGAAATTCTCAGCGTAGGTTCAGGGATTGCGGCGGTGGTGATTCTGTCGTTTTTGAACGCCATTATTCGTCCCATCCTCTATTTATTATCAGCACCATTTATCTTAGTCACTCTAGGATTTTTCATGGTGCTGATTAATGCCTTTTTACTCTATATCGTGAGTGGGGTCGTCAAAGGCTTTCTGGTTTCTGGTTTTTGGCCAGCAGTCGGTGGTGCGATTCTCATTAGTATAGTGAGTGGCATACTCAATATGTGGATTTCAGAACAAGGTCACATTGAGAGGGTGAGCAGGTCACCATCTGGACGAAAAATTCGACACATTAATTAATGAAGAAAATGGGCAACAATAATCTTGGTCCCTTGCTCGACTGCCCGCCCAGGAATTTCTCGACTAAAAAGAGAGAAATGAAAAATATTCGTCTCTTTTAATCCGAATGGGCCTAACTATTTCGTTACAGATAGAGAGGAATCCTATGCATGGCCAACAGCCTTGAATCAACTTTGCCTACCAAACAGCAAAGTACCCTCCAAAAAATACTGACCTCCGCCGTCAATGAAGTTGGAATGGAAGCCGCCTTGGTTGCCATCATGGCCCATGAGGGTGGGCCTCTCATTGAACAAGTCTCCCGAGGGTTTTCGCCTCGAGAAATTCGAGCCATTCTTCGGGCTTTATCTCTTGAAGAGCTGAAAAGTGTCAGTCCCAAAAATGCGAGAGAAGAGACTGAACTAAGCAATGTTCTTCGTCTGCGGATGGTGACTCCAGGGACAAAAGTAGTTCTAGCGCTGCCTTTAAAATTTGGAGGACGAGTGTATGGAACGTTGGTTTTGGCGAGGAAGGAAAATGTACCTCTCACCAAACGTGAAAAAACGACATTCTCAACCAATGTGAACTTTATTACTGGAGAATTAAAAAAGGCTGGGCTTTTCGGATCATCGGTAATTTTAGGGAATCCTCTTGTGGCCAATGAGCCACTTGGTTTGCCAAGCACTGAAGGACAAGAGGTTGTCGCCCGCACCTATACCAATGAACAGGTGCAAGAACGAATTGCTAACATTTTGACCGAGGTTGATGAGGGTGTTTCGTTTGATCGAGGCTGGGTGACGATTTATGACCCTTTGCTGGCCTCATTAGAGGTACTTGGTGTTCTCGGTACACAAAAACGGGATTTAAGCCCTGGGCAACAACTTTCACTGGATGATTCAGCATCCGGTTGGTGCGTTCGTCATCGAAAGGCCAGGAGCGATAATAATTTGGCATCAACTCAGGGGCGATTCCATGACTATAAGCAATTGTACAAGGATAAATTTTCTTCAACGATCGTGGTCCCGTTTTTTGTGAGAGGACGTGTTGCCGGGACCCTGACCTTAGCTGCAAAGAATCCTAACCAATTTGATCACAATGGGAGTGATCTCAAAACTCTCGAAACGGTTACGGCCAAGCTTGTAGAATTATTTGAGGATCCCTCGTGTCGTCTTTCCGTGATGGACCAAGCCCCTGTTCAGTCTCAACAACCATCTGCGAAAGGCGGGAAAATGGCTCCGCCCCCAGTTCCAGAGGGGGGGGATGTGCGGAAAGAAGAACGAAAAGCGGCTCTTCATGAGGTCAGTTCCTTCCTGGCCACCGAAATTCGAGAGCCGATAGGGTTTATTCGCGCGCAACTGGAAGAAATTACCACTGACTCTGAACTGGATTTTGATTCACAAACTCGTGTGGAAAACGCTATGCGAGATATGATTCGGATGGAAACCATATTAAATGAAATATTGGACTTTGCTAGACCCTTAGAGCTAGATCGTAAAATGTGCAGGGTCCAGGATATGCTGGATGAGGCACTTTCATTAGTTTCCACCGATTTACGGGTGAATCGTATTGAGGTCCTCAAGAAAGTACCTGCTCGGTTGGCGCAAGTACGGTGGGATGAAGGGAAAATGCAACACGTGTTTTTGTGTATTTTTAAGAATGCGATTGAAGCCATGTCTCCTGGTGGGCATTTACGCGTAGAAGTGATGCTAACTAGGGCTCGAAAGCCTGAGCTCCAGCTCATCATTGCTAATGATGGAGTGCCAATTCCGGCAGAACTTGTGGATAAAGTTTTTGAGCCTTATTTCACAACCAAGCGCTCGGGAACAGGATTAGGTCTGGCCACGGTGAAAAAAGTCGTAGAAGAACACCAGGGTCAAATTAGTATTGAGAGTGAGCCAAATAAGGGAACAACTCTGACACTTCTCATGCCAGCGCCAAAGCCCAGGACCCCCTATCGCGCTCGTCGGCCGGTTCGTCGAGCCAGTGGGGGAGATACATAAGGCCTAAAATTTATATTCTTGGCCATTTTTGCCTATAGGCTTGACACCACCGTCTATTCTGCCTAAGATTCCGCTCTTCTATTGAAGCTTGAAGATCACATGAATAAATTGTGACCATTTTCTATTGTTAACCCGTTATAACTAACAAAGGAGCGGTCTTATGAAAGCGATTGGAATTATTCTTGGTACGCTAGGTGCCAGTTGTTTGGTTGTATCAATGGCGTTTGCTCAGGCAAAGCCACCAGCTCATCCAGGATATCCAGCCCAAGGTAAATCTCCTGTGACTGGCCAGTCCACAGCAAATGATCCTGGACAGACCAATGCGGTCGGTGGTGGAACATTAAAGGCTTCACAAGATTTTGGGACCAAAGCTGCGATGAATGAAGCGAATGATGCCAACCGTGCTCGGATTCAAAAATCCATGGGTGCTGGAAGATTGCCTCAAACTGACACCATGAACACGGTACCCATCAATCCAGCTGGGGCAAAATCTACAGTCATCAACTAAGAAATTCGTTTTTTTGGGTTATACTAAAAAGGGTGCCAATATTGGCACCCTTTTTTTGTCTATTTTTCAGTGAAAATGACTATGATCAGAAAACCTACTGAGCTTTCAAAAATAGTAAAGGATAAAATTCGAGAAGAAGGTCCCATCACTATTAGGGACTTTATGTCCTTGGCACTTTTTCATAAAACTCATGGGTTTTATACTCGAGGTCCAGCTATTGGGAGTTCTGTGGGCCCTTTTGACACAAGTGCCAAGTTTTCAGCCTTTGCGTTTGGAGTCACTCAAGCTATTACTCAGGCCTCAAATGTAATTGGTACTCCCATTCGAGTTTTGGAATTGGGAGGAGGAACGGGCCAATTAGGGGCAGGGATTGTTTCCTTCCTTTCGGTACCTCATGACTATATCGTCCTTGAAACCAGTCATGGCCTAGGAATTCTGCAAGCTAAAAGAGGGTTAAATGTTCTCACAACCTTAAAAGGACTTGAACCCTCCCCCACAGTTGTATTTGCCAATGAGGTTTTAGATGCGTTGCCTGTCCATAGGGTCATGGGATTAGCTAATGGGGAAGTGTGCGAATTATTCGTAGATCTAGATGAAGATGGTGAGTTGTGTGAGCAATCTGGTCCTCTTTCCACAACAAAGCTTCACCAACGTTTACAACAAGGGAATATTCAATTAGGACGAGGACATATTGCAGAGTTGTGTTTGGAAATTCCATCTTTTCTTGAGGAACTTGAACGGGTGGTGAAACCAGGCTATATCATTTTTGTCGATTATGGTGACAAGGCGTCAAAAGTTTATTCATATCGACATCGAAATGGGACGCTTCGTTCTTATTACCAACAACAACAAGTTCATGACATGTTTTATGCGGTAGGGCAACAAGATATGACAGCGGATGTTGATTTTACTGCGGTCATTTCCGAGGCTCAGGCTTTAGGCCTGGAGTTGGCTGGTTGGACCTCTCAAGGAACATGGCTCACTAATCTTGGTATTCAAAAATATGTAGGGACGGGGAAGGATTCTGTTGTGAGACAGAAAGAAGTAGATCAATTGACCGGACAGGCCAGCTTAGGCAGTGCTTTTGATGTTCTCATGTTTAAAACTAAGGGACTACCTGATGGTCCTGGTCTTCAGGCAACCAGCCATTAGTTTGGCCTTGTCAATATTCTATCAGCTCTGACAGAGCTCACCACAATACTCCTAGGTTGATCGAATATAAGAACAAAAATTTAAATTTTTTTAATCCTGTTTCTTAAACTATGTCGGAAGTTGCACAATTTTTTTATTTCTTTGGGACCCACAAAATGCATGTACCCTCTATTTTTTTTCTACAAAATGTTGTAGACTTCCAAAATTCATTCAAATAAATCGTTATCTCTCTTCATTATTCCGCAGTCATACACACCCCAAACGTTAGTTGTTTTTTCATGTCCACAAGAGCTGTGGCATGCATGATGCACGGACTCACCTATTGACAACATGGGAAGCAGGAGGCTTTCAAAGGAGGGAGAGTTATGAATTGTGCAAGATGTAATGGGCTGATGGTAGTTGACGATTGCTTAGATGTGAAGGGTGGCATGGGCGAGCTCTGGATTCGAGCCTACCGATGTGTCATGTGCGGGAATCTCATGGATCCGGTAATCAACCGGCATCGGACTACCCCAGTGCAAGCTCAAGTGCTTCCGTTTCGAAAGCGACTACGGAGAGCTCCTCGAACTCCAGTTGCTCGGTTAACGGCGTAAAAAAAAGGTCCTGATTTATCAGGTCATTAAAAAGTTAGCTGCGTCTTAAAGTCAAAATGGGTCTGTCCAAGAGATCCCTTTGAGGCACATGATCTGAGGACACTGTCAAAATAGTGATTATTCTGTTGGCTCTTCTGACATTTCTCAAACGAGTTCGTTAACCGTTTCAGTTCCTCATGAAATTGGTATGTAGTTGTCGTACCCCCTCATAGTATTCTTTTCTTTTTCCACACCCTACTGTACTCGTTTGAGTTTGCTTCCCGAACCTGGTTAAATCACCAGCGTCATTCTTCCTGAAATGATGGTACCCATCTTCTGCCACAATATTATCAAGTATTGGTTTGCCCAAACCAACGCCGTGAATTGGGTATTTCAAATTGATGAACTCTGACCAAATTATTCTTATTAGTCTTCTTGGACTTCTGGTCGTATTCTTTATATGGGAACGCTGGCGGTATGATCTGGTAGCCCTCGCTGGATTATTAATTGCCACATTGCTTGGATTTGTCCCTGCAGATGAAGCGTTTTTAGGATTTGGTCATCCAGCCGTGGTGACTGTCGCTGCAGTCCTAATTATTAGTCGTGGATTAAGTAATGCTGGGGCCGTAGAATTTCTTGCCCACTTTATAAAAGGGGCGACTTCTTCCCCGACCTTACATGTCGTGGGTTTATCCACAGTGGGGGGCGTTCTTTCTACCATCATGAATAATGTTGGGGCGTTAGCCTTGCTCATGCCAGTGGCCATTCAATCATCTCTTGACGCCAAACGGTCACCGGCTGTGGTGTTGATGCCTCTGGCCTTTGGCACAATTTTGGGGGGAATGGCGACGTTAATTGGTACCCCTCCCAATATCATCATTGCCAATTACCGGGCAGAAATTACCGGGGAGCCCTTTGGGATGTTTGATTTTTCTCCGGTAGGCGGGGTCGTCGCAGTCGCGGGAATTATTTTCGTGGCACTGATTGGTTGGCATTTGATCCCGATGGCTCGTCGATCCAAAAACGCCCCTCAAGATTTATTCCATATCCAAGAGTATCTCACCGAAGTCAAAGTTCCAGAAGGTTCAAAGGCCATAGGTAAATCTCTCTCGGAGTTGGAATCAGCTACTGAGGATTCGGATGCACTAATTATTGGATTAATTCGTGGGGATAAATCTATCCGAGGTGCTGCTTGGAGAGAAGAGATTCAAGTGGGAGATGTGTTGGTTTTGGAGGCAGGGCCTCAGGGGATCAATAAGTTTGTTTCGGCATTAGGACTGGAATTAACGGGAACCCAGCCCAAAGAAGAAGGGGAAGACGCAGAACAAAAAAAATCGATAAATAGATCTGGTGAGATTTTATTAGAAGCTGTGGTGCCACCTGACCATTCGTGGCTCGTGGGGAGATTGGCCGGAACGTTAAAACTCAGAACTCGGTTCGGTGTGTCATTGTTAGGTGTTTCCCGGCAGGGAACACCCTATCGTGGTCGGTTAAAAGAATTTCGGTTCAAGGCTGGGGATGTATTGCTCTTGCAAGGTGATCAGGAACAAATTTTTGATGTGATTGGATCCTTAGGTTGCCTGCCTTTGGCTGAACGGGGGATTCAATTAAGGAAATCAGGACAAGCCTGGTTTGCGGGTGGACTTTTTGGTTTGGCTCTTGGAAGCGCGTTAACAGGACTCGTCTCATTACCAATTGCATTAATGGGTGCAGCGTTGGGGATGGTCCTCTTAACCATAGTCTCTCCTCGGGATGTCTATCAGGCAATAGATTGGCCCGTACTTGTATTGCTTGGAGCGATGATTCCTCTTGGTCGGGCCTTGGAGCAAAGTGGGGCGACCACGGTATTAGCTCAATATTTAGTTGATCTCACCAGCGGATATTCTCCAATTCTTTTGCTGGGCCTCATTATGGTGTTTACAATGTTGTTATCTGATGTCATGAATAATGCCGCCACCGCAGTGGTGATGGCTCCGTTTAGTGTAGCCGTGGCTCATAACCTCGGGTTTAATGCCGACCCATTCCTGATGGCCGTGGCGATCGGAGCATCCTGTGCATTTCTCACACCTATTGGGCATCAAAATAATTTATTAGTGATGGGACCTGGAGGATATCGTTTTGGCGACTATTGGCGCATGGGCCTACCGTTAGAAATTTTAATTCTTGCCGTGTCCCTTCCTCTCTTAGTCATCTTCTGGCCATTCACAAATTAATCCAGGTTCACGATCAACTAGAATTTTTATGGCCTTTCCGTTTAAAACGAAATCCAATCCAAAGTCCTCCCTTTTCTTGAGGCGTGTGGTCTACATGCCCTCGGATCTAGATCCAGTTCGCACATTGTTGCTCAGACTAGGAATAGTTCTTTTATTGTTTGGAATGTTAATCGGGCTTCTATGGGTGGATCGGGAAGGCTTGCAGGATCATAGCGACGGACACCTATCGTTTACTGATGTGGTGTATTTCACCATGGTGACAGTCACAACGGTTGGCTATGGAGATATCGTCCCGGTGACGCCACGCGCAAGAATGATTGATGCCTTAGTGGTGACACCTGTTCGAATTTTTATATGGATTATTTTTTTAGGGACAGCCTATCAATTGGCGTTGAGACAATTTACTGAGGTATTTCGTATGGCAAAACTCCAATCGAATCTTGATCAGCATGTCGTCGTCTGTGGGTTTGGGCACACCGGCTATTCTGCCGTCAAAGAATTATTGGCAAAGGGGACGGCACCTGAACATATTGTCGTCATTGACCCCAACGATGATCGAGTGCGAACGGCTGTGGAATTAGGGGTAGTGGCACTCAAAGGGGATGCCACTCAAGAAGGTCTTCTGCAACATGCAGCCTTTTTAAGTTGTGCTAAAGCCGTCATCATTTCCGCTGGTCGTGATGACACCAATGCGCTCATTTTATTAACCGTACGCAATTTGAATGCACAATGCCGCGTGATTGTCAGTGCCAAAGAAGAAGAAAACGTCAAACTTTTTCGACAAGGCGGTGCCCAAACGATTATTTCTCCTTCCACGTATGGGGGCTATATGTTAGCCGCAGCGGTTGATCAACAACACTTGGCCGATTATTTAGAAGACTTCCTTACCTCTGGAGGGCAGGTCAAAATTGTGGAGCGAACGGTGGAAGGGGGCGATGTTGGAAAAACAGCCAATGACTTACAGCCAGATGTCTTACTCAGAGTGTACCGGCAGGGTACGATATTATCACCGTGGGAATTTCAAGATGGGCAATGTCTGGAATCAGGCGATGTGATGTTATTATTTCGACCGGTTCAGGATGAGAAGACGCAGGCATGATTTAAACTGCAGGTCAGAAATTTACCCCTTGTAGCGTCCCAATCATTTCCCTTCCTACGATTGCCGGGTTTCGCCACGGCAGGCGTCAGATCATTCCAGGTATTAGGCATGAATACTTAATATGTATTTTATAAATAAATTGCCATGAGTAAGGTTTCCTTTTATACAGCCTAAAATATCGTTTATATTTAAAGTAGACTTCAATATAGATATCTAGTAATGTTTTATGAAAGGTAGCCTATAATAAAAGTGGATCAACTAGAGAAAAATAGCCGAGCAGGACAGTATATTCGCCAAATTTCTGGGTATTCGGCCTTCGTTCCTACGCCACTTCCACCGGTTCCTCCCCTAAAAATGGATAATGAAACGTTGGAACTCATTTCACAGGCAGACCGGGCATTAGGGCGTTTGGACGGTTCAATCCAAACTCTTCCAGATCCCGATCTATTTGTCTTCATGTATATTCGCAAAGAAGCCGTATTTTCGAGCCAAATCGAAGGCACCCAAAGCTCACTCGATGATGTATTAGAGGCCGAAGCTGATATCTTGAATCCCCGCAGGCCTGGAGATACTCATGAAGTACTCAGCTACGTCAAGGCCTTAAGATTTGGCCTTGAACGTCTGAAAGAACTTCCCGTTTCGATCCGACTTATACGGGAAATCCACCAACAATTATTGGAAGAAACCAGAGGGAGAGAACAAAACCCTGGGGAAATCAGGACCACGCAAAACTGGATAGGCCCTTCAGGGTCTACACTCCGCAACGCCTCGTTTATTCCACCGCCACCTGATGCGGTACCTCATGCACTCGGCCAACTTGAATCGTTTCTCCATGAAACTGATCCCATGCCCAGCCTTATCAAAATTGGCCTCGCTCATGCTCAGTTTGAGACCATTCATCCCTTTCTCGATGGTAATGGTCGAATGGGACGGTTACTCATTACGTTTCTTTTATGTGAACGCAACATTCTTCAACAACCCGTTTTATATCTATCACATTTTCTGAAACGTCATCGCACACAGTATTACGACATGCTACAAAATATCCGGGATAACGGGAGTTGGGAGGAATGGATTAAATTCTTCCTCACCGCCGTTGATGAAGTATCTCAGGAAGCCACCTCAACAGCTCGCCGCATCGTAAGCCTTCGTGAGGAACATCGGCACATCATTACTGAGAATTTCGGCCGGACAGCGGCAAATGGCCTTCGAGTATTGGAAAGGCTTTTCTCTCAACCCATCACCTCGGTGAAGGCATTAGCCGACCACACTCAGGTCAGTTTCACGGCCGCTAACCAACTGATGCAGCGGTTCATGGAGCATCACATCCTCATAGAAATGACCGGCAACACTCGCAATCGTGTGTTCGGATATCGCTCTTATATTGACCTTTTCACCGATCACTAATCACGACCACCCCCTCTAAAGGACGATCAGTAAAATCTCTGACAGGGAATATTATGAGCAAGGAATCTGAAGATAAAGGAATGAGAGAGGAATATGATTTTCCCCAAAGTGGTAGAGGGAAATATGAAAAATCCTATCATCAAGGATCAAATGTGGTGGTTTTGGCGCCTGATGTTGCAGCACAGTTTCCTAATGCAGAATCAGTGAATCAAGCGCTTCGCAGTTTGGTGAATGTGATGGATGGGAAGTCTAAGTCTCCGTAAAAGCGAGAAGCGATATTCGAACAATGTCGCCGCATTGTCGATCGAGAAAAAACAACCAGCTCTTAATCAGTAGGGCACAGGTTCAATCCCTGTACATTCCCCCAGGCCATAGGCCATCCATTTAAATCCCACTCTATATATTTCAATCGAACATTTTTGGTCTTCTTGGGAGTTGCCGGGTTTCGGCCCGGCAGCCGAGGCCCTTTTGTTTCGGCAAAAGGCCCCAAAACCATTGACGCCCAGTTCGGCTTCAATAAGAGGTGGACGCAAATCAGGAACGGGCCAACTCGTTCCACTCAGACAAGGCCCGCTGTTGATTAGAGCGTCCGCCACGAGGCCGAACAGCAGGCGTCGGATTATGGGATGGAAAGTACAATTCCATCCCGTTCAAGACGAGCGTCCGCATTCATAATATAATATTCAAAAAATATGTATTGAAATAAAGAGCAGCTGACTCTTAATCAGCGGGTCGTAGGTTCGATCCCTACACCGCCCACCAATTAAATTAACGACTTAGGTCGTTCTTGCCAGGACCTTCTTTTCTATAAAACCTGTTATAAACCTGTTTCTGGGGGTTGGGTTTTGTATCCTTGCCCGTAGGATTGAGGATTAAAGAATTGTGCCCACCTCGCGTACATTCCGTTTCATTCATTTCCCACAAGCCCCAGATTCCATTTATTCTTCAGATTTTGTATTGTGCCACTTAGTTTATGTGAAGATTAATTGAGCCTTTTTATCAATGGTGCTAGGAAACTTGAAATGAAAAATGATGAGCTTTTGGAGAAGTGTCGAGATTTTGTCCAACAACTACGGGAACAATGGTCTAGAGCCAGGAATGAAAATGGAGCTGACATTGTTTATGAGCAAATTATCGTAAAAGAGGTTTCTCCGAACGGGTTCCACGAATTGCTTATGGGCATTGATGAATTAGTTCAAAAATCTGGAGTTCAAATCGATCAAAACATTTTGCTTGTAGATTGTTCATTTTTGGTGTTTAAAGAAAAGCTAAGTTTCCCAAATTTTGATTATGGAATCTCTTTTAAAAAAAGTGAGTTTAAGCGAGAAGTTGAATTGAAGGGAAAAGTAATAAAAGGATCTGTGGACTTTTCAGAAGCCATTTTTGCCGATAAAGCAGATTTTTCTCATTCTCATTTCTATAAAACATTAAATCTTAATGCAGCCGTTTTTCCCCAGAGGGATTTGACTGGGAAGGAAAATTTTTTAGTAGCTGATTTTAGTTGGACTAAATTTGAGAAAGATTTAATCCTTCAAAATGCCATTTTTCAAGGAGATGCTCATTTTCGTCATGCAAAATTTTTGGGAGACACAAATTTCATTCGAATTGGTTTCCCTCCCCCAGCCATTGCGGACTTTTCAAATGCCTGTTTTGAAAAGAAGTTACTTTTCCATCCAAGGAATTTTGGTCAGGAGGCTGGGGGGAAAGAGAATCAATACATCTTTGAGGAGGGAGACTTCAAAAGTTCTGCTGTATTTGAAGCAACTTTGAATAATGTTGAATTTTCAAAAGCAAAATTCTTTGAAACTGCATCCTTCGGAGGATGTTCTTTTTATGGCATTGCCAAGTTCAATGGGACATCCTTTGGGAAGTTTGCTGATTTCAGATCTGCTAATAAGGCGAAAATGGAATTTAAGGAAGCATGTTTCAATGGCAAAACAGAATTTTTTGGAAATTCCCAACCAGTGGTTATGGATTTTACAAAAGCCTATTTTGCACAGGCACCGCATTTTAGGGAAGGAGGGCTTCATCCTAATACCAAAATCAGAAAAGCACAGTTTGCTGGATTTGCTACTGAAGATGACTATCAAAATTATCGGATCCTAAAAAGGGAATGTGCCAGGATTCATGCCAGAGAAGAGGAAAATATATTCCACTATTGTGAGATGCGTACTCTTGCCTGGCTATATATTTCCCATCCCCGTTCCATTTTTTTAGGGATTATCTCTTATTTATATTTTTGTATAAGTCGTTACGGACAAGGCCCCTTTCAAGCTCTTTTCGTTTTGGTAGGGCTGATGGCAATATTTTCATGTATTTATGCTAATTATCCTGTAGATATTATTCTTCACCAAGGAGCCTCTATTGAATGGGCAAAGGGTATAAATACTGGGATTTTATATACGGTTCAAAATATTGTTTATCCCTTTTCGCAATTTGGGCAGAAAGGAATCATTGAAGCCAAGACAGGAGCTCTAGCAGTTTTAGGAGTTTTTCAATCGCTAACCTTTTTCACTATTTTTGGTCTTTTTATTCTTGCGGTACGTCGACGATTTCGAAAGGGAAGTGAGTAGACACAAGAAGAGTATTGTTTAGGAGGTTTACTTTAAGGCTTAAGAAATTCCTCCCTTCGTTACCGAAAACCTTGCTTTTTCCGAATGCAAAAACTCCGGGCTCTCCCGCAAATTGAGGGAATAACCACCCTTTAATACCCTTCCTCATGAATGGCTTGACCTCACAAGCCGTGAGTACAACCCTAATTGCACGACAGCTATTAGTTGGATGCGTCCACGTTCAGGTCAGAAGGTTTCTCTTGTCTTTGGATAGGTAATAGATGAGAATCTGTTTGTGAATACGGAATATTTGACGGATACGATTGTGCTGTTAGCTGCGGCGGTGATTGCGGTCCCGTTGTTTCAAGCCTTAGGTCTCGGGGCGATCCCGGGGTTTTTGGTGGCGGGGATTGTCTTAGGGCCATCGGGGCTGGGATTTATCGAGAATTATGATGAGATTGCGCACCTTGCGGAGTTGGGCGTTGTTCTTCTGTTGTTTGTGATTGGGATTGAAATTAATCCCTCTCGTCTTTGGAAGATGAAGGGGTTGGTGTTAGGGCTTGGATCGCTTCAGGTTTTCATCACCGGAGGGATCATCACGTTTATTGTCCATGCCACCCTTCATACTTCGTGGGGAATTTCGTTGTTAATTGGAGCGGCGTTAGCCCTGTCTTCAACGGCGTTTGTGCTTCAATTGTTAACGGAAAAGAAGATGCTTTCTTCAGAATACGGAAGACCCGCTGTGGCCGTCTTACTGTTACAAGATCTGGCGGTTGTTCCACTTTTGGCTTTTGTGTCTTTGATGGCCACCCCGGAGTTAACCATCGCCGAAGATGTTTTTTTGGCATTCGCCGAGGCACTCATCATTCTCGTCCTCATCATTATGGCAGCCCGATATATTTTGAACCCCATCCTGAATAGACTGGCCCGGTTTAGTTCTCCAGAAATATTTACCGCATCGGCGTTACTGTTGGTCTTAGGCTCAGCGCAAGTTATGGAACGTATTGGCCTCTCCATGGCGATGGGGGCATTTACTGCTGGCCTCTTGATTGCTGATTCCTCCTATCGCCACCAGATTATCGCCGAAATTCAACCCTTTCGTGGTTTGTTGCTTGGGCTGTTTTTTATGTCCATGGGCATGTCCTTAAATCTCACCCTCTTTTTTGCCGACCCTCTTGTCCTTTTAGGTGTTGTGGTGGTCTTACTTGCTGGGAAGTTTCTCACTCTCTGGCCTTTGTCACGTCTGTTTGGCATACAGAATACGACATCGATTTCGATCGCCTTACTCTTGGCTCAAAGTGGTGAATTCGCCTTGGTGCTGTTCGCTTTAGCAAAAGGCGTGGGGATTTTAGATGCAACATTATTCCAACATCTTCTGATTATTGTCCTACTGAGTATGCTGGCCACCCCAGCGCTAGAGAAAGCCGCTTTCCGGATATTTTCCTCTGCTCGTGAAGGGAGCACGACTATTCCCGAATTTGAAATTGGTAGGACGGAGCAAGATGCCAAGCCCGTCCTTCTTATTGGTTTTGGGCGAATGGGCCGTAAGGTCGGCTTTATTTTGGAGTCTATGAAGGTGCCGTATGTGGCCATTGATGGTCGTGCCGATCTGGTGGATCGCGCACGCGCAGAAGGGAAACCGGTGTATTTCGGAGATCTGAAACGTGCCGAAATTTTTAGGGTGGCTGGGGTTGCAGATGCCCCCCTTGTGATTGTGGCCATTGATAGTCCTGAGGTCACTGAGCGAGTGGTATCCTCTCTTCATGCGGCCTATCCAGCTATTCCGATTTTTGTGCGCGGGCATGACATGATGAGGTGCCAGGCTCTTAAAGCCCTTGGGGCTCACTTCACCGTTTCAGAGACCCTAGAGGCTAGCGCAGAACTTGCGCGAGAAGCATTGCTTCATATGGAAGTTGAAGCTTCCGATGTTGAGGTGGCGCTGGATGACTTACGAAAGGACTATTATGAACGAACGAATCAGGTGAGGGTAGAGAGTAAACCGGGTCCAAATATTCCATAGTGCGATTGTGGGTCTGTTGAAAAAAGTCCCCAGCGGCGTTCTCGCCATTTTCCCCTGCTCACGTACGAAGTGTACGCTCCGCGCGAGAAAATGACTGCGGCCTTGCTGGACGAACTTATTTGAACAGACCCAAGGCCTTTGATGTTTAACGAGTCTGGGGGTTTAGTTGTCCTTGGAGATCATCATCCTTCAACATTCACATTATCTCAACTTCGTGTCGGGAGAATGAAAGGAAGCGCATGTGGGGAGTTTTCGTTACCCCATGTCTTAAAAAATAAGATGCCAGCCATTGTCCAGTATTAACCCCAACCCGATGGCGCCAATTAAAATTGCCACACACCGTCTCAAATGATGGGAGGAAATTTTACGAGTTATTTTTGATCCAAAAACTAGCCCTAGTACACTCCCGACTAATACCAACCCCGTTAAAAAAATATCTAGGGATGCCAGATTTAAATGTCCAATGACTCCTCCAATAGAAATGAGGGCAATAATCAAAAATGAAGTCCCCATAGAAAGGCGGATGGGAAAACCCAAAAGCACCATCAGTGCTGGCACAATGAGAAACCCTCCACCAATTCCAAAAAACCCGGTGAGCAACCCAACACCCCATCCAATCGCTGAGGCCTTAAACGCGCAAGGCCAGGAGAATTGATCCGCGCAACCTGTGTGTCCCTCGTGGCTTTTATCTTTCTGAGGCTGCCAAAACGTCCACAAGCTCATAAACAACAGTAAGTTTCCGAACAGGAACAACACAATAGTTTCTGAGACCAATTGATGCCCCTGTGCGCCAATCCAGGCGCCAAACATTCCAGTTAAACTAAAGACCAGAGCCGTAGGAACATGGACTCGTTTTTGACGTCCTTCCTGCCATGCTCCAAAAAGAGCGGAATAGCCGACAACGATCAGGGACATGGCGCTGGCATTTTGAACAGGAATCCCAACGACATAGACCAAGAGTGGGATAGCGACCAGAGATCCTCCTCCTCCGGTTGCGCCAAGCAACAGCCCGATCACGCCTCCAGACAGCAAGGCTAATACCAAATCAAAGTCCATCAGTAGAGAAGGGGGCCTAAGTGAGAATTGAAGAAAAAATAGTTATGGTTAAGGTGAGGTATGTTGTTCAAGGTCTCGTAAAATTCATTGGAAATAGTGGGAGGAAAGAGATGAGCTATTGATTGAATAAAGGAAGATTTATGAGTGCCATCAAACTTTGTCCGAAGAAAAGAAGAAGTTCTCCTTTTCTTCGGACTGTTATGGTATGAAAATTAGTCTATGGGATTTCTATTGTAGCAGGGAATCTCGTTTAATTTGATCAAGACGGATATCTCGTTCTCTTTGATCAATTTTTTTATCTTTAAAATCTTCTTCAACTTGATTTTTTTGGTTATTCAAATGTAGCTCATACCCCCCGGCGCCAGCTGCAGCTCCACCAAGAACTCCGAGCCCCACATTGCCTCCCGTACTTCCGCAAGCGGTCATCCCAAACATGGAAAACCCAATAATTAATGTTGCGTATACGTTCTTCATAAAGACCTCCTAATATGAATATAAGTTAAAAAAGAGGAGGGGGGATAGACAGGAATATTGTAGGGGGAAGGTAGTACAGGACACAAGCCACAAGGTATAGAAGAAGATTATCGAGAAGGAGTAGGGAAAATAAGAGAAATGGAATTTTGTTGAAAAAGATACGTGGCCAAGGACAAGATCTGTTCTTCAGGTATGGGGCACCCAAATACATGTTTCATCTTTGTGATAATGGCTTGCCACTTCTTTTCCGAATGTTCGGGTTGCATGTAAATGTATTCGGCAGAGTGGCAAATGACGCAATAGGTGTTTGCAATCTCCTGCCCTGGACCTTGCTGAAAAGAAAAAGGATCAGTGGGAAAGGAATAGGTATGATTTGAGGGAGCGTTTTCTCCCGCTAAAGCGACAGCTCCCATACTCCCGAGAAGAATGCCTATAATAAGGAAACTAGAAATTTTCACTAGCATAGAATCTATTCGCTCACAGTTCTCACTTGAATAGTATCAACGGCATTCCGTAAATATCCGTTGGGGTTCCATTTGGCTTCACGTTGTTGTGATTCTCCAATCCGATTGATCGCTAAAGATTGTAGTTGGTAAGACCTCCCAGGTTTTAAGGCTACGTGAGTTTCCCATGGGCGGAAAGAAAAATCGCCATAATCTTTTCCTAGTCTGGCAGCTTGCCAATGCTGTCCATCATCTATTGAAACCAAAACCAGGTCAATTCCATAGCCCTGGTCAAAGGCAATTCCTGAAATGCGAACTTTTGCTCCCGCCCGTATGTTGGCGCTCTCTACTATATTAGTAATAAAAGATCGTACTCTCATAGTGGAGATGGGGACTTTATTAGAAGCTTTCTCTCCCGGCTTTATACAACCACAGCTATTATTGGGAATTCGATAAGCGGGATCCATCCAAAAACTGCGGTCTTCTTGATTAAGCACTTCGATATCGTTCAACATCTTCACCCAATAGGTGGCATACCAGCCAGGAACCACGAGGCGTAGAGGAAAACCATTGAGAAAGGGAAGAGGTTCACCATTCATCTCGTAGGCCACGAGCACATGGTCGGTAAGGACATCATCCAGAGATAAGGATTTCAGGAAATCGGGTGTGCTGTCGGCCACGGGACGATCTAATCCGTCAAATCGAATATGCTTGGCATCTTTTTCCAATCCAGCCTTTTCCAGTAGATCGCGTAATCGCACTCCTTTCCATTGAGCATTGCCCATCGCTCCATGTCCCCACTGTCCACCAGCCACTCTGGGCTCAGAAAACCCCCGGCTGTTTCCCGCGCATTGGCACACGGCCGCAACTTCTACCGGATCAAATTGTTCTTGTAAATCTTTCAGGCTGAAAGACCAGGTTTGTTTAACGCGTCCTCGGATAGTTAAGCGAAAAGTGTGCAGATCAACCGTGGAGGGAATATTGGCTAAATGCCAGCGGACAAAGAATGCGTCGTTGGGAGTAAAGATATTTTCATCGAAAATAGAGAACGGTGTTTCCAATTGTGGTGGCCGCGTGGTCATGACCATGAGTGGGCGCTTTTCGGGAAAGGCCACAAGAGGTCGATGCCCGCGACTAAATGGAAGGTCGATGCTAGGAGGAGAGCTGGCCCAGGAAGACTTTAGACCAAAAGCACTCAGCCCTCCAACAATGAGGCTTGTTTGTAGCAGCCGTCTGCGGGTGAGTCCATCAGTGGAATGCATGTCGTGCGTATCCATGATGAGAGCCAATATACATGTAGCAAGTGATTCTTTGGTTTTGCAAATGAGGTTGCTCGTTCCAGAACGAGAAAGATTTTCCCTGAGGTTATGGAGTCATGCTGGTCAAATTTGAGCCTTTTGTGAAATCGGTAGTTGGATATGAAAGGTTGTCCCATTCCCTTCCTCACTTTCCACACGAATCTGGCCATGGTGAAGATCTATCACATCCTTGACGATTTTCGTTCCGAGTCCGGTCCCGGTTGCTTTCGTACTAATCGCCTGAGATGTAAAGAGCCGATCACGAATTTCTGGTGCCATGCCATGCCCTGTGTCAGTGACAGCCAAAAACATGGTCTTTGCATCTTCTCCTACGCTACCTTGAATGGCTACGGATCCGCCACGTGGAATCTCAGGGATCGCATTATTGACCAGATTGTACAGCGCATTAAACAGCCGTCGCTCGTCTCCTTCTAATAAAGGAAGGGCCTCGAGATTGGCGGTGTTGAGCGTAATGTCTTTTTCCTTGGCATAGGTACGAAGTGTCTCATAGACCCCCTCAACAATCGTGTGAATCTGACATGTCGTGAAATGTGGAGGGCTGGTCACTCCCTTAACGGCATCGGCAATCTCTCGAACCCGATCTTGAATCCGTTTCGCATTGGTGACAATCATCCTTAACAGTTCTTGGCTGTTCGCATAACTGAGTTCAGCCCCTTGGGCATGGATCTCGAGGAGTCGAGGGAATTGCTCATCGATTTCATCTTTTAACAGATCGGCTCCAGACAATACGGGCATCAACATATTCTTAATATCGTGTCCGATGTTGCCCAATACCCGGGTGACTTCGGCTAATTTCGCTTCTTCTAATAATTGTGCGGCCATCCGTTTCTTTTCGGTGATGTCCTGAAATGTGACCACGGCACCTGCCAGTGCCCCTTGGTCGTCCCAAATAGGCGTACTGGTATATTGGGCTGGGAAGCTCGTGCCATCTTTTCGCCAGAACACTTCCTCGTCTCCCTGATGCACCAACCCGTCTTTGTAGGCCTTGTAGATTGGGCATGTTTCAGCGGGGTAAGGAGATCCATCAGATTTCGTATGGTGCCATGTGAGGTGACTGGGTTTCCCTAACAACTCTCCAGGTTCATAA
>JAJDBP010000038.1 GCA_029261295.1 Nitrospirales bacterium | reverse complement strand
GGCCAAGAAAAGCCTTGGGGATCAGGTCTTAGTGCTTGGCCATAACTACCAACGCGACGATGTGATCGTCCATGCCGATTTGCGTGGGGATTCATTATTGCTGTCTAAGTTAGCCGCGGAGCGATCGGAATTTCCGCATGTCGTGTTCTGCGGTGTACATTTTATGGCAGAGACGGCGGATATTCTCAGTCGGTCGAATCAGACGGTCATTTTGCCGGACTTAGCCGCCGGGTGCTCGATGGCCGATATGGCCGCGATTGAACAGGTTGATGAATGTTGGGATTCTTTGTCCCGAATTGTCTCAGTTGAAGACGTTGTGACTCCCGTGGTGTATGTCAACTCGGCTGCGGATTTGAAAGCGTTCTGTGGGGAGCACGGCGGAATTACTTGCACCTCATCTAATGCCAAAGCAGTCATGAACTGGGCCTGGTCAAGGAGAGAGAAAATTCTCTTTTTCCCAGATGAACATCTGGGGCGAAACGTCGCGAATAAAATGGGCTTTCCTCAAGAGGACATGATTGTCTGGGATCCCTTTAAGGACAATGGGGGAAATACGGAGGAGGCTATTCGTCAGGCCAAACTTATTCTTTGGAAGGGCCATTGTAGTGTCCACCAAATGTTCCAGCCTGCTCATGTCGACTATTTCAGGAAACAGTATCCCGAAATCCAGGTCATCGTGCATCCTGAATGTCATGAGAATGTGGTGAATAAAGCCGACCACGTGGGGTCTACGGAATTCATTATTCAAACCGTTTCCAAAGCTCCAGCTGGGACGGCTTGGGTGGTGGGGACCGAATTGAATTTGGTGAATCGGCTCAAGGCGGAACAGACCGACAAAAAAGTCTTTTTTTTGTCGCCCATGGTCTGTCGATGCTCCACGATGTATCGGATTGATGGCCCCCATATGTGTTGGGCTATGGAAAATCTAGCCAAGGGCCATGTGGTGAATCAGATTTCGGTTCCAGATGATGAAAAAATTCTGGCCAAGATTGCCTTGGAGCGGATGATGGCTCAAAGTTAAACGCCTTCCTTTTATTCGTTTCCCTTTCCTCATAATTTGATCATTCATCTAGAGAATTCGTTTGTTTCCACTCTCTGCGATGATGTAGGTTCGCCATCATGATTGTTTGACGGGTTTCTAGGGCACGGCTAGAATGCCTGTGCTTTTTTCACGTTTTTTCAAGTGTTTCGCTATGGACTATAAATTAACATTGAATCTTCCCAAGACCGAGTTTCCTATGAAGGCTAATTTGCCTCAAAAGGAACCAGAGCGTTTAGCTTGGTGGGAGCAGGAGCGGATGTACGAGCGTATCCAGGAGTCTCGCAAAGATCGTCCGTTGTATATCCTTCATGATGGTCCTCCCTATGCTAATGGGCATATTCATATTGGCCATGGGCTGAATAAAATTTTAAAGGACATCATAATTAAATCGAAGACAATGGAAGGCTTCCGTGTCCCGTATATTCCTGGCTGGGATTGCCATGGATTGCCGATTGAGCACCAAGTATCCAAGCAGTTGGGTTCGAAGAAAAAAGATTTGAGCGCAGTAGAACTGCGAAAGATTTGCCGAGAATACGCGCAAAAATTTGTCGGGATTCAACGAGACGAATTTCGGCGCCTGGCAATATTTGGCGATTGGGATCATCCCTATCTGACTATGGATCATGCCTATGAGGCGGCCATCGTTCGTGAGTTTGGCAAGTTTGTGGAAAAGGGTCGAGTCTATAAAGGGCTAAAGCCTGTATTGTGGTGCACGGTAGACCAAACAGCGTTGGCTGAAGCTGAGGTGGAATATGAAGATCATCTTTCCCCCTCGGTGTATGTGAAGTTTCCCTTTGCGGCTTCGCCCACTGAAATGGGTTCCGCTCAGCGATTAGATCTTCCTGCCTTGAATGGCCTGAAAGCCGTCTCCGCAGTGATTTGGACAACGACTCCTTGGACCCTCCCTGCCAACCAAGCTGTGTGTTTACATCCTGAGTTTGACTATGCTGTGCTTCAGGCAGGTGATGAAGCATTTATTGTTGCCGTTGGCTTGGAAGATACATTTGCCAAGGCCTGTAAAATCGAGAAATTTGAGGTACTTGGGAAGAAGAAGGGGAATGATTTTGAAGGGTGGACGTGCCATCCTCCATTTGCCAAAAAAGAGGTCCCAATCCTTAATGGAGATTTTGTCACACTAGAGCAGGGAACGGGGTGTGTGCATATTGCCCCAGGCCATGGGATGGACGACTATCTTTTGGTGTTGAAATACAACAAGCCACCATTGTTAAGCCTTCTGCCCAATCAACAACCATTAGAAATCCTGGTTCCGGTCAATAACGCCGGACGGTTTACGGAAGATTTCCCTGAATGTGTAGGGCAACCTGTTTTAGAAGCTAATGCCGGAATAGTTGAACTTTTGCGATCAAACGGGTTGTTGGTTGGTGAAAAGAAGCTTGAACATTCTTATCCGCATTGTTGGCGTTGTAAAAAACCGGTGATTTTTCGAGCGACGCACCAATGGTTTGTGTCGATGGAGGAAGCCAATCTCCGACAAAAAGCCCTTAAAGAAATTGATCAAGTGCAATGGTTCCCGGAGCGAGGCCGCGATCGAATTTATGGCATGATTTTGAACCGTCCTGATTGGTGTCTGTCTCGTCAACGAATGTGGGGAACACCCATTCCTGCGTTTTCTTGTGAAAGCTGTTCTACCCCGCTTGCCGATGCCAAAGTTATTGAACATATTGGTGTACTGATGCAGGATGGAGGTGCGGATATATGGTTTAGTCGTTCTGCGGAGGAATTGCTTCCCTCGGGAATGACCTGCAAAGAATGTGGTCACGGGTCGTTTAAAAAAGAACATGATATTTTAGATGTGTGGTTTGAATCAGGCGTCAGTCATGCGGCAGTCTTGAAGGCTCAAGGCGAAGGGTGGTACCCCGCAGATCTGTATCTTGAGGGTTCCGATCAACATCGGGGATGGTTTCATAGTTCGTTGTTGACCTCAGTCACAACCGATGAGCAGGCACCCTATCGGGCTGTTTTGACGCATGGATTTGTGGTGGATGGGGAAGGCAAGAAGATGTCGAAAACGGCTGGAAATGTGGTCTCGCCGCAAGAAATTATCAAGGAGTCTGGCGCGGAAATTTTACGATTATGGGTGGCTTCGCAGGACTACCAGGAAGACCTGCGTATTTCCAAAGACATCGTGAAGCAGTTGATGGATGCGTATCGAAAAGTTCGAAATACGTGCAGATTTTTACTGAGTAATTTATTTGATTTTGACGCGACTCTTCATTCCGTGCCTCATGCAGATTTGCCAGAGTTGGATCAATGGGCGCTGTGGCGGCTAGAACAATTGATCGGCAATGTCAAAAAGGGGTATGCACAATTTCAATTTCGACAAGTGGTGCATGAGTTGGATTATTTTTGTTCCACGGATATGAGTGCGACTTACTTGGATATTTTAAAAGACCGTCTCTATACTTTTCCCACTAACTCGCCCCTACGACGTGGTTCACAGACCGTTTTGTTTGAGATTGTCACAGCGTTAGCCAAGCTCATGGCTCCAATCTTGAGTTTTACGGCCGAAGAAATTTGGCAAGTTCTTCCAGGCGAGAAACAAAACGATGCAAAGCTGAGCAGTGTCCATCTTGCAGAGTTCCCAGAACCGCCGAAGGTGTTTGCCAATCCTGATTTACAGGGGGCATGGGAGTATCTTTTTCAGGTGCGGAAAGTCGTTCAGGGTGCTTTGGAGAAAAAACGACGAGATAAAGTCATTGGCTCCTCATTAGAGGGTAAAGTCATTTTGCAGGCGACTGAGCCAAAGTACTCCTTATTGAAGCGATATGTAGAGGATCTTCCGGCGCTCTTTATCGTCTCCTGTGTGGAGGTGGAACCGATCTCAGAAGTTGTAGAACAAGATCATGAATTTGTCGATATCAGTCTGGGTTTGGTGATTAATGTGGTAAAGGCGGCAGGCGCCAAATGTGATCGTTGCTGGAATATTCGAAATGATGTGGGAGCACAATCTGAACACCCCACTCTCTGCAGTCGCTGTGTGGAGGCGCTAGGGTGAATTGCTCTGTCCGTCGCTATGGAGTGCTAGCTTTTGTGGTGTTGACCATTATTGTGGTGGATCAAATCACGAAAATCTATATTGATGGGTCGATGCAGTTACACCAATCCATCTCAGTCATCCCTGGGTATTTCAATCTCACCTATATTCGAAATCCTGGTGCCGCATTTGGCATTATGGGAACCATGAGTAGTGGGTTTCGGCTTATCTTCTTTTTTCTGACATCGATCTTGGCAATAGGACTCCTCATCACCATTTTCTTGCGCCTAGAGCCAGGTGATTGGTGGGGGCAGTTAACGATTGCTTCGATATTCGGCGGAGCCATAGGAAATTTTATTGATCGTCTCCAATATGGTGAAGTCATAGATTTCTTAGATTTTTATATCAATGGCTATCATTGGCCAGCTTTCAATGTGGCGGATTCGGCTATTAGTGTCGGTGTGGTTTCTCTCCTTCTTCTGTTTGCCTTCGAAAAACGCAAGCCTGACCTCACTCCACAAGAAGATTCTCAACTATAAAAATTTTTCAAGGTTATTGGTATTGATAAACCAATAATCCCAGGTTTTATCTTGTCAATCTAACCCATTTACCTTCTCAGTCAGAACCTAGCCTTTTGATAGTATTACGAGAGGTCTACCTATCCTTGAGAAAGTTACTTCTTAGTGTTGCATTTTTTCTTGTTATTTTTAGTGCTACTTCTTGTACTGTTTTTACTTGGCAGCCGGTCTTCAATAATTCTGATGGTTCCCTTCCATTGGAAAAAACCATGGATGTACTTTCAATTGGCATAAAACGTTCTTTCGAAAAAGAAACCAATATTGAAGAGGATTGGACGAAATCTAATAAAGAGAAAATTTTGTCATCAATTGACTGGGAATATGAAGCACTGTGGAAAGCTTTGGCGCAGAGTTCATCTGCAAAAACCATAGTAAAAGGAGCTCAACCTGAGCGAGGGCAAACCTTCGTTAGGGTTATCCTTTATAAGGATTATGAAGCTTCCTATGCGCACAAGGGGTGGTGTGAGGCCTCTTGGATGACGGGGAGCATCATTCCTTGCTATGGGGATTTGTCGGTTCATCATGTCGAATATGTGCTATATGAAGATCAGGTAGAACAACGAAAATATATTTACACATATTCAAGGAAAGGGGCATATTGGATAGGCCTGCTTCCTTTTGTATGGATGAATTTTTTCACTAGTGATCAGGATGATGCTCTAGTAAGTACGGCGCTTCAATTTCTCACAGATGCAAAAAAAGATGGTTTCCTGTGATAAATTTTCGTTGGCTACTGAAATGATTCCATTTCTTATTATGCTGGTGAGTGCTGGAGTGAGTTTGGCGGATGTGCCTCAGTCCCCGTCGAATGGCTGCCCCTCATGGGGAACTGCCATTCATGTTCATATTCATGGGATTCGTAATGCAGAAGGAACTATTAAAGCGGTGTTGTATGGTCCGGATCCTGAAACGTTTTTGGTGAAGGGAAAGAAAGCGGATAAAGAGCGGGAGCCGGCTGAGAAAGGTTCAATGACGCTCTGTGTGGCGGCTCGTGAAAAGGGGCAATATGCGGTGGCCGTCTATCACGACGAAAATGACAACCATAAATTTGACCGCAATTGGATTGGCCTTCCAACGGAAGGTTTTGGATTTTCCAAAGACCCTACTTTATTTTTAGCCCCGCCGAGCTTTGATGAGGCCGCGTTCGAGGTGAATGGGGATCTCACTCATATTGATTTAGGAGTGAGCTATTAACTAATCCGTTGTCATTAAAGGGGTTGTTTTGGGGTGAGTAGGGTATGGGGGTCATCATACTTCGATTGAGGGTGGCCTAATTTTCTGTTCTTTACTATGATCGATATGAGTTCTTTCCACAGATTGGTGTCGAATGGATTTGTATATAAAGCTCGAAATCCAAACTGACTCGCTACTTTCCATTCCTTCATTTCCACCATCATTCGGAATCCATTAATGTGTTCGCAAGCCTGAATCCAGCGTTGAACCTTATGGGAATAAAATCTTTCCACGGTCATACCCTTTGCTTCTAACCCTTTCTGATTATTGTGAGGGAGAGGCTGCGTAGAGTTGTGGTGGAAATTGCTGATAGCGAGGCCATACAATTCTTGGAGTTTCTCAGCAGCCAAGGTCCATTGCCTTTTCTCCAAGATGGTTTTTCGTGCTTCCTGTCCGAGGCGATTTCGTAGGGGTTGGTCGTGCGCTATTTGAAGTGAATGGCTGGCGAATTGTTCAGGGGCGTCAAACGTTGCGATAAATCCATTTTCAGTGTCGTTGATAAGATCGAGGGCGGCGCCAACTGGGGTTGAAATACAGGGCAGTCCTGTTGCCATAGCCTCTAGTAAGGGAACCGGGCCTCCCTCTACCTTCGAGGTGACCCAGAAGAGATCCATGGCTTGGTAGTATTTGGCAATCTGCTCATGGGTGATTTCGTAGGGGGCTTGGACGCAAGAAATGTTTTGTTGTCGTATTTCCTTGGCTAACGTCTGCCATCCTGGTCCAATGATTAATGTGGCTAAATTTGGCACATGTTGATGTAAGATCTTCAGGGCTTGGAGAAAACAGGTGACTCCTTTTCTGTCGTCCACATTACTAATACGTCGAGAAGAAAATCCTACGACCAACGCATCATTAGGAAGGTTAAACGCCTTCCTCATCTTTGATCGGTCTTTGTCTCTTGGTGGGTGGAAGGTGTTGGTATCAACCCCAAAGGGTACTAAGGTTTGATGACTTTCGGGAATGCCAATTTTGGCAAGGTGTTGGTGCCATTGATTCGATACCGTCATCACGGCATCACTTTGATGAAAGGGGGTCAGGTCCGTCGCTGGGTCCAGGTGATGGAAGGTGGTCACTGTGGGAAGTTTCCCCCAAAAGCCTTGAATCGTTTTGGTCCTGAGAAAATGAACGACATCAAATATTAGGGGAAGGGCGCCAAACCGTTTGACGGTTTTCCGAATAGCAAATTGGGAGCAGGTAAACGCTTGTATGCTAGGATTGTTTTTTGATATTTGATTCGCAAAGTTTCCAATGACCCAATAGAGTGAATCAACGATAAACAGCACTTTCACCGGGTGAGGGTCTGTCTCTGGTTGTTTTTTCATTTCAAAAAAAACGGTGTTGTTCGAATTGAAATTCTCTTAAGTTAGTGTACGTCGTTTTTGGATATCTTGACTACGAGTGTAGGCCTATATATTTGTCCTGCACATAATGGTCTATGACTCAAGCATACCATAGTGTATGCAAGCTTAAGGACTTCCATGGGAATCTGGGGAAAATATGTAAAAAGAATAAGAAGGGCACGGATAGCTAGACAGCAACGCCGTCGGCTTGATGTTGAGTGGACCTTGGCTTCTGGTCTTACCGTTACCGTTGAAGATCAAGGGGAGTGGCTTATTTATAATGATATTTTTGTTGACGGCGAATATGATTTTCCTATTCAAGAAGCTTTCCAAGGTGGTCCCTTCAAAGACAAAGCGATTGTTGTGGACCTTGGGGCCAATGTTGGGTTTTTTACATTGAAAGTAGCAGATTGGTTGCTACGGCATTCTGATATTGTTCCTGATTTTCAAATTATCTGTGTAGAGGGAAGCCCTCAAGTGTTCAAGAAATTAACTAATCGTTTAACGAGAGAAGCCCTTTTAGCTGATCGTGTCACCTTCATTCATGGGCTCATTGGGCATCGGGAGGGGGAAGGGAAAATTTCCGAAAAATCATTCCATGCGATGAATAGGGTAGATATTCTCGCGAAATCAAAAGAAAAAGGTGCGTGGGTTCCTTATGTGAATTTAACTGAGGAATTAGCCGCTATTCCAGAAATAGATTTACTGAAATGTGATATTGAAGGCTCGGAACAGGCATTGTTAGAAAGTAGCCCTGAATTGTTTGCTAAAGTCCGTCATGTGGTCTTTGAACTGCATGATTACAATTGTGATACTGATCAATGTCGGCGGATTATAGGAGCGCTAGGGTTTGTGCATTGTCAGACTATCCGATCTGTGCCGGATTCCTTTTCTCTTGAATTCTATTCACGAAGTGTTGAGTAATATAGAAGGTTACCCTGCTTCCTCTGAACCCTTCTGAAGGAGTTCACGGGCTTGCTTGGAAATTTCCCAGTTGGATTCATCTAAGTGGGGATCCGGCAGCCATGATGAGTGATTGTTGATAAACAATAGATCTGTTGCCCACAAGGTTCCATCTTTCCTCCGAACTTGTGAGCAGAAATCAAATGGTCGGAACCCCATCGTATCCATAAAGATCATCACCTCTAAGATCAGAGGACATCCCTTATTGATTGGAATAAATGATGTTTCCAATAGGACAAATTCCGCCCGTTTGAGAATGCTCGACGCTCCCTTAAGAACTTCTAGTTCATAGCCCTGGACGTCTAATTTTAAAAAATCTATCTGTTGGAATCCTTGATGCTTTTCCAGGAGGTTATCCAGCGTCTGTAGCTTCTTCTTTATGCGTTTTCTTGCATAGGGACTGGATTCTTCAAATACAGAGCTGCCCGTCTCCATTTGAATAAATTCCACCTCTTCCCCTGTCTGGGCTCCTAACAAGGCCGTTTCAAACGCAACTTCCCCTGAGTATTTCTCACAAATTTTCTGGAGGCCAGGACTCTTTTCTTCTTGTGCCTCAATCATGAGAACCCTCGTCGATGGAAAAATCTTTTTAACCATGTTGGTCCATTCGCCGTGATAGGCCCCTACATCAATTGTAGTCGTAGGCGTAAATCCCCTCTGTTTAAGGTCGTTAAGGGTCGACACCATATTTGGATAGGGAGCCTTTTCGTACATGATCAGACCAACTTTATAAATCATCTTCCTCAAACGTTTTGAGGTAAACGGTCGAATCTTCTGCGCGAGTTTTTTAATCATGCGGTTGATCGTAAGGCCTTACAAGGTGGAGTCAGGTGCAAATAATTTTGGAGTTGGTTGAATGGTTTTGAAAGAATGAGTGATGAATCCACCAGGAAAGTTCAGTGCCCGTATACTTTTTTCCGGTCAAGTATACCGGGCGAGAATAGCTTGAGTGGCGTCTGGATATCGATCATATTGGTGGACGGTATTTGGAATTTTTTCGCCGTCCACCAGAATGACGCCTTCGTCCGTAATGCTCCAATGTTCTCGCTTCGTGGTTTGCATGGTCAGGACAATACCGGCTCGGTTAGGGACCACGTGAATATTTGGGACAAGCCTATCCCAGACTATGAGATGATGGGGCGCTTGATCGATGCCGGCCCGATTACAGCAGCGTAGATTATTCGTTATTGATTCGGTGGTAATCTTGAAATGCTCATACATAATTTTTGGGCAACCAATAATGGTCCCCCCACAAGAAATATGATTTGGTCCGATTCTCTTTAGGGCCTCTTCCCCCAGCATTTCTGTAATCCACCACGAGTTTTTTTCGCAACTGTGAATTCTAGTGTGTTCGGCTTCAAGAAAATAATAAATAGAATCTTGTTCAAGGTCGAAGTCAAAAGGGTCTCGCTGAAATATTACGTCACGAACGTCTGTCATCATCACATTTTGATAGTCCTGAGCTAGGGAACCAAGAATATCCCGAAAAAGAAAATGGCGCCTGAGGTGGGCGCAAGCGTTTTTAAATGCATACCGTTCTCTGAATTTTTTAGAAAGTGTTCCTAATAGGGGAACCCGAGTACAGGTGGAATCAATGAATTTCCCAATTTTCCTTATCCGGTTTTTTTTCATCGGGCGCAGTTCTCGAAAAAGATGAATTTTGAGGTTTCCCGCTTTTGAAAAATTGGAAAGGGCCGGAGCATCTTGTTCACGGGTGATATAGCAAATATCACCTTTGAAGTTACTTTGCTCAAGTGAGTTAAAAAATGGGGCCAAATCGTTTTCTGTGTATCCTGTTCCCATGGCCAATATGAGATTTTTTTTCATGTGTTTCTTGTCTGCGTGGTCAAGGTATGGATGGCGGCAGTTGAGGTGCCAGATTACGCCCTAGGTAGAGTTCTCTTTGCTTATAGGAATACAGAAGTAGATTTATTTGGCAGAGGTCTCTTGCACTTGGGAGGATGTTCTCAGTATCGATAATGGAATGCCTCCCTGTCCCATAGAATGTTCATATCGGACGGCTGCAGCACCCGTATTATAAGGAATTCCTAGATGTTGACGGACATCGGCCTCAAGCCAATCACGTAACCGCACAAGTTCCGGAGAACTCAAATGGTCGGTGTACACGTAAGAGGTATATTCCCCAGGTATGCCTTTGTAATATTCGGCGGTTTCTCGATAATCGACTGCCACGCTATGAAGCTTGTCGCCAGTTTTTTGGTAGGTATAGGTCCAAATGCCGGGCTTGGTCTCGACCGCTTCGTCGAAATAGGGTGTTCCAGGGTATGTGGTAATGACGGTTGAATCAAAGTCATCAGGTTTGACTTCTATTAGCCAATCTCGAGTGGCTCGAATCGTTTCTTCAGATTCACCTGGGTGTCCCACGGACATGAGTGCTTTCACTTTTAAGTTGTGGCGCTTGGAAATTTCCATACAACGAGTGTTGTCTGCTTGTGAGGCTTTTTTCTGGATATTTGTCAGAATCCTCTCGTGGCCTGATTCAAACCCCACAAGGACCCAGCGAAATCCTGCCCGATACATCGCTTCCGCTTGTTCGTCAGTGAAGAGCTCTGCTTTGATAAAGCCGCGTAAGCGAAATTCTGCTCCAAGATCTTCTTGTGCCTTGGCAATGAGGTTCATTAATTCGACAAACTTTGGGTTCACATTCAGTTCATCGTCATAAAACATAAAGCCTTTGATCCCATATGTTTTGTAGAGATGGACAATTTCCTCGACGATGCTTTCCGATGTTCGCATCCGAATTCTTCGCAAAAACGGACTCATTCGCCCTCCACAGAATCCACATCCAAATGGGCAACCCAATTGAGCGATTAAAGACAGTGCTCGGACTCCGTCGATTTGGTACTGATAGCTATCGACATCTAAAAGATGTCTGGCTGGCAAGGGTAGTTCCGTTAAGCGTTTATTGGTTAAAAACAATTCAGACTTGGGGTCATCTCCGTCGACCAGTTTTGGGGGATGGTCCGTCAGCGCTCTGAAAATAGCTTCTTCCCCGTCTCCAGTCACCAGTACATCGAACATCTCATAGAGTTGATTCAATCCAGTGGTTCCACGGCCGGCATGATTGTGTTTTTTTTCATATAATTGTGCCGCATGGATGAGGGTGACATGTGGCCCACCCAAGATGATTCGGGCGTTGGGTTGAACCTCGCGGATCGTTTTATGAATCTTAGACGTTGCGGGCATTTGAGGAGTGGTGGCTGTGAGTCCAAAGCAGGTGGCACTATGGCTTTTGGCATAATCATGGACAACTTGCTCAAAATTTTCCACTCCTGAAAGATCCAGCATATCCACCGTGACCCCAGCCTTTTCCAGAACTGCTGCAATTTTCAAGATTCCAAGGGTCATAAAGACCCGTTCGTCTAGAAGGAAAATTGATGGTGGGGTGATGAGGCAAATATGTGAAATCATGGTGTTGACTCCTAAGGTTGAAGAGCAGGTTCTTCTTAAGTCGGCAAGCCTAGCGTACGTCAGCTACCTTATTCAAAGGACTGTTTTAAAATAGGCAATGGTTTTTTGTAATCCTTCTTCAAGTGAGATCACAGGTTCCCAGTTTAACAAGGTTTTGGCTTTTTCGATATTGGGTCGGCGAACCTTGGGATCATCAATAGGAAGAGGGAGGCATTCAATTTGGCTGGTCGATTGGGTCTGTTCCAACACCGATTTGGCAATATCTAAGATCGTTCGTTCACCAGGATTACCAATATTGACGGGATTATGAACAGATTCATGGTTCGTGAGGACGCGCCCAAATTGGACATCACGTTGAAATTGTTTGTCTGTTCGCTGATCATGTGGTGGGGCCAACAGAAGTTTAATAATGCCTCCTACCAGGTCGTCAACATAACAGAAACTCCGAGTTTGTGACCCATCGCCGTAGACGGTAAGGGGTTTACCTTGGAGGGCTTGCACAATGAAATTTGAGACGACTCGTCCATCGCCGGGCCTCATGCGAGGTCCATAGGTATTAAAAATCCGAACTATTCTCGTATCCAGGCCGTGGACTCGGTGATAGGCCATGGTGAGAGCTTCCCCAAACCGTTTTGCTTCGTCATAGACCCCACGGGGGCTTATAGGATTTACGTTTCCCCAATATGTTTCTGGTTGAGGATTAACCAGTGGATCGCCATAAACCTCTGATGTGCTTGCCACGAGAAAACGTGCTTGTTTGGCCTTAGCCAACCCTAAGGCTTTATGCGTTCCTTGTGAACCGACTTTCATGGTGGCGATGGGAAATTCTAAGTAATCTTGTGGGCTGGCAGGGGAGGCAAAATGCATGATGGCGTCGAGTGGGCCTTCGACATGCAAAAAATCGCACACATTATATTCAAGAAAGGAAAAGTTTTTATGGCCAAGAAGATGACTAATATTTCCGGGCTTTCCCGTAATGAAATTATCCAGGCCGATAACCTGATGTCCTTTTGTTAGAAGAGCTTCACATAAATGACTTCCTAAGAATCCAGCCCCTCCTGTAATAAGGATTCTCACCAGGTCTCCATTATGTTATTGAAACCATTAAGGTATTGAAAGAAACTCCATGAGTTCAAATAATATATTTCTTGCCAATTATGGTTCATTTGAGGGGTACAGCCTGAAAAATATTAGAAAATATAGGTAGAAATATGGTTGAGAAAATAGGGTAGGAAAGAATACTAACTTTACCGCATTTTTAGAAAGAAATCTAGAGGGTTGGAGTTTATCCGTGGGAAGCCTTATTCACGAATTGGTAATGTGTTGAAGCGGAAATGCCGGAATGAGGAAAAAGCCTAACGTATCTGAGATGTGGTTACTGAATATATTCCTTATGCCAGGCTTGGAACATCAGAAGGCTCCATAAGAGCGTATCATGATCTTGCCATCCTGAAAGGTGTTGTTGCCAAATTCGGTGCACCGCTTTAGGGGCGAGCAAGCCCTGCTGCTGCAAATGGGTCTTATCTAAAAGATGCTCTGCCCAATCACGTAAGGGGCCTTTTATCCATTCCGATACTGGAACAGAGAAACCTTTCTTGGGTCTTTCGGTCAGTTCCGGGGGGACATACCGTTTCAGAACTTCCCGAAGAATAACTTTCCCTTTATTGTTTTGTAAGCGCATAGAAAGAGGGAGGCTCCAGGCAAATTCGACCAGTCGGGTATCCAGTAAAGGGCAGCGAACCTCGAGGCTGACAGACATGCTTGCTCGATCAACTTTTACCAGGATGTCATCCGTCAGAAATGTCACAAAGTCTAAATGCATCATTCCTTGGACTGGGTCTACCCCTTTAGCCCAATCATTTGAATTCGTGAGTACGGAGTTCAGGTCGGTAGCAAAGAGTACATAATCTTGGACTCGCTGACACCGAGCATGTCTTCGTGCTACCAAGTCAATTGGACTGGATGCGGGAATCCACCGAGACTTTTTTTCTATTCTGCCAAAAAAATGCTGCCAATTCGGGATTTCATCAGTTTGTGGATTTCTCGATGACCCTAAGAAATTCCAGGCCGTGTTTCCAATTCCGGTCATGGCTTTGGCCATTCGTTGCCGAGCCCAAAGTGGCCGGCTGCCCCACGTTGTCCACCGCTTGAGACATTCTGGATATTTCGTATAGCCCCCAAAGAGTTCATCCCCGCCATCACCACTCAAGGCAACCTGTACGTCCTGTCGGGCTAATTTCGAGAGCAAGACCGTCGGAATTTGCGAGGAATCGGCAAATGGTTCATCGTAAACTTTGGGGAGTTCTGGAATAACGGCTTGAGCGTCCTTTGGAGAAATATAGAGTTCAGTGTGATCGGTTCCAAGATGACGGGCGATATCCTTAGCATGTTGGGCTTCATTATATTGCGTTTCCCAAAATCCAATGGAGAATGTTTTGATGGGCTGGGTACTCATTGATTGCATCATGGCCACAACCATGGTGGAGTCGAATCCTCCGGATAAGAGGGCTCCGAGGCTGACGTCAGCGATCATTCGACAACCCACCGTTTCACATAATACTTTGTCTAATTGGTTGGCGGCTTCTTCCAGTGATCCAGTGAATGGGGTCCGTTCCCCTTCCTCTGCAACTGATTGTGCCGACCAATAGGAATGAGGTCTGGTGTTATCCAGCGTGCTCCGTGAATGTATGGTGATCCAATGGCCAGGTGGGAGCTTGCGAAGCCCCTGATAGATGCAATAGGGCGAGGGCACCCAGGAGTATTTGATAAAGAGCCCCAGAGTGTCTGGATCAATCGGTTGGTTAAAGTCAGGGTGCGCGCGTAATGCCTTTAGCTCGGACGCAAAGAGAAATGTGTTGTCACACCATCCATAATATAGGGGTTTTTTACCAACTGGATCTCGAACTAATGTGAGAGACTCTTGTTCTTTGTCCCATAAGGCAATGGCAAACATGCCCAAGATGTTTGCAAGGGTTTTCTCAAGTCCCCATTCGGTTACGGCTCCCAATAGCACTTCTGTGTCCGAATGGCCTCGGAAATGGAACCCTTGATGTTCAAGCTGCTTTCGCAATTCTTTAAAATTATAGATTTCGCCGTTATAACTCATGACAAATCGTTTACATTCTGATGTCATGGGTTGATGGCCTTCACTCGAGAGATCTTGGATGGAAAGGCGTCGGTGCCCTAATGCGACTCCTCTATTCGCATCGGCCCAGACTCCGACGTCATCCGGACCACGGTGCACCAAAGCATCAGTCATTTGTCGTGAAACGGTATGCAACTGTTCTTGAGAGGAAGAGCGATGGGGATTAAAAAACCCGCAGATTCCGCACACAATCGGGCATTCCTTTCACTGAGCAGTGCTGTGAACGCTCATTTTGGAAATAAGGCTTGGAGATAGTGTTTTGCAATCGTGTTGATGTCAAATTCTGCGGCACGAGCTTGAAGTCGATCTGCACCTTGTGGATGTTCCATGGTTTGAAGGATGGCTTCAGCTAAGGCTTTGTCATCTCTGACTGGAACTAATCTGCCAAAAGCGCCGTTATCTAAAATTTCTTGCGGACCACTACGACAATTCGTACTTACCACCGGACATCCACATGCCAAGGCCTCAATCAGGGCATTGGGTAAACCTTCCAGTATCGATGATAAAACAAAGATGGTAGCCTTGGACATAAAGGCATAGGGATTGTCCGTAAATCCGGGCAGTGAAAGGTCGGAGGCAATCCCTAATTCCATCCCCAGTTTTTCTAGCATGGCGCGCTCACGGCCTTCACCAAGAATAACGAGTCGTGCAGGACGTTGGGCGCGAAGAAGCGCAAAGGCTTTTAAAAGTGTCGAAAAGTCTTTTGCTGGCACTAATCTGCCGACGCCCAAGATGATGGGGATCACCTCGTTATTCAGCCAAGGATGAGAGACGGGAAGGAGTGATTGGGTTTTGATATGTTCGGTGAGCATGGGATTGTAAATGGTGGTCATTCGATCTTGTCCAACCCCAATATAAGAGGAAATATCTTCAGCTACCCCTCTGGAGACCGTCACGATAAGATTGGCTTGTGGGTATACTTTTCGTAATAACGGTTGCGCAAATCGCCATCGCCATTTTCTTGCGTTCTTGATGACTGTCGACATGGTTGATCGTTCACTGATGACGACTCGAGTTCGACCACCAGAAATTTTGCCTGCCCATATTGCTACAAGATTGGCGTGGGTTTTGGCTGAAAGGAGCGCGTCCGGTTGCTCCCGAACAAGATAATGCGTCAAGTCAGATAAATAACGAATTGTTTTTGGTGGCTTATGAGGTAAGAGAATGGGGAGAAGAAGAGTGACGGCCAGAGCGGGATTAGCTAGGAGAACACGAAAGCGGCTCTCTAGGCTTGAAGAAGGCTTAAGAGCCACCACATTGATATTTCCAGGAACCGCATCAAGAAATGCTCCCTTCGGTTGGCAGAGGAGCAGGTCAACCTGATAGCCCGTCTCGGCGAAAGCTTTAGCCAGATGCAACATGACTCGCGCAACGCCTCCTCCGGCCAACGAAGGAATAAAAATCGCTAGATGTTTTTTTAATGGTGGAGAAGAGCTTTTAATCGGAATATCTTTCTTTGTGGCGTGCGGTATTTGTAAATGAAAAAAATCTTTTAAAAAGTACGCAAGTTCATGTAATTCTTTTGGGAAAGGCCTGTTTCCGTAGAGTAGATGCCCAGTTTTTACTTAAAGAGGAACCAAAGAAATATTTTCCAACTCTCCAACCAAGCTTACTACGGGCTGTCCAGCAAGCTTGAAACCACTTTTGACTTAGTGCTTGGGAGAATTCGGGTTCAGCGTAACAGTTGGTTCGTTGATTCGCTTGTTGTAACCGTTCTAGCCATTTCCTGGCCCAATGAAGGTAGTCAGCATCAGGCACAAAATTCAATTTCCGCATACGCGAAAGGGTCAAATGAGGATGAAGATCTTCCTGAGAAAAGTCGACCCCTAATTCACGAAGTTGTCCACTGATAATTTCTTGTTTTTTTTCGTCGCCGAGGCCTGGGGTTTGACCAGTGATTTGCTGGGGGTGAATGCGACCATAGACCAGGCATTCTGGGAGATTGCCGACCTTATAGGTTTTGGCAAGCCTCACATGAAGTTCATAGTCTTGGCAGCGAGGGAAGTCATTACTATACCCGTATTCCTGCAATATGGTCGTTCTTGCCATTATCGATCGATTGCTCATGGCACACCGAAACAGAAATTGTGCGTGGATATCTTCGGATCCTGTTGGCTGTCGTTTCACTTTATTTAAAATGTTGCCCTGGGCATCCATCATCCGACACCAACTTCCAACTTGGGCGTATTCGGGATGGCTGTCTAAGAAGGCGATTTGTTTTTCAAGGCGATGAGGGTAGGCGCGGTCGTCACTGTCTAGCATTGCCATATATTGTCCACGAGCTAGCTCGACCCCTCTATTTCTGGTTTTGGGAATACCAAGATTTTCTTCATTACAGACTAGGCGAATTCTTGGGTCAGCAAATGAGCGAATCGTGTCCACACTAGAGTCCGTGGACCCATCATCAACCAACAGGATTTCAAAATTTGAAAAAGTTTGACCAAGAATACTCTCAATGGCCTCACCGATATAGTGCTCTCGGTTGTAGACGGGAATAAAAACGGTGACTTTTGGGTTTTTGGAATCGGCCATGGTGGAGAGTGAAGAATAACTTTACTGGTGTATGAACCTATGCATTATTTTATGACTCAAGATTTTATCGTGTTATTGAAATGGTCGTTTGTAAAATTACATGCAATCATGTTTATTATCCAAAGGCTCTCATGATCAAGTGCTTTGCCAGATGCTACGTGTTTGCTACAATCGCGTGTTGGAGAAATGGCATGCTAAGCGGTTCTCTTTTCTTCCATGGTCTCCGTGAATGGCCTGCAAATCTTATACAACCTCTCTGATAATTGCCATGACAAAGTTTTTTGGGGTTTTGAAGTCTTGAGAAATACTTGATGATGGATTTGAGTCGATCAATTCAGCAGTCCTCTCCATTTTTTCTGAAACGGGTTAAATATTTCCTCTCTCGGTTATTTGGAACAAGACTACAAAAAGCCAAAGGTATCCATTTTGTCACGGTCAATGGTCACCGATTCAAGCGACTCATTTTGTGCGATTCTTTTTTGGCTACTGAAATTGAACAGTCTCTCGAGGGTTATAGAGAAAGTGGCTATTTCCCGCCTCTTGTCGCTCGATACGAACATGAGATTTGGCTCGAGTATGTTGAAGGAAATCCGATTCGATCCGTTGATGAGAACCTAGTCATCAAAATTGCGGAATTTTATGCCACCATATATGGCAACAATCCTATATTACTTAATACAAATGAATCGTCTTTCCCCGGGAAACTCATGCAGGACCTTCGTTTTCTTCAACAAATCAATGTCTTAACTCAAGACTCCTATCGAGACCTTCAAGTTGCGGTTAATAAATTGATGCCGCAGCAGGTCTGGGTCGGTGATGAGTATACCGATCCGGTCCTTAAAAACTTTATTCTTCAAAAAGGGAATGAGAGGATTTCCGTGGTGGATGTTGATGGATTAGCTGGGAACCAACTCTTAGGAATTGGAGTGGCCAAAGCTTGTGTCCGTTGGCTGGGTCCATATCAATCCTTGTTTTTTTCCACTCTGTCTAAGCAGGGAGCCCCTGATTTTCAGGCGTATTTCAACTTTGTCGAATTATGTTTTCTGGCCAAATGGATGAAACGCGCTTTTTTGGAGAAGGACTGGAAAGTGATTGACTCCTCTCTGTTTGAGCGGTTTCGCCATCCCTAATCTTATTCATTGCGCCAGTAATGCGTTGGCTACCACTTCTCCAATGACTTGATTGCCGACGGCGGAGTAGTGGCTGCTACGATTTGAAATTAAGTTTTCGAGTGAAGAAGTTTCAGCTTTCTGTATGAGCTCTAGTGATGGATCGATCAGATTAAAGTGAGCCTCTAATTCCTCTAGGAGATCTTGATATTTTAGTTGTCGTCCATTTTGTAGTCGTTTGATTGGTTTTTTTGTTGGGAGATGGACAATCATAAATCTCCCTCCCTCTGCTTCAACTTCACGTTTAAATTCTTCAATGATTCGCCACACGATTTTTCTGGACATAGAGTCGCGGGCAAAAAAGTCGTACCCTTTTTTTCTATGTGAGAAATTAATGGTTATGCCGGTCATGATAAAAGAAGCGAGTCGACTGGCGTAAATTGGGTGATCACTATAGTTGGCTTCCTGATAAAAGAACTCATGATCCTTCAATGCCCAATTTTGAAAATCTTTGAAGATAGGAATAAGGTTTTCTGGCTGAACTGTAGGGACATTAAGGAGATGTAGTGCGTCATTCTTCAGTAAGAATCGTGGTTTTGTAAAAATTATTCCTGTTCCTGGGCTGTATAGCATTCGTATGAGGTTCATCGTTCGTTTGACGTTAGAATTTTGAAAACCAAAAATCACGATGTGTGGTTGAAGCGGCTTCCCATGCTTTCTCCAGCGAAGGAAGGCTTGATCGATTGCATATCCCTGTCCTCCGAGATTGATCACCTCTACATGGCGACCGTTGACATTCATGGTTTTTTCAATGACAGTTCCCCAACTCTCTTCATATGAAACATCGTCTCCATGCGTAAAAGAGTCTCCAAAAATTGCAATGCGTAAGATGCCGGGCATTGGGTTTGGGGTGGTTTCTTGACGAGAGGAGGAGGTTCGTACTCCGGCACTGTTGGAATAGTACAACCCATTAGCAGATTGGCTGTTTGGTCGCACGGCCCAACCAAGATTTGGGTCATAATGGGTATAACTCGTTTTTTGTGTTTTGTAATGCTCAAGTTTTTCTTTCAGACTTGTAATGGGGAATTGAAATGGTCGAATTCTTCGATCAGCAACGTACACATTGCCATCACTGTCTGTATGGGAAAGAACACGTAAAGCGATTTCTCCTCCGATTGCTGCCAAGAAGATCGAAGCGACAATGAGGCCCAGGCGAGCCCGTTTTTCGTTGCTGTTCATTAGCTCAGAGATGTGGAATGGTCGAAATCCGGCTGCATAGCAAGGGGGGAAGTGACATCATAGCTAATATTCTTTGGCGGATTTGCGAAAAATCCGCCGTGCACGATCAAGTAAGGTGAATCGATTGATGACGACGATAAATACTTTTCGCATGTGGTCTTTGGGACATTGAATTTCTCTCACTCCATGCCAGGAATTGCCTTTTCGGCAAAATAATAAACTGTAGTTTCCCCTGGCCTTGGAGACAGTGGCATTTTTGAAATCTTCAAATGCTGGCGCTGATTTACGTTCAAACTGACCTTCATCATCAAGAATGACGGTTTCTCCCCCCCAATTTTCTTCCCAGTCTTCCTCGGTATTGAGATAGAAAATATGGGACCCAAGTTTATGCTTGGCGTCGCAATGAGGTGAAACGGAACAGCCGTTGGGTGTGTAATGCCAATGAAGTGTTAATTCCAAAGAATTGGCGTTGAATAACCGTTGGAGAAAAGTCTTGTATTCCTTCCCTTGTAGTTCAGCAATGAAGGTTTTCCAGGCTGGTGACAGAGGTAGATCATCCTGGTATTCCAAAGTGAAACGGTCATGACTTTGTTGGCCATGCGCTCGTGTGACTCCAAAACGTCTTTGAAATAAGGAGACATCTGGAAGGGTGGCAATCAGTTGTTCATGCCCTTCAGTAGTTAACAAGCCCTCAGGATTGAGCCAGGGATAAGGCTTTTCGGATCGAAATTGCTGTGGATCAAGGGTTGAAAGACGCTGGAAATTCAGATATGACATTCCTACTTCCTAGCCTGAGATCCGTTGAAGCCAACGGCCTAATATTTTCTGAGACAATCGGCTGAATGTAGAGCGTGGCCTAAGACTTTCTCGACTCATAGGAACCATAGTTTCGTTTAGCTGATACAATATTGGGTCTGCCGTGCGGATTCGAATATTCGCAATGTCAGCGTCACTGATATTATCCAGGTGCTTCATTAACCCTCGTAGGCTATTATGATGTGCCACAATAAGGACGTTCTTTCCATGCTGAAGTTCGGGTATGGCGACATCGTGCCAGAAGGGTAGAAGGCGTGCAAGCGTGTCTTTGAGGCTTTCACTTTGAGGAAGTGCTGTAGACTCTAGGTGAGTATAGAGAGGGTCATTACCGGGAAAGCGAGGATCAGCTAGGGCAAGAGGTGGGGGAGGAGTGTCAAAATCTCTTTGCCATGAAAGGACTTGTTTGGTTCCATATTTTTTTGTGGCTTCCCACCATTTTAAGCCTTGAAGCTCGCCGTAATGTCGTTCATTCAAACGCCAATCTTTGCGAATAGGAATATGTGATAACTGCATAGTATCAAGGACAATTTCAAGTGTTTCAATGGCACGATTCAGGTAAGAGGTAAAGCAAAAATCAAACGTGACCCCACGAGCTCTAAGCAGTCGGCCTGCATGCTTGGCTTCGGTAATGCCAGAGCTGCTTAAGGCAACATCTGTCCAGCCAGTAAAGCGTTTCTCCTTATTCCATAGACTCTTTCCGTGGCGGAGGATTGTGAGTGTTGCCATGTATATTAGGAGCCAATTTTGGGAGAATAAGGTATATTCAATGAAGAAGAGGGCCAGCTTTTTCCCACAATGGGGCTGAATAGATACAACGAGGTAAGTGTTTAGAAGGTTGCAGATATTTAGGGAATTGTCAAAGGTTGATAGCAATGTTCTAAAAATAGTTTACCAAATCAGTAGTGGTGTTAAAAGCACGGTTATCACTTTGTAATCATTAGATTGTTTATGGCAGCTTAGGGTAATGTTTTCCTTGATTTCCGACAATGAAGTGTCTAGGGCGTATGACTACTTCATGGCTCATGACTAAAGAGTGAGTCCCCGAAAATCACATGATTGAGATTGCTATTTTGTTTTATCTATCCTAAACCCATCGGCTTCTTCTTTTCAGAAGGGCACATGTTTTTTCATAAGAACTTACACATCAATTACAGGGAAAGATTTTCCCTCTCAACTATCGGCATTTCTGAATTTCAGGATTTCATCAATTATTCGTCTGGAACGCTGGTGTCTCGTCCTTCCAAGCGACATGTCCGTACGCTTTATCTTGACGTAGCGGGGCAGAAAAAGAAGTATTTTCTCAAACAAACTGGAATGCAACCTTTTAGAGCGGTGCTCAATGCATGGTGTCGACTCCAATCTCCTATTTCGGATACGACTCGTGAACGCTTACTCCTTGAGTTATTTCGTGCTCATGGAATTCCCGTGATGAATCCCGTGGCTTGGGGAGACTACAGGGTTTTTGGTTGGTCTGTAGGAAGTTTTATATTGGTAGAGGAAGTTGTTGGAAAAGAATTTGTGGAGGTGTATCGAGATGCCTCAATACGAACTCGTCGACGTCTCATGTGGATACATGGTGAATTAATGGGGATCTTGCACAAGAAGGGGATCGAGTCGAAAGTACATCCGCGTGATTTAATCTGCATTTCCCAGAACTATACGTCTTTTCAGAAAAGTGTGGTCGTCATTGATCGTGAACGTGGTCGGATTCGTCAGGGAAATATTTCGTCAAAGCTCCGAGGAAAGATGTTGGCAGAGATTTGGGTTAAGGGAGCGTTTACTCTTGGGCGAGGGGAACGGAGTGAGCTTCTCGCATTCCTATCTGGGTATTTTGGTGCAGCAGGTATGCATCGATTGAATAAGGCTATGCGTAAAGATTTAGTTAAATGGGTATTCCTCCGGGTTGAAAATATTTTCGACAGTGACCAACGTTTTTCCAGTCTTCGTCAGGATTTCAAGGAAAGGTACGGGATTCCTCGGAAGTAGGGACAGTCTGTGTTTATACCCTCACGGAAATCCTAGACAATGTAAAGGGGCATGAAGGGAATCATGATTTCATTACCAAGAAAAAGAGTATTCACGGCTTTTGTAATTTTTCTGTCCATTGGAGTCCTTATTCTCCTAGGAGAAGCAGGGGTTCGTCTTTTCGTGAAAAATGGAGAAATCACTCCTGAAGTATTGAGGAATAGATCAGTACAATATGAACCTGTCATCTTTGCCCGACATGCCTTTAAGCAAGAAGCGCGGATCGTGAATAATCCATTTGGCAAGAAGAAAAAATTGATATGGGAAATTAATGAACATGGATATCGTGGGGCAAGTTTTGACGTGGACAAACCTGATGGAATTATTCGGGTCATAATTTATGGAGGGTCAGCGGCTTTTGATACGAAAAGTACTAAGGGAGAAGATTGGCCACATCGCGTAGAAGGTAAATTGAAGGAAAGGGGATTTTCGAACATTGAAGTGATCAATGCCGGTGTCATCGGGCATACCTCTTTGGAGTCAGTTGGAAGATTATTCACAGAGGGCTATGCGTTCCAGCCAGATTTTGCTCTTATTTATAATGGGTGGAATGACATCAAATACTTCAGCTCGTCCAAGCCCGTTCTGCGGACGCTGCGTCCTTCGCTCCAGGGCTTTGATCCGCGCATCCACAATAACAGCTTCATTGATCGGTGGCTTTGTGAGTGGTCGCAACTCTACACCGTGTTAAGAAGAATCTATTACAAGACTAAATTAAAATTTGGGAAAGAAGGGTTGCGGAAGGCAGGCGATACACAAAATTCTATCGCCATTCTCAACCCTAACGGCTTTCGACAATATCAGCTTGCGATGGAAATGTTTGTTGATTTGGCTCGTAATATTGGAGCTGAACCCATTCTTATGACTCAAGCGCGCCTCCCCAAGGGAACCAAGGTGCTTACACCAGAACAACGAAAACGGATTGACTATCACCATGTTGGGTTAAGTCATAAAGCGTTGGTCGAGACCTTTGATCAGTTGGATGAAATTGTTCGGAAGGTTTCAGCTGCAAAAGAAGCTATTGTAATTGATGCATCGTCCCATCTCTCTGGAAAAGATTGGGCGTTTGATGATCATGTGCATGTGGTGCCAAAAGGTTCTGATGCCCTCGCACAATTGGTAGCGGATCATCTCCAGAACATACTTAGGAAGAAAGGGTAGATGCGCAGTGGTAAGTGAAAAAAATCTTTGAAATTGCCTCTGGGTCTTACCTCTATTCTTGTCTCGAAGGATGATCAAAGCAATGCATCGCAAACATTTTTTTATGCCATTTGGCGTTAGTGATGGGACGGTCATATAGCGTACGGTCTTCATCAATCTTCCGCATATCATGGATTGCATTGAACTCATGGACCGCAGCAAGTTCCCCACACCATTTGTTTGATTCATATTGAGCAATATCATCCAAATAGACACTGACCGTGGGAAGATATTTTTCGGCTGAACCTTTCAATGCTCGGAGGGTTGATACTGTCGCCTGGTATCGATCAACATCAATGGCGATAAATCCAATAGGGGATTTATGGAGAATCGCATCGCTCAGGAATCCATCGACTGTGTCTTCAATTTTCCCAATTTTGAATTTTGCTTTACCTTGAAATCGTTGTTCGAGGTCATGAATATTGGTTGATGCGAATGTCCCAGGTGCCCAAATCTCTGGGTGATCTTTATGCGTAAGGGAGGGACTAAGGCCTTCACCAGATTCAAACCCCACTATATTAAAATGGATTCCATATTCTTTGGTAATCCTTTGAGCAATCTTCACCATTTTAGCCAAGCCGTCCCCATTCCACACTCCAAATTCGCACACTGTGGTGGATTGTTTTCCTAGTTGTTTGGCCAACACGGCTGCTCGCAACATGCCATAGGCATATTGGGGCCTGGTAATGAGATCAAAATGTTGCTTCATCCCAAATGAGCCAAACTTTTTAACAAGAGCCATTTGGAGGATCAACCCTAGTGGTTTTTGGAGTTGGCGAAATTTTCTTGGAAGGGTTGGTGGAATATTCTGATCCCTGAAGATATTGAGAAAATTCAAGTACGAGGGCATGGATGAACCCTAGCCAATGAAGAATATGAACAGTGGCCTTATTGTACAAAAAACACTTCAGGCGTTCCCTTACCATTTGGTAAGCTTTGGCCTATGAAGTTCCTTTGAGTATTCTCTTATTTAGTATGGTACTTTTAAAAATGATTCAAGGGGAGGAGGTCCTAGGGAGATGAAAGGCGAGTGGAATCGAAGCTTTCTCGATCAGTGCCGTGAGGTTCTCAGTTTTTACGTTTTTTAAGTAACTTGAATCTGGAGCTTGTTCAATCATTCTTTTCACAAGATGACCTATATACACTTCGCTGGGATGCCATCCGTCAAACATGTACGTGTCATTTAAATCGAATTGAACAGGATGAGAGACTGGAGCGGTGGTCAAAATATTGTTTTTTTCTAGTATCTTAGGGAATTCATTTTTGTAGTAATTCCACCACTGCTTCAAAGGGGTACTCTTTTCGAGTGCTTCAAATGCTTCTGTTGAAAATGGAGGCATGAAGGCATGCACCTCCACGCCTTTTTTTTGGATGAGGGACAAGGCTTTAACGATAAGGTTAACTCGCTTTTCATCAATAACGGCTGGAAGCGAGAATTCTCTCCTTGCCATTTGTATGCGATCAATAATCGAAGGAGATTCTCTGTCCATGTAGACAGGTGTTTTAATAAATTCTAAAAACACTTTTGGAGGGTAGAGGCTACTTCCGTCCTTCCTGAATCCGGTTCCATCGATCCGAGCGAATGTTCCAATGGTATCATGACCGAAGACTGGACTTTTTAATGACGAAGTTGCTGAGAGCACTTTTTGGAGAGCACCCGTTTTAACGATTTGGCGGAATGCTTCAATGTGTCCCGCAAAGCTAAAGCGTTCATCCGAGTCATGAAGCCAAGTAGTTTTCCCATAGTTTGTCCGAAGCCACCAAGGATCAATGCCAATAATTAGGACTTTAGGCAAAGGTAGTTCTTCACGCACGAGTATGTCTGCAAAAGCTTCAAGGTCAAAGGCATTTCTGAGTAAGCCTCCTCCGTTGTAAAACGCTGTTTCCAGTGGATGCAACATGATGTCCCGTATTTGCATGACTCGAGAACTTCCAATGACTAAGATGGTGGGATGTCGATATCGAATGCCAGACAATTTATAAATATTAAACTGGTCAGAAAAAAACCGAGGGCCGTATATGGATTCATTGGCCGATTCTTGTTGCTGGCGAAGGGCGTATTGTGGAGACCATACATCGCCTGTTTTCCATAAGCCGAACTCCAGGATCAGGCCGATAATCAGAAATGGAAAAAGAAACGTCAGAATGTGTCTCAGGAAGAGCCAAATTTCTCCCCAAGCATGTTTTTTGAATTTAGAATTGGAAATAGATAAATGGGACATGGCCAGTTTTGCCTAAAAAGAGAACCAGAATTGAAATAATATAGTAAATCACCCAGCGTGTGTATCGCGGTAAATTCGAAATTTCTAGGGGATGTTGTTTTTCTCGCTGCACCCAATCAATCACAATAATAAGAAGGACATACCATAGGCCTTTTGTGTGTCGTAATGGGGCAAGCCAGCTACTCGTTCCGATGTGAGAAATGAAGCCTATGGCATGGGAAAAGGATGTGGCACGAAAAAAAATCCATGCGAATGCTATGAGGATAAACGTTCTACAGATTTGAAAAAATTCTAGTGGAGTTGGAAAAAAACGTCCCATTGCCACAACTTCTGTCTGATGAGTATGGGGGCCTCGTATGGCGGGCGGGAGGTAGTACAAGCCATTCAAGAAGCCCCATATAACAAAGGTCCAGTTCGCACCGTGCCAAAACCCAGAAATCGTAAAGGTGAGAATGATATTTGTGAAGTGCTGGATAGTTGTTCTTGTTCGATTCCCACCCAGAGGAATATACACATAATCGCGGAACCAGGTGGAGAGGGAAATATGCCACCGTTTCCAAAATTCTCCAATATCTCTTGAAAAATAGGGGTAAGCAAAATTACGTTTGAGGTCAAATCCAAAAAGGCGGGCTGTGCCTATCGCCATATCCGAATATCCGCTGAAGTCACAGTAAATTTGGACAGCAAAATAGAGTGTGCCCAAGAGCAACATTGGTCCAGGATAGGTTTCATAGTTCGAAAATATTTTATCGACATACGGGGCTAAATTGTCTGCAATCACCGTTTTTTTGAAGAGCCCCCATAGAATTTGCCGTAATCCATCTTTTGCTTGTTCTAGATCAAAATTTTTTCTTTGTAGAAATTGAGGGAGAAGGTGACTAGCGCGTTCGATAGGGCCAGCAACGAGTTGTGGGAAAAAGCTGACAAAGGCAAAATATGCGATGACATTATGTGTTGGAGCGATTTTCCTGCGATAGATATCAATGGTATAACTGAGCGTCTGAAACGTATAAAACGAAATTCCCACGGGTAAAATAATTGCCAGGGTATGAAAATTTGCCTGTAACCCGATTGCCTGAAGAACTTCCATGGCCGAATCGATGAAGAAATCATAATATTTGAAAAATCCGAGTATTCCTAAGTTGGTTGTGAGGCTTATTCCTAGTAAGATTTTCCGCCCTCGATTCGATTGTGTCTGATGTAATGACAACCCAAGAACATAATCTACAGTAGAATTAAGCAAGATGAGACCTAGGAAATGCCAATCCCACCACCCATAAAAGATGTAACTAGCGATTAGGAGAAAGGCATTGCGTATTCCTAGGGGCTTGCTGGGTAAGCTCCAATAGAACAAAAAGACACTGAGGAGGAATACGGCAAAAATAAGGGAGTTAAACGGCATGGATGTCTTTCGTTATGAAGTACGGCGATGGCATTCGTTTCAGGAGATTATGGCGGGCTGCAACTAAACTGACGAGTTGAAGAGGAATTGCCAACTAGGTTGGTGTTTCCGTATTTGAGGGGTTCGTAAAATGAGACTTGTTTTGGAGGTCAAAAGACTGTCTTTTTAGCCCTCTTGAAGAATTGCACTAAGGAAAAGGTACAACGGCACTGTCTGTGAGATACCCTTCTCTGACAAATATCAAAGACGGGAGCACCCAAGAAAAGAGGGAATATTTTTGCGATTGAATATATTGATAAATTTCATTTCTAAGAATAGATTCAATTTTTTCTTCATGTAATTCCACCACAAGAACCTTTGGTTTGTATTTTTCAAAATTAAGCGATTGCAGAACAGGTAATTCATGCCCTTCCACGTCAATGGTGAGCAAATCAATTTCTTGTTCGGCATAGGGCGTATTGGCAAGAATCGCATCTAGAGGTCTGCTACGAATGTGCTTTACATCATATTTGAGCTTTTGTTTATTCTTTAACATTGCTTCAGCAAAGTCCTGATCTAGGGTATTCAGAGAGCTATCATCTTTTGAACAATAATACTGCAAGTCCTTCTCCGAATCAGAGACGGCGGTGCATAAATTTGTCGCATTTTTTCTTGCAATATTAAACATGTCTATCTTGAAATCATCCATGTCGATGTTTACGCCTTTCCAGCCCTTTTTATGGAGTAGAAACGTGTTAGATCCCCATTTGGGGTGCCAACATCCAACATCAACATAAATGCCTTCATTTTTTCGATGAAATATATTCTTGAGTACGATATCTTCCCCAAAACCAGAATAGTACAGCTCTCCATGTCTTTTTAAAAAAAGCTCATATAGGAGATAGAGGGGACGGAGAAACCGAGACTGCTTGTTGGAAAGTAGACGTGTGGTATATCTCTTGTAAGGTTTACGGTATTTTTTTAACGGGTTTTTCATGCCAGGTATTGGCTTTCCACTTTTGAGGTCAGTTCAAAACAAGAATTTGTCTCTGTGAGTGAAAATGTATTTCTTGTTCTTCCAACTTATTGAGAGGATCAGAGAGCGTTGGTTGTTAGTCGGCGTGGAAAAGAAATATTTGCTGAGATGAAAAGTATTGGAATATAAAAGCGATTGAAAAAGGTAATGAGAGTGGAATATACCAGAATTCAGAACTTTGTTTCCAAGCTTCATTTCAATGTCTAATAGGATCAGGGGATTTTTCATGAGATTACCCCGATCGCCTGTGCCATAAAAAATGTTCAATGTATCGTAAGAATGTCCTCCTGGATTTTATTTGATGAACATCCATCATCTTCAGAAGCTGATCATTAAGGTCGCAAAACGCGTTGCCATTCTTGCAGCCTTTTTTCTCAAGCCGATACTGATTTTTCGATGGACAGGAATCCTGCCAGTCAAAAAAAAGTCATTCAAAGAATTTTCTCCTGTTCCCTATAAGGCCCAAGCGGTTTTTCCAAAGGAAGGTCCTCGCTCCATTCGAGGAAATGCTAGCTGGCATGCTACTCCAGCAAGCCCTATGGTCATGGGGCATCTCTTGGAAATCAAGGACGGTCTGGTGAGTTGCTCTGGATACGTTTTTGACGAATCGGGATATTTAATTGATGGAGCTTCTCATCGCTTTAGCCGAAAAATCCAACGTGGACTGATGAGTCATCCTTACCACGTTATTCCTCCTATCAAAAAAATAGAGGGGATAGTTGCCGCGATTTCCGCCTCCAATCATGATGCGTATTTTCACTGGCTCTTTGATTTGTTGCCTCGTCTGAAAATGCTAACGGATTTAGGTGTAAAACCTGATAAATTTTACTTGCAGTGCCATTACCGATTCCAGAGAGAGACTCTTGATTTACTCAAGTTAGTCCCTCAATCGAATATTATCAATTGTAGCGATGTTCCGTTACTCTCAGCGTCAACAATGATCGTCCCTTGTCATGAGGTGATGGATGGTCGTGAATTTCCTGAATGGGTGATTAATTTTGTGCGAAATAGTTTTCTGCCGAAGGTGGATAAGGCAGACAAAACCCTTCCGAAACGGCTCTATGTTTCTCGTGCCGACGCGTTGTTTCGTCGAATCGTGAATGAACACGAAATTCTTCCTATTCTTGAGGAATATGGGTTCACATTGGTGAAGTTGGAAATACTCTCTTTTCAAGAACAGGTTACATTGTTTAAGGAAGCTGAGGCCGTAGTGCTTCCTCATGGAAGTGGACTTGCGAATTTGGTTTTTTGTGCAAAAGGCACACCCGTGATCGAATTGCTTCCGACTCAGGTTCTTGATCATGGTTTTCGGCTAAGTACAGCTGCCAAACTCGATTATTTCTTTCTCAGTTCTAGAGAGGGGGACTCAACACTCATTGAAGGGGCGAGTCATTCAGGTAATATTCCTTATGATTTTAAGATTCACCCCAAAGATCTTATCGATTCACTCCAGCTGGCTGGAATTAATAGGGTTGGCAGAGTACGGGGACTGCATCCATCTCTGCTGACTTCCCAGCCCTTGAGTCCGGAGTATGTTCAGCGCCCGGCTCTTGGTGTCAAATGAAAGCATTTTGTGGCCCGAGGTTTTTTGGTTAGACCTGAATGCCTGTCGCGATATACGTGAGAATTGACAACAATCGGTTCTTCAGGAAAGATGATTGTTACGCTGAGTGACCAGGGGTTTCAGGTTGATGGTCCAGTACTCAAATAATGGAAAAAATTAACTCAAAAGCGCCGCTGATATCTGAGGCTGTTTCTGAGCAGGGTCGGGAGCCGATAAGTGCGACCCATCGACTTCATAAGTTTTTGCATAAACGGTTGAAGATTCCACAAGGAATGACCCAACCCCTTCTAAGTGTTACGAGGATCTTACGAAGTCCAACTCAATATTTTATACGAAAACGTTTGGCCAAAGAGATAATGACGAATGGAGATCACAAAATCCATGTTTCTAGGAGAGATGGGTATCAATTTTTTTCCAGAGATGAGATCCCAGAAACTGGGGATATTGTTCAATATTGTACCTCACTCTATCAAGAATTACGGAAGACGCTTCCGCCAGAATCTTTGCAGAATAACCCTAAAAAGAAGTATTTCAATGTCCTTCTTGAAGGAGTGGAGTTTTTTCAGCATCCTGAACTCCTTCGACGCTTAGTCGCTCGTCCTATTCTTGATGCCGCCACGGTTTATCTTGGTGCGGTTCCTCGGTTGAGTGGGGCCATGTTGGTCTGGTCTCCTGAAAATGAAACGGCACGATCAAGTCAGCTCTTTCACTTTGATTACGAGGATCTTACGCAGTTAAAGATGTTTATTAATATTTTTGATACATCTGAAGATCAAGGCCCATTGACATTTCTTCCTGCACATATTTCAGCTCAAGTTCAGAAGTCTGTCGGGCGGATTCTCGGTCGTGTTTCTGATGAACGAATATATCAGGCGGGCGGACAAAGTCATGATCTCAAACTTGTAGGGCCACGAGGTTCTGGCGCGTTCTTGGACACATCACGCTGTCTTCATTATGGTAGTCGATTTAATAAAAAAGACCGCCTCATCTTAATTGTGCAATTCCTTAAGTTCCATTCTTCCTATCGAGGCTATATTCCCTTTAAGGCACCTTCAGCGATTCCAAATTTTACTCCGGACGCGGTTCAGAAGCTTGCGTTGGGAATATTTTAGAATACACTTCTATTTCCGGTTCTTGTGGTGATGTATGGAGGCTAATTGATGGGCTCTATGAACTGTAAATATCTCTATAAGATAATCGACAGACCTATTCATGAAATCATACAATCTCTATAGGAATTTTGAAAAACATTTTTGGTGTATGTTTCACATTCAAAAAAGGATAAATGAATGGAATCTCCAACTCATGTCTCCTCCTCGTTGAGTTCCTTTGCGTTACCAGGTTCTCTCCCTATTCCTAAATTCATTGCAGAAATTGGATGTAACCATAGGGGGGATGTTGAGACGGCTAAGCAAATGATGGTCGTGGCTAAGACCTGTGGCGCGGATGTCGTAAAGTTTCAGAAAAGGCATTCTCGCGAGTTGTTGACTCCAGAACAATACAATGCTCCTTATGAGAATATTAATAGTTATGGGAAGACGTATGGAGAGCATCGGGAGTTTTTAGAATTTGATCTTGAGACTCATGCCAAATTGAAAAGTTACGCAGAAGAGCACGGCGTGGAATATTCTACCTCAGTCTGGGATTTGACCAGTGCTCGTGAGTTGACGAGTCTTAAGCCGGGTTTACTGAAGGTCCCATCGGCCTGCAATAATCATGTAGACATGTTAAAGGTGTTACGGGATGAATTTGAGGGAGAAGTCCACATCTCTGTAGGAATGTCGACTGAAGAAGAAATTGAAACAGCGGTTGAGGTGTTTCAATCGTGTCCGCACCGTGTCGTACTCTATTCTTGTACATCAGGATACCCTGTCCCTTTTGATGACGTGTGTTTGTTGGAAATTGTGCGTCTCATTCAAAAATATAAGAATACGGGACGAGTTGGTGCCATTGGATTTTCTGGGCACCATAATGGGATCGCCATTGATTCGATCGCCACGGTATTGGGAGCCTCCTTTATTGAACGGCATTTTACGCTTGATCGAGCTTGGAAGGGGTCTGACCATTCTGCTTCTCTTGAACCAAGCGGTTTTTCAAGATTGACTCGTGACATTAAGCATCTTGGTCAAGCTTGGACTTTTCGGTCTGCTGAGCTGCTTCCCATCGAATTACCCCAAAGGGAAAAACTGAAATTCCGTCCTCGGTAAGGTTTCGATTGACGTGAGGGAAAAGATTGTGGTGGACGTGTTGGCGGTAGTTCCTGCCCGTGGAGGGTCAAAAGGTTTACCTCGAAAAAATATTCGTTCTTTACAGGGCCATCCTCTGTTGGCTTATTCGATTGCTGCCGGCAAGCAGGCCCTACGCGTCTCGCGGACGATTTGTTCGACTGATGATCTTGAAATTCAACAACATGCCCTGGCTTGTGGGGCTGAGGTTCCGTTTCTTCGCCCCCCTTCTTTAGCTCAAGATATCTCTCCCGATCTTCCCTTGTTTCTTCATGCTCTTCAATGGTTTGATGAACATCAACATTGGAAGCCAGAAATTGTGGTTCATCTGCGTCCGACGTCTCCGATCAGATTTTCTGGACAAGTTGATAAAGCGATCGAGTTACTTCTCGCTTATCCAGAGGCAACCAGTGTTCGTGCGGTCTGTCCTTCTCCATGTACGCCCTATAAAATGTGGCGCTCTGGGGGGCAGAATCAAGAAGGAGAAGCATTCATGGAGCCACTGCTTCAATTGCCTGGGATCTCTGAACCGTTTAATCATCCACGACAGAAATTGCCGGTCATTTGGTGGCAAACAGGTGGACTTGATGTCATTCGTGTCTCCACAATTCTCGGAGGGTCCATGACTGGAAAGAATGTGCTGCCATTGATTACCGATCAAAACTATGCGGTGGATATTGACGGCGAACTTGGCTTTCAGGTGGCGGAAACCCTTATGCAACAGCTTGACTGTATTCGCCCCAAACCGCATGAGATGTCCAATTGACCTTTTGATGTTTCATTTCTTTTTCCTAGCATTCAGTTTCGCCCTAACGTTGTCTTTTTTACAGTTTTTTGAGGTTTGATAAGCTGATGAGTCCTTCTCATCGTATTTTAGTTTGTGGTGTTGGTTCTGTCGGTGAACGACATATTCGAAATCTGGTTACGCTTGGATATGACAATATTGCCGTTTACCGAACTAGAAATTTACCTTTTCGAGATGTGAATGTCTCCATCCCTATCTATACTGATTTTAACAAGGCGTTGACTGATTTTTCTCCTACGGTCACGTTTATCACCAATCCGACAGCCTTACATGTTCCCATTGCTCTGGAGGCCGCGCGAGCGAATAGTCATCTTTTCATTGAAAAACCCATTAGTCATAATTTAGATGGTCTTGAGGAATTATGTCGGACACTGGATGCACATCGATGCAGGGCTATGGTCGGATATATGTTAAGGTTTCATCCTTTGTTTCAACAGGTTAAAGCATGGTTAGATGAGGGCCCTACTGGGGTAGTAGGCCGTCCGCTTTTTCTTCGGACGACGTGGGGTGAACATCTTCCGGATTGGCATCCGTGGGAAGATTACCGCGAGAGCTATGCTGCTCAATCGGTAATGGGTGGTGGGCCTGCCCTCACCCTCAGTCATGATCTTGATACCTTAGTCTGGTGGTTTGGAGCACCAGAAAAAATCGTGGGATTGCCCAATACGACTTCTCCGTTAGATCTTGATGTTGAACAGAGCATTGATATTCTTTTAAGTTTTAAACAAGAGGTTACGGCTAATGTTCATCTTGATTTTTGTCAGCGTCCACCGAGTCGAATGTGGGAAGTAGTCTGTAGCCATGGAACGGTTCACATCGATATTCTTGCGGGAAGGTTGACCCGGTGGGAATCAACGATCGGACAGATTCATGATTCGACTTCCGATCCACTCAGCCCGGCAGAGGTGAAAGTCTTACCTGAGACATTTGATCGAAATGATCTGTTTCTCGATGAATTACGTTATTTTTTCTCGTGTCTGGAAAACGGGGAACAACCGATGCCAGATATTGCGACTGGAGCAGAAAGTGTTCGGATTGCACAACAGGCGTTGGCGAAAGGTGTGTCATGAACGAACCTGAATTTTCCTTGAAGGGAAAAGTTATTCTGGTCACCGGAGCGGTAGGCTTAATTGGACAGGAGGTGTGTGATGCCTATGCGGCGTATGGTGCCACAGTGATTGCCATGGACAACCAAGCAGATGCCTTAGATGGTTTCATTGAAACATTAAATATTCGGTATCCCGGAAAAGATCTTTGTGCCATGGCAGCGGATGTCACTTCTGATGCGTCAGTGACGAATCTTTTTCAACGTATTCAAGCAAAACATCATAAGCTTGATGTCTTGGTTAATCTGGCCGCCATTGATGCGAAATTCGATAAGGGGCAGAAGGAAATTAATCTCTCTCGATTTGAGCATTATCCTCTTGAGCTTTGGGAACGTTCTGTTGCGGTGAATGCCACTGGGTTAATTCGTGTCACCCAGCATGCGATACGACTAATGCTCCCCGCAGGTTCAGGCAATATTATTAATGTCGCGTCGACCTATTCGTTGGTGGCTCCCAATCAATCCTTGTATCAGATTGATTCTGATGCCTCTCCGGTCTTTAAACCCATTGATTATGTTGGGACAAAATCAATGGTTCCTAATTTTTCTCGATATGTCGCCACGTTTTATGCTCGAGATGGCATTCGATGTAATACCGTTGTGCCACATGGGGTTTTTAACCAGCATTCTAAAGCCTTCCAAGATAACTTCGCCAAGCTGTCTCCGTTAGGACGTATGTGTGAGTTAAAGGAAATCCGCGGTCCTTTTGTATTCTTGGCTTCTAATGCTTCCAGTTATATGACCGGAAGTACGGTCGTGGTCGATGGTGGCTGGACCGCTTGGTAAAGACTTCCCTGATTAGTTGAAATTACCTAGGCAAGATCGAATCTTACAGAAATTAGCCTATGATGAAGAATGCGGCCCTACCTGCTGGCGGTGACTTCAAAGATACCTCTGGTGAGGCGACGCGTTTTCAGGTTCTGAAAGCGATTGAGGATATTTCGAAAATTTTCGACTCGATTTTCGACATCTGTCAATTCGATATCCGGGAATATGTGACGAAGGTATTGATGGCGCTCTTTTCGGTTGCGGTTGCCCATATGGAATGAAGCATTATATTGCCGTTTGATTCGACGCCATACGGCCTCTGTCTTTCCAGAGAGATAGGCTGAAGTCGTTGTTGCGGGTTGGCCATTGAGGGTATTGTCAAACTGTTCCAGAACTTCAACGATCTTTTCTGACGCAAAAGGCCCATCCAAACAGGCGATATATTGTTCGATAAGGGTTTTCTGTGTTTCTGAAATACTCGGAGTAGGTTGATAATCTCCTTTCACAGATATGCCGACGAGTGTTTGCAATTCCTCAAGGGCAAAGGCCTGTTGACTGAGACTATTGGGAAGTGCTCGGTCGAATCGATTTGAAGTAAGAGGACGGTACGCAATGACAGGCGTCCCAAGAATATAACTTTCAAGCCCCGTTGTGCAGCTATTATGAATCACGACTTGAGCTGAAAGGAGCCAAGGTACAATATTGCCTTCAAATACCACTCGGACATTTGAGTAGTCCACGGTCGCTTTTACCCATGCTTCTTTACTTTCTGAAGGATGCGGTCGAATTACAATCGTATGGTCCGGAAATGCATGGGCTATGGTTGAAGCCATTGTTTGAAAGTTTTGGAATAAATCCCGATGATAGGTGGCCAGAGCAAGATCATCTTCGCTGACGGCTGATGGATCAGCTTTTGCGGCTCTGAGTATTTGCTGGTCTTCTCCTTTGCCAGGACGATGGTTGTTGATTCGATCGAAATTGGAATTAATGAGGATGAATCGCCCATAACGCTCTTGAAGATCTTGAGTCTGAACTTTCCAGAAATCACGAAACTCTGGTCGAAGTAAATCAATTCTGGGATTCCCCGTAATATGGATGGGGGTCCCTTGATAGTTTGAATGTGTCTCCCAGATGTGGTGAATTTCAGGCCCCCAGGCTAGGAAGATCTTTGGTTTCTTGAACACTTCTGGGCCAAGTTTCTCTTTGATATACACTTCTGGTGATGAATAGACGATGCTTTCTTCATCTCCGCCTACAATGGTGTGCCCAAGTTTGTTTAGCAGGGTGTCGACGACAATATTTCGATCCGATAAATTGATCGCCAGATAAAGGGATTGGGGCAGGGTGTCCATCTTGAGATGGATTTCACGTTTGGACCCCACAATGACAGAAAAACCTCGCTCTGCAGCAAAACAAGCGAGTAAGATCTTAGCATCAAATTCCCTATTATAAACTTCAACGGGAAGAATGAGTCGACGGCGAGGTGCTGGCATGTGTGGAGGCCTACTGATTTGAGGCAAGTAGGCTTTCTTGGCCTTGAAATAACAAGTGGTTAAACAGGCTCATGGTCGAAGATTCCGAGGAGAGTCTTGATTTCTTTCGCAACTCTTTCGGTTTCACGTAATTGAGGGCGTTTCCCATTTTCTATGGCTTCACCAAATGGGCGGGCGATGCCATGATTAATGAGTGAATCGTGGAGTAATGAGAGATTTCGTCGAGGTTGAACGAGGCCTGATCGAATCAGTTGAGCGCAAAACCGTTCTATACCTTGTTGGGGGCGAGCGGTTCCTCGTTTATTGAGAGGTTGGGATTGAGCCCGTTGAACGATGGCTTCACTGAAGCGAACCTTCCAGGTTGGTGGATGTTCAGGCAGTGGAATGATGTAAACGGGTTTCCCCAATGAGGCAGCTTCGGCCAGCATTGATTCGCTTTCGCCGGTGACAATGATGACATCTGCTCCTGCCAAATAGGCGAGGTAGGGATTGTCAGACTGGTTGGGTTGCCATTGATGAACATGGTGTTCTGGTGCTAAGGCCGACTGCAAAGCCTGGCTCACAGTATGACTTGTTCTTGGAGACGTGACAGCAAATATTTTCCCCCCACAAGTATTCGCTAAGTCTTTAATTAGATTCCCTATAGAGTTTGCGAAATCTGAGGTGAAGGCGAAACGGGCAGTTGAGCCACCGACCACCAATACGATTCGAGGATGTGGGGCTCCTTTAAACAGGTCCGGCCATCGCTGAGAGACCTTATCCAGGTTTTCCTGATTGAGTTCATTTAGGGGAACGAGGGTCTCGATACGGTGAGGGTGAGGAGCAAATCCGTAGTAGGAAGGGGTAACCACTACATCAAATAGATCAGCCGATGCGCCACCTTTTCGCCCAACTTGAATGATGCGTGTGTTCCCGTCACTTTGTTCTCTTATCCATCTTGCTATAGGTGCGGGACGCCAACCTGTGGAAATCACAATATCAGGCCATGGTGGTTCAAGTGCAGATGACTTAAGTTTATTAAGCCCGAGACAATTTGGAGGGAGTAAACTCCAAATGAGCTTCTGTGTGTTGTTCCATGAATGAAATTGTAGCTGCTTTATTTCATAAGGCCAACCCAGAGAATTGGCAAGGCCTTCTGATTGGGTGGAGTGTCCCATTTTTCCATCAGAAAGAATCCAAACTCGAGGAAACCCGGTAAGCCATTGTCCTCCAGTACGAACGAGAGTAGAGGGTTTTCCCTGAGTGTTGGTGGTATGAAAACGAAGGGTCCAGTGAATAGATGGATGACGGGAACTAATTGTTTGAAGCTGCCTTGCCCACCACTTGAAGTCCCTTGAATGACCACGAAAATATGGCGGAATTGTGTGTAGTAAACGTTGATCGTGAACGGTGATAAAGACAAGACGTGATGCTAGGGAGAAAATTTCCTCCAATACCCAGGGGACGTCTTCGTTTGGAAGGAGAGTCAGCTCTTCAGATCCTTGAACGATATCGAATGGGTTTGGGGGTGGCAAAGCATTTATTGCCACACAATTATAAGTCGTCATGTCTACTGAAGGGTTAGATGGGAAAAACGAGTCGGTCCTAGGAGAAAGATATGACGAAGATCCCAATCCGTAATGAAGTAGGGTGGGATTGTGCATTGAAGCTATGAGGGAATGAAGATCTACCGTGTTGGGAGTTTCCGAGGAATTATGGGTTGGAAACTTCCAGTCTACTTTTTTCTCTGAAACCATCTGTGTCAATTGTAAAAACTGTGAACTGGGTTGGGTTCTACTAAACAATTGAAACGCGGCTTTATTAGCTGATTGTTCAATGGCATCCCACACATATCCCACTGGACTTTCTTGGTACACATAATCAACAGGAAATGGATGCCAAGGTTGAGTGTGGAGGGCTGTGTAATGCAGTACTTTTGATTTCTCTGCAATATATTCTTCGTCTCGAGCATTCCAGACAGGATTGAGCTTCCCCCAAAGGTTGTCCTTACTATCTAGAGCGTCTTTCAGTAATGTAGATTTCCGCTCATGTCGGGCTCGGTCGATGGTCCAAACTGGCCCCATTTTTTCACAGTCCATAACCATAACGGAGGAATCGTTTTCAGCAATACTGAGAAACCCATGTTCATCCATGGGTGCATCAAATAATTCAGCTGGATCAGCAAGGTATATTTGATCTACGTCATTGTAAATGGCTCGTCCCGTATAACCAGCAAATTCAGGAATGGCGAATCGATAATTGGTAAATCCTGTTAGCCATCGGCGTCGGTCAAACCCACTGAGTTCTTTCATGAGAAAGATTTCATAGGTTCGAGAGGGATCTCGAACCAATTCAATGGACCAGACAAAAACTCGCTCTGCTTCCGCTTGAGCGGTTTCTGTCCCCACAAATATTCGGACCGGGGTGTTCTGGCATTCAGAGGTAGAATGTTTAGGCCGTAAAACAATCTTTTCCGGATGGAGTCGATATCCTGGCGGGCGAGAATGTGAGGTCTTCATATACAGCCGTCTTCCTTAAAGAAGACGCTCAGATGTTAAATTATTAAACTACATACTGTACCATGCCGTAAAAGTTCTGGCATCTTCTACGTTTGGAGAGATGGAGTCTGTTCCTTTAGCGAGGAATGCACGTTCGCAAAGCATTGAATAATGGTTTCAAGTTGTTTGGGGGTATGGGCAGCGCTCACACTACATCGTAAGAGGCTTTCGCCATTTGGTGTCGCGGGGGGGATCATCAGATTCACATAAATGCCTTGTTCTAAGAGCCCTTGCCACATCCCTAGGGCCTGTTCTTTTGATGGGATCATGGCTGCGATAACGGGGCCCACCTCTGCTCCAAGGGTATACCCAATTTTCTGTAATCCATCATATAAGGTTTGGGCATTCTCCCATAATTGTTTCCTGAGTTGCGGAGTTTCGCGAATAATTCTTAGGGAAACTTTTGTTGATGCGACGACGGATGGACAAGGAGATGCAGTAAAAATATAAGGGCGACTGGTATAGCGAATAAATTCAAATTCAGGATGTATGCTGACGCCGAATCCTCCGGTAGAACCTAGGCTTTTACTAAAGGTGCCCACAATACAATCGACTCCTTCTTCGACCCCCACCTCTTCAGCTAAGCCTCGCCCTCGTTTTCCTAGAACTCCTAGTGAGTGGGCTTCATCAACGACTAGGGTTGCTCCATATTTGAGTTTGATCTCTACAATTTCTTTAAGAGGGGCCCGATCGCCCAACATACTGTAAATGCCTTCAACGATAACGAGAGTTCGTTGACTTCGATTACCCAAGCGACGCAACTTTTTCTCTAAATCAGGAACATCATTATGTTTAAATCGAAGAACTTCCGCCCCTCCTAGTCGGCAACCATCATAGATGCTGGCATGCGAATCTCCATCCATCAATATGGTATCCCCAGGCCCAGCCAATGCAGAAAGAACCCCCAAATTAGCTTGATACCCAGTGGAAAAGACGATGGCATGTGGCATTCCGTAAAAATCTGCGATGGCTCGTTCAAGATCGTTGTGACTCGAAAATGAACCATTGGCCATTCTAGACCCGGTAGTACCCGTTCCTTCTTGTGCTATAGCTTCTTGTCCCGCTTGAATGCAGTCTGGATGAAACGTCAGGCCTAAGTAATTATTGGTGCCAACGAGAATAGTTTGGCGTCCATTAATCACCCCTTCGGTGGGAGAATTGATTTTTTCGATGGTGAGATGAAACGGATTGATGCCACTTTGTAAAATCTCCTCACGGGCTTGTTGTATAGACAGAAATTTACTAAATAATGACATATTTATGCTTTCAACAACATCTCAATTTCCATTCCAAGATCTTTAACGGTGCGGATATTGGGCAAGTTATTTAATGGAATGGAGATATCAAACTGGTCTTCAATTTTGAGCAACACCTGCATAACTTGGAGAGAGTCTAGCCCCAATTCTGATACTAGATCGGTGGTTTCCTTTAGCGTTCCAATCTTTTTAGCATAGGGCTTCAGGGTTTCAAGCAATTGCGGCAAAATGTCAGGATAGGTCGTCATAATTGTCAGGGTTTAAAAGGCTTTTGGTTGAATTCGACTCAGGGCAAACCTAATCCTTCGTCCTTAGCATGAGACTATCCGATGTAAAGAGATGGCGCAAGCCTTCCTCTAAGGGAATCTGTGGACTCCAGCCAAGTTGCTGGCGGGCATCCTCTGAGTCGGAAACCCAATTCACATGACCTAATTCTGCAACCTTTCCTGTTGTAAATAGAGGCATATAGCCAAAAACACGAGATAATATTTCATTACTTTTTCCAATTAGCCATAGAAATCTTCGTGGAACTCTCACGTGTATTTTTATCTCTGGGTTAATCACCTGAAAAACAGATTTCCAGGAATATCCATTCGGAAAACCGTCATCAACTTCAAAAATAGCTGAGCGAATAGTGTTTCGCTCAAGTGCGCGTAGAATGACCTCAGTCAAATCTTCTACATGGATAAGGGAAAATTTACCATTTTTAGATCCAAGGTGTAAGGCGATTCCTTTTTTTCCTAATTGGAATAGGGGGCGTAAGGCCTTATCCTTTGGCCCATACACGGCAGGGGGGCGTACGATGATCCAATGTAAGGATTCCCCCTCTTGTTGGATAAGGAGTTCTCCTTCCCGTTTACTCCAGGCATAGGGGGAAAGGGAGGGTTCCCTTGCGGCAAGAGAGGAAAAGTGAATGATTCGAGGAGGAGAGGGTTGAGAACCACAGACCCTAAGAATATTAGCCACTCCCTGGATATTTGATGGAATAAAATCTATTCTCTTTGATCCGCGAACTGTGCCAGCGCAATGAACAACACTAGTACACCCCTGGACCAATTTTTTCAGACTTTCAATGTTATGGAGGTCTCCAGGAATGAGAGTAAAATTGGAATGATCAAGACTTGGAATTATTCTCGAGGACCGAACCAATCCCCTCACCTTCAATCCTGCTTGGCACAGACGAAGAGCAATTGCGTGGCCGATAAAACCTGAAGCTCCAGTAAGGGCAACCGAAGTTGGCATGAGAATGGGGAGGGTGTGAAACCGTCTCCAAAAATTTTCAGTTACGGATTATGCAGAAAGAGAAAGGGCCGGCACCAAGGATTCCCACTTCACGCGCTTGAGAAAGTCAGATTTGGCACGTGAGCGTGATAATTTACCCGAGGAAGTTCGGGGGAGAGTTCGGGGTGGAATAAGCTCTATATAACAAGGGATAGTAAGTTCTTTTTGAATTCTTGACCCTAAGCGATGAATGAGATCGTCCCGTTTTTGAGGGCTAGTTTCGCGACATTGGACGACCATAACCGCAACTTCATCTCCAGCCGGTCCGGTTACAGAAAATGCAGACGAGTCACCAGGCCGAACTTCTGGTTGTTGTTCTGCTAAATATTCCAGGTCTTGCGGCCAGATATTTCGGCCATTGATGATAATCATATCTTTTGAACGGCCAATAATTATAAGACTGCCATCCACCCAATACCCAATATCTCCGGTATTAAGCCATCCATCATCAGAAAGTACATCTTGAGTGAGGACAGGATCGTTAAAATAGCCTGCCATGGTACTGGTACCACGCACAAAGATCGTTCCACTTTTCCGATCACCTAGGGCAGAGCCCTTGTCATTCCGTATTTCCACTTCAAACCCAGGAAGCGGAACTCCACAATTTACAAATTTGCTCACGCGGTCTACCTCGTCTTCGGGAGCGTGGGCATCAATTGGATTGGCTTGCCTATTATTTGAGAGATCATCAGCGTTAACCCGGTCAACTTCAATGCCAACTTCAAGAGGAGCAAAGCTAATCGCCAGAGAGCATTCCGCCATCCCGTAGCACGCAAGAAAGGCTTGAGGCCCAAATCCTGAAGGCTCAAGAGCTTTGGCAAATCGCCCAAGGCTATCTGCCCGAATAGTCTCAGCTCCTACACCTGCGATTCTCCAGTTAGATAGATCGTATGATTCATTTGAAGAGTCTTCCCGCAAACGTCTGACGCACAGCTCATAACCAAATGAGGGGCTAAATGAAATCGTGGCTTGGCTTTTGGTCATCAGTTTTAGCCATTGCCGAGGACGCATAGCAAAATCTCTTGTACTGAGATAATCAACAGAGAGTTGCGAGGCCATAGGACCAAGAACAAACCCAACTAAGCCCATGTCGTGATAAAAGGGAAGCCAGGAAACGCAACGGTCTCCAGGTTGGACTTGCAGGCCATGTTGGATAATTCCAGACAAATTGGACATGACCGCAGCTTGGGTCACCTCGACACCCCTAGGCCAACGAGTACTTCCAGACGTGTATTGGATATAAGCTAGTTCGTGGGATTCAAGTGGCAGAAGGGGAGATTCACTCTCTGCTAGGGATGCAAAAGTCTCAGGGCCTCCAATAAGGCGGAGGTTTAATTCTGTGCTTGCTTCCTCCAGAAAGGGGACAAATCCCTCGGGGGCCATTGCGACCGAAGCCTGGCAATTTTCAAGCAATCGGGTGAGCTGGTTGACATAAACCTGGTGGCCACCTAAATGAATTGATATAGGTAAGGGGACAGGAATAAGCCCTGCATATTGACAAGCAAAGAAAAATCGTAAGAAATCTGGGGTGGTATCGGCAACTAAGGCGACACGAGATCCTCTGGCCAAACCTAAACCATGAAGCCTTTTTGCCAGGTTGACGGATTGCTCCTTTAACCCTGAATAAGGAAGGACGTGAGTGAGATTCCCCCGACCAGAATAAAAATTGGTCCCGGTTTCCCCAGAAGCCGCATAATCCAATGCTTCTGACAGGGTTGAAAAATTCCCTGGACGGAGAGGCGCGTTAGGGTTAGTTGGTGTTGCAAGCATATCTAAATTTGGTGTTTCTATGAGGGCCATTTAATTAATCACAAAATAAGGGCAGTAAAGTTCAAGGTAATATTAGCAAATAGCATGCCAGCGTAAATTGTTAAATAATCTCAATAAATGTGAGCGTAGGGCTAAAAAGTTTGTAAATTTGACCTCATAATATGTCTCAAAAAGAACACAAATTGAGTCTATTTGGCAACATAAAGTCTTGAAAAACCATACATATTTTATTGATCAATTTTATTTGGACGACCAAATTTCCTGTAGGTGAGCCAAGATTTCTTGTTGGACATCTGGAGATATTGAATTCGAGTTTTTGAGATCTGGGGGACCTGGCCACCCATGGTCAAGAAATTGCTGTTGAAAAACGGTGCGAGGGCTATCATATCGAGGAATGACATGAAAATGTACTTCAGGGTCAACCATCATTAACATGAGATAATTAATCTTTGTATAGGCAAAGGCGTTGGTCACATTCGCCTCCATCTCGCGTATGATATCTGGTAGTTCCGTAAATGCTTCAGGACTGATTTTTGAAAAGGCGGTCGCATCCTCTCGACAAATCAAAATTAGTGAACCCAGGGTCACTTGTTGAGGCCGTAAGAGAATTGCCCAATGTTGGAATTCTTTTACACAAGAATCAGGATACCCAAATTTTTTCATGGTCGTGTTCATGGAATAATTTTATACCGAAATAGTGATTCTTGTGTCTATGAGGAAACACTGACGTGCTAATTCGTTCAGGTTATAACCATTTTACCATCAACTCAGATTATACCCGTGTCTCTGTCTCAGAATCTTGTGCCAACATGATCATTTGGTAAGGTTGCTGTATTGAAATATGTTCCTCATGGGATTGGGTTCACCAGGTCATAAGACCGATTTCCAATGTTGGGATCGAAGTTGTTTTTCTTGTGGCTTCTTCCGGAGGTTTCTATAATCAATCTTGTCATTGTCCGTGAAAAAATAGCAGGACTGTTAGGATTTAGTTCCATAATCAATTGAACAAGAGGGTGGTGATAGGGTGTTCACTCGTCAGTGGTATCAAGAAAAATATCATTTAGATCGGATGACTTTTAATGATCTGATGTGGGCGTACGTCTCATATCCAAGTATCCAGGTTTATGCCATCTTATTATTCAGTAGCCTCATTGTTGCCATATATGTATATCCTTTTTCACTGGTTTCTCCCTTTCAAATACTGGGAAGTATCATTGTCACATTGCTGGCTTACCCGTTCGTGGAATACGTGGTTCACCGATTTATTTTACATGGGCAATACTTATATCGGTCACCTTGGACTGCGGCGTTGTGGAAGCGTATTCACTATGATCATCACCAAGATCCCAATGACTTGCGAGTGTTGTTTGGAGCCGTCTCAACGACCCTACCTACCATTGTCGTTGCGACATTCCCTATAGGAATAGGTATCGCGGGCTGGATAGGAGTTCCACTCTCTTTTGCGACAGGCTTAGCATGTTTCATGGTGTATGAGCTGTGCCATTGCATGCAACATCTTCGTGTGAACCCCAAAAACAAATTTTTGCGTCGAATTAAACGCCATCATTTGTTACATCATTTTCATAATGAACAAGGAAATTATGGCATCACGAGTCTTCTCTGTGATCATCTCTTTGGCAGTGTGTATTCGAGCGCGGAGGAAATTCCTGTTAGCCAAACGGTATCCAACTTGGGATATCAGGATGCAGAACGATTGCATTACCCTTGGGTTGCCCAACTTTCTGAACAAAAAGAGTAAGGGCAGATGAGGGTCGTTTGTCATCGTCTTCTTTGCACTGCCAACTCTCTACATGTGAATTTTCTTGTGTTTGATTCAGCGTTCCGGTGGGACAAGACGTTTTGATCCGAATTGAACCGGTTAAGGATCAGGCAGGGCTCAAACAATTTGTCCGTGTACCAATAAACATTTATAGATTGGATCCCGCTTGGGTTCCGCCTCTTCTCGTTGAACGGCTCCATTCCTTCTCCCTTAAAAACCCCTATTTTGAACATGCACGCTGGAAATGTTGGATGGCCTATCGCGGGACAATACCTGTTGGGCGGATTAGTGCTCAAATTGATGAGCTGCATCTAGCACGCTACGATTCTCCGACCGGTTTTTTTGGATCATTGGAAGCTGAAGATTCTGAAGAAATATTTCACGCTCTTTTTGAAACCGCCGAAACCTGGCTTCGATCTGAAGGGATGAAGGTTGTTCAAGGGCCATTCAATTTATCCATTAACCAGGAATGTGGGTTATTAGTTCAGGGATATGATGATCCTCCTATGGTGATGATGGGGCATGCTCGCCCCTACTATAAAAAGCATGTTGAAGCCTATGGGTATCAAAAGGTCCAGGATATGCTGGCATATCGTCTTGGGATTGATTTTTCACTTCCTTCAGGTGTCGCGAGGTTTTTGAAAAAGGCCAAGGAATCCGTGAAGATTCGACCGTTACGACGAAAGCATTTGCAGGAAGAATTAGCCATCATCAAAGAAATTTATGAAGAGGCTTGGGCCGAGAATTGGGGATTTTTACCCTTCACGGAAGCTGAATTTGCGGATTTAGGTCAGCAATTGAAGTTATTGGTGGAGGACGATTTTGTGCAAATTGCAGAAGTCAACGGGATCCCAAGTGCGATGCTCGTGGCTTTTCCTAATGTGCATGAAGTCATTCATGATCTTCAAGGACGATTATGGCCCTTGGGGTGGCTCAAAATTCTGTGGCGGTTAAAGGTTCGCTATCCAACAACTGGGCGTGTGGCTCTCATGGGAGTTCGACGACAGTTTCAATCCAGTCCAATGGGAGCACTCATGGCCTATGGAATGATTGAAGCCGTCAGGAAGGCAGGTTTGCGAAAACATATTCAACAGGTCGAACTTTCTTGGATTCTGGAGAATAATAAACGGATGCGGCATATTCTTGAATCTCTAGGAGCCAAATCTTATAAAAAATATCGTCTCTATGAGAAATCCTTTCAATGATCTCAGAAAAAGAGAAAAAACTAAAACTGATGGAGACGTCTCAACCTCTCGTCACCGCATTAGTCTTAGCTGGCGCACGAGCGGGGAGGGATGCTGTGGCCGAAGGTGCGGGAGTGCCAATAAAAATATTGGCAAGCGTAGGTGGTATGCCCATGGTTACGAGAGTGTTAGATACCCTTGAAGCGTCGAAGTTTGTTGAGCAACGGGTCTTGTGTGGCCCTCCTTGGGGAATACTACAAGAGCAAGATTTTTTGAATGATCTTGTGGAAGAAAAAAAAGTCCGCTGGGTCCCTCCACAACAAGGCCCCAGCTTGAGTGTAAAATGTTTTCTCGAACAGTCACCTCAAGACCTTCCTCTTTTGGTCACCACGGCTGATCATGCGTTGTTGTCGGTGGAAATGGTAGATGGTTTTCTTCGAGAAGCCAATCGAGCCCAAGTTGATGTGGCAGTCGCTTTGGTCCCCTATTCCGTTGTGGCTCAGGCTTATCCTCAATCAAAGCGTACCGTGATCCGATTTCAAGGAGGGGGATTTTGTGGGTGTAATTTGTTCTTACTTTGCACGCCAAAAGCTGAAAAATTGGTGGAGTTTTGGACGGAGGTTGAACGTGAACGGAAAAGGCCTTTTCGGTTGATTCGTCGGCTGGGGTGGTTCATGCTGATTCGTTACTTGCTAGGCAGGTTAACCCTTTCACATGCCCTTCGCGAACTCAGTCAGCGCATGGATATCTCTATCAAAGAAATTATTCTACCCTTCCCAGAGGCTGCCATTGATGTGGACACTCTGGAAGATTTAGCACTCGTGGAACAGATTGTTGGCCAACGGGGATAAGGCTAAAAATAAGGAAAAATTTTAGAAATTAGTGTTGAAAAGGTCGTGCGGGAAAAACGGGGTTGGCAAGGAAGGTTATGGCACAAAGGGTTTGAGTAAGGTTTCGGCATGTTGTAAGTCATCAGGATTATCGATTTCAGCCCATGTCAAACCTTGAATCGAAATAGTGGAAACGTGTCCCTGTGGAGCGAGTTCGTCGATAAGGGAGAGGTACCATTGCTTGAGCGATTCAGGTTGTCGAATACGGCGTTCTATGGTCGAACAAAATAATTGGGGTCCTTCGTTTTGAAATCGTATCATGCCAATGGATTCACCATTCACCGATTCTAGGGGTAAAGTTTTTCCAATTCTGGTGAGTTGCGTGCCCTGGACAATTACTTTCATATCATCAGCATCATATTGTGGCTTTTGATCGGTGACTAATGTGATTGGTGCTGGCGGAGCCTGAAACAACCGTTCAAGAACGGCTGTTTCAAACACGGTATCACCATTCAGCAAGATAAAGTCTTCCGTCATTTCGCTTCTGGCAGTCCAACAACTCATAAGATTATCTGCCAGAGCATAAAATGGATTATACAAAGTATGAACGGCCTGGTGGCTGCTGTGATGAGCAATAACCTCTTCTACGGTTTCAACGCCAAATCCGACAACCACATGAATGGGGCTTATGCCAAACTTAATCAATTCCGTGATTTGCCATTCAAGGATCGGTCGACCATGAATAGGAATCGTACATTTAGGCCGGTCTTGCGTGAGCGGAAGTAATCGCTTGCCCTGTCCAGCGCTGAGGATGATGGCTTTCATGAAAAGATTAGTACCATCGGGTCTAGCAAATGTAAAGGTGTTTGGAGAAGGATGTTAGATCGATATCTCATTCAAGAAGTGCTCAAGCCTTCTATTCTGGTATGTGTGCTTTTTGTTGTCCTCTTTGCTGGGTATAGCTGGATCATCTTTTTAGCCCAAGCCGTAGATGCGCTTCTTTCTACCACCATGCTGTTGAAATTAATTGTGTTAAAGGTTGGCATTGCATTGGAGGTGTTACTCCCTGTTTCTTTGTACTTTGGAGTGATTCTTGGCTTGGGACGGTTGTATGCGGACTCGGAGATGAAAGCGATGTTGGCTTCCGGTATGAGTCCTTATCGGGTAATGGGAGCGATTTTTCTGCTTTCATCATGTGTAGCCGTTCTCGTGGCTCTTTTTTCATTGTATCTTCGCCCCTTAGCCTATGAAGAGAGTTATCGAGTGAAAGCGCAAGCCGAGGCTGGCTTGGGCATCAGTCATTTAGAACCAGGCCATTTCTATGAGCGACGGGATGGGTCACTTGTGCTTTTTGCTGAGGAGGTGGACCAGCAGAATCGCCAACTGAATCGGGTATTCGTTCAAAGTGAACATGGAGATAAGCTGCGGATCATTTCAGCCAAAAAAGCCGGGGAGCAATTCCATCCTAAAAGCGGGATGGCTATTCCGGTGCTCTTCGATGGCTACGAATATAAATTGACTCGAAATGGAACCATCACCCATAAGTCACATTTCGCCAAATTATTTATTTTCCCTGAAGAAGCTATTCAGGATGCCAGACGAAAAGCCATTCCTACCCGCGAGTTAGCTGCATTTGACACGAAACAATATATTGCCGAACTTCAATGGCGGTTGACAACGCCATTCTCAACCATTCTCTTAGGCTTGTTAGGCATCCCGTTGGGTCGCTCGTCCCCCCGGGGAGGAAAATATGCCAAAATATTAACCGCAACGGTCCTTTTTGCCGTGTATTATTTTTTGGGGTTAATGGTGAAAAACCTAGTGGAAAAAGGCGCGCTTCCCATTTACCCAGGTCTTTGGTGGGTGGTCATTGGATTAGGAGTGCTGGTGAGTGTGTTTGTCTTGATCCCTAAATTTTCTAGAAGCCAATTCTGAGCTCTCACGTATGGGCATCCCTATTATTTATCGATATCTTTGGGGAAGTTTGCTTAAGGGTTATTTGCCCGTCTTGGCCATCCTTTTGGCCGTGTTTAGCTTATTTGTCTTTGTAGAAGAAGTGGATGAAGTTGGGAATGGTCGTTATACCTTTTGGGCCGCAGGGGAATTCGTGCTCCTGACCCTGCCAGATCGATTTGTGGTGCTAGCGCCGTTCATTGCGTTGTTAGGAAGTATTATGGCCTTGGGTGGCCTAGCAAATGGCAGAGAACTTTTGGCCATGCAGGCCGGAGGAATTTCTCATTACCAGATCGCATGGGCGGTCATGCAAGTGGGAATCGTCTTTATGGTGCTGGTGGCGTGTTTTGAAGAATATGTCACGCCAACGTTAGATCAGTACGCCCATATTTCACGTTCCTTGGCGCTATCTGATTCACAAGTCTATCAAGGCAAACAGGGGCTGTGGTTTCGAGAGAAGAATCGGTATATACGTATCAAGACATTGAAATATGGAGAAATTCCCCAAGGTATCGATATATTCGAATTCAATCAGAAGGGCGAGATGATCACGTATATGTATGTCGAAGAAGCTGACGTGGAGAATCCTCAAAAATGGATTCTGAAAAATATTCAAAAGAAAGTGATCAATGGACCTCGTGTTTCAAATGAAGCAGTCGAGCGTATCGTATGGGATTCCCCCTTTAAACGAGAAGAAATGCGGTTATTAACATTGCCGGCTTCTTCTCTCGCCCCTTCTGACCTTTTTCGTTATATTAAAATCCTCCAGCAGAAGAATCAAAATGTCCTAAGATATGAATTAGCCTTCTGGGATAAGGTGTTTATGCCATTGAAAACAGGATTGATGATCCTCCTCGCCTTGCCTTTTGCATTCGGGCCCTTACGAAGTGCGTCGGCTGGAAAGAGGATCGCCTTAGGGGGCTTGGTTGGGATTGGGTATTATCTCACCACAGAAATATTGCAGAATTTAGGAATTTTATTAGGCGCCACGGCTTTTATGACCACCATGATTCCCTTCTCCGGAATCGTGTTGGTGACGGCCATCATTTGGTGGATGTACTTTTCGTAGAGGGTAAAAGAGATGATGTTCATTCATGATTTTGATGGGCGCCTATTTGCTGTATGAGTATGTATTGGTCTATCTGTCATGAGTCGGATATTCGTTTGTGGAATTTGACTTCTCGAGAGCGATTAGGACGAATGTTGGATCGAATAGGCAACTATCAGTTTGTGTCCGAACTAGAGGGTATTCCTACCGAGAGTTCCGTTCTCATCATTCGCGGAGACTGTATTTATGACGAACGAGTGTTTCGTAGTTTGTCGAATGAAAAGAATGTCATGTTGGGAATGGAGATGGGCGGACGTGCTGTGCCTGTTGTGGCGCATGTGACGGCATTAGAGGCGAGTTCTGTTTCGGAGACTATGCAGACAGAGCAGTTTGCCGACATCCCAAGCGTCAGAAGAGTCAGTATGAACGATATTTCGGGGTCCTTTTCTAATGAATTGCGAAAAACTGACTTGCCTTATGTCTTTCCTATTCGTGAGGACAACCGACCGCGTTTGGAGCAACATTTATTTTCTGGATCCTATAAAAGTGTGACGGATTTCGTGACAAAGTTCTGGTGGCCAGTTCCGGCTCAATGGGCCACCCGATTGTGCGCGATGGCTGGGATTTCACCCAATCAGGTGACTTCTTTAAGTTTAGCCTTAGTGATTCTCGCAGGGATGTTATTCAGCTATGGCTACTTTGCTCTTGGTCTTGCCTGTGGGTGGGTGATGACATTTTTGGATACAGTCGATGGAAAATTAGCGAGAGTCACGGTCACTTCAACGAAGTTGGGAAATATTTTTGATCATGGAATCGATTTGATCCATCCTCCACTCTGGTATTTGGCATGGGGCGTGGGCCTCGTCTCCTTTTCGCCGGTCTTGTTAGATTTGACCTTAACCACGACCTGCTGGGTCATTGTCATCGGGTATATCTTAGGCCGAATTGTCGAGGGTATTTTCCAATGGTGGTTGGCGGGATTCGTGATTTTTTGTTGGAAGCCTTTTGATTCCTACTTTCGCCTTATCACCGCACGGAGAAATCCGTGTATCATTTTTCTCACGGCCAGTATATTGATGGGGCGACCAGATCTAGGGTTGGAAGCCGTAGCCATCTGGACGATACTTTCAACAGTGATCCTCTTAGGAAGATTAGCGATGGCTGCGGTAGAAAAGATCAGAAAAGGATCGCTCACCTCATGGTTGGCCGAAATTGATCCGGTGAATGGCCGAGACTCCTTAGCCGTACAAGTGTTCACTAACCCCCCGGCTACCATTAAATAAGTCATTCCCGCCTTAATTTCTATCATTTTTTGACGTAAGAGTGAGTTTTGAAGGAAGGAAGAATGGGACAAAATTTCTTTACAACACCAGTGATCCAACTGTTTCAGTTTATTATCTTGTTTGAAATAAATAGGTTTACCATTTTAGCTGAATCTGAGACGACCATAAGGGCGGTAATTGGGTGGCCGGATGATGGGGAGGAATACTATGAGGCAGAGGAGGAAATCCAAGAGATTGAATGGACAGTTCAAAAATTTTCAAATATTGAAGATACTCTTGCCTTGGTTGGTTTTATTCGAGATAACCGTCTTATAAGCATTGATAAAATAATTCTTTCTCCTGAGGAGTTATTCGAAAAAATTGAACCCACATTCAATTGGGACAAAAATCAGTTTGATCTCGCTTTAGATACATTGTTGAACATTAGAGTAGATATGATCGATGAAGGTAAGAAGAGTGATTACTTTTTCGTGCATTTTTAGGAAGATATTTAGAATGATCAAGAGAAGAGAGTTATTGGGGAAAGCACTCTTTTGAGTTTTCATGAACCAGACCATTCATGCGTGTAGGAATTCTTCATAATCCCCTGAGTGGTCGTAATCGGCGGAACCCGAATCTTTTCCAAAACATACTTTCTCAGTATCCCCATGTGCCGAGTGCTGAGGTTCAAACGCCTGCAGACATTCTGGAGGCCTTAAAGAAGTTTTCCCAAGTTCAAGTGGATTGTGTGGCGGTGAATGGAGGCGATGGGACGATACAGGCCGTCATGGGCGCCTTGTTTCATCATTACCCATTTTCCTCAATGCCGAGTTTGGCACTATTACCTGCAGGGACAGCGAATTTAATGGCTGGGGATGTGGGGTTAGGGAATTTTGAGGCAAAGGTCCTTGGACAATTTCTTGAGGAGGCCGAATCGTCTCCTTCGAAACTTGCTATCGTCTCTCGACCAATTCTTCGTATTCGTTTTCCCGAGGAGCGGGAACCTTTATGCGGGATGTTTTTCGGAGCTGGGGCCATTTACCATGGGACACAAATGGGCCTTCAAACCAAACAATCAATTGGACGGTTAGGGGAGTGGGGTGCTGGCCTGATTTTGTTGAAATTCCTATTGGCGCTGGCAACAGGGTCGCGAAAAGGATTAAACCCTATTAAAGCTTCTATTAAGACGGGAGATGCGAATTCTACACAGGATGAGTATTTAGTGCTCATAGTCACCACCCTGAATCGTTTGTTTCTTGGCATGAAGCCATTTTGGGGCAATCAATCTGGCCCCTTGCGATTTACCAGCCTTCGCGTTCCGTATCGATATTTATGGCGGGTCTTGCCAGCCATACTTCGTGGCACTGGGCATTCTCTTGCAACGGAGGCTCATGGGTATGTGAGTGAAAACCACGCTGAAATACGCTTGGGTTTTGACAGTGGCTTCGTTTTAGATGGCGAAGTGTATACATCTTCCAAGCCGGATGAACCTTTGATCCTCGATTCTCCTGGGGAGCTTTCCTTTGTGCGGCTAAAGGCTGAATAGTCATGGCTCTTTCTGAAGAAGTCTTAGCGATCGTCAGTCAGTCGAGTGCGCAACCTATTCCTCCCCCTATTCAGGCCGCCGGGAATTTTCTCGCCAATAAATACGGTCAGGCCGTTCAAGGAATTTTACTTTATGGTTCGTGTTTGCGAGAGGGCACGGATCTCAATGGTCTGGTGGACTGTTATGTCATTGTGGATCAATATGCGGCCGTGTATCCGTCAACTTGGCTGGCCCGTCTTAATGGGTGGCTCCCTCCTAATGTGTTCTACGGAGAGGTTGCTGTTGGAGACCACAAGGTTCGTATGAAATATGCGGTTTTGTCGCTAGAAGATTTTGAGCGAAGTGTGACTCCTCAATGGTTTCATTCCTACTTTTGGGGGCGCTTTGCCCAGCCCACAGCTGTCATGGCATTCCCGAGCCAAGCAATGAGCCAACGAATTATCTCAGGATTGGGGAACGCAGTGGTTACCTTTTTGGGAAACGTCGTTCCGCAAATGCCAGCCAAATTTTCAGCAAAAGAGATATGGGCGACGGGTTTGGCACTCAGCTATGGCGCGGAATTACGTGCTGAATCGAAAGGGCGAATTGCAACATTATGGGAAAGTAATCAATCCTATTATGAACAAGTCGCCGATGCAGCGTTTTCGGCGGATTTCCCAAAGGTAAAGGTCATTAAGCAGAACGATTATTCTCTCTATGAGAGAGAACCTTCCGGATGGAACAAGACAAAAAATCGAATAGCCTGGATTGTTCGGAAAGTGCAAGGGAAGGTCTTGTCGATTTTGCGGCTTATGAAGGCGGCCTATACGTTCCAAGGTGGAGCCGATTATCTCATTTGGAAAATTGAGCGGCATTCCGGGGTGAAAGTTGAATTAACTCCGGCGCAACGGAAACATCCGATTTGGGCTGGGATCACGACGTTTTGGCGGTTGTATCGTCAAGGTGCCTTTCGATAGATGCCGGGTCTCGGCCCGGCAGCCGAGTCACTTTTGTTTCGGCAAAAGTAACCAAAACCATATTGGCCTTGGTGCGGTCCTTCGGATCCCCTGCGCGGTTCGCCGATTCCGGCGGCGCGCAAACTCGCTGCGCTCAAACAGTGCGCGCCTTTTTCCCGGTATCGGTTGCACTGCTCGGCCACACAACAATGCCAGGGGAGTCTTATGAAAGAACTGATTAAAACGGATGGCCAAATGAGATGAAAAAAAATACGGAAAATGTAACACTTCGCTTAGGGTAACTGGTCCATTTTTGGCCATCCTCAATAAACATAGAGCTTTATAAGGTTTTGATATACAAAGAATTTAACCATAAAACACAGCCTGGGTAATTTGAAAAATTTAACCGAATACGCAATTGTGTATCATGATTCCTAATAATCGTATTTTGGCAGTCTGTTTCTAGTTTAGGTGTCAGCCAGAAGAACCTAAGGGGGTCAAGTGGATAAAAGGTATCAGGTTTTTGTGAGTTCTACTTATGCTGACCTAAAGGAAGAGCGGCAGCATGTTACTCAGGCACTCATGGAAATGGATTGTATTCCAGCTGGTATGGAATTATTCCCTGCAACCGACGAAGAGCAATGGGAGTTTATCAAACGTATAATTGATGATTGCGACTACTATCTTTTAATTATTGGTGGCCGTTACGGCTCTACTATTGAAGAAGGTATAAGCTATACAGAAAAGGAATACGATTACGCTGTGGAAAAAGGATTAAAAGTTGTTGCCTTGATTCACGAAAATCCAGACGACATCCCAGTAGGTAAATCCGATATTAGCCCTGAAATTAGGGCAAAGTTGAAAGCGTTTAGGGAAAAAGTTTCAGGGAATCGACTAGTCAAGTACTGGAATAAGGCAGGAGATCTTCCAGGCCTAGTGGCTCTTAGTCTATCTAAGACAATAAAAACGTTTCCTGCGACAGGTTGGGTTAGAGCATCAGAAGTGTCAAATGAAGATCTTTTAGCAGAACTGAATGAACTCAGAAAAGAAAATAGTGGCCTTAAAATAGATTTAAGTAAATTACAACAATCGCCCTCTTATAAGATTGAAGGACTTGCTGGACTAGACGAGACATTTACAATTAATGGTTCCCAATACGTTCATTCCCATAAGAGGGCATGGGTAAGTACACTGACTTGGAGTGAGATATTTTCAATTGTTGCACCATACTTAATACAACATCCTAACGAAAAACAGGTAAAAAGTGTTTTGTTGAGCGCCATTCAAGCGAAAGAGGAGTTGAATGGGGTCCATATTACTTTAGAGGATCAGGACCTTCAAACTATCTCGATTCAATTGAAATCACATGGCCTAATAAGGACCAGGTATTCTAAAACGACTAGTGGAAGTATGGCTCTTTTTTGGACTCTCACACCAAAAGGAGAAAGGCTAATGGTGCAGCTTAGAGTCATTCCATCGAAGAAATAACCCACTTATAAGCGTTAGGTGACAGACTAATTACTCCTTTCAGACCGAGCCAAAATGTAACCGAATACACAATTCGGTTACGTGGATGGAAATAGATTGGGAAAACTAACTCAGAATTGAGCGATTTTTTTTCTTAGGATTACGAATGAACTCACAGTTAGAAGACTTTCTTCGCGGACTTCGGTCTGGGCTGAATACTCCACTCTAGTCAGGTGATGCTGGCCGGCCTACTTTTCGAAGATTAGGGTGGATTCTCTTCGTACTCTCAATACTCACCCTTATCCCGCTGAGCTTCATGGTATTTGACAATGGCATTAGTTTTGAGTGGGTTTGGCTGCTGTTATTCATACTGTTTTTTGTGCTCTTTTGGGGGCGAGTTGCATTGACGGGAAGGCCGTCTTCCAGTTGGGTACCGTGGCTATAACTAAGCTTTAAGTCTTGCGGGGAAAACTTTCTCAAGTAATTGTGATGCCTGGGCCTAGTCTCTAAGGTGAGATGAAAAATGTAACTGACTATCGTGTTCTGCTACCTGAGAAATTAAATAATCATTCAATTAGCATAAGAGGAACCTATGGAAACTGCGGATACAATTTGTGCGCAAGGAAATTCTCTTGCCTCGCTTAACAACTATGATGAAGCCGTTGAATGTTACACGAAAGCGTTAACATTAGAACCGCAACACTTTGTCGCAGTGTTCAAACGAGGCCTGGCATTTTTCAGGCTAGGCAGGCTTGAAGAGGCGCTCATTGATTTCTCCACGGCCACGACGTTGAAGCCGACCGATTCCAATGCGCAGGTCAATATTGGTTTAGCTTTGAATGGGCTCAAGCGATTTGAAGATGCTATTGGGGCATTCGATCAGGCTCTCGTGATAGAGCCAACCAGCACCTATGCATTAAATAATAAGGCTGTTGCATTGGGAAATCTTCAAAAGCATGAGGAAGTCGGTCGCGTGTGTGATGACACTCTCAAAATCAACCCTGACGATGATATTGCATGGACTTGCAAGGGGGCCTCTCTCGGCTTTCTTGGGAAATACGATGAGGCGATTGAATGCTGTCAAAAGGCGCTCACGCTCAATCCAAATAATAGCTTGGCAAGCACGAACCTCACCTCATGGACCGATCTGAAAGCTCAATCCAAGCAGGGCTAGGTCATGAATCCTGGTTTGGTGTTATTCAGACAATACCCTACTCTATGACATGAAAAGGCAATTGGAATCCTTTCAAGCAACTTTTCAGCAGAAACAGAATTCTTCATTTGCTCGGCTCCTTCGGCTTAACTTAGACGCCTAACCCTCCGGTTCATCAAATTCTTCTTGCTTCTCATTTCCGACTCCTGCTATCCGGCTCTTGGGAGGGACGCTCTCATGTATCTGGCGGACCTTGTTTGAGCGTAGCGAGTTGGTCCGTACTCCTAAGACTTGGCGTCCATCTCATACAAAAGAGGCCGGATTGGGCGTCAATGGTTTTGGGGCCTTTTGCTGAAACAAAAGGGCCTCGCCTGCCGGGGCGAAACCTGGCAACACAGAAAAATACTAGGACATTGTTTTTTTAGATGAATGAGGAAGAAGGTTCTCTACTCATTTAACGTGGTGTTGAGTATTCACAAAACTTAAGATGGATTCCCCAAAAATGGGGGGTACTGACCAATTCAACGGCGGTCTTTAGTGCGGATATTACTTTAGGGAATCTATTGGTCGCGGTTGACCATGTAGGCGGACACAATGGCGAGAGATCGCTTGGCGGGGCTCTCAGGGAAGGAAACCAAGTCTAATGCTGACGCTTCAACGTATTCTCGGGCCCGCATGGTGGAATAGGCCAAAGAGCCTTGTTTTCTCATCATTCCAAGAATTCGATCGAGCTCTTGGTCATCCACTGAATGCGACAGAATCTTTTCTCTGAGCCAGTCTTGTTCTGAAGGGGAACAGGTTTGGAGAAGATGAATGAGCGGAAGGGTGATCATCCCCTGACGAATATCCTGACCCAATGATTTCCCCAACTTGGCGTGATCGGCTGAATAATCTAATCGGTCATCAGCTAGTTGAAAGGCCATGCCGAGGTTAAAGCCGAATCGATAGAGGGCCATTTGTTCTTCTAAAGAAGCCCCCCCAATGATGGCTCCCACCTTACAAGAGGCAGCGACCAGGATGGCCGTTTTATATTCAACGATTTTAAAATATTCGGCTTCCGTAAGATCAGGTTGGCTATTGGCACAAAGTTGTAATACTTCGCCTTCAGCCATCTTTCGACAGGCGTCGGCCATAATTTCATTAATATCATGGTTGTGAAACGAGGCAATAAGCGCCATTGCTTGGGAATAGAGGTAGTCTCCAACCAGAATGCTCGCGTGATTCCCCCAGAGTCGCCTCGCCGTTTTTTCTCCTCTTCGGATATCGGCTTCATCTAACACGTCATCGTGGAGTAGGGTGGCGGTATGGATAAACTCAACCAGACTACCTAGAAGCAGGTCCGATTTTTCGGGATACCCAAAGAGTCTGGCTGATAAGATGAGGAGAAGTGGCCGAATGCGTTTTCCGCCACTCGAGAGAATATGATCGGCCACGGTATTGATGAGCGCAGCATGAGAATCCAGATGTTTTTGGATCTGTGCCTCCACCTCCAATAACTCTGGCCGGAAGGCCTCCCACACATCTTCCATGGAGGCCACGGCTTTTACGGCAGGATCGTTCCCCATGGCGGCGATACTATGGGGTCGCCTGTGGATTGTCAAGGTTGGTGAGGCAGGGCACTTTTCCAATAAACCAAGGGAAGAAAGCCAGTCCACGGTCGTTGCAAATGCTGGAAAATCAATCAGTTGTCTTGACAGAATTTTTTACTTTGGATTACTGTGGGCGGAGACAATTCCGACTCGTTATTTCATTTTTTGTCGAAAATCTCCGGGACCAGTCCAACCTTTTCTGAGACTCCCCGAATGCTAAGAGGGGAGACGGGTCTCTCTTCTTTTATGTTAGAGGTCGTGAAGCTTAGGACGGCCTTAGCTGAAATATTGGAAAGTCTGAATGAAAGTGGGGATAATTTTTCTACCATGAATATTCCTGGAATGCCTCACGCCCAAGGTCTTTATCACCCTCAGCATGAGCATGATGCCTGCGGAATTGGTTTTGTGGCTCACATTAAGGGTCACAAGTCTCATGACATGATCGAAAAGGGACTGTTGGTGTTAAAGAATCTTGAACACCGAGGGGCCGCAGGTTGTGATCCTTGTACCGGTGATGGGGCTGGTATTTTGTGTCAGATCCCCCATGAGTTTTTTCATCGTGTAGCTGGGGAACTTGGGATTCGTTTGCCTTTGGCTGGAGGATACGGTGTAGGCATGGTGTTCTTGCCTCAGGATCGACAGGCAAGGGAGCAGTGTGAGGCGTTGTTTGAATCCATTGTTCGAGACGAAGGCCAAGAGTTTTTGGGTTGGCGAGATGTGCCCGCTAAGGAAGATCATATTGGTGTCGAAGCCCGAAAGACGATGCCAACTATTCGACAATTCTTTATTGCACGAGCCTCTCTTAACCCCTCCCAGTTTGAACGGAAGCTCTATGTCATTCGAAAATTAATGACTCGAGCTGTTCGGGAATCGGCCTTGAATGGGAAGGAATGGGTGTATATCTCAAGCTTGTCCTGCAACACCATTGTGTATAAAGGCCTGCTGCTTCCTGATCAAGTGGCCTTATTTTACCCTGATCTTGCTGACCCAACGTTTGTGTCTGCATTAGCCCTTGTGCATGCACGATTTAGTACGAACACGTTTCCCACGTGGTCTCTCGCCCATCCTTATCGATATTCCATACATAATGGAGAAATTAATACGTTAAAAGGGAACGTCAATTGGATGCGGGCAAGGCAGGGACGTTTGGCCTCCGATCTTTTTGGCGATGATCTGAAAAAATTGTTTCCGATCGTTGATGATGCGACCCAAAGTGATTCAGCTTGTTTAGATAATGCGATTGAATTTTTGGTGATGGCTGGTCGACCACTTCCCCACGCCATGATGATGTTGATTCCTGAGCCCTGGCAAGGGAACCCGCAAATGGATTTTGATCGTCGTGGATTTTATGAATATCATGCTGCCGTGATGGAGCCTTGGGACGGTCCGGCAGGCGTGTGTTTTACCGACGGAAAATTGGTTGGCGCCACCCTGGATCGTAATGGGTTGCGGCCTTGTCGTTACCAAATTACAAAAGATGATGTGGTCGTGTTGGCCTCCGAAGCAGGCGTGTTACCGACTGACCCTCAAAATATTCGGATGAAAGGACGCCTGCAACCAGGAAAGATGTTTGTGGTGGATACGGTCGAAGGGCGGATCATTGACGACGAAGAAATCAAAACCGATATCACCAAGCGGAAACCTTACAGACAATGGCTCACGCAGCATCGCGTGTCCTTGGATGAGCTGCCGGAGCCCATGAATGTTCCTCAACCTGATCATCCCACACTTCGACAGCGTCAACAGGCCTTTGGTTATACCGTAGAAGAACTGAAAATGGTGTTGTTCCCAATGGGAATGAATGGGGAGGAACCGACCTCTTCCATGGGAACGGATACACCGTTGGCTGTGCTGTCGCAGCGTCCGCAATTATTATTTAAATATTTCAAACAATTATTTGCTCAGGTCACGAATCCACCAATTGATCCGATTCGTGAGCACTTGGTCATGTCTTTGGTGACCAATATTGGCCCGAAGCCCAACTTGATTGCTGAAATACCTGAAGCCTGCCGACGGATCAAACTCCAGCAACCGATCTTGAGTAATCAGGATCTGCAAAAGATCCGGATGATTGGAGATCCTCATTTTAGAAGTAAAACGTTGTCACTACTCTTTAAAGTTTCAGAGGGGCCTGATGGTTTAGCATCCGCGATTGAGCAACTTTGCATCGAGGCGTCTAAGGCAATTAAGGACGGAGAAAAGTTTTTGATTTTAAGTGATCGCGGAGTCAATGCAGAATGGGCGCCAATTCCGAGTTTGTTGGGCATATCTGCCGTACATCATCATTTGGTTCGTGAGGAAACGCGAACCGAAGTTGGTTTGATTCTAGAAACAGGTGAGCCAAGGGATGTTCATCATTTCGCGTGCTTGATTGGGTATGGCGCAGGGGCTATTAACCCGTACTTGGTGGTGGAATCGCTTGTGGATATGGAACGGGAAGGGTTTTTTCCTGAGACTGTTGATGCGGCCACAGCTGAATCGCGATTTATTAAAGCGGTGAATAAGGGGTTGCTGAAGATCTTTTCCAAGATGGGTATATCGACACTGCAATCCTATTGTGGCGGACAAATTTTCGAGGCCATCGGTCTCCGGTCTGATTTGATTGACCGCTATTTTACCGGGACCGCTTCACGAATTCAGGGGATTGGCATCCAAGAGTTAGGCGAAGAAACCTTACGCCGCCATGCTTTGGCCTATCAACCCGTACCCATTCGCCAATTAGATTTTGGTGGCGAAATTCATTATCGCATTCAGGGGGAACACCATAATTGGAATCCTGACACTATCTTTAAATTGCAGCATGCGAGCCATACGAATAATTCCAAGACCTACGCAGAATATGCCGCCTTGGTGAATGAAGAACATAAGCAGCGTTCGACCATTCGAGGGTTGTTCGATTTTAAATTTCTTCCCCAGCCCATTCCTCTAGAGGAAGTCGAACCGGTCAGCGAAATCGTCAAGCGGTTCACAACTGGAGCCATGTCATTCGGGGCCATCAGTCAAGAGGCCCATGAAACGCTGGCTATTGCGATGAACCGCCTGGGAGCGAAGAGTAATACCGGTGAAGGTGGAGAGGATCCGGAACGATTTATTCCCTTACCGAATGGCGATTCGAAAAATTCGTATATTAAACAGGTGGCATCCGGGCGTTTTGGGGTCACAGCGCATTACTTGGTGAATGCTAAGGAATTACAAATTAAGATGGCTCAGGGGGCAAAGCCTGGGGAAGGCGGACAATTGCCAGGGCACAAGGTTGATGAGGGGATTGCCAAGCTTCGGTATTCCACTCCAGGTGTGCAACTCATTTCACCGCCTCCACATCATGATATTTACTCAATCGAAGATTTAGCCCAGCTGATTTTTGACCTCAAGAATTCCAATCCGGAAGCTGCTGTTTCGGTCAAATTGGTTTCCGAAGTGGGAGTCGGTACGGTGGCAGCAGGAGTCTCAAAAGCCCATGCCGATAAAGTGTTGATTAGTGGCGATTCTGGAGGGACCGGGGCGTCTCCGCTTTCTTCCATTAAGTATGCTGGTATTCCTTGGGAGTTAGGGTTAGCGGAAACCCATCAGACGTTAGTCGTAAATGATTTGCGTGGGCGGATCCGAGTCGAAACTGATGGGCAATTGAAAACCGGGCGGGATGTAGTCATCGCGACCCTGTTAGGTGCCGAGGAGTTTGGTTTCTCGACGGCTCCTTTGATTGTTGAAGGGTGCATAATGATGCGTAAGTGTCATTTGAACACCTGTCCTGTCGGAGTCGCGACCCAAGATCCTGAACTGCGCAAACGGTTTGCCGGCAACCCTGATCACGTTGTGAACTTTTTCCTTTTTGTTGCGGAAGAGATTCGTGAGCTCATGGCGCAATTGGGGTTCCGCACGATGAAAGAAATGATCGGTCGAGTCGATAAACTCAAAGTTCAAAAAGCCGTGGACCACTGGAAGGCCAAAGGGCTGGATTTATCGCTATTGCTGACAAAGCCTGAGGTAGGTTCGGATGTGGCCACTTCTTGCATCCAAGAACAAGATCATGGACTAGCAGAGATATTGGATAATCAACTCGTCGAATTATGTCAGCCTGCGATTGAACGGCAGGAGCCTGTCTCATTAGACCTGCCTATTCGTAACCTAAATAGAACGACCGGTACAGTTTTGTCGAGCCACATCGCTCGTCGATATGGGACGGAAGGACTTCCACAAGATACGATTCGCATTAAATTCACGGGGTCGGCAGGACAATCGTTTGGAGCATTTTTGTCCAAGGGAATTACCCTGACGCTTGAAGGTGAATCGAATGACTATTTGGGCAAAGGGTTATCCGGTGGAACAATCATTGTCGTGCCTCCACCGAATGTCACCTATTCTCCTGAGGAAACGATTTTGATTGGGAATACGTCACTCTATGGTGCCACGTCTGGTGAGGGATATTTTTACGGGACGGCTGGTGAACGCTTCGCTGTTCGTAACAGTGGGGCTCGAGTGGTTATTGATGGTACCGGTGACCATGGGTGTGAATACATGACGGGCGGAGTGGTGGTGGTCTTAGGGAAAACCGGGCGTAATTTTGCTGCGGGAATGTCCGGTGGTGAGGCTTACGTATTAGACGAAGATGGAAAATTCGGTTTGGAGCGATGCAATATGGGTATGGTGGAACGGGAGAATGTTGAAGAACCTGACGATGTTCGTACTCTTCGCACGATGATTGAAGCACATTTACGCTATACCAAGAGTGTCAATGCCAAACGAGTATTGGATGCGTGGGAGGCCATGGTGCCAAAATTTGTGAAAGTGATGCCTCGAGACTATAAACGCGTACTTCAAGAGCGAAAGGCGGCTTTAGCCAAGGAACATGCGCAACGTGAACGTAAGGTGGTGAGCCGTGGCTGATCCTCGGGGGTTTTTGAAGTTTACTCGTGAAGGTCCACAACGGCGGCCTGTAGAGCTTCGCGTAAAAGATTACAAAGAACTTTATAACCCAATTGAAGATGAGAAGCTCAAGGTGCAGGGAGCTCGCTGCATGGACTGTGGTGTTCCGTTTTGCCAAGGCTCAACGGGTTGTCCGGTAGTCAATTTGATTCCGGAATGGAATGATTTGGTCCATCGTGGGCGATGGAAAGACGCTCTCAAGGCCTTACATACGACGAATAACTTCCCTGAATTTACCGGCCGCCTTTGTCCAGCGCCCTGTGAGTCGGCCTGCGTGTTAGGTATTAATAGTGATCCCGTTTCGATTCGAGTCATTGAATGGAATATTATCGACAAAGGATTTGAGGAAGGCTGGGTTGAACCGGTATTACCAGTCGTCTCCACCGGGAAGAAAGTGGCTGTCGTCGGTTCCGGGCCCGCTGGATTAGCCGCGGCGCAACAATTAGCCCGTGCAGGGCACCAGGTCACAGTCTTAGAAAAAGCTGACCGAATCGGTGGCCTTCTCCGTTATGGCATTCCCGATTTTAAAATGGAAAAGTGGGTTTTAGATAGGCGGTTGGAGCAGATGCGGAAAGAAGGTGTGACCTTTGAGACTAGTGTGTGCGTGGGAGTTGATACAAATTTAGAGAAATTGCGTAGTGAATATGATGCGGTTTTGCTGGCAATGGGTGCAGAACAACCACGAGAACTTCCCATTCCTGGCCGAGATCTTCAAGGGGTTCATTTGGCGATGGATTACCTGACTCAACAAAATAAACGAGTGGCGGGTGATACCATCAAAGGTGAAGAAATTTTAGCCAAAGGCAAACGTGTTGTGGTCATTGGGGGAGGGGATACTGGCTCGGATTGCTTGGGAACTGCCCACCGCCAAGGCTGCTTGGAAGCCCATCAGTTTGAATTGCTGCCTGAACCTCCACCGAGTAGAGCCGGTTCAACCCCCTGGCCTTTATGGCCGATGAAATTGCGTACATCGCATGCTCATGAAGAAGGTTGTGATCGGGAGTGGAGTATTTCTACCACCAAATTCACTGGCGAAAACGGGCACGTCAAAAAACTGCATACCAATCGGGTGGAATTTAAAGAAGGAAAGATAGTTCCTGTTCCTGGCTCAGAGATGGAGATGGATGTCGACCTGGTCTTGTTGGCGATGGGTTTTGTGGGTCCGGTGAAAAACGGACTCCTTGACTCTTTAGGGCTCGCCTATGATCCGCGGGGGAATGTGGTGGTCGACGAACACTTTATGACAAATGTTGAAGGGGTGTTTGCCTCTGGGGATACGAAGCGTGGGGCGTCTCTTATCGTCTGGGCTATTGCGGAAGGGCGAAAAGCGGCACAAGGCGTTCATCATTATTTGCAGACAGGACAATCACTTCGTCGTCAATAAGTCCTTCCTTTCAAACAATTTACCAGCCTTTTCGAGCTCTCCTCCCTTATCGGGAAGCTATGGAATCTTTGGATTCTATCTCCTTCAAATCTAAGAATTTTGTGCGTGAGTAGAACTTTCCTGGACAAGAGTTTGATGAATTTCCTGAATGAAGCGTAGCTCTATATCAGCAAGCTCTGGTTGTGGGGCGGCAAAAATATGGCCATTTCTGGAGAGTTTCTCAAATTCTGCTCGAACCCAAATGGTCGTGTGATCGGCCGGTCCTTTCTCAATCATGACAAGGTATTGATTACGAAATCCAGAGAGTTCCAAGGATGGCGGGAGCGATGTTTTTCGATCCGTAATATAAATGGCTTTTTGGTCGGTGTGCATCGTGGCCAGGACGGTATACCCATTTTTCGTTAACGCATCATCCATGATGGTGGAAACTGTGGGAAAGGCAAATGGTAAGTCATGCGTTTGTCCCCCAATTTTTTGAATGATCAAGGATTTACGCATGTGGTCTCGTTGACTGCGCAACCATTTGGCATCTTTTTGTAACTTGGTATTTTTCTTTTCCAAAGACTGTATGGTGGCGACATCTTTTTTAGGACCATTGTTCAGTTGGGTAATGAGGTTTTGAGCTTCTTGCAATTTGGCTTCGTAGGAGGCTGCGGTATCTCTGGCCTCCTGATTCAAACGGTCGATTTGTTGTTGTAAAACTTTATTGCCCTCCTGCAGAGATTGAATGACGGACTCCAATTTCGCTATTTGTTTTTTTTGTTGATGGACTTCACCTTGAATAGCCGTTTGGTCTTGTGGGCAGGCTGTAAGGCTAAGAATAGCCAGAAGTCCTAATGCTGCTCGAATCAGAATTGAAGGCATTTTTGAAATTTGAAAAGGTGCTCGGGCCTGTGGCGATTGTCCTGGCATATTTTCCAGTACAGAGATGGAAGCGAAGATTCAATGAATGTGGGTAATTGAGAATCGGTACCTTTTATTAGGTAGTTTATTCTTAATAGGGAGTTATTTCAATTGGTAGGATGGTATCCTTGGTTTTGGGGAATGAGTCAAAGTATAGAGTGAAGGAGCAATTCATGTCGTCATTGATTCGAAAAACGTTTCCTGTTCCTCCGCTTTCCTGTAATTGTTCTATTGTGGGTGATCTTGAGACGAAGCAAGCAGTGGTCATTGACCCTGGAGGAAATCCAGAGCGTATTCTCAAAGAAATTGAATCTCTAGATCTTACCGTGTCTGCGATCTTACATACTCATGCGCATTTTGATCACTTTTTAGCCTCGGGCCATATCAAGCAAGCAACAGGAGCGCCACTCTGCTTACATCCTCATGATGAAGATCTTTGGAGTATGCTAGAGATTCAATGCCAAATGTTTGGTGTTCCTTATGTCCCTGTTCCTGCCCCTGATCAATGGATTCAAGACGAGGAAGTTATGGTCATTGGACCTTATGCGGCTACCGTTCTTCATACCCCTGGACATACGCCAGGTTCTACATGTTTTTATTTTCCAGACCAAGACTTAGTTTTTTCGGGAGATACTCTATTTCGTGGGGGCATTGGACGGACAGACTTATGGGGAGGAGATGGGAAATCAATTGTTCAATCTATCCGAGAACGTTTGTATTCGTTAAAGGAAGAAACGCTGGTCATTCCAGGTCATGGTCGGGAATCCTCCATTGGCTGGGAGCGAGAGCATAACATGTTTGTTCAGGCTTCTTGATATGTCGTTCAGAAATAGGTGGTTTAGAATGAATTGGGCCATTTGCGGTATGTAAGGATATTCTATCTTAAAAGTCATGGCTATTTTACACCAAAAATAAAACCCTAATTTAGTTACAATAACCTAGGGTAATTAATCTTTCTCGTAAGCAATCATTCGAATTTATAGGGAATTCAAAAAAATTCATTATCAGAGTCAAGATTCAGGTGAAAACCTCCTTGCTTCATAGAATGCCATATGCTATAAAACCTTTCTCTTTTGAACGAATCTAATGGGTATATTTGCATTAATAAGAAAATTCACTTGCGTTGTTAGGTAAATTCTTTATTATCAACAAGCTTCTCATGAGGAGGTGGGCGATGCACAAAGTGCTTCTATCCGTCCTTTTAAGTGCGGTGTTAATTGCAGCAGGTTCTTCTGCCTGGGCGTTGCAGTCAGGTGGCGTGGCTTATGGCGACCTTGAAACAGGTCGGGTTTCGGGCATCAACTTTAACACGTTAGATGTCGATCTTGAGTATACCATCATGGAAATCGGTGGGAAAAAAGTCATTTATCCACCGACATCTGTTTTAAATCTTGTAGCTGGAGGGACAGGTGGTCGTGCTTTCCGTCCCGTTCTGATCAAAATTACCAACAATACAAAGGCAGAGCATGGTTTTGAGTTGTCGGCCGATTCAAAGTATGCTGCTCCAACGTCAATGCATATTAAAACGACGGTCGCACCAGGGAAAACACAATATATTGGTATTCCTATCAGCGATCTTACCTACGTTACTGCCAACAGTGTTTTAAAGTATTCCTGTCAATTGCATGGTGCTCATTTAGGCGGCACGCTCTTAATCTTGACTAAGTAACAAAACATTAAGGGGAGCACTCCCTTATAAGGTTTTGTAGGTAATACAAAAAAGCCCCGTTCCTTAATGAGGAGCGGGGCTTTTTTTATATTTGTGTTATAAAATCAATTTTACTTCGGCGCCAATGGCGATGGCTTATATTTCTTTTTCATCACTATGGCAATCAACTTTTGCGCCTAATGATATTTTTTGTGCACCAATGAGTTTTCCATTGCTCAGAAGAAGTAAGAAGCGGTGAGTCTGAGGGTTTTCTTCTGAATTCACTTGAAGTTCGGTGTTAATATCTACAATGATTTCATTCGAAACCTCTGAGGTTCTATCATTAATGATCCAGAAATACCGACTGCCTTTTGGATAGACCTGTGAAACAAATTGATCGATAACCGAAGAAAATGATGGCTGGGCTGATTCACTAACAGAGGGAGCAACTAACAACGACAAGAGAAAGGCGGTCATTGGGAGGTAGCGCATGTGATTCCTCCATGGTAAGAAGTAGGTGTTAGGCTATTATCTTAACTTCCATTTCCCATTGCTATTCATCTTCGGGTAAAACGAGGCAGAACTATAATCATAGTTTACCCTGATTTATCGCTCAGGTAAATTGGGAAGGTGCCCTATCTTAATATCTTAATCGGTGAACATCCTACCAACTACGCTGACCTTAAGAGCCTCAATCAGGAATTATTGAGATGCTATCATTTTTGAAACTACAAGACGGGACCAATAAAAAACGCATATTTTTTCTGGTGATCATGGCATTGTTGCTTATTTCTGGCTCCTTATTATTTAATTCGCCTGGGCAAACCCAACTTATCAATGTGAAGTTTCCTAATGGAGCCTTCCTTAAGTCCGAAGTGGCGGATACTCCAGAAAAATTGTTATTCGGGTTAGCGTTTAGACCGAGTCTTCCTGATGATGAAGCGATGTTGTATATCTTTGGGGAATCCGGGCCTCATCGAGTATGGACAAAAGAATTTCAATTTCCAGTCGATGTCATATGGGTGGATGAAAGTAAAATTATTGTACATTTGGAAAAAGATATTCCTCCTTGTTCCGACAATCCTTGTACATGGTACGGTCCACCCCCGAAGAATGCACGATATATCCTGGAGGCTAATGCAGGATTTATTTCCAGAGAGAAAGTTACTGTAGGGAACAAACTTAAATTTGCGTTGTTTATCCCATAAATATTTTTGACTAGAATAAAGTCGAAAAAATGGCAGATGTGAAACAATCTCTACCGTTGAGTCCGAAAGAAGGCTTTGTGTTTTTGGCCAATCTTGAAGATCTTCCTGAAGGAAAAGGCAAGGTTTTTAAAATAGAAGGTAAGAGTCTAGCGGTATTTCGGATTGATGATCGGTGCTTTGCGATCAATGATATTTGCCCACATCAGGGGGCCTCTTTGGGGAAAGGAAGGCTTAAAAAGTTTGTGGTTTCCTGCCCCTGGCATCATCAGCAGTTTGATATTCGAACCGGGTTTGGTCCAGATGGGGGTGGATACTGTGTTGTGAATTATGATGTTCATGTAGCCAATGGCCAAGTCTTTGTCTGTCTTAAAAAGCGGGATTGGCTGACAGGAGAATAGATAATCTTTTAGTAATTTCATCATGTGGTTGGAGTAGGAAACAGGATATGGATACCAGTCAAATTGCAACCAAACCCATTAAGGCTTCATTATCTGAAACGTTTCTTATTCATTTGTGGGAGGACCGGACGCGTGGAGAACAATGGGTCCCGACTTATGATCCCAAGGTCTTGGCTTTAGTTGGGGATGATTTCCTTCGAACCGTGAGTAATAATGCTGTAGATTCTGGCCGACGCTCATTTGAATTTCAGGCTTTGGAGCTTGGAACGTACCGTCTTGAATTTAGTAAGCGAATGGCTTGGAAGTTCACCGCTGAAGATAGACGTGTGTTCGAAGTCACTGTACGCGACCCTTCTCCAAAGTAAGGCCCCATGCCTGATATAGGATATCTCAACGATCGATTCACTCCGTTAGAAGAAATTGCTATCTCACCCGATGATCGGGGGTTCCTGTTTGGTGATGGTATTTATGAAGTCATTCGGACCTACCATCATGTTCCTGCCTTTTGGGAAGAACATTATTGCCGCCTCCTTCGTAGTGCCCAAGAAGTTCGGATTCCCTTTCCTATCAAATCAGCTGACTTCCATCGTCTTCTATTGACCGGGCTTGAGCAGAGCGGGTACCCGGAAGGCAAAATCTATATTCAATTAACTCGAGGAGTCGCTCCTCGTGAACATGGGTTTCCCGTCAATGCGGAACCCACTGTTTTTCTGTCATTTCGAGAAATGAAGGCCCTTCCGATTGAGTTTCCTCACAATGGTGTGAAGGTTATTACCCTTCCTGATATTCGCTGGGATCGATGTGATATTAAAAGTTTAAATCTTCTTCCCAATGTCTTGGCGAAACAGCAGGCTCAGGAAGTTAGCGCGTTCGAAGCAATTTTTGTAAGGAATGGGTTGGTAATCGAAGGCGCGACGAGCAATATTTTTTTGGTGAAAGATGGGCAACTCCGAACTCCGGAACGGAATCATTTTGTCCTGGCTGGGGTCACGCAACAGCAAATTATTAGTTTAGCTCAAGAAAATGGCCTGCCAGTTCAATTTGAGCGAATTTCCCCTGAGGCCCTTTATCAGGCTGACGAGGTTTTTCTCGTTGGGACCACCATTGAGGTTCTTCCTGTTGTGAAGGTGGATGAACAGGTCATTAATAATGGGGTACCTGGTCCGGTGACTAGTTCCCTTCAAGGATACTTCACCAATGTCCTCGCCCATCTTTGAAAAAGCAAAAAATGATGAAAAAGAAGGTCTTCTATCCTGTCTTGCATTCTCATCATTTCCCTGTCAATCTCTATTCGTCATATAAGGAAAATTCGCTTCCCATAGGTTAGATCCTCTACTTTCTGTTCCTGGCTTTGTTCAAACTCCTTGAAATCAAAGGAATGGCTTATGGACTTGACACGCCGAACGGTTTTGGATACCTTTTCGGCTCCCCGATTTACGGGGTGATACGTCCATTTGTCCGATTGATTTGAACAAAATATTGGTCATTGTCAGGTTATTTTTTTTTAAGGAGGCCGGTCCATGTTTTATGTGAAAACTAGGAATGCCGTTACGTCGCTTTCCCTTGGATTATTTCTGGGAGGGATTTCGCTGATTTCCGCTGGGACTCTCTTGGCCGGGGAATCTCAAGAAGCCATGATGCACAAAACTGGAATGACTCATCAGGACACGCCAGCTTGGGCTGAAAAGCTCAAAGGGCAAACTATTATCGAGAATGCTGTTGAGGGTCGCGCTGAGCGTGCAGCTCTTGTTGAAAAACAACATGAAAAAATGATGCAGCAAATTGAGACAGAAACCGCCGGTACCCCGAGTGAAGGCATGTATAACGATATGTCCACCATGCACCAATATGGTGCTGGGAAGGGCAACTATTTGTTGGCCTCTGAATCAGAAGGGGAGCCCGTGGCGATGAAGGGCGGCGGTCTGTGCCCCAAAACCGCTCCAGTTCGTCATTACGATATTTCAGCCATTAACGTGGAAATTACTCTAAATCAATGGTTGGATTACTATCCTGGGTATATGTATACCCTGACAGAAAACCTTGAAAAGGTTCGTGAAGAAGAAGCCAAAAATGCGGAAGCCAGGGAATCAGAAGGACATCATGATCCAGGTGGCGTAAAAAACGGCATCCAAGATCAATGGATTCAACCTTTGGTCGTCCGAGGTAATCAAGGCGATTGTGTCAAATTTACACTTAGGAATGCCTTGGAATTTGGAGAAGAAGTCAGCCTGCATATTCATGGGTCAAGCATGGTGATGAGTAAAACTGGGAAACCAGCTACGACCACGAATTTGGATTCCATTGCCGTGGGTGTTGCCGAAGAGGATGATGAGGATGCACCTAAAGGATCTCCTGTCATCGAAATGGAGTGGTATATCCATCCGGCCACGCAAGAAGGTGGACGACAATTTCATAGCTACAGTAACGATAGGGAATTGACGGTGATGGGCTTGTTTGGGGTGTTTGTGGTTGAACCACAAGGCTCTGAATTTTTAGATCCCCTAGGGACCGGACCCGCTCCTAAGATGGCCAGTGGATGGCAAGCGATTATCAAAAATGGTACCGGCCCAGATTTTCGGGAATTTGTGTTGATTTATCACGAAGTTGGTGATGAGGCTTTCCGTCCAGTGAATAAACATGGCGACTTCTTGCCGCAACGGGATCCTTTAACTGATGCGTATCGACCGGGTGCACGGGCGTTGAATTATCGAAGTGAGCCATTCGGCATCGATAACATGCATGTGCAGCATGAATATTTTGGCTTTGAAGATGAATCGATGGCCTATAGCTCTTACACCTTTGGTGATGCTTCAACGACGATTCCACGGAGCTATTTAGGTGATCCAGCCAAGTTCAGGTTGGTTCATGGTGGATCTGAAGTTTTCCATTCCCATCATCCACATGGTGGCTCCATTCGCTGGGCGCGTAGTCCAAGAGCAGTGGACCAAATGCCCATGTGGCATGAAGGCCAAGGGCCTCAAAAGTTTCCTGTGATTCGGGCAAAGTCAGATCGTGTTGATGTGGAAGTCATTGGACCCTCAGAAGCCGTAGATTTAGAAACCGAATGTGGCTCAGGTCTTTGTCAATATTTAGCTGGGGACTTTTTGTTCCATTGTCATGTTGCCCATCATTATGTCGCAGGAATGTGGGGATACTGGCGTGTTTACAACACGATGCAGGTTGAAGGTTTTAAAAACGATGTCATGGCTCCAATGAGAGAGTTGCCTGATCGGATTGGACGGATCCCAAATCCTGTGACATCAGATAAGCTAATTGGTACGACAGTAGATTGGTTTGGTAAAAAATTCAAAATCATTGAAAAGGGCAAATCCAACTGGAAGTCTGATCCTGCCATCGCGACGATTTATGATTGGGTGGAAATGCAATTGCCGACTCGTGGTAAGCCAGGTCATAAAGATGATTATGTTGAACAACTCAAATCCTACGATGCGACGGTGGTCGACTGGGCTTGGGATGGCAATATGGCTGTAAGTGAGAAAGAAGCCACTGCGGGTGAAAATCCAAAGTATACTCCCGAATGGCAAGGCTATAAAGCCGGTGAACGTAGGCCAATTTGGTTTGAACCAACGACTGGGAAAGTGGCGTGGCCATGGTTAACGCCGCATTTTGGAAAACGGAATCCGTTTTCTCCTGATAGAAATCCTGCCCCTTGGTTGGAAATGATTCATATGAATGATGTAGGAACAACTTCTGTCAAACCAGCGAAGCCTGGTGAAAATGGCCGCTGGAGCCTTTGCCCAGATCGGGCGGGTTCACAGGAATATAATGTCCATTTTATTAAATTGCCGATTGAACTATCGGCTGCCGAAGGTGATCAACCAGCCGTAGTAGATCCGAATGGCCTTCTCTACGTTGTGCATGATGAAGAAGAAGCCATTCGGGCCAATAATGATTTGAAAGTGCCTTTAGTTTTTCGTGCAAATATCTATGATTGCATGGATTGGATTTTGACTAGTGAATGGGAAGATGATGACATTACGAATTTTCAATCATCAAAGATTAATACTCACTTTCATTTTGTCCAATTTGATAATCAAGCTTCGGACGGCGTGATTTCTGGTTTCTCCTACGAACAATCAGTTCGTCCGTTCACGATGTTTGAAAAGAAATCAGATAAAGGCCTTCCCGTTCCAATGAATGCCAAGTTTACGAAGGCCGCTCGAAAGGGAGACCGGACAATCGAAGTGACCAATGCCAAGCAGTATCATGTGGGAACGGTCCTTTTGGTTGGAGCCGATAATGTGAAGGGCTGGGAAATCAAGCGTATTGTCGCCATTGGCGGTAGTGGTGCTTCTACAGCCTCATTGGAAGGAAGTAATGACTATACCGTGACCCCAGGGGATACCTTAGGAAAGATCGCCAGTTCCTTTGGGACATCAGTTGGTTCTTTACAAGACTTGAATGGGTTGAATAATGAAAACCTGATCTTTGTTGGACAGAAATTGAAAGTTCCTGGAGTGGGAGCAGCTGATTCTGCCCCGGCAGCTTCATCAGGTGAAAATACACTCACGTTTGAACAGCCGTTAGAACATAATCATCCTGTCGGGGATATCACGACGGTTGAGTTTGTCAGGCAACGGTTTTGGGCTGATGCCGATGTTGGATCGGTCTTTTGTCATGACCATGCTTTTGGTGGAACGACTTGGCCTCATGGCGCGGTCTGTACATTCTTAATCGAACCATTTGGTTCAACCTATCACAACCCGGTAACGGGAGAACCGCAACGGACTGGACCGGTGATGGACATTCATACGAATGAACCTGTCGGGTATGGAATTGCCGGAAGCTTCCGTGAATTGATGGTTCAAATCATGGATACGGTTCCACACACGGTCAATGTGGTGACAGCTGGGAATCCTCCTGGCCAACCGATTGATGTAGCTCTGGAAGCGGGACGAACAGTGTCCTTTATTATGCCCCCGAACGACCTGATTAAAATGACGCCAATGCCGTTCTTGAATGGGGGAACCCATACGACAGGTGGCGCCATAAATTTTAGAGCGGAACCTTTTGCACAGCGTTTAGCAAATAATCCAGATACATCGCAAATCTTCAGTAGTGCCGCACATGGTGACCCCAGTACGACCACGGTTCGTGCCTATCTTGGAGATGCGATTGTCTTTCGTTTAGTTGACGTAACGATGAACGAAAGTAATGTCTTTACTGTTTCCGGCCATAATTTCTTGACGGAACGGTATGCAGGTGATGCCAATAGAAAAAATTCCATTCATATTGGTATTGCTGAGCGGTATGACTTAGTTGTACCCCAAGCCGGTGGTCCTCGTCTCCAAGCGGGGGATTACATGTACTTTAATGGAAGAAGTTCAAAATTCTCTGAAGGGTCATGGGGCCTCATCAGAGTGTTGGATAAGAAAGTGCCAGATCTGCAATTGTTGCCTAACGCAGCTGTTGGTGGTCCAGGTATTAAGAAATCATTACCGGTTTGTCCAGCAGATGCTCCAGTCAAATCGTTTAATGTAGCAGCAATTGATTTTCCATCAATGACCTTCAACCCCAATATTGAAGAAGCGATTGAGGTGGACTTTGAACGGAAAATTGAAATCCAAAACCCCGATGCCAAAATCTATGTCTTAGAAGATGAGATTAGTAAGGCGTCTGGAGACTTCCATCCCATGCCCCTCACGATTCGGGCAAACGTGGGTGATTGTCTTAAAGTTAACCTGACGAATAAGATGAAAGAAAGCCGGGCGTCATTCTCAGCTTTCAGCTTGGCGTTTGATCCAAAAGATTCGCAAGGTGCGAATATCGGCAACAATCCAGGTGATCAAACTGTGGCGCCTGGGGAAAGCCGTACCTATACCTATTATGCGGATCCGTATATTGGAGAGACCCAATCCTTAGTCTGGGACTTTGGTAATCCGGCTATGAATATTCGAAATGGCCTGTTTGGTGGTGTGATCATTGGACCAAAAGGTTCTCAGTACCGTGATCCGAAAACTGGAGCCGATATTTCCTTGAAAAATAGTTGGGCTGCTGATGTGATCGTAGATCGGACGATCCAAGGGAATGAGATGCGTCAAAACTACCGAGATGTTGCCTTGTACTTCCAGGAGGAGGACAACATCATCGGGACGAGTTTTATGCCTTATGTCCAAAATGTCGCAGGTTTGATTGGCATTAACTACAGAGCCGAACCCTATCCTTACCGTGAAGAAGCAGGATGTACGTTGGGTCGAATGTTCCAACCGTGTGAGGTGGATGATCCAAAAGATCCGGTGACTCCTCTTATCCTAGCGCACGCGGGTGATCCTGTTCGAATTCATGTATTTGGCGCGAACAATGAACAAAATGGCATGTTCAGTGTCGAAAAACATGAATGGCCAATTGAGCCATTTATGCAAGGAGCGGATGAAATCAGTGTCGTAGAGTTTGCTGGTTCTGAAGGAATTGATGCCTTCATACCGGCTGCTGGTGGGCCGTATCACATGGCGGCTGATTATGTGTATAGCAATCAACGGCTTCCCTATTCCCAATCTGGGCAATGGGGCTATTTCCGAGTGTTACCGACTAATGATCAACGGGTATTGCCGTTACATGGTGGTGCACCTGGAATGAAAGAAGCCAAAGTCGATAATTCTGACCAAGGGCAAATCGCACCTGTCGCGTTTAAATAACGCCCAGGAATTTTGCCAAAGGCTGGAGGTTTTATGCGGGGAAGCCGAGTTATCGGCTTCCCCGTTTTTTTTTGGGAAAAGAGGATGGTATATTGAACCAGAGTACAGAAGAATTCAGTGTTCGTAGTATGAAATACAGTGCGACTAAGGAGGAAGTGAAATGATTCTGCGGGTTGTATTCTGGAGTTTGTTCATAAGTGTTCTTGCCGTATCGAATGGTTGGTCCTATCAGGGAATGGTTGTCAAAAATGGGGGATCGATTAGAGGAACAGTGACGCTATTAGGCGGGAAACCCCGTCCCATGGCCATGAATTTGGTCACCATACCTGATGCGGTGTATTGTGGAAGGATCTCAACGGGGACAGGGTGGCGAATTGTTGAGGATTTTCTTGTCGGCCCAGGTGGAACCTTAAAAGATGCGGTTGTCCTATTGAAAAATGTGAAGAAAGGCAAACCATTTGATCTTCCTAAGGTAGAAGTTGAAGCCATTGATTGTGATTTTTCACCTTTTGTGAATGTCATTAAAGATCGAGATGAATTGACGGTCATTAATATGGACCCCATTGAGCATGATATTCAAGGATATGAAACTGCTCGCGAACGTGGTGCCCGAATATTATTTAACCGGCCATTGCCAATGAACCCCTTTCATAAGGTCATGGGGATGTTTGGAGAACATGTCCATACCCACATGCCTGGGAAGCCAATGGTAGAGAATATTCATCTTCGGAAAAACCGAAATATTTTCGTCATGCAATGCGGATTTCACCCGTATATGTTTTCTTGGGGATTGGTATTGGATAATCCTTATTATTTCATTACAAAAGAAGATGGGGCCTTCGAAATCTCAGATATTCCACCAGGTGAGTATGAAGTTGTTGTTTGGCACCCTGGAATGAAAATATACTTGGAACAAAAAATTCAGATTGAATCCGGGAAAACATCGAAGGTGAGTTTCCAGTATGAATCGCCAAAAGGGCGGCGCAGTGCTCATGAAATGCATGATAACCCTCGTTTCGGGAAAGAGTTACTTGATGAGGGTGAAGAAATAATTCCTTCACTTCGTCATCAGGTGCCATAAATTCTATGTACCGTTGGATTTTGATTCTAATGGTTTCTGGGATTCTATTTGCTCCCCCAATAGTTCTGGCCTATGACGTGGCTGTGGTCGAAGCGGGGGGAGCCCTACAGGGAACCGTGAGCTTAAAAGGGCTTGCTCCATCACCGAAAGCGTATAATCTTATTACCTTCCCGGATCCTGAATACTGTGGGCGAATTTCTGACGGAAAGGGCTGGCGTCTACTAAAAGACTTTGCTGTGAATGATGATAACTATCTTCAAGGTGTGGTCATGGTGTTGGAAGGAGTGACAGCAGGGAAGCCCTTTTCATTATCAATCCCAAAAATTGAAGCGAGAGATTGCCAATTTCTCCCATTTACTACCGTCGTTCGCAGTGAACATGGCATTGAAGTTGTCAATATGGACCCGGTCATGCACGATATTCAAGCCTATGAAACCTCGATAACCCATGGGACAAGAGTTTTATTTAATTCTCCCCTTCCCTATAACCAAAAGCATCATCGAGGGAATATCCATGCGACGCATAAACATAGGCCAGGGAAGTCCATGGTTCACCAATTTCAAATGACTAAGGGTCGAGATACATTTGTCATGCAGTGTGGATTCCATGCCTATATGGAAAGCTGGGCCATTGCAGTGGATAACCCCTATTACACGTTTACAAATGAAGCCGGAACTTATGAAATTTCGGATATTCCAGCTGGGACCTACCGTCTGCGGGCTTGGCATCCAGGTGTAAAACACGAAAAGATTCAGATGGTGACCATAAAGCCTTCCCAATCTACAGAAGTCAACATTTCTCTAGACTCACCAGTGGGGCGGTGGACAGCTCATACTCGACAAAAGCCCGCTAGGTTCACTCCAGCTGCGTTAGGACGTCCTATTCACATCGAGCCCTTGGTTGAACTCCAAAGGCCATGAGATGCAGAATTCTCTCTCTTCTACATCCTGTTAATCCTTCAAATAGGCTATGTCGTCTCTGCATGGTCGGACTTATCTTCACGGCCATATCCTGTTTTTCTCAGGGATCTGCCTTGGCTCAGCTAAGTGGCTTGTCCGGTACGAGGGCGATAGAATTTTCCGCCAGATTAGTTTGGAACATTGATGGGCGAAAGGCCAAAGCCCAGCTATTTGTGAAAAATGATCGTTATCGAATCGAACATATGGGAGGAGTCAAGACAGAATTAGGATATGCTGGTGTCACGATAGTTCGATTAGATCAACAAAAGCTTTGGTACGTGATCTCTCAACGTCGAATCGTGGTGAGCGTTCCGTTAACATCTGACTATTTGCTACCATTGTCCGTTACCTTGGAAGGGGAAACCCGTCGGACATTTATTGGGGATTCACGGGTAGGGGATCGTCCTGCTGTCCTTTATGAATTAGAAGTTCAGGATCGATTTGGCCAAGCGGAACGATTTTTCGAGTGGGTTGATCAAGATCGGAACGTTTTGTTGAAACTCCTCAGTCAAGACCGAGATTGGTTCGTAGAATATGGACATGTGGTGCTTTCGACACAGCCGGACTATTATTTTGATCCTCCATTAGGATACAGGATGATTGAGGCTCAGGAAGCGTTCATCCCTAGAGGGTAAAAGTCAAGGAGTCGTGAACTGTGTACAAAAGAATGACCAAATGTAGCTTCCTCATATTGAGTTTTATATCCCTATGGATCGTCTCCGTAGAAGTAGGGTTTTCTCAGGAATCCACGAACGACGTCATTGAGAAAGCCCGGCAATCATACGACCAAGGGAAATTTCAAGAAACGGTTGATAGTCTCCAGCCATTTTTAAAAAAAACGCCAGTCTCCGCTGGTGTAACCCGTCTTCACATTTTGGCTTTAGCTCGACTAGGGGAAGTCCCGGATGCTTTGGATGCCTATGAGTCCATGGTGAAATCTTCTCAACGAGAAGATGAAGGGCTATTACGACAAATGGCAATTGCTAGTATTTTACCTAGACGGACTGATATGCGGGAACAAATTCGGGGAGCTGCGTATACCGCTCTCAAAGAAATTGATTCGGAGGAAGTAGTTCCATATTTGGAAGATGGCCTGACTGACGGATCGGGAATGCTTCGTGCCTTGGTTGCGGAAACATTAGGGAAACGAAAGACTGGGCAACGGTCCACGAAATTTCGAAATGCTTTGAAAGATGGAGCGGGTCTTGTTCGTGCAGCCGTACTTATTGGCTTAGGAAGATCAGGTGATGCTGCGGTAACCACGTTAGTAGAAAAGTCATTACAAGATGAACAGGCTTTGGTCCAAATTGCGGCTGCACGGGCGCTATATGGATTGGGACATAAAGAGCATTGGACTCGAATAAAGGAAGGGGCTAAGAGTCGAGAGGGATATGAGAGGGGCGCCGCTATTCGTGCCTTTGGAGAACTGGGAGACAAGCGGGCTATCCCGATTTTGGAAAAAACTGCTAGAGATAAACAGCCATCTATACGTGCCGCCGCTTTAACGTCTTTGGGGAAATTGACTAATTCAGAAACGCTTCCGACAATCAAATCTGCTGTGTTTGATCGAATTCCGGCTGTGCGAAGTGTGGCCACCTTAAGTTTAGGGTATTTTGAGCAACATGAAGTATTGGCAACGCTGAAACGAGCTTTGGTTGACACGAACCCTGGTGTAAAAGCGGCAGCAATCGCGTCGTTGTTACGCGTAGGTGCTCCGTTCTCTGTTGTAGAAAATGCGGTGCATCAGCTTCTCCAAGATACCAATCCTGCTATACGATCAGGGACTGCAAAAGCCTTAGGTAATGGCAAAGGCCAAAAAGTGATTGGCATATTAACAATAATTTTGAATGATCCATTGCCGCGCCCAAGGATTGCCGCTGTTCGTTCGTTAGGGAGGATCGAGGAACGTAGTTTATTACCCATCTTGAAAAGAACGCTTCGGGACAGTGATGCAGCTGTTCGCGTGACTGCCGCGGCAGCTCTTGTTCGACTTTTGGATGCGAAAATAGGCACCTAAGCAGGTTTTGCCACTTTATCTCCATTCGTTTTCGTTTTAAGCTTCCATAATCATGATGAAATTTCAGGTTATTTTTTCTTGTATATTTTCCCTCCTTCTCGGCCTGGAGCAACCAGCATTTTCCCATCAGGTTGAGCTGGGGCATGGATCGGATGTTCAATGGCTTGATTGGGGTTCAACGGCCTTTGCGCGAGCCAAGGCAGAGGACAAACTTATTCTTTTAGACCTGACAGCCGTGTGGTGTCATGCTTGCCATCTTATGGACCAGACCACCTATGCGGACCAACAGGTTCTCACATTATTACAGGAAAATTTTATTGCGATTCGGGTGGATACTGATCAACGTCCTGACCTAGAAGCGCGCTATCGAACGGGTGGGTGGCCAACAACGAGCTTGCTCTTACCCACTGGAGAAATACTTTTTCAAGCGAATTCTCTTGAACCCGAGGTCATGGTCAAATTACTTCAAGAAGCCAAAGTGCTCTATGACTCGGAAAAAGAAGATTTACAGCAACAAGCAGATCAGTTGTGGGATCGTGTGAAAGTGCACGGACAAAAGAATGAATCTCCTCGTGCGCCACTGCGTTCTTCTATGGCTAGTCATAGCGTGGATATGATGAAACGGGAGTATGATTCAGTGAATGGAGGATTCCGTAATCATCCAAAATTTTTTGAGCCGGAAGCCATTCAAATGGCACTCGGGTATGGGTTTTTTGAGAATGATGAAGAATTGATCAACATGGGTCTGATGACATTGGAGAGGCAAGTGGCCTTGCTTGATCCTGTGTGGGGAGGATTTTACCGCTATGCGGAAAAGGCGGATTGGAGCCAGCCACATTTTGAAAAAATGCTCACCATTCAGGCCCAGAATCTTCACAACTATGTTTCGGCATATCAGTATACAGGGAATGCCGAATACAAATATATTTCGAAGAGAATTATTGATTTTGTGGAGAAGGTTTTAGCTGATCCTCAAACAGGCCAGTTTTTTGAAAGCCAGGATGCTGATGTGCGGGACCAAGACGGACAGACTCTTGTTGCAGGAGCTAAATATTTTTCCTTGAATATGATAGATCGGAAGGCCAGAGGAAGGCCATTGGTAGATGGGAGAATCTATACAGGTAGCAATGCTGATATGACTTGGGCCTACCTTTATGCCGCACAGGCACTTGAAATGCCAATATTAAAAAAGAGAGCCATCCAGGTCCTAACCAGAATGGTGGCCGAGCGGTTTGATCCTGAGAAGGGGTTGTCTCATGAAGAAGTGAATAGTTCTGGAAAACTTCACGGAATCTTATCAGACCACATTCGATTGGGCATGGCCTTGCTTGAGGCTTTTAGGGTGACGGGAGATATTCAATTTTTACAGAATGGCGAAGCTCTAGCCCAGAGCACCCAATTGTTGTTGGAGGATGATAAGGACGGTGGGTTTTTTGATCGCCCAGATTCCCCTGAAAATTTGGGCTTGTTGAAAATTCCCACAAAACCGGCAAGAGAAAATATTCAGGCTGCCAGACTGTATTTGGAACTTTTCCATCTCACCAATCAGGATGAGTATCGGTTGACGGCTGAGCGCACGCTACAGTCGGTCGTGAACACCCCACAGCCATTACCCATTGCCTTAATCGGTATGGCGGTAGATGAATGGTTTCGACCACCTGTGCATATTGCGGTGATTGGCATGTCAGATGATGAGGAGTCAAATGTGTTATTGGCTGAGGCTCATCAATTATACTGCCCAGGCAAGATGGTCAAAAAGTTTAATCCTAACAATGGGACGATGAAGTGGGGTGAGATTGTCTTTCCCTATGATGGAAAGCCTGCAGCCTTTCTCTGTACCGACAAAATGTGTTTAGCCCCGGTGTATCAAGCTGAAGAGCTGAAGGGGCGGTTAGACGAGTTATTAAAAGCACTCAGGGAAACTGTTCTCTGAGGGTTCCTTTATGTCCATTCTCAGGATTCCTATTTTTTTTTGTATTTATACGTTTAATGATCATATTTCCTTAATCCATCGTTTAGTGGAACTAAAAGGCCTAAGGCATGGTCCGAATGGCCCAATATATGGGTGTTTTCTTGACACGTTTTTTTTATTCCTGATATATACGGAAGTGGGTGCTGTAATTCGATCATACCAAGGTTGTTTGTCTGAATCTGGCCGGGATAAAGAAAGCAGCCTAATTTCACTCACATCCAAATTGTTCATTAACCCTCGTCAACGAAACGAAATTTCTTAACTAGGAGGAAGAATCATGAGGAATCGTCAGTCTCTAACTTTGTCTTTATTGATGGGTGGATTGTTGCTTGCTGCCCCGCTGGTCGCCCAAGCTGGTGGAACCATTAAAGGAAAAGTCACCTTTACTGGGAAAGTGCCACCACCTAAGGAGTTTGCATTCTCTAAATTCCCAAACGTGGACTTTTGCAAAAAAAATACGAGCAAAAGTGCTGATGGGGAAACTCGTTTGTTAAAGGAAGTGCAAATCGATGGAAGTAAAGGGTTAAAGGATGCGGTTGTGGCCATAACGAGTATTAAAGATAAGGCTTGGATGAAGGGCTATGCCAAAGCACCAGCACAAAAGGTTATGGCAGAGCTTTGCGAATTCTTACCATTTACGGGAGTGGCTGTGAGCAAAGGCCAATTCTATGTGGAAAATAACGATGCCGATGCGGATGATCCGAAGTCAAAAGAAGGGGTTTTGCATAATCCACACAGCTTTGATCAATTAGGTGCCAAGTCCAGCACAGAGTTTAATATTGGATTGGCCAAAAAAGGATCTTCTTTATCAAAGAAGGTCAAATTGAAATTTGCAAAAAAAGGGTCAGTTCTCCGGTTACAATGTGACCAACACGAGTTCATGCAAGGCTGGTATTTACCTGTGACGAATCCACACTATGGTACATCAGGGGCTGATGGCACCTTTGAAATTAAGGATGTGCCAGCAGGGAAGCATACCGTAGCCGTTTTCCATCCTTCGGTGGCCAAACAAGCCCGTGGGAAAAAGGCGATCACCGTGGAAGTTGAAGTGGCTGATGGCGGGACAGCTGAAGCCAATTTCGAGATTAAATAAGATCGTACTCTCATAAAAGAGCGCTCTGAATTCAAGGGCAACCAGCGATTTGCTGGTTGCCCTCTTTTTTTATGCGTACCTTCGACGGAGTTTCTTGCCATAGAACAATTGCCCCCGTTAAGATCGACCACGAATCCCACTGATTATGCACTATTTTGAGTCTGAGGCCCTGTGTGCCACGTGAGCTTTCCCTTGCTGATATTTTCCAGATAGGCTACTACTGGGAAACAAAAATTCTTCTTACCGCCGTTCAGCTGGATCTGTTCTCGGTGCTCAAGGGAGATTCCTTGACCATCGAACAGATAGCGGAAGCACGTGCATTGAACCCGCGTACGTTAGAATTGGTGATGAATGCTCTTGTGGCTATGCGTGTGGTCTCAAAAAAAGAAAAAGAATACGCCAACACAGCAGTCGCCGAACGATATCTGGTACAATCGAGCCCTGAGTATGTCGGGCATTTGCTGACTCTTCATAATGCTGAATGGAATAACTGGGGACAGCTAGAGCAAGCGATCAAAACGGGAGAGTCTCCCGTGAAACAGCATGTTTTTGAGACAGATCCGGAATTAGGGGCGCAGGTGCTGACGGTACTGGATCGAATCGGGCGAGGCAGTGGTCCGGCCTTGGCTCAACGCCTGAGACTTTCTGGTGCGAAGCGAATGTTGGATATCGGAGGTGGAGCTGGCACGAACGCGATTGCATTTTGCCAAGAATATCCAGAAATGACGGCCACGGTATTTGATCTACCGGCAACATTGAAGGTGACTAAGCAATGTATTGAAGAAGCCGGGTTAACCTCGCGGATTCATTTGCAACCAGGAAATTTTCATGAGGATGCCTTTGAGGATTCCTATGATGTCGCACTCATGTCTGATATTTTGCATTATCAAGATGGAAAGACCAATGCGACGTTAGTTGAAAAAGTGTATGGCAGCTTGAAGGCCGGGGGGCAATTG
>JAJDBP010000037.1 GCA_029261295.1 Nitrospirales bacterium | reverse complement strand
CGCAAACTCGCTGCGCTCACACAGTGCGCGCCTTCCTCCGAAGTCGACGGCACGGCTCGGCCAGGCCACCAGGCCAGAGAAACCCAATGGGTAGTTGATCATCTAAGAAAAACCTCGACATCATAGAAACCGTTCGTGCTGCTTTTGAAAGTGGCCTGTGAAAAACCAGCATTTCATTCCCGCTTTCCCGACGCCTGCTGTTCGGTCTGGGGGACGGACGCTCTTATGCTCCTGCGGGCCTTGTCTGAGCGTAGCGAGTTGGTCCGCTCTCCCTCTGGCGTCTGTCCCATCATGATCTACCGAACTGGGCGTCAATGGTTTTGGGTCCTTTTCCCGAAAGAAAAGGACCTCGGCTGCCGGGCCGAAACCCGGCAAATATCAATGAAACCATAAGACGTATGACCCAACACTAAGTCCATCAACCTTGCACCGAGAATGTATTCCCATTTTCTTCATCTTACGCAGATTCGGTATACTGGCGGGCACTTGTCGAGGGTTACTGAAATATTCTGAAAAGGGGTCACAATGCAAGAGATCATGATGATTGGGGCGGGGTCAGTTGGGGGATATTTTGGGGCGCATTTAGCACGCACTAATTCTCATGTCTCTTTCCTGCTCAGGCCGAAGACTCACGCTGCCGTTGCAAACAATGGACTGACGATTCGTAGTGCCATTGGCGAAAGCTTTACGGTGCGGCCACCATCGGCATCCAACCCCCAAGACTTGCCGCAACCCGATCTGATTATTTTGGGGGTGAAGGCGTATGACTTGCCAGAAGTGATGGATCAAATCGAGCCCATTCTGATGCCGGATACGACGATTCTGAGCTTACAAAATGGGGTGACGATTGAAGATACCTTGAAGATGCGATTGGGGCGGGAACGTATTGTGGGCGGCGTGGCTTTTATTTATTCAAAAATTTCCGAGCCGGGAGTTATCGACCATTATAAAAAGGGGATGGTTACGATCGGGGAGTTGATGGGGTTTGAGACGCCGCGTCTCTTGGAAGTTCAAGCCCTCTTTAAGGAGGCGGGAATTCCCTGTTTTCTCACTGACGATATTCGTAAGGCAAAGTGGGAGAAGATGTGTTGGAATTGTGTGTTTAATCCTCTGACTGTGGTCCTGAATGATTCGGTGGCCAAAGCCTTGGATGCTCCTGAATTGCAGCCGGTGATGGCCACTATTGTGCGTGAAGTAGCCGCGGTAGCCATGGCCGCACATCGGGTGCCGTTAGAAGGAGATATGCCGGAGAAGGTTGTGAAGTGGTCGCAGGAACTGCGGGATATTCACACCTCCATGTATGATGATTGGAAGGCTGGCAGACCAACGGAAATTGATGAGTTGAACGGGTATATCGTCAAACGTGGCCAAGAATTCGGCGTGCCAACGCCGATGAATGAAATGCTCACGGCATTAATAAAAGGGATGATGCCTCATGAATCACCGAATGAGCCCGTTGTTGTTGTGGAAGGCGCTGTTCAGCAACCTTTGAAATTTTCTCGAACGCACCTGAGTCAATTAGCCCTAGAACATCAGATATCCGATGTTGGACGGGTGATGTCGAATATGCATGGGACTGGAGTTAAATTTAAAGCGATACTTGATGTTGTGACACTTCATCTAGGGACCGATCATGTGACATTTTTTTCACAAGATGGAAAGTATTCTGCTTGTGTCACCCTAGAGCAGGCGAGAGAATTTGGTATTCTCCTCTATGAACAGGATGGCGGGATTTTTCCTGCAGAGCGAGGCGGGCCGTTTCGGTTGGTCACCCCAGGGTTGGGTGATCTGTGTGCGAACGTAAAGCAGGTTGGCCGAATTGTCTTTTCAAAGGGGTTGGCTCAGGATAGCCGGCCGCCAGAGGCTTGTGAGGAGGAACGATAGTTTCAGCAGAATGTTCCCGTATTTTCATCGCTCTCACCTCTTTAGTCTTGGCTTCTTTTCCCATCCAGCCGTACAGACGCGCAGTCGTTGTTGCGTCTTTCCCACAATCTTGATGTTTCTTTTGAACTAACCTTCTGTTTTTTCAGGTCTTTTTGTCTGGCTTTCTGATTGCAAGTTTGCGGAATGCGCCGTAAAATGACCGCTTCTCACTTACTTTTACCTATTCTCGGAAAGGATGAACTTGTATGGCAGAGCGAACCTTAGCAATCATTAAACCTGATGCAGTGGCCAAGCATGCAATTGGCGATATTACCCGGCGATATGAAGCGGCGGGATTGTATCCTGTCGGCATGCGGATGATGCAGCTTTCCAAAGCTTGTGCGGAAGGCTTTTATGCAGTGCATCGGGAACGTCCATTTTTTAATGATTTGACCACCTATATGAGCTCAGGCCCTGTTGTGGTTTTGACGTTAGAAGGTTCCGATGCCGTGAAAAAAAATCGAGATTTGATGGGTGCGACCGACCCCAAAAAAGCCGATGCTGGAACGATTCGTGCTGACCATGGGGCCTCGATTGAAGCCAATGCGGTGCATGGATCTGATTCAGTAGAAAATGCGCAAATCGAAATTCGTTATTTCTTTGCCGAATCTGAATTGCCGTAAGAGGAGTTCCTCTCGAATGTTGATGGTGCCTTTAAGCTTTCCTAATGTCTTCCGCCTTGCAGTTTTGTGTTTGCTCGGGATGGCTATCCTTGCAGGCTGTGGGCGGACGCGTCCTACTCAAGCGCCTCGTGTGCCAGAAGGCCTTCCTCCAACGGTGGAGGTGAGGCCGGGGCAAGGTGAACTTTTGCCCCAGTCTGTACAACTGCAGAGTATCCGTCGCATACATGATCGATTGTTCTTGGAAGCCCGCCAGTCTTTTCAGGAAAACGATTTTCCTCAGGCGATTAGAGGCTTGACGAGATTGTTGGGGTTAAATCCCCAGGCGAAACTCAAAAGAGAGGGGCATTGGTTGCTCGGGCAATCGTATGAACAGGTGAAGGATTGGGATGGTGCCAAAAAGGAGTATCAAGTCTTAGCCTCTTCACCTTCTGGGAAACCCTATCAATCTGATTCATCTCAGCGGCTTAAAGAAATTCAAGCGATACTTGAACAAATGGAATCGCCCCCTTTGACGACGCAGGCCATTCGATTTGCCCTACATCAATTGCCGGCCGCAGAGGGATTTGATCAGGGCATAAAAAAAATGAGGCAAGATGGGGCGACCACGCTGTTGATTGATCTTGGTTGTGAGCGAATCGATTTGAATCATGTGTCTGCGTCCAACGCTCAATCTCCTCCAGGTATTCGACAACTCCAAGCCTTGTTGCGTGATTATGCCATGCGGAGTCATCAGGCTGGGTTGTTACTATACATAGGCGTCAATCTCCGTTGTCTGGGCAATTGGGCTCCTTCAGAGCATGAGGCCTGGAGAGATCGGACGTATCAGGTTAACTCGGGTCTTTTGAAAGCTGGGCAACAGTTTGATCTTTTTCATCCTGCGTATCAAGAATTCTTAGCGAGGATGCTTAGCCGACTTTGTAAAGTAGAGATTGATGGCGTGATCTTGTTAAATGATCATCCACTCGGCCTCTTCGATGGCGTGACTCGTGTAGGGGTGAAGCGTTTTGAGAAGCAATTCAGCCAGGCTTTTGCCCCATCTCGTGTTTTCTATCAGGGCTTTGATCCGTTAGGAAATTCAAATGCAACCCAAGAAATTTCGCCGACAACCAAGTCGAAGAATTCTTTATTTTGGCGATGGGCTGGTTGGAAGGCTCGTGAACGTTTGAGCATTCTTGAAGCCTTAGTTGATCGTCTTCGTTTGCAGTTTCCGTCTATTCAATTGGGGTTAGAATTACATCCGCATGGGTTGACGGATCCTGTTGGCGCCTTGGTGACCTATGCCGAGGATTCGATGGATGCCGCAGGGCGCTCGTTTTCTTTTTTCTTTGTCCGCCCCGAGATTGATCGTCGTTCCACCTTTACCGAGCAGTCGGTGGTGGCCAAGTTACGACGTATTTCGACAAAAGCCGTATTGGATCGATTGCTTCCAGTTGTGGATGATCCGCGACGCGTGTGGGTGAGTATGCCGGCCAAGAGTGGGCAACGTCTTCGGCCCAAAAAGGCATCGGTTGAGGCATCTCCTCTTCAAGATTTTCCTTCCGGCATTGGCGTGGTTCACGATCTTCGAGCGTTTTCATAACCATTCACCGAAATATGATCGAAAGGGCTGTTACGAAGGGGTTTGGTATTTCATCGCGTAGGTTTCAATACAGACAACTCACCAAAACATCTAGTGAAAAAATACTGAGCAGTCACCGCACGATTTTGAGAAAAAGGGGGTAGAGATGGAACCGCAGGATTTGCGTTATCACAAAGAGCATGAATGGATCCGATTGGACGGCAATAAGGCGACGTTGGGGATCAGTAACTTTGCGCAAGATGCGTTAGGTGATGTGGTCTTTATTGACTTGCCTGAGGTGGGTGCCAATCTTGAGGCAGAGGCCGAACTGGGCGAAGTTGAATCAACCAAGGCGACCTCAACGATTTATTCACCGGTCACTGGTGCTGTTGTCCAAGTCAATCAAGAACTCGAGGAACACCCGGAATTTCTCAATCAAGATCCGTATGGGAAAGGGTGGATTGCTGTCATAGAATTATCAAATCCTTCTGAAGTTGATGCCCTGATGACGGCTGAACAATATGATGCCTTTTTGACCGCTGAAGAGTAATGGCTTCTTCATCTCCAACACGTCTCGTTATCATTGGCGCTGGCCCTGGAGGGTATGTTGCGGCTATCCGTGCTGCACAGTTGGGGGCTCAGGTGACGTTAGTGGAAGAACAAGCGGTTGGAGGCGTCTGTTTGAATTGGGGATGTATCCCCAGTAAAACCTTATTGAATCTGGTGGATCTCGGAGAACGAGCCAAACATGCCGAAGCCTGGGGTCTATCCTTTGAAGGACCGATTGGGTTTGATCTTAGGCGAATGATTGCGAGAAAAAATGATGTGGTGCAGTCTTTGGTGAAAGGCATTTCGACTTTACTGAAGCAATGGAAGATCCAGCATCTGGCTGGACGAGGGGAATTGGTGACGGATCGACAGGTTCGGGTTACCGGTGCTGATGGAGCCACCAGTGTGTTAGAAGCCGACGCCGTTGTGCTTGCGACTGGTTCTTCTTGGCCACGGTTGCCGCAGTTTCCCATTGATGGCCACCGGGTCATTTCCAGTAAAGAAGCGCTGGATCTTTCAGTCATTCCTCAAAGTGTTGTGATCGTTGGGGGAGGCGTTGAGGGCTGTGAGTTTGCGTGTTTATTCAGTGGGTTGGGGAGTCAGGTTACCTTGATTGAAATGATGCCGACTCTGTTGTCCACCGAAGATGAGGACACGGTGGCGATTCTGACTCGTGAGTTGAAAAAGCGAAAAGTGAAATTATGCCTAAAGACGACCATTCAAGAATGGGAAACGGCCGCGGACGGAATACACGCCACGTTAAGTTCAGGACAGTCGGTGGTTGCAGAGAAGATGCTCATTTCCGTAGGACGCCGAATGAATTCTTGTGGTTTGGGGTTAGAGACCGTTGGTGTCAAAACTGGAAGTCGCGAAGAAATCCTGGTTGATGAGCATATGGAGACATCAGTTCCAGGTGTATATGCCATTGGGGATGTGACCGGGAAATCAATGTTGGCCCATGTGGCCTCTGCGCAAGGGAAAGTGGCTGCAGCAAATGCAGTAGGGAAGGCTGAGTCAATCAATTATCACGTGATTCCTGCTGGCATTTTTACTCTGCCAGAGATTGGGCGAGTCGGGTTAACAGAACAACAAACGCGTGAGCAGGGAATAACCACGACGATTGGACGGTTTCGCTATGGTGGGCTTGGGAAGGCACAAGCCGTCGGCGAACCAACGGGGCAATTTAAAATTATTGCCGATGAACACTCGAAAAAGATTCTTGGAGTGCATATTATTGGGGCACATGCTGCCGACCTTATTCATGAAGGGGCCTTGGCCATCCAGGCGGGTTTAACTGTTGAAGATGTTGCCGATATGATTCACGCTCATCCAACCTTATCTGAAGGCTTGATGGAAGCGGCCGAAGATATTTCGGGTTTGGCCATTCACCAAGCCCCAAAGCGAATCTAATCTTCTATTGGAGTCGTACCGTAAGTTGAGTATCTCAGTTGAAAATGCCCATTTGAATATGTGGTCGTGGGGGAAGTCTCTTCTCTTGAAAAGCGGAATTTTAGGAATGGGTATCGCTTCTGTCATGTGGGCCGGTTGGCCTCAACCCGCCCCGAGCTCTGAGGATCGTTCTCTGTTACCTTTTTCGAGCCTTCAGTCGACATTAATTCAATCATCTTCTGATTCCTCGACTCAATCATTAGGTGTCTCCACGGTTAATAGCTTGCAACAAACAGAGGAAGATGGGAAGAAAAGTCTGCAGGATTCTGATGCAATCATTTTGATTAATCTGAATCTTAGTTCCAGCATAGAGTTAGAAGCTCTACCTGGAATTGGAAAGAAGTTGGCGAATCGTATTGTCGCATATCGATCCATTCATGGGGGCTTCCAGCAGGTTCATGATCTGTTAAAAGTTGCTGGAATCGGAGAGAAGCGACTGAAGCGGCTAGAGCCTTTTGTGGAAATCTAGAGGACAGTTAGAGAGCCAGCGAATTCATTTAAAAAATAAATTATTACGAAAGTCATTATGGCCACGTCAGAACTTGAGCAACAATTAGAACTTATTCTTCGCGGGACCGTTGAGGTGATTCAGCTTGATGAGCTAAAAGCCAAATTAACGGAATCTTTGAAAGAAGGACGACCACTCAAAATCAAAGCCGGCTTTGATCCGACTGCTCCTGACCTTCACTTGGGGCATACCGTTCTCATTCAAAAGTTGAAGCATTTCCAAGACTTGGGGCATCATGTCATTTTCCTCATCGGAGACTTTACCGGCATGATCGGAGACCCGAGCGGCGTTTCCGAAACGCGGAAAGCTCTGACCAAAGAGCAAGTGTTAGCGAACGCCAAGACCTACGAGCAACAAATTTTTAAAACGTTAGATCCTGAGAAAACCCGAATTGAATTTAATAGCAGTTGGATGAGTGCCATGCCGACGGAAACGATGGTGGAAATCTGTTCGCATTATAGTGTCGCCCGCATGTTGGAACGTGATGATTTTTCTAAGCGCTATCGAGATCAAAAACCTATCAGTATTCATGAGTTTCTCTATCCACTTGTCCAAGGTTACGACTCGGTTGCTCTGGAAGCGGACGTGGAGTTAGGTGGGACAGATCAAAAATTTAATTTGTTGGTTGGTCGGGATTTGCAGCGTGATTATGGCCAAAAACCGCAAGTCGTTCTGACGATGCCTTTATTAGAGGGAACCGACGGCGTGCGAAAGATGAGCAAGAGTTTTGGGAATGTAATTGCCTTAGAAGATCGCCCAGCGGACATGTTTGGAAAACTCATGTCCATCAGTGATGATCTGATGATGCGATATTATGAATTGCTCACTGTGTTGAATTTAGATGAAGTCAAACAACAGCATCCTATGGAAGCGAAGAAAGCGTTGGCCGAACTGGTCGTGCGACAATATCATGGAGACGCTGGTGCAGAGGAAGCCAAGGCTGATTTTCAGCAGCGTTTTCAAAAACGAGATTTTCCTGATGAACCTGATGCGCATATTGTGCTTAAGGTACAAGACTTTGTGGATCCAAAGGACTGTTCGTTGTTACTCGTCGATATCTTAATGAAGACAGGGCTCGTGCCCAGCAAAGGCGAAGCGCGCCGTTTGATTTCTCAGAAAGCCATCCAGGTGAATGGCGAGAAAATGGATGACATCAATGGGGTGCTCCATTTTCAAGCAGAACAAAAGTATTCTATGAAAATCGGGAAACGTAAATTTGCGATTGTCGAACTGACAGGTGAGTAACGCGCAGCCTTGAACGATCCTTGACTAAACTCGAGATCGTACCTAGAATGACAAACCTAATCTATTGAGCGGGCGTAGCTCAGTGGTAGAGTTCTTGCTTCCCAAGCAAGCTGTCGGGGGTTCAAATCCCCTCGCCCGCTCCAATTTATCCTTCTAGTTTTTCCTCATCCTTTCTAGCCATAAAATTAACAACTAGGACTTTTGGTGGGTGGCTAAACCAAAAGTTATTCGCTACTTTTCCATACGAACGCACATCCTCCTGTGTGTGGCTGAGGGAAGGTTGATTTCGGTCAACCAGCCCTTGGCCATTTTTATTTATTCTCCTTCTCATTGGTTTTTTTCTTCTTTCCCCTTGCAGTTGTCTAGTTCCTTCTTATTGAGCCTGATGGAGTTATCATAATTTTGGGGCTATTCCTCTATAGAAAAAAATGTATTTGCCAAATTGAAACGAGAATTTTCAGTTAAGGTACAGACGTATCAGTTAGTGGAAATTTCTAGAAATAATGGTTTATCCAATGGAAAGGAGTAAGCCGCCTACAGGAAATTCACTAGTCACAACGATGGGTTGGAAAGAGGAGGAGCGGGCAATATGCTCTGAGCATATATTCCTTTTATACCCTATATAGATGGGGGCTGCTTGGATAGCGCTATTCAGGTGGCTCCTTTTTTTCTTCTAGAGGTGAAACATGATGGGGAATGATGAAGCACATAAAATGCGTTGGGGTTTTCAAGTGATTCCACATGCGATTATTGTTCGTATGTTTGGAACGGTCGACCAGGGTCTGGGTGAAATGTTTGAGCAAGCTACTGAACGGGCCGTTAAGCTTCATAAACGACAGGTTGTGATTGATTTTTCCGATGTGGAGGCCATTGATGCCGTAGGGTTGGTCCTTTGTGGATTTGGATTACATCATTTTCAGGAATTAAGTATTCCCGTCGCTCTTGTGAAGCCTCCAGCCTCTCTTCTTCCTGTGTTACAGGAACATGGTCTGTCTGAAATCCCACCAGTATTTCTAGAACCTCAATCCGTTCATAGTCTTAACTAATCCTTTTGGTTTGACCCACAGTTCTTGCACAATACCTGAGTTTTTCATGAGAAATTGTTGAACACAAAAAAAGGGACTTGGTTTCACCAAGTCCCTTTTTAAACCTGTTGTCGTAAGAAAAGGTTAGAGCCGTCGCAGAGCTTCAATGCGGTCTTCAATAGGAGGATGTGTTGAAAAGAGCTGCATGAAACTTCTCGATTGCCCAGAAATTTTCATGGTAGCTAAGGCATCCTGAGATTCGTATTGAAATTGCGTCCGTTGCACCCATCGGTCAATGCCTTCTAGCGCAGCAATCATATATTGACTTCCGACCGTATTCGCGGCAAAACGATCGGCGGCAAATTCGCGGCGACGAGACCACCAGCCAATGGGGATCATCGCTAAGACTGATAGGATGATTTGGAGAAAGATATATGTCGCAAAATATAACATCGGGTTGCGGTCACCAATATTTCGAGCCGCCACCCGGCTGATAAAGTAGACAAATGTATTCATGAGCCCAGCCAATACTGTTGTGGTAAACATATCTCCGTTATAGACATGGCCCATTTCGTGGGCGATAACTGCTCTGACCTCTCCTTCATTTAGATGACTCAAGAGCCCGGTCGAAACCGCGACCATTGAATTATTTTTTGATGGTCCGGTGGCAAACGCGTTTGGGTCTGGAGATTCATAAATCCAGACTTCTGGCATGGTGATGTCTAGTTTTGAGGAAATTTTTTGAACAGTTTCATACAGCATCACCTCAGCTTGGGTGCGTGGTTCAGTAATTTGTGTGCAGTCAATAAACATCCTAGCCATCTGTTTAGAAAAGGCTAAGCTAATAAACGCTCCGCCAAAACCGATGACAAAGGACCATAATAAGTCCTGTTGAGCAATGGAGCCCCGTAAGTCGATGCCGAAGGCGGGAAGCACATATTCCGATAATACGGTGAAAGAAATAGAAAGCGTGATAAAGATGAGGATATTGCCAAGTAGTAATAACCCAATGCCTTTAAATTTTTTCATGTAACATCTCCTTTTGTCTCCGCTTTACTGTAATGAAAGAATTCTCTTGTCATGCAGAAATATTGGGTTAATTGATGAATCTCAATACCAGTCGCCATAGATGGTGATCATCTATATGCTATCTTAAAGATAACACCGAGAAATTGAGAGTCAAGAATCAGGTGACCATTCCTTTGGAAATCGCTATCATAGAAAATAATTTTGACTTGGAGGGATGACATGTCCTTTTCGTATTATACACCATTCTTATTGAAGTTGGCTTTCTCCTTTATTATTTTTGGCCTCCCCAGCATAGCGGTTTCCCAAGAATCTTCAACTCGGACAGACGTAGCTAATTCCAGGGAAATTGTTGTTGATATGGAAAGTTATGTGTTTTCTCCTTCTGAAATTACGGTCAATGTGGGTGAAACGTTTACACTGATATTACATAACCAGTCTTTCCTCGTTCCTCATAATTTTTTATTGGATGATCCGAACGGGACGCGAGTGTTAGATGTCGATATTTCGAGTGGAGACAGCCAGACTCATACGCTGACTTTGAAAGAGCCAGGGAACTATCCCTTTTATTGTGATAAGCAATTACTCTTTTTCCCCACCCATCGTGAGGAAGGTATGGAAGGTCGTCTCATCGTTCAGTAAGGAAATGCTGAAAAAGGCTGCCAGTGGCGTTCTCGCCCCTTTGCCGTACTCACGTACTTAACGTACGCTCCGCTCGTCAAAGGGCCTGCGGCCTTGCTGGACAGCATTTTTGAGCATTTCTTCTGTTCTTAGTGTCTGTCGTCATATCCATAATATTGCTTTTTACCCTAGTGTTTGAATATTTCAATCCATAACGTATGTCTCTATCTTCATCGGATCGAGTGTTGTTGGGAGATGTGCTCAAAGGCGTTTCCCGATCGTTTTATCTCACCCTCGCTATTTTGCCTCAAGCCGTTCGATCTCAAATAGGTCTTGCGTATTTGTTTGCGCGTGCGGCGGATACCATTGCGGATACTGGAGAATTGGATGATGCTATCCGACTGCAGTCTTTACAAGAGTTAAAACGGCAACTCGCGAAGGATAATCCTGAATGGTCCCAAATTCAAAAAATTCAGGCGCAAGTCATTACAAAGCAACCCAATCCAGATGAACGAAGATTATTGGAAAAGCTGGAACAATGTTTTCGAATTTATCTCGGATTCCCCCATGTTGATCGTGCTCACATTGCTCAGGTGATTTCTATCCTTATTGGGGGAATGGAATTTGACCTTCAGCAATTTCCTCAGAAAAGCGGAAATGCTGTGTCTGCCTTACAAGATGCCTCTGATTTTGAATTTTACACGTATGCCGTAGCTGGTTGCGTGGGTGAGTTCTGGACTAAAATGATGTGCGCTCATTTGCCAGGAATGCGGCAATGGGACCGATCCACCATGATCCCCATGGGGATTCGTTTTGGAAAAGGACTTCAGATGGTGAATATTTTAAGGGATTTACCACAAGACTTATCAAACGGTCGATGTTATATCCCCAAGACGTTACTTAACCAGGCCGATCTTAGTCCTGAACAACTGCTAGATCCTTCTTCAAGTGAGAAATTTCGACCGGTGTTTCGGCAACTCATTCACGAAGCACGAGACCACCTGGATCAAGGTTGGGGGTATACTATGGCCCTTCCTCGGCGACAGGTTCGGTTACGATTGGCCTGTATGTGGCCTCTTTTAATTGGGATCCGAACGCTACAAGCCTTGTCGGTTTCTCGCGATATTTTGCAGGCCGATGAATCTGTAAAGGTGGCACGGCGAGATGTGTATGGCATTATCGGGACAACGGGTTTGACCGCTGGTTCAAGCTTGGTAGGGACGGCCTATTGGGGCTATTGGCGTAAACGTATCGTGTAAGGGATGTGGTTTATTCCGTTTTGGGTCCAAGGAGTTTTTCCCCTTTGCGGAAGACCCCATAAATGGCTTGAGTCGGGCAGGCATCGAGGCACAGTCGACAGGATTCCAAGCACCGTGAAGAATCGAATTTATAGGGAGGGGTTGAAAGCCAGGAGCCGGTTGGGCACACCGGGACGCAAATTGCATTATGGGTACATCGGTCTGGGTTTCTGAGTAAATGATCTCTTCTAACCATCATAGGGCTGACTCCTTCAAATAGGGCACCAGAAAACATTTCAAACATATTCATGATGAGCGAGGACTTTCGTTATCCCACTGACTGACTAATTTTCGAATGTGGGATTTGAGTTCGGGTATTCGTTCTAGATTATTGTCAATGGCATTGAGAATATTTTCTAATCGGGCCTCTCTTCCAGCTTCCTGGTCAACGTGTGTGAGGCGATCATATTCTTGAAACGCCTCAGCATGGATTGGTTCAAGTTGGGGGCGGGCAGCTAAAAGACCAGCAGTGACCATTTGAGGTTCATGATGAGCCTGAGGTGTCACAATAAATTTTCCTTGAGAAAGAAGAAGAACGGTATGAGCATCTTGATTGGGAATGGGAATGATCTCTTCAATGGTGGAGCCGACAGCTTGTTTCCAGTTAGCGAGCCAACCAGGAAAGGTTTTTAAATAAGCGACTTTATCTAAGTTGGCTTTCCATTTTTCTTCATTACCCATGAGAGTGAATGTCGTTCTATCTTTAGATTCTAACGTATAGGTGGAAGAGTTGCTTAAAAGGGTCAAAAATACGTTTAGGTGTTGACCATAGGAAGTGAACCATTTTTCCCTGGCATCAGGAGTCGTTCGACAATTTCCCCTTTACCGATATGGCGTTCCATGATTTCCGTGACATCCGCCTCTTTACCAACCCAATACCAGACGCCTTCAGGGTAAATGACCACACTTGGTCCATATTCACACTGGTCTAAGCAGCCTGCTTTATTGGCCCGAACAATTCCTTTTAAACCGAGACGTTCCACTTCTTTTTTGAAAAAGGCATGTAACCCCACCGAGCCAAGTGCGGCACAACATCCCCGTGGATCTCCCTTGGGACGTTCATTAATACACACAAAAATATGATGGGTAAATTTACTCATAACTAGATAAAATAGATTGATAATTCAGGGAAAATTTCCGATAAAGAACTTGGCAATCTTACCTGAGGTTTCTTGAGACTGTCCAGGGAGGTCCAGGCAAAATGGTGCAATTTGGGCAGTGGTTTTTGGCGAAATTCTCAGCAAGGTTAGATGGAAGTAATTTTCGATCAAAGCCCTTTAAGGAGAGTGCCCATGATCATTGGTGTTCCTAAAGAAATTAAAGATCATGAATTTCGCGTTGCCCTAACCCCTAGTGGGGCCAAGGAATTATGTGAGCGTGGCCACCGTGTGATTATTCAAAAAGGAGCTGGTGAGGGAACGGGATTTCCTGATCAGGCTTATCAGCAGGCTGGTGCGGTGCTGCTCTCTACTGCCAAGGAGGTGTTTGCCGAAGGACAAGTGATCTTGAAAGTGAAAGAACCACAACTGGAAGAATGGGAATTACTGACGGGTCATCATGTGTTGTTTGCGTATCTTCATTTAGCTGCGTCCAAATCGTTGACGGAAGGTCTTTTGAAGAGTGGGTGCACCGCCATTGCCTACGAAACGACAGAGGATCGCCATGGACAGTTCCCTCTTTTGCGGCCAATGAGTGAAATTGCTGGGCGTATGTCGGTACAAATTGGTGCGCATTTTTTAGAAAAATTACAAGGGGGGTCTGGAACGTTGCTGGGAGGTGTTCCGGGTGTTTCTCCAGGTGAAGTCGTTGTCCTCGGCTCCGGTGTCGTGGGGTCCTCCGCTATCAAAATAGCGGTTGGCATGGGGGCAAAGGTTACGGTCTTAAGCCTCGATCTCCAACAAATGCAATCATTGGATGCCGTGTATCAAAATCGCATTATGACCCTGGTTTCAACCAAGGGCATGATTCAGGATCTCTTGAAACGCGCAGATTTGGTTATCGGAGCTGTGTATCTTCCTGCGGCCAGAACACCCCGGATTATTACGCGAGAAATGGTTGCTGAGATGAAACCTGGGTCAGTCATCGTTGATGTGTCTGTTGATCAAGGTGGATGCGCTGAGACCACCCGACCAACAACCCATACTGAGCCGATTCATACGGTCAATGGGGTGCTTCATTATGGTGTGTCGAATATTCCTGGTATTGTCCCCTATACAGCGACGAATGCCTTGACCAACGCTACATTACCTTTTATAGTCCAGCTGGTTGAACAGGGGCTGGAGCAAGCTATGACAACCAATCCAGGTTTGCGAAAAGGCGTCAGTGTATTTAAGGGACAATTGATCTGTCAGGCCGTTAGTGAGGTTCATGGGTTGGGAGTACATTCTCTAGACCCCTGATACATTGAGCCAAGGATGATCGGGGCGTAGCGCAGTCCGGTAGCGCACCGCGTTCGGGACGCGGGGGTCGGAGGTTCAAATCCTCTCGCCCCGACCAATTCAACTTCCCGCTGTAATTTTACTCTTCTCGGTGGTTTTTAATTTCTCTCTATAATATATAGTTGAAATGAGTGGATTGGGACTCATCGTTAGTATCGTAAGTCTGCTCTTGGCACTTGTGGCTGTGAGATGGGTTTGGCGATTACGAGAGGACCTCTCCGACCTCAAACGAGAGAAATATTTTTTGGATCAAAAACTGAAAGCTCTTTCCGGTCAAATTGAATCAACCGTGGAACCATTACGGGTTCAAATGGCCCAGTTGGCTCTCGGAAAGCCCGTATCAGAGGAATTGATTCGAAAAGGTAGGTTGTATCATGAAATTATGGCCAAAGAGGCGGAAGGAATTTTAAGTGACGGTCCAGCAATCGATCAGGTCTTATGGTTGGATGTCAGCACGAACCCCGAATTTTCTAAGCAGCATATCCCTGGTGCTATACTTATTCCTGTAGAAGATTTAGAAAAGCGTTATCTAGAAGTAATATCCAACGATATTCCAAAAGTGATGGTGTATTGTTCCGGAGGGGATCGAAGCCAATTAGCATGTGATTTTCTGAGTCGACATGGTTTCAGTAATGTGTATTACATCAAGGACGGGTTGCAAGGTTGGACAGGCCCATTGGAAGGGACCCAGGCTGTGGGATTAATTACCATTTCCTCCAAATCTAAAATTGCTCATAAGAGAGATGTGACGATGTCGACATCTATTTCTTCATCATGATAGGAGAAGATAAAAAGCTATGCCGTCTGATTTAGAAGTTTTAAATGTTATGGGGCCGTATCGAGAGCCGCAAGAGCCGGCAATGTCCTATGATTATTCGGTGCAACGTAAGGATTGGGCAACGCCACAAGGCGTGAGAATTAAAGTTTCCATTGAACATGAGCTGGACTATTTGAAAAACACCGTTCTCGAATTTTCAGGCGGATCAGTTGGACAGCAAATGCGGTGTAATCAATTGCTGGTGAAGGCGATTGCCGATCAAAAGTTAGAAATTGTGGATGCTGACGGCCAGTTAAGCGAGCGACTAGATATCATGGTTGGCCCCTTTGTTGGGGATATGGCGGGGCGGCTTTTTGTTTTGCTAGATCAGTGGATGCAGGCCGAAAAGACGAGCTTGCGGCAAATGCTCAAAGATAAACTTGGCATATAAGCGACCGAGTATTCTATTTCTCACCTTTTCTTTCCTCAAGAACCACGGTTCTAGTCACGCTATTTGAAATGTTCAAAAGACTCTTCGGTAACGTTTCGAGTACACCCCAGTCGCATCCTCTCCAAACCCAATAGAGGCGTGTTCGGGTTGAGTTTTATTGTATAAATCAATGGCATAGTGGCCACGAACCTTTTCCATCGCCACCTCATAGGGAATGGAACTCGGATAGAACTCACCAGGGGCATGAGCGCCTCGGCCTAAGGATTTAGCAGATTCCTGATTGGCATATTCTTCTTCTGCAAAAATATAGATATCTGCAATAGCAAAGGTTCCCAGTTTGTCTTCAGGGGTTGTGGCAGGGAGTATTCCTTCGAGAGACTCATTAATACGGGATTTTTGGAAGGACTGAAGAAGAGCGATCACCTGGCTGTCTGTTGTAGCGGAAGGGACTAATACGATGATCGCGTTCATTCCGATGACCGTTTCAGTCACCTTGAAGCTGGGGATAAGATCACTGGATACCAGCCCAGGTAAGGACGCCTCCGAATTGGGTTGAGCTCCCGGTCCATGGTTTGGCGTATTTTTAGATTTGGGAATAATTAAGGTGATAAAGAGCCACAAGCCAAAGATGACTCCAAAGACGACGATGAGCGGATGAACGCCAACTCGGCGGCCTTCTGTTGGTTCTTCATCATTCATGAGTTTGGTTTATGCGTGGATGTCTCCCCCGGCAGTAGGGGAACTTCCTGACGCTTGGCGGCTTCCCACCATTCATCAAGCTTTTCTGGGGGGAAATCTTTCACGTGTTTTCCTTGCTCCGTGGCTTGAGATTCGACATATTGAAAACGGGCAATAAATTTGTTCGTTGATTTCCTAAGAGCCTCTTCAGGATTAATTTTAAGAAATCGGGAAACATTCACTAATGAAAATAAAACATCCCCCAATTCGGCTTCAATAGCCGAAGCATTGGAGCTTGGCGTTAATGAATTTTGGTTCATATTTGAACCATCTGATGCGCTGGTTGTAGCCACATACAGTTCATCAAGTTCTTCCTTGAATTTTTCAATGACGGGTTCGATCGTCTTCCAATCAAACCCCACTCGTGAAGTCCGTTTTTGTACCTGAAGGGCTCGTTGGAGAGCTGGAGATGTTTTTGGGATCGTCCCTAATACTGATGGAGTTTCTTGCTGTTGTGCCTTTTCTTGTTGTTTTAATTCTTCCCATTGTTGCAAGACTTCTTGCGAAGTTGTGGCATTCTGACCCTTGTCTTTTTGAAACACGTGTGGATGGCGCCGGATTAATTTTTCTCCCAATGTCTTCTTGACGTCTTGATAAGAAAATGCACCATTTTCCGAAGCGATTTGACTATGGAAGAGGATTTGGAGCAAAAGGTCACCCAGTTCTTCTTTTAAACTGTTTGGGTCGTTAGCATCAATGGCTTCAAGAACCTCATACACCTCTTCCAGTAGATAGGGTTTCAATGATTCAGTGGTTTGCTCACGGTCCCATGGGCAACCCTCTGGTCCTCGTAAGGTGGCCATTATGTCGACCACATTCGAGACAGAGCTTTCAACTTGAGGGAAAGATGAAGGAGTTTTGGATGATGGTGTTGGCATAGAAAAAATGGGGTGAGGTTATGTTTGCCTATTGGCACGGTATTATACTGGTTTCTTCCTCTCTTGTAATCTGCCATTTCTTGATAGCACCCCTCTGAAAATGATACTGTTTTTCTTTACCAGGAGGTTGGGGTATGAGTGAAGAAGAACAAGGGTTTGTCGTTCGAGATAAACGAGGGCGTTCATCGGAAGAAGAACCGACTGTTCCAAAACCTGAAATCTCAGAAGCCCCTGAACCTCAAGATGCGCCTGCATCATCTGATCCCGCCATTCCAATGCCCCCGCTTACATTTGCCTCTTTTGTTTTTTCACTTGGAACATCCTCTCTTATGCTCATGGGGGAGTCCCTGGACCCTCAGCAAGCTTCTCCCCCAGTGAATTTACCCCAAGCCAAAGAAATAATCGATATCTTGTCGATGCTTGAGGAAAAAACTAAGGGAAATTTGTCGACGGAAGAAGCATCCGTCATTGGAGATATGTTGTATACCCTGCGGATGAAATATGTCAGTGCCACTTCGGGTGTGTCTTCTTAGTTCGTAAACGCCATCATTCCATTTCTTCATTGTCTCCTAAACGTATAGGTTTACCGTGCTATTGGCGAGAGGGACCGTTAGGATAATGGTCCTGTGCTTGCGAAGTCTCTGGTCTTCGATAATAATGATTCATCTAGGTAGTTTTTTCACGAATCTTGACCTATGACTCGTCCAGTGAACCTCATTTCTGAACACCTCCCCGAATCTCGGAAATTTCCTCGGTCCCCTTCCCCGGAGGAGCCACCCGTTTCTGGCCCTCAATTAAATGAAGCAGCCATTAAGCGGAGACGGCGGCATTACACCCCGGTTTGGATCGTCTTAGTCTTGCTCCTGCCATGTTTGGCCTTAACGTTCTATTATGCCCGGTATGGGCTTTCCGGCCCGCTCCTGCCTGATTCCATTCTCCCCAGCCCCAGCTACGCGTTAGTGCTTTTTCTGGTGTACTTGGATAGCGTCGGCTTGGTGGCTCTAACGCTCTTGCTTTCTCGAAATTTAATCAGAGCATTTTTTGAAAGACGCAATCGTTTATTAGGATCAGGGTTTCGCTCAAAATTAGTCGCAGCCTTTATTGGGTTTGCCCTCATTCCTACCGTTCTGTTGGCATTGGTCGCCAGTGGGGTGATTAGTGAAGTCATCGACGTGTGGTTTAGTGATCAGGTGATGCATGTCTTGAGAGATTCAGAGGATGTCGCTCATTTGTATCAGGAAGACCGGGAAGTGTTGGCTTCAGATACGGCTCGAGTCATTAGTAAAGAAATTTTTCGAGAGGATATCTTAAAACCCGAACATCGAGAATTACTCAAGTCTATGCTCGCTCGCATGCAGCACGAATATCACTTGGCGGGGGTCGAGGTGTTTTCACCGAAAATGGAAACGTTAGCACGGAGGATGGATCCCCAGCTCTCTGATGCCGTGTTGAGTCTTCCTGTGGGGCAGTTGGTGTTGCAGGTGTTAGATCGAGGGTTGCCCCAAGCCTCGGCGCAAGAAGCGCCAGTGGGAAGGTTGATCCGTGCGGCTGCCCCCATTATGGGCAATGGTAGTACCGATCAGGTGCGAGGCGTCGTGGTCGTGTCCTCATATGTGCCTGAAACGTTATTGCGAAAGATGGATGCGATTACCAAACAATTTGAAGAATATACTCAGATTAAATCCATGAAAAATCCCATTAAGGGAGGGGCGTATTTGTTCGTGGCGGTCGTCACCTTGCTCATTTTATTTGGAGCGACCTGGTTTGGGTTTTATGTGGCTCGAGGGATCACTGTGCCCATTCAACGATTGGCCGAAGGAACTGAGGCCATCGCTAAAGGTAATTTGGATATTAAGATTGATGTGAAGGCGACAGATGAAATTGGAATCTTGGTGCAATCTTTTAATCGAATGACCACGGACTTACGTACCAATAAATCTCGGTTAGAAGAAATGAATTTGTCGTTGCTTCAGTCAAATGTTGAAATAGATCAACGGCGAGCCTATACAGAAGCGGTGGTCGAAACAATTGCTGCTGGCGTGTTATCTGTTGATATGGCCGGATTGGTGACGAGGTTTAATCCATCTGGGGAGCGTATTCTCGGGGTTCAAGGGGAAGAATTGCGCGGTCGACCTGTCTATGATGCCTTTAAACAATTTAGTATGGGTTTGTTTCAGAAGGCCTATGACCAAATGTTAGTGGAGCAAACAGATAGTTTGTCTCTGGAAGGACAGATGGAAACACCCAATGGACGACCCTTGACGTTAGGCCTCAGTATTTCCAGAATGCAAAACGAAGCTGGCCATGATCTCGGATTTGTGTTTGTCTTTGAAGATCGAACGGAATTTATTAAGGCGCAAAAAACAGCGGCTTGGCAGGAAGTGGCGCAACGTATTGCTCACGAAATTAAAAATCCGTTGACTCCGATACAATTATCTGCCCAGAGATTGCGGAAGAAGTTTAATGAAAAATCTCCAGACTTTGAAGAAATCTTTGAGCAAGCGACCGGTGTCATCATTAACGAAGTCACAAGTTTAAAGGGTATGGTGGATGAGTTTTCAAAATATGCACGAATGCCGTTGCCTCAGATGTCACGACTATCGTTGCATGACATTATCCAAAAAGTCGTTTCTCTGTATACGGGAGCACATCGGGATGTGAAATTTGTTCTTACACTGGATGAGGGATTGCCAGATCTGAATTGTGATCCTGAACAGATGCGCCGAGTGTTTGTGAATTTATTTGATAATGCGATTCAAGCGAGTAATGATCAGGGCCATGTGTGGGTGACCACGGAGGCTGATTGGCGGCGGCATCGGGCTATTGTCCGTGTTGCTGATGATGGTATTGGAATTCCCTCAGAGGACCAAGAGAAATTATTTGTTCCCTATTTTTCCAAGAAGCGCACGGGAACTGGGTTAGGATTGGCTATTGTGCATCGAATTGTTTCCGACCACAATGGGACGATCCATGCAGAAAATAATCATCCACAAGGTGCGGTATTTCGGTTCGATTTACCATTGTGAGAAAGACAGAATTTTTCTGGCAATCGTAGAACCAGTATGTGGTTTTATAGGCGGATAACAGTGACATCCCTGGTGGAGGAGGCTTAGTGGCAGAAACAATCTGTATCGTTGATGATGAACCAGCCATTTTAAATTCGCTGAGTAGTATCCTTGAAGATGAAGGGTACCAGGTGAGTGTCGCCACAAGTGGTATCGAAGGATTGAAGGTCGTTCGAGCTGAATCGCCCGATTTGGTGATCTTAGATATTTGGATGCCTGAAATGGACGGCCTGGAGACCTTAAAACGGTTGCGGTCCCAGTTCCCGGGCATTCTTGTGGTCATGATGTCTGGGCATGGTTCCATTGAAACCGCTGTGAAATCCACAAAATTAGGGGCGTATGATTATTTAGAAAAACCATTAGATCTAGAAAAAGTGACCATATTGGTGCGGAATGCTTTGCACCAAAGGAAATTGGAAGAAGAGAATCTCAATCTTCGCATCCAGGTTGAACGACGATTTGAGTTAGTGGGATCCTCTCCGACTATGAATCGACTTCGAGAGATGATCTCGATGGCCGCTCCCGCCAATAGTCGGGTCTTAATTTCCGGGGCCAATGGGACAGGGAAAGAATTGGTGGCTCGCGCGATTCACTTACAAAGCCCTCGGCACAATCGGCCGTTTGTGGAGATTAATTGCGCCGCTATTCCTGAAACCTTGATTGAAAGTGAATTATTCGGTCATGAAAAGGGAGCGTTTAGCGGGGCCATTTCAATGAAACGAGGGAAATTTGAATTGGCAGATGGTGGGACCTTATTTTTGGATGAAATTGGTGACATGAGTCTGGCTACCCAAGCCAAAGTCTTGCGTGTGCTACAAGAGCAGCAATTTACACGAGTGGGTGGGACGAAGCTCTTGAATGTTCAAGTCCGTGTCATTGCCGCCTCGAATAAAGATTTGGCTGATGAAATCGTCAAGGGAACCTTCAGAGAAGATCTCTATTATCGCCTCAATGTTTTACCTATTCTTGTGCCAACTTTAAAAGAACGACGGGACGATGTGCCGGAGTTGGCTCTACATTTTCTAAAAATGCATTCTGAAGAACAGGGGATGAAGCCCAAAGAGTTTAATTCCCAAGGTCTTGAAGCGTTACAACGTCATGATTGGCCAGGAAATATTCGAGAACTTCGAAACCTGATCGAGCGATTATTAATCATGGTGCCGAAATCTATGATTGATGGGCCGGATGTCGAAATGTTTCTACAAGTTCGAGCCCCAACTGGCGTTCCAGCACTTTCTGTCGGCACGAACTACGATTCACTTCGCGAAGCGAGAAATGTGTTCGAGCGAGAAGTGATTTCCCAAAAGCTCAGAGAGAATAATTGGAATGTGTCAAAAACCGCGGATGAATTAAAAATTGAGCGGAGTCATTTACACCGAAAGATTAAACTTCTTAATGTCGAACTTCGACCTGAACATTAAAACAAGCAAACCTACATTTCCCCCTGAATCATTGCCTCCAGGATCGTCGCATCTCCTCCACATTGAAAAATTAGTGGCTGGCGGGTTTGGCCTCGGTCGCTTGAATGGCCAAGTGGTGTTATGTGAGGGGGCCATTCCTGGGGAAACCATTGAAGCCGAGATCCTCCGTCGACGAAAAGGCGTGACCCAAGGAAAAGTGCTCAAGGTTCAAGAGCCTGCTGACAGCCGGGTGGTCCCGATCTGTCCTGTCGTTGGGCGATGCGGAGGATGCCAGCTGCAACATGTGCAGTACGAAGAACAATGTTCTCAAAAACGGTTGATTCTAGGAGATACCCTCTGTCGAATTGGGAAAATGTCCGATATTCCGATTTCTCCCGTGATCCCTTCTCCTGGGCCATATGGCTATCGGCAGGTCCTACGTATGGGAATCGGTGAAGGACGTGACGGAGTATTTCTGGGATTTTTTGAATCTGGGACTCAACAACTGTTGCCGGTTGATACGTGTTTCCTGGTGGACGAAGGATTTCGAGCGGTGATTGATGGTGTCCGGACTGGGCTTGGCGCCTTGGGTATGGATGGGATGAATTTAGAAAGTGTAGAAATCCGATGGTCTCAGTTGGATAAGGGAGGTTTGTTGGTCTTCCGTGGCCGAGCTCAAACCAAAGAGCATGTCGCGCGTCTGATGAATGCGTGTGCGGAGATATCGAACATCAAGGGGTGGATCTATGAACGTGTGGATCCATCAGAACATGATTCGAGGCGGCGGGTCCGGCAAGAGCCCATTGTGCGAGGGGTGGATCATCTATGGGAAGCCTTTGGAGGATTGCGTCTCAAGGTGAGCTATCGATCATTCATGCAGGCGAACTGGGACGTGTTTCAATTATTAGGAAAGACCGTGGTGGAACGGCTTGGAGTTCTGAAGGGCAAACGAGTGCTAGAGTTGTATGCTGGAACGGGCCCATTAGGTCTCACCCTCGCGAATCAGGGTGCGCAAGTGACGTGTGTCGAAGGGAATCCATTTGCCATTCATGATGCTCGCGAATCGATCCAAGTCAACAACATTGCCGGGTGTCGGGTGAAAATCAGTTCCGTCGAATCCTATCTCATGACGGTGCAATCCGGAGCATACGATGTTATCCTTCTGGATCCTCCGCGTGCGGGGCTCAACCCAAAAATTATCGACCAATTGGGTGTGTTGCGCGTACCGCATGTGCTCTATCTTTCTTGCGATGCGCCATCCTTGGCGAGAGATATGAAATCGTTATGTGAAAAAGGCTATGAGATTCGGAGCATACAACCCTTTGATATGTTTCCTCAGACCGCCCATCTTGAAACATTAGTAGAACTGGGTCTGGCTCCAACTGTGAAAACGATCGATTCATGACAAGGAAAAGAACATGACGACCTATCGCGAAGCCGGTGTCGATATTCAACGAGGCGACGAATTTGTGAAACGAATTGGTCCGTTAGTGCGTTCCACGTTTCGACCTGAAGTCATGGGCGATTTAGGAGGCTTTGGCGGCCTGTTTCGATTTCCTTCTGAAAAATATCGTGAGCCCATTCTTGTTTCTGGAACCGATGGGGTAGGGACCAAAGTGAAGCTGGCCAGGATGATGAATCGCCACGACACGATTGGAATTGATTTGGTCGCCATGTGTGTCAACGACATTCTGGTGAGTGGGGCAGAACCACTATTTTTCTTAGATTATTTAGCAACCGGGCATTTGGAAATCGATGTAGCCGAAGCCATTGTTCAAGGGATAGCCGAAGGTTGCCGGCAGGCGGAATGTGCACTCATTGGTGGTGAAACCGCGGAAATGCCGTCTTGTTACCCTGAGGCAGAATATGATCTGGCTGGTTTTGCCGTTGGAGTGGTCGAACGATCAGAAATGTTAGGAAAAGAAAAAATTCAGCCAAGAGATGTGGTGATTGGCGTGGCCTCAAGCGGCCTGCATAGTAATGGCTATTCGCTGGCGCGGCGTGTGTTGTTTGAAGAGCAAGGCTGGACTCCTGAAGCCCAGGTGCCGGAGTTATCAGAATTACTCGGAGAAGCCTTGCTTCGGCCAACCACAATTTATGTCAAACTGGTGAAGGCCTTATTGGGCCAGAGTCGGTTGCATGGACTCGCTCATATCACTGGTGGAGGCATTACCGGAAACCTGCCGCGTATCCTTCCAGAAGATTGCGGTGTCGTCATTGCTCGCAACAGTTGGGATCCTTCACCCGTTTTTGCCGTTATTCAGCAAGCAGGTAAAATAGATCAAGAAGAAATGTTTAAGGTCTTTAATATGGGTATAGGCTTAGTCATTGTGGCCCCTTCTGATGAAGCCGCTAAAATTATAGAAATCATTCAAGGGCAGGGGATGGCTGGATGGGTGATGGGAGAAGTTGAGCCTTGTTCCTCTTCCGATACCAAACTAACCTACTCAACCTAAAATTTTAAACCGATGACACTAGCCTTAGGCGTCTTAATTTCAGGGCGCGGATCAAATTTGGTAGCGATCCTTGATGCGATTCAACAAGGAACCCTTAATGCCGCAGTCAAGGTCGTCGTTAGTAATAAGGCTACTGCCGGAGGCCTAGAATTAGCCAAACAGCGAGGTATCCAGACAGTCTTTCTCGATCCAAAGGCGTTTGCCAAGGAAATCAATCAACGAGAAGCTTATGATTTAGCGGTTGGCAAGTTGCTTCAAGAACATGGGGTAGAATGTGTGGCGTTGGCTGGCTATATGCGGATTGTGACTCCAGCCTTAATTAGACTATTCCTATCAAAGATGGTGAACATTCATCCATCTTTACTTCCTGCTTTTCCAGGATTGGATGCCCAACGACAGGCCCTTGAGCATGGTACCAAAGTTAGCGGCTGTTCAGTGCATTTTGTGACTGAAGGTGTCGATGAAGGACAAATTATTTGTCAAAAGGCGGTAGTGATACAGGAAGGGGATACGGTCGAGTCATTGTCTGCTCGAATCTTAGAACAAGAGCATCAACTCTATCCCCAAGCCCTACAATTCATGGCTCAAGGACGACTAAAGGTTGAAGGCAGAACGGTCCGAATACTTCAATCTTAAAATTCCCCTCATTTGTAAGGAGGGGCTAGGGAAGGTAGAGTCACTGAAAAGCAAAAAGTATTTGCCAAAGAGATAGCCACGTACTTCAGGCTCCGCTATAATTCATCTTCCTTGAGGAAATAACTTCTTCGTATCAGTCTTTCTATCCCAACCTTCAAAATGTGTGGGGGGCTAGCTCAGTTGGGAGAGCGCAACGTTCGCAACGTTGAGGTCGCGGGTTCGATTCCCGTGCCCTCCACCATTTCATCATCCTATACAATCGAATAACTTCCAAAAGCCAGCGTAAATGCTGGCTTTTTTGTATTATTGTCTAGTAAGGGGCAATGTTGCATCACAAGCAAATGTGCTGTGTGGCGGCGATAGGTTTTGCCGTTAATGACTTTTCTCATCGTGCCCTTTCCCTCTATAGCGTCTGTCTCCCCGATTGACGCGTACACATTGGCCATTCTGGTAGTATATTGGAAAGGACCGGAAGGACAAGACCTCACAGGATCGGGGAATCTTTCAGTCGATCCTAGGGCCAGCCAAGGGAAGAATCAGGCACTCTGCATGCACCAATTGCCCAATAATTTCCGCCTAATTTTTTAGATTTTTTCGATATTGCCAACCGAAAAGACCAACCAATCCGCTGCCTAGTAGGGTGACTGTTGATGCTTCAGGCACTGGAGCTACCCTAATGAGGTTATTGGGATGAACGAAAGAATGGTACGAAGCAATAATCTCTCCAAAATCTGTGATAAACGGTTGTGTTGGACGGCCAAAGGTGAGATCTAAATATGCTGACCCTTGGAGGAAGCGGCTCGGTTTCACCAAGCCTTGAGGTAACCCATCATTGTCAAATGCCATGCCGGAGGGATCAAAGAAACCAAAGGAAATGATCAGGGGAGGAAAGCCTCCCACCGTAGGACCGAAAAGGACATCCCCAGGCACCCGGCTGTGCCCAGAAAAATAATCTATCGGACCTGTGTTTGCAAGGTTGTCGTTGTTTCCAACATAAAGAGTCCCTGAGTTTGCAGTAACCGTCTGTCCCATCACCGAACCCGAAAGAGTCGTAAGGTTATATTCCCCTACATTGGGATCGAGAGGATTACGGTCAGGGTTTAAGAGTGGATTATTTTCAAAAGTAACGCTTAACCTAAAAGAGCTTCCCAGAAATTTATCAAAGGCTGCCTTTTTACTTGCGTTGGGAAAGCCTGGGAATACTTGGGTTTCATTAACATTGCCTTCAAATGACAATGTGAGTGAATCGGCCAGGCTTAACGGCACACTTCCCAAAAATCCAACCAAAAGTAGAGTGGCAGACAGGATTCGATACCGACAGAGAGAGAACATGTTCTTCGTTTTCATAATCCGCTCCTTTTTTTCTTGACGAAAAATACGACCCAATGACACTTATGAGAACGAATAAAAACACTTCAGGATATGCTCAACTCCTTTTATGTCAATTTAGGATTTCCCTCCCAACCTGATGATATGTTTCTACCTGATGTTTACGGTAATCAACAGATTGATAGACCGCCTCTTGGATTTCTGGCGCCTGGTTTTCCCGTGTCCTGCCATATTGAGGCCACATTTCAACGGTGGTGGGAAGGCCTCAAAATCATCATAGCCGTTGAGTTCCTCATTACCAGCTAGCACCTGTCTCTTCAATTAATTCATCCGCCTGGAAAAACTTGAAAGTTTCTACTACCACGGACAAAAACCTAAGTCTGCTTCGCGTGAGGAATAATTCATGAGGCCTACCTACTTTTAAGAAAGAATAATCCACTCCTAGGTTTGGTCTCAGTGCCAGATCTATCTTAATCATTCTGTATCACAAAGAGGTTGGATAGGATTCTGATTTTGACTGTGAGAGTTCTAATTTTCCTCCCTTAGACTTCAGCACCTTTTGCGGTCAGAAAGAAGATCGCAATATAGTGAAGTTGGGTATTAAGTATTGGGCAACTTTGGGGCAACTGTTAAACGGGGAAATCAAAATCACATTTAATATCATGCATTTACACAGACTATTTGGTAGTCCTGCCCTCCACCAATATTTTTTAGAGCTATTTCGGCTAATTATTCTCCTGAAAGTACTACCAAGCCTGCTCATGATTCGTTTCTCCAAGAACCATACCTGTATCTAACCTTCCTGCATGCGTTGAAAGATATTTCCAACGCGGTTCAACGAGCTTCTCCCTCAGCCCCATTCAGTTACACCGAGTCGAGTAGCAACATGGCCAAGTGGTTCATTCTCTAGTCAACAGCGTATCTGGATGGAGCTGCGAGGACCTTGCTGAGGTTTTCTAGAGTCTGTATCATTCCTTTCCTGAGCCTTTCCGAAAGACTGGATTAAGACTCCGCATTTCCCAAACATACTTCACCTAGACACGCGCATCCTACATAGACTTGTCTAATCTCAAACCGACAAAATTCTCCGTCTGGATAAGAACAATATCCACTAAAAAGCCGAGCTGAACGCCACAAAAAGTTCCGATAAACTGCCATTACATGCCACGTCTTCTTTCATCCGTAGTAGATATTCGAAAAGGTGAGGGCCTCCTTGTCACCTTTATGTTTGCCTACTATTACCTGATTCTTATCACCTATTATTTCCTTAAACCTGTAAGAGACAGTCTCTTTCTGGTCAGCCTTGGGCCAGAGCAACTCCCTTTAGTATTTATTCTGATTGCCCTCGTCGTCGCACCCATCACGACCTTCTATTCACGGTCTGCTCGTTCGTTTTCATTGACCCAGGTCATGAACGTTACCATCGCTGTGCTAATTGCCAATCTCCTCCTTCTTCGATGGCTGATTCAATTAGATCAGGCATGGGTATTTTTTGTTCTCTATATTTGGGTCAGCATTTACGCGGTTTTAGGCACGACGCAGTTTTGGCTATTGGCCAATACTCTATTCGACCCTGCTCAAGCCAAGCGAGTCTTTTGGTTTCTCAATCTAGGGGGAATTCTTGGGGCCATGACAGGAGGGGAGGTGACCAGTCTTATCATTCGGCACCTTGGAGTTCAAACGGAGAATCTGCTGTACGTCTGTATGGGTTTGCTAGGCTGTTGCCTCTTGTTTCTCAATGCGATCGCCATGCTCAAGAAGAAAGAGGAGGGCGTTCCCAAGCCTCGTATCCCTCAAGAAAATCCGACCTCAGAGACGTTTGGAAATATGATTGGCACGATTCGCGAGTCGAAGCAATTGACGTATATGGTCGGAATTCTCTCTATAGGGATGGTTTTAGCCACCTTCGTTGATTTTCAATTTAAAACGGTCTCAGTTGAAGCCTTTCCAGAAAAAGAAGATCTCACTGCCTTCCTGGGGACATTCTATAGCCGTCTGAGCGTGGTTTCCCTTGTCATTCAATCATTTTTCACCTATCGAATTTTGCGGATGTTCGGCGTTGGTGGTGCGATCGGTTTTCTTCCGGCCGGCTTACTTCTTGGATCAATCGGTATGGTGATTATGCCTGGCCTGTGGATGGGTGTGCTCCTACGTGGGGCTGAGGGAAGTTTTCGATATTCAATCGATAAAACTGCTGGGGAGCTCCTCTATTTGCCACTTCCTATAGACGTCAAAAAGCGAATCAAAGTCTTTATCGATATGTTTTTAGATAGATTATTTCGGGGGCTGGGTGGGGGACTGTTATTGCTTTTTACAATGGTACTCGAACTCTCTGTCAGGCAAATCAGTTTCGTGACGCTACCCTTACTTCTCATGTGGGTGTTCTTGGCCATTTCGGTTCGTAAGGAATATGTGGGTGCATTCAGAAAAGCTCTGGAACGAAGAGATATTGATCCCAATGAATTGATTATGGACATTTCAGAGGCGACTACCGTTCAGGCCCTCGTGGTCGCCCTCCGCAGTCCCAATGAACGACTCTTAGTTCATGCACTGGATTTACTTGTTTCAGTGGAGCATGCCGACCTTGTTGAAGCGGTTCAACCTTTATTGCGACATTCATCCAGCGAAGTTCGTCAAAAAGCTGTGCGATTGCTCAAAACCCAAGACCCCAAATCTTTAACCTCAGAGATTGAACGGCTCATTGGTGATAGTGACTCGGAGGTGAGACGCGAAGCCGTTTCCCTTCTGTTGGAAAGGGAGAAAGGGCTCAATCCTGTACGAATTCACGAATATCTCAATCACCCAGATTTGAGGGTGCAAGCAGCAGCGGTTCAATCTATTGCGGAATCTGGTTCACGCGAGGAACAAGGATTAATCAGAAGTGAGGTCATTGAGAGACTACTCGGTTGGAACGGAAAGGACGCGGAGGTGATTCGAGCACAGGTCTTGAATGCATTGGGAAGCCTTCATGAACCATCCTTTTGCCACTTTTTGCTTGAACACAGAGAAGATGCTTCACCTCTTGTGGTGAAAGAGGTGATCCGCAGTGCAGGCCGTATTCGGGATCGCCAGTTCATCACGTGGTTAGTAGGAAAGCTTGCCACCACGAAATACCGTGCTGAGGCTCGTGATGCGTTGACATCCTTTAATCCAAACATTCTAGGTACACTCCACGATAATCTGACAGACGAGACGGTGGATCTCTCTGTTCGCATGAATATCCCCAGGGTGTTTTCTTCTATTCCATCCCAAGAGTCGGTGAATATGTTGATGAGAAGTCGAGAAACTCTCCGTCCTCTATTGAGATATCACGTGATGAAGGCCTTGAATAAACTCCGTGAGCAATATCCTGAATTGCGATTTGATCCAACACAAGTCCATTCGTGGTTGATCGAAGAAACACAGTCCTATTACGAATACCTTCAAATTCTTCACCTGTATCGGGAAGTTCACGAGGGTCCGGCAACAGATCTTTTTAAGAAAGCCTTGAAAGAAAAGATGAATCGAACGATAGAAGTGATCTTTAGATTGTTGGGATTGTTGTATGCCCCTAAAGATATGTATAGCGCCTATGATGCTTTTGTGGGTCGCGAGAAGCGGATGCGAGCAAGTGCCGTTGAATTTCTGGACAGTGTCCTAAAAAAAGATTTGAAGCGTTATCTCCTCCCTATCGTGGATGGGGTTTCCCAAGAACAAACAATTCAAAAAGGACAGGACATCTTTGGGGTACGGATTGAAGCCAGGAGTGAGGCCTTAGCGGTTTTGCTCCAAGGCCGCGATTCTTGGCTCAAAGCCTGCGCCATGTTTACTTTATCTGAATTTCACACGGATGACCTGATGAATGCCGCTCGACAAGCGAGTAGGGATGCTGATCCTGTGGTCCGCGAAACGGCCGAGCTCGTCTTGCGCAAGACGACCTAAGGAATGTGAGACTATGGCGGAGTCGCTAGGCTTTTCGGGGAATAGAGCGATCAATAGACCAGATATTAGGCAAACGCCCTTACGATTTCCTGATTGAGCGTTTGCAGTTCTGCATGTGCTAGCGTGATCTCGTTGATTTTTACTTGTAATTTCTTTAATAACTGCATTTTTTCCAACCCATTCCGAACAATCACTCGAAGATCTTCATTCTCCCAAGGTTTCTCAATGTATTGAAACAGTCCAACCTGGTTGATGGCTTTGATCGCATTTTCCTTATCTGCGTACCCGGTCAAGATGATTCTAGGCACATCTGGTTTGAGTTCTCTGACCTGACTGAGGAACGTAATTCCATCCATCTCAGGCATGAGGTAGTCGGAAATGACAAGATCAATGTCATGATCTCGAATATGCTGGAGAGCCAACTTGGCAGAGGTAAATGTCACTGTGTGATAGGGGGTTTCTAAATCCAAAAATGTCTGAAGGCTCGTCACCACGAGTTCTTCATCGTCAAGGATGACAACGGTCGGTGTGTCTACTGCATCGGTCATATGTTTTCTCTCCTTGTGACGGGATCGAGGGAGATCCAATCGGATAGGTTTTTTGATGCTGGAATAGGATATTTATGAAATTGGCAGAATTATTCTGAATGTCGTGCCCTGGCCTAATTCACTTTCCACCTCAATTTTCCCTTTGTGGTCCTTCATAATTTGATAGACGATCGAGAGGCCGAGTCCGGTGCCCACTCCAAAGCCCTTCGTCGTGTATCCTGGATCGAAGATTCGTTGTAGGTCTTTCTGGGAAATCCCCTTTCCAGTGTCACGAATTTCGACCATCGCACATTCTTGGTTGTGATGAGTACGAATGAAAATTTTCCCTTCGTGTTCGATGGCATGGCTGGCATTCACGAGTACATTCATGAAGACCTGGTTGAGTTGATTTGGATAGCATTTGATAAAGGGGAGCTTCCCATAGTCTTTCACCACATCGACTCGGTTCTTGAGTTCGTGCTGCACCAAGATGAGGGTATTTTCTAACCCTTCGTGGATATCGACTTCGTCCAGTTCTGCCTCGTCAAGGCGTGCGAACTTTCGCAAGCTATTGACGATCTTCACGATGCGATCTATGGCCGTTTGATTGTGGGCATTGAGCGTTTCAATACTTGCGAAACGTTTGGTGACCTCAGGAGACTCACGAAGTTCCTGAGGCACCTTCGGATCAAACATCAGATCTTTGATTTTATGCACGGAGCGTATAAAGATATCAATGTTGCTTTTTAACGCCCCAAGAGGGGTATTGATTTCATGGGCGACACCTGCGACGAGTTGCCCCAACGAGGCCATTTTTTCCGCCTGAACCAGTTGGGCTTGTTTCTGTCGAAGTTCCCTCGTCCGTTCTTCCACCTTTTGTTCTAATTCGTTATATGACTGTTGTGCGAATTCCTCTGCATGTTTGCGGGCTGTAACATCACGCAGACTCCAGACTCTCCCAACGCTTTTTCCTCCAATCCGTTGTGACCGTGAATATCGTTCGAATACTCGACCATCCTTAAATTCGATGACATCACAACTTTCCGTATCTGGGTTGGAATAGATTTCCTTCAACCTCCGAGAGAAGTGTTCAGGGTCTAGTAACTGGTCAAGAACCTGTGTCATCAATTGCGTATGATCCTGGGAAGCCTCAACGGTTGTCGAGATTCCCCACATATCCAAAAAGACCTGGTTGAAGTTGACGACACGCCCTTCTCTGTTAGCGACGAGTATTCCATCGTTGGTTGAATCCAAAGTTGCACTCAATAAGGAAATAGAATTCTCCAGAATCTCCTGCTCTCGCTTGCGCTCGGTAATATCCTTAAAGGTCACCACGGCTCCGACAATCTCTCCGTCTTGTCGAATAGGCGTACTGGTATACGCCACGGGAAAGCTGGTCTCGTCTTTGCGCCAAAAGACTTCATCTTCGATGCGATGGACGGCACCATCTCGAAAGGCCTTATAAATAGGGCAGTCTTCTGGTGGATAGGGTGTTCCATCGGATCTGGTGTGATGCAGAATAGCGTGCTGGGGTTTGCCAATTAACTCCTCCACGGAACATCCAATGAGACGTGCTGCTTCTGGATTGGCAAAAGTCATATTCCCTTGCAAGTCTACTCCATAAATTCCCTCTCCTGCCGACCGTAAGATTAATTCATTGCGGTGCATGAGGCATTCTATTGCCTCTTCGGTCTCCTTGCGTTCAAGAGCGTTGGCAAAGATCTCCCCAGTTATGCGAAGAAGAGCCATGTCATCGGTCGTCCATATTTTTTCCAAACGAACGGAGTCAAAAGAGACGATGCCCATCAGTGATCTCCGATACACGATGGGAACCATGATGGCCGATTGGACTTCATAGGTCTGGAAATTTTCTTTTTCGATCTTGGCTTCGGGCGGCAGGTCAGCCACGCGGGGGATGTATACCGTTTCATTCCGTCTGAATTGTTCCATTGCCCAAGGAGTCGTATCTACGGCTATTGGCTGAAGATTACTATGCGTGAGGGCAATCCCTTCAGCACACCACTCATGGGTGAAATTTAGGTACTGCTTGTCCTCTGTCAGTAGGGCAACCCAAGATCGATCAACGTTGGTCAATTGGCCAATCGTGCAAAGTGCATCGATGATGCCTGTATCAATCTCATTGGACGGGAGGTTAATAAACTTTGTTGATATTGATGCAATCTGATCTTCAATATAATGGCGTCTTTCAAGTGCCGCTTCGACTAGCTTGCGATCTGTCACGTCACGAACCGCTGCGGTAAACAGCAGGCGGTCGCCGACTGTCGTTTCTGCCATTCGAATCTCTAGGGGAAACACGGCCCCATTTTTCCTGAGGCCTTCCAGCTCAATTCGAGTCCCCATGACATGCGGTACTCCAGTTTCTGTATATCGTTTGAACCCAGCGGCATGACGCTCTCGGAATTTTTCTGGCATAAGGAGTTGGATGCTCTGACCAATGAGTTCATCTCGAGTGTAGCCCCAAATATTTTGAACTTCTTGGTTTACCACGACAATGGTACTGGTAGAATCAATCGTAATGATGCCTTCTCCAACCGTATCCAGAGCAGCGTGAAACAATGCTGCAGCATCGTTTGACGTATTTGTGTCGTTAGGCATCATTCCCATAAGAAGACTGATTTCCTTGTGAAATGGTTCTCGTTCCCGGTTCTCCCATTAGACCACGTAAGCGCTTGGTGAGGGCCCGTAGAACCCCTTGAGTAATCTCCACATGGTCCGAGAGAAGATCAATAAAATCATCCCGACCCACTCGAAGAAGACGTGTATCTTCCAATGTGGTCGCAGTGGCCACGCGAGGTTCTTCATCAAACAAGGCCCAGGTTCCAAATGCTTCCTGCGGCCCCATGGTCGCGATATCAAGGGCATGACGGTGAAGTCGAACTTGGCCCTCTAAAACCAGGTAAATCGCATCTGGTGAATCCTGTTCATGATAAATATTTATATTTTTCATGAATGCGACTTCTTCCACGATCGCAGCAAGATAGGCCATCTGCTCCGTGGAAATTTCTGAAAACACATCTACCTGTTGAAGGAAAATGACCTTTTCGATAACCGTTAACATAAACGTGTTTTATTCATCTCATCTTCCTAGAAATGGCCACAGTAATTGGGGAAGGGAATCTCATGCCTTCGCAGAAAGCTTTCAAAGGGATCAGAAAACCTACGGGGAGCGGATGCCCCCCATATGGGTTTTATTCAATCCAAGGTATAGACGATAACGGCCATCCCCGCGAATGAATTCCCGTTGTGAGCTATCTACAACAAGGTAGTAGGTGCCTGGATCTAATTGTTGCGGAAGCAAGTAGGTGACACCCGCCTTCCACACCTGTCCATCATTGATCGTTTGTCCATCGGGGGCAAGAAGAAAGAGTCCGGGCTGCCAAGGAGCTCGGTGGCCTTTTGTCGGTGACCATTGGGAGGAGTTTGCGGCAATAGCCGTTTCAACGTAGGTCTTTTCTGTAAGCGTGAAGGTATAAAATTGATCAGGACCATCTAGTCCTTTCTGAGATAGGAAGCTATTGGTCGACGCTGCCAGGCTACCCGAAATGACCGAACTCTCTTTGAGCGGATCTGCATGTTCAATATCCATTCCACCTCGTAGGGCTTCATTTGCCAAAGGTGCGGACCCACATCCAGCCCATGTCAGTTGGTTATCGGTTCGACTCGTCACTACGCATGCTGATTCATTCATGCTGCAAAGTCTTCCGTTCCCGGAATTGATTACAAATTCATAGCCAAATTTTGGGGGAGTGGGGACAAGAATTAATGGTTCCTTTTTCGATGTTTCGGTTTCAAGAGCAGTTGCCCCAGATAACAGGCAATTGATGAGAGCTGAGAACTTTGCTTGCTCCTCCAGGGCAACCCAAGGACAGTCACTGTTAGTTGCTGCACAGACTACCTCGGATTGATATGGGACAGAATGAATAACTGGTTTTAGGCGAACTGCACACCCCAACTCCATACTCACGATACAGAGGAGACATAAATGCAAAAGAAATTGAGGGCGTGTTCTCATATAATCTGTTCTCCCCAATATTTGGATTGTTGAGTGCTAACTCAGGTCTCTCGTTGAATTCCGATAATTTCGAACTTCTGGTTTTTGGAATTGAACTGAAGATAGACCTCCACACTCTTACTCCAATTTTCCCCTCGATCGTAACTGGTATGAATGGTGATATAGACGGTGGACGGTTCTGGTTCTGTCATTTGGGCAGTCGGCGTTCGTTCTTTCCAGACTGGAAGGAATGCTCTATCAAGGACAATCTGTTGATCCTGGATATCTTGGTCCGTCAGCAACAGAGAATCATGCCCCCATGGCACATGCCGTCTGATATTGTATCGATACATGGCTTCAGTAGCGGGAGCGTAGCCCCGCGTGAGTGCCAGATTCTCAAAAATCAGTGTCTGGGTGCCTTCTTCTGCGGTTTTTAGGGTAAACCTGTCTAGAGGGTTCACCAGGTTAAAGTAGTATGTCCCAAGTATGTCGCGGCGTTTCTTGAGGACATTGGCCACATACTGGTGAGCTCTCGGATCCGTAAATTCCCCTGTGCGGACAATGTCTTCAATCTCTCCGTCCGTAAATGATGTGACAATTTTCGTTCCCCAATAGGCGTCACGTAGTGTCATTTGGAGAAAAGCAGGATTGGGAAAGGTTGGGCGCCAACGAGCTGGGTCGAAATACTCAGCATTGAAGTAACCCACAGACGGATAGTCCATGTGAAGCGGGACTTCCCAAGGTTTGACGTAGGCTCCCAGGGAAACACTTGACCGGGCAACTGTTCCAAAATCAAGAAAATACTCATTACCATAACGAGGCAACTGAGGGTCTGCATTATCAGCGCCTAATGTGGAAGAAAAATCAATAAGATAATGAATGAGGTATTGTTTCTCTGGATCATACATGTCTAAGGCATTGGCAGCCTTAGTATCAGTATGATTCAAGAATGCGGCGACGACTGCCAAGCCTCGGAGTTCGCGCCGGTTTTCATGGCGTATGCGATCATTAGAATCATCGGGTCGTTTTTCATCATAGAGAAATGGGCCTTTGGGTATTCCCGGAAGAAACTTGCTCGCCACAGCGCGGATGGTTCCATCGGGGTGCCGAGGAACGCGATCTAAGGTAGCTTTGACGTCTTCTTCCGTCATAGGCAGACGGCGGCGATATTTCCCGCGGATCTTCGCACCTGGATCAACGGCCAACCTGTCCGGATCCAACGTCACAAGGTAATGTTCCGGCACGTTATATCCTGCTGCATGGAGGAACCGTGGTGTAATCATTTCCGACGCAGTCGTCATTTCTGGATTCCGTAGTGAATCAAATTTCATCACATAGACATCATGTTTCTGATCGCGAATCACAAATCCGGGCGTAGATCCTAAGCTCTCTTTCGCACTGATGACTGACCATGTGCCGTCTGGATCAGGCCTTCGGCCAGTAGTGGAACCACGACCTAATTCTTCTGGTGAAAGTGGCGACACAAAGTGCCGGTTGGTAAACCATGTGGAGTTTGGAACTTCATCTAAGGCATTCACATTTCCTGCCTCTATTGGATCTGCAAGACCAATCCAAGTCCCGAGTGTCCGAAAGGATCGACCAAAATTAAGGAGCTGACCGACTCTGTAGAAGATCATCTTGTGCGCTCCATCCCAGGTAAACCATTGGCCTTCCGTCTCTTCCTCAGGTTCAGGGATCGGGCGTCGATCATCTGCTTCCAACGTGATGGGGCGAGAAAGATCAATCTGGTTATAGCAGCCTCCCAAAATCACGAGCATCAAGAGACAGGATGTCATCGTGAGAATCAGATGCCAAGAAGTCTCACCATCCATAGAAATGAAATTCCTAATATATACGACCATCACAGCCCCCCGAGGAAGGTTCCCCGTTTTCTCTGAAATTCTACATCACCTTTTAACAACAGCTGCAGTCCGTCCTCACTTCCAGCAACCTGAACCCTAAAGGCGAAATTCTCTTTTGTGACAAAGCGGAGTCCGGCTCCGATGGACACACGAAAGGTCCTGGTGTTGAGGTCTTGGTAATCATTGAATACTTGGCCTGCATCGACAAACAGAGACCCCTCAGTTTGCGCCCAAACTGGATAGCGCCATTCAGCATTGAATAAGAGAGCTCCTTCATCAGACCAGCGACCACGTTCATAGCCACGCAACCCATGATTCAGATCCAGTTGATTAAGCTCGTAGAAGGGGATCGAGTGGTCATTGAGGGAATCAAGTTTTGCTAAGTAGGCCCGGAGCAACAACACTCGATTCCCACGAAATATGGATATAAACCGCTGCACCTCAGCCGTATAGCCGATATATTGAAACTCATCCCCATTGACTTGGTTGGTATAGGAGAAGGTTGCGTCAATAAACCAACCTGTTGAAGGACGGAACGGATTATCTCGAGAATCATAAATTGCCTGGGGCGTCAATTCTATAGCCGTGAGGGAGGAGTTTACTCCTGGAATCGTAGAAGGAATATCAGAGCGCCCTCTCCCTTCCTTTGCTTCTGCGGTGAAGACACGTGTTTGAAAAAATGTGCTGAAAGCCCCGACCACCGACCGTCCAACTTTTATATCACCAGATACCTCATCAAGTTCAAAAAAGGTTCTTCCATTTTGACGGTTTTTGGGTGCTTGATTTCCGCCAGGGAAGAATCGGCCTCGATCAACGTCGAGCCCAAGAAGATTGGCCTCGAGTTTAAACAGTGACCCGAAGACGGCAGGGTCCTTAAATGAGAATTCTCCGGCGTGATTGTCTGGAAGGCCAAACAGATAAGAGGCACGAATCTGTTTTTTTTTGTTGAATAAATTATTATGGAACGCGGTAAGGCCAATTCCGCCACCGATCGCCCCGCCAAATTCAAACCTTGGGAATATTCCACCGGTACGCTCTTCATTGAGGAATACGTCAAGGGCGCGTTCGAGTAGATCGACCTGTTCATAAAAAATACTCATTTTCTTAATAGGGTAGGAAATCCCTTTCCAGAGGTACTCAGGTACTGCGAGGAGTCGATAAAAAAAGCCGTCCTCTTCGTCCGTAGGCCGTGTGTCCTCAGACTTCACTTCGTTAGGGTTTGCTGGGATATTCTCTTCTGTGGAATCTGTAGGTAGGTTTTGTGCTAACTCGGGTCTTGCGTTGGCGCAGCCACTGGTTAACAGGAGGACTATGAGGACTAGGAAGATTCGTGTGTTCATCAGCTGGTCCAGGGGGAGCTAAAACATTCTACGCATAAGAGTCATCTTTAAAGACCCCCATGGTAAAGAATACCGAAATTCTAAGCAATAGTATGAGGTCCCTACCTATCCTCAGAATCTGTAATGGACAGAAAGTCCCGCTCCTTTGCCTGCATCAGGAAGCATGGGGAGGACCAACCATTGTTTTTTTTGAGCCCGGTGGTGCCAACTTAACGCTTTTCCTATGACAAATCCTAACGCCGCACCAGCAAAAACATCAGAGGAAAAGTGTTCGTCCAGCAGGATTCTGGATAATCCAATAAGACTTGCTGTCGAATAGGCAATAAAAGGAACGGGCTGCGGGTAATGATCCGCGAAGACAGCGGCGACCGTAAAAGCTCGGGCGGCATGGCCCGAAGGGAAGGAACGGTCGAAACTTAAATCCTGAAATGGTGTGTAAGAATGCGAACCACGGTCCTTATTCGGTCGACTCCGACCGGCCGCTACTTTAATAAAGCCGGTGGTGGCCTCGGTAAACAACTGAGCCTCCAAGCTGATAGAGGCTACGCGAAAAAGCTTATGGCCGGCCTCATTCTCTCTGAACCAGAATCCACTCGCGATCAGTCCAAGATGACCGGCTAAAAATACATAGGAAGAACCAACTACCTCTAGTCCATCTGCGATATCGTCCTTGGTTTCACTACGATTTCTTTGAAAGACATCGCGGATATCCTTATCTGCTACCATCAATCCACCAATCCCCGCAGCAATGCCACCTAGGATTAATGTGTCTCTGGCCTCGATCCGTAGGGGAGAAGTCAGTAAATACTTGGCGTCATCAAGCACGACACTGCCAAGTGAACGGGGAGTCGCAGGAGGAGTAGGTGATGATTCGAATTCACTCAGTGCATCTGAGGGTGAGTCGATTTGTTTCTGAATCTGATTCGGGAGATGACGGTCTGGGTCATCAACTGATTGGGCGACAGCGAACGTGCACCCGAATGGGGAAAAGGTCAGAGTCAGAACCGCAACTGCAAAGCCGCCAGCATGACTGGGTTTCTTGATGGGAACCTCCTAGTAGATCGACCCCGTTAAAGGGAAGCTCCCCTTGGGAGAATGGTACAGAATTTGTAGATTCTACCACACTATCATGAGCCAGAAGGTCTGACCAACTTTGTTCAAAGAGTTGATGAACGGGTCTCCGAAGGCGTTCCGATCTTTCTCACTTGATCGATCTCAATACCTGTTCGGTCGAATGAAAGTTTGTGGAGGCTCAATGACCACAGAGTCTATTGATCTTGGTGGCAAGATCAAAATCACATTGGCTGATTCCATTGACATCGTGAGTGGCGAGATCAATCTTGACAGTGTTGTACACATTGAACCATTCAGGATGATGTCCAGCAGTCTCTGCCAATAGCGCCACACGTGACATAAATCCGAAGGCTTCAATAAAATCGGTAAATTTAAACTCCTGGTGCAGTTTACCATCCTGAAGTTCCCACCCAGGAAGTTGAGTGAGTCGGGAGCTAATTTCCTCCGGGGAAAGTTTGATTAATGCCACGTGGACCCTCCTTGTTTTTTCTTTAAGCTTAGGTTTAAGTTGCCATATGTGGCGTAATCATCAATGGGTTTTGAAGGCTGCATTTTAGAGAGTTTCCCAGCATTCTGCTAGCTCAGAACTGAAGGATGATGATTTAGCAAGTAAAGAGACGATGTCGAAAAGGCTCACAGAATCAAAGAATGGCTTAAGGCCTGAACTCTGCTAAATGCTTCCGGGCTGAAACCGCAGGGCTTGTTTCCATAATCCTGATCTCACGTGACTTTTCTTGTTGAATCAATCGTATTGCGACAAACAGATTCACCATGACGAAAATGGGTACCACGACCGTTGGTGCCAGGGCCATGGGGAAATCAAAAATTGTGGCAGTACTTGGCGTTTCATGGATGTAATACAGGGGTCCTTGAAGACCCAAGTTGATCAACCCCATGCCAAAAGGAATGATGACAATAAATCCCAGTAGGTTGATAGTAATAGCGGCACGGTTTCCCCATACCCCTTTGTAAATGAGATAGGCACCGGTCAGCGCTAGAACCCCAATGAAGAAATCGGGTATGCCAATGGCCTTGGCAAAGAGTGGTGAAAATTCTCCCTTATAGCCTTTGATGATTCCACCCAGGGCGAACACCCGTAATCCTTCAAAGGCCATAATAAGAGAGAGGGGAGTGTGATCGATAATGCTATCCGTGCCCTGTCGCAGTGACTTAGACAGTATCCAAGGAACCATCACAATCAGAATGGGAATTTGGGTAATCCAAAACCCAGGTAAGGAAGTCAGAAACGCCTCTGTCTGATACAGGTCATTTAGACTGAAATAGGAACTGATGACTGCCCAGATACCGAGCCCAACTAAGATGGTATTGACCAGGTTTCTCTGTCGCGAGTCGATTTCCCCAGAGGTTTTCGTGCTCTTGGTCGCCCGATAGATCACCAATAATTGAATCAATAACAAAATAGGTAACATTGAGAATTTCATAACGCCTCCTTAATAAGTTGTATATACAATTAAAAGGCCAAAAAAAAGACTACTTGACCTTAGAGGTTTGTAGCCCCACAACCGCTTTGACAATAGTCTTGACCGTATCGTTCCCCAAAAGTTTCTTGACCTTTTTCTGAGCTTCATCCCAGCCTGGTTTTGCCCGCTCCAGTAATTTGCGGCCTTTGGTGGTCAAGCGGAAGGGCTGTGCTCGCCCGTCCACGTCACCAACGACTTCGAGCCAACCTTTTGTCTTCATTCGTTCGACGTTCCGACTCAGTGTTGAGGTATCCAAGTGCAAACGCTCACAAATATCCGCCGGTCTGGCCAAGCCTTGCTTGGCGGCGGCCACCAATATATTGAGTTGGCTCGTCTTCATACCGAGGGGCCGCAAAGCTTCATCATACATATTGGTGACGACCCGATTGAGCAGCCGTAGCCTTCCTGCCAAGCATTGCTCAAAAATGATGTCTTGTGGTTGTGTGTTGGTTTGGGTACTCATATAGATTCCTTAATATATAAACAAATTGTATATGCAAATAAAAAATATGTCAACCCCATTGTTCCTTGGACGATTAACGAGTGAGGTGTTCTTAGTGAATGGCTGGGCCCTTGAGCTCAACGGTGTTCCCCTCCGGGTCTTGAATGTAAATGGATGGGCCAATGCCCTCAGCCCCGTAACGCGTCTCAAGTTTGCTGCCTTCCACACTATGTTTCTCGAGATGTTCGCGAATCTTGTCTTCGTTGAAGATTTCCAGACGAACACAGAAATGGTCCATGTTTCTTCCATCTTTCCCAGGTGCAGCACCACCCATTCGTCCAATCTCGCTGTCGACAGCCAGCACATCAATCAAGGCATCACCGGCACGCAGTTGAACAATCCCAATATCAGGAGCAGATCTCCGTTCAACCGTGCAGCCTAAAACGAGACAGTAAAATTCAACAATCCTCTCCGGGTCTTGGGCGCGCAAGACCACATGGTCCAATGTCTTTATCCTAATCATGATTGTCTCCTTTCCTTCACCTGGGTAACGGTGGACCTCCTGATAGGGTTATACCAGAATGCGAGAAAAACCTACCAACAATCAGTCCTGGTTGCATCGTCTTGCTTGATGGCAGATACCTCCCCCCATTGTTCCTTTGAATGTATGAGCATATTATAATTCCTGGAAAACAATTGTGGAGAAACTTTGTCTGTCAGCCCCCATTTTTTAAACAAGGAGGTAGATCATGCCAACCTTTATTACGCTGTTCACGTGGACGGAACAAGGTGTACATGATGTGATCAACACCGGGAAACGTGCGACGGACTTTAGAAATAGAATCCAGGCGGCGGGAGGGGCCGTCAAAAATATTTACTGGACGATGGGTCGGTATGACGGGGTCATTGTGTTCGACGCTCCCGATGAGGCCACAGCCGCTGCCGTCATGATGGGGGGATGTTCCAAGGGGAATGTGCGCACCGAAACGCTACGAGCCTTTACAGAAGATGAGATTGAGGGCGTGTTAGACAAGATTACCTGAGTGTGGACAGGTCTTGCTTCCTCAACTTTCTTGTCGAAGGGAAGGAAAGGTTCTAATTAGTTAATAAAAATTTTTACCTTTGTTTCTATCCCTCCGATTCTTTTGTTCCCAATTGTTGCAATGCAGGATGTTCAAAAAGACTTGTCCAGCAAGGCCCCAGGCCCTTTGGCGAGCGGAGCGTACGCGAAGTACGTGAGCACGGCAAAGGGTCGAGAACGCCGCTGGTAGAATTTTTCAACATCCTGTTAGGCAGGGGGTGCGAGAAATGGTTCGCGCTCGCCTTTGACATATCGAAGGACATCGGCGATGTCGATGAACAATGAGAGACTGTCCAAGATAATGACGGCCAGCATCCAATATCCAAAAGGGCTATCAATCGGAGCGTGTTCCAATTTTGTTCCCAGCCAAAACACCATTGGCAGCCAGCCAATATGGCCGATCCCCATCAAACGGACGAAGCCCTTCATACTGAAAATGACCGATATGATCAGCAAGCCGCCAATTCCCATCACCAAGACGACCTGTGCTTCCAACGTGTGGATAAAGAAGAGCGGGGTGACGATGTTGGCCGACACGAGTAGGCCTAACCAGGCCTGCCAGTGGATTGGCATGATCAGCATCGTCTTCGTGAAATTTATCATGGATTTCATTGGTCTTGCCTCCTTTTAAAAGAGCGCCGCGTTACACACATTCTTGGTGACTTATGGTCGCCTTTCCTGCTGGTTGTCGAAATGGGAGTTTCAACATATTCCCCAATTTCAGGCAGGCAGGACTTCTAAATTGGTTCAACCCGAAAATCATGTGTTGTTGTCCGTATGAGGGAGCAGCCAGGTATGTGCCAAACAGATAGTCCCACCAGGGCAGATTGAAGCCAAAGTTTTGATTAGCCTCCTGCTGCAGGATCGAATGATGAATTCTGTGCATGTCCGGTGTGACCACGAACCATCTGAGCATCTTGTCCACCGATGGGGGAATGCGCACATTGCCATGATTAAACATGGACGAGGCATTGAGGACGATCTCGAAGATCAAAACCGAAACTGGTGAGGCTCCCACCACCATGGCTGTTGCCGACTTGATGAGCATCGACAACATCATTTCTACTGGATGGAACCGTATGCCCGTGGTCACATCGTAATCCGTGTCCGCATGATGGACCATGTGAAATCGCCATAGGCCCGGCATCTTATGAAATAGAATGTGCTGGAGGTAGATCGCCAAATCGAGCGCTGCCAACGAGAGCAGTCCTTCCACCCAGAACGGCCACTGGAGGTTGTTCAGCAATCCCCATCCTTGGTTGGCCGCTACTAACGCCAGACCGACTGCCCCTGAGGAAAACAGCGTTCGTACCATCAAGGTATTTAGAGCGGCCATCGAGAGGTTTGCGAGCCAGCGTGTGGATCTTGGGATCTCCAGTTTGCGCCGAGGATACAATGCCTCCCACGAGGCCATGAGGCCTATGACACCCAAAAAGGCGGTCAGTCGTACGGTTGTATCGAATTCCACTGGTACGGTCCTTTCAATTTTCAATTAAACGAAGGTCAACTCTAATTCGCTCTATAGGTCAGGAGCCTCACTATTGAATTCTTCCTGCCAGACTTATGCTGCTGCTTCACTCGCGACGTTCGAGGCATGTAGATGGAAGACCTTGTTCATGATTTTCCATTCATTGTTGACTTTGAGCAGGGTGAATAAATCCGTAAAACGATGTCCAGTCCAGTTTTCGAGTTCCAACCGTACGGTGGCCACCGTGTCAATGAGGTCGATGCTGGCAATACGTGCTTGAAGGCCTATGGCCGGCCCGTTCTGGTCATTCCAGGCAAAGAGTTGTTGAATGGGCCCGGCGAATAAATTGTTTCCGACATATCCGAAGATCGTCGCATCTTCGTGGAAGGCCGTTTTCATATCATCGCCTTTGCCGGACTTGGCGCCATTGATGTAGTGCTGGACCGCTCTGGCAATCGCGTTATACTCATTGACCTTTGTTGTTGTGGTTCTCATGATTAGTCCTCCTTATATTCAGCGGAAATTTTCACATACTCCAAGATTTCTTCATCATTCTTGCCGGCGTTCCATACGACTCGAAGAAACTGCGCCGGAGCAATTCCGACTTTCTTTAAAAAGGCACGATCATTTTTGCATCCGAACATCATGTCTGCTGGTATCTCTCCTCGTAACTTCGCTCTGGCTTTTTCGATGATTCGAGGTAGCCAAACGAACCCACCTAATGTTGCGCCACCAGAGGGAATAGAAGCAGGCGTGCTGACGTCTGGGGATCGTTCCAAGTACTGCTCGAAGAAAAAATATTCGGCTCGCACTTCTGTGATGCGGAGCGCAACTTCAAACGAGGGCTCTCCCAACTCACACCAGTCTTCCACAAAGTCATAAAGCTCTTGCGGTGTACTGCCGAGCGAAGCGAGAAACGTCACATGTTCAGTCGTAAATAGGACATCCGCGCCACGGCTTCCAGCCTGGTATTTCTCCATGGCTTGGCCAAAGATTCTTTCTAGCCGGGTGCCCCATTCTGGCCAGGGTGCGAAATCAACGGCCGCAGTCGTACCGTCTTTCTTACGATTCAATGGAGTGACGGTTTTTGTTGTCATGATGAATAGCTCCTTTCGTTGTCTTATGCTGGTTGTATCTGGGCTTCTAACTTTTGTGCCAGCGTACTTTTTGGCATCGTTCCGACCAATTGATCGACGACCTCGCCATTCTGAAAAATCATCAACGTGGGAATGGACCGAATGCTATAACGGGCGGCAAGATCCGGGTTGTCATCCACATTGACCTTGGCCACGACAGCCCGTGGTTGGAACTCATCAGCCAGTTCTCTGATGGTCGGCCCCATAGCCTGGCAGGGGCCACACCATGGTGCCCAGAAATCAACCAGGACTGGCTTTTGATTTTCGAGCACTTCACTGCTGAAGTTGTTATCGTTCACTGTCACATATGACTGTTGTTCCTGAATCATGGTTTCTTTCCTTTCTTTTTGCTTACGGCTGATTCGCAACAAGATATTACGATGAAGCCCTAAGTCGATTATTTTGTCGAATGACTCCGATTTTTTTCCGCGAAAGCTCAGACGTGGGTTGTGTGGCAACAAGGGCAGCTCCCAACATAGCCATGGCCAGTCCCAGATGTAGCCACCGGTCCGCTTCATTAATGTGAACCAGGCCCAACAGGGTATTTCCACTGCTTAAAAAACCTAAGATTGCCACGCCGAAGTAGGCGCTCGTGACAACTTTCAGTGTCAACGCTTCTTTTCCTTCCAGGACCAACCCTCCAAAGAGGAATGCAGTACCGGTGAGTAAATGTACAAGGTTGTGCATGGCGTTCACCTCGAATATACCCTCGGATGAGACGAGCGAGTTAGGGATGAACCCCAGCACGCCGACGAACACAAATACAGAACCAAATGCGATGGTGATATTTTTGCTACTAAACATGATTCATTTCTCCTTAATGAGTATGCTCAAATTTTCCTGGGATGCCCGTGGGTTGTATACCCACGGGCTCTTCTTTTCTTCCTCACAAATCAGCCGGCGCTTTATCTTTGATGTCTTTCCAATTGACATCGCCTGTTTTGATGTAGCCGGGGATATCCTTGTTCCATTTGCTCTGAATGCCTCGGTCTAAGTTTAGATAGAGGGTGCCATTCACGATCTTCCAAACTGTGGGGTCAGCCACAAACTTCTTTCCGACCGCCACACCATAAGCGCACCATCCGCCATAGGCTGGGACATATTTGCTCGGGTTGTCTTGGAACAGGTCTTTGTGTTCCTCACTGGCAAAGGCATAGGTCACGCCCTTGTAGTCGGCCACGTGATACCCACTCCCGCGTTGAGGGGTGCCTTTGGTGAAGTACGCTACGGGGTCATACCCGCTAATTCCTGGTGTGTTGTGGGTCACATCCTGTGCAAAGACGGGTGTGGCCACGACGGACACCAAAAGGGCAACTGCTGGTAAAAATGTGTGTAAAACTTTCATGATGAACCTCCTGAGTTAATGGTGAAGTTTTTCGTTTTAGTATACCGATCTGTATACTATGCTTGTTAGTATGTCAAAGAAGAATTTTGTTACAGATTGTTATTTATTTTTGAAATAAGTTTTTATGGAAAATTAAAAGCAAAATTCTTCATATTCTATGAGCTAGCTTTTCGTTTGAGACGAAAGACGGCGCAACCGAATGAGCGGCGCTCTTGGACGAATGTCCTTGAAGATATGGGTGAAGTGACTGTCGAACTTTCGACCGACCTCGGTGCAAGAGCACCCGTTGGTTGGTTGCCGTAATATTCAAAATTTGACAAATTTCTTCCGAATCGATGCCTTCGATATCGCGAAGCACGATGACCTGCCGCTGGGTAGGTGGAAGTGATTGGATGGCTTGCTCAATCTGGGCCAGACTTTGTTTTGACACCAGCAAGCGCTCGGGCGTGTATTCGTCCCGAGTGGTCGGGGAAATACATTGGTGACTGCTTTCATGGCTGGTAGTGTCAATCCGTCCCAGTTCTATCCCACTATTCTCTTCTTGGTCAGTTGAACTCCTAACATCGGAAAATGACACATACCGGTGTTCTCGCGTTCCTTTAGTTTTGGCTCTATTCTGAAGAATTCGGAAAATCCATGTTTTCAGAGACGAGCGTCCCTCAAATCGATGAATCCCTTTGAGGATAGCCATCCAGGTTTCTTGGACGACTTCTTCCGCGACAGCCTGGCTGGATACAAAGCTTTGTGCGAATCGGAGCAGTCGTCCATGATAGCGTTCGACCAATGTGGCAAATGCGATATCTTCTCCCTGGCGGAGGGACTCAATCAGTTCAAGTTCTTCATCAGTCACTGCAGATCTATTTCTTGTGGGAGTGGTTTCAGGCTCTCTCTCGGCCTTCTGGATTGATCCCCAGACCTCTGGCCTTAGATTGAAGTCATTCGCAGATTCGAGAAACGATATTTCAAGCTTGTTCATGGTCTTGCTCCTGGTGACGGGTCGTGTTCCGGACCATTCGTCATGCGGCGGTCAGTTGTTCAATTGATAAATCAGCATGCTCCAGCTGAAGGTGAGCCTGCCCTCTTCTTTTGTTCAACAGCATCAGTGTGTCAAACATATTTCCACAACAAATGCATCGCCACACATCACAATGAATGTGGGTATCCAGAAGGTCATAGGCGCGGTCCCGCACCATCAGGCCATGACAACGGTGACAATTCATGACATCCTCCTTAGTGGTCCGTGCTTGTGTTGATTGACGGGTTATAGGGTGACGCATCCAAAAACTCCCAGCTCAATTGTGGCGCATGCGAAATTTTCAGCCAGCGATCAATGTGGAGGAGCCAATACCGTTTGGTCCCTCCGGTCTCATCAAGCAAATCCTCCACGTCATAAAGAATTTCCGGTCGCCCAATGACCTGAAGTGTGCGACCGAACTCAAAATCGAGAAAAATCAATCCGGCTTGGGGATTCGCGGTAAAGTTGCCGAGGGTGTTGAACAGGGAGTTGCCGATGTAATCGGGGATGCGCAGGGTCCGGTCATCGATAATCTTCACGAACCCGGGGTTGCCCCCACGGTGCGAAGCATCCACCCCACGTTCGGAATGGACGCTCGCAACAAAGAACGTGTCAGCATTGGTGATGATGGTGTGTTGGTTAAGACTAAGCTCCTCCCCCTGCTCTGAAGAGAATGGGGCTAGGTCGAATCCGGTTTGGGGCGTGGTCAGGTGTCGTCTCTGAATGTACTTCGGGCAATTGGGATAGGACTCTTCCACATGAAGTTGCAACACAGTATCTGACATTCGCGTGATCGTACCGTTGATCCGCAAACGTCGACGCGAGGCTAGTTCAATCGCCAGCATGCCGACTCGGGAATTCGTTTGGATATTCTCCCAGAAGGGATCGTTGGGATTAGGCATCATGCTGGTGAGGTCGAAGGTGACGGTACGATCATCCTCCGCCTGCATAAAGCCCGGCGTGCCGATGAAGACCGAAGCCCAAACATGGTGCT
>JAJDBP010000036.1 GCA_029261295.1 Nitrospirales bacterium | reverse complement strand
GAACACCGAGGCCCAGACATGGTCGTCTTGATCCAGGCTGCCAAACACGGCCATGGGGAGTTGATTAATAAAACGCAAAGCACCTTTGATGATGGAATCTTGAATCACGCGCGAATTCTGCGCGCCTTCGTCCAAGACCCCAACACGTGCTTGAACCTGTAATTCACCTTCGTGGTATGGGTTTTCGATTTTCATGGTTTCTTTTCCTTAATCCCTCCCCTTTGTAAGGGGAGGTGTATGTGGGGTAGAGTCTTCGTATCTAGAATGATATTCGAATTTTTCTTGCCCCACGCTCAATGGTTCCTCTCTACCTCCCCTGGCCCCTCCTTACAAAGGAGGGGAACGGGGAAAGGCATGGTTAATGTATCCGAGTTCATAATCAGGCAATCCTAAAACGTGAGAATGGTTGAGCCCTCAGCCGCATACTTTCGTAAGCTGGCCATGCCGGAGCTTCCCGGGACAGGGTTGTCTTTAATCAAATCGAGCCCTGCCTTCTCAGCGTCTTCAGCGCCGCCGAACACATCGGCACAACCACAGGACACACCAGCGACCTGATCCTTCACTGCCTCAAACAATTCATGCGCCGGGTGATCCTTCTTGGTGAGCTCGCCAATCCAGCGCGTGCCAGTACCTTGAAACACGACGGACACGTCATCGCCCCCTTGTTTGAAATCATAGGCTGCGGCCAAGCCGTTAAACACGCGACCGAGAGCTTCCTCTGAACCATTCTTGGGATCTGAAAAAATTGCGATAGTGACTTTCATGATGCGGTCCTCCTAGTGTAGGTTAAAAAAAATACCGAACGTTCGGTACAGTTAAAGGGCAAAAAATATATGCCCTGGGTTTACCCTCGTTTGCGGCCAACCAGCCCCGTCCGAGAGAGCGTGAATGAGTCAACAAGATAGATCATTGAAAAAGCGTTCCTCCTATTCCTCCCCTTTGTAAGGGGAGGTGAGGTGGGGTAGAGTCCTTATGACTTCTTCCTTAAAAGTGTCGTTGGCAGTTCTAAGAGCATCCGTTCAAACGGGCCATAATCTTTCATCACACGAGCGACCACGAGCGTGCCTTGAATTTGGCTGATAGCATCTTGCGCGTGCTGCCGGGCTATCTTCGCAGAAACCCCGGCTTCGCGCGCAACCTTCGCGAGTTCATCCACCCAGGCATTCATACCTTGTTGGACATGGCTTCGAATTTCATTGTTATCCGAACCAAAGGAGAGGGTATCCAACAGACAACAGTTTTTCCCTCCCGCATAAAAGGAGTGAAGTTCATTCGCCATATTTCGGATACGCTGTTCTGGTTTTCCAGGTCCCGAAAGGGGAGCCAACACACGATTCACGAGCCATTGCCCCGCGCGTTCCAACACCGCTTTCGCCATGTCTTCCTTCCCACCGGGAAAACGATGATACAGGCTCGCACGTTGAAGGCCCGTGGCTTCCGAAATCTTGCTCAAACTCGCCCCATCATACCCGTACGTGCGAAACACTTGGGTGAGGCGGTCCAGCAATTCGTCTTCGTTGATTTTGGTAAGTGCCATGATGATTCCTTATATTGCTGATAATATACCGAACGTTCGGTAAAGTCAAGAGTCAGTCAAAAAAATTGTTGCAACCAATTTCAAACCTTTTCGTTTCGAGGGCGGGGAGGGGCAGCTAGGGGAATGTCTTGGAAATCATTAATACATTCAATATGTTAGGAGTCTTCGGTTTTATGAGTGGTTTGGAGGTAACCCCTTCTATACAGTGGGGGGAATTTCAATGAAAAAGAATTCTCAACCAACCAAATGGAGGAGGAACAATGGCCGCCTATATTATCAGCGCACTTGATATCCATGATAAGGAAAAGTTTGATCAAGTCTATTTTCCCGCTATCCTCAAGCAGGTTAAACAGTATGGTGGCAAGCTATTGGCGGCATCTGAAAAGCAGGAGGTTGTGGAAGGAAATTGGTTACGCGGGCGTACCGTGCTCTGGGAGTTCCCGGATGTGGAGACCGTGCAAACTTGGTATCAGTCAGAGGACTATGCCCCGCTTCTAAAACTCAGGAAAGAAATATCGAATGACTCTATCATTCTGATTTCGGATGGCGTGACGCTGGCAGACTAATTTGTAAGAGGATTCAAGGTAAGGAAAAGGTTTCTGACATCCTTTGTGACCCTATTCCTGAATTTGGTTTTTCGAATGTAGGATCGGTGAGTTTCGTCACGACACAGATAGAAAAGCGTAGTTATGAACGTCAAGCTTTCGCAAATGCCATTCAGAGACTCAATCTCTATATCATAAAACACGCTGTACACGTATTTCCATTCAAAGGAAGAATTGGTCATAGCTGCCTTACGGCACTATGACGGTCTAGCTCGGAATGAGTTTATGCGGAAAGTTGAGAATGGGGGCAAGACACCCAGAGCGCGGTTGTTGGCCGTATTCGATGTGGCACAACAATGGTTTAACCAGAACAATTTTCATGGCTGTCTGTTCATCAATACGATTGGCGAATTTTCAGACAAGGATACGCCCATTCGGCAGATCTGTAAGGAATATAAGAAACTCGTGAAAGCTTACATTTATTCGCTTTGTAAACAGGCTGGAGCGTCAGATCCCCTGGGGCTAGCAGAGGAATTAGCCCTGTTATTAGAAGGTGCGACGGTAACGGCTCAGGTTTCCCAAAATTTTAAAACGGCCCACATCGCCAAACGAGCAGCCAAAGCTCTGATTGACAAGGCTATACCTGTTCACCATTAGAATTGTTGTCTCAAGTAAGATGGTTGCTCGATACCGCTGACACCTTATGTCCTAGAATGGACGAGACGTCCTAGTTAGTGCAGCGCGTGCGCGGAGTATATTGTGATAGTTATATCTTCTAAGAACGTTCCCGAACTGCTATTCCACCGGATGCAATCTATATTTATGCAAAAAAGCTAGGCACGGTAGATTCTGAGTCTGCAAAACAGACGAGCACTACAAATCATAAATCCCAAATCTTAATCCACAAGTCACATACCAAAAGACGGGTGGCGTAAGTCGTCTGCCTTGTGCCTTGTGCAATATTTCTTGTGGTATGTGCCTTAGGTTTTTGGGAGGTGATGGTCTTGAAACCCCAAAGAGACAGTTCCAGCTTTTGGCACACGACTCAAGTTCAAGCGAGAAAGCAGTGGTATGGGGGAAGGGAGACCACCTTGCCTCAATTCACAGAGCCAAAACACCACTTTAGTTTCTTACGACCGGTGTCCAACTTGTTCTGACGACATACAGTTATGAGGATACCTTGTAAGCGATGACATTGATTACTTCAAGTTGATATTTATAATTTAAATCGTGACATCCGATGGCGGCTCTTGTGGGTGAGCAGGTGATGTATTGCCTATAAAATTCATTCATTTCATCCCAGTAATCCATGTTTTTCATGAAGATGACGCAGTTGACGATTCTGTCACAGGTCATATTAGCAGCCTTCATCGCCTGGTGAATATTTTCGAATACCAGTTTAAATTGGGATCGCGGGTCCAGCGTTGGCACTTTTCCTTCAGCGTCAACTGGGATAAACCCTCCACAGTAAATTCTTATGGCTTTTAGCTTTAGGAAACGGAGCATATCTTCCTCAAAATAATCAGACATTAACCCCACCTGTCTTTCGGGCTGTTTCCCAAAAAACTTTCTCGAATCTTTTAACACAAGATCGAGAAGATGGTTTCGCACATTAAATGAGAGGGCTTGACACTCGCTTAGGCTCATCTGGTCAATAGAGTTTAGTGAATATTCACCATTGTTCATGGCATGCTCCTTGTTTGTTGAACCTCCGTTAGGCCCGCAGATTCTGAGCCCGCAGGAACATCCAGTCCCAGAATCCCGCCCTCAGTGCTAGGGCCTTCCGCATCCCTTTGACCAGATCCAGACGTCCTTCCTCTGTCTGAGCGAAGTGACAGGAAATATTCTTTAAGGATTCCTGATGATGGTCGTCCACTGCCGCATGCAGGGGGAAGAACACGGTTTTCGATGGGTCTGCCTCAAGGGAATCGAGAGCAGGGAGGAAGTGCTGATACATCGTGCTGACTACACACTCGGTGCCAAAGCCCAGAGCACCTAATGCCTGAGCTGGCGAACCCGTGGACAGCAAAGAGAGAAACATTTCCCGCCAGCAGATCACTTCCATGTCATCTTCCGTTGGGTCCAAGTCATCGACGCCTGCCACCTTGCAAAAACGTCGGAACAGAATAGGATGGGGGACTCCCTCTACCCATTCCCTCTGAACTCCAATTCCACGAAGCTTTTCGATTTCCTCCTCTCCATAGATGCCCGATTCCTCGGTGAGGTTTTCCATCAGGGTGTTTCGATGGTCTTGCTTTTCAAGCCGGCCGATCACGGTGGTCAGGTACCGTGGGAAGTGAGACGAGTAGGTGTAGTACTTTCGAGCGAAATCTTTCATGGCCCAGCGGGTGTCTGGGAGATGGCCGTTCCTCAGAGCAAGAAGGTATGGATGGTTCACGGCCCGGTGAGAGATGGCCTCCTGTGCGAGAGATTGAATGAACTCTTCCACTTCCTCTTCGACCACCGGAGCGATACGTTCCCGGCGTCGCTCCTCGATAAAGCGGATGAATTTCATGAGGAGGTCTGGATCGTCGCTCAAGGCCCGGAGGAGGTCGGGGCGCTCAACTTTGAGCAGCCTCGTTTCCTCACATGTTCTGACGCTGGCAGTCCGAAGACGACGATCAAGAAAGGCGATCTCACCGACAATATTTCCGGCCCTGATGGAGCCTATGACATGGCCTTTTCGCTCGACTTCCACACTCCCGGATTCGATATAGTAAATACTCTCGTCGAATGCGTCCGCCTGGATGAAGGTCGTAAGAGGGGGGAGATTCATGACCGTCCCGATCCTCTGGATCCGCTGGACGGCTTCAACTGGTAGGGTAAACGGGGTCAGGGCTTCTTCGTTCACCTTTTGGTTCCCTTTCCAAGGTGGTCTTGCCGGAAGATTCGACAAGCGGGGGAAGTATTTCACTCCCTAGGACCCTGTTCGGAGTGGGGGCTAATCAGGTTTTCCAGGGAATCAATCTGCTGACCCTTCTTTATACTTGAATTGGTTGCTTTTATTAGCCATTATTCTTAAATTTGTCAAGATGCCATCGGCCTTTTTGATTATTTCTGACCGAGACGTGATCTGAAAAGGTTTTTGGGTATTCGGGAGGCATTGTCAATTTAACTCTCATTTGGCAGACTGGGCAGCATGAAAACCACCCCCCCCAGCTACCAACGTCACCGGCTTCCCTCTGAATTTATCAGTCAGGCGGTTTGGCTCTACCATCGGTTCTGCCTCAGCTTTCGTGAAGTCGAAGAACTCCTCGCCGAACGTGGGATCAACATCACGTATGAATCTATTCGGCAAGGGTGCCAGAAGTTTGGTCCTGCCTACGCACGCAAGCTCAAAAAGCGCCAAGGTCGTTTAGGCGACACCTGGCATATCGACGAAGTCTTTGTGACCATCCACGGGGAACGGCAGTATCTGTGTCGGGCGGTTGATCAAGATGGCGACACGATTGATATCTTGGTGCAACGCCGGCGCAATCAACACGCGGCGGTTCGCTTCTTCCGTCTGTTACTGAAAAGGCAACGTGTTGAACCACGCTGGCTTATCACCGACAAACTCCGAAGTTATGACGTTGCACACCGTGAGGTCATGCCGACCGTGGAGCATCTCAATTCGGTCTATGCCAATAACCGCGTGGAAGTCTCGCATCAACCGACGCGGCAACAAGAATACCATATGCGCGGCTTTTCTTCTTCTCGACAGGCTCAACGATTTCTCACGCTTTATGGCCTGACCCAAAACTTCTTTCGCCTTGGCCGTCACCTCAGGCAGACGGTCAATTATCGTCTTTTGCCCACCCAGGCCTTTCTAAGTGTAGAAGGAATCGGTGTGTGCATAAGGGGACAGGGAAACCGTTTCCATTTGGCCGCATCAAGTTAAATTGACAATGCCTCGAATTATCTACCAAAAGGAGAGCCAGTCATGAGCATAATTCTCGGACCAGCAAAGCAGTTTTTTGAAGCGTGCGAAACCGGAAAAGGATGGGATATTTGCAAAGCATTTTGTCATTCCGACGCGACATTTAGCTCACAAACAAATGTCTTGTCTGAGATATCGACTTTAGAAGGGTACTGCGAGTGGATGAAGAACCTTTCTACGCCAATTCCAGATGGACACTATGAGCTGAAGTTTTTCGCCGCTGATGAAGTCGATAAATCAGTTGCAGCGTTTGGGATCTTTCATGGCACGCAAACGGGTCCAGGGGGACCAGTACCCCCGACGGGAAAAAAGATTGCTGCAGACTACGTTTATCACATAGTTTTTGACGGTGAGCGCATCAAGCACATGACAAAAATATGGAATGATGCCATCAGCATGCAGCAGCTCGGTTGGGGTTGAAAGGATTCACCAGAACGGCCGCTTGCGTCGCAGAATTCTTGGTAGCCGAGGAGCAGAAAACGCAGCAACTGCTGGAATCAAGCGGAACCACGAGATCCGTGTGTTGGTCGCCCCGATCGATTCACTCTAGCGCAGTAATCCCTTTGCGCGGGAGAAATTGGCTCCGATTCTCGGGTTGATGCGAGCCTCAGATATCACCGAGTGGATCACTCAGTGCCGCGGGCTTCTTGAACTGGACTGAGCGGGCCATTCGGCGGCCATACATACACGGGATTCTACCACAATGGAGCGATTTTCATTTGCAATGCCGGTCAGAAGAGTCCTAGCAAATACACCCGCTGCCCACGGCATCGTAGGTCTGACAACTAGACTTGTCCCATCCCTGACCCTAGGGTGTCGCACCTTCGGTGGCAATTCCACCACCGACAATGTCACCTACAGTCACCTGCTCAACATTAAGCAACTCGCCGAAGGACGTCCAACATCTCTGGACGTACGAGGCCTTGACGATTTCGCTCTCTTAACAAACCAGAAATTTGCTGAGTTCGAGACATTTTCTCAACTCAAGGTGGTTTCGAATTGAACTCACGCATTCGCCCAGAAGAAGTCATTTAGACACGATCGTATGTTTAAAAAAAACTGACATGGGCAAAAACACCCAAAACACAAGCACCCCATTGCATGTCGTTTGTATCGGCGGTGGCTATGGCGCCATCTACTTGGTCAAGTCACTCCGACGTGCAATACAGAGGGGAGAGATTTTGCTCACCGTAGTCGACCGCAATAACTATCACTGTTTTCATGGACTCGCTCCAGAAATGCTGGTAGGGAAAATCGAGCCAGGCAACCTCCTCAGTTCGTCTCGACGGATCTTTCACCCTGCACAGTTTCGCAATGCCGAAGTCGAGTCCATCGATCTGCAAAAACGTAATATCACCATTAGCCGCGAGTTGGACGGTCGCCAATTTGTCATTGCCTATGACCACTTGGTAATCAACGCAGGATCGAAGGAGGATCTGACCCAATTTCACGGAATCGCCGAGCACACCATGCGTCTCAAGCAGTATCCCGACCTTCTTGCGGTTCGTCATCATGTGATCTCGATGCTCGAACTTGCGGAAATCGAAACGGATCCCGATGAGCGGCGGCGTTTGTTGACCTTCGTCGTCGTTGGAGGCAACTATGCTGGAGTCGAAGTGGCCTCTGCATTCTCAGATTTTCTTCCACGTATTGTCCGTAAAAACTTTCCAAACCTTCAACCCGACACGCTGAGGATTGTTCTCGTGCATTCCGACGAACATCTACTATCCGAGCTTGGACAACACTATCCGAAACTCCAGGCGTATGCCGAACGGGTACTCGCTTCTGGATTGATTGAGATTCGTACCCAGGTTCGCATGAAGACAGCGACCCCCGATGAGGCCATTCTGGAAAATGATGAAAGGATCCCAACAAGAACGATCATTAGCTGCACTGGGAGCGCGCCATCTTCCATAGTTCATAGCCTGCCGTTCAAAAAAGACGGAAGGCACCGGCTTATTACTGACAAGTATCTGAACCTCGTTGGCGAAACTCATGTTTGGGCATGTGGCGACTGTGCAGCGGTTCCCCACCCAGATGGAGGTACGTGTCCTCCTCTTGCCATCTGGGCTATGACTGCAGGCCGTCAAGTTGGCAAAAACATACAACGGCACATCAAGGGTCGTGATCTCCGACCCTACCGATTCAACGGTTTGGGGGACGCCTGCACTCTTGGCAATTGGTGCGCCGTGGGGCATCTGAAGGGTATTCCATTGCGTGGTTTGGTCGCATATCTCATCTGGCGCATCTTCATGATCATTTATCTTCCCTTGCTAGAGAAGAAGGTTAAAACCGTTTGGGACTGGACCATAGAATTTCTCTTTGGGCCTAACCTCATTGCCATAAATTTACAACAGGGCCTCAGCATCAAGCCGGCGCTTTATGAGGCTGGACAGAACATCGTTTGCGAAGGTGACATTGGCCATACCTTGTTCGTACTCCGCTCCGGCGAAGTTGACGTAGTCGAGAACAGCCCGGATGGGGAGCGGTACATTTGTACCTTGGTGCCGGGTGATCACTTTGGTGAACTTGCGGTATTCGGTGATGGGCGGCGCAAAATGACTGTAAGAGCCAAGACGCGAGTCGAAGTCGTTCTGCTTCGAGGGGAGGGAGCGACCGCCCTTCGTCAGTCTTTGGTTGGAATGGGCAAAGAGCCGTGGAGTGCTGAATGAAACGACCCATAGTCCCTTATTTCACATCGTTGGTCAGCATATCATTGGTCATATTGCTTCTCACTGGGTGTGCCCCAAGCGATCCGGTGGACGAGGCAAAGGCAGCCGGCCGCACCGTCGCAGATTTCCCAGAATCCACTACCAATGTATTCAAGGGCATGGACGACGGAATCGAGCTCACTGAAGACGAAAGGAAGGGCAGGAGCACCTGGATGCTGTGGGCCGGCGGCAATGAAGCGTTCTGGGACAGAATCGCCCGCCGCGGCTACGGTGTGATCGACCTTCTCAAGACCATCGACTCTCGAGAACACCGCAGTCGTTTCGAGGACAAGGGCCTTTTCAACGAGCCGGGCTACCGCCAAGCGACCATGCCCGATCAATACGGGCTTTGGATTGATGAACCAATTGGTGAACTACCAAGAGACATCTCCTCCTCTGTATACGGTCTGTCGAGCGGAGTCATCGGCCTTCGTCTATTTCCGAACCCAAACTTCGATGAGGCAGCGGAGCAAAGGTGGGATGCGGAACGATACTACTCCGACCCCGAGTACTACCATGATCCGAATCTGGTGCGGCCATACCGAGTGGGCATGACGTGTGCGATTTGTCACGTCGCTCCGCATCCTCTTCATCCACCCGAAGACCCCAACAGTCCTCAGTGGCATAACCTGTCATCGACGATTGGTAATCAGTACTGGCGGGCACTCGGAGTGTTCGGCAACATCTTGAAGGACGATGATTTCCTTTATTACCTCCTTGGTTCCGCGCGTCCAGGAACCGTCGACACCTCAATTCTTGCTACTGATTACAACAACAATCCCAACATCATCAACGCGATCTTCAAGGTCGAGGAACGATTGACCATGGCACGGAACAACAAGGTTAGGGGTGGTGCGTTGCTTGTGTCGCCAAGGACCGAGGTCCGACCCGTTCCGCACGTGCTCGTCGATGGCGCTGATTCTGTTGGCCTTCCCGCCGCGATGAACCGGGTGTTCGTCAACATCGGGACCTTCAGTGAGCATTGGATCAAGTGCCACAATCCGTTGGTGGGCGTGCGGGAGCAGAAACCGTTCAGCATTGAACTTGCACAAAGAAACTCCGTCTACTGGCAAGTAACCGAGAAACGCATGGCGAATCTGGCCAAGTATTTGATTCGCGCTGGAAGGGCACCGATGAGGCTTGCCGATGCACCCGGTGGATCGAAATACCTAGAGCAGGACCCAGCAGTCCTTGAACAAGGAAAGATCGTATTTGCGGAAAACTGCTTTGTTTGTCATTCGAGTAAGCGACCGCCGAAGGCCATAACGGATCCTATCGACTCTGTCCACCAATGGAAACAGGGCTTCAAGCCGAGAGAAGAGTTCATTTCGTGGGCGCGAATGGAGGTTCAAAAAACTGATTTCCTCCAAGATAACTATCTGTCGACCGATGCCCGCGTGCCCATCACAATTCTCGGTACCAATGCCAGTAGGGCGCTCCAGGACAACGCGAAAACAGGACATATTTGGCAGGATTTTTCTTCGGATGACTACAAAAACACCCCATCTATAGGCAACATTGAGGTTTACAACCCTTTTTCCGATCAGGCCACAAAGTTCGAAGTACCCGCGGGAGGACCGGGGTTTTATCGGGTTCCGACCCTAATCGGAATTTGGGCAAGAGCGCCCTTTCTACACAACAATGCGCTGGGATCTTACGTAGCCGACCCTTCTGTGGGTGGTCGCATGTGGGCCTTCGACGACGCCATCCGCAAGATGTTCTGGAAAGGAAAGCGTCAAGGCCAGCGAACCATCGCTCGCACCCAAAAGCGTAGCTACCTTCGCTTGGATCCTCGGTTTATCCCTGTCGCCATCGAAGGTGTCCTGGGACGAGAAGATCTCCTGGTGTTGCAGCGGCCTTTGCTCTTGCCGCTCCTGCCCTTGCTTGGAGCAATGGTTCTATTTCGGTTTGGCGGCCGGCTCAAAAAGAAATTTAGTCGGGTCACGATGCGTGTCGTAGCAATCTTGATATTTCTTTTTGCTGTCGTGCTGTTTCCCCTCAATCACTTCGCCGCCGGTCGCATGGGAGCCCTCGAGTTCGGTCCATTCCCTGCGGGAACTCCCATCAACCTGCTGACCAATTTGGATCCTCATGCACCACTTGGTGAAGTTTTATTTGCCATGCTTAAGCTCAAGGAAGTTCTCGGACGTATTGATCATGAAGAGCTATCCGACTCTGATGGATTGGACTTGCTTGAAAAAGAGGTAGGTTCGGATCTGTTTCGATTAAGCAAGAGTCCTGACTGGATCGAGGACCGTGGGCATTACTTCGCCGTAAATCTGTCCGACTCTGACAAAGAGGCCCTCATTGCCTTCTTGAAGACACTCTAGGCCGCGTGCATAGCGAATTATTAATTGTTGCTGCCTGATGGCTAATGTGGGACCTTTGCCCAAGCTAACTCTACGGACAATAATCTCATCCAGCATTGCGGAATATAAAAAACGCAAGTTTTTTTATGGGGATGAATTTAAAGGAAAAGTATTATATAGGTTGTCTAAGGTAGCCCTAGTGCCGTGGGGGCTTACCCTTTTTCTCAGTTCTATTCCCCTCTTCAAAGGAGGTCCAGTGTTGGTGTGTCCAAAACTTTCCATCGGATTCTTGAGAGGCATTCTAGTGTTCGGATAGGTAGGGTTGCTGTAGCCGGGTGAGAGTGCGGCCAGGTGGATCTTGAAGAATAAATTTGTGACGAACATAAGGGGAGTGTCAATTAATAATAGATATCAGTGTTTGATCTGTTGACATGAAATGCGGGGAACAGTGCCAAGGTTGTTTTGAGCAAGTCTACGGAATGAGTCACCACAGTATTTTACCTTTTGTTGATTTTTTTTGGTTTACTTGAACGCTCATGCCTATAGTATATCGGCGTTTCACAACAAGCATTACAATTTAATATTTCCAAAATGAGCCATCACCAAATTTTCACTTATGGCAATAAGATTATCTTATAAAACAGGCAAGATTTTTGCCGATTCATAACTGTGCAGTTAACCTTACTTATTTGTGGGTTGCAGTATTCCAAGGAACCGAAGAAACCAAAAACTAAATTCTGGGAATTTTTGATAAAAACGAATGGAAGCATTGAGAATTGGAGGAAAGAACATATCTTTTTTATTTTTTACAATCGCTTCAAGTACCTTCTCTCCAACAACTTCAGGTTCTAATACAGGAAGCACCTGCGACAGTTTAGGATACCACCCCATATCGGCATCATTGTTTTTTAAATAGCCGGTATTCACTTGACAAGGGCAAACCAGAGTAACTCCGATTCCTTTTCGGGACAGTTCTTCATGTAAGGCATGAGAAAGCCCCGTAATCGCAAAGCGTGTGGCAGTGTAAGGAACCATATTCGGGAGAGGCAAAATGCCAGCGGGACTAATCAAGTTAACAATATGTCCACTACCTTGATTCAACATTCCGGGAATTACTGTATGGCTGGCCACTAAAGCCGCACCAAACGGCAGTTGAATCGGCGCAAGCACTTCTTCATAACTAGTACGGTCGATTGGCTTGAATGTACCAACCCCTACATTATTCACGAGGATATCAATAGTTCCAAATTTACTTTCAATGGCTTTCAAAGTTTCTTTGAGCTTGGCATTATCGTTTAAATCACAAGGAAACCCTTCTGCAGTGCCGCCTTCTTTCCTAATCGTTTTGACCACTTCATTTAATCCTGCTTTTCCCCGGGCAATTGGAGCAACTTTGCAACCTGCTATTCCTAGGCGAATTGCGATAGCTCTACCTATCCCCGATGATGCTCCCGTTACCACTCCAACCTTGCCCTGTACATCTTTCATAATGATCTCCACAAATTGTGTTAAATAAAGTTATCATTTAGTTTCCTTTATCAACTTTTCCTTGAATAGTCTATTCCCGAATTGCCACCTCCCCGCTGTCCAAGGCATGTGACTCGTTGGCATCATCACCGATCCCGGCATCCGTCAACTGCTCCACACGGTCCTCTCCGTCCCCTAGGAGCTGGAACGGTTCCGCACGCGGGGAGCCAGGGTGAAGCGGGGAGAAGTCACGTTCAGGCAAGTCTTCTCGGTGACCTCAGACACGCAAACCCAAAAAGCGGAGCGGCTCAGGGTGGACCGTCGAATCGGCTGTCTCCCAGTACTCCGGGGATCAACCCAGTTCGGCCTCGTAACTGACCGAGGTTTCAGTCATGGGTTACTCACCTGAGCCGTAGGCAGCGAGATGCAGGAATTCCATGTCTATCAGGAAAGTGCACAAAATAAAAATTAGAAAGGAATTTGCAGAATTTGGAGCTAAATAAAAAGGCAATGCCTCTCTTTTTGCCTAACAATTTGCCATTGTTCTTTTCTGAAAAGCCAAATACTCCACAAGGAGCGAAAATGGTTATACGGTCTTTCACTCTGCAAACTGTTCTGCACTTTCCTGATAGGCATAAGGAATTTTCTTCCCAGCTCTACAGTCGTTCCGAAAGTCGGGAGTGTTGTTCGCCGCCAGTACCCGAAATGCGCGTCTACTTCCAGCGCACGTTCAATCTTCCACGGCGAGCGAATCCCCCACCCACGGGCGAAGTCCGTGGAACTTGTGCGCACAGCATAGGCGCTGTCTTGCAGGTGCAAGTCTTGTCGAAAGGAGGCCATCCCTATCGAAGCGAAACGCAACTACGGAAGGGTGACCGACCGTGGGAAGGAAGCGTGGAGCGAACCGTTGGGCCGATGGACAAGAATCGCGTAGGAGGCGGTGTCGAGCGGGCAAGGAATCGCAAAACTCCGATGGTCAAAGCTCCGGCAATGTAAACGCGGCGGTCGTGCGGGGATGGACAGCGTGCTTACCTAGGGAGATCTCGCCTCCCGCCTGAAAGGGCGATGCTACGTTGGTGGAGCGAGAAGTCAGCAGAGGCCATAGTAATCTCGCAAAAGCTGAGCAGGGTGAGGAGTCCTGGCAGGTCAGAAGGCTTTAGTTAGACGAAGGGCTCAAGGGAAGGGGGAGTAAGCCGACTGTGGGTTTCGGCAGGACCAGGCGCCAGATGTTCGCTTAAGTGGAGCTCTCGAGGAGGAGTAAGGGGGGAAGCCCCGAGGAGAAAACGGAACGGCGAAGTCCGAACGGCAGCACACGAAAACGGACACTCTGGAATCGAGGGCCCTTCAACCTTTTGAACCGCCGGATGCGGACCAGAATTTTCGGTGATGTGGCAGGGGATCCGCGGACGATCCGCTGACCCTTATGGCGATTTTGGATCCACTTCGCGGAGTCATTCAGCCAGATGGGCATTCACCCAAGGCTAGGATCCGTAGTCTATCCTTCATTGGTAAGCATACAACGGCACATTGAGCAGCATCTGGGAATGGTAGTGGCACAGTCTCCTGAGTTGGCTTTTCCTAACTCGCCAGAATGGGGGTTAGATCAAGCGGCTCAACTAGATCCGAGAAAAAATACGCCACCTGTTCCCCGGGCAGGTATTCCTGCAAGGTCGGGGGCAACAGTAACGGTTGTTCGGGATTATACGGGCGGGAACGTTCGGTCACACATCGAGCCACCTCCTCGCTGGACCGTACATTTACATGTGGGCAGGATACGAAATCGTAGAAGACAGTATTGAGTTTTCATGGCTAAGAACATTTAGCCACTATAGCGATTCCTTTGCCAAGGTCGGACAAGCTCCTAGTTCTTGGGTGCTGGTCGTGGATTGTAATTAAATCATAGAATGTGGTAAGGGCAGGGGCAAGTGAGGCATTGCCCAATGTTCTCTCAGATGCCTTGGGTGCGAGGTGGGTTTCGCAGCGCCCGGGCGTTTCGCTGGCGCCACCGGTATCAGGGCACCTGAGGAGAATAGGTCCGATTTGCGCAGGATATACTATGGCTCTCTTCGCCTAGCCCCAATCCGTCGACTATGGTGCAGAAATCGGCCGATGTATCCATGCCCTCGTCAATGAGCTAGAGACGAACGAACCGCATAGTGCCAGGTGAAACAAAGAACGGATGCACGGCTAGGGGAACACGAAGTCTTTTGTATTATAGTAGCCAATTGCCGGTGGCTGAGGCCGCTGAATACCGATCGTTGAATTTTCTGGGAGGTATGGATCATGGAAAAACCCGAAGTGCGAAGCTGGGAAGGGGGAATTGTTTCTTATCCGAGCGTGGTGGTTCAGGTCAGGAGTGTCGACGATATTGTGTCTATATTGAAGAACTCCGAAAAGTATCCCTCTCCAGTTCGAGCCGTTGGGTCCAATCATTCAACAACCAGATGTGGCACGGCAGAAAATGGAACCGTGGTCAACATGACCAAAATGAACCAGATCATCGCGGTCGGCCCCGATACCGTAACTGCGGGGGGGGGAGCGCTGTACATCGACGTTTCCCAGGAATTGTTGAAGCACGACCTCCAATTCTACGTCAACGTAGAGATCGGCAACATGTCCATGGGCAGCGCCGCTTGCGGCGGGACCAAGGATGCGTCCATGCCTGGTGAGTTTGGGCAGGTATGCTCATACGCCACCAAGATCAAGCTTGTGACGCCTTCGGGGGAATTGCTCGAGGTCACGGAAGACGACCCCGAACTTCTCCAGATAATGAGGTCGAGCTATGGGCTGCTTGGCATCATCTACGAAGTGACTTTCAAAGTGAAGCCACTAAGACCTATGGCCGTCGAACATAAGACTTACAGCCTCGATGAATTCGAAACGCAGCTTCCCTCGCTGATCGCAAGGGAAGAATCATTAATGTACTATCTCTTCCCTCATCAAAGTGTGATTACAGTGGAGTTTAGAAAGTACCACGATGCGAGCGGCCCGCCAAACAGGACAGTGTGGAAAATGCGAAACCTTGTCTGGAAAAAAATTGCCCCCGGCTTTGGCTATTTGGTGTGGAAGTTCGTACCCACCAATCCCCTCCGAACTCTTCTTATTGACGGGTTCTATCGATTGATCCAATTCCTCATGACCCTGCTCTTGAAGAGCTCGCACACGATCCCACAAGATCAGACTATCCGATATCCGGATAAATCAAACTGGACCAGATATACCTTCAGCATTTGGGCCTTTCCGGAGGAAACGTTCACGAAGGTACTGCGGGCCTATTTTGAATTTTGTCAAGATTACTACCGAAAGCATGGGTATCGGACTAACGTGGGAAACGTGGGTTACCGGATAATGAGAGATACCAGCTCCCTGTTCTCTTACTCATTCACGGGCAATGTCATGACAGCCGACCCAGTGTCGACGCGGAATCCGGGATGGGAACAGTTCCTCGAGGCGTACAACGAGTTCTGTTCCCGACACAACGGCGTCCCATTGTTCAATCAGAGCGACCGGTTCACCCGGGAACAGACGGTAAAGGCTTTTGGAAACCGCATCCAGAAATTCCAAGATTACCGTAGGCGATTTGATCCTACCAACCGACTCCTGAACGATTTCTTCAGGGAGCTGCTCGATTAGCGCCTGGCGATAAAATGATTGCCAGGCGAATCGGCCAATATTCAAAAACGGCCTCCTTGCAGAAAGCAATGGGGGTTGAGGAGATCGGAGGGTTCCCAACAAAAGCTTTTCCGTGCACGTGAATGCGGACCCGTAGGGCGTTTGCGTCATGCCGACAAGGTGTTCCTTGACGACAGACGGCGGTGCTGAGCATGAACGCACCGGGGTTGGGCTTGCCCTTGCATTAAGACAAGCTGAGGAAGGTCATTCCGCACTTCCAGACCGAAACGGCCACTTTGAAGCTCGTGTTTGCGAACTTGCTGACCGCCTCGCCGCGCTGGCGAGGGTTGCGGGTGCGATCCCGTGTCCTCCGTGAGCTGAACCTCTCCGTAAAGATTTGTATCCCATGCAGACCCAGATGGCCTAACACGACCATGCTGAAATGATGGACCTGGCCCCCTGAAATCGGTCCGGGTTTTGTGTGAAGGGCCGGTCCAATCTCGTTCTTTATATGGAGGGAAGTTGAAAACTGTACTCTTTCCGTCGGACAGATTATTGCAAAACTGCGAGAAGTTTGCTTGATTATTATTGGAAAAATAAACCCCCAAGGCGATAGAATCACATTCAGATCCGCCGGGACAGCTTGTCTGGAAACCACCCGCCGCCGCCACGGGTCATTAAGGTCGGGAAGCCATTTCAACAATTCGCATGACTAGCATTGGGGGTGATACTACAACTGTGGCCAGGGCAGGGTTGCCAAATGACGCCATTTTCGTTTGGAAGAGTCCTGGAGATGCCAGGACAAGCGGGGTGAGGGAAGAATGAACGTCCTGCTTTAGGGTTCGAATCGTCGTGAAGTGGACGGCGACGCGAGCAGTTCGTGCACTGGTGTGTGCCACACAGCTACGCTGTAGCCGCCGAATGCGTGGAGGCTGCCTGGGAACGTATGGTGACTTTCTACCGATCCCCGAAGGTACACTGGCAGTATGTGCGGACGATCAATTCGGTCGCGTCCCCATTTTCCGCCGCTCGGCTCCGCACGGATGCGGCGAAGTGATTGAAGCGAGTGAAGAAGGCGACGGTCGTAATCTGGAAGGTGCTGTTAGTAGCGGAGCAAGCGTTTCGCCAAGTGAAACATTAGAAACTGATAGCAGATATGTATCGTTGGATGAGGTATGTGAATGGAGTGCAGACAAAAACCAAAGGAGTCAGCCGTCTGATTCTTTTTACGCGCCTCTTGCCAATTTCTCGCCTTTTTTTTTGCGGGTCAAGGCAAACCCCCAACTTTTTAAAGAAAATCATGATAAACCGTCGCAGGTAAAAAACCATCGGAAACCTCAATGAAGAATTTTTCACCTTTCTATCTGTCAAACACCGATCTTGTCGTTCGCCTCCGCTCTACCGGATTATTTTCCGAGGTGGATGAGGCAACACTGTACGAGATTGCAGCCGCAGTCGAATGGATTTTTTTGTTCCCCAATGAAACGCTCTTTCGTCAGGGGGAGATTGAGGACGGTTTGTACATTGTCATCAATGGACGGCTTCGCGTCCTCGTTGAAAGTGAAGGAGGCGGAGAAGAGTTCATTGCTGAGCTCGGTCGTGGTGAGATGGTCGGGGAAATGTCCCTTCTAACAAAGGAACCACGGTCGGCCACGGTTCGGGCTATCCGTGATACCCATCTTGTCACCCTCTCCGTTGAAGCTTACCACCATGTGGTAGAAAAAAATCCACGGGTCATGATTAATGTCGCAAAAATAATTGCTAAACGTCTGGGAGAAAGCCAAAAACGGCTGGGAGAAAGAAATCGACTCCGTGCAGGAACCCCATTATGTAATATTGCCGTGGTGCCTACCAGCCAAAATTTACCTCTAACCGATTTCACTACACGACTTGCAGCCGCCCTGAACACTTTTGGGGCAACGTTGCATTTGAGTAGCCGCCGATTCGAAACCACCTGGGGTAGGGGAAGCGACCAGGAAAATCCAGAAGCCATTACCCCCAACCAAATGGATGATTGGTTAAATGACCAAGAGGACAAGTTTAAATTCATCCTCTTTGAATCTGACCCTCAGGTCACGGAATGGACTAAGAGGTGTATTCGGCGAGCTGACCATATTCTTATTCTAGGACAGGAAGGACGAGACCCTGCACGTGGTCAGATTGAGGAGGCCCTCCTACGTCGGGGAGCTGAGACCTCTTTTGTTCAACAAACTCTGATTCTGATCCACCCAAATGGCAGTCAACGGCCTACTCAGACTCTCCCTTGGCTTGCTTCACGACAAGTGGAGAGGCATTACCATCTTCGCTGGGATTCCAATTCGGATTTTGAACGCCTGGCGCGGACCCTTAATGGCCGCGCTATAGGCCTGGTCCTTGGTGGGGGTGGAGCCCGCGGATTCGCTCATATAGGCGTGATTCGGGCTCTGAAAGAAGCTAACATCCCGGTCGATTTCGTTTGTGGGACCAGTTCGGGGGCGACCTTTGCAGCCCAATTTGCCTTTGAATTCGATTATGAGACCATGATCAAATTAACCAAGCTACACTATCGGTCTCTCCTCGACTACACTCTTCCCATTACGGCCTTATTTGCTGGTCGCCGGGCAGCCAGGGGTCTTGCCAAAGAGTTTGGCGCTACACAGATCGAGGATTTATGGGTCCCATTTTTCTGTGTTTCTTCCAACTTAACTTCCGCCAAAATAAAAATTCACCGTACAGGCTCACTGTGGAGAAGCCTTCGTGCCAGTACCAGCCTTCCAGGGATTTTCCCTCCGGTGCCGGATGAGGGAGATCTTCTCGTAGATGGGGGGTTGCTGAACAACCTACCAATTGATGAAATGACCAGGTTTTGTCAGGATGGATTGGTTATTGCTGTGGATGTGGGTCTCCAAGAAGATCTGGCCAACAACCCTCCTTACGGTGCTAGTCTTTCTGGCTGGGAAACCCTATGGAGCAGAATCAATCCCCTTCAGCCAACAATTAAGGTTCCAAACATTGGCAGTATTCTCAACCGGGCGAGTGAGCTTGCCACCATTCATAGTCGACGAGAAATGTTGGACCGCTGGGGAACCACAATCGCTCTTTACTTAGACCCTCCAGTGGGAAAGTTTGGAACACTTCAATTTGACCCGAAAGCAATTGATGACCTTGCTGATCTTGGTTACCGATATACGATGCAAAAGCTCGAGGAGTGGCACCGTGTTAGAGCCAACTAAGAATTATTGGGTTGCCAGCGGGCATAAGTAATCCATTGCCTTTTCCCTGATCATGGCATTAATTTTGGTGTGGAGTATTGGAGATCGAGGTGGGGAGAGACAAGTGGAAGCGGAGGCCTGAGGTTTTGAGGGAAATCTTCGAGAAATTGTTAGGTCGAGTTATATTTGACCATACGGGTTATTGTGAGTGGCAGAGGGCATAACGAGCTACGGTGTGACCGCATAGTTCAGCAGATTCTTGGTCACAACTCGCCTAGATCCGCTTGCTTCATCTTTCAAGAGTCTTCGAAAAAAACTGCTCCACCGCGCGCTGATTGCCAGGTGGATGGACTAAGATATCACGCACATCTGTATCTTGATCAACAGCTTGTCAGAGAAAGTACCGCTGTCCCGGAGGGGGAGAAGCTTCACCTTCGGAGTGTCGGTGTGGATTCCCACCAAAGGTGGTGGCTCAATACGACTTCCCGAAGGCCCCCTACGCGATATTAATTAGGGACGGCCAAAGGATCAGCAATCTTTGGCCACGGCAGCGAAAAGATAATAAAATTTTCAGGGCCACAGGGCTTGATTCTCACTAGAGTCCCAAGAAATACAAAAGATACAGCACTACAAAGGCCGAGTCACCGGCCGCTGCAATTGTTGCGATTGCCGTCCTTTTTCCAGGACCAAAGAACACAAGGCCGGAAAAGGCTATTTTTTCAAGACTTGCCACGACAAGGACAGGATCGCGCGTAGTTGGATCGTAGGCGCTATAAACAAGCAACCCACCAACTAAAAAGATAAGTAAACCCCAATGTCTAGCCAAGAGAAGTGTAGAAGCCTCAAAAGTCTCAACCTCAAAGAAAAGTTTTAGAGCAGGACGTGGGGCGATGAATTGGACGATAACCACCATCGTGGCCACTCCCGACACAATTAAAATTAGATGGATATATTCTATAATCATGCCAAGAAACACGTTGCTGGAATTGTACAAGTCCTTGATGGGAAGGGCAAACCTATGTATAGCGAATTTAGCTTTATCAACTTAATGCCATGAGAGTAAAACTTGACGCCTTCCCCAAGTCCAGAAGGCCTGCGGATTGCGTCGAGGGCGATATTGTTATGTCGAGTGACGCGCTTCCAGGACCGGGCTTGTAAGATTAAGTGTGTAACTGGTTATCATGACTGTTCTATTGAATAAGGAGGACTGATGACCAAGCACCACACGAAAACTGATGCGTTGTTAGATGATTTATTGAAGGACTGTGATTCGCCCAAGGATATTCTTGGGGAAAATGGGTTATTAAAAGGGTTGACGAAACGGATAGTGCAACGAGCGCCGCTGGCCGAACGAACGAATCATCTGGGCTATGTCCCTCATGCCCGCTCCAGGCCAAAAGGTGAGGATACACGGAATGGTACCAGTGCCAAGACCGTTCAGACGGATCAAGCCGCCGTAGAGCTCGAGGTCCCGCGGGATCGAGCAGGGACCTTCGAGCCGTCAGTGGTCAAAAAACGTGAGCGGCGTTTGGAGGGCTTTGACGATAAGTCTTGGTGCTGTATGCCCATGGACTCACGACTGGGGAAATCCAAGGGCATCTCGAAGAGGTGTATGGGCCCGAGGTCTCCCCGACGCTCATCTCCACCATTACGGATGCGGTCTTAGATGATGTCCGGCTGTGGCAGAGTCGGCTCTTGGAGGGGGGGTATCCCATTCTCTACTTTGATTGTCTGTTTGTGAAATCCCGGCACGAGGGAGCCGTTAAGACCAAAGTGGTCTATGTGCCCTTGGGGGTGAATCTGCAGGGCGAGAAAGAATTGTTGGGGATCTGGGTCGGTGAAACCGAAGGCGCCAAGTTTTGGTTAGCGGTCTTTCCGGACTTGCAGCGGCGTGGCATAACGGATTGCTTTGTGGCCTGTGTGGATAGGTTGACCTGCCTCCCGGAAGCCTTGGAGACGGTCTTCCCGCAGACTCATGTTCAACTCTGTCTTGTGCATAAAATCCGGCAATCCTTGCGGTATGTCGCCCGGAAGAGCGGCGGCCCGTGGCGCGGGATCTGCGGGGGATTTACGGAGCGTCGACGCTTGCAGAAGCAGAAGATGCGTTAGAGCAGTTAACTCTGACGTGGGATGCTACCAATCCCACTTTAGTACGAACTGGCGACGGGACTGGGCGCGGCTGACGGTGTTCTTTTATTACCCTCCAGAAATTCGAACAGTCATTTATACCACCAATCTGATTGAGTCCCTCAATTTCTCATTACGCAAGGTACTTAAAAAGCGAGGAGCCTTCCCGACTGATGAGGCCATATTGAAAGTGCTCTATCTGGGGATGCAACGGATTGCGAAAAAAATGGACGATGCCTATTTCGAAGTGGAAACGGGCACTCAATCAATTTGCGATCCGCTTAGGAGATCGAGTCCCGATAAGAGATTAACCCACAAGCAGTTACACAAGTAACTTGACAGGCCCGCGCGAACAGATATCTTTGACTATATTGAACGGTTTTATAATCGCCGCCGGAGGCATTCCTATTCCGAGGGATTGGCCCCAGGAGTGTATGCTGAACAGTACTTACAAACACTTTACTAACCTGTCGACAGAATCAGGGGAAGACCAAATTTCTCTCTCCATGTCCCAGTGGACTCCTACCTAATCCCAGGGCTATGTTTAGGAAACGGCAGAACCGGTAAAGTCGTTATATATCCAGGAAGGAACTAAGAAGGGTGTTTTGGTATTGTTGATCATGATGAAATGCTGTGTGAAGGGCTTGGTGGCGACTGCGTTTATGCTCACGTTCCTTATCGTTCCGTTCTTCGTCTGTGCCCAGGTTCAGTCTGATCGTGAACTGGTGGTTCTGGCTATTAATGATGTGTATCGGATTGAAGGGGTGGAGGAAGGACAACGCGGCGGCCTTAGTCTTATTCGAACACTCCGGGACCAACTGGAGCGACAAAACCCTGATTTGCTCTTTCTCCATGCGGGAGATTTTTTATTTTCCTCGCTGGTTTCGGAATGGACGCAAGGGGCTCATATGGTCGAGATGATGAATGCGCTTGATGGGGCGACGGGAAAATTTGATCCGCGCATGTTCGTGGTCTTTGGAAACCATGAATTTGATCGATCATTACGAAAAGATGCTGCGCTCTTACAAACCCATATTGACCGATCAGAGTTTCAATGGTTAGGGGCGAATATCCAGTTTACTCAAGAAAATGGGGAGTCAGTCGTAGCTTCGAAGAATTTAACGGCTTCCAGGATAGTCGAAAGTGGGGATGTCCGTGTGGGCCTGTTTGGTCTCACGACTGATAGAAAGTCGGCGGCCCAAATTGGGTATGTAGATCAATTTCTAAATCCAGTGGAAGTTGCACGTGAGCAGACAAAAAACTTACGTGAGCGAGGAGCCGAAGTTGTGATCGCCCTCACGCATCTTGCTCTCGATAAAGATCGTGAAATTCTTGAGGAGCTAGGGGAGTCGGGGCCAGATCTGATCATTGGGGGTCATGAACATCAACGGCATCATATCGAAGTCGATGGGCGTTGGATTTTGAAAGCCGATGCCGATGCGCGGACGGCTACAGTCGTGCGCATACAGATGATCGGGGAAAAGCCATATATCTCTTTTGGTTATCGATTTCTCAAGCGTGGAAAGCTTGCCCCGGACCCAATTATGCTGGGGAATGTCGATCGAATTTTAACCAACCATGAGAAATGGTTTTGTTCTGAAAACCATGAAGAGGGTGGTTGTCTTCAGGCAATCGTTGGAAAGACGGCTGTTCCTTTAAATGGAGAGGAATTAGAAATTCGTCGATATGAAACCAATTTAGGGAATTGGGTGGTTGATCATGTTCGTGCCGCTTCTCGCGATGCGGATATCGCGTTTCTCAATTCCGGCGCTCTCAGGGTGAACCAAACTATTCCTTCGGGTCCCATCACTCGGCGCCAAATAGAAGAACTCTTGTTTTACGACAGTGAATTAGTACGAACAGAGCTGTCCAAGGAACAATTGAAGGCCGTATTGGAACGATCCGCAGAAGATTGGGTGGGGCAAGGGCATTGGCTTCAAGTCAGCGGATTAGCGTACCAACATGATCCTCGCAATCCGGAAGGCCAGCGTATTCAGAACCTTAAACTTTTTCACAACGGAAAATTAAAAGAGCTGCCTGATAGACCGCTTCAGATTGTCACCAACAAATTTTTGAGTAAAGGCGGGGACGGATATCATATGCTTAAAGGTCTCAAGTGGACCTCCGTCCTCTTCTCCCTCAAAGAACGAATTCAATCGCTTCTTCATGAGAGTGAGAATCCGATTGCTCCGCGTGTGGATGGAAGAATTTGTAACTTGCCTGAAGTCCAACGTCGCCCTTGCGCCTTTCATTCACCGTAAAATAATGGTCGTGGCATAGCGTGAATGATACGATCTATGGTATAATTGTTTACTAACTTAGTTAACTTCATGGTGTTTCATGCGTTTTTCCAAAAAAAGTGAATATGGTTTACGGGCCTTGATTGAATTAACCCAAGAATATGGGCATGGGCTGGTGCAACGAAAAGGGTTAGCCGAGCGACAAAACATTCCATTAGGGTTTTTAGAGACCATCCTCTTAGCCCTGAAGAATGCCGGATTGATTGGGAGTCGTCGGGGCATCAATGGCGGGGTGTTTCTGATTAAGGATCCCAAGGAAATTACATTAGGAAAAATCATTCGAATTTTAGATGGGCCGTTAGCGCCCATCGCCTGTGTCAGTCAAACCGCGTATCACAAATGTGAAGATTGCCCGCATGCCGATACAGCCACCTGTCCAATACAGGGCATTATGTTAGACGTGAGAAATGCGATTGCTTCGGTACTCGATCATTATTCGTTAGAGGATTTTGTGTATGCGAAAAAAGGAACGAAAGCCAAGAAAAAGTAGAGGCTCCCTGAGGGATAAATAGGGAATAGAGCACTCACAACGGACATTTTTGAAAAAAAGTTATTTCCATCGAATATTAATTGATAGGGTAAGAGGCTTCATATGGAAACACATTTACGGAGTGTCGTGAAAGGCATGAGTTGGCGCGTGATTGCGACGTTAGTCACCACCATCGTGGTCTGGGTCATTTCAGGAGAAGTCTCGATGGCCTTGTTTGCGGGCGCGAGTGATTCGCTCATAAAAATAGGGTTGTATTGGGGCCATGAACGAATTTGGCAAACGGTCGGGTGGGGGCGGGAAATTCCCCCAACCAGTTCCCCATAACTGATGCTGAATACTTGAAGGACATGAAAATGCGTACACGGATTTTAATGATTGGAGCTATCACAGCAGGGATTGGGGTGGCCGCGGGGGCATTTGGTGCCCATGGCCTCAGGCCGATTCTTTCAGAAAAAATGATGACCGTGTTTGAAACGGGGGTGCGCTACCATTTAGTGCATGCCTTAGCCATGCTCATTGCTGGGTTAAGTCTACAATGGTCCCATCAGCGAGTTTTTCTCAAAGCCGGGTGGAGTTTCTTTATTGGGATTCTCATCTTTTCTGGAAGTCTCTATACGATGGCCCTCACAGATATACGGACCCTTGGCATGCTCACTCCGCTGGGAGGCCTGGCCTTTCTAATCGGGTGGGGGTGTTTAGCGTGGGGTTATCGGGTTGCCGCAACAGAATCGAACGACCGCACCCCTCCTTTTTAACTATATGGGAAAACCTGGCCAGCCTCTGGTTAAATTATTTTTCTTTCCTCTCGCCTTTTTTGGTCATTGATCGTCGGGATGGCTAACAAAACGTCCTTGAATTGTTCTCTCAGTCGACATAGTACAATCTTCCTAAGTACATTTTTGTTATTTACTGTCTAAAGATTCACAATTTCTTTTGTTTATGGAGATTTGTGAAAAAAATACTCTGGAATGAAAAAACTCAAATAACGGAATAGATTGCCAACAAAAAAGATGTTGTTGTAAATCTCGACAATAATATACAAACGACTTTAAGTGAGAGACCTAACATATTGATAATATGCGAAAAAAAACTTGGCAGCTATCTTGCTAACCTTATATATATAGAAGCATTCTGGTCAGTTGGTGCGGAAAGTAACCTACGTGTTTTAATGAGCGTAGGTAAGACCAGGTCAATTCATTTTTTTTATACTTTTATCTTTTCATTGATCTGTATCCCACGGGAAGGGGAAAAGCTGATGAAACATTCAAGAACACTACTCACGTCTGCGTTAGCGCTGTCGTGTATGTTGGTCGCCTCGCAGGCTCATGCCGTATCCGAAACGTTTAATTTTTCTTCGAGCAATTCCTGGACTACAGGCGATCTTAATTTTACCTCTAATTCAACCAACCAAACGGTGACGGTTGGTGGGTTTGTTGGGGGCACCAACTCTACCGTTGCCCCCACCCGCACGAATGTTGGAGCCAATAGCTCAGGACTGGTCGTGTGCTCTGAGGGCCCTAGTGGAAGCGGTGCGGCAACCGGGTGTAGTCCTGATCAACATCTCATTGATAGCACTGGACCGGACGAAGATGTGAAGTTTACCTTTTTGAGTGAAGTCACCTTGCTGTCTATGACGGTGACCCATTGGGACGGTTCGGGAACCGACGCCAATGATCAGGATGATTTTAGTTTGTTTACCGATGGAGTAGGGCAGGGGAATACCATTTTTATATCGAATGGATCGAATAATGGAACTGCCACCTATGTATTTTCCAATTTAGGCGGAGATGTGACAGGTACCATGTTTCATATTGGTGCGCGCGGAGTCGGAGATTCCTTTAAATTGAAAAAATTAGTTGTTGAATTTCCCACGACCGGAACGACAGGCACCACGGGAACAACCGGAACAACTGGTGCGGTTCCAGAACCGGGTACCATTGTCCTCTTTGGGTCAGGGTTAGCCGGTCTTGGACTGTGGCGGATGAAAAAAGCTAAAAAAGCCTAAGATATTTTTTAAACGGGTGCGGTCTTATAACAGGCGGCTGGGAAATTCCCAGTCGCCTGTTTTTTTGTGATTTTTGGGAAGCCTTGGCCCGTACGCTTTAGGCTGACATCGTTGGAATGAGTGAACTGGTGACGTGAAAGGGTGGGCTGGCTTCTCCCATGACCAGCGTGCGATGGGGGAAAGGAATTTCAATGTGTTCTCGATCAAATGCGTGTTTTAGGCGCCGCCGATATTCCCGTCCCACCGCCCACTGTTCGATGGGCAAAGTTTTAATTCTTGCTTTAATCACGACTTCTGACTCTCCAAACGCATCCACCCCCATAATTTCTATCGGCTCCAATATCTTCTTAGAAAATTTCAAGTCGTTTCGGAGATCTTCTCCAACTTCACTCATCACTTCCACAACGCGGTCGGTCTCTTCTTTGTAAGCCACGCCAATTTCCATAACATAGGCGGACCATTCTTTGGTCATATTCGCTAAGGTCGTCACCGTGCCGTTTGGGAATATGTGCACGGTCCCGGATAGATCTCTCAACGTGATCGTGCGAAAGCTGATGGCTTCCACTAACCCCCCAGTACCATTGACGACTCCCACATCTCCCACGCGAATTTGATTTTCCAGAATCATGAAAAACCCATTAATGACATCGCGCACCAAATTTTGTGCACCAAAGCCCACCGCTAAGCCTACAATCCCTGCTCCCGCTAAGATGGGCGTAATATCCAACCCAATTTGATCCAGACTCATGACGATTCCAATGACCCAGACGAGAGTGAGGCAAATCGTTCGGACTAATCCAGTGAGGGTCTTCACACGCTTCTCATTGGCGATGCGTTCCTTATCCTCACGCTCTCGCCAGGTCAGTAGTATCTGTTCAAATTTTTTTAAGCCAAATAGTATCGCTCGAATCGTGATATAGGCTACCAGCGCAATGACGAGAATACGCAGACTGCCTTCGAGCATCGCCATGGATTTGAGGGCCAGGAAGGGCGTGAGTTGTTGAGAGAAAAATTGATCCATACACGGTACTCCTTCTTACTAATCGTTATGAGAGGTTGCGGCTGTTTGTCTCTTGTCAAAAGGTGGTTCTTTGGTATTCTTACAAGGGTTGGGGCCAATGCCAAGTGACGTGGGCAGCTACTCACCGATTGTTGGCCTCAATGAGAAGGCCCTGTTCACGAGGAATGCCCCTTAGCTTTTGCTCCGATTTCAGTCAGGAATGGAGGTTCGTTGGCGAGTCTTGTCAGTGTCTTCCCTTGACACCTTGCCATTTCAATGGTAAAAAATCTTTCACAGTCGGTGATTTGAGACAATGACGTCTCAGAATACCAACCAATATGGATCGGACGACGGAGTCCTCAACCAGAATTTCTGGCTGAGGATTTTTTTTTGCCGTTTGACCTAGATGGTGGTTCGGTTTTTAACAAGGTATTCAGACATATGGTCACGACAATGACGCGTGGCGATTGGTCGTGAACATGAAATATTCAGGTAGCAACTGGAAGGTGGCTGCCGTAACCAAGGAGGGTTGCATGAAGACGTTTAGCTATTTGGCATTAACTGTTCCAAAAACTTGTGAGGATATGATGCGGAATATGAGAAATGTGTGCTCGATGGTCGTAATTGTGGGTCTGCTCCTTTTTGGATTCGTCAGTGTGAGTCAGGCTGCGGTGTTAACGAAAGAAGATTTTAACCTTTATGGATATGTGGAAGCGTCGTATACGCATAATTTTAATAACCCGAATTCTCAAGCGAATGCGTTGAGAATTTTTGATCCAGATGCGAATTCCTTTCGACCAAATTTAGCGCAAATGGTTTTTGAGAAAGAAGCCAAATCAGCGGGGTCGAATACTGATCGGGGTGGGTTTCGCATTAAACTGAACTATGGTGAAGATGCGCAGTTGACTGGGGGAACAGCCCCGGATGATTTTGATTTCCAAGAAGCCTATGCCCAGTATATTGCTCCTGTAGGCAATGGCCTTGATTTACGAATTGGGAAAATGAATACCTTGATAGGGTATGAAGTGATCGAGAGTCCTCTCAATCATAACTTTTCTCGATCCTGGTTGTTTGGTTTTGGGGAGCCTTTTACGACAACCGGTGTTCGCGCTTCTTACGAATTTAATGATGTGGTGAATTTTTCTATCGGCGCCATTAATTCTTTTACCGGGGCGCAATCTGATGGAAATCGAGGAAAATCTGTTGAGGCCTTACTTGGGATTACGCCATTGGATTGGCTTGGCCTTTCTATTTTCGGATTTTGGGGACCGGAAGGTGTTGTGGGAGCAAAAAATACGGATCGCCTTCTCATTGGAGGTATTGTCACCGCTGAAGTGACGAAGCAAACGTCCTTAGTGCTGGAAGGCTATTATGCCAACCAAGCCAATGCGGCGAGAACAGTAACGTCCACGGCCCCGGCCGGTGCAAACGCAAGATGGAATGGGATTGCTGGATATGTCATCCATGATTTTGATGACCAGTGGGGGCTACGGTTTCGTGGAGAATTATTTGAGGATGCTCAGGGTTTTCTGACCGGAACCCCTCAAACGTTATGGGAAGGGACCGCGACCCTACAATATAAACCGACGCCGTCGTTAATTACGCGATTTGAATTTCGTTACGACAAATCAAATGCGAACTCTTTTCAGTACGGCCAACGGGCAGCGAACAATCAAGAGACCTTAGCCACTGAAGTGATATTCCTCTTTTAAATTTTTAAAAGAGGGAAGGGGAAAACAATGTCCATTTATAGATTAGACAAAATAGGTGTTTGTTTTTTCGGGATTGTGATTTTATGCGCCATTTCAAGCAGTTATGCATTTGCGGAAGAAGTTTCAACACTTAGTGCAGGTGATACCAGTTGGGTTTTAACTTCATCAGCATTAGTTCTTGCGATGATTGTTCCTGGCCTGGCGTTGTTTTATGGCGGAATGGTTCGAAGTAAAAATGTGCTTAGTACGATGATGCATAGTTTTATCTCGATCTGCCTGGTCAGTGTGGTCTGGGTGTTTTGGGGCTATAGCTTAGCGTTTGGCCCTGATGTGGGAGGCATGGTTGGCAATTTAGATTTGGTTGGCTTAGCAGGTGTTGGTCCTGAACCAACAGAAGGGTCGACGATTCCCCATCTCGCATTTATGGTGTTTCAGCTGATGTTTGCCGGCATTACGGTAGCGTTGATTAGTGGTGCGATAGCTGAACGCATGAAATTTTCAGCGTTTGTGCTTTTTGCTATTTTGTGGGTCACGTGTATTTATGCTCCGTTGGCCCATTGGGTTTGGGGTGGAGGTTGGTTAGCGGGACTCGGTGATTTAGATTTTGCGGGTGGCACTGTGGTGCATATCAGTTCCGGGGTGGCCGCCTTAACCTGTGCCCTTGTGTTAGGAAAACGGCGTGGGTATGGGACAGATAATATGAGTCCCCATAACTTACCATTTACGGTTATTGGGGCAGGATTATTGTGGGTCGGATGGTTTGGTTTTAATGCGGGAAGTGCCTTGGCTGCCGATGGCATTGCTTCAAGTGCGTTTGTGGCGACACAGGTCGCGGCGGCGGCTGGAGCCTTGGCCTGGCTAGGAGTGGAGTGGGGTTATCGTGGAACGCCGACCATGCTTGGCGCCGCGAGTGGCGCGGTCTCCGGCTTGGTGGCGATTACTCCTGCGGCCGGGTTTGTTGGTCCTGTTTCAGCCATTCTCATTGGACTCGGTGGCGGAGCCATCTGTTATTTGGGTGTCTTTTTGAAAAATAAAATGGGCTATGACGATGCTTTAGATGTGCTGGGTATTCATGGCATTGGTGGTACCTGGGGTGCGTTGGCCACCGGGTTATTTGCCAGTATGGGTGGAGGCACTGGACTCTTTTTTGGGAATCCGGAGCAAGTGGGCATTCAAGCGGTTGGTGTTGGTGCCACGTGGATTTTTGCGGGTTTGGGGACGTTTATAATTTTGAAAATTGTTGATGGTGTGGTGGGCTTGCGTGTGAGTCAGGAAGAGGAAGTTCTTGGGCTGGATCTCACGCAACATAGCGAACGCGCGTATGGCTAGGCGAGACACATTCACATATTGTTGGCCCAGCGTTACACTTGATGAATACCAATTAAGACTTTTCGTGTCTTTAATCCAATGGAGGGATCATCCCAATGAAACTTATTCAAGCCATTATTAAACCCTTCAAGCTCGATGAGGTCAAAGAGGCCCTAATTGAATTAGGCATTCACGGCATGACCGTGACAGAGGTCAAAGGATTTGGCAGGCAAAAAGGGCACAAGGAAACGTATCGTGGAACTGAATATCAAATAGAATTTGTTCCGAAAATTAAAATGGATATCGTTGTGGCCGATGGCCGTGTCAATGAGGTCTTGGAGGCCATCACACGGGCGGCCAAAACGGGAAGCATCGGAGATGGGAAAATTTTCGTTTCTGAATTACAAGATGTGATTCGTATTCGGACTGGTGAAACTGGTGAGGGTGCGGTTTAATCATTATTCATTTTCCTAACACGGGTTTGGTTGAAGGAGGCACAATGAAAATATCCAACGCGCTCATAAAGCTAGGCCTAGTATTGGCAATGGTTGTTGGAATGGGAGAGTCGTCTCTTGTTTTAGCAGAGGACGGAGGAGCGCTTCAGGTAGATACAGGCGACACGGCATGGATTTTAATGTCGTCCGCTTTAGTCTTGTGCATGATGCTTCCAGGATTAGCCTTATTTTATGGCGGGCTTGTTCGTAGTAAAAATGTGTTAGGCACCATCATGCATACGGCCGTCATTCTGTGTTTGATTACCTTAGTCTGGGTGATTTGTGGATATAGTTTAGCATTTGGCCCTGACGTGGGTGGCATGATTGGCAGTCTAGAATGGATAGGGTTACAGGGCGTTGGGGCTGACCCGAGTCCGACCTATGCTTCAACAATTCCTCATCAAGTCTTTATGGTGTTTCAGCTCATGTTTGCCGCCATTACGGTGGCCCTGATTACTGGTGCCGTAGCCGAACGTATGAATTTTAAAGCATTACTTGCATTTTCCGTTTTGTGGTCCTTATGTATTTATTCTCCTTTGGCGCATTGGGTGTGGGGAGGTGGATGGTTATCTCAAATGGGTGCCCTAGATTTTGCCGGAGGCGCCGTGGTGCATATTAGTTCGGGTTTTGGCGCCCTGGTTTGCGCGATGATGTTAGGCCCTCGTAAAGGTTTTGCCAAAGAGGCCATGCCCCCTCATAACTTACCGATGACGGTGTTAGGGACGGGTTTGTTGTGGTTTGGGTGGTTTGGATTTAATGGAGGGAGCGCCTTAGGAGCCAATGGTGGAGCTGGGGTCGCGTTTATTGCCACTCATATTGCGGCGGCGGCAGGTGGACTCAGTTGGATGTGTGCGGAATGGGTTCATAGAGGGAAGCCAACCGTTCTGGGTATTGCCAGTGGTATTATTGCCGGATTAGCCACGATTACTCCGGCTGCAGGATTTGTTGGGCCCATGTCGGCTATGGTCATTGGGTTAATTGCCGGAACCATGTGCTATGTCGCGGTGGTGTGGAAGATGAAGCTGGGATATGATGACTCCTTAGACGTGGTCGGAATACATGGCGTCGGAGGTTTTATGGGAATCTTAGCCACAGGACTTTTTGCGTCAATTGGGGCGACAGGCTTGTTTTTTGGAAATGCTGAGTTGTTTGGTATACAAGTCTTTCTGGCTTTGGTAACCTTAGCGTTTGCGATGATTGGAACGTATATTATTTTGAAAATCATTGATCTCACCATTGGGCTTCGAGTCTCTCCTCAAGATGAAGAAATGGGGTTGGATCTCAGCCAACATAGTGAAAGAGCCTATTCATAAAGAAGTGTGAAGTTCTCGTATCAAAGCGTAGCGAACAAGAGTTTAGTTTTTATACACGAATGTCTTAAGAAGGAGGTAGGTGAATGACCCCTAAAGAAGTGTTGGATTTTGCCAAGAAGAATAAGGTCGAAATGGTCGATATCAAATTTATTGATTTGGTTGGAACCTGGCAGCATTTTTCCATTCCTACTTCCGAATTATCTTTGGATTTATTTAAAGAAGGTTCAGGGTTTGATGGATCGTCCATCCGTGGGTGGAAGGCCATTCAAAACAGTGACATGTTATTAGTGCCAGATCCCAATTCGGCTCGGATGGATCCATTCACGGAGATTCCGACATTGAGCATGATCGGTAATGTGGAAGATCCCATTACTCGCACCATCTATGAACGTGACCCTCGCGGTGTGGCCATGCGAGCCGAACAATATCTGAAGAGTACTAAAATTGGTGATACGTCCTATTGGGGGCCAGAGGCAGAATTCTTCATTTTTGATCACGTGAGCTTTGATCAAAATAGTCACTCTGGGTATTACTTTGTGGATTCGGAAGAAGGTATTTGGAATTCCGGAAAAGATGGCGAAAACTTAGGTTCTCGTCCTCGCCACAAGGAAGGCTACTTTCCAGTGGCTCCAGTTGATTCCCAACAAGATATTCGCTCCGAAATGTGCCGTGAAATGGAAAAAGCGGGCATTCGTGTTGAAAAACATCATCATGAAGTGGCCACCGCTGGTCAGGCAGAAATTGATCTGCGTTTTGATACGTTGGTCAAAATGGCTGATCAAATGATGATGTATAAATACATTGTTCGCAATGTCGCACGTCGTCATGGAAAAACGGCCACATTTATGCCGAAGCCCGTCTTTGGCGACAATGGCACAGGGATGCACACGCATCAAAGTATTTGGAAAGGTGGAAAGCCATCATTTGCTGGCAAAGATTATGCTGGTGTGTCGCAACAATGTCTCTATTACATTGGTGGGATTATCAAGCATGGACCAGCTTTGGCAGCCTTAACGAATCCCACAACCAATTCGTATAAGCGGCTGGTGCCAGGATTCGAAGCCCCGGTGATGCTCGCGTATTCTAGCCGTAACCGATCGGCGGCTATTCGGATTCCGATGTATTCACCCAGTCCGAAAGCCAAACGAATTGAAGTGCGATTCCCTGATCCATCCTGCAATATGTATTTGGCTTTCAGCGCCATGTTGATGGCCGGGTTGGATGGTATCCAAAATAAAATCGATCCAGGCGAAGCCATGGACAAAAATCTGTATGATCTGGAACCAGAAGAATTAGGGAATATCCAAACTTTGCCGTCGAGTTTGGATGAAGCCTTAGACAACTTGGCCAATGACTATGAATTCCTCCTTAAAGGGGGAGTGTTTACTGAAGACTTAGTTGAGGCTTGGATTTCCTATAAACGGGATAACGAAGTGGATCCGATGCGTCTCCGACCACATCCCCATGAATTCTTCATGTATTACGACGTGTAAGAGTTTCTAAGAAATTGAAACTCTTCATCATGCCTGAGGCGATATCAATCGTCTCAGGCAGTGTTTTTTGAAAAATGCTTCAGGAAGCGCTCGTGAATTTTTGCCATTCGCTCAAGCGTGGTGTGTTCGAAAGTTTTCGCACTTTTCTGCCAGTCCGTAGACCCCATTCCTAAACGTCGTGCTAAAAATACCATTTCATCTGAACCGGAAGGCGGGAGGACCAAGTCTTTGGCATTTCCTCTGACAATGCGCAAGCCATCGATTAATTGTCGCAAAAAGAGATAATCTTCACGCAAGGCTTCTCTTTCTGAAAGAGAAAGAAAAGAGACATGGCAGAGTTGTTCAATGGCTTCTAAGGTGTTGGGCGTGCGAATGGATGGATCATGATGTCCATGCAGGAGCTGAAGGTATTGCACCAGATATTCCACATCCAGCAAGCCCCCAGGACCATACTTCACATGAGTGGTGCCTGGTGTCACGAGTTCAGTCATTTGGCGCTGTCGAAGATGGAGTGCCGCTTGAAGATCCCATGGCTCTTCTCCATACACAAAGATTTTCTGGTGAGTGTCAACCGCTTTACCTAAGGCAGGATTGCCAGCGACGAACCGGAGCTTGATGAAGGCTTGTCGTTCAAAGGGCGCCGATCGGCCTTCGGCACTATAATATTGCTGAATCTCGCCTAACGAATTCGCCAAGGTTCCCTTGTCGCCATTTGGCCGAAGGCGAGTATCAATATGGAAAATGCCTTCTTGCTTGGCTTCGATCCATTGGAGAAATTCCTGTGACCATCGTTCGTAGAAATCGGTGGAAACTTTGGATGGTTGTCGTGAGCTGGATGGTTTCGCGTTCGCATAGACAAAGAGTATTTCAATGTCTGAGGCATACCCCAACTCTCCTCCTCCCAATTTCCCTAATCCAAAAATAGCCATGGACCCTTCGTTGGCCTTTGAGCCTTTGGGCCGGATAACTTGATAGGATTGTTCGAGCGCTTGTCCTAAAATAACATCAGCTAAATTGGTTAAGGCCTTGGAGAAGTCGGGAAGCGAACTGGTTTCGAGGAGATGCCGCATGTCTATCCGAAAGAGTTCTTCGTCCTTGAATCGATTGAGTTCTTGTTTTTTCTTGGAGATCGACTTGGCCTCTAGCAACCGTGCTGTTAAGGCTTTTTCTAAAACGGCCTTGGACCTCACCAACGGGCCCTTTTTGAATTGACGCATCATAGGCAACAGATTGTCATGCTGTCGTCGTAGGAGATCCTCCCAGATATAATCACTGCTGCCGAACAATTGCGCGAGATGCTCTAATGTTGAAGCTTTCCCTAAAGTACTCAATGTGGATGTTTTTTGAGGTTCTTCTAGGAGTTGATCCAAGAATTGATCAAAGTGATCGAGCGCTTTTCCAGGGTCGGGGGCCCAACTGAGATAATAGGTAAACTCTTTCAAGAGGGCCGCGGCTGTCCGTAGCTCTTGCTGCTCCGCTTGGCTTTGAAGTTTGCCACCCTGACGGCCACGGACATAGAGACGATTGAAGACTTGGTGCCCTTTGACTTCGATCTTGGCTTTGACGAGATAAATGCCGCGCATGGCCAAGGCATTAGCAAAGGCATAAAGAAATGCTGGAGTATCGGTTGACCGGATATCTAACACCGTATCTGGCGAAGAGGCGGGATTGGAAAACGTGATATGAACCGGATGCACGAGCTCGCTAGTCTTATTGTGTGTGTGACTTAGATTTTCAATGAGACCACGATTGACGAGCCGCCGTGCCTGCCGTAGGTGATTTTTCTGGAGTAATCGAAGTAATGAGGTCAGTTTGTTCTTGAATTCCTGCTGGGCGGAGGCATCGAATGAAAAGCCTTTCAAGGCTTGAACGCGAAACACATCGACCACGAACTTTCGAGAAAATTTACTAGTGGGACGTTTAGGAGAAAGGTGTTTCCACGGGTTCTGTTTTTTGAATGCGGTCGTATTGGATTTAGATGGAGAATCAATTTCTCGGGAAGTGAAGATGGCCGCTTCTCGAATGTCGAGTCCGAAGGAGGCTAAGACTCCACAAAACGTAGCAAATTCTGAAAAATAATCATACGCGACGATATGAATTTGATATTGTTTTGATGAAAGGGTGTTGATCGCGACCGAACAAGGCTGTTCGAAGGTGAGTTGGGCGGTGAGCTCAAGATGTTCAAGAATGGTTTCGAGAGGGGATTGCTCAAAGTAGTCGGGATCCATCTGTGAGAAGAAATCTTGCACCAACGTGGGAGCCAGATGGGGAGCGCGTTGTTGAACCTGTTCGAGCAAAGCAGAAGAATCCATAATATTGCAGTATACTGAAAACTTCTTGCATTGTAAGGCCTGGCTGGGTCTCGTATAATTTTCTGTCTTCATGAAATCATCTACTAAACCTACCTCCCAAAAAACAGTGCTCAGGAAACGAGAATTTTCTTCTCCTCTTCCTGATCCTACCCCTATTCTGTTGGCCAGCAATCTCGCTTCCTCTGAAGTGGCTCGGTTACTTCAATCGTTTGGGCTTCAAGATTGGAAACGAGCCGACCAAAATTTACAAGCTATGGCCGGAGATCCGCATACAAGGAAAACCCTAGCGAGTTTTCTGCCAGGGCTGCTTTCCGGGTTATCACACACGGCGGATCCAGATCAGGCGTTAAATGAATGGGAACGCTATGTAGATTCCGGCATTCATCGCCTCCAATTATTCCAATATTTGCAACAAATGCCGCACGTTCTCGAGGTGTTGGGGACGGTGTTTGGAAACAGTCAGGCCATGGCGCAGACGCTGATTCGCGATCCGTTATTGGTGTATTGGATTGAAGATGATCGTGTCCTCGTTCAGCGACGAACCAAATCGAAGTTATTAAACCTAGGTGAGGCCATGTTAGCGGGAGTAAAAACATATGACGCCAAATGTGAGGCCTTGAGGCGATTGAAACGACGAGAAATGCTTCGCCTAGGGATTCGTGACCTCCTTGGTATTGCTACGCCGATTGAAACGTATACCGTCCTTTCCGATTTAGCAGCTGTGGTGATTCAGTCAGCGTATGAATTGGTTGAGCAACACCTCCTAGGCCAAAATGGAAATGTTCGGACTGCATCAGTAAACAAGGCAAAAACCCGTGTCGGCTTTTCGGTGTTGGCGATGGGGAAACTGGGGGGATGGGAACTCAATTATAGTTCGGATGTCGATCTTATTTATGTCTTTCAAGCGGAAAAAGAAAGTGCCAGGGGAAACACCAAACGACAGCCCGTCCTTGATGCTGATTATTTTCATGGGTTAGCGAGAGAGCTCACCAATGTGTTGTCCGTCTCCACCTCGGAAGGCGCCTTATTCCGAGTGGATATGCGGTTGCGTCCTGAAGGTGAGGTTGGGCCATTAGCCTGTTCGGTAGAAGATGCCTGCCAGTATTATCAAACACGGGGTCGGACGTGGGAGCGACTGGCGTTTTTGAAAGCCAAACCCATTGCTGGAGATCTTCGGATTGGACAATCGCTGCTCAAGAAAATGGGGAAGTTTGTCTATGGGACAAGAGAGATGGCTCCCCAAGTGTTTGAGGCGATTCATGAACTGCGAAGGCAAATGGTCATCAAGTTAACGCGCCGTGGAGAACTCGAGCGAAATGTGAAGTTGGGCAGGGGGGGCATTCGAGAAATTGAATTTATTGTCCAAGGACTGCAATTGCGGTGGGGGTATCGATATCCTGCGATTCGTGATCGCCAAACATTAAAAAGTCTGGTCAAATTAATGAGAGTCGGAAAGTTAAAAGTCGGGGCTGTCCATCAACTCAAGACATCATATATTTTCTTACGAAATCTTGAAAATAAAATTCAAATGGTGCATGAACTGCAGACCCATCTCCTGCCATCCAAAACCGATGAAATTGCCAAATGTGCCATAAGAATGGGGTATCCGAAAGGGGACACCAGCAAACAGACCGCTGAAGGGTTACTCGTGGATTATCGTCAGCACACCGAAGCCGTTCATCGTCTATATCAAGAAATCGTTACCGTCATGCCCGCTGATTAACCCGTAGTCATCCCTCTCTTTTTTTAGAAAAATCGTCATGCGGCCTTGAATTCCTAAGAGAAATGATTATCTCTATAGGAAGAAACGAAGACACAGAAAACGATAGAGTCATGGTCTTAATCATGACTGTTGTCGGTTGAAGGAAGAAAAATCAAAGGAAGAGGTGTCCTGATGAATCCCAATGAAATGACGATCAAATTACAAGAAGCCTTGCAGGCGGCGTCGGGTTTAGCGATGCGTCGAAATCATCAAGGCATAGACGTCGAACATTTGTTAGTCGCCCTTCTGGAGCAAGCTGACGGTTCGACCACACCTATTCTTGAACAAGCCGGGGTCTCGCCTCAGGCTGTCAGTAAAGCTGTCGAACACACACTCCAAAAAATTCCCCAAGTACAAGTCAGTGGTTCAGCCCCAGGGCAGGTGCATCTGACTCCACGATTGGGACAAGTCCTGAATAAAGCAGAAACAGAAATGAAAGAACTTCGGGACGAATTCCTGAGTGTGGAACATGTGTTGTTGGCCATGGTAGAAGAAGGCGGCGTGTTTAAAGCGCTAGGATTGAAACGCGATAAGGTGTTAGCCGGTCTTCAGCATGTGCGTGGGAATCAGCGTGTGACAAGCCAAGATCCGGAAGGGACCTATCAATCATTGGAAAAATATGGCCGTGATCTTACACGGGCGGCCAGTCAGGGAAAGCTTGATCCGGTCATTGGACGGGATGAAGAAATTCGTCGAGTTATTCAAATATTGTCACGACGAACCAAAAATAATCCCGTTCTCATTGGGGAACCTGGAGTGGGAAAAACCGCCATTGTCGAAGGATTAGCTCAACGGATTATCAAAGGTGATGTTCCCGAAGGGCTCAAACAAAAACGACTGGTGGTACTGGATATGGGGGCCTTGGTAGCCGGCGCAAAATTTCGAGGGGAATTTGAAGAACGCTTAAAGGCCGTGCTGAAAGAAGTACAATCATCTCAAGGACAAATTCTGTTATTCATCGATGAATTGCACACGGTGGTAGGGGCGGGGGCCGCAGAAGGGGCCATGGATGCCGCCAATCTTTTGAAGCCTATGTTAGCCCGTGGGGACCTGCATTTAATTGGGGCGACTACTCTCGATGAATACCGAAAACATATTGAAAAAGATGCGGCCTTAGAGCGGCGCTTCCAACCAGTAGTGGTTGATCAACCATCGGTTGAAGATACTATTTCTATCCTACGTGGCCTCAGGGAACGCTACGAAGTGCATCATGGCGTTCGTATTAAAGATTCGGCACTGGTAGCAGCGGCGCGTTTATCGCATCGGTATATTGGCGATCGGTTTTTGCCGGATAAAGCCATTGATTTGATCGATGAATCGGCTGCGCGTTTGCGGACGGAAATCGATAGTATGCCTGCAGAAATGGATGAGATTTCTCGCAAAGTCTTGCAATTAGAAATTGAAAGGGAAGCTTTAAAAAAAGAAACGGATACAGGAAGCCAAACACGGTTGGCCAACTTAGAGCAGGAGTTAACTAGCAAACAAGAGACCCTCGCCGAACTGCAAACACAGTGGGATATTGAAAAATCTTCTGTGGGGAAACTGCAAGAATTGCGGCAGGCGATGGAAGGCGTGAAGCAAGATATTGAACAAGCCGAACGAAATTATGATTTAAATAAGGTGGCTGAATTGCGATATGGCTCATTACCTCGCTTGGAAAAGGAAATGCGTGGAGAGGAAGAGCGCCTGACCGGTGACAACCAGGAAAACCGTCTCTTAAAAGAAGAAGTGGATGAAGAAGATATTGCGGAGGTGGTCAGTCGGTGGACGGGCATCCCCATGAACCGGTTAATGCAAGGTGAGGTAGAGAAACTTCTCCATCTGGATGAACATTTGCACAAACGGGTGATTGGTCAGGACGAAGCCGTCCGAGCCGTGGCTGATGCGGTGTTACGGGCCCGGTCCGGGATCAAAGATCCGAATCGTCCGATTGGGTCCTTCTTGTTTTTAGGGCCAACCGGGGTGGGAAAGACAGAATTAGCTCGCGCCTTGGCCCATACCCTCTTTGATGATGAATCGAATCTTGTTCGCATTGATATGTCTGAATATATGGAAAAGCACACCGTGGCGCGCTTAATAGGAGCCCCTCCAGGCTATGTGGGTTATGAAGAAGGAGGTCAATTGACTGAAGCCGTGAGGCGAAAACCATTTTCGGTGATCTTATTTGACGAAGTCGAAAAGGCCCATCACGATGTATTTAATGTATTACTTCAAGTTCTTGATGATGGAAGATTGACTGAATCCCAAGGTCGAACGGTGGACTTCAAAAACACCGTCCTCATCATGACCTCTAATCTGGGAAGTCAGGAAATTTTGGAAGCGCAACAACAGAAGATGGATTATGAAGGACTGCGAAGTTTAGTCCTCAGGGAAATTCAACAACATTTCCGCCCTGAATTCCTCAACCGAGTCGATGAAGTCGTAGTCTTCCATCCGCTGACACAAGAAGAACTGGGACCGATTGTCGAGATCCAACTAGGACGATTGCGGGCCCGATTAGAGGATCGGCAAATGACCTTGGAGTTAACGCCGGCAGCCATTTCAGAACTCGCATCGCGCGGATATGATCCGGTCTATGGCGCCAGACCATTAAAGCGGCTTATTCAACAAGTGATCGAAACACCACTGTCGAGATTAATCATCCAAGGCAAAGCCGTAGACGGCCAAACCATCATCGGCGATGTCATCGACGGCAAGTTTGCCCTAGAAGCCAAAGACACCCCCGAAACCTAACACCAAATTAGCTCGTCTCAAATTCCCTCTCCCTTTAAGGGAGAGGGCTAGGGTGAAGGTAAAGACTTAAAAAATCTTACAACTTTCAATTTAGGTCAATATCACCTCTAGGTTCTCCCATCAATTCCCCTCCTTTGTAAGGAGGGGCCAGGGGAGGTAGAGTCCTCAGCCACCCATTTTCGTCAGGCCAGCCATTTTTGAAAATGCCCTTTCCCTAAATTCTTCAAAATTCACGGAAGAGCCACCCGCATCAACCTTAAATACGTCTTATAAGCAAAAGGTTGGTATCTCAACGACGTAATGAGTGCAGCCTGCGCAGCCTTTCTTTCCCCTTGAGACAAGTGCCATTTTCCCTTGTCGCTATAATACTGCGCCCAGTCCTTTTTCAAAGCCTTCCCCGCCGCTGTTCCTCTGGTACAGGAAGGCACATGTTTTTCAAGGAATATCTTTCGCCCTTGGAGGGCTTGAGGGGAAGGGATAGATCGAGAAGCATTATGAGGATAGTGGCGATGCCGATATAACGCCTTGGGTAGATGGATCAAGGGATAGCGTTGGAAAAGGCGAATGCCAAGATCAAGGTCCTCACAAATGGTCAGCCGTTCGTCATACCCATTGATTTGAGTAAAGCAATGCCGTCGGAGCAACGTGCCGTTCGTCGCAGTATCGTGGCCATTCCGTAGGATTTGAGAAATCGTATCGTAATGTTTCATGGCCCCATCGTATTCAAAGATGTGGTTCTGTTCGTTAATCTTATAGCCATCCGTATGAACAAGGGCTGCCTTTGGATTTTCAGATAGTTTGGCTAATGTCTCTTCCAAAAACGTAGGTTCCCAGAGATCATCCTGATCTAAAAACGAGAGGTATTGCCCAGAGGCAAGGTTGGCGCCACTGTTCCGAGCCACAGCGATCCCTCCGTTCACCGTTCTTCTAAACAATTGAATATTCGGAGCGGAGGGAATTACCGAAGAAGGATCGTCGTCGGACGCATCATCCACAATGATGAGTTCCAAATCTTGGAACGTTTGTCCTAGAACACTGAGAATAGCTTCTCGAAGGTATCGAGAAGTTCCATTAAAAGCAGGAATTATGGCACTTACCAATGGCATAGGTAATTCATAGTTTTCTACTGAAAGTCGAGTAAGGTGGAAAGGCCAAATACTTTAGGGAGTGGGAATCTAATTCACTGTCCAGGTGTAGTATAAAGTTGAAAACCCGAATTTAGGGTCTCTTTGTGAATGCTATTTCTTTTTAGTTGTCTTGTCTGTTTTTGTCTTTTTTGAAGATTTGGTTTTTTTGGTAATTGAGGCTTTTCTTTTTTTTAGTGTTTGGGTTTTATCTAGTTCTTTAATGGCTTTATCTACCTGCTGACGGATGCCAGGTTCTGTGCTGTCTCCGAATCGTTCAAGAATTTGAGTGAAAGTTGCCAACGCAGGATTGAGTTTTTTAAGAAATTTGAGGCTAAAGCCTTTATTCAACAAGGCCCTGGCGACTTCCTTTTGGATCGCCGACTCGGTAGCTTGCCCGAACCGAGTTACGATCTCGTCATAGACCGCGATAGATTCCTCGTGACGGTCGAGGATGCCGAGAATGTAACCCTTATTGCCCAAAGCCCAAGCGACTGACTCTCGGAGCGCCAGCTCGGTGGCTTCGCCGAACCGAGTTACGACCTCGTCATAGAGGGTGAGTCCTTCCTCGTGACGGTCGAGGATGCCGAGTGCCACACCTTTATTGAGCAAAGCCCTAGCGACTTGCTCTCGGAGTGCCAGCTCGGTAGCTTGTCCGAATCGAGTTACGATCTCGTCATAGACGGCGAGTCCATCCTCGGGGCGGTGGAGGATGCCAAGAATGTAACCCTTATTGCCCAAAGCCCAAGCGACTGACTCTCGGAGCGCCAGCTCGGTAGCTTGGCCGAACCGAGTTACGACCTCGTCATAGACGGCGAGTCCTTCCTCGGGGCGGTCAAGAAGGCTGAGAGTGGAACCTTTCTTGCCCAAAGCCTTGGCAACGTGAATTTGAATAGGAATTTTATTTTCTGGAATTTGGCGTGAAAGTGTGACTCCACATTGGATGAGGAGTTCGTAAGTACTTAACTGTTCTTCTAATTTTTCAGAGGGAACATTTGTCGCACCGAGAACCACGTCCCAAAGATCCTGAAGTTGTTTAACAGGGAGTTGGTCAATCTCTAGTTCATGGGCTTTTTTGATGGCATGATTGTACTGTGATTGACGAACCGCATTTCGAATTTCATCTATCTTAAATTCTAGTTGTGTCTCAAGAAGCGATTCATTTTTCTTAGAACTCATACATTCTCTTGCCTGTTCAATCTCACGAATAACACTGCTAAAGAAGTAGGGAGTTGTCTCTTTAGGGTTTTCTTCGTCTTGAGGTAAAGACAGGTCAAAATGTTTAGCAAGAAATCCCAGCGGGTCATCAAGAAGTTTTGGAGTTCCAAGTTGAAATGTTTTATTGATCTCATCGAGAACCTTTTGAGCTGGAAGGATTTTTTCTTCGATGGGTTTATCGGCAAATGATTTTTCTTCTAATGGTAGCGTCAATTCTAGATTTCCCTCACCTTTTCTTTTGGTCCAACGTGGTTTCGATATCTTTTGTTGGGCCGGTGGTTGTTCCAGAATTACGAAAAATACATCCCCATTCGCTTTTAGCCAGTCTGGTAACTGTTCTAAATCAGACAATCGATAGCAAAACCAATACAGACGATAAGGGAGAGGAGAAGTGAGACGGCGCTTCAGTGCTGACATGATTCCATCCCCGTCCCAACCACTGTAGCCAATTACGAGAGGTGATCGGCGAGTCAAGATATTATCCAGTAGTGCACTCATCGTGCGAGTTGTTTGTTCCGATGGTTGAGCCTGCGTGTTAATCTCCCCTTTTAAATTGCAGCAATCATAAAACCAGTAGGTTCCATGTACATGAATGATCTGAATGTCTGAACTCTCCGTATCAATTCGTTCTACAGTTTGAGAATGATCACAAATAATATGTGGGATTCCAAATAAATGGAGCGCCTTTGTTATGAGATCATCAAAGTTGGGGGTAACTACGATATTTGCAACTTTTTTCTCTGATAGCAGGTGGGCAAGTCGTAACGTGGCGTGGGATATCGGACTCTTTTCCATTTTTTTTCTCAGATATTTTTGCCGATGGATTCTTTGTTGGAAAGCATTTTCGAACCAAAAGGAATACCTTTCGAGAGGTCCTAGATATGCAGCCGTATCTTTGTGGCCAAAATCCAGGGCAATTTGTTTACATTCTTCTTCAATCTGGGCAGCAAGGGGGATTGAAGGAACTGATAGACCTGCACCAACAATAAAGAAAAATGGAGGCTTCTCATCATCATTGAGCTTGCAGGCTTGATATATCTGTTTGACAGCCGTTGTTAAATTTAATTGCCGCTCTGGTGTTGGTTGCATTTGTTCTAGCTTTTTGTGGAAAAAACTGGTTGTTATGAAATTTATATTTCAACTAATTGTTTAGAGTTCGAAAAGGAAGAAATTTTGAATTGAATTAATTGTTAGAAGAATTCCAGCTCCTCTCCTTTATCATTTCTCAATTGATGAGGTAGTGGAGATTAAATAAAAATCTGATAAATCAACAATATTGTAGCAATGCTACCCAACCCACTAAATAAAGTATAGGGTTCCTGAAAATAAATTTTTAGTGTTGGGTAGTAAACCCGTTCATTATGTTGGGGTAGGGCACAGGTACTTCGCTGCGGAAGCTACATAATGACTGATTATTGCACGGCTTGGAGGGTGATGTTGACGGTGCGTTCTTTATTGTTTCGGCGAAGGCCCAATTTGATGCGGTCTCCGACATTGTGGCGGTCTAAGATGGTGGCGAGGTCGTCAAAACTTTGTACTGGGTTGCCGTCAATGGAGATAATGACATCGCCTAGGCGAATTCGTCCTGAGCGGAGCTCTTCTAGACTTTTGAGCCCGGCTTTGTCGGCTGCGCTCTCGGGTTGCACGCGAGCAATGATAATGCCTCTGATGCCCCATCGATTGGCAATGGAATCGGGAATGAGAGACACCCCTAACCCTGGCCGAATCACTTTTCCATACTGAATGAGTTGTGGCACGATTCGTTTGACAATGCCGACGGGCACCGCAAAGCCAATCCCGGCAAACGATCCGCTGGGGCTGATGATTTGAGTATTGACGCCAATTAATTTTCCTGAACTATTGAGGAGTGGTCCTCCTGAATTGCCTGGATTGATGGCGGCATCTGTTTGGATGACGCCTTCGATCGTGCGGTCGTTGATCGATTTAATCGATCGGCCTAAGGCGCTGACGACTCCTGTTGTTAGCGTGTGATCGAGTCCAAACGGATTGCCGATGGCCAGTACATGTTGTCCGACTCGAAGATTTTGTGAATTGCCAAGGTCGAGTGGATGGAGTTGTTTTTTATTGGCGTTAATCTGTAGAACCGCTAAATCGTGGTCGGGGTCTACTCCGACCACCTTGGCATCATGGGTCGATTGGTCATCAAGAACGACTTGAATCGAATGGGCGCCATAAACCACATGGTAGTTGGTGACGATGTGCCCTTGGGTATTCCAAATAAATCCTGATCCGGATCCTTGGGGGACTTCAAAGGTGTTGAGCGACCAGAAGTCTCGTCTGACGGCCGTATTGGTGATATAGGCAACCGATTTACTGGCCTTTTCGAAGACGGAGATGGTGTTGAGTTCTTCAGTGCTGAGTGATTGGTCATGGGTGAGATGTTGGAAGGATGGATTCTTTTTCGTGTTGCCTGAAGCGGTTCGCATATCTCCTGGGAAACTGATGGGGTTGAGGAAGATCCCGATGAAGATGATCAAAAGGTAATATCGTGGGGAACGGACGTTCATGTGTTTGGGAGTGCCAGAAGAGGGTAAATAGGCGGAGTCGGTTAGGTCATTGGTGGTGGGTTCCGAATGGTTTTTTCCTATTCACCAATGATTTGTACGACGAGGTCTCGGGTTCGTGCACGGGTATCAAAATCGATCAGCACAATTTGTTGCCAGGTACCCAAGGTGAGCGCTCCTTGGACGATGGGAATCGTGATGGATGGGCCTTGCAATTGACCACGCAAATGAGAATGCCCATTATCTTCTCCAGGGTTTCTGGTGTTGTGCTGCCAGTCTTTTTTGGGAGGAATGGTGGCATTCCAATAGTGTTGTGTATCTGCTCGAATGCCGGGTTCGTCTTCGATAATCATGACGCTGGCGGTGGTGTGCTTCACAAAGAGGGTGAGCGTGCCATTGGCGATGCCCGACTTGCTAAGGATGGCCTTCATCGATTCGGTGAGATTCTCCATTTGAGAATCACCCTTCATGTCGGCTTGTAGCGTATGGGTGGAAACCGGCATGATCGGTCAGGCTGCCACTGAGGCCAGATAGCGTTGTTCGGCGGTCGACAAAGTGCCCCCTCGCGCTTGTCGTAATGTTGGGGTAAAGCACCCTTCCCGAGTTAACCGGCAAATGGTATTTAAGACGTCTCGACTGACAATCTTTTGTTTGGTGAGTTGGCGAAGATACGCGAATGCCGCCTGAAAGCTTTCTTCTGAGCGGGCATAGTAATCTTTGCCACGTCGATGATTACTGTAGGCTTCGAGTTGTTCGCAGGCCACCAAAATTTCTCCCAATTGATGTGTCCACGTGGGTGCTGTGTCTAATTTTTCCGGGTAATAATAATACAACATGATTCGTTCCATCCAGGGCGCCCATTCGATTTCAAGACTATACAAGGTGGTTTTGACTGGACGGATACATTTTTTGAGGCGTTTGGAAAAGCCCAATCGCATGTCTATATGGTCCTTGACCGCTGGTGTGAGTTTGAGCCCTTGTTCGAGAAGTGCGTGTTTGTACCGCTTGATAAAGGCTTGAGATTCTTTGCCATAGGGTGTGGTCGGATATTTGGCTCGCCATTCTCGTGGTCTGGTGGGAATGCCCTGTTGTTTCGCCCATGACCAGATGGTCCCGAATAATTTTGCATTCAGGCCTGCTCGTCCCATGTCATGGAGTAAACAGGCGGCTTCAAATTGTTTGAGTCGTGGGTGTGGATGTCCTAATGCTTCTGCGACCGGCACACACATGCGTGCGGTGCGATGGGCATGGGCTTTATCATAGCCGATCAGTATCTTTTTAGAATTGGCTGGATCGGGCACATCATACAACTTCAGGAGTGATGAGACTTGAACACGGGTGAGGAAAGTGTGAGATGGCTTCAATTCAATTGTTGTGATCTAAAAGAGGTGAAATGGGAGAGTGCCGATCCTCAAATAAGGCTTGCGGGCGCTCCAATTTAGACGTGGCAGGATATCGTACCTGTGTCAAAAGGGTCAAGAAAGTGCAGCACAGATCTCCTCCTGTATTGGAGAATCGTCCATTCTTTTTTATCTCATTTTTTGTACAATGATTATAACGGTTTTTACAACAGGAAAACTGACAACATCTTCTTTCCTTATACCCAAATTCCAGTAAGATACAACATCACGATTGACACCTTGTATTTTCACTCTTTTCACCATTTTACCGCCTACCGTGTTGGCTTAGTGGGGATACTCTTCTGCGACCTTCTGTAAAAAGGACCATGCTGTGGGGAAGCCTTGGGGCCTTTCTCCTCATTGGGGCGCTCATCATTCTGCCATGGTTTTTGAATCCCGATTATTTGAAGTCTTTGGTCCTAGGGCAGATCCAACAAACGTTAGGCTCTCACGTACAGGTGGGGCGCACGTCTTTAGCGTTCTTCCCATCTCCTCATTTTCTGGTTTCCGATATTGTGGTGAAAGAACAGGCCGACTCCCATGCCGTGTTTCGAGCGAAATCTATGAGTTTAGAACTGGGCATCGGGCAATTGTTGCAGAAAAAACTTGTTGTTAAAGAGTTTGCTCTGGATCAACCTGAAATTGAGATTCGGCGAGATCGAATGGGAATTTGGCGTTTTTTAGGACATTCCAATAAGCAAGCAGGCCTCTCGTCTCTTTCCTCCTTTTTAATCTTGGGGAAAATGGATGTGAGAAATGGGAAAATTATAGTGATTGATGAATCGCCCTCCGAGACTGTGCGCGGTGTCGTCATTGAAAATGTTACCTGGATGTCTGATACATCCTATGAGGAAGAAGCCATTCATGCAACGTTGACGCTGTCTGGAAATCTTCGTCAGGCGCAAAGTTTCGCGCCTTTTCAATTATCCGGTGGCTTTGAGGCTATCTCGACGGTACCTTTGTCTTCGTCGGGCCAACAATCTGTATCCTTGGAACAGATGACGTTTACTGGAACCATTGGGACCCGAGATGTGGCCATCAATCAATTCGCTGAATTTTTCCCCAAGGAGGAACTTCTTAAGCAATTTCCTGGAACGCTTAACCTGGATTCACGGGTGAAATGGGTCAAAAATGGGCTCACCTCCCACCTGCAGTTTTCAAATATTGCGCTTTCCAACCCTTCTCTTACTCTCGGGGGCAATGTCTCGATTGAAGGTCTGGAGGATGGGCATGAGATGACCTCTGTGTCTTTGCGTTCTTCTAGCCTGAATCTTGAGACCGTTCGAAAGGCGGTACCGAAGGCGTGGTTACCTGGTTCGGTTGGTGATCTTTGGAAACAGGGCGAATGGGGTGGGGATTTAAAAGTTCTGGATGCCCGGGTGACGAGTTCCACCAGAGCCGATGTTGGCACATCGGTCACGGGAACCTTCCAAGTGAATAATGGGTTTCTCAATTTTCCAGAATTACCAAAGGCTGACCAGGTTCAAGGAACCATTGTGGTTGAGCCCGATCGAATTCAAGTCTCAAAGGCTACTGGTGTCTATGATGGAATTCTCGTTGATGTCACAAAAGGCGTACTCCTGTTAAAGGAAAATGGGGCATGGGGTGATGTTGAAATTCAAGGGCAGGTTCCGGCAAAAAAAGTGTGGGATTTTGTTCGTCAATTAGGCTCGCCTTCTTCTGATTCTTCTGGTTGGCAAGCCTTAAAGTTTTCGCAAGGCCAAGGGCTTCTTCATTTAGGGTTTTCTGGAGAGCTGTTGAATGAGCCAGGCTTAACCTTTCAGGAAGGAGAGTATCAACCAACCAACGTCGTGCTCACCATTCCAAACTTCCCCCATCAGGTGTTCAATGTTCATGGGAAGATTCAGTTTTCTCCGGATAGTACGGTGTTGGAAAATATGCAGGGAGACATGAATGGCTACCCTGTGACATTACATGGAACGATTATCCATCAAGATGATGTTCGGTTTGAACCCTTAACGGTGACGGCAGGGTTCGATGGGCAGGTCCTTTCCCCGACTCCTCAGTCAGCGTCATCTCAATCAGGCTTGAAAGTTAGGGGACCACTTCACACGTCAGTGACACTACGAGGTCCAAGTCATCGTCTTTCGGTCAAGGGAGTTATTGATGGCGAAAAAGCCTCTTTGACGATTCCGTCTGTGTTAACCAAAGAAGCAGGACAAGCCAGTACCTTAGAATTTGATGGGCAGGTTCGACCAGGGGGAACCGTTCGATTTGAACGCATCGAATTGGCCATGCTTCCCATTCGTTTGCGGGGTCAGGGTGTTGCCCGATATCGTCCGAATTGGAGTTTTGAAGGTCGGCTTGATTCTGGCCCCATTTCTATTGGCGTCTTACCAAACAAGATTCAGATGTTCGGTAATGCCATTCAATCAGGGATTTTTGAAATTCAATTAGGTGGAAACGGTATTGGATCGGATTGGGCCAAATGGAATATGAAAGGATGGATTGCCCTGACGGATGGGGTCTTGACGATTCCTGGCATTCAAGATTCGGTGGAAAACGTCTTTGTTCGTGTACGCATCGATAAGGATTTACTAGATTTAAAGCGACTGGAATTTCATATCAGGGATAGTGAAGCCGTGGTCACAGGATTTGTGAAACAATGGAAATCCAGTCCTCAGTTGAGTGTGCTTTGGAATGCGCCAAAATTTGATATTGATTTGCTCATTCCAAAAGATGAGCGATCTGTGTTGCGTGATGGGGTTGAATGGCTAGCTAGTCAGGGGAAGTTAGAAGGGTCGCTATTTATTGAACACCCTCGGTATAAAGGGATCCTTGGCCATAAATTATCAGCTGAATTGAAGGTGGATGCCAACTTGGTCACCATCGATAATATTCAAGCCATGGTTGAAAAAGATGGAAGTGTGAAAGGCCGAGCCTTCGTGCATCTTCCTCCTGGAAAACCCGCTGCCGTGCGAGCCTCCTTTGAGGGACATCATCTTCCTTTTGAAAAAGTCCTAAAGGCCATGGGTGATGAGAGTCATGCTATTTCCGGCCCCATCAACATTCGCGGGAAGATTCAAGGGCATGGACGTGATCCCCGTGGAATTATTCCTACCTTAGAAGGCGGATTAGAAATCTCTCTTTCAGATGGCTATGTTCGAAAAGGTGTCGTGATTCCCAAAATTCTCCGAATCCTTAATCTTCCTCATGTCCTTCGCGGAAAAGTGAATTTTGAAAAAACAGGTTTTCCCTATAAATCGGTCGATGCCAACCTCACAATTGAAGAAGGCATCTTCAAATCGAAAGATTTTCGGCTGCGGAGTCCGGTCATGAATTCGACATTTGCGGGAGCCTATGATTTTAGACGAGATCTCTTGGAAGGAGTCGTTGCCGTGAGTCCCTTTGGCCCCTATTCTGATATGCTCAAAGCCATTCCGCTTTTTGGGACCATTTTTTCTGGCGACCGAAAAGGTATTGCCACGGCCATGTTTAGCATCATCGGACCTATCAAAGAGCCGACAGTTACCTATATGCCAAATAAATCACTCACGAAAGGATTGGGTGGATTGGCCCAATTGGCGTTTGATGTCTTGAAAAACACGGTGTTTGGCTCTGCTCAGACGAAGAAAGAGGTTCCCAAGAAACCGACCTCCACTCCCTTAGAGCTTCCCCGTTCTGGACAAAACGAGTCGGGGCAACCTGCAGTTGAACAAAAACGATAATCATCATAAATTTGAATTTGAGTATTTTTCTCTCAAAAAAACGAGGAAAGGTCAAAAAGATGGTTCCAACCGTTGAATGGAAAGACAATAAGGTTCGTATTTTGGATCAAGCTGTCCTGCCGGGTGAAGTGAGTTTTTTGGAATGTGCTGATTATCATTGTGTGGCTGAGGCGATTCGAAATCTCAATGTTCGTGGAGCCCCGGCCATTGGTGTGACAGCCGCCTTAGGAATTGCTCTTGGCGCAAGACAATATACGCAGGCCACTTTAGATGGTTTTCCGATGCATATGGATACCGTGTTTGAAGTCCTTGCCGCCACTAGGCCGACTGCGGTGAATCTCTTTTGGGCGGTGGACCGAATGAAAAAGGCGCTCGCTGCGGTGCCTCTGGCGAATCTACAGGATGTCCAAGAGCGATTATTGGATGAAGCGCTGGCGATTCTTGAAGAAGATGTTCGTGTCAATCAAACGTTGGGAAAATATGGTGCAGCTATTATTCATGATGGTGATTCGATTCTCACGCATTGTAATGCTGGGGCGTTAGCCACTGCGGGTTATGGTACCGCTTTAGGTGTGGTGAGGGCTGCCTGGGAAGAAGGGAAAAATCTTCGCGTTTTTGCGGATGAAACCCGACCAGTCCTTCAAGGAGCACGTTTAACGGCGTGGGAACTGGAACAAGATGGTATTCCTGTGACTCTTATTACGGATAATATGGCTGGGGCGTTAATGCAAAAAAAACGAGTGCAATGTTGTGTGGTCGGAGCCGATCGTATTGCGGCGAATGGGGATGTGGCGAATAAAATTGGAACCTATTCCGTCGCCGTATTGGCCAAAGCCCATGGGATTCCATTTTATGTGGCAGCTCCTCTTTCAACCATTGATTTGAAGACACGGAATGGAGACGGTATTCCTATTGAAGAGCGAGATTCTTCAGAGGTCAGACAAGTGCATGGGAGTCGGCTGATCGCGCCTTCTGGAGTGTCGGTGTGGAATCCGGCGTTTGATGTGACTCCAGCTGATCTCATTGCTGGGATTATTACTGAACGAGGGATCTTATCTCCTCATGAATTACGAAGTACCGCATCTTCCTAATCAAACGTACGGTGAGGAAATTGCTAGAGAATCTCGCTGAGGACTTTCGAGAGATCAACGAGGTTGTAGGGTTTGGCAATGACTCCGGAAAATCCAAATTCTTGAAAACGAGCCATCACGGGATCATTTGAATACCCACTTGAGACAATGACTGCTGCTTCAGGGTGGAAGGATTTAATTTGCCGAAGGGTCTCCTTTCCTCCCATTCCTCCGGGAATCGTGAGATCCAAAATAGTTGCAACGTAGGGCAGGCCTTCTTGAAAAGCCTTAGTGTAATGGCTCAAGGCCTTTTCTCCCTCATTGGCAAAATCTACGTCAAACCCAAGATGCTCGAGCATTTTGCCCAAGACCTCCTGAATTTCATCTTCATCATCCATGACCAGTATTCGGCCTTTCCCAGAAATCAAGGCACTTGGCGTTTCATCTCGAGAGGTTTCTTGCTGTGATGATGCTGGGAGATAGAGAGTGAAACACGCTCCTTTCCCAAGTGCCGATGAAACACTGATGTGGCCCTCGTGGCGTTTAATAATTGAATAGGTCGTGGCCAGACCGAGACCGCTCCCTTTTTGTTTGGTCGTAAAGTAGGGATCGAAAATTTTTGATAGATGATCCTGGGGTATCCCAATACCTTGATCTGCAACTGAAACCCGAACGTAGTTGCCCGGTTTGAGTGGAACATCAGAAGAATCAATAATCGATTCGTTCTCCACCGTGACGTTGATGACGCCTCCTTCCGACATGGCCTGTTCAGCATTAATCACGAGATTTTGTAACACCTGACTAATTTGACCTTCATCCACTACCACAGGCCAAAGATGTTCTGGGATATGTAAACAACACCGAACACTGGATCCCCTGAGTGCAAATTCCACCGTGTCGCCAATGATGGAAGCAATGGATGTCGTACTCTTAACTGGTGCACCGCCTTTGGCAAAGGTTAAGAGTTGTTTGGTTAAGTCTCGAGCTCTGAGGCAGGCTTTCTCTGCTGCACTCAGACGTTCAATCATCGAGGAAATGGATGAGCCTTCCTTTGTCGAAATCATTTTCGCCAATCCAATATTGGCAAAAACTGACGTGAGAATATTATTGAAATCATGGGCAATTCCACCAGCCAATAGACCAACTGATTCAAGTTTTGTGGCCCGTAAGCGTTCGTCTTCTACTCGCTTTTGCTCTGTAATATCTCTTGTCACAATGACACCCTTCACCATTCCCATACTGGTTCGAAAAGGATGGATATGACTTTCAAACCATCGCCATTCACCCTGTTTCGTTTGTAGCCGGCAGGTCATATCGATTTCTTGGAGTGTCTCGATTTGAGTGTGGAATGATGCGGAAAGGGTTTTTCGTTCTTCAGGATAAACAAAGTCAAAAAAGCTTTTCCCCAACATGTCCGTTGAGTCATACCCCAATACCGCTGGACAGTTCGGGCTTATATAGTTGCATTTGCCTTGGTTGCTGATTTCAATGATTAAATCATACGCATTTTCGACGATGGCTCTGTACCGTTGTTCACTATCTCGTAAGGCGTCTTCTGTTTTTTTTCGTTGAAGTTCACTTGCGGCTCTGGCTGCAAATAATTGAACAATAGATTTAGCGACATGAGGATTGGTAATAGGTTCTGGACTCAATGCAACCAGAAGACCGATAATTTGTCCCGTTTGCCCCCTCAAGGCATTGCCCATATAACTTGTGACTTCCCATGAAGACACTTCCGAGGTTCGAGGGAAAAAAGGAGTGGAAATGTTATTCCAGGCACATCCTTTTACGCTGCTGAGATCATTCAATAAGGCTGTAGGTGGTGTCCAGGAAAAGTTTTCGAGAAAGGTTCCATTGGCTAATACCGCCACTGTTTGAGCGTTGGGATGGCTCGGTTCTTCAAGGTCAGCGAGAATGACATAGGGGACATTGAGGGCTTGGCAGAGGTCTTTGACTAAGGCCCGTAAGAAGCCGATGCTTCCTGGGACTGGATCGCTCTGTGCAATTTTTCTTAAGGCTTCTTCAATTCTTTTCCGATCGGTAATATCTTTGACAACCGAAATGGCACCCCACTGAGTGCCTTGGGTATCAAATAAGGGAAAACAGGACACCAGAAATTGCCCTGACATTAAGGGGAACGCTGTTTCGACAACGGCTGAAAGAGCACCGGCTAACACGGTTTCCCATGGGGGAGGGCTTGGAGGAAGAATTTCCCCATAGTAGGGGAATCGGTAATGCCGTCCTACGATCTGTCCTACCTGGGGTTCCACGAGGTTGCGAATGGCTTGATTGGCCCAGACAATATTTCCTTCCTGGTCCACAATCATGACGTGATCAGTTAAGGCATCAAAGGCCTGCTCCCACTTTTCTGTGGTCGAAGAGTGAGTTAATTGAGCTAGTGTAGGAATCGTTTTATTCATGACTCAGAATGAGAGGGGCTTGACCACAGGTGAACATTGCTTATTTACCAGACCACTTTGGCAAACAATTCGGCAAGTTTTGGATCGAGGCTTTTCCCTGCTTCTTGTCGAATACTCTCTCGTGCTTCGGGGACGGGCATCGCTTTGGGTATCCCCTGACCTGTGACATAATTGTCGAAAATATTGGCCAGGCCGACGATCCTAGCCGGAAATGGAATGGCCTCTCCGGATAGACCTTCTGGAAAACCTGACCCATCAAATTTTTCATGATGAAAGCGGATGATTTGTCCTACTGCAGGATGGAAAGGAATGCCGCTTGAAATCTGTGCTCCAATTGTTGGATGGCAGCTCATGAGTTCCTCATCTTGATGGGTTAGAGAATGATGCCCCGCAATGAGTCGATCATGAATGCCAATTTTTCCAATATCGTGTAAATAGGCCCCAAGATGAATGGCTTCTCGATCTTCTTGGGGTAAGTCCAGATGTTCTGTTAGTAAGGATGCATAAAAGTTTACTCGGCTCGCATGTTGAATGAGTTCGGGATGCTTCGCGCTTAGGAGTGTTTCAATATTCGTCATGGCCGTTTTCACATCAACACCAGAGGCCCAGAGTTTCCCCAAGGCTTGAAGTGCATCCTGAAGTGATGAAAGTCGCTTTCGCCGTTCTAGTGATTTTTTAATGATTTCTAATAGATCTGTCACATTAAATGGTTTAAGGATATAGGCGGCTACGCCATGCCGAATGGCATCAATAGCTGATTGTAGGGTTCCGTAGCCTGTAATTATGATGACATCGACATCATGACCATTTTCACGAATTTTGGCGAGGAGATCCGTTCCAGGTTGATCTGGAAGTTTAAGATCGAGAGTCACCAGATCAATCGGATGGGTCGCAAGGATTTGTTCTGCGACTTCAGCTCGATCAACGGTATAGAGATTAAAGTAGGGGGAAAGGATGAGTTTTAAGGCTTCACGTGGGCCTTGCTCGTCCTCAACAATTAATATATTGGCTTGAGGAACTGAAGCATCTGCAGGCTCTCGATTCATTCACCACTCCTTATTTCTAGTTAGGGCACCTCATAAAGACAGAAAAAATAAAAATCTTTAAAGAAGTTGAAATAGAAGGCGTATCCTAGAAATGTTAGGAGAAGGCTTACTTATTCAGGGAAATGAGAATTGGTAGATGGTTTTACCTCCGATGTAGTAGGTGGATAAAGAAAAATGCGTGTGTAGTTTAAACCTTTGGAATATTTTTGCATATTTCTTCTATGGAAGGCTAGGAATGAGATCCTGAATTTAAATGAAAGGTTTTGTTTTTTACCCCAATATCTTCAAACAATTGGTGATACAAATCTTTTGCGACCAGGTTCATCAGTCGATCGACATCTTTGGAGTCAAAAGTTGCCACGGTATCAGATCCGTTGGCTCCGAGTACCATCCTGACGGTGCTTCCATCAACGGTGTTTTTGGCCTCAAAACGAACCTTCATATCAACGGTAATATCAGTAAACCCAAATCCACTTTTTGCGTTAGCATTCAAGGATAAGACCGTTCCGGTAAGAGTTACGTCGGTTGCGGGCGATTTTTCTTCGGCATGACCAGCAGTTCGTGATGCCTTCCACTTGCGTTGTTTTAGATACTTGATTGCCAAATTTGCCATTCCTTCACTAATTTGGCCATTCCATGCATTGAAATGGGTGACTCCTCCCCATAAATGAGTGCGAGCACCGAGGTGTTGTTTTTGAGGGCGGGCATCATGAAAGGGTTCAACAAGAATGGTCAAATCCTCTTCATGAACGGAAGTGGTCTTTGAAGAAGAAACAAGAGCGCGGGGTTCGAAATTCACAGTCTGTCCGGTGCCCTGACAGCCCACTAAAATAATTCCGCCCATGAGGCTCAATAATAGTCTTACCCTAGTGCATGGTGTATTCACGAATTGGTCCTCCATCGATTAGCTGGAATAATGAGTTGGCCAAAATGTTGAAAGAATATTCCCATAATCGGAGGGGGATTTCAAAACAGAAGTCTTACTAAGGGAATTGTTTTGGATTCTACCGCAAAATGGAAGGGAATTTAAATATCTAACTTGAGAAAAAGTAAAGATCGTCTGTTCCTTGACTTTCTTCTAAATCCCTTGACAGTATCCTGTTCGCCTAATTGTTCATGTTAACAAGTAAGGAAGTGACCCCATGTGGAAGCGGAATTTCTTATTTCGAGCTGAAGAAGCGGTACCTTTAGAGCAAACGGAAAATGAATTATTCCATGATACTGATCCGGCCTTGGATAGCTCAGGATTGCAAATGGATATGTACCTATCGGTTTGGCTGCAAGGAGATGGCGATGAGGAAACCCCTTCAGCTTACACGAATGTCTATGTGCGAACTGCCACATTAGATCCTATAAAAAAGGTCGGGTTTCTTCAGCCTCTCCAAGGACGTACCCACCAAATCAAAAGTATGTTGTCGGACCAACAAAAATTGTATTTGCGGGATTGGCTATCAGGTTCTTTCCCCCAAGCTTGGGAAGAATCCGATGAATACTTTCAAGCCATTTTTTCTGAGTAGAATTTTTTGGCATAACACACTTTTATTTCTTGCCAGTATGTAGGACCAAATTGTTGCACATGTTTGTGCTGAATTTCCATGCCAGTCCGATAATTTAATATGGATCTCACAACGACTGTTCTTATTGTTGGGGCTGGAGGTGGAGGTGCGGTCCTTGGGATAGCCTTAGCAAGAAAAGGCATTGCCAATCTGGTGTTGGAACAAGCACCTGGGCCTCCCCAAGGACTGAGGGGAGAAATTCTTCAACCCAACGGACAGGCCTTACTGCATAATTTGGGATTATTGAAAACACTCCCGGCAGAGGCCTCGAAACCCGTGAGGTTATTCAACTTTCTTAGATGTGGAGGCGAGCGGCTTTGTACAATTGATTATGGTATGTTGCCGGCTCCATTTAACCAAGCCTTAGTGATGTGGCCGAACGTGGTTCATCACACCATTCTCGATTGTCTTCAAATGGAAAATCCCAATGGCCTTAAGTATCAGGGCACCTTCCAATCCTTTCTTCTGGAAGACAATAAAATTGTTGGTGTCCAAGCCGAGATCGAGGGGAAACCGGTCCAGATCCGCGCAAAGGTGGTGGTGGGAGCAGACGGACCGTTTTCGCAGGTCCGTGAGGCTATGGGGATTTCTGCTTCAATACATAGATATAAAGAAAGTTATTTGGTTGCGGCTTTGGATACGACTTCAGAGTTGAATGAAGGCCAATATTTTGTCGGTCGTCAAACTATTTTAAGTCTGTTCCCAGCTGCAGGGAAAAAAGTCTATGCATTATATATGGTTTCCTCGGATTCCCTGGTGAGGTTAAAAGCACAGGGGGTCGCCCCGCTTCGTGAGGAGTGGAAAGGTATTGCGCCAGAATTTGGAGAGCTCTTTGATGAATTTGTCGATTGGAAGCAAACAGCCTATATGGGCACTGGACGGGTGCGAGCTAAAACTTGGGTAGTCGATCATGCGGTGCTCATTGGTGATGCCGCCCATGGGATGAATCCTCATGCCTCTCAAGGGAGGATGCAAGCCATGGTTGATGCGGTTTCCCTGGCAGATGTTCTTGAAGATTGTGAACGATCACAAGATTGGTCTGCGGATTCGCTTAAGCCATTTGAACGAGCGCGTCGATCTCAGGTCACCATGTTACAGCAGTTGGCTGATGAAGAAGTCTTTTTTTGGAATACAGGAAATCCCATTCTTGGAATGCTGAGAGACCGTGTTTTTCGGACCATGGATGGCAATCGGCGCTTGCAGTATCAAGTCCTTTCCGCCACAGCTGGATTGCGCTCAACAGCCCCGTTTGGATGGATAGACCGTTTTCAAGCCGCGGGTTTCTTGCCTGATCCACAAGCCGATCAAATCCCTATTCATACTCAACCGAACTAGGACGTTTTTTATGTCTCTTTCTCCTCTCCAGTCACTAGATCTTCAGGAAGATATTTTAGATATTCTTACGCGCTTTGTCGCCCAGATTAATCAACAATGGACATCTGAATTAGGAGGGCTCATTCTTTTTGGGAGTGCAGTAAGAGGTGATTTTATCGTAGGTCGATCAAATATTAATGTACTCTTGATTGTTCGAGACCTTTCAGTTGAAATTTTAAAACGTACCGGCACACTTCATCAAGAATGGGGGAAACATCAGATTGTCGCACCCTTACTGATGACGGAAGATGATCTGGCCAGGTCTCCCAATCTTTTTCCTTTAGAGTATTTGCAAATGTCTGAGAGTCATGTCCTCTTATCTGGCCAGGATCCATTTGGTAAGACTCAGGTCAATACTGCTCGGTTAAGTTGGCAATGTGAACATGAATTGATGGCCAATCTTCTGCGTGTACGTCAACGATTTATTGAGGGAGAAGGTCGAATTGAAGCCATTCAGGCCTTGCTCATGCTGTCTATTACGTCTGTTATGCCATCTATTCGTGGTCTGTTGTATTGCCTCGGACAACCGTCGATCGAAAAAGATCTCCCTCTTCTTGAAACGCTTCCAAGCACTCTACAATTCGATCCAACTATTTTTTTAGATACACTTAAAATTAAACGTGGATTGAGTAGCCCTGGTTCCTTGGAATGGATGAAGGTGTATGAACGCTATCTTCAAAATTTGGAAGGATTCATGACAAGGATACAAGACATCCGTCAAGAGGGTCGGCTTTGATTCCTTCCTGCTCAAGAGCGGCTGGACTGATTGTCGCGTTTTTGGTCCTTCTTGGTTCATCATCCTGGGCGTTATCTCCTCAGGAACCAGAGCTGCCAACGCCATTGGGCTATGTCAGTGACTATGCGCAAATCTTGGATGATGAATGGTATGCACAGATTCGGGCCGTCTGCAAAGATTTAGAAACCAATACCGCGGTAGAAATGCTCGTCGTGACCATGGATAGCATTCATCCACTTCGTCACGCGCAAGATTATGCTTCGAAGTTGTATGAAGCTTGGCGTGTAGGGACGGCTCAACAGGAACGCGGCATGCTACTGTTGGTAGCTGTTAAAGAACGACAGGCAGTGGTAGTTGTAGGTAAAAGCCTCTTAGCGGTTGTCACTCCTGAAAAACTGGATACTCTTTCTATGAATTTCTTACAACCGATGTTTCTTTCAGGAGACTATGGGACCAACATCTCTCGGTCAATACTGACCTTGGTGACTTTAGCGGGAGAGGCGCCTGTTCCAACACCAAAGGGTTCATCTAAGCGATCAGCTGGATTTTGGATGAATCTCACAGCCGTGTTCCTCATGTTCTATGCCCTGTGGCGTTTTACTCGTCCAGAACGCCGGCATCCATTCCCTCGTTGGAAACGTGGAGAATATTGGAGGACGGGACAGGGGGGCTTTGGTGGAAACTTTGGGGGCTTTGGTGGAGGAACTGGTGGGCAGGGCTTAGGGGAATAAGGCTGCCTAGTAAGGAAATTTTCTCCTGCGATTCTTAAGTGAGATTATATCAGTGTCATAAAAAGGAAGAAGGGAACAGAACCCACGTTCTCATTCCCTTCCCTCTTTGTTTTTTCCTTTTTGCCTATCTCTTACAGCATAGTGTGATTCTCGAAGGTTAATGTTCGAGCGACAATTTCTCCCTCTTCATAGGAAATAATCCGACGAGTAGCGGGAAGGTCCGAGTTGTCTATTCGAATATGAGTGTCTGAAAAACTATCGACATTTTTCAGAGATCTATCCTTGGGGGAAAAATAATAGACGGTGTATCGCGTCGTCAGATGTTGTTGATCTTGAGTCATCGCACTATCTTCGACGTTAATGGTAAAAGCCGCTTGAGGCATATTGCGGTTTATTTGGGTAATGCGATTATCTTTAATCCGATACCATGAACCCATGCCGTCTCCCTGAATGTTGAGTCGTTGACCTAGCGGATGTCCTTCCTCCCCACCTAGCGTTAAGGTGTGTTTGCCATCAGACTCCTGAAAATTTCGCGGGCCTCGATGAACCGCAATCATCCCAATTTGATTTTGTGCCCAGGTTTGAAGATCAGCATCATCGATGACCACGGTGACATCTCGAGGGCCTTTGACGGTAACGGTTCCCTTGGTTTCTTTCCCGTTTACATTGACCCGTAAATCAGCTTGAAATCCTTTGAAGTCTGATTGCCACCGTGCAGTTTTTTCAAATGCGGCCTTGAGCAGTTCTCGGGCTTTCGGATCATCTTGTACTTCGGTCTTTTCATTTTCTTCGGTTGCGGTTCCCATCATTCATACTCCTTAGGTCTGACTTGAAAGTAAAATGGCATGTATTGATTAATGTTTCAGGTCATTATAAGGAACTCGTTTGAGGTGAACAACCGCTTGGGCTTACAAGAACCATGGAATTAGTCTGAACCCTAAGGATGGCATTGACTTTGCTCAGCCTTTAAAGAAAGGAGGAGAGCATGCATGTCCTAGTGACTGGTGGTGCGGGTTTTATTGGGTCACATTCAGTTGAACAGCTCCTTGAATCAAATATTCCTGTCCGTGTTTTAGATAATTTTTCTGCCGGATCTCGGAAATATTTACCTACCCATCATTTGCTCGAAATACAAGAAGGCGATATTCGAAATGGTGCCTCTGTTCAGAAGGCTATGGTGGGTATCACGCATGTTCTCCATCTAGCAGCCCAAGTCTCAGTTCAGGCTTCAATAGATAATCCCTCAGAGTCTTGTTCCACGAATATTGGCGGTTTTGTCAATGTTCTTCAAGCTGCACGCTCATGTGGTGTGCAACGAATGGTGTATGCCTCAAGTGCCGCAGTGTATGGCCAGCCAAAAAAAATGCCCGTATCTGAAGCCGATTTTCCCACACCTTGTTCTCCATATGGTTTAGAGAAGTATGTCAACGACCAGTATGCTGCATTATTTTCACAGGAATGTACATTTTCTCTCTTAGGACTTCGTTACTTTAATGTTTATGGTCCACGACAAGATCCACAATCCTCTTATGCAGGGGTCATCAGTAAATTTATTTCAATGATTGAAGAGGAACAACCTCTTGTGGTGTTTGGAGATGGATCTCAAACGAGGGACTTTATCTTTGTAAAAGACATTGCCAAGGCCAATGTTCTGGCCCTGCAGAAGGAAATGACAGGAGTTTGTAACATTGCCACGGGAACTAGCGTGAGCTTACTTCATCTGATCGATGTCTTATCTGGTTGCGTTAAACGGAAGTTAGACATTCTTCATGAACCAGCGAGGGATGGAGATATTCCCTTTTCCGAAGCGAACACTGACCTGTATTTTTCAGGTTTAAATCCCCAACAAATAACTACGTTAGAGGATGGCTTGCAAAGATTACTGAAGGCCACCATTTACGCGTAGTGCTTCATTCTTTCTTGCCTTTTCCTCACAATATTTATTGACCATCTGGGTGAGAATTTTATGCCCTCCTGGTGAAAATGAGGACAAGTCTATTTTAGGATGGGGCTCATTCATCTACAATACGATCAATTCCAATCTCGGGAAAATGCCAATTCAACTTGCAGCCGAAGGGCTATCTGTGGCAAAAAAAATATAATAGTTAGCCTCTATACGAAAGAACCATTTTTGATAGGTTTGATTTTATTCTGAGCTTAGACGTCGTCTTTTTTTGATGAAATATTTCCAGTTATTTTTTTTGTTATTCCTGGTTGGGTCATGTGATTCGACCGTACAAGGCACGTCGGAAGAAATTACCCGCCAATTTCAATCGTCAGGTAGAACGTTTGTGAATCTTGCCAAGGTGGTTCCACAGGCTTGGGACCGGGTCTGTATTCTTGGACCGTATTCTACCTCCAAGAATGGATATGACCTTTTGGGGTTTGCCTGGCCGGTCGAAGCGAAATCAACGATTGCCACGAGTGACAGTATTGCCCTACTGCTTTTTGTTAAAAACAAAGAAGTGCTTGAATATGTCGAGCACCCACGGCGGGATGGGGATTTTGCCAATTTGTCTCGCCGATGTTTTAATAGAGAGAAGTCAACCTTTCATCATCAAACCAACCCTCCAAAAGGCTGGCCAGGATTATTCCCAGAAAGTTAGAGAGGGCTTAGAACACGCTAGGAAATCATTCAATGGACTTTCTTTTTGAGTTGTAGGGTTTCATTGAAAAAATATGGCCAAGCGTTGGTCTAAACTCAAAAAATAAATAGAAGATCTTTTCCTTAAAGGCTTGGCCTTACAGGTTCATTGCACAGATATTCGAACATCTCCCCACAATGATGGAACTTTTCCTGAAGTCTTAGGTGTATTTACTGTTCGGCTAGGCAAAGAGATCATCTGGAAATTTCCTCGACAAGACCACACTGTATCCAGGTGGAGGAAATTCGTATTCCTATGGAGTTCGAGATCTGAATGTTCTACTTCGGGACTACCTGGATACCCCAAAAGATGCCATTCTCAAGAAACCATTCCCCAATGATCATTTTGGGATGGGCAATATTCTAAAAGCGGCAGATCGCCGTATTGGGTTAGAAAAATTTGAAGCATACTTCAAACATGCTAATCAATTATCTGTCATGAAGATCCTGGCAGCTCGTAGAGTTCTACATTCTGGGTAAATTCCCGATTTTATGTCCTTCTCCTCCCCTGTAAGATGAGAGCCTTGAAATTTCGATCCTGTGAATAAAGGGAGCGAAGGGGAAAACGATTCAGTGTATGCGAGGTAAAAGAAAAAAATGTATGAAAAGAAATAGTTTAGGTTTCGAGGTAGAGGCGGAGGGTGTTTTCTTGCCCAAGAGTCACATGGCCAGTTTTACATTCTCCACTGAGAGAGCAGGTTCGTTTAATAGCTAAGACTACGGCAGGACTTTCATCTGAGCGATATATGACATCTTCTATGCGAATTTCTACTGCTTTTTCTTGATCTTCTTTGTCTAAATACTCAGCATCATTCATGAACAACCTCTGGTTATGAGAAAAGAATCTGTGCCGTTACTTTTTAGAATACCCAAGAATTGTGCCATTACTATAGGAATGAAAATATTCAGAAATTCCTTTTAAATGATGATTTTTTAGGAGTTTTTTGGCAAAGCTTTACATTACTCGGCAAGGTCTACCGGCAAGCAGGTAAAAAATGAAGGTCTAGTAGGAAGAAGGGGGATGCTCTGTTATTGAAGGAGCTAGCTCGAAGTGCTTTGAGTATTCTTGGAAACGGTTAAGAGGGCCGGTAGATCAGGCAGGGCAGGGAGAAGAATTGGCAAGAGGGAAATTAATGTAATAAATGAATTTTTGAATTCTTGCTGGGTGAAAAAGAAAAAGAGGAGAACGGCGCCAAAAATAAAAAGAAACGGCCATTTTAATTGTCCCCAGGTATCTGTGCGAGTCTGTTTTTCCCATTTTGATAAATAAGCATTCGCCCCCAATTGCAGAATGCATTGCCGAAAACTTTCATTCATCAGTTGTAGGTCAGGAGTGAGCCGAATGAATCCTTTTTGAGATAAGGAGATTAATTCTGGATTGTCCGCATGTACATAGCCGTCTACCGCAATATGATAGAGCGCGACTTTTTCAGTCAGGGAGCAAGATTGCCATAGGGACTGATAATACGGCCATCCAAGTTGGAGAAATTGTTCGGTCATTTGCCTGGGCGTCCATGTAGCCCATTCTGGATTGGAGCGAATCCATTTCCCTAGACATTCTAAATGAAGTGTTGGGAGTGCCTCTTGATATAAGCAATGTTTGACTGGAAGTATTGGACCTGCTCCTCCCAAAGATTCGGTTTGTGGGTGAAGCCATTCCTGTAGTAGAGCTTCCATTCGACTAGGGGCAAAATGGCTAAACCCAAAGGATCCCAGGAGATCAACCCAATAGGCATGTGTCATGTCTTGATCAAGGGAAGCTACCAGGGGAGATCTCGTCCATTCCAACGGATCTTTTGTCGACACAATACAAATCTTTAAGCCTAGAGCAAGCAGACGTTCGACAAGGATGCCCTTTTCTTTTCTATGGAGAAGATTATCCCATTGATATTCGAAATGATCCAGAATGACGGCGGTTGTCTGGTTAGGGAGAGAGGCGACCATGTCTTCTGCCCATGCTTCTTTTCCATAACTTGAATGGATATCTAATACGGAGCAGCTGGAACCCAAGGTGCTGATCAGATGACTTTTTCCTGAACCTGGTGGACCGACAATCAAAAGATGCTTTAAAGATGACGGCAGTTGGAGAGCCGCAGCACCAATTTCATGACTACGATGGAAGAACGATGGAAATGCGTAGATTTTTCCGATCATATATCGAAGAATTGCATAGCCAACGATCATAAGAATACCTGCCAGCAACCCTATGGCCAAAAGCCTGAATGACAGGTTCCAAGGGAAAAGTGGAGTCCAAAGAGAAAGCTGAAGAGGGCTAAAGGTTGAGGAGTTTCCTTGCCTCTGTGGGAAATCATTAATGCGGAGTACCAGTTCCTGGTGTCCTTTTGTACGGTTCTGAGTCCAAGCCTCAGTCGTTGCAGAAGAAGGGGCATTCAAAAATCCCCAACTTTCCTTAATCATGGGGTATTGCAAAGAACTTTTACGAATCAATTGATGAAATCGGTCCAGCCAAGATTGGTGAATGGCTTCCTTTGGATTTCTGTCCGTGGAGTCAAAGGATAAGCAAGTCGATAAAGGAAAGGTTGGTAACACGTTTTGTAAGGAATACTGAATATCAGGCAGGGTAGTTGGGCTATTCCCTGGCATACAGGCTAAGGATTTGGATTGTGGTGGTGATTCTCCATTGGTTTGGCATCCGACTATAAGGCAGCCAATCGGAGAAGTGAGCATTTGATAGTCCCTGGAGTTCTCGCCAGCCCCCTTGGCTAACCAGGAACGCTGGGGTTGTTGGGAAAGAGATTGTGACAGGCCCCAAAGATGATGTTGGGCAAACAATCGCATTTCCTGATCATGTGCCACTTTAAAAAACAGAATAGCTGGAAACACGCCAAGAAGAAGAAAGCTCATTAAGCCAAATCTAGTGAACGTTCCGATTAACTGAGATGTTTGGAGTAAAGCCCAGGGATCGCTTGCAGGCTCTGAGGTTTCTGTAGGAGTTCCTCCTTGGCCTTTCCACAGGGTTCGTATGACAAGCCAGATGGTCGCATAGGGCAATAGAACAAGAGCCATGCGAGATGTGGTAGCCCATTCCTCTAGCCAATCCATTCCGAATAGTGCGGCTAAGCCAAGGACAAAGGTAGCAATTTGAAAAAGAGTGAGCCATTGGTAGGCTCCCCGCAACTCCTGTTTCGGCCATGTCCATCGAACGTGTTGTCCCAGTGCGTCTCGACAATAGATCAAAGTAAGACCTTTGATCCACAGTAGGAGGGCCAGAATATACAGTGTAAATAACGATAAGGAGAAGAGAAGGACTTCAAAGTTTGTCATGCGGAATGCTTCTTTACTTTCAAAAACAACGAGAGTCCAAGGAAGTCCGGATAACGGTTTAATGGCAAATCGATGACCACTTCCCCAATAGTCTCCTTCGACAGCACCTTCAGTTCTGGCATGAATTAATGCCAAAATTTCCGGGTTATTATCAGTTTCTTCGAGGAAGTTTTCTCGCAACATGCGTCGACCGTTTGAATGGAATACGGCTAACCCAGTTTGATCGTCAATCACCGCATAGCCCGTGCCGGGTGATAAGACCGGCTCTTTAAGGAGAGAGAAATCTTCTGATTGAATAGCTGCTACCCATCTGGTAGTCGGAGACTGATCACTGGAAGATGCCTGATGTGGCAGGGAGACGACAACGCTTCTGCTGCTCGATTCTAATGAAATCAATGGTTGTATATAAAATTCGAACCAGCGATTGTCGATCAAACGTCGATGGAGATTTTTGGGACTCAATTGGACTTTCGTGACATAGTCCCGTTGGCGCAAATCATGAGTGCCTCTTACATAGGGCGTGGCAGCCTGTGTCCAGGTTTCACGTAAGATTCCTTCCCCATCTACCCAAAATGCCACGGAGAAGTTTGGATAGCAGAATGGCAGGGGATTTTCTTTAGGATCTTTGCAGGGATCGGGAAGGTTCACTCGAGCAAGCCATGCCTTCGAGTCCGCTTTCTTTGGAAATTTTTCTCGATCTTGCAAAGCGCTAAATTGCCGATCATAAAAATCAAGTTGCCATACCATACGATCGAGTTGCGTATGAAAGGCTTCGGCCACTGTGTCGGTTGTGGTAGTAAGGCGATCCTGGAAATCTGCCACTGACTGTCTATAAAATCCCAAATCTAAAAGAAAGAGGGTGCCAATTCCTGCTCCAAGGATATTGGTAATTAAGAGACTGACAACACTGAAACGAGTCAAGCGCTCGCGTGGGTTCATCATAAGCAGGCTGAAAAATGGCAAGGCTAAAAATGCGCTAATGAACAAAAATAAACAAAAGAGCAGGACCGTAAATGGAATGGCCAGGTATTGCTCCTGAAATGTCGAGCTAGGAAGAATTCCACAAATGATCCAGGGAATATCTTGAAATTGTTTATCTGTCGTAATAGAAGGAAACGCGACCGCTTGCATGAACACTTCATAGCTGTTTCCCCCCACCGTGACTTGAAAGTGAGAAGGCATCGCTGTTTTCATGACATGCCCGAGATTTTTGGAATCTAATAGTTTGACCTGTTGCAACCCTCCTTCAGTTAAGACGCTACTCAGCAATCCATTTTTGGTGCGTTGATGGTGAACCAGATTTCCTAGATGAAGAAATTTTAAGGTGGAGGGTTTCTGTTGATAGACAATGGCTCCGGAAGGATCGGCTAATAACACGTCTTCATAGAGATTTTCCGTAGCTACATGTTTCAGTAAATCTCCAAGTACGATACTGGCTGTGGCAGTCACTTTTCCGTCATGTTCCTTTGCTTCCGCTTTTATGAGGCCATTCATTTGATTCGGCACATATGAAAATGTGACCGTGGGTGGGGCTTCTTTGGGTTCTACCCCTGCAGTTGATGTTACTGGAGAGGCCTTGGGAGGTTGGACGTTTTTCACAAAAGGCAAGAGGCTCAGTCGTTTTCGTGTTTGCTGTTCCAGCATCAACTTATAGTGAGATTTGTCCTGGGCTGAACTTTTGGTTTTTGTGTCGACGATGGGAGCAAATCCATCAAGCACCAGACCTTCATCCGTTAACGTTGGATGGAGCCCACGAGGTTGACTGCCGGACGATGAATCAGTTAGGCGGGCGCTTTCCTGTTCTTGAACACGAAACCGAAAGCTCTTCTCATAATTGTCAAATGTTTCGGTTAACTCCTTGCTCCAGGTAGCCAAAAGCCGGAAGTTCCGCTCGACGAGATAGGAATAATTTCCAGAGACATACACATAAAAAAAAGCGCCGAAAAAGATGAAGAGCAAAAGTATACCCAACGACAGGAATTTATTCGTGCCTGGTTTCCAATATTTTTCAAGAATACGAAAAGGCTGAGCTGTCATTTTGTTGCCTGATGTTCGTGAGGAAAAGTGAGTTCAACAATTCGGAATAGTGATTTTATAAAAACCAAAATTCAAGGCACACTTTTTGTAAAAAATCAATGTAACCCGAGTGAAAAAAAGCTTCAAGGACTTTCCTGCCAGTTTTGGCATATTCTCCTTGCAAAACGATGATATAGAAATATTGAGATTGGCTGAAAAAATTTGCATAACAAGAAAGTCATGCCAAATGAGGATGATCTTAACGTAGGGCCGATTTGAAATTGTCGGTGAGATTTTTGATATTGGATAAGAAGGTTGGATCTTGATGCTGTTCTGCAATGGTGCGAACAAGGGCACTGCCAATGATGACGCCATCTGCAAATTGAGCCACGTTATGCGCTTGTTCCGGTGTCGAAATTCCAAATCCTACTGCGACCGGTTTCTTTGATTTTTTTTGAATGGCCTGCACATTTTTTTTGACTTGGGTTAAATCGGTCAGTTGGGCACCCGTAATTCCGGTTAAGGAGACATAATATATAAATCCATGAGTGCGTTTTATGACTTCTATTCGTCGTTGGGAGGTACTAGTAGGGGCTAAGAGAAAAATAATGACTGGCCCCCCGGCACCTCGCATTGCCTGATACAGTGCATCAGATTCTTCGGGAGGTAGATCTGGAACAATGAGGCCGTCTACTCCAGCCGAAACAGCTGTGGTACAAAATTGCTCTAATCCCATCGCGAGAATCGTGTTGTAATAGGCCATAAAGATAAGCGGGACTTGAGTTTTCGTTCGCAATGAACGGACAGTCGAGAAAATTCTCTGAAGTGTTGTTCCTGATTGAAGGGCCCGTTCGGCTGCTTGTTGAATCACTGGGCCATCGGCTATGGGATCAGAGAACGGGACACCCAATTCAATCAGATCTGCGCCACCTTCAGCTAATGCCAAAACCAGGGATTCGGTCACCTCCAAAGAAGGGTCTCCCGCCATAATATATGGGATAAGGGCCTTTTCCCCTTTGCCTTTTAAGGATTCAAAAGTTTGTTGAATGCGATTGGTCATTGTTTCTTTTTGGATAGTTCGTCAAGAACTTTGATAACTCTACCTCACCTCAATCCTCTCCTTACAAAGGAGAGGAAGATCTATAAAGGGATTCCTCGCATGCGAGCGATCTGTTGTACGTCTTTGTCCCCACGGCCAGAAAGGTTCATTAGGAGAATCTGATTTTTCTTCATGGTCGGAGCCAGTTTGACGACTTCGGCAACGGCATGTGAACTTTCAAGTGCTGGGATAATGCCTTCTTCTTGAGACAACAAGTCAAAAGCTTCCAAGGCCTCTTTATCAGTGACCGAAGTATAGTGAATGCGTCCAGAGTCATGATAAAAGCTATGTTCTGGACCAACAGCAGGGTAATCGAGGCCTGCTGAAACAGAATGGGTAGGATTGACTTGACCATCTTGATCTTGGAGTAAATAGGTCATCGTGCCATGTAAGACTCCCGGTCTTCCTCCGGAAAAACGGGCTGCATGTTCCCCGCTTTCAATTCCATGCCCGCCAGCTTCGACTCCTACCATTTTGACTTTCGTGTCCTTAATGAATGGATAAAAAAGTCCCATGCTGTTACTGCCCCCGCCGACACAGGCCACCAAGCAATGAGGGAGTCGTCCAGCTTGCGTTAAAATTTGTTTTCTTGCTTCTTTACCAATGACCGCTTGGAAGTCACGAATCATCATAGGATAGGGGTGGGCGCCCAAAACGGAACCCAAGAGGTAATGAGTGGTACCTACATTGGTCGTCCAATCACGCATGGCTTCGCTAATCGCATCTTTTAAGGTTCGACTTCCTGCGTTCACTCCTGTCACTTTTGATCCTAGCAGGCGCATTCGGAAGACGTTAAGCGCTTGGCGTTCCATATCCTCTGTTCCCATATAAATTTCGGCTTCTAATCCAAACATAGCGGCCACGGTTGCTACAGCAACCCCATGTTGTCCTGCACCCGTTTCAGCAATGACGCGTTTCTTTTTCATCCGACGTGTCAGTAAGGCTTGGCCGACCGTGTTATTGATCTTGTGGGCACCGGTATGACAAAGATCTTCACGTTTGAGATAAATTTTAGCGCCACCAAGGGTTTTGGTCAGTCGTTCGGCAAAATACAGGGGAGTAGGGCGACCCACAAAATCTTTCAAACAGGTTTTAAATTCTTGTTGGAATTGTTTGTCAGATTTTATTTTGCGATAGGCTTGATCGAGTTCATGGATGGCGGGCATGAGGGTTTCGGGTACATACATGCCCCCGAATTGTCCAAAGCGCCCATTTTTGTTTGGCCAATTTGCCATAGAAAATAACGAAAAGACTTAAAAATTGAAAAAGTGGAGAGTATAGCGACGAAGAGTCTAACACTCAAGACGAACAGCATGGGCAAACTGCCGAATCTTTTCGGGATCTTTTTTGCCAGAACTTTCCTCAACGCCGCTACTCACATCAACCCCATATGGCTGAACCTGTCGAATGGCTTCCTGGACATTATTCGGCGTCAAACCTCCAGCCAGGAGAATGGGAGCTGATTTGGCAACTTCACGAGCCAAAGACCAGTCAACGGTTTGCCCTGTCCCGCCATACGCTTCAGAGGAAAAGGCATCCACCACAAATCCTCTGACTCCCACCCGGCCCTTATATTCCGCTAGCGCCAACAAACTACCTCGATCACGAAGACGAAGGGCGCGTAAAATAGGCCGGCCGAGGGTTTCACAAAACAACGGGGTCTCATCACCATGTAATTGGGCAAAGGCCAGCCCACATTCGTCATAGACTTTTCTGATTGTCTCTTGTTCTTGATTCACGAAAACTCCAACGGAATGAATAAATGGCGGAAGTGCAGAAATTATGCGTTTAGCAACAGTCGGCTCAATACAGCGTGGGCTTTTTTCATAAAACACAAATCCTAACGCGTCGGCCCCAGCTTCTATGGCGGCCACGGCATCATTCGGATTGGTAATACCACAGATTTTTATTTTTATAGACATAGCGATCGACTTGGCGGAGTAGGATGGAAGGACCGTTAGAATGAAACCATTACACCCAACGAGTTCCGGCGGGTTCCTCAGTGGACGTGATTGCTGTGGGGAGCAACTCCTTGATTTTAACTTCAATAGATTGAGCCCGAAGAAGAGACTCCCCAATCAACATCGCCTTGGCGCCTGCTTCGACTATCCTCACGACATCATCACGTTTATGAATGCCGCTTTCACTGACAATGAGTTTGTCAGATGGAATTCGTTTAGCTAACCGTTCGGTCACATTCAAATCAGTAGAAAAAGTCTTGAGATCCCGGTTATTAATCCCGATCAACGTGGCTTGGGGCACTCGTTCCAGTACGGTATCCAGTTCTTTTTCGTTGTGGGTTTCAATCAAAACGTCGAGGTGGAGTTCAGTGGCAAGCACAAAGAAATCTTCAAGCTGAATACGATCTAACCCGGCCACGATCAACAACACGCAATCAGCTCCGTAGGCGCGGGCTTCATAAAATTGTATCTCTCCCACCATGAATTCTTTATTGAGTGCGGGAAGACGAACGGCCTTTTTGACTGAAGTTAAAAACTCCAAGTTTCCTTGGAAGAATTCCTGATCGGTCAATACGGAAAGCGCATGAGCGCCAGCGTTTTCATATTGTGTAGCAATATCGACAGGATCAAATCGATCTTTAAATTCTGGGCGCATGAGGCCTTGACTAGGGGAGGCTTTTTTGACTTCCGCAATTAATGCGGGGGCTGTCGATGATGTTCCTGTTTCCAAAGCTTGAATAAATCCTAAGGGAGCCGTTTGGTCGGCAATCCTGGTTTTCATGCTCGACAAATAACCCCGACTTTGTTTTCGGCGCAATTCTGATTTTTTATGGTCTAAAATTCGTGAAAGAATCATGTCTTCAGGTCTTTGGTATATAAAATGAGTTTTTCTAGTTTTTCAAATGGTGCGCCACTATCTAAGATGCGACCGGCTTCTTCAAATGCCGTTTTCAGGGTAGGAGCTTTTTGGCAAGCGACGAGCGCTGGTGCGGCATTCATTAAGATAATATCGCGTTTAGGACCCGGAGTTCCTCGAAAAATATCCTGAATGATTTTGGCATTATCTTTGGGGGTGCCACCCAAGAGTTCTTTGGGAGAAACAGGTTGAAGCCCAAAATCTTCTGGGCGAACGACATAACTCGCCACGCGTCCTTTCTTTCCTTCAGAAATCGCAGTGGGCCCTGTGAGAGAGATTTCGTCTAATCCATCCATTCCATGTAAGACAAAACAATGCTGAGTGCCTAGCCGCATCAGGACTTGGGCTAACTTTTCGGTCAGCTTGCTGTCGTAGACTCCCAGGACTTGAATGGAGGCACCTGCAGGATTGGACAGGGGGCCCATGATATTCATTAAGGTTCGAATACCCATTTCTGTGCGAGGTTTCGCGCAATGTTTCATAGCACCATGGTAGAGAGGGGCAAATAAAAAACCTATGCCAATTTCATTAATGCAGTCCCCAACTTTTTGTGGTGGAAGATCAATATTTACGCCAAGAGCTGAGAGGACATCGGCACTTCCTGAACGGGACGAAACGGATCGGTTGCCATGCTTCGCTACCGTAATGCCTGCCCCGGCCACAATAAATGCGGCTGCGGTACTGATATTAAACGTTTGACTTTTATCTCCGCCTGTTCCGCAAGTATCAACCACTTGTGAGTTGCTAATTGGAACACGTATAGCCAGTTCTCGCATTGCCCGTACCGAACCGGTTATTTCTTCAATGGTTTCACCTTTCATGCGTAAACCCATTAAATATGCCGCGATCTGAGCATCCGTGGCGTGTCCATGCATAATTTCTCGCATGGCTTCTTCAGCCTCTTTTTCGGTTAGGTCTATGTGATCGGGGAATTTGGCAATATATTCTTTTAATCCAGGCATGAACGTTTTTCCTCAATGACAACAGTATCGGATTGAGCTATGAAAGCGTAGAAGAGGGCGCGGGAAATGCTAAAAAGTTTTTCAAGAGATCAATCCCGGATGTCGTCAGAATGGATTCAGGATGGAACTGCACCCCTTCAGCCCCAGTAGGTAGATGGCGTAGCCCCATAATTTCCCCTTCGACGGTTTCGGCTGATATTTCAAAGTCTGTTGGCAGGGTCTCACGTTTTACGATGAGAGAATGATACCGTGTTGCTTCAAATGGATTCGGCAGACCTTTGAAGAGGGTTTTCCCATCATGGTGTACCATTGATGTTTTGCCATGCATGAGACGGCCAGCTTGTACTATTTGACCACCGAAGGCATAGGCTAATGACTGATGCCCCAAACACACGCCAAATAAGGGGAGCGTGCCTGCAAAACGTAAAATGGCGTCAACGGAAATCCCAGCCTCTTTGGGAGTACATGGCCCTGGAGAAATCATCATTTGGGCAGGAGCCAACCGCTCAATCTCCTCATTTGTTACCTTATCGTTTCGAATAACTTGTACGTCAGCTCCTAGTTCACCTAAATATTGGACCAGGTTATAGGTAAATGAATCGTAATTGTCGATCACTAATATCATAAGGAAATCCTAATGCCAGTTCCGCTCACAATCCTCAATTACATTAAGCCTTGCTCGGCCATCTCCAGGGCTCGCATCATGGCTCCTGCTTTGTTTTGTGTTTCTTCGTATTCACGTGTGGGATCGGAGTCAGCCACAATGCCTGCTCCGGCCTGAATATACGCTTTCTTTCCTTGGGCGACGACGGTTCGAATATTGATACAGGTATCCATATTCCCTGAAAAGCTGAAATATCCCACAGCTCCCCCATAAGGTCCGCGACGAGTTGGCTCTAATTCTTCAATGATTTGCATAGCTCGTATTTTTGGCGCTCCAGAAAGGGTTCCAGCAGGGAAACACGCCTTCATGACATCATAGGCCGAATAGGCAGGATTTAAATCACCCGTGACCTGCGAAACAATATGCATGACATGAGAATATCGTTCGACGTTCATAAAGCGTTCCACCTGGACGGTTCCGGTCTTCGCCACACGCCCGACATCGTTCCGTCCCAAATCCACAAGCATGACATGTTCGGCGATTTCTTTTTGATCAGCTAGAAGGTTGGCCTTTAGCTTGTCATCCTCCTCAGGAGTTTGCCCACGTGGTCTCGTCCCAGCTATCGGTCGTACGACAATCTTCCCATCTTCACAGCGCACCAAAACTTCTGGTGACGCTCCAATCAATTCCGTGCCTGCGATGCGAAGGTAAAACATATAAGGTGACGGGTTGATGACACGTAAGGCTCGATAAATTTCTAGTGGATTTGTTCGAATAGTGGTTTGCCATCTTTGTGACATCACGCCTTGGATGATATCGCCTGCCTGAATATATTCCTTCGTACGAAGCACCATTTTTTCAAATTCTGGAGCCGTCATGTTTGACTGAAATTTGAGAGGCACACGCCGTGTAGGTGAAGAAGGTTTTCTCCGTGACGTGTGTAACTTGGTAATAATCGATTCGATTTTTCCAATAGCCGTTTGGTAGGTCCGCCGAAGATCTGTCTTTTTATTCGAAAGAATATGGGCATTGGCTACCACCTTAATGGTATGAGCCACATTATCAAAAATCAAAAGTGTGTCGGTGATACAAAAAGCAAAAAGAGGGGTCTTCGGTTCATCTTTTGGATATGAGGGAATAAATTCAAATGACCGAACCACGTCATAGGCTAAGAATCCGACTGCTCCCCCTACAAATCGAGGCAATCCTGGAACAGAAACCGGCTGATATTCAGCCATCGCCTCCTGAATATGGTCTAGGGGATTAGATTTTAATGGGACTCGGGTTCGCTTACGACCTTGCTGGGTAATGACTTCACCCTCGTGTTCCCAAAAAACCTTAGATGGTTGGCTCCCCAGAAAAGAATACCGTGCCCAATTTTCACCGCCTTCAATACTTTCAAATAAAAAGGCATGAGGACCCATATTAATTTTTGAGAATGCCGAAACCGGAGTATCAAAATCTGCTAAAATTTCGCGGTAAATGGGGATCAAATTTCCTTGGTTGGATAAGCCACAGAAATCGTCAAAACCCACTGAATAATAAGCATTTTTCATGGTTTCGACGGTACCATAGACCCTATAGGGTGTCAACGAATTGGGGGTTCTGCGCTAGGTAAAGGAAAGAGAAAAGGCTAGAACCCCATGGAAACGATTCCAAGGAATTCTAGCCTTTTAAAATGAGGAGCCGTGAGTTGACTATTGACTCACTACGAGTTGTTGCCCGACGTGGATGGTATTGTCGACCAAATTATTCCAGGCTTTTAAATCATCAACCGTGACATCGTATTGCTTTGAAAGACGATAAAGGGTTTCGCCTTTTGTGACGGTATGGAAACCGCCATCACTCATGGCGACACTTGTGGGTTCAGGCATAGAATCTAGAGAGGTGTCATTACTATCCAGATCTAAATCAGACTCTAATTTTGCAAGGTCGGAATCCTTAAAGTCCAAGTCATCTAATCCGAATTCTGAAATAGAAGGTTCCGCTAGTTTCAAATCATCACTTTTAGCCATGCCACCATCTCTTACTCTGGAAAGCTCGTCATGGGAACGATTGAGTTGTTCGCGGAGTGCTTCTAATTCCGCATTCAAATCACGACCTTGAGATTCAAGTGATCCAAGTTTCCGTTGAGTATCTTGGTATTTGACGTTGAGTTCCCCGGTTCGTTTTTCTTCCTGAGCCAACAGTCGCTGAAAGTTCAGTGCACGGGCTTTTTCTGCTTCATATTTTTCCGTGCTGACACATCCAGTCAGTAAGCCGCCAACCACGAGTATTCCAGCGATAAATTTCCCATAAGAATACAGTCGACTTGAGGGTTGGGGATCTCTGGGGACTCCCTTTAACGTGAATTGGGTCATGTTGCGTATTCCTCCTCCATTGAGTTTCATCGGTGATCCTCTTGTCAGAAACTTCTTTCGTAACAAAAAGATAGATACAAAAGGCATCCAGTCATCTTCACTTACAGAATAATTCGGAATTTGAGTAATGTCAAACCTCTTCTCTGAAGTTTCGGCCAGAACTTGGAGCACCTCTTTCTTGTTCATTGACCCTCGAAAAATTGTTGTGATAGTTTGCCTTCCGACTATGCTAGAGAACAATTCTTTATCCTCTAATTCTGAATCATTTCAAGTTGGCCAAGTTTCTCTTCGTTTAGCCCGCCCTGTCACCCTTCGGCAACAATGGATTGGCGATCATGAAATTTTGCGCCAATTACTTGCCTGTTGGTTGGTGATTGATGAAAAAGATTCGCCTCTGTCTCCACGTATCGTGGGCCAGCCAGGAGTAGGGAAGACGACCTTGGCCATGGCAGCTACTCAACAACGAAAACAAGACCTCTACATTTATCAATGTACTTCCGACACTCGGCCTGACGATCTACTGGTTTCACCGGTGATAGCCGAAAGTGGAACGATTATCTATCAAGCGTCGCCATTAGTGACGGCGATGCTAACGGGAAATATTTGCCTACTTGATGAAGGCAATCGAATGAATGAAAAAAGCTGGGCCTCCCTTGCATCCTTACTTGATCATCGACGGTTAGTTGAATCAGTCGTCGCTGGGATTCAAATTGAGGCACATGAGGCCTTTCGGTGTTGTGTCACCATGAATGAAGACGCCTCCACCTACGAAGTCCCAGATTACATCTTATCTCGGTTACAGCCTACCTTAAAGGTGGAGTTCCCCTCCAAAGATCATGAGTTGGCAATTTTGCACTATCATTTACCTTTTGCGCCTGAAGACCTTTTGAACCTTACCGTTGATTTTCTCCAAAAATCCCATCAGCTTGATCTCTCATTTTCTGTGCGTGATGGCATTCATATGGTCCAATATGCATTGAAGCGTATGGCGCAAGATCCTCAACATCCCTTGGCACGGGATGTCGCTTGGCGTGAAGCTCTTATTAATGTCTTAGGTGAGGATGCCCTGGATCTTGATGGGTTAGCCAAGCGTCGTTCCCATGCCTTAGGTGGACAAGGCCTGCCCAAAGGTCTAGGGGATTTCTTTTTTGATGAAGATTCTCCGCTTCACCCAGATCATTAAGAGTTAACTCGTTCCAAATAGCAGCGTTTCCTCTAGATCCCATTTTATGTGTAAAGCGGGTTCACAACTTTTGAACTGATTCACATTATGTCTCAGGCTGCTTCGCCATCCGATACGATATTTACTCTGTCTCCGAAGATTCAGATTTTGCCTATCGCCCATGGTAGTGGAGATATGGCTCAGACCGTGCGAGACCTCATGGTTTCCCAGGAAGTCGATTGTCTTGCCGTGCCTTTGCCTCCATCTGTTGAATCTCTGGTGGAGGAGGGAGTTGCGGCCCTCCCAATCATCAGTCTAGTCGTTTGTCCCGAACCGCAGGCGGACGGAGATTCAACTTGTTCCTATGTGCCCGTAGATCCTTGCCAACCGGTGATCATGGGAATTCGAGTGGCCATGGGGGAAAGCATCGACCGTGCTTATGTTGATCGTGAAGTGGGCATTTTCCACTCAACCTCTTGGGTAGGTCCTGATCCCTATGTGTTGAAGTCTATCCCACTGAGCAAGTTTTCTGCCGCCTCCATTCCATTTTTTCCCGCGCCAGAAGCAGCGAGCCAGCGACAAACCCGTATTGCCTGGATGGCCTTCCGGTTACATGAATTGGAATTGGACTACCGAAACATTTTGTGCCTTTGCCCACTCATGGATTGGCCCTGGGTTCGGCAAGCCTATCACGATCGATTACCCTATGTAGCACCAGACCGCCCAAGTGGACGTCCTGCGCGGTGGAATGTTGAGCAACGTTCGCTTTATTTCCTCCTGGGGGAATTACCCTTTGTTACGCAACTATATGAACAACGCAGAGAGGAGGCGAGGGCTGACACACATCTGTCTATTGATGGCATAAAAGAATTAGTGCTGGAAGCCCGATCCCGCTGGCTGGCCTCTCGTTCGCCCTCAGTCGTGCAGGAAGCGAATTGGATTACCCCTCAATTATTACAACGGTATTTTCATTATGTTCGAAACCGAACGCTTCTTGAGCATCGTCTGACGCCTGATTTGTTTACTCTTGTTCATGCTGCCCAACAAATGGCAGGCGATGCTTTTGCTTTGATGTTGTTGGAAACAGCAAAAACCTATGACTACCAACCAGACGCAATACAGTTGACCATGACACCAATGGCCACAATGGGAATTGGTGAATTGCAGGATCCGGAAGGGGATATTTTGCCAGCCCGCAATCGTTTGCAAGGCGATCCGCAAGCCTGGAGAAGCCTCACCTTACGTCCTCAAGCACCTATTCAGCACACACAATCTTGGGCCCATCAATGGAACCCCTTTCAACAATGTTCCTGGCCGCCTGAAGACCTGCGCATTGAGTCCTTTGCGTCGCATGTTCGGCAACAAAGCAAACAAATTCTTGGGGCGGATCTGGCGAGAATCGAGCAATTCAGCACCTCGTTGGAAGATGGGATTGATCTTCGAGAAACTCTTCGCCAATGGGCGACGAAACCGTCGCATTCCGTCTTTGACCTACAAGTCAAAGTCACTCCTCCAGTTAGAGGCACCATTGAAGTGTTGGTTTTTCTCTTTGAAGTTCCCTCAGATCCTAATGTGTATACATGGCGAACAACCTGGTTTGCTGAGCATCAGGAAGAATCGACCTTATGTTTTTATGCCACACCTTTTTCGACTCATATGATTGGGCCAGGGATCGGGCAGGCACTATATGGGGGAACGATGTTTTTATATCCACCTCGCCCCATTCCAGATATTTGGGAAAATCCCCGTTTTCAGTTCACCACAACCTTAGAGGAACGGTTGTTGGCAGGCGCCTGTTTTCATTCACATGAAACTCATGTCGCCATCGTCTCCCCCGTTCCCCTGAAAGCTGCCTGGCGAAACATCGCACGAAAATATGGCAAGAAACTCGTACCCTTACCGCTTCATAGGTTTTCTGGGCAGACGGTTGCCCGACTACGTCACTTTCATGTATTAAACGGTCATGAAATCCGAAGTTATGCCGCTCGATTTATTCGTGAATAACACACTGTTTATTCTACTCTAGACCCTTGCCCTCCCGTGGCCACACCCCAACAACAACTTGAAGCGCTTCGCCAAACCATTCGCCGGCATGATGAATTGTATTATGTTCACAGCCGCCCTGAAATATCTGATGAGGAATATGACAAGCACTACAAAGATCTTCAACGTCTCGAAGAACAGTTTCCCGACTTCATTACGCCAGATTCTCCGACGCAAAGGGTAGGGGGAACACCCCTACCACAATTTCAAAAAATCCAACATGAATTTTCCCTGTTAAGCTTGGATTCGGAAATGACGGAAGACAGCGTTCGTGCTTTCGATGAGCGCGTACGTCGTGAGCTGGGAGAAGAACGTGTAAGCTATTCAGCCGAGCCCAAGTTCGATGGGCTTTCGGTTGAACTGACCTATGACCATGGTCTGTTTGTTTGTGGCGCCACACGGGGTGACGGAACCATCGGCGAAGATGTCACACACAATCTCCGCACGATTCGTGCGTTACCCTTGAAGTTGAAGGAAGGGACCGGTTTCCCCGCCCACTTGGTGGTGCGCGGTGAGGTCTTCATGAAACTGTCTGATTTCCATCAACTTAATCAAGGCTTGACGGAGATGGGTGAAGAGCCTTTTGCAAATCCTCGCAATTTGGCTTCTGGGGCCTTGCGACAATTAGATCCGCAACTCACTGCAAAACGACCATTAACGATCACCTGCTATGACTTCATGAATGAGGGTCAGGAAAAACCTTCTACCCATTTTGATGCCGTTTTGTGTCTAGAATCTTGGGGACTGCCGATTCCGCAACTTCGACAACATTGTCCAAGCATCGAGGAAGCCTTGGCGTTCCATCGAGATATGGGTGAACAGCGGGACGCGCTTCACTTTGAAATCGATGGAATTGTGATTAAGGTGAATCGATTTGATTGGCAAAAGCAGCTCGGAGAAAAATCACGCAGTCCGCGATGGGCCATTGCCTATAAATTTCCTGCCAGAAAAGAGCTTACCAAGGTACGAGCCATTGCCGTCTCGGTTGGGCGAACCGGGGCCCTCACACCCATTGCCATGTTGGATCCAGTCGATATTGGTGGGGTCACGGTCAGTCGAGCCTCGTTACATAATGTTGAAGAAGTGGCCCGGAAAGATGTGCGAGTGGGGGATACGGTCAAAGTGGAACGGGCAGGGGACGTGATCCCGGATATTGTTGAACGGGTTGAGGTGTCAGGAGAGCAACGGTCGCAGCCATTTCTGCCGCCAGAGCATTGTCCCGTTTGTCAGTCTCATACGATTCAAGAAGGTCCTATTCTATACTGCACTGGACAAACCGTTTGTTCTGCACAATTAAAAGGATCACTTGAACATTACGTTTCAAAGGGGGCCATGAATATTGATGGGCTTGGCAAGAAAACGATTGCGCAGTTTGTGGATGAAGAACTCGTCAAGAACCTTAGTGATCTCTACACACTCACCAAAGAGCAACTCTTAGCATTGGATGGGTTTGCTGAAAAATCAGCCACGCAATTAATCCAAGGCTTGGAAGAGAGCAAGCAGCCTGTCTTGCCGCGTTTCCTCATCGGGTTAGGTATCAGGCATGTGGGAAGCCACATTGCGAAAGTTCTGGCTCAACACTATGGGACCCTAAAGAAGATTCAACATGCTCAAAGAGAAGAGCTTCAAGCGATACATGAGATTGGATCTGAGATTGCGGCAAGTGTGGAAAGTTTCTTCCAGGAGGAACGTAATCTTCAGGTGATTCAGCGCATGCGGAATCTTGGCGTTCACGTGGAAGAAATTGAATTGGCCGCAAAAGAGTCCCCCCAACCTTTGGCAGGGAAATCCTTTGTGCTGACGGGAACTCTGGAGGACATGACGCGAGAAGAGGCAAAGCTGAAGATTGAAGCGCTTGGTGGACGAGTGATGTCGAGTGTGAGTAAGAAGACGGATTATGTGGTCGCTGGTACGGAGCCTGGCTCTAAGCTCGAAAAAGCGCAAACCTTAAATGTCCCAGTGCTAGAGGAATCGGCTTTCAAGGCCTTCCTATCCGAAAATATCCCCTCTACGGCTTAAGAATGTTTCCTATCCTGAGTCGTCATACCCGCAGTTCTTAGCGGGTATCTATCTTTATGCTTTTCCTCCGTTTCATATTCTGGATTCTCGCCTACGCAGGAATGATCTGTTCAGGGAACACCGTTAGCTATTAATTTCTCTTTTTTCTTCTGGAGCTATTTAGATGCGGGGTTTCGGCCCGGCAGCCGACCGACTTTTCTTTCGGGAAAAGTCGGCAAAACCATGTTGGCCGTGGCATGGCCCTTCGGGTGCCCTCGCGGTTTGCCAACCCCGGCGGCGGGCAAACTCGCTCCGCTCAAACAATGCCCG
>JAJDBP010000035.1 GCA_029261295.1 Nitrospirales bacterium | reverse complement strand
GGCAGGGCCCGCACCGGGTGTTGGTGGAAGGGCAGGTGCTGGTCAATGATGTCAGTACCAACGCGAATGAATATGTAGTGATAACAAATCAACCGGTGACGGTCGGGGATGGGCAGCTCACGGTGAGCCTGGGCGGCACGGCGGGGATCAATGCCCTGAACTACCTGACGGTGACGCCCGTTGGTAATTAGTTTGGAAATCTAAGAGTGAGTTAGTCGAAATACACTATTACCCTTTTAGATTTTATGTTGTAAAAGTTCAATGAGGGGAATTGAGAGTTTTTTTGAATAAGTTTTATGGCTAAAAAAATAAAAGGTTTGAACATTCAAGCTCAATAACCCTATTAATTCAATAGTATCAAATGGGCATGCTTGTGTTTTCTGTATCCTTGAATAGCACGGTTTTTTCTGATTTTGTGCTAATAGATGGGGAACGTTCCCCAGTACAAATTTTCCGGTTTATTTCCCTCCCGATCCTGTCCCTCACAATTATCTAGCCCTAATAGCCTCGCTATCATATGCAGCCTTTGAATTCATGATCTTGTTTGTAGGGTTTCAATGTTTTGATTATAAAGTGGCGGGTAGTAGAGTAAATTTTTATAAAAGTTTAGTGCCCTAAGATGGGGTTTTCGTCCAACTACTCTAGAAAATACTCTTGGAACTTTATCTGGTATGCCAACGGGCTTTCCCTCCATAAAATATTTCCAAGCAATTAATGGAAATCATCTTGGGAGTGTTCGTTATTTTTTTTCTTCTTTGATACTTTGAATTGTCGTTTGAGCTTCCTTTGCGCCATCGAAGTTCGGGCTCAACCGTAAGGCTGTCTCTAAACTTTTTTGAGCCTTTTCCGTACTTCCTTTTTTGAACTGGGCCATACCTAAATGATATTGTACAACCGGATCTTCTGGACGTTTTTCCGCTGCTTCTTTCAAAAATGATACAGCTTTTAAATAAGCATTTTTCTGGTAATAGATCCATCCGAGAGTATCAGCAATATCGACATCCCTAGGGTGGTGTGTTCGCGCTTTTTCGGCGATAGAAAGGGCTTCATCAATACTTCCCCCGTTTTCCAGGATCAACCAAGCCAAATTATTTCCAGCAGAGGCATTAGTCGGATCAATCTTAAAGGCCTCTCGAAAATGGTTTTCTGATTTTTTAGAATCTTGATTTTGCTGGGCGATCACTCCGAGAAGCATGTGGGCGGTCATCGCTTTGGGGTTTTTTTCTAGCAGTTGTTCATATTCCCTAATCGCTTCATCTACGCGGTTGGTTTGTTGATAGACTTGGGCCAGATGCATATAGGTCGCTTGTATTTGGTCGTTTAACGACAAGGATTTCTTAAAGGCCTTTTCGGCTTCATTCGCCTGTTTCGCTTGTAACCACAATTGTCCTAACAGATTATAGAGGTGAGGATTTTCTGGTGAAGTTTCAATTTGTTTTTGAACTCTGGCTCTTGCCTGCTTGCCTTCTCCTCTCGATACATGAAGATTGGCTATTTGTGCTAGGGCTTGGAGAAAATTGGGATTGTGTTCTAACGCCTTGTCATAATGGGCGATGGCTTCCTTAAGTTGTTTGTCATGTTGAGCAATGAGGCCAAGCTTGAAATGCGCCACTACATCCTTGGGAATTTGTCCGAGAATGGCCTGATACACGTTTTTGGCTTGAGAAATTTCTTTCATTCCTAGATAGGCTTCGCCCATAATATGTGCAGCTTGGGGGTCGCGTGGATTCATCTTTAGCGCGATATTCGCTTCTTCTAGAGCCATCTTATAGGAACCTTCGGCTAGTCTGGTCAGGCCCAAGGCTTTTCGAATGCCGCGATCCTGGGGAGCTAATTTTACGGCTTCATTCAGTTCATGAATGGATTGATTTAAATCGTTCTGAGCAGCATAGGCTACGCCGAGGTATTGATGGGCCATGGCCAAGCCTGGTTCATCCTTGATAATTTTTTGAAATAAGGGGATGGCCTCGTTGGCTTTCCCTTTGCCTAGTAACACACGAGCCTGAAATACTCTTTCCATCAGATTCGACTTTTTGTCCGGTTGTAGAAGTTTTTCTGCTTCATCCCATTGCCGATTATCAAGGTAAAAGTTAATGAGCGCATTGTGAGCTGATTCTGATTCTGGATTGATCTTTACCGCTTCCTGAAAATGCGGCAGTGCTTTTGCCCCCATACCGAGAAATGTGTAGTAGTTCCCCAAATACACATGAGGATTTTCCTCGCCAACCTTCCGTTCGGCTAACTGTTGATAGATCTTTTCAGCCGATTTCCATTTTTCAGTTTTTTCGAAGAAGCCTGCTAATTTGACATACAGGGCTTCATTATCTGGTTCAAGGTCTAATGCACGCTGGTACTGGGTTTGAGCGTTGGCGAGATCTTTTTGGGCCACATAGAGATCACCTTTGGCCAGGATTAATCTCGATGAATTGTTTTTTTCTTGTAGGGCTTTATCCAAGACCAGATGGGCTTCGTCTGGTTTCTTTAACGCAAAATACGCACGAGCCAAATCAATATAGACCTGTTCATTAGAAGGATCTAATTCCAATGATCTTTTGAGTTCTGCAATCCCTTCTTCAAATTCTTTTTCGACAATGAGACTGCGACCGCGCAACAGATGACCCTTCGGATCTTGTGGTGAGGAGGTTAGGACAATTTCAGCATGTTTTTTCGCTTCTAAGGGTTTATTTGAAGCCAGATAAAAATCTCCTAGTTTTAAATGAGCATCTTCAATTGTGGGATCAATTTCTACGGCTTTTGAGAGTTCCCAAAAGGCGGATTGCAAATCTGGCATGCCCCCTAATTTCAAGTGAGTTAGGGCCAATTGGTGATAAGCTTTGGCATGTTTGGGATCAATTTGAATGACATTTTTGAATTCAAGCACGGCCTCTTGGTATTTTCCTTCTTCAAAGAAACTCATCCCTCGCTCGAAATGTTGGCCTTTTTTTTCTTCAGGAGAGGTTTGAGTGCAATTACTGAAGCTGACCAGAATAAACGGCATGGCAAAGGCCACGATTAATGAAGAAATCTTGGAACGTACCATGTCTCCTTTTCCTCCCTGTGTATTGGTCCCAATCCTTTGGGAATCTGTATCATCAGCCATCATGCGGAACGTCCATAAACCCGCCATGATATCTTCTCAGACTTTTTTTATTAAAACTAGGGTAATCTAGAATAAAACTTTACGGTTTCAGATGAAAAGCTAAGATTGACGAGGAGTGCAGAAACAAAAAAAGGGTGAGGATTGCTCCTCACCCTTTTCTGTCAACTAGAAAATCTAGCTGAGTATGGCAGAAACTTATTTGGCTGAGGCCTTTTGGTTCTTCCTTCGGGCTAGGTAGCCGAGACCTACTAAACCCGAACCAAACAGTAATAATGAAGTTGGTTCTGGAACAGCATTCACCATGTGGTCAGAATCATACGAAATTGTGTCATTCCCAACCATGGTGATGGTCACAATTTGGGTCATGGAGAAGGGATTGTTCACACCGTTAACTTGTGTGGGACCAAAGTCGCCGGAAAATCCTCCTGGTCCTGTGAATGTTCCTGTGCTAAGGGTCGTTCCTGCCCCAAACTCTGCATTCCCAGAATCATACACATAGTTCACTTGGATGGTGTTATTCACAGAGTTACCCAGGGTCCCACCAATGCTTCCGGTCATGCCGCCTGGACCAGGGCCACCAAGTTGGAAATCAGTATCCGTAATTTCAATTGTTAATGTTCCACCACCGTTTAAGGCTGTGACATTTACATTTAAAAGATCTACCCGCGCTAAGTTGTTGCCATTTCCACCTAAAGGCTTTGAGGTTCCGATTGTGGTGACGATTTGGAAATTAGCGGTGTTAAATGTCGCATTAATGGATCCTGCAATAGGACTGGTATCGCCTGCCTGATTGTCTTCGACTGTTTGAGCGTTTCCAGTATCTGTTACTCGAATTTTAAAAGCTGCATCAGCCTCTGGTACTGACATGCCAAGAGCTAGGACGAGAGCAGCTGTCCCACTTAGCAATGTTTTAAGATTGAATTTCATAAAAAACCTCCTTTAATAATGCTGAATAATTACTGTGTAATATTCCTTTTTACGACCAAAATTAACTTCAATAGTGAGATAAAGCAAATGATATGCCACTAGCTTGTTTTTTTGTTTTTGATTCATTTTTAATATTAAAATATTAAACAAAACAATTGCTTATGCATTATCTGCCATAAAATACTTCCTAAAAAATTACAAATGAAATTATTGATATTGTAAAAATACACGACGGAATTGTGGGGGTTAATAGATGTGGTATTCGGATTTTTGATGTTTGTTTCTTTTTCCTTCGATTCATACAAGGATTTCCTTTTTTTTGCTACCGCCAATTTTTTGTTAAAAAAATATTTAAAAACAACGTGTTAAGATACGTATTCTTTTATCATTCACACCAGTTTTCTCTATGAAAACTTCCATTCTAATCCCTCACCCAATAGCTACGTTATTATCTTTTTGTGTCGGTTATGTTTACTATTTATGAAAATAACGTAAAAACAACGAGTTATGATAGGAATTGGCCTCATTTTTGAGGTTAGCGAAGACTGGTAATCGAGTAATAGGGATGTGGGGGTATTATTTGGATTAATTCTTTATTTGTTTGTACTTTCTGCCAATTTGTTCGATTTGTGGGGTATTCATAATTAATTAAACGATGGAAGAGTTCCCTTGCTTGATTTCCTTGTGAGGATTCTTTGGATATAGATTTCTTTCCATTTGACTTTCCATTTTTTTTTGAAAAGTTTAAATGGTGTATTTCTTTCCGTTCTTCCTCAACATGAGCTGAATATCAACCGATGAAAGTTTAGGGTGGTGAAATTTTTTCGCTGAGGTCTCTCAGTCAAGGCTGTATTCTTTCTTTTCGTCGGCTAAACGGGCATGAGTCGCAGACCCTTCGGGGCTAGATTTTGCTGGATTTCATGCTCGCTATCCGGGGTGTCCCTATTGAGCTGCCAAAAGATTCAATCCCTATGCATTGGCAGAGGGGCATGATACATTTTGAACTTGTGAGTTTTGAAGGCTGTGTTTCAAAAGAAACATAGGTATATTAGGATGAATCGTCTTCTTCGCTCGGTAACTGTGATACTTTTTTCTGTTTTCTTTATTAATTCTTCTTTACGCGTTGGGGTAAGGTGATAGGCCATCAGGAGGATCAGTATGACAAAGACGCAAGACATTCCAGAAATTTTAACTTGTCCCAAATGTAAGGGGCCGTTGCAAGAAATTGGGGAGGCTGTTTTATCTTGCAGTGTCTGCACCCTTCAATTTCCCACACGGGCAGGGGCTGTACCTATTTATGGTCTCTACATCGATGAGAATCCTGAGGATGTTGGACGAGACCCTGATCAAAAATGGAATATGGATGAATTCGAAGAAGGCTATAAGTTTACCGGGTATCATGAAAGCGGTGCCCAGTTTGATCATTGCTTGGGGTTCCCGAGTGAAGTGAGTGACTTTCTCTATAAACGGGTGAAAGACCGGTTAGTCGAGATGGTTGAGCCAGGGGAAGGCCATCGCATTTTGGATGTGGGATGCGGAGCTGGCTATTTCCTGATGTTGATCTGGGATAAATACCAGTCTATGGGATTCCGTCCCAAACTGGCCGGAACGGATATTTCAATGTACCAGGTGTCTTATATGACTCAGCGCATGGAGAAAGAAGGTATTCTTGATGCGGTGGCTACGCATGGAAATGGGGAATATTTGCCCTATGCCGATAATTCTTTTGATCTGATTACGTGTAGTGAGGTGATTGAGCATGTCCGAAATCCAGGACGGGCTCTTGCTGAAATGCGGCGAGTGCTTAAGCCCTCGGGGACGCTTCTTTTGAGTACCCCCTCGATGCAAGCCCAAAAGACCTGGAGTGCCATTTTGAGCCCCTTCGCAGCCATAGTTAAAACTCTTAAGGGTTACAAACCCGACCCTAATGCCACATTGGGTGGGTATGACGTGCCCTGGTACCCTAAAGATTTTAAACAAACCATTGAGACTTCCGGGTTGAAAATTCTCGATTTTGAATATAATGCCATCATTCCCCATCCTTGGCATTTTAAATTTCTTCCTACGTTTTTAGTGAAACCTACTGTCAAATTTTTTGAAATTGCTGATGCCATTGGCAAGCCTTTGCTCAATTCCTTAGCGCTCCATTTTGTCACTCGCGTGGTGAAGGCCTAACCATCTGCCAGATTAGGTTTGTTCATACATAACTCAGCCCATATGAGATGGTTTTGATGGGCAGATACATCACAACGGATTTTTCCCCAGATGAATTGATTGTCGAGGTCAGATCTCCCATCTTCTGCATGGGCCTCTGGTATTTCCTGTTAGGGTTAACTTTCCCATTCATTGGCTTGATTCCATGAACGTTTGCTCTCTTAATTCCTCAGATGAAAAACGATGGGATGATTTTGCCACCATTAATTCTTCCTCGACATTTTTCCATTCTCTAGGCTGGAAACGGGTGCTTGAGCAATCCTTTTCCTATCAAGCCGAGTACCTCTATGCGGAGGAAGACGGTCAGGTTCAGGGAATTCTCCCCCTTTTTGAGGTGAAGTCGTTGTTGGGTTCCCGTTCTCTTTTGTCTGTGCCCTTTGGTGTGTATGGGGGTGTCTGTGTCAACAATATCGAGGCTGAACGTGTCTTACTGAATGCGGCCAAAGAATTAGCCATAGATCGTGGCGTGCAGAATGTAGAATTTCGCCATGAACGGCTCTGTTCGGAAAATTTTCCTTCTAAAGATTTGTATTACACCTTCCGTCGAACACTCTTGCCTACGGTTGAAGAAAACTTACAGGCGATTCCTCGCAAGCAACGTCGGATGATTCGTCAGGGGGAGAAGCATGGCCTGACTGCGGAGTTTGGAGGCTTGGAATCGCTCAATGACTTTTATGCCATTTATACTCATAGCCTGAAAAATTTAGGGACGCCTGCCTTTCCTCTTTCCTATTTTCATCATTTGTTAAGTGAGTTCGGAAAGGCCTGTCGAATTTTAGGAGTGTGGAAGGACGGTCGAATGGTGTCTGCTGTCATGACATTTTTTTTCAAAGATCAGGTCTTACCCTATTATGGTGGGGCCTTTGGGGATTCTTTGAAATATGCGGTGTATGATTTCATGTATTGGGAATTGATGCGCTATTCCGTGGAGGCTGGGTACAAAATTTTTGATTTTGGGAGAAGTAAAGAGGGAACAGGGGCCTTTGATTTTAAACGCCATTGGGGATTCGAACCTGAACCGCTTCCCTATCAATTTTATCTTCCTCGGGGTGGCGCTATACCGAATGTGAACCCAAGCAATCCCAAGTTGAAATGGGCCATAGAGATTTGGAAAAAAATGCCCCTTCAACTGACGCGTATGATTGGACCTTTTCTGGTTCGATATGTTCCTTAAGCCTGTGATGTCAGAATATTCAGAGGGGCGGTATGTGTATGAATGGGCTTTGGTTTGTTCGTGTGTTCTTGGAAAGGTGAGTTGCTGACTGGTGTCAGTCCCTGTCCCTCCTTTGATTGCCCATGTCATTTTTCGGCTGGATGTTGGTGGGCTGGAGAATGGGTTGGTCAACCTTATTAACCATATGCCTTCTGATCGATATCGGCATGCCATTATCTGTTTAACTGACGCCACCGCCTTTGCGCAGCGGTTGCAAAAACCTGATGTGGAAATTGTCTGTTTGCGGAAATCACCTGGGACCGATTGGGGCTCGTTTCGAGATTTTTTTCAAACCATGAAGCGACTGAAGCCATGCTTGGTGCATACGAGAAATTTGGCTGGCTTGGAATATTTAGTCCCTGCCGCTTGTGCTGGGGTTTCTGGGAGAGTGCATGGTGAGCATGGACGCGATACCTATGATTTGGATGGGACGAATTGGAAATACCTGACCTTGCGCCGTCTTCTGAACCCCTTGGTCTCTGGATACACGACTGTGAGCCAAGATTTGGCCCATTGGTTGTCTGAGGTGGTTGGCATTCAATCGTCTCGCATACGTCAGATATACAATGGAGTGGATATCGACAAATTTCATCCTGGTATAGGAGGGCGTGAATCTATTGGGCCTTCTGGTTTTATTAGGCCGGAGTCCGTGGTCATTGGGACGGTTGGGCGGATGCTTCCGGTTAAGGATCAATTAACCTTGGTTCGCGCGTTTATCTTGCTTGTTTCTCAAAATGTTGAGTGGCGAAAATTATTGCGTTTAGTCGTGGTTGGTGATGGTCCACTTCGTGAAGAAGCCATGAAGCTTCTTTGTCAAGCTCATGTTGAAGATCTCACGTGGTTTTCGGGAGAACGAGAGGATATTCCGGAATTGTTACGAGGGATGGATGTCTTCGTGTTGCCATCCATTGCAGAAGGTATCTCCAATACTATTTTAGAAGCTATGGCGACTGGTCTTCCCGTCATTGCGACACAGGTTGGTGGGAATAGTGAGCTTGTGGTAGATGGACAAACAGGCACATTGGTATCTGCCTCGCAACCTTCAGAAATGGCTTCCGCTATTGGTACCTATCTTTCCACTTCTGAACGTCGATCTGTTCATGGCCAGGCTAGTCGGGCTCGGGTCGAACGATTCTTTAGTCTTGATGCGATGGTTCAGGGTTATATGACGGTCTATGATTCGGTGAGAGAGGGGTTTCCCGTGACCGCTTCTGTGGCATAAACAAACGGTTGGTTAGGCAGACGAACGATTATGTGTGGAATTTGTGGAATTTATGACATTCACGGTGGAGGCCCGATTGCCCCTGCCTTGGTGAAACGTATGAACGATACGCTTACCCACCGAGGCCCAGATGATCAAGGGGTCTTTGTTCAAGGGCCAATCGGGTTGGGGCATCGCCGACTTTCTATTATTGATCTCGATGGTGGGCATCAACCAATTGCCAATGAAACCGGAACGGTTTGGACGGTGTTTAATGGAGAAATCTATAATTTCAAAGAGCTTCGTGAGTCTTTAATTGAAAAAGGCCATAGCTTTTCCACTCGTTCCGATACCGAAGTTATTGTTCATCTATATGAAGAATATGGATTCCGATGTTTTGAGTTTTTGCGAGGAATGTTTGCCATTGCGATATGGGATACGCAAACGAAATCTCTCATCCTGGCTAGAGATCGCATTGGGAAAAAACCACTCTTTTATTACCATGATGGCAAACAATGTATTTTTGGTTCGGAATTAAAGGCCATCTTAACGGTACCAGGAGTGCAGCGTGAATTGAATCGGCAAGCGATTTCTGATTATTTTTCGCTACTCTATATTCCCGCGCCAAAATCCGTTTTTCAGCACATTTCCAAAGTTCGTCCTGGTTGGTATGTCGTGGTGTCGCCGGATGGGATTTCTGAACATCAATATTGGGATATTGATTTTTCTCAGGTCCAGTCCTTTTCAGAGGACGAGTGGTGCGATCGTATTATCAAAACCTTTCAAGAAGCGGTGAGCTTGCGTTTGATTAGTGAAGTCCCCTTGGGGGCTTTTTTATCTGGAGGAGTGGATTCTTCTTCTGTGGTGGCGCTGATGAGTCAGATGTTGGCTGAGCCGGTCGTGACGTCTTCCATTGGGTTTGAGGAGAAGGAATTCAATGAGCTGGAATATGCTCAAACCGTTGCTCAACAATTTGGGGCCCAACACTATGAAGAAATTGTGACCCCTGATGCGGCGGGGATTATTGAAAAATTGGCTTGGCATTATGACGAACCGTTTGCCGATTCTTCTGCGGTCCCCACTTATTATGTTTCCCAGGTAGCTCGGCGGCACGTGACCGTCGCCCTTTCGGGAGATGGAGGCGATGAACTTTTTGGGGGCTATCGCCGCTACTTGTTTGATGAGCGGGAAAACCGATTGCGAAATTTCTTCCCTGCGCCTCTTCGTCGCCTTGGATTTGGGACCTTGGCTTCCTTGTATCCTAAAGCTGACTGGGCGCCTCGAGTCTTTCGAGGAAAAGCCACCTTTGAAAGTTTGGCTGTCTCCCATATTGAGGGATATTTTCGGTCGATATCCGCTGTCCGTCCAGAATTGAAGAAGGCCTTATTGCACCCTGATTTATTACACGATCTCAATGGGTATGAAACAGTGGATCTCTTTCGAGATTATTATGATAAGGCGGGGGCGGTAGATCCTCTCTCTCGCATTCAATATGTCGACATGAAAACGTATTTGCCAGATGATATTTTGGTGAAAGTGGATCGAGCCAGCATGGCTCATTCTCTCGAAGTGCGTGCACCGATGTTAGATCATGTGTTGATGGAATTGGTTGCTGGTCTACCCAAGTCGATGAAACTTCGGGGGACAAATGGGAAGTATATCCTTAAAAAAGCGTTTGAACCCACTTTGCCCAAAGACATTCTTTATCGTCCCAAAATGGGGTTTGCTATTCCTTTGGCTCGATGGTTTCGGACAGATCTAAAAGAGATGGCGCATGAGAGTCTGTTTGGGGGGGCTTCCAGTCAGGTATTGAATCCAAAGACTGTCCGGAAAATATGGGATCAGCACCAGGGTGGCTATCGTGATCGATCAACTGAACTCTGGACTGTGTTGATGTTTCGAGTTTGGGAGAAAGTATTTTTTGAACAAGGTGCTTCTCTTTTTTCCTCTCATGTATAAGCGAGGGTGTGTTTTTTTGTGAAGATTTTAACCTTTTCTTCTCTTTTTCCTAATAATATCGCTCCGACCCATGGAGTGTTTGTCCGAGAACGAATGGCTCATGCTGCAGCGCATAATCATTGGATGGTGACCGTGCTTGCCCCCGTTCCATATTATCCGCCCATTCCGTTTGGTTGGCGGCGACAGTATCGATCCGTTAAGAAATTTGAAACCGTTGATGGGCTTGAAGTACATCACCCCTCATTTTTTATGATTCCGAAGATTGGGATGTTTCTGCAAGGTTTTTTGTTGTTTGTTTCTATGTGGAACATTGTTCGGCGTTTGCGGGATACCGTCGGATTTGATTGTATTGATGCCCATTATGCCTATCCCGAAGGGGTTGCTGGAGTGTTGCTGGGATTTGTTTTTAAAAAGCCCGTCGTCATCACGGCTCGTGGAAGTGATATTAATGTCTTTCAACATTTACCATTGATCCGGTGGTGGCTTCGGTTTGCCTTGCGTCGAGCTGCAACGGTAATCGTGGTTTCTCAAGCGTTGCAGGGAGTGGTTGCCGAGCTTGGGGTGCCTCTCGATCGTATTAAGGTGATTCCTAATGGGGTTGATGCCAAGAAATTTTCTCCTCTTGCGAAGGTTGAAGCTAGGAAGAAGTTAGGTGTTCCTCCTCATCAAAAAGTTCTTCTTTCAGTTGGAAATCTTACAGTTAATAAGGGAATGGATTTATTGATTCGAGCTGTTCGTGCCGTGTTGGAACTTCCTGGATTTTCTGATATCAAATTGTTGATTGTTGGAAGTGGTCCTCAGGAGGAGGGGTTGAAACAATTAATTTCCGAATTGTCTCTTGAGGATCAGGTTTCTTTGGTGGGTAAAGTTGATCATGCGGATTTGTCGGTTTGGTATTCGGCTGCTGATGTGTCTTGTCTTTTCAGTGAGCGAGAAGGATGGCCTAATGTTATTCTTGAATCTTTGGCATGTGAGACTCCTGTACTCGCGACTCGGGCAGGGGGCATTCCAGAGATTGTTCAATCTTCTCAGTTTGGATTATTGGTCGATCGAAACCATGAATCCATTGTTGAAGGGATACAATCTGTTTTGTCGACGGCATGGGATCCTCAGGTCATTCGTCAATATGCGGAATCGCATTCCTGGGACCATGTCTCTGATCGGCTAAGGGACGTGTTTGAATCGATTGTCAGGAGACCGTCGCATGCCTAAATATTCTCAACCTCTCGCTCGAAAATCTTCTAAGACCAGACGAAAGCACTTGCATCTTATGGTGGTGGCGGGGGCTCGTCCTAATTTTATGAAACTGGCTTCCATTATTGATGCGATTCATGCCTCGAATGAAGAAGGGCATGATCAGATTGATTATACGATCGTTCACACCGGGCAACATTATGATGCCAATATGTCAGACACCTTTTTCCGCGATTTACATCTTCCTGCTCCTCATATTCAATTAGAAGTCGGATCAGGAACTCATGCCAGTCAAACCGCTGAAATCATGAAACGTTTTGAGCCTGTTCTGCTAAAGCATCAACCTGATGTCTTGCTGGTAGTTGGAGATGTGAATTCCACTATTGCGTGTACCTTGGTTGGGGCAAAAATTTCCTATCCCAAGTCTGGGAAAGGAAATCGTGGCTCAGGTCGTATCCGACCCTTGTTAGTGCATGTGGAGGCAGGGTTGCGAAGTGGGGATCGTTCAATGCCAGAAGAAATTAATAGAATTCTCACTGATGCGCTTTCAGATTTCTTATTTGTGACCGAAAATAGTGCTAAGCGAAATTTGCGCCAAGAGGGGATTCCTTCGCAACGGATCTTTTTTGTGGGAAACACGATGGTAGATACCTTATTGAAGCATCGGGTTAGAGCTCAAGAGGCTCCATTAGTTTCTCGAATGAGACTCTTTCAAGAGCAGACACTGGCCGAAGGTAGTGCAAGGAAAAGATTAGGGATGAAGCCTGGACTGAATTATGGGGTCGTGACATTGCATCGACCCAGTAATGTCGACCATCAAGCCACTTTTGCCGGAATTATCAAAGCGCTTCGGCAGGTAGCTAAGGGGCTTCCCCTGTTGTTTCCTATTCATCCAAGAACTCTTACTCAATTAAAAGTTTTTGGTTTTGACAAATTAGTCTCTTTTGAGTATTTTTCAAATTCAGGACTCATACACCCTGACCAACAACTGATTCTCCTTCCCCCTCTAGGTTATTTGGATTGCCTTTGGTTGATTTCGAACGCCAAGGTGGTGCTGACTGATTCCGGCGGTCTTCAGGAAGAAACGACCGCTTTAGGTGTTCCTTGTGTGACCCTTCGACATAATACTGAGCGGCCCATTACGGTAACTGAAGGGTCCAATGTCTTAGCGGGAACGGATCCAATCTGTATAAAAAAAACATCGATTCGACAGCTCAAATCAAGCAAGGCTTGTCGGAGGCCATCTTTGTGGGATGGGCGGGCGGGAAAACGCATTGTGAATGTTCTTTTGAGGGTGGTTTAGTGTCTTGCGAGAAAACTATTGACGAGTGGGTATCGTATTGTGAGATTGCAATGAGGAGGAGGTTCTCATGAGAATAAGTGTCTTAGGTATGGGATATGTTGGCTGCGTGACGGCTGCGTGTTTATCTAAAGCCGGCCACACCGTTTTAGGCGTCGATGTCCATAAGGAAAAGATTCGAATTATCAATGATGGGAAAAGCCCTATTGTTGAATCAGGACTTGAGGAGCTTATAGCTCAGGGTGTGAAGGATGGCCGATTGAGGGGAATTCTTGATACCCACGAAGGGGTCATGAATTCAGAAATCAGTATTGTGTGTGTCGGGACGCCCAGCCATGAAAATGGCAGCCTTGATTTAACTGCTGTCGCTCAAGTTTGCCAACAAATTGGGCAAGTTCTCAAGGAGAAAAAAGAAAAACATTGTGTGGTCATCAGAAGCACCGTATTGCCCCGTACCACTCGAGAATTGGTGATTCCGACCTTGAATGAGGCTTCCGGTAAGACTGCGGGCGTAGACTTTGAAGTCTGCTTTAATCCAGAGTTTCTTCGGGAAGGAACTTCAATTTGGGATTTTTATAATCCTCCGTTTACCGTGATTGGCCAATTAGATGAGCAGAACGCCACAGCTATGGAAGAGTTATATGAATTTCTCGATGCCCCTATTAAACGAACATCTTTTGAGGCGGCTGAAATGGTCAAGTATAGTTGCAATAATTTTCATGCGGTCAAAGTTGCGTTTGCCAATGAAATTGGAGTGGTCTGTAAATCTTTTGGGATCGATAGTCATGCGGTCATGGATTTATTTGTCATGGACGAAAAATTGAATGTTTCTAAGGCCTACTTGAAGCCAGGTTTTGCCTTCGGCGGAAGTTGTTTGCCTAAAGACATTCGCGCCCTCAATTATGCTGCAAAAAAGGCAGATGTGAAGATCCCCCTCCTCAACTCTACTTTCGAAACGAATAGAATGCATATTGAGCGGGCGATCCAGTTGGTTTTAAGTAAGGGTAAAAAAAAGGTGGGGGTCTTGGGATTGAGTTTCAAAGAAGGCACTGACGATCTCAGAGAAAGTCCCATGGTTGAGGTAGTCGAGGCCTTGATTGGGAAAGGCTGCCAAGTCAGCATTTTTGATCAAGATGTGATGTTGGCAAAATTATTTGGTGCGAATAAACAATACATTGAAAAAGAAATTCCCCATATTTCTTCTCTAATGAGCCAAACGATTGATCAAGTGGTTCAAGAATCAGAGGTCGTGGTCGTGGGCAAGAGGGAATCAGGGTTTAAGGAAGCCATTATCGGTCTGGGAGGAGAGAAGCCGGTTATCGACCTCGTTCGAGTATTTCCCAAGCCACCGTTTCCCAAAAACTATGAGGGGTTGTGTTGGTAATTCATGAATATTTTGTTTTTTTCCAAACGATTTCCTTTTCCGATGGATACGGGAGGGAAAATTCGGACAGGGAAAATTTTAGAAGAACTCCACAAGTCCAATGACATAACGTTGGTTTGTCATGTTGAGACACCGCAAGACGAACCGTTTCTCAGTGAAGCTAAACAAATCTGCCATACGTTCCTTCCCATTCCCTGGAAGGAAGTCCCGAAATTTTCCCCTCGATTTTATTTGCGATGTGTGAAGGGGCTTTTTTCTCCACACCCTATCACAGTATTAAACGATTTCGATCCCGAACTTCAGGCTACTATCCAAAGCCTTCTTCATCAGCAATCTTTTGATCTCTTAATCTGTGATTTTCTTCAGCCTAGTCTCAATGTCATGGGTAGAGTGGAGATTCCGACTATCTTATTTCAACATAATGTTGAGGCCGAAATACCTTATAGACATTTTCTTCATGCGCCTTGGTGGTTACGCTGGTTTTGGAAAAATCAGTGGAAAAAAATGGAGAAATTTGAATGTCAAGCGTGTAATTGGTTTTCAGGGGTTATTACCGTTTCCAACCATGACCGAAAACTTTTGATTGACCGTTCTCAAAATCTTCAAATATATCCTATTCCGACTGGGGTGGACTTAACTTATTTTTCGCCTCATTCTGATATCAAGGAAACCAATGAATTAGTTTTTACAGGATCTCTGGATTGGTTGCCTAATGAAGATGCCATTCTCTATTTTGCCAATGAAATTCTCCCACTGATTAAAAAAGAAATTTCATCGTTTGTTTTCACCATTGTTGGGCGAAATCCTTCGCCGACTCTTTTAGAGCAGACACAAGCCTACCCTGAAATTCAGGTTGTTGGGCGTGTCCCTGATATTCGTCCTTATGTTTCCTCCCATAAGGTATATGTCATTCCATTACGAATTGGAGGGGGAACTCGAATTAAAGCCTATGAAGCAATGGCAATGGGCAAAGCTGTGGTTTCGACCTCTATTGGAATGGAAGGGTTGCCGGTTACTCATCAAAAGAATGTGTTGTTGGCTGATTCCCCAGAAAGCTTCTCCCAATCGATTGTTGAATTATTGAAGAATGATCTTATGCGAGAAAAATTGGGGAAGGCCGCGAGGTCTTTTGTTGAACAAGAAGGCGGTTGGAAAAAGGCTGGGGAGGTCTTTGGGAATATTTGTGAGACTTTTTTGGAGAAAGGGAGTGGTAACCAGGGCTGACAATACATTGAATCTCGCGCAATTCTGAAAGAGCACCTTATTGACTTCATAGTCTTGCTGTTACATTGACTTGTTACACAAAGGCATAGAGATGTGAAATGTGCACCCTTCATGTATCCCATGTCTTTCGCGTTTTCCTTGATTATCTTCTTTGATAGCATTGAAATGAAATGTTTGAGGTTTGAGGGTAAGTGTTGATCGTCCACCCTTCCTTTAGTAATTAACGTTTGAAGTCTTCAAGGTATTCTCCCCATTTTATCAAATGAAATTTTTTTAAGGTAGTATCATGAATTGTCCAATAACCTTCTCTGTCATTCCGATTGGAAGAGCATCCTCAGGTTACTTGTTGGATGATTCGTTAAGGAGTCTTTGTGCCTAATGTAGTGGCCGTTTTGAATTCAACGCTTAGTGCCAACGACACAAGAGAAATCTTGTTTCGTCAAATGGAAGCCATTGATGTGCCCGGTATTTTTTACCATCGGTATTTCAAAAATTTCCCGAAGATCGGAATGGGTTTTCTTGATCACGGGATACTCGGCAATGGTGAACAACCCGTAATCTCGTCGGATGGACGATGGGTTTTATTGTTGGATGGAGAAATTTATAACCTGAAAGAGCTCTTAAAGACACATCAAATAGACATCTCCAATGATTTGCACTCTTCCCCAAGAGAATGTCTCCAGCTTTTTATGAGTATTGGAGATCGAATCGTCACCGAATTGAATGGACTCTTTTGCATCCTATTATTTGATCGAGAAAGCGGAACCTTGAAAATTTTTTCAGATCGATATGCGTTTCGTCCTTTATTTTATTTAGTTCGAGGAGACACATTTTTCTGTGCATCAGAGCTAAAAGGTATTACTGCCGTTGATCCTGATAGACGGGAGATTGATGAAATTGGATTATTGGGGCTATTTAGTTTTGGATCTCATATTATGAACCGGACTTGGTTGAAGGGGTATACCAAGTTGCCGCCAGCGTCAAAATTGACCGTAAATTCACAGGGCATTCAGGTAGAAAAATATTGGATTTACCAGTATGACGAAGCTGGGCCTACGTTGGATCAGTCTACATATTTCACGGGATTTCGTATGTTGTTGGACCGGGCTGTTGACCGTTGTATGAGGGGGTCGTCTCGTATTGGCCTATTTTTGAGTGGAGGATATGACAGTCGAACCGTCGCTGCAGCCATTCAGAAACACCATTTGCCACTGCCCACCTTTACGTTTGGGTACGAGCAGTCTCGAGATGTGCAATATGCCCAACAATTATCTAATCGATTAGGTTGTCGTCATTACTACCTTTATGATGAATCGCCATTTTTATTTGATTATTGTCGGAAAATTATTTGGCGTTCAGAAGGAATGGTCTCGTTCTATAATCAAACTTCTATGCGGTATCATTCCAAAATTAAAGAACATGCCGATATTTTATTATTAGGAATACTTGGTGAATTCAGTGGGTCTCATACTTGGCCTGGATTATTGCTCGCCCGAAAAAGGGATGCTGCGATTGAATCGATTTTTTCCCGTTTGTGTCGAAGCTCTCCTTCGATTTTGCAGAGAATTTTTCAAGCTCAATTTTATAAGACTATTTTTGTGAATTTAAAGACCGAGTTTGTGGAAAGTTTTGAATCTATCCCAAATGAGCATCCGCTTAATATTGCTGATTCCTGGCAGTACCATTTCTGTCAACATCGGAATACCTTTCAGGCTCCCAGTGTTGATCGCCATTTATTCGAGGTGAGGGGCCCGCATATGGATACGGAGTTGGTTCAGTTTCTTCTAACGATTCCTCCCTTTGCTCGGTTAGAACAACGTGTGTATAAAAAAATGATTGCATTTGGATATCCTGAGATTCGTGATGTGCCATGTACGAATAGTGGTAAACCTATTAATCCCAATTTTTTTCGAGAGTATCTGGTCATGGTTTCGCAGTTTCTTGGTAGAAGAGTCTCCTCGCCTTTTCACCGTCTAAGAGGGAGTTCCCCAGGGTTAGGCCGAGAGTTTCGGAATCCCGCAGAGGAATTGCGCAAAGAGTTACGGTTGAAAGAATTACTTCTTGGTTCATTTATTCCCTCTGGAATTTTCCCGGAAACCATTTTTAATAATGAAGAAATAAAAGCCATAGTCCATGAACACTATGAAGGGAAAAACGATCATTCCGATCCTATCTTTCTTCTTATTTCAATCGGGATCGCTTTTGAGTTTTTTCTCTATGGACAAGGCGAATCCCCACCTCAAATTCTTTGATTCTTCTCGAGCGAAGAATATCCCAAAGGAAATTTTGTCAAGGAATTTGGCAGAAAAACTCGACTTTCAACAACAAAATGTTTTTAAAAAAATAGGTTGGATCTAGCAGAGGATGTACATGAAGATTTTATTATTGGTCGTGCAATTCAAGCCACATCTCTAAAATAAGCAGATTCCAAATAATGGTTCCATAAAGGGAAGTGTTATCTGTTTTATGATTTTCTAAAACATTTTTCAGACCTTTGGGAGTAATGAGCCCTCTTTGCTGAAAACGCTGGCTGCCTAGAACATCATTCATCAGGTCATGTAAATTCTTATTTTCTCGGAGCCAAAAGGTAATGGGAAGTCCGAACCCATGCTTTGTTTTTTTGAGTACTTCAGGAGGGAGGAAGTCGCGGTACGTATCCTTAAAGAATGATCGTAGTTGAAGCCGTTTCATCTTAAGGTTAGCCGGGATTTTGGCTGCAAACTCCATCAAAGAAGGGTCCAGGAAAGGAAACCGGACCGCTATGTTTGCCGCCTTTGTCATACTCACGACCTTGGGAATATCATTGTCTGAAAGTGTCGTTTTTATGTCAATGTAGAGTTGTCTGTTTAGTTCGGATGTTGTCCTGGCTTCCTCATAATGACTGCGAAAATAATCAAGGATTGAGAAGGTTTCTCCAACTTTTTCAATAAAAAGAGGATTCCAAAATTCATGTTTGTCGGTATAATCTTTCACACCCCAGGAGAGTAAACGGTCAGGGTAGGGAATATTGGCACGACGAATATATTTGATAATTTTTTGAAAAAGATTAAATTGTATATTTTTGGCTGAAGAACAAAAGAGGCCCTCTAAGAAAGTTTTTCGGGCAAATTTAGGTAGTAAAAAATAATAATCAAATATTCTTTGAGTCGCATAACGGTCATTTCCTGCGAATAATTCATCTCCTCCATCACCCGCAAAAAGAACGTCAACGCCATGCTCTTTAGCTAACTTGGCGCAGAAGTATGTAGGGATGGCTGAGGCGTTGCCGAATGGTTCATCGTAATTTTTGATCAGGTAAGGGAGGGCGGTAAATACGTCATCTGATGTAACATAATATTCGAAATGTTCTGCTTGATATGCCTTCGCAGTAATTCGTGCATATGTGAGTTCATTGAAACCTTCAACATCAAAGCCCATAGAGAAGGATTTCACTGGAATGGGGGAAAGTTGTTGAGCCATGGTTCCTACAATCGTACTGCTATCAATGCCTCCACTTAAAAAAGCTCCAATATGGTTTGCTTGACTGCTGGTCTGTAAGCGAGAAGAAATAGCCAAAGAAAATAATTCACGAGTTTCGTGTTGGAGGGTTCTTGAAGAGGCTGAATGCGAAGGGCTGAATTCCATATTCCAATAGGGTGCGACTATAGCTTTGCCATTTTTATAGGCCAAAAAGTGGGCAGGTGGAAGTTTGGCAATGTTCTGGAATATTGTTTCCGGTGTCGGGATGACCGATAAGCTGACCATTGCCATAACCGCTTGAGGGTTAATTGGGTAGGATGTGTCTAAGGATTGTTTGAGTAAGGCGGGGAGGAAAGAACTAAAGGCAAGGCCTGTAGAAGAAGCCTGGTAATAAAGCGGATGGATTCTCGTATGATCAACGGCAAGAAAGAGCGACTGTTCGCGACCATCCCAAAATGTTAGAACGAAGTCTCCTTTTAATCGGTTCAGAAAAGGCATGCCATTTTGTTCTAATGCATTCAATAAACGGTCAATAATATTCTGATTTGGCTTTTCACCTGGAAGGGTTGCTTGAGGGTTATAAATTGTCCCATAAAACCCTAAGAGAAATGTGTGATTGTAATGTGTTTTTTGGGAGATTCCTGAAATGTAACCTGAAGAGGCTTGAGCTCCAATTATTGCGGATCCCAAAGATGTTTGGTGTATTGGGAAATGCCCAGATCCTGGAAAATGCCGAAAAAAATCTTCAATGAAAGATGGTTGAAACGTAAGATGGTCGAATCCAAGTTTTCCACAAATACCACCCATAGATGTCCTTTGCCTAATGATTAATGGAGGGAAGGAGATGTACCAGATATAACCTTTGTTAGTCTTTAAAAACTGTGTTTGTAGCCTTCATCGGACTAATAGTCTAAGTAATGAACCTAAAAAATACTTAGCCATGTGGTTGAATTGAAGAATTTTACAATAACTATTGAGGAAACAACTAAATAAAGAAGATGATTCTTCGAGGTTGGCTTCAGAGGGGAGGGAAATTTTTTCTGCTTGGAAAGGTACAGCTTTTTTCCTTATAACCCGGATATTTTCCCTTTATATCCAAGTTTTTTTGCTATTTGGCCGGATGATTTGGCTAAATCCTTTTGTCCGTCCCTTTGGTAGGCCATAGCTAACCAGGCATGCCCCACTGCCAGTTTAGGGTCCATTTGAATAGCTTGCTGAAGGCTTTTAATTCCTTCCGATCTTTTTCCTATCTTAGTTAAATATCTGCCATATTGAGCATGAGTTAACGCATATTGAGGGTAAATATTGAGAGCTTTTTTATAGGCAGTTAAGGCAAACTTTTCTTTTTTGAATAATTTTTCAATTAATTCGGCCATGACTAATGCTCGAGGATGATTAGGAATTCGAATTAGGATATATCGAATTTCACTCAAGGAATCTTTTCTGCTGCCTTGGGTTATCCATAAATGCAACCGTCGAAGGTGGGCATTGTTAGCGGCCGTGAGAAAGGCAGCTCCCATGGGTGTTTGAGACATTGTAAAATAGTCCCAAGCCTGTCCTTCAAACCCTTCGGTTGTTCCCTCTTCATTGTACCCATAGGCTACGGGGAAAATGTTTGGAGACGTTTGGCTGATAGCCACAGCACTTGTAGAATTTTTCGAGAAAAGTGAGTGGGGTTGGTCTGATTCGGACTGAAAAATGTGAAAATGGTGAACAAGGGGTGTAGCGAGAGCTTGCTGGAATGCCTGACTGAGGAAAATGATAAATAGAAAAGTGAAAATTTTACAATAATTGACGTTCATAATAATCCTCAATTGAACCCGTTTTAAAGGCAATAAATTGTCTATATTCAAAGGAAAGCCAATTACATTTATCATACTGTAGTCGTTTTCTTAATGAAAGGGGTTCAATGCATAGGTCCAAAAATGATGCAATCAGTAAAGCTATTTGGTTGATTTCGTTATCTGTTTATCCACAAAAATTTAAAATAAGAGAAGTTGAAAGAGGTCCTTTTTGTCGTTTCTTTTGGATTTAGAAATTTCTTATCGGGACCAAAATACGGAAGTGAAGGTTCGAAAAATTAAATTTGAACTATGGGGGAAAGGGGATTTTTTAAGACCTTCAAGTGGTGATTGAAATGAAAAAGCCATGATTAGTACAGAGCTATGACGGTGGGAGATAATAAAATCGAGGTATAAAAATGTGTCATTGAATTAGTGTAATGGTCAAGAAGAGATTTCATTGTATACTATTAATGAAAAATCGGGAAAATCCGGAGAGAAAGAGTAGGATACTTTCCCATAATTATTCTTTGTTTTTGCTAGGGAATTTCTTTTCTTAGATTTTTGCCGATAGGATTCTTGGATCGCTTATTTGATGAGGGTGGCAAGAAATAGGACTAGAATAGAAAAGGAATGAGAATGCGAGATTCCCATTTTATCTACGCGCGAGCAATTTTCGTTGGATTCGGCCAAATCGAGAGAGGAAAGTGGAATAAATGAATAGAACAATAAAGACCATTATGGCCAAACTTCCCTTCGAGAACATTATACAATTTCTACGTTGTGTATATTTGACAAAGAAAGTTATTGAAGACGAAAAAGGTCATGAAGTCGATGTTCAATATTTGAAGGAAATAGTTAAGGCTGGAGATTGCGTGGTAGATGTTGGAGCCAACATTGGACTGTATACTAAACATCTCTCGAAATTGACGGGTTCTCGTGGAAAAGTCTTTTCTTTTGAACCCATCTCTCACAACCTTGCGGTTCTAAAGGCTGTGATAAAAAAACTTCAATTGGTGAATGTCCATCTCTTTCATGGAGCTGTCTCTTCAGAGCCAGGAAAAGCTGAAGTTTTTGTTCCTGAAACTGGTACATTTGAAGGCTATTATTTAGCGCGGTTTGCCAAAGAAGGGGATAAAGGAGCACGAGAGACTGTTCCGGTTTTTTCCTTAGATGATTTGTATGCCAATGGGGCATTACCTCGCATCGATTTTATTAAATGTGATGTGGAGGGAGCAGAGATGCAGGTCTTGAAAGGTTCTACTTCCCTTATTGCGCAATGCTACCCGTGCTGGCTAATAGAGGTGAGTCGAGATATCAGTGCTGAAGTCTTCGCGTTTCTTCAGTCCCATGGCTATGAAAGCTTTGTTTATCGAGAGGAACTTGTCCCGACTGTAGGTTTTCAGGATGGGCAATTCTCCAACTATTTTTTCCTACATCCTGCCTCCAAATATTGGGAAAGGGCATTCGGAGAAGTAGCCGCTAACGCATGAATTGCCTGTAGCCTGTTTTCAGTTGAAATTCACTCGAAACCAAGTAATTGAAGAGTTAAAGACTGATGAGGGAGTTTCTATGACTAATGAAGGCTTTTGTTTGATAAATTAACCAAGAAAATTGCCTTTTTTGACTGAACTTTTTGCCTGCGATCGACTTTGGGTGCTTTGCATTTCTTAATAAATTGATGTGTTAGGTATTTCAGTCATTTTCCCGGAAAAAATACTGAATTAGCTTGGTAAAAAAATGAAGATTTATGCAATAAGTTGACTGCCATTTCGGAATGTCTTCTTCTCCATCATTCGTGCTGAAACCCTAATTTTTTCTATCCACTTATTCAAAGATACAGTAAAAAACACATGAAATTCCTTAAGGGCATTGTGTTTTTTATTGGGAAATGGGTGGGAGGGTTTGCGATAGCACGGAGGTTTACGAAGGGGTATTTGCGAATATTATGCTATCACGGGTTTGAAATTGAAGACGAAACCTCATTTCGCCCGAAGCTTTTTATTAAAGAAGGTACTTTTCGTCGCCGACTTTCTTTTCTTTCCCGGCACAAATACCCGGTGGTCGGTTTGGAAGAAGGTATCGCCAAGCTGCAGGATGGTTCGTTGCCCTCCAATGCGATTGTTATTACCATAGATGATGGCTTCAAAAGTGTGTCTTCTTGCGCTGCTCCAAATCTAAGAGCATTTGGATTTCCTTGTACGATCTATGTCACGACCTATTATTCGCAGAAGGAATCGCCAATTTTTAGATTGGCTGTCCAATACCTATTCTGGCGTACCGAGATGGGGCCAGTAGAAGTTTGTGAGTCTATACAATCTGGAGTGCCAGAGATAAACCTGAAAGATGTGAAGGAAAAGTCGCAGTCAGAATGGGCAATTATTAAATATGGTGAAACGCAATGTACTGAGTTAGAGCGACAAGCATTGTGTCAAAAGCTAGCGGGAGTTCTGCAGATAGAGTATTCGATGATTAAGACATCTCGGCTTCTTTCTTTATTGAATGTTTCAGAACTGATCCAATTAAAGAAAGATGGCTTTGATATCCAACTTCATACGCATCGGCATAATTTCCCTGAAGATGATCAAACCATAGCACAAAAGGAGATTCAAGAAAATCGTCAGGTCTTAGAGCCTATGATGAAGATGCCCCTCAATCATTTTTGTTATCCCAGCGGTGTTTGGGCTGTTCAGCAAAGGCCATGGTTGGCTGCCTTGGGCATTCAGACTGCAACTACTTGTGAGGTTGGCTTGAATTCCGTCCATACAAATCCGTTAAGTTTGAAGAGGTTTTTGGATGGAGAGAATATTTCTCAACTAGAATTTGAAGCAGAAGTTTCAGGTTTTGCTGAAATCTTACGGTGGCTCTGTGGTAGGAATTCCTCTCTGAAGTAATAGGGAGTATTTTGAAAAAAAAGAAACACCAAAGTGCTGATGAGGAATTTGGTTGGGTAAAGTAATTTTTTTAGCAAATGAACCTTGAAGTACTCCTTTTATTTTAGTTTTTCCTCATTTCAAATATTTGGGCCCATGGGTACAACAAATGGTTCAGGTGTCTGGCCTTTTTTCACTTAAGCAATTAATCAAGAAACAAATACGGAAAATAGAGAATTTTGGAATTCAACGGATTCCTTATAAAATTCTGAATGTTTTTCCTCATGATTCAAAAGCATTTACACAAGGATTATTTTTTTCGTCTGGTTTATTGTATGAAAGTACCGGGTTGATCGGGGAATCAAGTCTTCGATGTGTTGAGCCAGAAAGTGGGCGCATTATTAAGAAAATAGCCATTCAAAAAGAATGGGCTGAAGGAGTTGCTTTAATAAATGAACAGGTTATCCAACTTACTTGGAAGTCTCACAAGGCTTTTCGGTATTCTTTCCCCGAACTAATATATCAAGGGGACATTCCGATTGAGGAGGAAGGTTGGGGATTGGGAACATGGTCTGATTCTCTGGTTATGACCAATGGGGGCTCCTCAATTACTTTTCGAGATGGATCTTTGGAAATTTTAAAAAAAATTAATGTTACCAAAAATGGAGTTTCTCAAAAAAACCTTAATGATTTGGATGCCTTAAATGGAAAGCTCTATGTAAACGTTTGGTATCGTGATGAAATTTTAGAGGTGGACCCTGATTCCGGAGTGGTTACTGGCATCTTAGATTGTTCCCCTCTTGTAAATGCTGCCAGTCCTACCGATCAACAGGCCGTTTTAAATGGAATAGCGTGCGATCCAAAGAGCCAAACCATTTTTGTGACAGGTAAGCAATGGCCGCTGTTGTTTCAACTACAACTGATTTAAGTTTTGAATTCCTGAAGAGAGCCAGCGATGAACTTGAGGAGACGGTAAATTTCAAAAAAATGTCATTGGTGTTCAATAACCAAGGATACATCTTGGAGAAATTGCTGATATTTTGAAATGCCTAAAAAAATATTGGAGTAAGAGATTTGCGTAATAAACGAAATGGATTTTGTGGAGTCTCGATTGTTTGATGTCTATCCTTCCCTCGCAGGCCTTCCGGAAACTTTCCTGAGGGAGTTTCAACACCTTGAGAAGGAAAATTTTTTCTACTCACTTTCTTGGTTTCGAAATTTAGAGGCTACAACTCTAGAGCAAGCGGGGGGGCTACGAATATATCGGATCGGCCGAATTTCTAGTGGAACTCAGGCTATATTGGTTACAAAAACTCCAGCAAGCCAAAATGGATCTATCTTTGATAAGGACCATCTAAGGGGAAACACATTGTCAGGATTCTCTAATTTTCAAACTTGTCAATTTTCTCCTTTATTGAAATGTCCGAGCGGTGAAGAGCCTATAGTAATGGAAAAGTTGGCCTTGGCTCTCTGTCAAGAAGAGCCTCATTGGGACATCCTTGACTTTAATGCTCTTGATTCCAAAGCGAATTGGTTAGAAGGATTTATTCAAGGTTTTCAGAAAGGGAATATGTTTGTTGTTCCCTACTCACATTTTGGGAATTGGTATGAAAAAACTTCTGGATGGTCATTTCAGGATTATGTCAATTCTCGATCTCCATCTATTAAGAAAACTTTTAAAAATTATGCAAGAAAAGGAAGGAAACTTGAAAAGTTAGGGGAGGTACGATTCAAAATCTTTTCGGAATTTGAGGAAATAGAACAAGGCATTCAGGATTATGAAAGTATTTGCAAGAATAGCTGGAAAGAGCCTGATTTTTATCCAAATTTTACCTCAGGATTCTTTCAATCAGGGTCTTCTCATGGGGTATTACGAATGGGCATTCTTTATTTAAAGGACAAACCGATTGCGGCTGAAGTCGGTCTATTAACTCAAACGGGTGTTACAATGGTTAAAACTGCGTACGATAATCAGTGGAAAGACTATTCTGTTGGTGCCTTGGTAATGATGCGTATGATTGAGTACCTTTTGGATGTAGAGCTTGTCGAGGAAATAGATTTTGGAAGGGATGATAATGTGTATAAAAAGCTATGGGTATCTCAGAGACGAGAGCGCATGGGAATCGTGGCGTTTCGTCCTAGCCGTTGGCCGGGGTTGAAAGGGTTTATTCGGTTCCAATTTCAAGAAAAACTCAAAAGGCTTAAAACCCAAATCAAAAAAATTGTTTCCCCCCTCCATTTAAGAGTCCTTTTCTGTCTTTGAACCTGCAAATGAATCAAGAAATGCTCATGAAATTTAGCAAGGTAATTTTCTCGTGAGGACGAAATTTAAAGAGGTCTTGATTAAGGTCTTATTTTATTTTGGTGTGTTTAGAGGTTTGGCTAAACTAATTTCTTATATCCAGGTGCCTACTGCAACAGAACAGAATAGGGGGTTAGGTCTTTTTCACCTAAAAATGAGAAAGAATCAAAGTATTCAAGTTTTGGCGTATCACAGGGTTTCCGATCAAAAAGATTGTTATTTTAGCCCTATATCCACTCAATATTTTGATAGACAAATGGAATTTCTAAGTGAGAAATTCGAGGTTATTTCTGCTGCAGAGAGTGTCGAGCGTTTAGCTAGAAATGAGGTGCCTCCTCATTGTGTCGTCGTAACACTTGATGATGGGTATCGCGATAATTATACCTATGCATTTCCCATATTAAAAAAATATGGTATTCCCGCCACGATTTACCTGGCTACAGGATGTATGAATGAAAAGGATATTTTGTGGCACGATCAAATTTGTTCGGCGTTTAACAAAACATCCACGGCCACTTTGAATTTACAGGATTTCAATGGTGAAACATATAATTTAGCTAATCCTATAGAGAAGAATTCTGCGCTTTATGCGGTCTTATGGAGCTTAAGAGAAGTCCAAAATGAAGAACGAATTGTTTGGAAAACTGTTGTTCGGGAACGACTCGGGTTTTTGGAAGATAGGGAAAATTCTCATGGTGAACGCCTCATGTTGAATGTGGCGGAATTGCAAAAGTTGCGAGATGGCGGAATTTCTCTTGGCGCCCATACTGTGACCCATCCAATTTTGTCCCAAACCTCGCTAGTTCATGCGAAGCAAGAAATTCATTGTTCAAAATCAGAGATTGAAACACAATTACATGTGCAAGTTGAAACCTTTGCCTATCCTAGCGGTAGACGAGTTGATTTCAATGAAGAAGTCAAACGGTTGGTCAAAGAGGAAGGATTTGTAGGTGCCTTTTCAATGATTAATGGAGTGAACGAATTTGGGGCGGATCCCTTTGAACTTCGGAGAATTCCCGTTGGAGATTGGGATATTCCCTATTTTTCAAAAGAATTACTTTTGGCTAAAATCTGATTTCCCATATATTTCAGTCTTTTTAGGTAGGTTTTAGTATAGGCTAATAAATTTTATTAATATCTTATCCCCCTTCATTTAGTTTGTCTTCGTTTATCCACGTTCCTTATTCAAAAATAATTTTTTTGGGGGAGTAAGACTTTTATGGGCTGTGGGGAAAGTTTGCGCCAACTATCTAAAGAATTTCTTTTATTTTCCGATACTTTACGAAGTAAATAGGGATTGAAATGCCTAGCTATTTTCTTCGCCCGTGTCTATCACGTTGGGCTATGAGAGTGAGATGAAAATCAGCATTCGAATTGCGGATTTAAATATTGATCGTGAGGCCATTGTTAATTTTTCTAAGGAATTTTTGACTTCCGAAGCTTCTCTAATCCGTTTTAATTGGCTTTATTTAGAGAATCCGTTTGGGGTAGCAAAAACTTGGATAGCCTATGATGACCTTACGAGGGAAATGGTGGGGATTTCGGCAGCATTCCCACGATTAGTTTCTATTTCTGGAAATGGACACATTTGCTGGGTCTTGGGGGATTTTTGTATTCACCCATCCTGTAGGAGCTTAGGTCCTGCTTTACTTCTCCAAAAAGCGTGTCTGAATGATCTAGAAACTGAAGAACGCTCTTTTGTTTACGATTTTCCTAGTAGCCGTATGATGGCGATTTATAAACGAATAGGTATATCATCTTGTGATACACATGTTCGATTTGTTAAGCCGTTGAGAATTGATCATAAAATTAAGCAGACGGTCAGATGGAAAAGTGCGGCGACAGGTTTAGCCAAAATTGGGAATTTGGCCTTGCAATTTGGTGAGTGGAGCTTCCGCGGTTCACAAGATGACGTAACTCGTCATGAAGGTGTCTGTGGTGATGAATTTTCTATTTTATTTGAAAGGGCGAGATCATTTTACCCCATTTGCCTCGTACGTACCTCGGATTATTTAAATTGGCGGTATATCAGTAATCCACTTGAAAATTATGATGTGTGGACCTATCGTCGAGAAGGGGTACTGAAAGGGTACGTAGTGGCCCTTCAAAAGGACGAAGGAGTGCAGATTGTCGATTTTCTTTCAGAGCGGAGTGATGAGATTTTAAAACGACTTTTTTTGGTGATTAGTCGTTATTACCGGCAAGAAGGGGTGCAGTCACTTGATTGCTGTTTTCCAGCCTCCCATCCCTTTATAAAGATACTCAAAGAATTACACTTTATTGAGAGAGAAGGAAATCCGGTTGTCGTCTGTGGCAAGCAAGAGTGGATTGCTCAAATTAATAAAACTCAAGATTATTTGTGGTGGTTAACATCTGGAGATAGAGATAGTTAAGCGCCTGGAGAGGTCTATGGAGCATTTATCAAGCCAAGCACGTATTCAAGCCTTTATTTATGAACAGTTTCCTCTTTCTCGAAATCTTCAGGTATCGGTTACCGACAATCTATTTTCTGCCGGTGTTGTTGATTCTTTAGGTATTTTAGATTTGGTGACATTTTTAGAAAATGAGTTTCAGATTGTTGTATCTGATGATGAGTTGACCCCTGAGAATTTTGAAACTATCCAGGGGATGGCACAGTTTCTTGAAAATAAAAAAAATATCGGTGAGAGCTGAACAAAGAATGATTTTTGGTCTAGCTGTGAAAAATCCTGCCTCGGGTAAAACTAATCTAAAATTGAAGGCTGAGTATTCGTGGATTTTTTAGTTCATCATTTTTTAAAAGTCGCTGCAAGAAAATTTCCTCATAAGGAAGCGTTGATTTATGGCAAGGATCGATTGACGTATTCAAACACCTATGAGCTAGTTCTTAAATTAGCTCAGGGTCTTCGCCAAGGTGGCTTGCAACAGTGCGATCGAGTTGGAATTTATCTTGAACCTGGTATCGATCAAGCGATTGCTATTTTTGGTGTTTTGGCTGCCGGCGGGGTTTTTGTCCCTATTAATAGTACCCTGATGAGAGAACAGGTTAAGCATATAATCCAAGATTGCCAAATGGTGGGGTTTATCACAACAGGGGAAAAATTCTCCTACCTCAATGGACCAGAAAAAATATTCGATTCATTTCATTTTCTCGTACTTGATAGCAAAGGGGCTGAGAAAAATTTAGAAAATTCTTACCTTTTTCTTTCTGACATTTATGACGCCGAGTCCTTTGATACTTGGGAAGATTGGGGTATTGGGTTAGATTTGGCTGGTATCCTCTATACTTCTGGCTCTACTGGAAAGCCAAAAGGGGTGATGGTAAGCCATGCCCAATTAATGTCAGGCAGTTCAATTGTTTCACAATATTTAGAAATAACAGAAAAAGATAAGATCTTGGCAGTCCTGCCTTTTAATTTCGACGCGGGGCTAAATCAATTAATGACGGCCTTTGAACAAGGGGCCACCTTGGTTATCCTCTCTTTTGTTTTTGCCAAAGATATCGTAAAAGTTTTAGTGAGAGAGGAAATTACTGGATTGGCGGGGGTTCCTACCCTCTGGAATTTGTTAGCTCAGGATAAATCCGGTTTGTCCAAAGCGGTCCTCCCTTCCTTTCGCTATCTGACAAATACCGGTGGAGTGATGCCTCAACCTGTATTACACATGCTGCGCAACACTCTCCCCAATACAAAAATATTTTTAATGTATGGCCTCACAGAAGCTTTTCGTTCAACCTACCTACCCCCTGAAGAATTAGATCGACGTCCCACATCCATGGGGAAAGCTATTCCCAATACGGAAATCTTTGTTCTTAATTCTGATGGTGAGCTATGTGAACCAGGTGAAGTTGGAGAATTAGTTCATCGAGGTCCGACCGTTTCTTTGGGATATTGGGGGAAACCTGAATTGACTGAAAAGGTATTAAGACCAAATCCCCTCACTTCTTCAGAAATCGGAGGAGGGGAAAGGGTTTGTTATTCTGGCGATTTAGTGAAAATGGACAAAGAAGGGTATTGTTATTTTGTTGGTCGACGGGATTCGATGATTAAGACTTCTGGTTATCGAGTGAGTCGGACCGAAATTGAGGAAGTTTTCTATCAGCAAGGCCAGGTAAAAGAGGCTGCAGTTATTGGAGTTCCCGATGTTGTTCTTGGGCAATCAATAAAAGCTGTTCTCGTGATTCAAGATGAAAATTCAGCAAGTATCCCAGATCTTTTGATGCATTGCGCAAAGCATCTTCCTCGTTACATGGTTCCAAAATCTATTGAACTTGTGGAGGCTCTTCCGAAGACTCCTAATGGGAAGATTGATTATCCCGCTCTAGAAAAGTGAGTGTTCCATTGAAAAGTACTTTAGCTCAAACTCTAATTGTTGATAATTTTTCATTCAAAAACCATGAATGTTGTGTTGGTGATATTTCAGTCAACACTCTTGCTCAGAAGTATGGAACTCCACTATTCGTTTATAATTTAAATATCATGGAAACCCAGTACCAAAGCTTAAGGAAGACCTTTCCCTTGAAGGTCAATATTTATTATTCCGTCAAAGCGAATCCCAATCGACGGTTTTTGGAATTTTTCCTCTCCAAAGGATGTGGATTGGAAATCGCTTCAGGTGGTGAGTTTGCTCAAGTTTTGCAAAGTGGGTGTCAAGCACAACACATACTTTTTGCTGGACCTGGAAAGACCGATATTGAGTTGGAATTTGTGCTTTCCAAGGGCATAGGAGAAATTCATGCTGAATCCCTCAATGAAATTAGACGTATTTCCAGCATTGCCGCAAGATTGAATACTCAAGCCAAGGTAGCTCTCCGGGTTAACCCAAACGAAGAGGCACAAGGTGGAGCGATGCGAATGGGAGGGAAGCCTTCTCAATTTGGTGTGGATGAAGAGCAAATGGATGAAGCTATAGATCTCATTCAATCACAGCCCTCTATTGAGTTTCAGGGCATTCATCTTTTTTCTGGAACGCAAATACTTGATGATGGAATTTTGATGAATCAGTATAAAAAAGCTATGAAAATTGGGAAAAGGGTATTTCTGAAGACGGGGATGCCCTTACACACTGTGGATTTTGGGGGTGGGTTAGGTATTCCCTATTTTTCTGGAGAGGCCAACTTGAATTTGCCAAGGCTGGAAGAGCACCTATCCAAATTATTTCTAGAAATTGAAAATGATCCTGCATTTTTTCAGACTCGTTTTGTGGTGGAGCCTGGTAGGTTTTTAGTAGGCCCCGCTGGGACCTATATTGTTCAAGTACTTGATATTAAACAATCTCGCGGGAAGACATATGTGTTGGTGGATGGAGGGATGAATCATCATTTGGCTGCCTCAGGTAACTTGGGCCAAGTGATAAAGAAGAACTTTCCCATAGTCAATTTCAATCAAATCTCTGAAGAGGGCGATAAGGAATTTGAAGTAGTTGGACCACTATGTACTCCTTTAGATACGTTGGGGCGCAACGTACGATTGCCCATGCCAAAAATTGGAGACTTCTTGGGGATTTTACAGTCCGGTGCCTATGCCCGAACCGCGAGTCCTTTGGGTTTTCTCAGCCATCTCACACCCCCAGAAGTTGTCGTGTGGAAAGGAAAAAGTGAATTGATTCGGCGAAGAGGGACTTTTGAGGATTTGGTTCATGACCTGCGTTAATTCTTATTTTGGTGACTAAGCTATCTACCGTTTCCACCCTGTTCGTTCCCAAAGAACCACGATTGGGGTGGACAGAGTTTCCTCTGGTCTCTTCCTCAAAAGCAACTCCTCTTCCTATCAAAAATGGTGAGGCGTTCCACTTTTACCAAGCTAGGTATGCCTTATTTCATGGAATTCGCCTGTTAGGAATTCATCCAGGGGATAAAATTTTAGTTCCAGCCTTTCATTGCTCTACCTTGATCGAAGGGGTATTGCGAGCTGGTGCCGATGTTGTTTTTTATAATGTGAAACCAAGCCTTATCGCTGATTTAGACGACCTAGAAAAAAAGATCGATAATCAAACAAGAGGTGTCCTACTAGTTCATTTTTTTGGAGTTTTTCAGCCAATGAAGTCCATTCAAAAAATATGTCTGGAAAAAGGTCTACGGCTCATCGAAGATTGCGCTCATATTCTCAAGGGGCAATCCGATGGAAAGGATTTGGGAACGTTTGGGGATATCAGTATTTTCAGTTGGAGGAAATTTTTTAAAATTCCCAATGGTGGTATGTTAGTGGTTCCCAATGCGAAGTATCAGGGAAGAACGATTCAACTACAGCCTAGTTCTTTTTTTCAAGATCTGAGAGATGTTCGATGGGGAATTTCTCAATGTCTGGAATTATGGCGGCAACAACCTAAGCAATGGGAAAGTGTTCCAGGCTTAAAATATTCAGATCCTCATGGGGATTTCGATGAACAAGTTTCTTCCCGAGAGGAAAGCTGGTTTTCTCAGAACTATTTACAAAACTGTTCTTTAGAAAAGGTGAGCAGTGTGCGGAAAGCCCATTGGAAATCAATGGCGAATTCTTTGGCTGATTTGTCTATCTATCCCAGCTCTTGGGGGAACATTTGGCAAGATGCGGTCTCTTGGGCCTTCCCTTTGTTAATGACTGGCTATGATAATTTTCATGTTGAATTGCGAAAAAGGGGGATTCCGGCTTTTACATGGGGAGGAGTCATTCATCAAAAACTAAATTTACAAAAGTTCCCGGATGCTGAATTACTGTACTCTAACCTTGTGCTCTTGCCTATACATCAGGATCTTAGTCCTCTTGCTTTGGAATATATGGCTGAAACGGTTAGGACATTGGTAAAAAAACAATAAGTGTATTGGTGCAGACTGCTAACCATAATAAACCATTTTCAATCTTTGTTTTCCATTGAGGTTGAAAGAAATAACATCAATTTAGGAATTGGGCTATGCCACGAACTGTTTTAATGATTGCCTTTCATTATCCCCCTTTTCGGGGGGGGAGTGGGGTCCATAGGGCTTTAAAATTTTCAAAGTATTTTCTGGATTTTCAATGGAAACCTTTAGTTGTTTCAGCTCATCCGAGAGCGTTTCCCCAGACAGGGTCAGAACAGATGCAAGATATTCCCCCAGCCGTGGAGGTTTATCGAACTTTTGCCCTCAATACTGCCAAGCATTTATCCCTTTGGGGCTCCTTCCCAAGAATTCTTGCTCTTCCAGATCCCTGGGTAAGCTGGTGCCTTGGAGCCATTCCTCGATGCTTGTTGTTGATCAGAAAATACAAACCCCAGGTTCTTTGGACTACGTACCCTATTGCGACAGCTCATCTGATTGGGTTTATTGTGAATCGTTTAACAGGCATCCCTTGGGTTGCCGATTTTCGTGATTCAATGACCGAGGAAGGTTATCCTCGATCTCCTGCATTGCGAAAAGCTTACGTTTGGATTGAAAAAAAGGTGATGAAACATGCATCAAAATTAATATTTACAGCAGAACTTACCAAAGAAATGTATGTAAAACGGTATCCCTTATGGAATATATCTGACAAAAGTACCGTTATTTCAAATGGCTATGACGAGGAAGATTTCAAGAGTCTTACCCATGACCTTTCTCCAAATACAAACGGGCAAGAAGGGAAAGTTCGACTCATTCATTCGGGTGTGATTTATCCAGAAGAAAGGAACCCCATCCCATTTTTCCAGGCAATTTCAACCTTGAAAAAAATGAAAATTGTCAATTCAGAAGTTTTGAAGATTGATTTACGAGGTAGTGGAACCGAAGAAGAGTATCAGAAATATATTAATCAGCTAGATATTGCGGATGTGGTGGAACTCCTGCCTTCTTTACCTTTTCTAAAGTCATTAGAAGAAGGAGGAAGGGCGGATTCTTTATTGTTGTTTCAAGGAAGCAACTGTAATCATCAAATTCCGGCTAAGGCCTATGAATATTTACGGCTTGGGAAGCCTATTTTGGCCTTGACAGATCCCAGAGGTGAAACAGCTGGTTTATTGAAGGAATGTGGCGGTGTCACTCTTATTGATATGGAAAATGAGAAAGAATTGGTAGCTGCAATCCCAAAGTTTCTTGATGAAGTTCGACAAGGAATTCACCCAGTCCCCAGTTCAGAATACGTCACGAAGTTTTCCCGAAAAAAACAAGCACAGGTTCTAACCCAACTATTCGAATGTCTCTAAATCTTCATCAGGGCGGGAGAGCATTAAAGTGAGGGATGTAGTTATTCTCGGTATGTTTATTGGCTGTTGTCTTATGGCGATCCGAAAGCCTTACTGGGGAATATTATCATATGTAGGGTTGGGTCTCTTAAATCCACACAGTTTTGCATGGGGATTTGCGAGAACAATTCCCATGGCTCAATTAGTAGTGGTTTCAACTTTTTTAGGAATGGTTCTTTTTAGACAGCAAATTGTTTTTCCCAAAGAACGAGAAGTGAAAATTCTTATTGCGTTATTTCTCATGTTTTGCGTGAGCACAGTCTTTGCCATTAACCCTGAAAATGCCACTACTAAATTACTTGAAGTTTCAAAAATTTTCCTTATGGTTTTCATTGTCATTTTCCTCATCAATACCAAAGAACGCTTATGGGGATTGCTTCGAGTGATTGCACTGTGTTTGGGGTTTTTTGGACTAAAAGGCGGGATCTGGTCAATTCTGTCCGGAGGACAAGAATTAGTTTTTGGGCCAGAGGAAAGTTTCTTGTATTCCAATAATTCCATAGGGTTAGCTTTGGGAATGAATCTTCCGATTTTGTTTTATTTGTTTAGAGTAGAATCTCGAAGCTGGTTGAAATATATATTTTTAATTATGTTTATTTTCTCCTATCCTGCAATTATTTGTACCTTCTCAAGGGGAGCCTGGATGGGAGCATGTGTGGCCACTTTTTTAATCCTTTGGTATACCCGCTACAGGTTTTTTTGGCTAATTCTGGGAGGTATGTCAGCAGCCATTTTGGCTTTTTCTATGATTACTTTTAATCTTGTTCCTGAAAAAATCGGAAAGCGATTTGATCAACTCGTGAATTATGAGGAAGAAAGTTCTGCGCAAAGTCGATTATGGAGTTGGGAATTTTGTCGAAGAGTAGGGTTTGGTAATCCTTTAACCGGAGCTGGGTTTAATTATTATTCCAGGGAAATGTATCAGCGGTATTATCCTGAATTTTTGACAAAATACACTGGAAGCAAAACCTATTGGTCATGCCATAGTATGTGGTTTACCATTTTAGGAGAACAGGGATTTATTGGTTCTGGGTTATGGGTGTCGTTGCTCGGCAGTTGTTTCTTGGGCTTAAGGAAGGCTGGTAGAAATGCCCTGCATCTGAGAGATCCGGTTTTGCATTTATTTTCTCGTATGTTTGTTGGGGTTTTTTTGGTGTATATGGTGGTAGGTACATTTTTAGATGTGGCCTATTTTGAATTGTTTTTTCAAATGGTAGCGGCCATAGTTTGTTTAAAAGGGATAGTTAAGTCTGCCCAGAAAACACATAGTAAGGAGATGGCCCTAAATACGAATAATCCTACTGTAATAGTAGAGCCTAAATTGGCTTGAAGTATACACAGTTCTGAAACGGAAAATCTGAATTATTGCAAGTTAAAAAGTGGATAGGAAATGAAAATGACTTGGGATAAAAAATATAAAAAGTTTTGCTATAGCCTTTATGCCAAGCTGAAAAATGCCATTGTTCCAGGATTGAATAATTCGCAATATGAATATAGAGATTTATTGCCTAAATATATCAATCAGGAGACACGATGGCTTGATCTAGGATGCGGACATGAATTTTTCCCAGGATGGATGACGAATGGTCCTGAATTAGGTAGTTCCCTGGTCGAAAGCTGTGGGCAAGTCGTCGGTGTTGATTGCGATGTGCCTTCGGTTAAAAACAATCATTATATTGACCGTCGTTTAGTTGGGGATGGAGGGTTTTTACCATTTAAGTCAGACTCATTTCATCTCATTACTGCCAATATGGTTGTTGAGCATATTGAATTTCCTGATCAAGTATTAGGAGAGATCTCGAGGGTGCTAAAACCTGGTGGTATTTTCATATTTCATACACCAAATTTCCTTAACTACATGACCATCATTGCTTCATTACTGCCGAACCGTCTCAAATTACAACTAATTCGACTTCTTGAAGGAAGAGAAGAATATGATATTTTCCCGGCATTTTATAGATTGAATACTCCTCGATTGGTAAAGAAGTACGCAGAAAGACAAAAACTAAAAGTCCATGAACTTGTTCTGACTAAGACTTCTGCTGAAACCATTATGCTTGGCCCTCTGGTCATTATTGAATTGGTGCTAACAAAGGTCTGTGAGTGGTCTGTATTGAGGAAGTTTCGAAGTATTATTATTTGTGTCCTAAAAAAACCGTGAGCGTAATATTGAGTGAGCCAAGGATGCTAACAGACATTTTTTGTGAGTTGAAATAAAGAATATTATCCAATGACATGGAAATTTTTTGCGGCCAAACAGAAATTCCAGGCGTATAGGGATTGCTGGGATCAGGTTAATAAATTAACCCATAACCATATTCTTCTGGATTCATCAATAGTGGCTCCTCTATTGGAAAATTTTGGGGATACCAACCCTTTGCTTGGTGTGTATGAAGAAGAACAGGAGATTTTAGGATTCGCTTTAATAGTTTTTAACAAATTTGGCTTTTGGCAGACCTTTCAACCAGCACAAGCTCCTTTGGGATTCATCATAGTAAGACCGGGTATCCACTCCTCGATTTTTTTGAGTCAATTGCTAGAGGGACTTCCTGGCTATGCTCTCGGATTTTCATGTTCGCAACTCGATCCAGAGTTTTTACCTTTCCCGATTCCCCAGGATAGCTGCCTTTCAGAACGTCTGGAGTATATTCAAACGGCGAGGATCACCGTGAAGGGAAGCTTTGAGGAATATTGGGGTGCTAGGCCCAAAGAGATTGTGAAGAATTTGGATAAAAGGCAACGTCGTATGGATCGAGAAGGATTAGAATCTCGAATGGTGTGTCAGGATACTTCGGAAGAAATGAGGCAGTGCGTTAAAGAGTTTGGCGATCTTGAGGCTGCGGGCTGGAAAGGCAAAGCCGGAACCGCAGTTAAGGTGGACAATGCGCAAGGAAAATTTTATGTGGCTGCTTTAGAGGAATTATGCTCGAGAGGGGAGGGGGCTGTATATAAATGGCTTCTTAATGATGAAGTCGTGGCCAGTAACCTTTGTGTCAAAAGAAATGGAACATTAATTATACTTAAAACAGCCTATTCTGATGAAAAGAAAGCGTATTCCCCTGGGCTTTTTTTGCACAAAGAATTACTGAAAATGGTTTTCAAAGAGCAAGAAATAACCACTATTGAATTCTACGGAAAAGTTCTTGACTGGCATCGAAATTTCAGTGATGAGTTCCGGCAAATGTTTCATTTGACAAGTTATCGAAGCAAATGGGTTTCAAAGGGGAAATGGATAATCAAGTCTGGAATGGAACGGATACGCGGATAAGACAGAGCTTATAGACGTATCCCTGATTATTTGCAAACTTTTATTAGGGAATTCAACTGTTAATGAAAAGCCACGATTGCTGGAGTTTCTTGGGTTAAATAACATATGTGTGGAATTTACGGAATAATATCGTTGCAACCTGATTCGAATTCTTTCGAAGAAGTCCGTGGACGGCTGCATGAAATGGGTCAAGTTATTTCTCATCGAGGTCCTGATGATGATGGAGAGTACGTTGGTTTGGGAATTGGGTTAGGCATGCGACGTTTAAGTATTATTGACCTGGAAGGTGGGCACCAACCAATTTCCAATGAGGATGAAACTATATGGGCGGTCTGTAATGGAGAAATCTATAATTTTCGAGAGTTGCGAGAATCTCTTATACACAAAGGGCATCGGTTCAAAACTAAAAGTGATACTGAAGTATTAGTTCACCTTTATGAGGAATATGGTCTTCAAGCGTTTCAATATTTAAACGGAATGTTTGGGGCTGCTTTATGGGATGAGCAACGGAAACAGTGTATTTTGGTAAGAGACCGATTAGGCAAGAAGCCTTTATATATGTGGAAGGATGTCAAGCGTGTCGTGTTTGGTTCAGAAATAAAGTCTTTGTTAAGGGACCAGGATGTTTCACGAAACATAAATCATTCGGTTATGAGTGAATATGTAGCCCTGGGATTTGTCCCAGGTCCTCATACCCTATTTGAAGGAATTGAGAAAATTCTTCCAGGACATTACGTGTGTATTGGAAATGGGAAAATTGAACAGCATCGTTTTTGGGATGTGGCGGTTTCCCCTAATGAACAAGTCTCAAAAGCCGAATGGATCGAGCAAGTTCGTGAATCCCTAGAGGATGCGGTTCGCGTCCGTTTAGTGAGTGATGTGCCTTTAGGAGCTTTTTTAAGCGGTGGAATAGATTCTAGTGCCATTGTGTCTCTCATGGCCAGAATTTCTGGGCAAAAGGTGAAAACGTATTCTATTGGATTTGAGGGAAAGGACGAATTTTATAATGAGTTGAAATATGCCAAAATCGTAGCAGATGCCTTTCAAACTGAACATCATGAAATAATTGTGAAACCGAAGGTTGCGGAATTACTCCCTAAACTTATTTGGCATATGGACGAACCCATGGCCGATTCTGCTCAAATTACCACCTATCTTGTTGCAGAATTAGCTAGTCAAAGCGTGAAAGTAATTCTGTCTGGTGTGGGAGGGGATGAAATATTTGCAGGGTATCGTCGTTATCTTGGTGAAGAAATTGGTCGTTGGGTGAGATATTTACCTCGACCGGTTCGGCAACAATTACTTCCCGCTTTATTGAAAAAACTACCTAAAGATCGTCATTCTTATTGGAGCAATTTGTTTCGTTTAGGTAATGGGTTTATGGAAACTGTCAATCAACCGTTTGCGGAACGGTATGGTTCTTATCTCAATATCTTTACTCCTGAATTTTCTGAAGTGTTATTAAGGAGGAATAACGGACATAAAGAAAGACAATCTGGCGAACTTTCTTCCTCTTCCTTGGGAGAATTATTTCGACAGGTAGAAAAGTTAGATCCTTTAAATCAGGCCATGATGATCGATCTCAAGACTTCATTGCCTGACGATTTACTTTTGCTCACCGATAAAATGACGATGGCTTGTTCTTTAGAATGTCGTGCTCCATTTTTAGATCATCGACTAGTCTCTTTAGCTGGAACTATTCCTCCCAAGTTCAAAATGGAAGGCTTGAAATTGAAAAGTTTATTGAAGGAAGTTGTGCAACCATGGGTTCCAAAAGACATTATTAATCGTTCAAAACGTGGGTTTGGAGCTCCGATTGGATCGTGGTTACGAAAAGATCTTCAAACGTTAGTGGCAGAGTTTTTATCTGAAAGTCAGATAAAAAAACGAGGTATTTTTGAGTGGAAGATAGTGAAGCAGATCCTTGAGCAACATCAAAATCGTGTAAGAGATCATACAGATGGAATATTATCTCTTTTGAATTTTGAAATTTGGTGCCAAACATTTATTGATTCATCGGATCCTAGCCGATCGTTGTAACGTTGGGACGTTTGTAAAAATGAATATATTATTCATTTGTCATAGGTTACCTTTCCCCCCTGATCGAGGAGGGAAAATACGACCTTTTTATTTTATTAAGCATCTTCATCAGTCCCATCAGGTTACGGTCGTGAGTTTAGCGGAAACGCAAGAAGAAGTTGATAACGGGCATGATCTCAGAAAATATTGTCATGAAGTGATTGTGGAAAAGATGTCTTCTCCTGTGAGGTGGGTCAAAGCTTTTGCCGGATTGCCGACTTCAAGTCCTTCTTCTCTTCGTTATTTTCAATCTGCCAAATTAATGAAGAGAATACACCAATTAGGCGAGTTCGATGCTGTAATGGTTCATTGTGCCTTTGTGGCGCCGTATGCATTAACCATGAATAATGCACCACTTATCATGGATTTTGGGGATTTGGATTCAGGGAAGTTGTTTGAATATGAAAAATTCAGGGCTTTTCCATTGTCTTGGGCTTATGGTTATGAAGCTCGCAAATTGCGAGCGTATGAATCATGGATTTCTAATAAAGCAAAATTCTGTACATTTACGACCCCTTATGAACTTGATGAATTTGGAAAATTTAATGACGTCACACCTCGGAAAGTTATTCCCAATGGCGTCAATACCAACTATTTTGAATGGATGGATGATGTAACATATCAGTCTGAATCTTTGGTTTTTGTCGGGAGGTTAGATTATTTTCCCAATGAACAGGGCATTCAATGGTTTGTGCGAAATGTGTTGCCGATCCTTCAAAAGGTCCTTCCCAAGGTTTCTCTGACAATTGTCGGGTCAAATCCCAGTACTGATGTTCAACGCTTGGCCGAAGTTCCTGGAATTAGAGTCACCGGACATGTACCCGATGTTCGTCCATTTTTGCGCGAAGCTACACTGGCTATTGCCCCTTTGCACATTGCGCGGGGAGTACAAAATAAAATATTAGAAGCGATGGCGATTGGAACCCCCATTGTAGCAACAGAAGAAGCCGCGCGTGGAATTCATGCCTCCGAGCAACAATGCTTATTAATCGGAAAAACCCCTGAGGACTTTGCGAAACAAGTTGTCAGAGTTTTTAAGGAAGCAGGATTACGGCGTGCGCTTTCTGAGAATGGGCGAAAGCATATTCAAAATCATTACACATGGAAACAGTCAATGGAAATTCTTGATCAGGTATTGGTTGAGACGCTAAATGGGTAACCCATACTTTCCAGGTTTAAAGAAATTGGCCAAAACGGTCGAGAGAACTAATGGCTTAAAGATGGGACTATATGTTTATCAATCTGGGTGACACCAACAGGGTAGAATTAATAGGGTCTCTGATTTGGAAGGAGGATTAGGCAATGAATCATGGTAGCAGACGATCAAAAGAATCTGACAGCCAACGTGAAGTTGGTCATATGAAAACAGGTGAACTTGCGCCGATTTCCACGGAGACTGTACACCAACTAATTGCGGAAACTGCTGCCAATGTTCTTGATGAAATTGCCGTGGTTTTCGAAGATCAAAAACTCACATATCAAGAATTAGAGTCTCGCTCAAATCAACTTGCCAATCATTTACGTACACTTGGAGTAAAACCTGGAGAATTAGTAGGTCTTTGCGTCGAACGTTCTTTAGAAATGATGGTTGGGTTGCTGGGAATTCTCAAAGCAGGGGGTGCCTATATCCCACTTGACCCGGCCTATCCAGCCGATCGCATTGCCTATATGTTGACTGATTCAGACTCAAAGTTTGTCCTGACTCAGAGTACCTTGAAAAGTGGATTGCCTGAATCCACAGCAAAAATTTTGTGTTTGGATACTGATTGGCCATTAATGGCCAACGAGACCAATTCCCCGCTTTCACCGCTCGCGCAGGCAGAAGATCTCGCTTATATCATCTACACGTCAGGCTCGACAGGTCGCCCTAAAGGAGTTGAAATTCCTCATCGTGCTGTAGTCAATTTTTTAAAGAGTATGAAGGAAAAGCCTGGACTTGAGCCTCACGATCGTTTATTGGCGGTGACAACCCTATCGTTTGATATTGCTGGGTTGGAGCTGTATCTCCCTCTGGTTGTAGGAGGGCAAGTTATTATTGCCTCAAGGAATGTCGCATCTGATGGAGGCCAACTGGCGAAAGCCATAGAGTCATTCGGAATAACGGTTATGCAAGCCACACCTGCGACATGGCGGTTGTTATTAGAAGCCGATTGGAAGGGGAATCCTGCATTACGAATTTTTTGTGGGGGTGAAACTCTCACCCGTGAACTGGCTGAACGCTTATTGCCAAGGTGTCAGGAGCTTTGGAATATGTATGGGCCTACGGAAACGACCATTTGGTCGACGGTCCACCAAGTCGCGAGTGGTTCTGGATCCGTTCCTATAGGAAATCCGATAGCCAATACCGAAATTCAGGTTCTCGACGAAAATCATCAACCTGTTTCCGTAGGCACTCCAGGTGAATTGTTTATCGGTGGAGAAGGTTTGGCTCGAGGGTATTTTAAACGGCCAGATCTTACTAAAGAACGATTTATTCAACATCCCTTAGACTCCAATACCGGGAAGCGATTATACCGCACAGGGGATCTGGCTAAATGTCTTCCAGACGGTTCACTTGAACATATGGGTCGGATGGATTTTCAGGTAAAAGTTAGAGGGTTTCGTATTGAGTTAGGTGAAATTGAAGCGGTTTTAGATCAACATGCAGGGGTCAATCAAGCCGTGGTAATGGCTCGTGAAGATGTTCCTGGTGAAAAGCGATTGGTGGCCTATTTTGTTCCTACTAATTCTCAATCTCTATCGAGTCGAGAGTTACGTGAAGTTTTGGCTGCCAAACTTCCAGATTATATGATTCCTGGATTATATGTTTCATTAACGACCTTTCCCCTAACTCCTAATGGGAAGGTTGATCGTAAAGCCCTACCTGCGCCAGATTTTCAACGTCCCGTGTTAGCGGTGGATTATCTTGCCCCTCGCACGGAAGATGAGTCGAAGCTTGCAAAAATTTGGGCCGAAGTACTTCGAGTCGAAAAGGTTGGAGTCCATGACAACTTTTTTGAACTAGGCGGCGATTCGCTTAAAGTCGCCCAAGTGGCGACTCGAATTCGTGAAGCGTTTAACGTCGATATGTTTCTCCGTTCTATGTTTGAGTTTCCTACTGTCGCCGAGATTCTTCCGGTTATTTTAGCTGCAGATCCTCGGCAAGATGTGACGGACGAACTGTCTATTATGGACGTGACACGTGGCACACACATTCCTCTTTCCTTTTCGCAAGAGCGAGTCTGGTTTCTTCATCAATTCAATCCCGAAAATTTAGCGTATAACTTTGCATCCAGTATTGATTTTCGAGGAAGGCTTGATGTCAAGGCTCTCGAACGTTCTCTAGATGAAATATTGCGACGGCATGAGAGTTACAGAACGTCTTTTCCCACTGTTGATGGTCGGCCTGTTCAAATTATTCATCCCCACACTCCATACTCTCTTCCTATCGTGGACCTCAGCGACAAACCGGAGGAAGAACGTGAAAGCGCTGCTAAAGGCTGGTGTGACAAGGATTTTCAACGTCGGTTTAATTTAGCAAAATTGCCATTGGTCTGTTGGACATTACTTCGGTATAGCGATGAAAAAAATGTGTTGATTCATATGGAGCATCATTTGGTACATGATGGATGGGCATTTAATGTGTTCCTCATAGAACTTGTGGCTCTCTATCGGGCATACTCCGTTGGCCAAGCTTCTCCGCTTCAAGAGCTTCCCGTACAATTTGCCGAGTTTGCCACTTGGCAACATCAATGGATGCAGGGCGAGGTGTCTGATCGTCAATTAGCCTATTGGAAGAAGAAATTTCAAACTCTTCCACCTGTTCTGGAGTTGCCGATAAAAGGAGCACGACCGTCTCAGCAAACATTCCGGGGCACATCTTTGCGTCCTGAAATACCTGTTGAATTATGTAATCAATTGCGAGCATTAAGTCGTCAGGAGGGAAGTACTCTTTTTATGACGATGCTGGCAGTGTTCATTGCCATGCTCCATCGGTATACAGGTGAGACAGACGTTGCGGTCGGCACCTTTTTTGCCAACCGGCGTGCGGTTGAGTCCGAAGGGCTCATAGGCATGATTTTGAATAACGTGGTGATTCGTGCGGCCTTGGATACGAATCCAACAGGGCGGCAGCTGATGAAGCATGTGAGGGATGTCGTGTTAGAAGGAGCCATCTATCAAGATGTTCCTTTTGATCGTGTGGTTGAGGCAGTCCATCCCAAACGGGATATCAGTATGAACCCCCTTTTCCATCATGTCTTTAGTTTTCATGACGAGCCTATGCCCGAAGAAAAGATGCCTGGACTTGAAGTGAAGCTTACGCCGGTGTTGAGCAATGGGTCCGCCAAATTTGACTTAGTGGTCATAGGTATCCCCCATTCCTCACAGTATCTGGGTTTGCCCCAAGGATCGGAAAACGATGGGCTCACTATGATTTGGGAGCACAACACAGATTTATTCGAAACGTCTACGATTGCCAGAATGATTGAACATTTTAAGTCTCTATTGGCATCGCTTGTGGCAAATCCTGATACACATATTTCGGATCTAGCCATGGTTCCCGAAGCTGAAAGTCGGAAATTGCTTGAGGAATGGAATGCGACAAAGTCGAATGGCTCTTCGGCCATGTGTTTGCACCAACTCATTGAGTCCCAGGCCACAAAAACTCCAAATGCGACCGCCATTGTGTTTGAGTCCCAGAGTATGACCTATGGGGAACTCAATCGACGTGGAAATCAGCTTGCTAATTTTTTAATGGGGCGTGGGGTTGGCCCCAATGTTCTGGTGGGTATTTGTGTGGAACGGTCAGCAGAAATGATTGTTGGGCTGTTAGGAATTCTTAAAGCCGGAGGGGCCTATGTCCCCATTGATCCATCGTTTCCCGCAGTTCGTCAGGCCTTCATGTTGGAGGATGCCAACATTTCAATTTTGGTAACAGAGAAGTCATTAGAACAACAATTGCCGGTAGATGGCAAAACTATTGTTCGTCTTGATGCCGATAGGGATGCCATTAAATCAGAGGCTGAGGAGTTGACAGAAATTCCCAAAATGACTTCCGAGAATCTAGCGTATGTTATTTATACATCGGGATCAACGGGTCGACCGAAAGGGGTTCAAATCCCTCATCGTGCTGTGGTGAATTTTTTGCAAAGTATGCAACAACGTCCTGGCATAGAATCAGGAGATCGATTGTTTGCGGTGACTACTCTTTCCTTCGATATTGCTGGATTAGAGATATATTTGCCTCTTATTACCGGAGCTTGTGTCATTGTCAGTAGTCGGGCCGTTGCGACCAATGGAGAGGAATTGGCAAAACAGCTTCAAGTGACTGGGGCGACAATTATGCAGGCTACACCAACTACCTGGCAGATGCTTCTCGACTCTGGTTGGAAAGGTAATTCGCAACTCACTGTTCTTTGCGGTGGCGAGGCTTTTCCCAGCCCATTGGCGGAACGTTTATTTCCGTGCGTTAAAGCCGTCTGGAATATGTATGGTCCAACTGAAACGACTATTTGGTCAACAATCCATCAATTAGAATCTAGAGAAGGAACTGTGCCCATTGGCCGACCGATTCAGAATACTCAGGTCTATGTATTGGATAGGTATGATAACCCTGTTCCTGTTGGCGTAAGAGGGGAACTATGTATTGGGGGAGCAGGGGTCGCCTTAGGCTATCTCAATCGTCCTGAGCTTACTGCAGAAAAATTTGTCATTAACCCTGTTGTTGGGAATGGGAAATTAACCATTTATAGGACAGGTGACCTTGCACGCTATCGGTCTGATGGGACCCTGGAATGCCTAGGTCGTCTAGATCATCAGATAAAATTGAGAGGCTTCCGCATTGAACTTGGTGAAATTGAGACCTTGTTGACTCAAATTGAAGGTATTCGACAAGCAGTAGCCATTATTCGGGAAGATGTATCTGGTGAGGGGCGTTTGGTCGCCTATTATGTGACTGAGACATGTGAAACTAAATTAGGCAATCTCAGAACCCTTTTAAAGCAATCATTGCCGGATTATATGATTCCTTCTGTTTTTATGGAAGTTCAGGAATTCCCTTATACACCCAATGGGAAAATTGATCGGAACGCCCTTCCGGCTCCGGGTGAAGTGACGTCTGATGTCGAAAGACCCTATATTCCACCTGAAAATCCGACCCAGGATATTCTTGCTTCAATTTGGGCTGACGTTCTAGGTTTGGAGAGAGTTGGCATTCAAGAAAATTTTTTCGATCTTGGTGGACATTCGCTAATGGTGATTAGAGTGCTAACACGAATCCAAGAGGAAATGGGAGTGCAAATGTCTGTTCAGTCCTTGTTCCAAAACCCTACGATTGTGGAATTTGGCCAAGAAATAATTAAATCTCAAATTTCTCAAACTGATGAACTTGAGCTAAGCCGAATGTTAGAAGAATTAGAAAGCAATTAGTCTTTAGGTTGAAGTGACGGGATTACTATGGATGAAATTTCCCAGCGTATCGCGAACCTTTCACCGGAAAAACGAAAAATCCTCCTCGAGAAACTGCGATCTCATCGTCAATCTGAAATCGTTCCGGCTCAAATCCCCAAGCGCACTAGCAAGAACCCATCGGTGCTCTCTTCCTCCCAACAGCGTTTGTGGTTTCTTGACCGTTTAGATCCAGGAAATAGTGTCTATAACATTCCCTTGATACTAAAGTTCAAGGGTAATCTTGAACTCGAAAAGCTTCAGGTCTCACTCTCTTCTATCGTTTCCAGACACGAAGCACTGCGCACAATATTTATTGAGCAGGAAGGTGAGCCTGCTCAACTTATTCAACCAGCTCAGCCTGTGGAGCTTAAGGTCATAGATGTTTCAAATGGCCATGCTGAAAGCCATGCTAGAGAAATTTCCCGTGAGCCTTTCGATCTTTCAGCAGGGCCTCTGGTACGATTTTCTTTGCTAAAGCTGAACGAAGAAGAACATTGGCTGTTAGTGGTTATGCACCACATCATTTCTGATGGTTGGTCTCTAAGCGTGTTCCAGCGCGAGCTTATCCTTTTTTATACTGGCAAACCTGAACAAGTAGCAGAACTACCTTTTCAGTTTGCCGATTTTTCGATTTGGCAACAAGATCAACTATCTACCTTTGAAGAAGAGGTCACGTATTGGCGGAATGTCCTGTCGGGGGCTACTTCAACCATCGACCTCCCCACCGATCGCCCTAGGCCTGTAAGAAAAAGCTTCCGTGGTGCTCGATTGCGAACCGTTTTGCCTCCGGAGCTTATTCACGCATTGGAAGAGCTCGCCAAGGGGCAGGGTTCAACTATTTTTATGGTTCTTCTAGCGGCTCTTAACATTCTAATGGCGCGCTATTCAGGTCAATCTGACATTTCTATAGGTTGCCCAATAGCAGGAAGAAAACGAAAAGACCTTGAAAATCTAATAGGGGTTTTTATTAACACAATTGTCTTGCGGAATGACCTTTCTGGCCAACCATCGTTCATTGAATTTCTTGGACGCGTTCGTGAAGTTGCACTGGGAGCATTCTCTCATCAAAATGTTCCTTTTGAAAAACTTATAGAAGAACTTCAACCTGATCGAGATCTTACGCACTCCCCATTTTTTCAAATTTTATTGGTGCTTCAAAATCAAGAATTTTTGGATAGCTCAATGGGATCAATTGAGATTGATCGAGATTTTGTGGGAATGGATACCGCCATGTTTGACCTCAGCTTTTATATTCATCCCAATCCCGATGGTTATCTGGTTAAAGTTGAATACAGTACTGATATTTTTGAGGAACCCACGATTGAAAATTTAATGATTCACTTCCGTATTTTATTACAAAGTATTGTGGACGGTCCATCAACGTCTGTTTGGAAGTTGAACTTATTGCCTGAGGAAGAGAAAACGAAATTATTGGGGACTTGGAATAATACAGATTTTTACTACCCAAATCAGGCAACCGTCCCTCAGCTTATTACAGAACAAGCCACAAGAACCCCTGAAGCTATTGCCGTTGAGTTCGAAGGCATCACGTACAGTTATAGCCAATTAGAAGCCTGTTCGAATTCATTCGCACGACATCTTCAAGCCATTGGAGTTGTCCCGCAGACACCGGTCGGTATATTTATTGAACGCTCGTTTCATATGCTTGTAGCTCTTCTTGGAACGATGAAGGCTGGGGGTTTTTATGTGCCGCTGGATCCTGCGTTTCCTTCTGATCGGCTGGCATATATGGTCAAAGATGCGGAAGTGAAATTTTTACTTACCGAATCAACCTTGCTCGATAGACTCCCATCGGACACTCCCAAAGTCATTTTAATGGATGTTGATAATGGGACCATTGCTGAAAGTTCATCATCAGATTTTTCCTCTTCAACAACACCGGATAGTATGGCTTATGTGATTTACACCTCTGGTTCTACGGGCCAACCTAAAGGTGTCATGATTCAACAACGGGCTCTGGTGAATTTTCTTTGTGCTATGAAAAATCAGCCTGGAATTCAGTCTTCAGATCGGTTGTTAGCAATAACAACACTTTCTTTTGACATCGCTGGCCTTGAATTATATTTGCCCCTTATTTGTGGGGCCTGTGTTGTTATTGCCTCTCGAACTGAGGCTTTGGATGGTCGACTTCTTAGTCAAAAGATTCAATCGTGTGGTGCAACTATTATGCAGGCTACACCTGCCACTTGGCGAATGTTGCTTGATGAAAATTGGAGTGGAGATCCTAACATCAAACTTTTGTGTGGTGGAGAATCCCTGCCACGTGAACTTTCCGAGGGACTGCTTGAACGATGTGGGGAACTTTGGAATGTGTATGGACCTACAGAGACGACAGTCTGGTCTACAGTTAAGCAAATTTTCTCCAAGGAAGATGGTTCGATCTGCATTGGACGACCAATAGCCAATACAAAAATATTCCTGCTTGATGCGTTTTATCAACTGGTTCCTATTGGTGTTCCAGGAGAACTGTGTATTGGGGGGGTAGGTTTGGCTAAGGGATATCTTAACCGTGAGAAACTAACGAAAGAAAAATTTGTTTCCCATACTTTTAAAGATGATGTTCTTTTGTACCATACGGGAGATTTAGGACGATATCAGGTTAATGGGGATATTGAATTATTAGGACGACTTGATCATCAGGTTAAAATCCGAGGATTTCGTATTGAGTTGGGAGAAATAGAATCTGTGCTAGAAACGCATCCAGGGGTTCGTCAATCGGTGGTAATTGCGGATACGGATAGTTCAGGAGGGAAACGCCTTGTGGCGTATTATCTTATGGCATCCATTCAGGAGGACTCACTAAATATTAGGGAGTTGCGAGAGTATTTAAAGCTATCACTTCCGGACTATATGGTGCCATCTCTATTTGTTGTACTAGATTCACTGCCTCTTACCCCTAATGGAAAAGTAAATAGAAAAGCCCTTCCGCCTCCAATTGAAATAAGGTCTGACTATGGTGAGGGTTATCTTGCTCCTCAAACGGTCGCCCAAAAAGAACTCGTAGATATTTGGGCTGAGGTGCTTGGTATTCCAAAAGTAGGAATTCGGGATAATTTCTTTGATCTTGGTGGACATTCCCTTCTTGCGTTGCGACTCGTTTCAAAAATGGAAAAGGTCTTAGGTCGGCGTATTCCGGTTATTGCTCTTTTTCAGGGACGAACCATTGAAGACCTTGTCTCTGAATCTGAAGCCACTAGCTCAAAGTTCCCTCAAGCTATTTCAGCCATTCGCTCAACTGGTTCCATGGAACCTTTTTTTTCGGTTGGAAGTCACCCACGTTACGTAGATGTGGCCAAACGAATTCATCTTGAGCAACCTTTTTATCGTTTGGATGCCTATGCCCTTCAGAGCGGACGTGTTGCTCAAGGGTTAAAGGCATACAGGTCAGTTGAGGCTTTGACAGGAGAATTTGTTGCGGCTATCCAAAAATTACAGCCCAAAGGGCCCTATTTCTTAGGAGGGGGATGTGAAGGAGCCTTAATTGCATTTGCTATAGCGACAGAGCTCCAGCGACGTGGTGAAACTGTGGCTAAACTCATTGTATGGATTACGCCAGCGCCACATTATGCAAATGGAGCTGTTTTTGGTCGTTCAGCCCCATTTAGAGTTTTGAACCAACTGAAGGCTTTATTGAGTCGTGCGCGGATGTCAGATTTGAATATTCGAACCTTCATAGAAATTGTGAAGCATGAATATATTGAATACCGCATTTTTCGGGCCATGGATAATTATGCGCCAACAAGCAAATTTGAAGGGGAAATTGTGCTAGCCCGAACGATTGAGGATAGGCATGAATGGGATGTCGATTTAGCTATGGGGTGGGGGGATTTTTCAACGAAAGGAGTAAGTGTACATCAACTTTCGGGGAACCATAAGTCTTGGTTGGTGGACTATACTGAAGATTTTGGAAATTTCTTAGAATCACGGCTGAAGCCTGCACGTGAAAATTTAAAAAAAACGATTACATTTATTAATATCTAATAAAAAAACGATTAATTTTTTCTCCTTAATAAATTCTTCTTTAAGGAGTTGAGTAGAAAAGTCTTGATGAGTTGATTGTTATTTTCAGGAATTGAACTCTTATCTGGTTGAAAATTCTGGTAGATTAAATTTGTCAATTTCGAGAGCCAAAGGTTTCAAAAGAAAATATCTAGGCTATTTTGGAATTTTCAAAAAGAAGCAATTACAAACAACCTTAACGATAGAGGTGTTATATGTCTGGTGGAATTTCTCAATTATTCAATAGGTTTTCTGAAGAACCTCCGTTTCGAGTTTTGGCTCAGAAAATTGTCAAATATTTTTCCTCTTCACTTCGTCAAAAGGCCAAATGGGAAACAGCTGATCGCCCCAATTACCTCACTGGTTTATTGAAAGCTGCAGACCAAGCGAAATCCCAGGGCCTTAAAGAGATTATTGCCATTGAGTTTGGAGTAGCCGCCGGGAATGGTCTTGTATGCTTAGATAAGTATGCCGGGTTAATTGAAAAAGAGACTGGGGTCAAAATATGGGTTAAGGGTTTTGACTCTGGGTCAGGTCTCCCAACTCTTCTCCCTGATTTTCGTGATCATCCTGACCAATGGCGTCAATGCGATTATCCAATGGATGAGGAAAGTTTGAAAAAAAGGCTAAGTGAAAGAACCGAGTTGATCATTGGGAATGTCCGTGAAACAGTCCCGAAATTTTTAACAAAGAATAACTTACCAATTGGCTTCGTTTCTTTTGATTTGGATTTATATTCTTCAACCGTGGATGCCATGGAAGTTCTTTTTTCAGAAAATCAAAAAAATCTTAATAGAGTGATTCTTTATTTTGACGATGTGGATTTCTTTTTTAATCATAAGTTTGCTGGAGAATTATTAGCTATTACCGAATTTAATGAGAAGCATGCAAATGTCAAAATTGATAAATGGAGAGGTGTGCAACGAGAAACGGTTTTCAATGATAGATTATGGTTATCAAGGATGTATGTGGCACATGACCTGAGGGCTATTTCTGATTTCAAGTTAAATAGGTCTGCTGCCCCATTTGCAGTTTAGTTTTCAAGGCTTTCTAGTTTGAACGTAAACTATTAACTTTCGTTCTGGCCTTAAAGTATTATGGGTTTTTTCTCAATTTGGCCAGATAGGATTTTTCGGGGATGCAGAATGTAAAGATTTCTTTTAAAAGAAACGGAAATCATTAGATAGTTACTTTGCAGAGGATTTCTTCTTTTGCACCTTATTGGAAATGATGATCTTAGTTGGCTGGGAGAAATGAAAATTTCCAGAATTTAGAATTTTCCCCCTAAAGCACTACCTTCTAGAAATTATTTTCAAATCAAAGTTTTTCTTGTTTTAAGGAAGGTTTATTTCCTATAAATTTATTATGTGTGGTATCGCGGCAATTTACAATTACTCAGGACAAGTCTTAGATCCGAAACTCCTTGCGAAAATGACCCATGCGCTGGAGCATCGTGGCCCAGATAACTTTGGTTTTTGTTTTGTTGGCCCTGGGAATAGTTTGGAATGGCGAGATAACCCCTTAATGCCAAAAGGTAAAAAAGGCGTTGGAATGGGGCACCGACGATTGAGCATCCTTGATTTGTCAGATGCTGGACGACAACCTTTCGTCTCCCCAGATGGTCGATTTTGGATGATCTATAATGGTGAAATCTTTAACTATCTTGAGCTGAAAGAACAGTTGAAAAGCCTTGGTCATAATTTTAGAACCGGCACAGATACGGAAGTTGTCTTGGCGGCTTTCATGCAATGGGGGCAAGAATGTTTTTCACGCTTTAATGGTATGTGGGCTCTTTTGATTTGGGATAATCAAGAGCGTAAGTTGGTTGCTTGTCGAGATCGATTCGGAATCAAACCGCTTTATTACCATAGAATAAACGGTGCAGTGCTTTTTGCATCGGAAATTAAGGCCATCCTCCAATGTCCCTTGGTTGTTCGTCGTCCCGATGTTGATTCGGTTGTTGGCTATTTAGCCCGGCGGACCGCCCCGACCAATGGGGCCAGTTTTTTTGAAGATATCTGGGCTGTTGATCCGGGAACCTGTTTGACTTTTTTCCCTGATGGCTCTTTTCAAAGTACACGTTATTGGACGTTGCCACTTGAGCCATGGCCGATTACCAATAATTTGGAGGAAGCTGCGACTCAACTTAAATTTCTCTTAAATGATTCTGTTCATCTTCGTCTTCGCTCTGATGTAAAAGTTGGCACAATGCTGAGCGGCGGACTTGATTCAACAAGTGTTATTTCCATTGTTGCGGGTTTTATGTCTTCCGATTCGGGAACTCTGGCTGTTACAGGTGAATCCTTACATTCTTTTACTGCCGGCTTCCCAGGTGAAAAAATAGATGAAACGGTCAAAGTGGATGCCCTTTGTCAGCAATTACCTCTGACGAAACATACCGTTTTCCCCTTAGAAGAATTGGATGTTCAATTTTTACTTAAAGGTGTTGCCTATTCAATGGAAATGCCTTGGTATAATTCTGTCCCTTTGGTTCATGCCCTTCTCATGCGACGCGCGCAAGCTGAGCAGGTCAAAGTGCTCTTGAATGGGCATGGTTCGGACGAGATTTATGCTGGATATCCCTATGACTATTGTCCTGAAGTTGTGATAGATGCCCTCGTTCGCTTGCAATGGACAAGGGCTTGGGGAGAACTTCATGCCATGAAACAAATGCATGGTTTGAATTGGGAATTGGCTTTTAGTACGCTACGATACAGAATTCTTCGATCCATAAAACATCTTTTAGGGAAAGGCGATACATGGTCATTAGAAAATTTAATTCATGGGGACCTTCTTGAAAAGCATGCAAGCTTACGCCCAAATTTAGGCAAATGCCATTCTGGACTTGATCAACATTTACGGTTAGATTTTTTCCATAAAATGCTTCCTGCCTGGCTGCAATTTGAAGACCGCATTTCTATGGCATATTCATTAGAAGCGCGTCTACCTTTTATGGATTATCGACTTATTGAGTATGGATTTGGTCTTCCAAATCATTTAAAGATTCAAAATGGTCTTACGAAAATAGTTCTTCGAAAAGCTATGACTGACACCTTGCCATCTATTATTAGTGGAGACCCCCAAAAAATACCTTTTTCTGGTCCAAGTTCTTCATGGTTGCTCGGACCACTGCGTTCAGTTGTTGAGGGCCTTTTGGCCAGTGGAGAGCCAAAGCTAGCTCAGTTTGTTGATCCAGGCAAGCTTCGGGCTCGAGTGATAAATTTTCTATCGGGGAAGGGGGAGCCCCATCAAATTTGGCCATTGCTCAACACGGAGGTTTGGTTGCGGGCGTATTTTGAAAGGGACATTGACGCGGTTATCCTTAAATAAATGGGAAGATTTTAGTGTAATATACAGAATTTTTGAAAAATTGAACTATTTCTGAGGTTTAAAATAATTTATTGCCCGATAGGTGAACTAAAGAAAATTAAAAGTCTAGCCGATATGAATGAGATGCGAAATTTTTACCCCAGTGTCTGAGGGAGGTCTTAGCAGAAGGACTAAAGAAGAGGAATTACTCGGTCCATTCTTGTTAATAGCAAACCTACCGTGAGGTAGGGACGCAAAGCCAAGGGTCAGACATTTCTACCAAAAATGTTCTGATAGCCTGGTTGCCAGGGAAAGGATTTGTTCGTGAAATACCTAACAAATGTAGAGGCAGTGGAACGTTTCATTCCTATTCTGTTCTTTTCTGATTGCCCAAAGACAGGATTTGCATTTGCACCAGGTATTTCTTTTGATATACTGAAATTATGTAAGCCTTCCCCCCGGTTAGTGTCGTTGCTTTCTTTTTATCTCCCCCAATTTACAACGTATTTTAAGAATTCTTTCTCTTTTAAAAGAAGAGGCTTAGCACTTTGCTTATTGAAGCTATTCTATTTAATTAGAAGTAAAGTGGATCTGATATTATTTTAAATCTAACATACAGGATTTGAGGAAATCCCTTTGAAGGAGGATAAGATGGAAGGTAATTTATTTAATTATTATCAAAAAATAGGGAATATGCAGTCTTTTGTTCCTACAAGGAAATGTCGGCGTCCTTGGGTAAAAGTTATGGTCATTATTTTTGTCATGTCCCTATCACCGCAAATCTCTAGTGCTACCGTTTTAGGGGATTTAGCAAATCAAATGGCTCCTGGCACTTGGGCAGAATTGCCAACTTTGGGGATGAATCAAGGGCATTTTTTTGAAACAGTTTTAGCAGGAAAGGCTGTGACCCAGTGGTCTCATAAGGCTGCTTGGGATCCTAATACAGAACAATTCTTTTTTGTCGGTTCGCCCCATTATAATCCAGGAAAATTTGTGATATATAGCGCGATAACCAATACGTGGCGTGAGGGCCCCCTTCCAGAATCCTGTATGGCAGAGGATCCACAAACTTCCTCCACAGCCTGTATTTCTCATGGCTATGATCATAGTACAATGGATCCTGCGTCCGGAAGCTATTATTATCGACAATATAATTTTGGGAAAATCTTCAAATATAATGTGGTGGGAAACACCTGGGAGAATTTGCCAATTCCTCCACAAGGTGGATTTCAGGTTGCTGGAATGGTGCAATATTTTCCTGAAATGGGAGGGTTGTTGTTTGCTGATGCACGATTCTCTCCGGCTTCCCTTTTCTTTTACAACCCCTCCACGAATCAATGGAGTACCTTATCCACCACTTTAGATCTTGGCCCGCATAGTCATGTCTCTGGATATAGCTCCACGCATAAAGTCGTGATTTTTGGTGGGGGATCCAACGATAAAAGGTCATTATATAAAGTTGATGCTAACGGATCTATTGTGCAATTGAATAATGCGCCTTTCAACATCAGAGTGGGTTCAACAGTTTTTACCCCAGACCCCAGTGGCAACTTTCTTGTACTTCAATCTGATGCTTCTAACAATGGTTTCTATGAATATGATGTAGCTAATGATACTTGGACGTTATTAGACTCCCAACCCCTACTCACAAGCTTTGGTCCTGGGGCGTTCGATGTGATTGGTGCTCCGATCAGCAATTATGGTGTGGTTATGTATTTGAAATATTACTTTGATCAAACGAAAGTGTTTCTCTATAAACATAAGCAAGGTTCTGGAACTCCTTTAATCCCAGATACGGCCCCGCCGACGGTTCCTTCTGTTGTGCAGGGGAATGCGACTTCTCCATCAGAAATTTATCTTCAGTGGCAACCTTCCACAGATGATCGATTGGTCGCTGGATATACTATTTTCCGAAATGGTGTTGAAATTAATTCAACAGGTGGGAATTCATTTTTTGATAGTACGATCCCTGGACCTGGTTTTTATCAATTTTCTGTTTTAGCTTTTGATGCGGCAGGGAATAAGTCGCCTCTTTCTTCTCAAGCCACAATTGAAGTCCAAGGTGGTAGTACAACTGGATCTGATTTTCTCGCTCGATGCAGTAATCTTAATGTTGTGCGCTGTTTCAGCTTTGATTCTCAATCTGAAACCGATCCACATGTGTGGGCACCAAATTTCACCAATGGGGTGAAGCTTGGTACGATTGATACTGTAGTCAAGTCTTCTGGAGCTGGCTCATTAAAATTTGATATTCCTTCAAATAGTCCAGCAAATACCTCCGGGTTATTTTGGCTGAATTTTATGGATGATAACTCAGTGAAATTTGGAGAAGGAGAAGATTTTTACATTCAATGGCGCCAACGTTTTTCGCCAGAATTTATTGATACGCTTTACTATATGGATCCAGCATCTGCTCAAAATATTGCTGGTGGCTGGAAGCAGGTCATTATTGGAGAGGGCGATTCCCCTGGGAAAATAACAAGTTCCTGTACGTCTATGGAACTCGTTGTGCAAAATTCTAGTCAACAAGGATTTCCTCAGATGTACCATAGCTGTGGGCATAAAGATGGCCAGTATCAAGGCTTGGAGATTCCCCTACAACCAATTGGGAGTGATTGGGCTTTGCAGTCTGGAGATGTTACCGGATGCAATTGGACCTTAAAGTGGTCTAATACGGAGCAACCGTGGAATAAACGGTTTGTTCCCCCTTATGGACCGTGTGTAGGGTATAAGCCCAACGAATGGATGACATTTCAAGTTCATGTTCATATAGGAACGTGGTATAGAAATGACCAGAATTATCATCAAGATAGTACGGTGGAATTGTGGGTAGGGTCTGAGGGACAACCATCAGTTAAGGTGATGGAAAAGACACAATATGACTTGGTGAATTGTCCTCCCGGGGATACGGCATGTTACGCAGATGCCAATGTGAAATATGGAAAAATTTGGCTGCTTCCCTACCATACCTCAAAAGGGGTGGAGCAGAATCATCTTCCAGGGGTTACTTGGTATGATGACCTCATAATTTCTCGCGCAAAGATAGCGGATCCTCAAGTTTCAAGTGACCAATTTCCACCAGCTCCACCCAAGAATTTGCAGGTAACACAATAAGAGGTAGGGCTTTTTCTTGGGATTACTAAAAGGCCCACCTTTGGAGGTGGGCCTTTGGTCGTCTTCTCATGGGGAATTCAAAACACGTCTGATTGAATTAATCCCATAATCTCCAGGGAGGAGCATTAGCCGTGAGACCTAAAAAGAATTGATTGACAATTGCATCTCTTGCAGCAGCTCCATCTGAATTCTGATTAATGTAAGAGTAGCTAAAATTTCCGGTAAGCCATGAGGCAAAGTTTTGATTAAGTCCCGCTTGAATACGATATGATGTTGTATTTAATGAACCTCCCGATAGTGATTTGCTTTTGGCCCATGCAAAAGATATGAAACTCCCTAGCCGTCGAGAAAGAGAGTGTGACCATCTTGACGTTACGGTTTTTGATTCTAATGGTTGATTCAGTAACCCACCACCATTTCCAATATTTTGAACGTAACTAAGGCCGACTTGACCCTGTTGGTAGGTTTTGGTTAGGGCTGCATTAATGAGTGCGGTAACCAGTTTTTCATTGGTTACTCGCTCAATGGTGACTTCCCCAGTGTCTGGGTCTTCAAAGACTACTGCCGTTCCATTCATTGTGGTAATCGCTGGTCCTCCACTTAGACTCCCTGTTAGGGAAGGACTAAATTGGTAGAATAAACTGAGAGTAGCACGATGCGTTCTTGAGCGGTCTATTTGTCCTCGAGTCCGCAGGGTATTTTTTTTATAATCGGTTTGACTGAAGGAATATGACACTCCGACATTGGCTTCGTTCGTGAGTTGGTAATTTGCCGATCCCGATCCCGTATGTGTCATAGAATCTTGAAATCCAGTCGAAAAGAAATGAGTATATTGATTTTGATAAGATAGGGTTGATGTTAATCGAGCGGTCCAATCATAGCCTAAACGAAGTCCTGCTAGATTTTGAAAGACATTCGCGCGACTTGTAAAAGCCCCTTGCGTACCTGGATCATCACTATTTTGACTTGCTTGAGTATCTATGGCCCCAGTGTTATTTTCATCAGCTAACGAAAGTGAAAATGCATCCAGTTGGGGAGTGAAACTGAAATTTTCAATCACTTGAACTGACAACCCTCTATATCGTTTTTCTAAAAAAGGAAGGTCAAGAGTAATATTGGAGTTTTGGGAGTAGGTATTGGCTTGTGAGTTATTAACCCATAATTGGACGGTGCCACGATATTCTGCTCCGATGATTATATCGGGGTTTTCAAATTTCATGTTTAAAATGGGACCCAAATATGTCCCGAAGTCATCTTCTTTTTGTTCATCAGAAAAGAAAAGGTTATCCGTATAGGTTTCCGTAACAAAAAACCCAGATTCTACAGTAAATATGGCTAATGCATTCTCCACGATCGATAAACTTACTATCATTGCAATGGTGGCCACGAAAGTCTTTTTCATTTACCCCTCATACCTAATATTAGTTGGATAAACCTCAGGAGATTTTGAATAAGTGCGCCTAGATCTAAAAAGATTACCATAAAGATGTGTTTCGGTTAAATTAAATAATATGCTCGGAAAATTCTGCCCATCTGGAATGTCGGTGGAAAGTGAAATTATTTTTTTCATCCGTGACTGTCCTATTTAAAAGGAAAGGGAGAAAAGGAATATTGGTTCATTGAAAACTGTTAATATTCCAGAACTCGTAGATTCTTGAAAATTTCGGTATTTCTTATTAGGGTTATTTTGAGAAAAATGATTCTAAAGATATAAGTTGTGTAGATGGATTGGTAAAAGTATGTTGAATCGAAACCAAGGAAACTTTCTTTTATTTTGTGCGAAAAGATTCCGATACATTCTGTAACCAGAATAATTTGGTGATTTTGGTTGTGGGGACATTCGGGTGCCTTTTTCTAAAGTTCGATCCAATTGCATTTCTTTGACGGCGTAAAAGCGGAAAATTTTCAATTTCAACTTTCAGAAAATTTCTTTAGTTTTTTATGTTATGAGAAGGACTGGTTGGCAATTTTTCAGAATACATTGATGCAAGGGGATTCAGAATGGGAGAGATAAACCAATTTCGGATTGGAATTGTAGGAGTCGGTCTAATCAGCCTTCAATCCCATATTCCTGCCGCTCTAAGTTTTCCAGATATCAAAGTCGTAGCCTTTATCGATCCTGCGGTTGAACGAGCAAGGCAAGATCTGAGCATGTTTGGGATTGAAGCCAAAATAGTCCCAGACGTTAAAGACGTTTGTGCTGAACTTGATGGAGTAATCATTGCTACTCCAAATCATACACATTGCCCTATTGCTACCTATTGCCTTCAACAAGGAATTCATGTGCTGATTGAAAAACCTATTGCAGTAAATGTTGAAGAGGGAAAAAGAATTGTTGAAGTAGCTAACGCCAATGGATTAGTTGCAGCCGTTGGCTATTGTACTAGGTTTCGGGAGAATGTCATTTTGACAAAAAGTGTCATTGAGAATGAATATTTTGGAAAAGTTACGGGGTTTGCTTATCAGTTTGGAACCCCAGGTGGTTGGGCCTCATATTCCGGCTATCATCTAAATGCGGGTTCAGCTGGGGGAGGAGTCTTAATGGTCTCTGGGTCCCATTTTATTGATAGAATGCTGCACTTTTTTGGATACCCGCAAGGTTTTTCGTATTGGGATGATTCTCAGGGTGGACCTGAAGCCAATGCAAAATTTGAAGCCAATTTTTCTTCCCTTACGCATGCCTTGAAGGGGGCTGCTCGATTTTCAAAAACAGTTCGACTTCCGGGGGGATTGGTTATCCAGACGACAAAGGGGAAACTTATTTTACAGGAAACTGATGATGATCCTCTCATGTTTTTTCCGAAAGACCAGCCCCAGGTCAAATTGCAAGTTTTTTCAAATGAGAACGATGATTCCGGGAGTATGGATTTAAATGTTTTTCAGCGGCAGTTGAGGGACTATGTCGATGCTTGCCGCAATGGAACGAAACCGAAGGTATCCGCAGAAGAAGGAGTCCAATCCTTGGAATTAATGCAAGCCCTGTATCAAAAAAAAATGCCAATGGATATGGTAGGTCAACCCATGCTGGATAAGGTATTTTAATCATGAAAGTGGCCATATTTGGAGCGTCCGGGCTGGTTGGTTCAGCCTTTGTTGAGCAGGTAATGGGATTGGGTTGCAAGGCTCCTTCCACTAAAATGGAAGTTATACCCATAGTTCATTCCAGTGGGAGTGCTTGGAGATTGGCTCGGTATGGGATGGAACTCAAGAGTGCGGATCTTCTTTCTTTAGATTCGATACGAGAGGCTATTTCGGGTGCGACCCATGTGATTAATTGCACTAGAGGCTCTGAGGAATTGATGTTAGATGGGTTGAAAAACCTTTTGAAAATATGTCGAGAAAAGAAAATTAAACGGTTTGTACATCTTAGCAGTGTGGCTGTATATGGGGATCCGCCTCCCCTGGAAAGTGAACATGAACATGCTGAAACTAAACCAGAAATAGGTAGTTATGGATGGATTAAATTGCAGCAGGACGAGATTGTACAAAAGGCCCACAAAGAAGGCCTGTCGAGTATCATTTTATGTCCTCCTAATATAACCGGACCCTATTCCTATTTTGCTTTGGACATTCTGAAAGGTATACAGAAAGGAACTTTCGCCTTACTTGATAATGGGGGGAGTCCCGTCAATCTGGTGGATGTCGCCAATTTAGTTCATGCCATGGAATTAGCATTAACTGCTGAACGTGTAGACGGTGGGCGGTATTTTATCACCGATGGAGAGGCAGTGACATGGTATGACTTCGTGAACAGTTTTCATGAGGCGTTCAAGGTACAATCTAATCTTCACTATTTAGATGTGCAAGAATTTTCAGGGATGCTTTCTCCTACCCGGCCCCCCAAGCGTTCTTTAGTGAAAAGTTTTAAGCATCTTTTCTCGGATGAGGTGAGGGGAGCCTTATTGGGGGACCCGGGATTTGAGGGGTTAATTCTAGGAGTGCGACAGGCTATAAAAAGGATGCCTGCTTTGGAAGATAAATTGCGAAATGAACTTGGTGGGAAAATCCAGGTTCCCAAAGTGTCATTGGGGCAAAAATATAATGTGCGATTAATTTCACAGCAGCGGAGAAAAGTTCTTCATCTTCATCAATTGGCCTCTGAAAAAATTGGATATACTCCGATTATAGATTTTCAATTAAGTGTAAAGAACTTTTGCAACTGGTACCACGATATGCATGGTGATGATGAAGTCCCTTGGAACCTCTTAAAGGAGTTAGAGGTCAGTTGAAATTGTTTTTCTTTGTGAAAGAATTAACACCTAATAAGAATCTTGAGCTGATCCTTTAAATTCTCTAGCTGATTTTCGAATGCAAACTTCATCATTAGCTGTGCCAAGAAAGGAAGGCGACTTTTTTGGTTCTCATGAAGGATCGAGTCTATCGGATATATCGGAAAGAGAAAAAGGGAGAATCACTAAAGTTGGAACCTTAATCCCAGGAAACGTGACCTCAGTTCTTGATGTAGGGTGTGGTGATGGAAGAATCGTCAAGTCATTAGAAGGTGAATATCAATCATTCGGAATAGATTTTTCAAAATTGTCGGCAAAAAATTTTGGTCCCCATGGAATTTGCGGAAGTTCTTTGAATCTTCCCTTTGGTGACCATTCAGTCGATCTTGTGATGTGTTGCGAAGTTCTTGAGCATTTTCCTGAATCGATGTTTTGGTCAACCTTGGAAGAAATTCAACGTGTCGCAGGCCAGTACATATTAATTTCTGTTCCTTTTAAGGAAGATCTTGATAGAGGAAATGCAAAATGTCCAGCTTGTGAATGTGTTTTTAATATCTGGGGTCATTTGCGTTCGTTTACTAATTCATTTCTCGATGAAATGTTTTCAAATTTCCAGATTGAAAAAACGGAATATTTCGGGGTTCGGCATCCATATATGAACAAGCTAGTGCTGAAAGTCAATCAACAGTATGGAAACCGATGGAATTGGGTGAACGGTATGGCCTGCCCGGAGTGTGGAAACGAATCTTTTCCCTCATCTCCCCGGAGTCTGACCACGATAGTTTGTGGAGCTATCAACCTTCTATCTGAAAAGTTATTGCCAGTTCAAAATACACATTGGGTTTTTAAGCGTTACGTTCGAAAGGAATAAATATTTCTTTGCGAAATTTTGAGAAGTGAAAAATTCTTAACTCGCTACTGCATTTGGTTGTTTTTCTCAGGGCCAACATTTTTTCTTATCCTTTTCTATCAAGACTTGCAATCATTTCTTGATTCATTTTCAATCGATTTCTTTCCTTTCATCATGATCTATCTGTCTCATTGCCTAGAGATAGGTGTAATCATGTTGCCTGTACTTAATTTTTTTTGCTCCATTATCCAATAAACGATGCTTTTTAATTCTTGGGAATTCATCGGGATTTTTCTTCCTATTACTCTTGGAATCTATTTTCTATTAGCCCGAAAAGAGAAGATTCATTATAAATTGCTGTGGTTGGTCGGCACATCGATATTTTTCTATTCTTGGTGGAATCCCAACTTTTTGCCTGTTCTTGCATTTTCAATAATCTTTAATTATAGCCTGGGGATTATTCTCTATAAGAATTCTGGCCTGAAGCAGAGGAGTATTTCCCTTGGTCTGTTAATTATGGGCATCAGTATTAACTTGGGTTTGTTAGGGTATTTTAAGTATGCGATATTCTTTAAAAGTATTTTAAGTGGGGTCGTCAATGACCAGTTTCAGCTTCACTCCGTTCAAATTCCCTTGGGAATATCTTTTTTTACATTCCAACAAATTGTTTATTTAGTCGAGGCCTATGGAGGTTTATTTGTTGAAGGCAATTTCCTCGTTTATTCTTGCTTCGTTTCATTTTTCCCCCAATTAATTGCTGGTCCTATTGTGAGGCCGGAGGAAATTATTCCTCAAATTAAGAAATCCATTTTGGCCCATGAGTGGGCTGAAAATATCCTGGTTGGTCTGAGTATTTTTGTTATTGGTTTATTTAAAAAAGTTGTGATTGCCGACAGTTTATCTGAAATGGTTTCTCCAGTTTTCTCCCGTGCAGAACAAGGGGAGGTATTGGATTTTTTCTCAGCATGGGGGGCAACTTTTGGATACACGTTTCAACTATATTTTGATTTTTCTGGGTATGCAGATATGGCAATTGGGTTGGGGAAATGTTTTGGAATCAAAGTTCCTCTAAACTTTAATTCTCCTTATAAGGCATTCAATATTATTGAATTCTGGCGATGTTGGCATATAACGCTTTCACGTTTCCTGAAGGACTTTCTTTATATCCCCTTAGGAGGAAGTAAGAATGGAAGGACGAGGAAATTTTTAAATTTATTTCTGACAATGACCATTGCCGGATTTTGGCATGGCGCAGGCTGGACCTTTGTTTTTTGGGGGGCTTTGCATGGGGGGTTTTTAATAGTGAACCATGCATGGAATAATATCTGGAGAAGGAAAATCAACTCATGGTGGTCCATCCTGCTTTCGAGGATGGTGACAATCCTTTGTATTGCATTAGGTTGGGTTTTCTTTCGGGCAGAGACTTTTGCTGGAGCATCTCATATCTTCAAAGGAATGATGAATTTACCATATACTATTTCTGAGAAATATGAGTCCTTGGCTTATTTACTAGAGGGTATAGGATTTTCTTTTACAGGCCCGTGGATCTCAGAAAATAATATCCTTTCAGTCGTGTGGCTTATTTTTTGGCTAGGTTTTTTGTGGTTTATGCCCAATACGCAAGAGTTATTTAGGCAATACAAGCCAGCTTTTGATTCTAATAATGTAGGATCTTCAGCATTAAAGGATCTCCCAGTGAAAGGGCTTCAAGTGACTTGGGACCCGGGGATTCTATGGGGGATCTATATTGGTTTGTTGGCGGCGGTTGCCCTACTCAGTCTATCTCGGACTTCGGAATTTCTCTATTTTCAATTTTAATCGGATTGAATAATTGTACCTACAAAAAAAAATGTTTAAGAAACGTTTTTGGATTTGAGCTTTATTCATTTAGGCGGAGAACTTGCTGCAAGTTTTAACTTGAATTTTGTCAATTCCCTTTTAAACTGGGTGATATAATCTGCTTCAGACATCCCAATGAGACTAATTCCCATATTTGTTTGATCCCCATTCAGGACAGTCGCAATTCGATCATAAGTTGGGAGATTGTAATGTGTTCCATCAAATGTGTTATCAAGCCTTTGGGTTTGCTTAGATGGGAAGCTGAAATCCCAAAATCCATCAAAGTTTTTTGAAACTCTAGAAAGAGTTTTTAAATAGAGAGTCAATTGCCCTTTTCTCTCTATTTCTAACAGTTCCCATGAACTAATTGGGTTGCTAAAACCCAAAAAGTATGCATCGGGGAAAATTTCTTTAAGCTCCTGATAGCCAGAAATATTGTCTTTTTGAATTGTGAAATTTTCCCATTTATTATTTTCTCTATTGGGCTGATACCGAGGGAGATTATTTTCCTGTCTTGCTTCAAAATTTTCGGAATAGTACCGTAGAAGGGGGTTAGCATTGGCGAGACTTTTCAGAGAAAACCAGAGGACATCTATAGATAAATATTTTTCAATAATATTAGGTGGGGTCGTGAAATTTGTGATGAAGGGAATGGGTGGTGTCTCTCGAGTTTCAGAAAAATTAAATTCATCTACCCCTACCACAACAAGTTTAGGATGTGTGCCGAACCTTTTTATATATTTTCCATATTCGATAAATTCCTCAATTCTTCCCCCTGAAAATGAAAAGTTAAAGCACGAATTTCCTAGTATTTTTTGAGCATTTAATAGTGTAGTTCTTGAGCTTCCAAATACGATGCAATCGTAATTTTGTTGGTTGTTCAAGAATAAATTTACTTTTGAAAGTCTTTCGTTAAAAGCAAAATTTTTCTTTCCTATTTTTGTTCCTCCGATAAACCAAAGTGGATCTACCAGAATATTTAGAAAAAAGGTTAATCCCATAAACATGCCCATTGTTATGGTCAAGGCCATTGAATAATTTTTGAGCTTGTTCTTTGATTTCAACATGGAATATTCTTAGGAGAAATGGAATTAAGAAATCGAATGTAAGATGAGTAAGATGAAATTCATTTTAAAAAATTTCATTGATAGTTGCCTTGTAATTGTGTGTTAGGCCAGGAAAAAAATAGAAAAGAATAGAGGAGAAATTGGAATTTATGGGACATGGTGTTTAGGTTGTATTATTGTCGAAAGGCCAATCTTTTTTCATATAGAAACCCAAGAATATTCTTTCTATCCTCTTGAGATATTCCACAAAAATATGCTGTCAACATAGCGGGTATTGTGAGAATAAGACCATGAATAATTAAATCAGTCCAGGAGGTTACTGGGTAAGAGTGACTAATTGCCTCATTTATAATAAGCATGATTCCAAAAATCGGGCAGAAAGCAATAAGGATTTTTGAATAGTAAGCTTTTATGGGGATCTCGGTTATTTTTATTAAGTATAAAGGTTGCAGAATCCCCCGAATTAATAAAGTGGGGATTAGTGTTCCATAGGCTACACCAATAATTCCATAATATTGAAGCAAAATAATACTCAAAATGAAATTCAAAGTGACTTCCGCTATTGCCATAAACGCTAAATATTTTACTCTCCCCATTCCATAGAGAATTTGAAAACCGCAACTCTGGGTAATTCTAAAAAAAGTAGCAATTGTGAGAATAGATAATATGGTAGCGCTTGAGGTGTAGGTTTCGCCCGATACATATTTTCCCCCCATCCATAGACTTAAGAAGTCTTGCCCTAAGAAGATTATTCCCCCACCAATTATTGCGCCTATCGCTACCGTGCCACGAGTTCCCGATAATAAAACCTGCTTTAGGGCTTGTTGGTTGCCCTGGGTATTTTGTGCTGTGGCAAAAGGTGTAATTGCCCAGGTGATTGACTGAATCAGGGCGAGGTAATAGGGGACTAAATTGGCCCCAATAGCATAAAAGGTAATGGCTTCAACAGTCAGGAAAAAGCCAATGACTATTGAGTCAGCAAAAAATACTGTTTTTTCTGCAGTCGTAATAATGGTTGACCATATGCCATAGCCAAATATTTCATTTAATGAATCCTTAGTGAAATACTTTATAGAAATTTTTAGGTTTGGATAAAAACGATAGGCCAGATATATATGGGCAACCCACCCTAATATACTTGATGACAAGTACACTATGGTAATTCCCAATATTCCATAGCCTGCATTTAAGGCGAAGACAGTGAGCCCAGCTTCAAATAGTTTGGTGGATACTCCAATGATATTCAATAATTCTAGGCGCTGAAGACTGTAAGGAATGGCCTTAAATAGGAGTAAGGGAAAATTTAACGATACTGTAACTCCTGTTAGGAGTAAGGCTAGTTGTAAATCATAGGAATGAGTACCTTCGATGGAAAACCAGGTTGGAGAAAGATAGGTGAGAACGATAGTGAGCAGAATGGTGCATAGAGCCACTACACATAAGATCACGATGGCTGTACTCATTGTTCGATTGACACCGTCAATATTATTTTTAGTTACATACCTGGTAACGTAATGGCTCACTGCACTAAAAATCCCTAAATCAAATATCCCATAGTAACCGGTCATTGACCGGATAAGGGTCCAGAGTCCAAAAAGGGAATCTCCTAATGCATGAACCACAAATGGCGATAAAAGGAGTCCAACGGTTAAGTTGACAAAATAGCCTGCTAAATTACTTGATGCGTTCTTTAAGATGGTGGTTTTACTGCTCATGGTTCATTATTGTTTTTAAAATAAATGATAGAGGGTATGAAAATAGTTACGGAATATTTGTATTGGAGAAACTAGAAGGTTTTATGCCCTGATCTATTAATAAGGTTTTTTCGTCAAAATCATATCGAAACTCAAGTAAGGAGGGTCTTCAATTCTCTTGAAGGTCGTACCAGTCTCAAATTTGATGGATAATCAAAATTTTGAATGCTTATAGGGTCAAAATGTGTTTTTTGAAAATAAAAGCGATTCTATCCATATTAAGGCAAATTCTGCATCAAATGAAGGAAGGTTTCCCAGGTTGAGTCTATTATATGGATTACGAAGATTCAGTGAAGAAGAAAGTGATAACCAAATGCGAGTAAGACCGAGATCAAATTCTCTGGAATGATAGAGGGGAGTGGGTATATTTAAGAAGGGGAACCAATTGAGGTTAATTTTGTTCTGATCGTGGCCGGCATGAAAGAAGGAACATGTGCCCTTCCCTAAATTTCTGTCCATCCTGGTATTTCCATATACATCGTTCTATTGTTTGTATTACTCAAATAATTGTGATTTCATGAGGAATCCTCTCACTTATGCAATTGATAGTAAATTTCAACCTAAAGGAATTTTGAATTGAGTGAGAACTTTGCTAAACATTTTTCATGTTCATTTGTTCGGCTAATCTCCTTTAGTTTCTGTTAAATTCTTAAATATGCTTTCTCGACTTTCAATATTTTGGCGGTTGGCCCTTGGGTATGTAACGATTCTGGCCCTAGTCATAGGAGTCAACCTCTACATCTTGAATCAATTTCGGGCATTAACTGATTTGGGGGCAGAGCTGGCCACACATCATTTTCCAGCTGTGGAAACCGCTAAGCAGTTAATCACCAGTTTGTACGCTCAATTAAAAAGTGATAAACAATATTTAGTTTTAAGGGATACCACCCTTTTAAAAGATTTTTTGCAGGAAGCCGAAAATTTTCGAAAAACCCTAAAAGCTCTTGGAGACCAAGAGCAAGGAAGAGCTAGCCACGAAGCCCTTCAGAAAGTTAAAGCTCATCATGAAGAATTCCATACTTTATTCCTAAATGTGGGGGTGGAGCAAGCTGATCGATCTCCCTCTGCCATTGCCAACTACGAACGCACCAGAGATATCCTTATTGATGCAATGACAAAGGCTATTAATGCTTATATTACGTCCCAAGAAGCCAGTGTCGGGGCGATTTTGCGAGATTCTCATCTCCGGTCGGTTCAGGCTCAAGAAATTACCCAACAATTACTCATGATGGCTCTAGTCCTGGGCCTTGGCTTGGCCGGAATTGCTAGCTATAGTATTCTTCGTCCATTGCGTAGGGTAAAAGCGCAAATTCGCCGAATTGGGCAGGGACAATTCGGAGGAACCATTTCTCATGCGGTTCCACAGGAGTTACGAGACCTGGTGGATCAGGTAAATTGGATGGGAGAAAAACTTAAAAAGCTTGATGAAATGAAGTCTGAATTTTTAGCTAATATTTCACATGAATTACGTACTCCGCTTACCTCAATTAGAGAAGGTTCTCAATTACTGCTCGATGGAATTCCAGGAGAATTGACTAAAGATCAACGAGAAACACTCTTCATTATTTCTGATAGCAGTCAACGGCTGAATCATTTGATTGGCAATCTTTTAGATCTTTCACGTATGGAAGCTGATATGGTGGCATATAATTTAAGCCCCACTGACTTAAACCGTTTGGCTGTGCGATCTACTGAAAAAGTAAAGTTTCTCGCTGATAGAAAAAATATTCATATGGATATAGATTTGGTTCAAGAAAAGGTAAAAATTCAGGAGGTTGACGGTCAACGGATGGAGCAAGTTTTCGAAAATTTCCTCTCGAATGCCATTAAATTTAGCCCTAAGGGCTCAACCATTTCAATACGATCCAGACCTGATTCTAATGATAAGGGAATTCATTTTATTGTTGAGGATACTGGCCCGGGTATTCTTAAGGAAGACTTGCCTCATGTCTTTGAACGATTTTATCAGGGAAAGACTCAAGAAGGCCGTGCTTATGTGGGAAGTGGCATTGGTTTAGCCCTCGCTAAGCGGGTCATTGAGGATCATGGTGGGAAAATTTGGGCCGAAAGCACGTTGGGAAAAGGGACAGCCCTACATTTTATTCTGGCCCCACAGGAAAAAGAGATAATTCTTCATTGACTTGAACTAATATGACCATATTATTCCATGACTTTTTACTTAAAATTCTTATCGTGCTTTTGTTCTGTGGATTCTTTTCCTGTACAGGGCCACAATGGAATGACCATAATCCAGTCACTCTCGCGAGTGATTATTCAGGTAACCTTGGCTCTGTTTTCGATGTTGAGCCGGAAGATGCCCCATTTTTCAAAGTTATTGCAGAAGATCAGGAAAAGCAATTGGGGCTATGCAAAGATGATAGTGCGTGTCGAGCGGCCCATTTTCTGAGAGCACTGTCAGCTTTATATGAGAACAGGGAATTGGCGGCTTTGCATTTTCGAAAAGTTGTAGCATCGAGACCAAATAGTTTGCTAGCAGGAGAAAGTCGATTTTGGTTATGGTTTTTAGATGTATTGAATACACCAAATAATGCCGGTCTATCCTCGGCGGAATTGATCAAAAAATTGGCCCGTGAAGTGGTTGGTAAAGAATTATCCATACATGAATTGAGCCAGAAATTGGAAAACTCTTCAGTCGATGGGCTTAGAAAGCAGTTAGCTGCTCGTGATGGAGTCGTAAAAAAATCAAATCAGGCTTTGGCAAATTTAGCGAAACAACTTGAGTTGGCTAAAAAAGAGCAAGCAATGGATCAAGAGGTACGACAGGCTCTCAAAGCAAGTGAGAAAAAGGTGGAAGAATTGACAAATCAATTAGAAGCCTTACGTCGAATTGATCAAGAAATTCGAGATAAAGTTCCTCCAACCCGTCCTTCCGAAAAAATGACCCCCAGTACAGAGGTTGAACAGCCGGTAGAGAGTAAAGAGGCCATTCCTCAACCAAGCCAACCCTAAAGGAGTTCCCTATGCCTGACGAGCGAATTTTGGTAGTCGATGATGATCCAAGTTTATTAACCTTGTTGAAAATGCGTTTGCGCTCCATGGGGTTTACGGTCACGGCTTGTGGATCAGGTGAAGATGCACGAAATCTTGCTCAGGAAGATTCTTATGATTTCGCGATTCTTGACCTCCGGTTGCCAGATGTGGACGGTCTCGATCTTATGGAGGAATTACATCAGAGCCACAGTAATCTTCCTGTACTGATTTTGACTGCCCATGGGTGTATTCCTAATGCTGTCCAAGCAATGAAAAAGGGGGCCTATGGCTATTTAACCAAGCCCTTTGATGATAAAGAATTACAGGAGAGTATAGATAAGGCTTTAACGACCAAGCGGATGAGTCAGGAAATACATCGGTTGCAATTGTTAGTGAATGAATTGTACGGGCTAGACAATGTGGTTGCTCGAAGTCCTCAGATGCATGCCGTTCTTCAACAGGTCGCTCGTGTGGCAAAAACTGATACTACTGTTTGCATTTCTGGAGAAACGGGGACAGGAAAAGAAGTCATCGCTCGGGTTATTCACTGTAATAGCCCAAGGGTATCCAAACCGTTTATGGCTGTGAATTGTGCAGCGATACCCGAGACCCTGTTCGAAAGCGAATTATTCGGACACCTCAAAGGATCCTTTACTGGTGCACATCAAAATAAGCGTGGACTTATTCATAGTGCCGATAAAGGGACTCTTTTTTTAGATGAGATTGGGGAAATGCCCCTATCTCTACAAGGGAAGTTACTGCGAGCTATTCAAAATCGAGAAATCCTTCCCGTAGGAGGTCAGGTTCCCATTAAAATTGATGTAAGGATACTGGCAGCAACAAATAAAGATTTAGAGCAAGCTGTGCGTGAAGGTCGATTTCGCGAAGATCTGTATTATCGAATCCATGTTGTTCCCCTCCATCTTCCCCCTTTACGCGAAAGGCGAGAGGACATTCCTTCATTGGCCCAGTTTTTCTTAAAAAGACATGCTGAACACCATAAAAAAGTTGTAAAAGGTTTTGCGCCAGAAGCTATGCAAAGTCTTCTGACCTATGGCTGGCCAGGGAATGTCAGAGAGTTGGAAAATATGATTGAACGGTCGGTCGTGATGTCTCCACAAGAGACCATCACCTCCGAATTTATTCCGCTTTCCACTCAAGAGAAAGGCCAGCCAGGGAGTTTGCAGCCTTTAACAGAAGCTAAAGAAGCTTTTGAACGAGATTATCTTCAAGGTTTGCTACGTACGACACAGGGAAACATCTCTCGTGCCTCGCAGATTGCGGGTCGATACAGGGCTGATTTTTACAAGTTATTGAAAAAGTATGGGCTTCATCCTTCTGATCGGTCCACTGACAACTCTCCGCGTTATTGAATCTTTATTTTTCTAGTGCCATTAGCAAGGGATTCAGGCTTCTGGTTCACCGGAATTTAGAATATTTTCCCCAAAGTCTTTCCTTAGTTTTTCTTAGAGCAGAGGTAAATAGCGTTAGAAGGGTTAGGGGAGCAGGGGGCCTTCCTAGTTTCTTTATTTTTATTAAGGAAACTTTGATTACTCAATTAGTGAAAGAGTCTTTTCCTTTAGTTTAGAATAACATTATCCGAAAAAAAATTGAGAGAAAGCTATGTTCTCTAGTTAATTTCTGTGGATAACTTAAAAGTTTAAAAATTTCCTATTTTTCTTGATTTCAGGTATTTTTTGCTATGGACAATAAAATTATTCCAAAAAACCCTCTGAATGAGACCTGGGTAATCGGGGGAACCGTTTTGCTAGCGGGTTTAGTCATATTCCTCTATCAAGAGGTTTTATGGGGTTTAGGTAGCGATTGGAATAATAACCCAGATTATTCTCACGGTTTTTTGGTGCCATTTCTTTCCGTATTTTTTATTTGGGAACGCTGGAATGACTTAAGTGAGGAGTTGCCAATTCCAAGTATTTGGGGGATTGGGCTTCTATCACTTGGATTATTTTCCCTTGTGGTTGGTCTAATTGGTGCAGAGCTTTATGTGCAACGGATGTCATTAATTGTTGTGATATCTGGCCTCGTTTTGTTGATTCTAGGATGGAAATACTTATGGCTGTTGAGTCTTCCGATTGCGTTTTTGATTTTTATGATCCCATTACCTGCGATTATCGTGAATACTATTGCGTTTCCCTTGCAATTATTTGCGGCACAAACAGCCACATTTTGTTTGTTTTCCTTGGGTATTCCGGTTCTTCGAGAGGGCAATCTTATTATGCTTGCTTCAACAACTTTAGAGGTTGCTGAGGCTTGTAGTGGTCTTCGGTCCTTACTGTCCTTATTGGCTCTAGGAACAGTGTATGGATATTTTTCGCAAAATGTCCTTTGGAAGCGTTGGATGTTGGTCGGCCTTTCAATTCCCATTGCCATTATTGCGAATGCAGCTCGTGTGAGTGGGACTGGTATTTTAGCTCATTATTTTGGGGACGAAGCAGCGGAGGGTTTTTACCACACTTTTGAAGGATGGCTCGTCTTTGTTGTGGCGTTTATTTTGCTATTTGTCTGTGGGATAGTGTTGGGGAAAATTGGGCGGCCTTCTCCAGCATCTTAAAGATTATTTTTATAACACGATGGTTAAATTGGTAATACTTTCATGAAAAAATGGCCTTTTGGAGTTGCTTTACTCCTGATTTTGGTGACTTTTGGGCTCATCAAATCATTTTCAACAAACGAACTGCTTATTAGCAATAAAGCTTTTTCGCAGTTTCCCTTGGATCTTGCAGGAGACTGGAAGGGGAGGGAGCTAGGTATAGAGGACGAGGTTTTGGATGTCCTCAAGCTGAGTGATTATATGATGCGTGTGTATGCACCAGTTATTGCACAAGGCGGAGAGGAAAAAGCAGTTTCTGAGGGAGAGGGCTCCAAGACACAATTGGCTCGAATGGAATCTTATCTACCGGTTTGGCTTTACGTGGGTTTTTACCAGAGCCAACGGACTGGGGCTACCTATCATTCCCCAAAAAACTGTTTGCCTGGAGCGGGTTGGCAATTTATGACATCTGACTATAGTACCCTGACTATGCCCGATGGAGCAAAAATTACAGTGAATAATGTGCTGATTCAGAAGGGTGTTGAAAAACAGGTAATTTTATATTGGTACCATGATCGGGGACGTATCATTGCCAGTGAATATTGGGCGAAGATATACCTCGTATGGGACGCCATGACGAAAAATAGGACTGATGGCTCTCTTGTTCGTATATCTATTCCTGTCAACGACGGAAATGTGGAAGAGGCCTTCCATCAAGGAGTGGGATTTTTACATGACCTCTGGCCGACATTGCTTCAACACATGCCTGATCATTCCTTGATTTAAACTTCCTCCTAAATAATTCCCAAAGGTTCGAATGAGCATGTGGGTGATTCCTTGTATTATGAGCGCTGGAGCGGCTCTACTTCTTGGAGCTATCCTTTTTAGTAAGAGAGGCCGTAACCCTATTTTCGGTCCCTTGGCCTTGGTCATGGGCATATTAGCCTTGATCCATGGTCTTACTGCTTGGAGTGCACTCTCTTCTGGGAATTCATTTTTCGGCAAACAATTAATTTTCTTTGGTGAGATGGCTTTCCCCGTCGGGCTTTGTTTTGTGAACGCAACGTTTCTTCGGCATTTCTCGCCAACTTCGATTCAGAGAACCCACAAAAATATCCTATGGATTGGAATGGGTGCAGCTATATTGAGTCTGTGCCTCTTTGTCTGGCCTGAATCCCTCATGCAGCAAACTAATAAGGGAGAAGTGGTATTTTCTCGATCTGTTGGGTTGGTTATGTGGAGTTTTATTCTTTTGAGCTTAGTGGTTGGATTATCTCAATTGGAACAGATTCTTCGTGCTACTCGGGACCCCCTTCGATTTCAAATGAAATTCGTGTTGATTGGGTTGGGTGGTTTGGCGGGTATTTCCATTGCGCAAGCTAGCCAGTTGCTCCTATTGCCTGTTTGGTCTCAAACAAATAGGTGGGTTGGGGGGATTGCAGCCTGTATTTCCCTTGCCCTGATTGCTTTTGGTTTGGTGCGTTGGCGTCTCCATGATTTGAGTCAAAAAGTACAAGTCAGTCATCAGGCCTTATATACCTCCCTGACGTTCTTATTTGTCGGAGGCTATATGATTCTGGTTGGAATAGTGGCAGAAGTCATAAAAGAAACAGGGTGGCAAATAGGAGAAGCCCTTGGTGCTCTGGTTATCTTTGTTGCCGGAATTGGGCTAGTAATAGTGATTGTATCTCGCCAAGCTCGAGCGGAACTTCAACAATTTATATCGAGACATTTTTTTCGCACAAAATATGATTATCGGCAAAAATGGTTAGAGGTGACTAAGGCCTTTTCTGCCTGTGATGATAGCCAACAGATTTGGGATCGTTATCTTGAATGGTTGGGACGGACGTTTGGAGCTCCGCGAGTCACCATTTGGAAGAAGTTTGAGGTTGATGGAAAATTTCATCAAATTCGAACGGTCAATTCAGAAGATCCCCCTCAACCAATTCAGGACAAGCACCCATTAATTCAACGTATGCTTATCAATAAAGAACCATTTGTTATTGGGGACGAGGGAGGTGAAAATGAGGGTCTACGGGATTTTCTTCAGGGAACCAAGGCCCATATCTGTATTCCTCTGGTAACACCTGAAGAAGATGTACTCGGGTTTTGCACTTTAAGCAAGGAACTCCATGATCGAAGTTATGACCATGATGATTTTGATCTTCTTCGTGCAATTGCTCATCATGTTACAATGCTCCTTATTCAATTTCAATTGGTGGAAGAACGGAGCGTGACGGCTAAATGGGAAGCGGTGCACAGGTTTTCAGGGTTTTACCTTCATGATTTAAAAAACTTGGCTTCGAGTCTATCAATGGTTGTTCAGAATGCCGAACTGTATGGACAAGATCCTGACTTTCAGGCCTCCGCTATGCGGACGGTGCGAACGACTTCTCAACGAATGATGGATCTCATGGCAAAGTTAGCGAGCCAATCAAAGGGTCTGGAAGCTGAAAAGGAGAGCCAGATTCAAGCGGTTGATATGAATGAATTGATTCAAGAAACTCTGGAATCTCTTAACGGATCGGGATGTCGTCCAACGTTTCACCCTGGAACAGATATTCCCAAAGGGCAAGTGCAAGTTGAACCAATTAAGCAGGTATTGTTGAATCTAATTTTGAATGCGCGTCAGGCTATGGAGGGAAAAGGCTCCATTGATATTGTCACGGTTTCTGATGGGCAGGACTTGAAGATAGAAGTTGTGGATACCGGACCTGGAATCCCCCTAGACCGGTTGGAGAGTTTATTCCATCCTTTTAAAAGTTCTAAGAAGACAGGCCTGGGTGTTGGATTATTTCAATGTAAGCAAATGGTGGAAGATAATCATGGGCAAATTCGTATTGAAAGCCAAGAAGGGCATGGAACAAAAGTTACCCTTACATTTCCTGCCCTAATTACCGATACGTAAAATATAGGATACAAGAAAATTTTTCCAGAATGAGCTTTTTTTAGAAAAATTTTGATTAATATGACAAAAATAGAATCTACGCAGAACTCTCCAGCACTTCCGGCCCTTCTCCTCGTCGATGATAGTCAAGAAATTCGAGAGCAAATGAAATGGGGTTTGAAACCTCACTATCACATTTTTGAGGCAGATAACCGTGAACAAGCCGTTGAAATTTTACAACGGGAGAAGATGGCTTTGATTACTTTGGATTTAGGTTTGCCCCCTGATGCGGATGGGGCATCAGAAGGTTTAAGTGCTCTAGAGCAATTAATGGGTGTGAATTCTCTTGTAAAAGTTGTTGTGATCACGGGCAATCAAGATCGGGAAAATGCCTTAAAGGCTGTTCAGTTAGGTGCGTATGATTTTATGGATAAGCCCGTAGATCTAGAGGTGTTAAAAACCGTACTTCAGAGAGCGAACTACTTACACGGGCTTGAGAAAGAAAATCTAAAATTAGTTGAGCGTGAGGAAAAGCGCGGACATCCTGATATTATCGGCACCAGTCCAGTCATGGCCAAGGTGTTCGATACGATTCGACGGGTAGCAGGTTCGGACATCTCGGTGTTGGTAGTTGGTGATAGTGGGACCGGAAAAGAGTTAGTTGCGCGGGCCATTCATAAACAAAGCCATAGAAAAGATGGTCCCTTTATCGCCATAAATTGTGGAGCAATTCCAGAAACTCTTTTGGAATCTGAATTATTTGGCCATGAAAAAGGTGCCTTTACCGGGGCTCATATGCAACGTCCTGGACGTATAGAATCGGCTGAAGGAGGCACACTTTTTCTAGATGAAATTGGAGAGATATCTCCCGCGTTGCAAGTCAAATTATTAAGAGTTTTGCAGGAGCGATCTATCGAACGGGTTGGTGGACGAGTTGAAATTCCTGTGGATACACGAGTTTTAGCTGCCACTAATATAGATTTACAGATAGCGATGAAAGATGGTCGTTTTCGTGAGGATCTCTACTATCGTTTAAATACCGTCACTATTCCCGTTCCTCCATTGCGCGAACGAGGAGCTGATATTGCCATGTTGGCTAAGGTCCTCCTGCAGCGCTTTTCGGATGAGGCAAAAAAAAAGGTGGTTGGATTCTCTCGCGAAGCTCTTTTATCGCTTGAGCAATACCATTGGCCTGGGAATGTTCGAGAATTAGAAAATCGAATTCGTCGAGCTGTGACGTTATCAGATAATCCTCGAATTGCCCCGGGAGATTTGGATCTTGATGAGCCTAAAGATGTTCAAGCAGGTCCTACATTAAAGGAGGCTCGAGATATGGTAGAAAAACGGGTTATTGAGCAAACCCTTGCCAAAACTGGTGGAAATATTACCAAAGCGGCTACGATTCTAGCTGTGAGCCGTCCTACCCTTCATGATCTGATTTCCAGGCACGATATCAAAAGGTAAACGTTCTTAACACTGTGGTGTGCGGGGGACTTACCTAGGACCTGTAGGACGCATTTATCTTCACGTAGTCGTAGGTTAAATCTGTTGTCCATTTGGTGGCAGTTCCATTACCCATTCCCAACGATATTGAAATAGAATAGGTAGGGCGCTGCATAATCCTTTGAACTTGTTGTTCAATGTGTGGCCCTAAGCCTTTTCCGTTTTTCACCAGGGTAATATGGTTGAATTTGATTATGATGCGGTTTGGGCGAAGGGAACTTCCGGCTCTTCCCAGTGCTGCAATAATACGGCCCCAATTAGGGTCGGCCCCAAAAATGGCTGTTTTTACTAATGGAGACGTTACTAAAGTTTCCGCGAATCGTCGAGCGGCCTTATGACTGGCTGCTTCCTGAATGTGGAACTCGATGACCTTTGTAGCTCCTTCCCCATCACGGCAAATGTCCATGGCTAGGGAATGACAGGCTTGGTATAAGAGTTCTTGGAATTGAGAATGAGCCAAGCCTAAGTGACGAATCTTGGCATTTCCTGCCATCCCATTCGCAAGACACAGGACTGTATCATTTGTGCTCGTTTCTCCATCGATTGAAATGCAATTGAATGTTTGATTTACCACGGTATGAAACATTTTTTGTAAGGTTTTCTGATCGATGGCTACATCCGTCGTGAGGTAGGCCAACATAGTGGCCATGTTTGGGTGGATCATTCCAGATCCTTTGGCCATTCCACCAACAGTGACTATTTTCCCTCCGATAGGTTGTTGTATGGCAATAGTCTTTATTCGTGTGTCGGTGGTCAGAATCGCTTGTGCTGCCTCTTGAGCCCCTGCTTTTCTTAATTTAGAGACAAGAACGGGAATTCCTTTCCTCAATGCCAACATAGGAAGTGGAACGCCAATAACACCGGTAGACCCAATAAAAATTCGATTCTTCGGCATGGCCAATTGTTTGGCAAGGAGCTGAATGGTTTCTCGGGCATGTTCCAGTCCTTCTGATCCTGTGAATGCGTTGGCGTTGCCGCTGTTAATGATAATGGCTTGTCCAACACCTTTTTTAAGTTGTTGGCGGCCAATAATGACTGGAGCTGCAGGGATGGTATTTTTAGTAAACACTCCGGAAATAGAACCTGGATGTTCTGAGGTCACAAGTGCAAGGTCTAATTGCCCTGTTTGTTTAATGCCTGAGTGGATTCCTGCTGCAAGAAATCCCTTCGGTGCTGTAATACCACTCTTCAATCGTTTGACCATGGGTTAAGACTAATTTGTTGAATAAGAGGACAGAAAAAAGAATTAGGGGAAAAGTCCTGGACTGGTTAACCCCAAGCTTTCTTCAAACCCAACCATGAGATTCATGCATTGAATGGCTTGCCCCGCAGCCCCTTTAACTAAATTATCAATCGCCCCGCTACTAATGATGTGTCGTGTTCGAGGATCATAGGTGCAACTTAAATCACAAAAATTGGCCCCTTGGAGATTTCGAGGATTGACTCGTTCGGCCTGGGGAAATACCCGAATAAATGGCTCGTCTTGATAAAAATTGGTATAGATATTTTCAATATCTGGGGAGTCCATATCAGATCTGAGTTTGGCGTATGCTGTACTTAATATTCCCCTGTTAATGGGGATTAAATGGGGAGTAAACATTAGGGATATGGGCGGAGAGATTGTCGTGGTATTGGAAGAAAGGAGAAGGTCAAGTCCTTGTTCAATTTCTGGCAGATGTCGGTGAGACGCTATTTTATAAGCATGAATGGCCTCATTAGCTTCTGGAAAATGGAAATTAAGTGCAGGTGAACGACCTGCTCCAGACACTCCAGACTTCGCATCGATAATGATGGAACTTGGGTCGATGAGGCCTTGGGCTACAAATGGGGCTAACTGCAAAATGGCGACGGTGGGATAACAACCAGGAACTGCAATTAATTCACTTTTACTAATGGCTGCTCGGTGCAATTCAGGTAATCCATAAACAGCTTTTTCGAGTAAGTGAGGGTAAGGATGTGGCGTTTGATACCATTTTTCATAAACTTCAAAATTTTGTAGTCGGTAATCAGCGCTTAAATCAATGACCAGTTTTTTATGGGAGACGAGATCAGCGACAGGCTTCAGGGATTGAGTGTGAGGGAGAGAGAGAAAAACAAGATCGACTTCTTTGGCAATACTTGGGATGTCGAGGGGTAATAATTGAGTATCAATGATTTTTGACAGATTGGGAAGGAGGGACGACACAGTCATCCCTTCTGATTTATTTGAAGCGACGACCTGACAAATTTTGACCTTGGGGTGAAGGCTGAGTAGGCGAAGTAATTCTCCGCCCGTATATCCCGTTGCACCTATTACTGCGATACGAAGCTGTGCCGTCATCGGTTTCTCGCCATGTAAGTTTTAATCACAAAAGAATATGTATTTTGGGAATCATTATGAGAAAAACTACCGTTTAGATGTGTATTTGTTGTCGCTAAACAATAATTTATCTATAACGATTGGATCTGAAAGAAAAAAGGGGAGGTTCTCTAGAACCTCCCCTCCCAATTCCTACCTTAACGTTTTCCTAGTAGATGGCAATAATTACCGTTTGGAGTATTGGAATTTAGCTCTGGCTCCTTTTTGACCATACTTCTTGCGTTCCTTTACACGAGAATCTCGTGTGAGTAACCCCTGTTTTTTGAGAGGGTCTCGGAGGGCTGCAGTATGTAAAGCTAAGGCTTTAGCAATAGCATGACGAAGGGCTCCAGCTTGCCCTGAGATTCCCCCCCCAGTAAGGGTTGCTTTGACATTGAATTGTCCTTCTGTTTTGGTTACTTCAAAGGGAGTTTGAACTTGGATTTGGTGCGTTAGCCTGGGGAAATAGTCCTCTAATGTCCGAGAATTCACTTGAATATTTCCTTGCCCAGGTTCTATCCAGGCCCGAGCAATAGCATATTTCTTTTTACCAGTTGCATATTGAATGGTGTCGACCATAATGGGGCTGTTTCTCCTTTTTCGCTAAAGAATTACGGAATACAATTTAAAGGGACAATGGAGTTGGGTTTTGTGCTTGGTGGCAATGTTCAGCTCCGCTATAAATCCGAAGCTTTCTGGCCATCTGTTTCCCCAATGTGCATTTAGGCAACATCCCTTTAATAGCTTTTGATAAAACTTCTGTTGGTTTTTTTGCATGTAGTTGCTCTGCTGATATGGATTTGATCCCACCAGGGTAGCCAGTGTGATGATAATAAATTTTGTCACGAAATTTATTGCGGGTAAATTGAATTTCGCTTGAATTAATAATCACGACGTGATCGCCTGTGTCTACATTAGGGGTGAAAATTGGTTTATGCTTTCCTCGGAGGATTGAGGCGACTTGGGTCGCAAGACGGCCAACAGTTTTTCCCTTGGCATCCACGACAAACCATTTTCGTTCAACCTCTAGAGGTTTAGCTTGAAATGATTTCATGAGAATCAAATTTCCTTTCCAGCGGTCAGTAAATTCTTTGCGGTAAAGGCTTAGGCTTCTGGCTGCTCGGATCCCTTTTGGTCAAGCTTGGAAAGCCATGTGTCTAAATCTTCCCCACCGCGTTGTTCGAGAACTTCAGGGGTAACATATATTGGACATTGGCAGCGAACTGCTAAGGCAATTGCATCGCTAGGCCGTGAGTCCACAGGTTTTTCTAGGCCATCTTTTGTTAAGAATAGGGTCGAAAAATAGGTGTTATTTTTAACTTCAGTAATGACTACCCTGTTAAGAGAAAACCCAAGATGTGCGGCAAAGCTACAGATCAGATCATGGCTCATCGGTCTTGGGGGAATCACATTTTCCAGGGCGAGCCGAATGGAAGTGCCTTCGGCCGTTCCTACCCAAATAGGTAATACTTCAGAGTTTTGCTCATCTCGTAGGACAACAATTTGAGTATCAGTGTTGGGGTCGACTAAGACTCCATGCACTTTCAAGGGAATAAGGGTATTAGTTTCGGCCATCACAAACGAGCTCGTCAGTAAATAATCCGTAAAGAGAGTAAAAACACTAGAACATTCTTATGCATCTGGTTTCCCAAAGTCTTCAGGTTTGAGATTTTCCAGCCAGCGCTCCAATTCCTCGGAATTCTGCTTGTGTAATACCTCCCCAGAGGCAAAAATTGGGGCTTCGGTGCGAAGTGCAACGGCAATGGCATCGCTCGGTCGTGAGTCAACGGTGAATTCTGAATCACCAAAGAGTAGGTGTATTTTGGCGAAGTAGGTATTTTCTTTTAAGTCAGTGATGACTGTACTAATAACTTTGGCATCCATATTATCCAAGAGTGTTTTCATAAGGTCATGTGTCATCGGCCTGGGAGGAGCAATGTTTTCCAGAGCAAAGCTAATAGCACTTGCCTCAGACTTTCCTACCCAAATAGGCAGCATGTCAGAATGTTGTTCATCACGAAGGATGACAATATAGGCATTATTATAGGGGTCAAAGAGAAGTCCCCGTACGTTCATTTGATTTAACATGGGCCAAAAATACTACGTAAAAAAGTTTAGTTGGAAAATCCAACCTTGAAAAATACCATTCAGTTGCCTGAATAGTCAATAAAAATAAGGAGTTGTCTCTTTTATGAGAAGACCATTAATAAAAGAGGTTTCTTTGTAAAAGCTAGTATACACCATCAAAGTAGGTATGAGGAGAGGTTAAAGATCGTCTGCCTGAAATTTGTCATTCAAAGATGACCATGATGAATAGTTGACTGATTTTTCTCGTTAATTTTGAGTCTGTAGTTGTTGGGCCACAGCCTTTTTAATCCAGTCTGCGACTTGGTTGAGGGGAAGGAGAACCTTTTCTCCAGTTTTCCGATCCTTAATTTCAATACTATTATTGGCTAGGCCTTTGTCTCCAATAATAATGTGATAGGGAGTTCCAATCAAATCAGCGTCATTGAATTTGACCCCTCCTCGTTCATTTCGGTCATCTAATAAGACTTCGATTTGATGCTGGAGCAACTCATTATAGAGTTGTTCCGATCCCACTCTTGTAGCCTCAGAGCTGGTGACTGTGAGGATTTGAGCCTGAAAGGGAGCGATCGGCATGGGCCAACAAATTCCTTTTTCATCATGGTTTTGTTCAATAGCTGAGGCGGCCGTTCTACCAATGCCAATTCCATAACAGCCCATGATGGCGGGGTGACTTTGTCCATCTGCGTCAAGATAGGTTGCTCCCATTTTTTCGCTATATTTCGTTCCCAACATAAAGACATGGCCGACTTCTATCCCTCGTGCCGTCTGGAGGGGGCTTCCACTTTTGGGTGAGGGGTCGCCCGCTTGGGCTTGTCGAAAATCTCCCCAACCAGCGATGGTGAAATCTCTGGTGGCATTGACATTCATTAAATGAAGGCCAGGTTCATTTCCACCAACAATAAAGTCACTGAGAGCACCAATGGCATTGTCAGCCAAGATTCGAACGTTGGAAAGTCCAACAGGGCCCACGAACCCGAGAGGGGCGGTTGTTATTTTTTCTACAATTTCTGGTGTAGCCAGATTGAGATCATGAAGACCTAAGAAGCGTTGGATTTTGATTTCGTTAGCCTGATGATCCCCACGAATTAATACCGCGGTGATCTCGTTGTCGCCGGTTTGGTACAACAGGGTTTTGACCACACGCTGGGCTTCGACTTTGAGCAAGGCGCAGAGGTCTTCAACAGACTTGGCATTTGGCGTTGACACTCGTTCTAATGGCTTAAGCTCTCCAGATGTTTTGGTTGGTGGCGGCACCACTTCAGCACGTTCCACATTCGCCGCGTACTGGCTCTCTGGGTCAAAGACAATGAGTTCCTCACCAGTATTCGCCAAAACCATGAATTCATGTGAGGAAATTCCCCCGATGAGTCCCGTATCGGCTTCGACAGGACGAAATTTCAAGCCGGTCCGTGAAAATATTCGGCAATAGGCATCGTACATTCGTTGGTAATTGTTCTGTGCACTGGCTTCGTCTTGGTCAAAACTATAGGCATCTTTCATGATGAACTCTCGACCGCGCATGAGCCCAAATCGCGGGCGAATTTCATCACGAAATTTTGTCTGAATTTGATAGAGAGTTAGAGGTAATTGGCGATACGAACTGACTTCTCGTCGGAATAGGTCGGTCACCACTTCTTCGTGCGTCGGTCCCAGGCAAAAGGCTCGTTCATGTCGATCGTGTAATCGAACGAGTTCTTTCCCATAAAATTCCCACCGGCCTGTTTCTTCCCAGAGTTCTGCAGGGGAGAGGATTGGCAGTAACAATTCTTGGGCTCCCGCCCGGTTCATTTCTTCTCGAACAATGGTTTCAATTTTTCGTATGACACGTAGGCCAAGAGGAAGATATGAATAGATGCCTGCCGCTACTTTTCGGATCATCCCAGCCCTTAGCATCAGGCGGTGACTCGCCACCTCAGCTTCGCCGGGATCTTGTCGCATTGTGGGAATAAAACACTGTGAAAATCTCATCATTACCCCTATTTAAAAGACCGAAATAACACGGATTGTAGGAATCATAAATGCGTATGAAATCAGGCGAGATTTATTGAAGGAGGCGATTGATATCATTCCAGAAGGCATAACCCATGAGACAAAATAGGACGAGGATTCCAGCTTGTTGAGCTATTTCTCTTGAGCGTTCCCGCAAGGGGCGCCCTAAGATGGCCTCGCAGGCAAAAAAGAAGAGATGGCCACCATCTAAAACGGGGATGGGCAACAGGTTTAAAATCCCGAGATTAATACTGAGAATGGCAATAAGCCACATGATCGCCCCAAGGCCTTGTTCGGCATGCTCTCCAGAGACATTGGCAATCATGAGAGGCCCGCCAATATTTTTCGACGAAATTTCACCCGTCACCAACTTCGCAATGCCTATTACGGTGAGTTCGCACCAATCCCAGGTGGCTTTTAATCCCTCCCATGGTGCTTGATACCAACTGGGACTGCTTATTAAATTTACTTTTCCTGAACTCTGAATGCCAATTTGTCCAATGGAGAGAGTTTCCCCATCAGGACCAGTCACGGTACGGGCCTCGGGAATAATGGATAGGGTGAGAGTCCTCCCTTTCCGCTGGACTTGCAATTCGAGTGGCACTCCCGCACTCTTTTTGACGATTTCGGTCATTTGAGACCACGTTGCAATTGGAGTCTCGTGTATTTGAATAATTCGGTCCTCAGCTTGAAGCCCGGAGGCCATCGCAGGCGTGTTTGGCCTCACTGACCCTACAATGGGCGGACGATCTTCAATGCCAAGTTGATAGATTGGATCCCCATCAGGATTGTTTGTATTGACTTGGGTGGTGGGGGAAACAATGAAAGTCTTAGGGATGTTTCCTCGCATGATATCGAGGGTTAATGGGCGTCCATGTGTTTTATTGAGAATTTGATAGAGCTCTGGCAATGTGGAAATATCTTGTTCGTTAGCTCGAATGATACGATCCCCAATTTCCAGGCCCGAGAGTGCGGCAGGGGATTCTGGACTTATCGCTTCAACAATGGGGAGCATTTTTTCAATGATGGGGACAACGATAGGCGAGCCCATGGCCAACATGCCGGTAAAAATTAAATAGCTGAGGATAAAGTTAAATCCTGGACCAGCCGCCACAATTAGCATTTTGTGAGGGAGCGATTGATGCATGAAAGAGACTTTTTGATCTTCAGCAGAAACGGTTTCCCCGCCTTCTTCCCCGAACATTTTGACAAAGCCTCCTAGGGGAATCGCCGATACAACAAATTCCGTATCGCCAACTTGCCGGCCCACTAATCGAGGGCCGAACCCCACAGAAAACTTGAGAACTTTTACTCCAACCCATCGAGCGGCAAGGTAATGTCCGTATTCATGGAATGTGACCAATACGCCAAGGACGATCAAGAACCACCACAGTTTTTGTCCAAAGATGAAAATGGCGTCTGGGGAGAATAAGAAAAGGCTGTTCATATCATGCTCTTTGAATAGGAAGTCTTTTCATAGCTTATACCGGGGCGACACATGTTTTCAAAAGTTCTTCGGCAGTTCGTCGAGCCCATTGGTCAACCTCCAGGACATCCTCAATCGTTAATAAAGGAGTTGGAGAATAGGCCATCATGGTTTCTTGAATCACTTTTGGAATATCCAAAAAGCCAATTTGATTTTTTAAAAACGCGTGGACTGCCACTTCATTGGCTGCATTGAGTGTTGGGGGAAGTCCGGTTTCCCCAGCTAAGGCGTCATAGGCCAACTGTAGACAAGGAAACTTTTCGGTATTTGGAGGGAAAAACGTAAGTTTTCCTATTTTTCCTAAATCCAGGATAGGGGGGTGAAGGGGAACTCGCTCGGGGTAATTCATCGCATAAGAAATGGGTGTGCGCATATCAGGGTGCCCTAATTGAGATATGACTGATCCATCACAATATTCTACCAAAGAATGAATAATGCTTTCCCGGTGAATGACGACATCAAGTTGTTCCATGGGGATGTCAAATAACCAGCGGGCTTCAATCACCTCAAGCCCTTTATTCATCAACGTGGCGGAGTCAATGGTAATTTTATCCCCCATTTCCCAATTTGGATGCTTGAGAGCCTGTTTGGGGGTGACGTGTTCCAGTGTGGTGTCAGGCCAGTCCCAAAAGGGACCACCAGAAGCCGTAAGAACAACCCGACGAATATCTATTTTCCGGTGACCTTCCATAGATTGAAAGATCGCACTATGTTCGCTATCTATGGGAAAGATGGTGACGCCATGTTTGTGGGCTTCCCGTTGCATCAGTTGCCCGGCCATGACCATGGGTTCCTTATTGGCTAAAGCGACTTGCCGACCGGCTTGAATAGCCGAGAGCGTTGGCTTGAGGCCCGCTCCCCCAACGATGGCAGAAATGACTAAATCACAGTCTGGAAAGCTCGCGACCTCACAAAGCCCTGATTCGCCATGTAATATATCAACTTGTGCTGTATCGACTCTTGTACGCAATCTTTTAGCGGCATCAGGACAAGACAATGCCGCAACTTTAGGATGAAACTGTCGAATCTGCTCTTCCAATATTTGATCATTTCTTCCTGCCGCTAATCCCACGATTTCAAAACGGTCAGGGAATTTTGACACCACATCCAGGGTGCTGGCTCCGATTGAGCCGGTAGATCCCAAAATAACAATGCGTTTCACAAACTTGATGTCCTTGTTCTTCTTGTAGATCTAGGAGGAAGCGGAAAGAGAAAACATGACATAGTAATACATGGCAGGTCCAGTGAACAGGAGGCTATCCACTCGATCAAGAACTCCACCGTGCCCCGGTATGATTGTGCCAGAATCTTTGACATTCACGCTACGTTTAATCGCGGATTCGGCTAAATCCCCCATTGCCCCTAGAAGAGCTAAAGCTACGCCGAGCGTTGCGGATTGGCCGAGGGAGAAAAAAGGAGCAAAGGTGATTTGGCAAATGATCGCTCCAATTACCGAAAACAAGACCCCGCCTAGTAACCCTTCGATGGTTTTCTTTGGGCTTAGCGTTGGTGCGAGAGGGTGCTTCCCCAAAGATTTTCCAATAAAAAACCCACCCGTATCTGATAACCACGTAACAATAATGACAAAAAAAACGAGGGCCACTCCATGATCTAAATTTCGTAAAATGGAATAGTGACCCAATAAGAGTCCGACATATAACACCCCAAAGATATAGGAAAGCCAACGAGGAAGCCGTTGCCTTGTGATCGTAGGGGAAATAAGAAATCCTACGATTATAATAGAAACAATTCCAAGCAGCACAATGAGTGCTATTTGGGGAAGTCCTCTCTGCATAGCGAGAAGAAGTAAGGCTGCGCATAGGCATGAAAGAATTTTTGTAGTGTTAGCTGTCGTATCGGGAAAATATAATAATAAAAACTCCCAAAGAGCGAATAATGCGACAGTACCTATTAGCAGAGAAAACAGCCAGGAAGGAGAGTAGCGAATCCCCAGATATAACAAGGGGATAAAAACCAAAGCAGAATACAACCGGCGAGGATCCATAGTGGGCGAAAGAGTAGGAACGTAGAGTGGCCGCTACTATCAATAAAGAAGAATAGCAGGGATACGGGTGTTAATCACTAGGAAGACATCGCTTGAGTGACTCGGCCAAACCGGCGCTCACGTTTCTGGTAATCCAACAGGGCGAGTAACGTTTCGCAGCGACGGAAATCCGGCCAAAGGGTTCGGGTGAAATAGAGTTCTGTGTAGGCGATTTGCCAAGGAAGAAAATTGCTAATGCGGGCTTCTCCAGATGTACGAATGAGTAAATCAGGGTCCGGGATTCCGTAGGTAGAGAGATGTTGTTCAAAGAGCGCTTCATCAATTTGATCTGGGGAAAGGGAGCCCATTTGGACTTCGAGTGCCAATTGTTGCACGGCGTCAATAATTTCTGCGCGCCCTCCATAACTCAGAGCGACGGCCAGAGTTCGAGTGGCATAATGGCACGTATCTTCTGCGACCTCAGTTACTAAGGCGTGGACTTGAGCAGGGAGTTGCTCTAGGCGTCCAATGGGAAGAAATCGTACTTTGCGATCATGAAAGCGTTGCCGTTCTTTATTCAAGTACTGTTCTAATAACCCCATAAGAAGGCGAATTTCAGCCGCAGGCCGATTCCAGTTCTCTTGGGAAAAGGCATAGATGGTCAGATAGGGAATATTCAGTTCATATCCGATGTCCATGACATCTTGAAGGGCGAGGAGGCCTTCCTTGTGGCCAGCAATGCGTGGGAGACCTCGTTGGGCGGCCCATCGACCGTTACCATCCATAATAACGGCGATATGTTGAGGAAGGGACCCTATATCGAGGCTGTCCTGTAATTCTTCTTCAGCAACGTGTCGGGGTTCTATTGCCTGTAATTCATCCATGAATAACGCTGAGTATTGAAATGAGAGCTAAAACCGGTGAGTGGCTCTAGCGCAAAACATCTACAAAAAGAAGAAATGTGTGAACCACAATTTAGTCTAATAATGAAACAGATTCTTGTCAAATTAGATGAGGGCCCTCGTTTCGTTCCCTGAAATTGCGCCCACCTAGGAGATGGGCTATACTCACTCGCTTCGTCCATCTTTTAGTTTATTCTCCCAAATTTCAAAGCCAAGTGTTATGACTCCCAGCCCGTCAGACTTTGCTCTTCAAGAACAGGAAATTCTTCAGGCCTTGAATAAGGCGAAGACCCGAGATGTAGACTATGCCGACATGTACCTGGAGTCTTCGGTCACGGACTCGGTTTCTATGGAAGAAAGCTTGGTCAAACGGGCCGTAAAAAGTGTCGCACAGGGTGCGGGAATTCGGGCGGTGGCGGGAGAGCGAACAGGGTTTGCTTATTCTGACGACCTTTCCGTCAAGGATTTAGTGCAAGCAGCGGAAACGGCCAGATATATCGCCGAGTCTCCACAGGGTGATAAAACTCTATCGGTGACTCATCGGTCAGGTCCTTCCAAAAATCTGTATCCTCTGCAGCAACCCTTAACGGATATTACGACAGAAGCTCGGGTGGACCTTTTGAATCAAATTGATGTGGAAGCCAGAAAATATGACCCTCGCATTGCCAAAGTCATGGCGTCGTTTAATACTGAACAAAAGATATTCTTGGTCATGAATTCTGAAGGCCAACTGATAGGGGATGTCCAGCCACTGGCCCGTCTTCAGGTCACCTGTATTGCTGAAGATGGAACCAATCGCCAGGTTGGAAGCTATGGGGGCGGGGGCCGAGTCGGATTTTCCTTTTTTGTCGAAAATGGACGAGCTTTAGATTTCGCCAGGGAAGCAGCCCGCCAAGCCATTGTGAATCTAGACGCGGTGGATGCGCCGGCTGGAACCATGCCAGTGGTGTTAGGCGGGGGCTGGCCAGGGATTTTGCTGCATGAAGCGATTGGGCACGGATTAGAAGCTGATTTTAATCGAAGGAAAACATCTGCCTTTAGTGACCTTATTGGGCAGTCAGTGGCTTCCGAGCTTTGTACGATTGTGGATGATGGCACACTGCCGTTTCGTCGTGGCTCTATGAATATTGATGATGAGGGGACTCCAACTTCACGTACCATGCTCATAGAAAAAGGCGTGTTGCGTGGATATATTACGGATCGGCTCAATGCGCGCTTAATGGGGATTCCACTGACTGGTAATGGTCGTCGTGAAGATTTTCGGAGCGTTGTTCTCCCTCGCATGACCAATACCTTTATGTTGGCTGGAGAGTCAGAGCCGCAAGACATCATTGGCTCTGTCAAAAAGGGTTTATATGCGGCATCCTTTGGTGGAGGGCAAGTAGATATTACCAGTGGAAAATTTGTGTTCTCAGCCAGCGAGGCGTATCTCATTGAAGATGGCAAGATCACGAAGCCTGTCAAAGGCGCGACCTTAATTGGGAATGGTCCTGATGTGCTCAAGAAAGTTTCGATGGTGGGACATGATATGAAACTTGATGAAGGAATCGGGACGTGTGGCAAAGAAGGGCAGTCGGTTCCTGTCGGTGTAGGGCTTCCAACCATTAAAGTTGATGAAATGACCGTTGGTGGAACGGCTATGGGCTGATGGAGCCTCCTCCTGTTTTGTTGATTCCTAGACAATCATGACAAATAATCCTGCGACACATGGAGACCATTTCCCCGAGTTAGCGGAAGCGGTCCTCAAACGTGCTACCACCTTGGGTGCCACTGAAGCGGACCTGCTCGTAGCTGAAGGAGATTCAGTCTCCGTCCAAGTACGGATGTCAGAAGTGGATCGACTTTCGAAAGCTAGGGAGAAAGTATTGGGAATCAGAGTTTTTTTTGGTAAAAGGTCAGCCAGTTCCTCGACCTCAGATTTTTCCGAAGCCTCGTTGGATCGTTTGGTGAGTGATACCTGTAGTCTGGCGAAAGCAGTAGTTGAAGATCAAACTTCAGGATTGCCTGCCTCGGATCAGATGACGGTCGATATTCCAGACATGGATATGAAAGATAGTCGCCAATTAACCGTTGATGAAGAAATAGACTTGGCCAAGCGGACGGAACAATCAGCGTTTTCCGCCGACTCACGCATTACCAATTCTGAAGGAGCCGAATGCTCAGCAGGCTACGGGTCGATTTTGTTGGCAAATTCTCACGGCTTTGTCGGATCATATACGAGTTCCTCCTATTCTCTGTCCGTGTCTCCTATTGCGGCCGATAGTGGGAATGGGGGCATGCAGCGAGATTATTGGTATTCGGTAAATAGAAAATTCCAAGCATTAGAGAGTCCTGAACACGTTGGACAAGAAGCTGCACGGCGAACCGTGAGGCGATTAGGAAGTCGGTCTATTTCTACACAGGAAGTTCCCGTCATTTTTGATCCAGAAATCGCGAAGGGGTTATTGGGGCATATTGCATCGGCGGCATCAGGGTATTCGCTCTATAAAGGCGCGTCGTTTCTGATGGGGCAATTAGGGAAAAAGATTGCGGCTGAATCGGTCACCGTAGTTGATGACGGCCGGCTTCCCAACGGCCTGGGTTCTCGACCGTTTGATGGTGAAGGATTGCCGACCAGAAGAAATGTGGTTGTTGATAAGGGAGTCCTCACCAGTTATCTATTAGATACCTACTCTGGAAGAAAATTAGGGATGGAATCGACTGGAAATGCTTCCAGATCGGTTGGTGAAAACCCTACGGTAGGGACAACGAACTTATTTCTTTCTCCGGGTACCAGCTCACCAGAGGAAATTCTCAAGTCCACCAAACGAGGTCTTCTCGTGACCGAGCTGATTGGGTTTGGTGTGAACATGGTCACGGGTGATTATTCGCGTGGAGCGGTGGGGTTTTGGATAGAAAACGGTGAAATCGTCCATCCGGTGGAAGAGGTTACGATTGCTGGCAATTTAAAAAATATATTTAATGATATAGAAATGATTGGAAATGACTTGGTATTTCGAGGGAGAACGGCAAGCCCAACGGTCAAAATTCGAAAAATGATGGTTGCTGGGCATTGAGTAAACAGGACAGAATGATATTCAATCAGAATAAAGTGTGATGGAGAAATGATATGCCTCTTGAGCTAGAAGATGGGGCCAAAGCCCTTCAGTTGATCACCTCCCGATACAATCAACGGGAATGGCGAAAGAAAATAGAAAAAACTCTGAGTTTGCCACCATCGGGTTTCAATGATGAGGCCCAGCGGAAAATATTTCTGTATCTCAAAATTGGGTTGCAAGCCTATAAATCACGTCGTGCGGATGCCCACTCCTGGATTGTTGGAGGGTTTGGCACTAAAGAAGTCATTGATCGTGCCCTGTTTAAGCCCACCGTTATCGACCCTGAGTTTACGAAAGAAAATGTCGAACTTTTGGGACAAGACCCAGGGGAAGAAGTCGACATGGCGTGGTGGGATGACATGCTCGTGAATTGGTTTGAAGAGCCAGAAGAAGAGAGCGAAGAGGGGGAAGAAGGGGATGATGCTGAATCCTCTGAGGATTCTGAAGCTGTATCTGGAGAAGATGCATCCACCGATACATCAAACTCTGAACACGAGAAAACTCCCTCTTCCTAATCGGTTTTCCGACGACCACATCTCAGGTCCAGGCCGTCCCTGTCCGAAAGTTTTAGGATGGGGAAACATCACCTAGAAGCAACCCATCTACCTTTCTCCACTCGAACTGTGTCAGTACCAGCTAAGCCACAAGGCCTCATCTATACATTTCTTAATCAGTTAAATGCTTTGGTCTGTCGACTGATGTATCGAGTCCAGGCCTTTGAGGAATCTCCCGTTCCATCAAAAGGCCCCGCTCTCATTGTGTGTGATCATACCGCCTTAGGTGATCCGTTAGTACTCTTAGCTACAGCAGGACGGCCAGTTCGATTTCTCATGGCCGCAGAAATTTATGCCCAACCATTTATCCAATGGTCGTTTGATGCAATGGGTTGTATTCCCGTTCAACGAGGAAAGCGAGATGTCAAAGCGATCAGGACGATGTTGGATGGACTAGCAGCACAAGAAGTAATTGGTTTGTTTCCTGAAGGTGGATTAGATCGGCATCGTTTGGATGAAGGGCATCCAGGTATTGGATATCTGGCGATTAAATCAGGAGCACCGGTGATTCCAGCTTCCATTGTTTGGGAAGGACCTCATTCGGTGACGTCCATACTGAAAACCCTGTTTATTCCCAGTAAGGCAGTGATTCGATATGGGGAGCCTCTGCGATTCCCTCAAGAATCTAAGCCTAGTAAGGAATGCATGCAATCCTGCACAAAAGAAATCATGAAGCAAATTGAAGTATTGCGGGAAGGTATTCTTTCGGTAACTCTCTAAGCTGAACTTACCCTTTTGGACACCGACAGATTATGTATCTCTCTCCTCCTCCTCCTATCCTTTTCCGCCCTCCTACCCACAGTCGAAAGCGGGTTTTCATCATGAAAATCTACTAAAGAAATAAGGTTTTGACTTTCAATTATAACTTTCAAAAACTCCCTCGCCCTTCCAGGGAGAGGGTTGGGGTGAGGGTGAATATTTTTTGAATGAGTTACCTACTGCTGATTCAAAAGGGTAAATGTAGGGGTACACTCTATTGAAGTTTTGCTGGGTCACGTCCGGGCGGACTAGATCCTTTTCTTTTGGGAAAAGGACCCAAAACATTGTTGCCCGCGCAGACTCTGAAAATACAGAGAGCCTTGCCAAGTCCTGGGGCGGCACAACCCGCAGCGCTCAGACAAGTGCTCGCCGATTTTTTTTCAGATTTATAAAGACTCTTGATCCCGCCACAGCCAACAGAAGAAAGGAGTGGACTAGTGAAGGCTATGGTTTTGGGGTCCAGGTTCCGTTGGGTTTCATGATGAGTTGACCAGGGGACGTTTTTTGGATGGCTTTTTTGCCAGCTAGAGCCTCCACGACTGGTAGTGTGGTGCCATCCTTTGCTGCGATTTTCCTATATACGTCTCGTCGTTTCCGGTTGATTTCTTTCATTAGGTTAACAGTATCTGGTGAAGCTGATGGTTTTGCGAGCCCCAGGTATCCGTCAGGACGTTCACCTAACAAGCCTTGTTGTTTGGCTTGGTCAAGAGTGATTCCAAAGGCTACTAGGGGTATACAGAAAAACAGTAGACAGGTAATGGTTATAGCAATGAATGTTGAATGAGTGTGTGATGTTCTCATGATTGTCCCTCGTGTTTCTTAGAAGAGTCCGCTTTGGTCAGTAAAGACGTTATCTAAATCTTTTTCAACTTTGACGCGAATTTCATGGTCGATTTTGACATTCAGATTGATGGTGATAGGTTTCTCTGGAACTGCGACTTCCACCCGTGGGGTGCAACCTACAAGTAGCAGGGCAGTCAGAAGTACCAATAGCATGGTGAGATTTCGAATTCGTTGAATCATACGTTCCCCTTCTGTGGAGTAGATGGGCATTGGCGACATTATTTGTTATGGGCCGGCTGAGGGATTGAAGGTGTTCTTGTTTGAGGCCTTTCCCTTTCCGGTCATCATCGTTTCAATCTTATTTTCTAGATCTTTTACGAGGGATAGGCTTTTCAAGAGGGCTGGGATATTTTCTTCGATATTTAGATTGAAGTGAACGGGTACACCATTTCGGAAGTCTGGATTTTTCCCTTCTAATCTCGTGTCCAGTTTGAGGATACCATTTTCACCATAATCGACATCAACCGCTAATTTTGAATAGTGATAATTTTCTAAACTTTTGACGAGAAGATCCAGATTGGGTTGGCTTTCCGCCCAGGCAGTGGCGGTTTCTTTATCTACCTCGAAATGAAGCGTCCCTCCTGGCGATCGCCCTTGAATCGAGCCCTGTTTGACTGTGACTTCTTTCCCTGAGATGGAAAGGGGAAGGGCGCCATCGAGTGTGCCGGTCCCTTTCACGGTTTCTTGTTGCTCTAAGCGTAACACTTCATTCAAGTCTAGTCCTCTAACTTGGAGCATCACCTCATGAGTTTCGGATGATAGGTCAAGTGCGGCCTTGTCTAGAGCAATCGTTCCTCCTAATAAGTGTGTCCTCATATTCCTAATTGATAAAGTAGGAACCGAGTTAAAAGAGAAAGATTCAGTGGAGAGAAGAAGGGAGGTGTTGCTGAGTTCTACGGCAGATTGAATTGTGTTGATTCGAAGAGGAGTCGGTGGAATCCGGAGCGTTTCATTTTCTCCAATGATTTCCAAGCGCGTCGAGAGCCCTTGCATAATAGTCGGGGTCAAAAACCCACCAACTTTCTTGAAATCGATAATGCCATGCAGCCGTTTGAGATCTATGGAATGGCTCGATTTTCTGGTGGCTTTTCCGAATGTGATTTCAGCCGAAGCTGAGATCGTTCCGTGCGTCAGGTCTATTTCTGGATCGGGCCAAGGTTGAATCAGTTGGCTCAATACGAGGGTTTGAGGTTCGAACCGAATGGGGTTCAGCACGAGAGTCCCCGATCCTGCACCTGTCAGAAAGTTAAATCTGACCTGTCCTCCAACATTGAGGGGATGGGCAAGCAGTTGGCCGTTAAACTTAATGGATGCAGATGTAGACTTGAGCAAATATTGGGTTTGCCAGGCAGAAGGGGGAATTTCTAATGACATTTTGGGCGGCAATAACCGTTGAAAAGTGGTTTCTCCGGTTACCTCCCAATTGACTGGGGTTGTCGTTATCATGAGACCCTTCGTGAGAATCTTTCCCAGTTCCCATTGCTTACCTTGGAAGGCCAACGACGGGAGAGTGAATATTGAGGTTGGGGCGATCAACTTCCATGATTTCGACGGAGTATCAAAATTCCAGGAGAGCCCTTTGGGAAATATGGCCTCAATGGTTTGAATAGAAATAGTCTCATTCTTTAGCTTTGAAATGCGTAACAGAGAGGATGGATGAAGCCTAACCGCAATCTGATTTGTAGCCAATGAAAAGGAGGCATGTGTCTCTAGCTCCAAGTTTGCAAGACTCAAAGAAGGTGTTGCTTTCGGTCGAATTTCTGAAAAGATTCTTGCCTCGCCTTTTCCTATCAGGCCACTTGATTTTTGCCAACGAAGATTGTTGGGAGACAGGACTACTTCGATCTGTTCTGCGGTGTTGTGTATGGCGAAGTGGAATTTTCCTGTTTGAATTTGAGCACCTTCGGGATTTGAGTTGAGGGGCGCAACTACATGAATGGGTTCCTGAATCTTCCATGTTAACAACCGGGGGCCATGATGGGAGACGAACGGAGCGAGTGCTGAATGGGTAAAGGGATCTAAGGAGAGGTTCACACTCCCTGAGGATGACGGTAGTAAAGCCATGGTAAGTGTGCGCCCATCCGTAGACAATGTTCCATTGGTGAGAAGCTGAATATCTTTGGCAATAGGATCTAATGATGGCATGCGAGCATCCAATGAAAAATTTCCCCTGATAGTTCCAATGGGGGAATCGACCGATGCTGATTGTTCACGTATAGAACCTTCCCATGTTCCTGAAAATTCCCCTGTTATGTTCTGAAATTCAGTTGGAAGAGGAAACAAAGCGGAGAGTGTGTGAATGATGGGGTGAAGCTTGAGTGTGGTTTTCCCTTGAAGTTTCAGGGAAGAACCGGTGCTTTTCACTGAAGTCTTCAATTCTAGTGCGAGGTCTTCTGGTGTGCTTGAATGCATTCCGGAAAACGATAGCTGGCCATCTTGTGAAAGGGAGAGCGTGATGAAATTTATGAGGAGTTCCTTACCTTCAAGGTGAATTGAGCCTTCATATTTCTCCTGCTGTGCGTCCATTTTTGCGCTGAGCGAAATTTCTTGAAGGGTTGGAGGAGCCGAGGGGTTGAAAATATCCATTTTTTTAACGACCAGATGTTGGAAAGGTAGGAGAGGGAGGAAACCTTCAGAACCGAAAGACGTAAAAATATTCCGAGAATCTTCTTGTGGGACTTGTGATGCCGAGGATGGATTCTTAGGTGTATTTAGGAAGGAGGAATCCCATTCGATCTTGATATGTTCAATATTTACAGCCTCGACTATGTTTCCGAGGAGAGAGTCTAGTGAGTAGGTAATGGTGGTGTCGTGAATATAAATGGCTGCGGAGCCAGACTCTGTGGGTGTGTGAAATATTAAGGATGGAATTGTGAGAGTCTGGAGCGTGGGGCGAGTCATGTTGATGCTGATGTTGGTAAAGCCGCGGTTGCTTAGGCCTTGTGTGATGAGCAAGTTGCCAATAGAGGGAAGGAATCCATAGGCTAAACTCGTAAGCAAAATAAGCCCGATGACGGACCATCCTAGGAATTTGAAAAATTTCATGATGGTGTATGAGGGGAAATAAAAAAGGGAAAGGGAGATTGGGAAAGTGGCCAGATAATTAATTGACTGCTAGTCGTAATTGCCATAAGTGTTGGAATGTGCGCCGTGTGTTTCATGGTAACCTGGGGACATTGTCATCTCAAGAGGGGGTGCTTTGTTTCTTGAGAAGTATGCTAATGAATAGTCGTTTGATTAAGGGCTGTGCTTTATCGAGTCTGACCCTATTTATGGAGATATTGAAAAAGCATGCTCCGCACAGAGAGGGCAAGGCCTTGAGGGCGAAGGGTAAGAGTGAATGGTCTTAGGGTGCGTGCTGAATGATGGGTGGAGTGTCAATAGGGTTGGTGGTGGTGGGAGTGAGTGCCGGTTCCTTGGAGTTTGCTGCGCCCGTGATGGTAGATCGCTCGGTGTCATTTTGTTTGTCGGGGAGATCGGCAATTAGGGCTGGATAACCTGTGTCCATGGGACCTCCAATTGGTAATGTAGAGTTCAGCTCATTGGTTCATTCGTTTATTCTCGGTTGAAATTAGCCATATGTAAAGGAAGAGTAGAACAAAGTTCTGATTTATTCAGACATGGAGAAAAGACATCGAACTCAAACTTATTCAGCTGTCATGCTTGGCAAGGGAAATGAATTTGTTAGAACAGGTTCATTTGGGTTGGGGGTTCGGTCGGAGTTTCCGTTGATAGGGTTGTTGATTTTGAAAGGGTTGGTGGTGAAAAAGTGTTGGGTAGGGTAGGGGTATTCGTTATTTTTTCTAAGACCAGTTTTAGCTTTTGGAAATCTTCTTTGAGGGGTACTCGTAGATTGTTCTGATGGAGTGCGGCGGCGGGGTGAAAAAGTGGGAAGACGACAAAGTGTTCTAATTGAATGACTTGTCCCCGAACTTTGGTAATACCGACCTTTCTTTCCAAGAGGGTCTGGGTGGAAAAGTTTCCTAAGGTACACACTATCTTCGGTTGAATTAGTTGAATCTGTTGTAAGAGAAACGGTTTGCAGGTGTCAATTTCATCAGGCAAGGGGTCTCGGTTGTTTGGCGGACGGCATTTAATGACATTGGCAATATAAATGTCAGCTCGTTCCAGTCCAATTGATTGTAGTAGTTCTGTAAGTAATTGCCCTGCTGCACCCACAAATGGTTCACCCTGCCGGTCTTCATAAAATCCTGGAGCTTCCCCGACGAACATGATGGAGGCCTTGGGATTCCCAGTGCCAAAGACGACTTGAGTTCGGCCTTTCGAGAGCTGACAGCGTTGGCAATCTCGTAGTGAGTCATTGAGTTGGAGCAATTCCATAGGCCAGGATCTTAAGATTGAGGGGAAGAGATGTCAATTTAAGTTTGCGTGGAAGGTCTCTGCAAGGGCAGAGGCGCAGGCATTGGCGCTAGTAATCTCCGTTTCTAGGGAAGGTGGAAGGTTGTTGGCTGTCCAGGGACAAGCGAGGAAAAGATTGGCGATAGGTGTAGTTGGAAGAGGCCGATGGCCCCGAATGCCTCGATAACTTGGAAAATAAGGTCCTACTCGGCGAAGAATATGAATGTCACTAGATTGTTGCGTTTGGGTTGGACGCAGGTTGAAAATGTTTTGTATGCATGCCCAAGCTTGGCTGATCAGGGAGTCTTCTGAGTGTTCCTGGATAATTGTGTTTCGTAGAGTCATGCAGGTAATCACGGTCTCTTTTTTGTGAGAATCTGAGTTGGTCTGATTTGTGATCCAGTCAAACAGGCCCGCATGGAGAATAATCCGAGGTGGAAAGTGGATATCATGAAGCGTGAATTGAATGGCGAGGCCATAGTGTTCTTGAATATGGGCTAAATCTGAAAAATAGGCATTGCGAGCTAACTCCCGTTCCGGGAGCAGAGAAACAAGATTGTGAGGTCCCAAGGTTGAGACATAAGCTTGGGCAGTAATCTGGTCGTTTCCGAGCTGAACGGATTGAATCCTCTCTGCCTTTGTATGGAGAAGGAGGGTTGCATTGGGATGGTAAACTTTTACGCCTTTGTCGAGCAGCCTTTTCAGGAGTTCGGCTTTCAGTGTATTTAGATACTGCCCAGGAGTTAGAAAATTTGTGGCATTTGATGCTTGTTTAAACCAGTATCGAGAGAGAACTTCATGGAAAGCAGCCAGTGACGCTTCTGGCAAATCACACTGTAAAAAGAAACGGGAAAGGGGATTCCAGAAATGGGAACGGCTATGGTCTGACTGCTTGGTTGCAATGAGAAAAGATTCGGCGCTGTCGGTATCGGAGTTGGGCTGGCGGAGGCGATTTTCTTCCCATTCTTTTTCAATGAAATTGATGATATTCCAGCGGTCGGTCCAGGGGAGCGCTTTAAAAAATGTTAATCGAGCGAGAGGGTGTGCCCACGAAAGTTGGGAGGGTTTAGGGAGTGCAATGGTCTGATCCCCTCCAGTGCCAAATTTAAGGTCAACCGATTGGGTCTGTGAAATTGGCCAGACAATAGACAATTCCTGGAGCAGAACCCAGGTGGCGCGATAAAATCCGTGAAGTATGAGAGGAACTGAGTGATTTTGGTCAGTAGAAGAAATTTGGGACTCGGATACGATGCCACTGGCCTGAGTGGTAATTGAATTGCCTGAAAGTGGGAGCTTCTGTGAAGTGTCAGCAATGCTGATATGGAAGCCACGGTGCAGGAGTCGGTAAGCCGTGACTAAAGCAGTGAGATTATGACCGATAATAAGAACGTGGCGTGTCACATGGATGGCGCAACAGGTCGAGTGAAAAGGGATCGAAACCAAATGCCGGAAGCAATACTCAACCGATGGAAGGATGAAACCCTGGTCCGAGGGCCAAAAACAGGATAATTCTTGGCCTCAATTTTCTGCAGAATGGTGCTATAGACCCCTCGCATAATTTCTGCGACAACTAGAGCTTTTTGATCGGAAACGGGAAGTGTCTGAAGAATATCATGCGCTTGTTGATAGTAAGAGCGAGCTCGGGCACACTCGAATTTCATAAATTCAATCAGGGCGGGAGATGTTTCTTTGTTGAGTAAGGATTCCACGGAATAGCCAAACCGTTGAAAATCTACCTGGGGCAGGTAAATACGATTTTCTTGGGCATCGCTATACAAATCACGCAGCATATTGGTTAATTGGAAGGCTATCCCTAAATTCACCGCATAGTCTTCGGCTTTGGGTGATTTCGTTTTAAAAACTTTGAGACAAATGAGTCCGACTACGGAGGCCACACGATAACAGTAGGGATACAAATCGGAAAACGTGGCATACCGATTGATGGTCAAATCCATTTCCATCCCAGTGATTAATTCTTGGATCAGCTTTTCAGGAATATCGAACTCCTTTAGGTGGGCGGCTAAACTAATGGTCACGGGGAGTGTTGGGGCTCCCTTGTAGGCTGCAGAGACCTCTTGCCTCCAAGTGTTCAAAATTTCTAAAGGCTTGCCACCGGGCGGGGGATCGTCAACTGCGTTGTCCACCATTCGACAAAGCGCGTAAATGGTATACATGGCTTCTCGCCGGGGTCGAGGAAGAAAGAGGAAGGAATAATAAAAATTGCTACCACTTTCTTTTGTATAAGTGGTACAGAACTCTTGTGCGTCAGTTGGGGATATTGTTGTCATTCATCCTCAGTAGGATCCAGAAGGCGCTGGTTAGCGTATCAAAGGCTGTGCTTGGAACAAATTACACTAGCAAGGATAGGCTAGTTGATTCAATTCCGATGAGGCTGGGTCCCATTGAAACAGAAAAAAGTAGCGATGAGTAAGGGCTTAGATGGGGATAAAGAAAACGGTGTAGAGTCTATTTTTAGACTGTTAATTATTTTCTGTAAGGACCCTAGGTAGTACTCAAGTTTTGCGTGGCTTTTTAAGTTTCTCCTCAGAAATCCATCCTGTTTTTCCTGATCCCGTTTTGACGAGATAGACCCACCCGGTTATTTGATTGAGGCCATCCACGATAGTCAACGTCTCTCCGTTTTTGACCATTGGGCCGGGCTGAGAATTAGTAGCATCCCCCATGAGCATAGATATTCCTGTTTCCTCTACCAGGACGACTGTTTGGCCTTCAGTGAAAAGGGGAGTTGATAGTTCTGTTGCATCCTTCTCAAATTCAATTTCAGCTGTTTTTGGCATTTGTAAAGATGGTCCATTGATTGCCCAATACGTTATTCCCCCGACTAGGAGCAGGAGAAAAATCCATAACAATGGACGGCGAGAGGGTGGTTTTGAGTGTTGGAGTTCGTCTTCTTCAAACCCTTCATCAAAATCCAAATCTCTGTCAGATTCCTCCGCAAAAAAAACATTCCATCGCGAGGGGATTTCTATGGGAAATATGGTGGCCATGGTAGGGGTCATAACCTTGATCTCCTTTTCAAGGAAATACGGCACGTGCTTGAATGCTCGTGTCTAGATATTGGAACTGGTTCAAGAAAAGTATTGAGTAGAGAAAGATTTCAATAGTTAACTTTCTTAACACCCCATCCAAGTCCTGTCAAATGTTGGGAGGCTTGGTCGGATTGTAAAAAGGTAAGGTTGGGTAGAGATTGGCTATACTTGCAATGGCATGTGGGGTAAGAGAAAATCTGGTAGAAAAAGAGTAAGCGGGAGGGTCGTGATGAAATCCTATCGAGAAGAACTTTGGTTTCATACCCAATCGCGTCGGGAGTATGTGAATATTACTCCTCAAGTGGAGCGGGTGGTTCAATGTAGTGGAATACAAGAAGGAATGGTCTTGGTCAATGCTATGCACATCACCGCCAGTGTGTATATTAACGATGATGAATCGGGATTACTCAAAGACTATGAGCAGTTTCTTGAACGACTGGCTCCTCATTCTGCTGACTATCAACATAATCTGACAGGGGAAGATAATGGGGATGCTCACATTAAACGTCAAATTATGGGGCGGGAGGTCGTGGTAGCTATTACCAATGGTGACTTGGATTTTGGCCCATGGGAACAAATTTTCTATGCGGAGTTTGACGGGCGTCGTCGTAAACGAGTCCTGGTGAAAGTCATCGGAGAATAAGAAGTTGGCAAATAGGTTCTAGTAATGGGAAAATGCGGTTGGGGAAACCGCCTTGCATGAAGGTTTTGTGACAATCATCTTTTCTTTGTTTTAAAAAGGTAGATAACCGTAATGCCCAGTTGGTACCGACCTGATCCTCTCACGCGTGATCTTATTCATCTCATTAATGCCCGTCGACATGAACATGGTGACCCCAGTTTAGCCATTGAAGTGCTGCAAGCTTTATTGGACCAGGATCGTGAGCATGAAGTTCTGACTGTGCTGGCTGCCTTAGATGAGAATATGGCGGAGTGGTTATTTGATTTATTAGCTGAAGCAGCCAGTTGTTGTGTGATGGATGCAGAACAAGAAGATGCAGAAACGTATGCCGTTCTGGCCTCTTTTGAATTGCCACTTCAAGCGAATTTAGAATATCCCTTAAAATTAAAAATTGATCCAATAGAAACGGCTGACTTGCTTCGTCGGCATTTGCATATGCCTAAAGGTGCGGTTATCACCGTTGAGCCTCGTTTATTGACTGATACCACGTTGGACTATTTGAATTTAGAAAAAGTTCATGAACACATTTCTAACCTGGCCGAAGGACAGCGTCGACATGCAGTGGCCGCCAGACTGCATCCTCCCGTAGAAGCAACGGCTTTCTTGTTTTTTGAAATTCTTGGGGTGACCGATACGACATTACCTGAATCTTTGTCAGACACTGATTGCCAGGCCATTATGGATGGCCTTGTGGCTCAGTGTCCGGAAGTGGCCAAAGCCCCCCAAATGCTTGAGGCGCCAAACTATGCCGCTTACGCATTATTTGATGCTCAAAATGCCGTCCGTCTTCATCGATTAGCAGATGAAACTGCCGCGGTCTGGCATGATTTAGAGGGACCCGTCCGCAGTCGAACGGTCGTTCACCTCCATACCCAATGCGGAAATGGAGTGTATATGCCAGTATGGACTGATTTATTCGACCCTGAACTTCCCGAGGAACATGGGCCGATTTGGACTTCTCCGGATGTATGGGTTTTTACTGCGGATTTACCTATTGAATGGCCGGGAGAAATGTTGACTAATCGCCTTCTTGCAGAGGGGTGCACACGATTTGAAAATCATATTGTGGAAGCACCAGATAATTGAGCGGAATAGGGATGTGTAATTTGGATTGAGTTTGGTAGACATCTCTCATCGTTCAATACCCCGCCGCCGCCCGTAATTTTTCTACAACTTTTGGTGGAACATGTAAGGAACCTCGTCCTTTTCCTAGGGCAATATCGGGTTTCAATGTCCCATGAAAATCACTGCCACCGGTCATCAGTAAATCGAAACGGCGTGCGAGTCCCAAGTTAAAAGAGATGTGGCGAGCTGAAAAAGTGCCATAAAATACCTCGAGACCTTGTAGCCCTTGGTCGACTAATGTCTGACAAGCCTTAGCGCTGTCTTCTTTATTAAATCCTTCCCAATAAGGGTGCGCCAGTATTGGGATGCCCCCTGCATCAGTAATCCATTCCATAATTTCCTGGGCTTCAGGAACGGGTCGTTGAACGTAGGCTTTTCCACGTGAACCGAGAAATTTTTCAAAGGCTTCTTTTATATTCTTTACAAAATTTCTGGCAATCAAGACTTGCGCAATATGAGGACGCCCGATTGTGCCAGTTTCTGATGCCTTTTGGACGTCTTCCAGCGAAATGTCGATTCCAAGGGAATGCAAACGTTCCAGTATAGAGACAATACGATCGATTCGTGTGGAACGTAGAGTTTTTAGCCTGGTTTGAAATTGAGAATCGCTCAGATTGATGAAATAGCCCAAGATATGCATTTCACGATTTTGGAATTGGGAGCTCAATTCAATAGCAGGAATTAATTCAAGTGAAAGGTCTTTGGTGGCTTCCAGAGCTTCAGGTAACCCTTCTGTGGTGTCATGATCGGTGATGGCTAGCACATCAATGCCTTGTTGAGTGGCCAGGGTAATCAAAGCAGTTGGAGAGTGGCTTCCATCCGAAAATGAAGTATGGGTATGAAGGTCAATCCGGTTCATAAATAATTTATAGAGATGAGGGTTTGCGGGCTAAGATACGAGCTGTGAAAGCTCGTTCTGATTGAGAGGATCCTTGCTGGTGATCGGCTTCATCATAGTGGAGAATTTGAAAACCAGGAAGAAGGCTTAGTAATTCATTGGATTCCAGGCAAAATTCTTTCCGACGGGGATGATTTCGTTGAAGATGGTTTTCAAGAAGAAATGTTTCGCACAAGATGACCCCCCCTGGTTTCACGGCTTTGATGAATTGAGGGAAAAGGGGGCGATGTAGGTAAAAGAATATCATAATGACATGGTAGGATTCTGTTCCCAGATCTGGGGGGCTCAGATCATTGGTCTCTAAATCTATACATTCAGTGGTAATAGGAAGTCCCCCGATCTCAGCGGCCTGAGCGTGAACAAAATCGAGGGCCTCTTGATTGCGGTCAATCCCATGAACCTCAAAGCCATTGGTAGCTAGAAAACGCGCATGACGGCCACGCCCGGTGGCTACATCTAAAGCTTTTCCTCGGGGCAAACGAGGAAGTTGGGCCACCAGAAAGCGAGAAGGATGATCATGTCGGGCCTGGAGGAAATCTAGTCGTGATCGACTCAAACGAATTCCAACTGATCCCGAAAAGTTTTTAATGGGAGCACGAATTTTTCTAACCCAAATATTTAACTGAGTCAGAGGAAAGTGTTGGAATAGGCCTTGGCAAAGTTCTTCAGCGAGTTTTTCGAGGAGACAATATTGTTGGCGTTCGCCAATGTCTCGTATGCAATCTGTCATCGCTCCATAATCTAGAGTGTCGGATAGCTCGTCGCTTTGAAATGCGGTTTCATTGGCGCATCGGACGGACAGATCGACTAAAATGGGCTGGGGTTGAGAGCGTTCAATTTCGGTAACGCCACAGAGAGCCTGGAGTTGAATTTCTCTGATAATGATTGAGGAGGGCATGAATCTACCTATCGAGCGCGATTCTGAAAAGGTGATTGAGGGAGGCTGGGAAGGATAGAGGTCCCCCAACTCCAAAGATTTAATGCCGTAAGAATGTTGGTAGGGAGTGCAAGTAGGTTCGCTGTCCATCCATTGGCCAGCGAACCTAAGAGAGTCAATGCCTGATTATTGGCCAGGAACCGCCATGATTGGAGCCTGGTTATCTGCATTCCGTCGGCATGTTTGTTCTGCAACCATCCGTTGACCAGCAGATGAGTCACTTGGAATGCGAGCTAAACAGGCGCTTAAGGAATCACCTTGTGTTCCTTGAGATACACGCCCAGGCCCTGTGTTCACTGCACTGGTTCCGGCGCTAGATGCCGCAGGAGTTGCTGAACCGCTTCCGGCAGTTGATCCGCCCTGCATTTCAGCGCATCCCATAGTTAAGGTTGCGAGACCGATTGTGGTCCATAGGAACAATTGAGCAAATGGTTTCATTGGTTACGCCCCTCCTCAAAAGATAAACTGGGGGACAAATATACGTGAGAAAGGCTATAAAAAACAAGTTGAATCCATATTTGGTTAAATATTTTCTCCGAAGAAGACATGGATGAATTGAGATGAGGATTTCTTGACTGCACAAAGGCTTGTTGCTAGGTTAAAAAACTTAGGCTATTACAAGTGTTGTCAGAACATGATGTCCCGGTTTTGATGCGTGATCATGGGTATATAAGGCCTCTTCTGGCCAAAAGTCGAGTGTTGTGACCTTTCAAGAGATCATTCTCTCCCTTCAACAATTTTGGAAGTCCCACGACTGCATCATTTCCCAGCCGTATGATACGGAAAAAGGGGCGGGAACATTTAATCCTGCGACCTTTTTGCGGGCTATTGGTCCAGAGCCCTGGCGTTCGGCTTATATTGAACCATGTCGAAGGCCAACTGATGGTCGGTATGGGGACAATCCCAATCGTCTTCAACATTATTTTCAGTATCAAGTTGTCTTGAAGCCTGCCCCTGCCGATCCCCAAGATCTGTACCTCCAAAGTCTTTCCCACTTAGGCTTAGATCCCTATCAACATGATATTCAATTTCTTCAAGATGATTGGGAATCTCCGACATTAGGAGCCTGGGGGCTGGGTTGGGAGGTGCGTCTAGATGGAATGGAAATTACCCAATTCACGTACTTCCAAGAAGTCGGCAGTTTGGAAATGAATCCTGTCACAGTGGAACTCACGTATGGCCTTGAGCGAATCGCGATGTATTTGCAAGAGGTTGATTCGGTTTATGATTTATTGTGGACAGAGAATGTTCGCTATGGTGAGTTGTATCATGAGTCAGAGGTGCAATGGTCAATCTATAATTTTGAGGTTGCGGACATCAATTTGTTGCAAAGTTCCTTTGATCGCTATGAACAAGAATGTCAGCAGTTGCTGGAGCATCCCCGGGGCCTGGTTCTTCCAGCCTATGATTGTTGTATGAAGTGTTCGCACTTCTTCAATGTGTTAGATGCCAGAGGAGCCATTAGTGTCGCTCAACGCACGGGGTATATTGGCCGTGTGCGCAATTTGGCCAGAAAGTGCGCCCAGGCCTATTTCGAGCAACGGGAGGGGATGGGTTTCCCCTTGCTACACAAGAAGAATCAATCCCCAAGAGCGAAAGTACGGAAAAAGCGTTAGCGGAAATTATTTTTAGGGTTTTTGTGTTATGGCCCCTCCCCAAAAAACAACAAAAAAGTTGAATGCCGCTTCTTCTAGAAAAGGACAAGTTGCCTCTCTACCTTTGTTGGTAGAAATTGGTACCGAAGAAATTCCCACCACGCTTCTCCCTCAAGCCCTTCAGGATTTAGCCCTTCTTAGCGAAGCCCTCTTCAGTGATTGTCGTTTGAACTATAAACAAATACGGACAATCGGGACATCCCGGCGGTTAGCGTTAATGGTTGATGGAGTTCAATCCAAGCAACTATCTCTTTCTCAACAAATTACTGGTCCACCAAAGTCAGCTGCCTTTGATGCATCGGGTTCTCCCACTAAAGCAGCTCAAGGTTTTGCTAAATCTCAAGGAGTGTCAGTTGAAGAACTGACCCTCAAGGAAACCCCTAAGGGCCTCTATCTGACTGCAGAAAAATATCAACGGGGTGAATCAGCCAAAAAAGTGCTCACCTCCAGTCTTCCTGTGTATTTAGCGAAGCTGATCTTTTCTAAAGCCATGCGCTGGAATAATTCTCAAACAAAGTTTGCCCGCCCGATCCGCTGGATAGCGGTCATCTTGGGGCATCAAGTGCTGAAAATTGAGTTTGCGGGGCTTATTTCTGGAGGAGTGACTTGGGGGCATCGTTATTTTCGGATCAAGGGGAAAAAAGGGGCACAGAATGTTTCCTTGTCCAATGCTGCCAATTACATTGCCACCATGAAGAAATTGGGTGTGTTGGTTGATCCCGATGAACGACGGGCAGAAATCACAAGCCAAATTGGCAAATTGGCCAAATTGGGAAAAGGCGAGATTGATCCTCTGTATCGGCAGGAACTGATTGATGAAGCTGTGTGGGGTGTTGAACATCCCCATGCTATTCTCGGAACCTTTCAGAAAGAATTTTTAACCTTGCCGAAGCCCGTCTTAATCTCTTCTATGAAAGAGCACCAAGGTTTTCTTTCACTTGTTGGGAATGACGGTGGGCTGTTGCCGAAATTTATTGCGATAACCAATACACCATGGGGAAATACCAAATTAATAACCAAGGGGAATGAACGTGTGTTGTCGGCTCGTCTCAAAGATGCACAATATTTCTTTCTTGAAGATCAAAAGCAGCCACTTCATGAGCGAGTCCAGGCCTTAGAGGGAATAATTTTTCATCATAAATTAGGGACCATGCGACAGAAGGTGGAACGTGTTCAAGAATTGGCCGGGTGGATGGCATTGAGGCTTGGCCAGAATAATATTTCTGACCTGTGCCATCGGGCTGGATTACTATCTAAAGCTGACCTGACAACTGGGATGGTAGGAGAGTTTCCTAGCTTGCAGGGTGTAATGGGAGAGGAGTATGCCCGGCATGATGGGGAACCTCAAGAAGTTTGCTTGGCAATAGGGGAACATTATTTGCCACGATTTCCTGACGATTCTTTGCCGACGAGCTCCCCAGGTCTCTTGGTGGCTTGTGCTGATCGATGTGATTCTATTGCCTCATTTTTTTCGGTTGGAATGGTGCCAACTGGGTCGGAAGATCCCTTAGGATTACGACGAGCGGCCTATGGTCTCGTTCGCATTGTCAGTGAGACCGCACTTCGTCTGAATTTGGTCGAAATGTTCGAGCAGATGATTCAGATTTTGACAAAACAAGGGGTAGGTCAGGGGCACCCACAAACTGTTTCAGAGATTATGGGTTTCATTATGGATCGGCTGAGGTTTTATGGTAGGACCACGATGGGATTACGAGATGATGTGATGGAGGCTGTGATCCGTGTTCGACCCCATGGTACTGCTGATGTTGGAGATCTATTATCTCGCATGAGAGCCGTGCAAAGTATGGTTGGCCTTGATGACTTTGAAACCCTCATGGTGGGATTTAAGCGAGCCCACAGAATTGTCGAAAAGGAGAGATGGAATCAAACAGGCGTGAACCCCGAACGATTTCAACATGAATCCGAATCACGGCTTTTCCAGGTGTTTGAAAAGGCCCAACAAGAAGTAAGTCATGGAGTTGCTACGGGAGATTACGCTGGAGTCCTCAAAAGCTTATTGACTTTCAAATCAGCCATTGATGAGTTTTTTGCGACGGTATTGGTCAATGACCCCGAGAGCGCCATTCGAGAAAATCGGCTGTCACTCCTGACCGCAATTGATAGGTTATTTCTCAATATTGCGGATTTTTCATGTATTCAATCAGCGAGCACTGATGTAGGATAATAGTGAGACAGGGTTGTAACCACCAGGATTCAAGGACAAAGAACTCAAAGTGGTATGAGTACCGAACGGCCTTTTCTTGAGGAATCTGAGACGACTCGAAGGCTCCGACGATTTACTCACGTGGTGACCATTAGCCTTATTATTGGCTGTAATGGCTTGCTTTTTCTCGGACTGTGGGTAAGTGGCGTGGATCTAGAGTCAGCCTTGGCCAAACCCGAACTCTATGATCCAACAAATGGCGATTGTGTTGGCGTACAATGGGCTAAGGTGGCTGGTGCCGAGGGTTTGGTGAAAGTCTGTACCGAATGGATAGACTTTTCAGACATTACGGGCCAAACCCATACTTTGACTCCAGGAAAGCCATTAGCGATGGGAGCAGACGGGAATCTCTATTTTTCCGGGCAATCAACCGAAAATTATCGATTGATTGCCCTGATGATTTTTGCGATAGTGGTTATGGCATTTGGAATGTGGGTGAAACGAAAATTAATTGCCCAATATCAAATTCGTCTACAATATTTTGATCATCGTTCGACATGAGTGCCGGGGCTACTCACCAGCTGTGATACCTTCACATCTCGTTTTCACAAGTCTCACGTCATTACAATTTTCCGGAAGGCCATGGAGCATCCAATTAGCGCTTGGAGCCTGGCTATTGGCCTTTCAGGGGTATTCTCATCGGTTGAATTGGCCACTATGCCGGCGTAATTCCGAGTTGAACATATCTACGTCTTTTTCCTATCTAGGTGTCTTTGTCGGGTAAAGGAGAGCGATTCATGCGGCAAAAAAAATATGTCTATTTCTTTGGCGGGGGCAAGGCTGAAGGAACAGGCAAAATGAGAGAACTCTTGGGTGGTAAGGGATCTGGTTTAGCGGAGATGACGAACTTAAAGATTTCGGTGCCCTCTGGGTTGACCATCACCACTGAAGCCTGCGTGGAATATTTCCACTCCAAGAAACGCTATCCAGGCACGATGTGGGATCAAGCGCTGAAAGGGCTTCGACAGGTCGAACATAGTATGAAAGCTCGGTTAGGAGACCCTGATCGTCCGTTGCTAGTTTCCGTCAGATCGGGTGCTCGTGCCTCTATGCCTGGCATGATGGATACCGTCTTGAACCTGGGGCTCAACCAACACACGGTTCAGGGTCTGGCGAAGAAAACCAATAATCCACGCTTTGCGGTTGATGCATATCGGCGCTTTATCACGATGTTTGCAAACGTGGTGATGGGGATGTCTCGTGAAGGTTTCGAGAAAGCGCTTGATGTTCTCAAAGAGGCCGAAGGGGCCACGCATGACACGGATTTAACCGCGCAGGCGTTAGGTCGTTTGGTCGAACAATATTTAGTGCTCGTGAAAAATGAGACCGGTTCAGATTTCCCTCAAGATCCTTTTGAGCAATTGCGAATGTCCATTAATGCCGTTTTTGATTCCTGGTTTGGCGATCGAGCAGTGACGTATCGACGACTCTACGATATTCCTGATGAATGGGGTACGGCCGTGAATGTGCAAGCGATGGTCTTTGGCAATATGGGAGATACGAGCGGAACCGGTGTCGCGTTTACCAGAAACCCAGCCAATGGTGTATCGACCTTTTTTGGCGAATGCTTATTAAATGCGCAAGGGGAAGATGTCGTAGCCGGAATTCGTACTCCTTTGCCCGTCGTCTCATTACAAGAGACGTTGCCAGGGGCGTATAAAGATCTCATTAAAACGCAACGTATTCTTGAAAAGCATTATCGCGATATGCTGGATTTAGAGTTCACGATTCAAGAAGGTAAGTTATACATGCTGCAAACGCGTGTGGGGAAACGTACTGGAATCGCGGCGGTTCGCATTGCGGTAGACATGGTACGACAAGGTCTTATTGACCGAAGAGAGGCCGTGAAGCGGGTCGCTCCGGAACAACTGTCGCAATACCTCTATCCCATTTTTGAAAGCAGCGATGAAGCGAATTTTCAAGCCGTTGGTAAAGGGTTGCCAGCAGGGCCAGGTGCAGCAGCGGGGCAGATAGCGTTGACTCCAGATCGTGCGGTGGAATTAAAAGCCAAAGGCGAGCGTGCTGTCCTGGTTCGTCATGAGACCAGTCCAGACGATATCCATGGCATGCATGCTGCGGAAGGGTTTTTAACGGCCAAAGGGGGGATGACTTCTCATGCAGCCGTCGTTGCACGGCAAATGGGAAAGGTCTGTATTGCCGGTTGTGATGAGGTGGATGTTTTGCCTAATGGCCAAGTCCGATTTGGTAATTTGGTGTTGAATGAAGGAGAGTATATTTCTTTGAATGGATTCACCGGAAAAGTGTATGCAGGAGATATTCCGGTGGTCGATTCTGAAGTCATCCAAGTGATTCAAGGTCGAATGGATGCCAAACAATCCGAAAAGTATGGATATTTTTCGACGATCTTGAAGTGGGCTGATGCGTTTCGAACTTTGCGCGTTCGTTCCAATGCCGATGTTCCAGATCAGGCCCAAATTGCGAGAGGGTTTGGTGCCGAAGGAATTGGTCTCTGCCGCACAGAGCATATGTTTTTTGCCGAAGATCGTGTCGCGATCATGCAGCAAATGATCTTGGCTTCCTCTCGTGAAGAACGCGAACTCTATTTGCAACAACTACTTCCGTTGCAACGTCAGGACTTTATTGGACTCTACCGGGAGATGAAGGGATTTCCTGTCACGATTCGCTTGCTAGATCCACCATTGCATGAATTTCTTCCCAAGCGAGAACATTTGCTGGTGGAATTAGCCAAACTTGAGGTGACCAACGGAGATCCGACCGTTATCAAAGAAAAACAAAAAATCTTAAATCGTGTTGAAGAACTGCATGAATTTAATCCCATGCTAGGTCTTCGTGGGTGTCGCTTGGGTATTACGATGCCAGAAATTACCCGAATGCAGGTACAAGCTATTTTTGAAGCGGCCTGCGAAGTGGCTCGAGAAGGTAAGAAAATTGTACCGGAGATTATGATTCCCTTGGTGGGCATGGCTTCAGAGATGAAAGCTCAAAAGGAACTTATTCGTGATGTCGCTCAACAGACCATGGGACAATATGGCGTGAAATTGAATTACTTGGTTGGCACGATGATTGAGCTGCCTCGTGCCGCAGTGACCGCTGCACGCATTGCCGAGGATGCAGAATTCTTTTCATTTGGAACCAATGATTTAACCCAAACCACATATGGCTTTTCACGTGATGATGCTGGACCCTATATTGGATTTTATTTAGATCGTCAGGATCGATGCCCGGTCTGTCAGCGTAGCAATGTGGATTGGAAAAAAATGGTGTGCCGAATGTGTAAGGCGACCATTGACAAAAAGGCGGAAAATATAATGCCGGCCGACCCTTTTGCGGTCTTAGATCAAGAGGGTGTTGGAGCGTTGATGAAGTGGGCGATTCAGGAAGGTCGAAAATCCAGGCCAGGAATTAAGCTTGGGATATGTGGTGAGCATGGCGGGGAACCCAGTTCTGTCGCGTTCTGTCATGAGCTTGGATTAAATTATGTCAGTTGTTCACCGTATCGCGTGCCGATTGCCAGACTGGCTGCAGCGCAAGCTGCGGTCGCGGTGTTAGAACGTGAAGAGAGTAAGAGTGCGACCAAAAAGCCAACGACAAGAAAAAAACAGGTCGCGACCACAAAAGCCAAAAAGACGATCGCAAAAAAGAAGGTGAGTTCTAAAAAATCAACACCGAAAAAGGTTCGTGCAAAAAAAACAGTCGTCAGAAAAAAGGCCGTCGCGAAATCTACGTCTCGTAAGAAATCCATGACCTCATCAAAACGACGGTGACCTCCGTCTCATCAGATCATTTTTACATGAAACGTGCCCTTTCCTTGGCCGCTCGAGGAATAGGGAAGACGACCCCAAATCCCATGGTGGGTGCGGTGATCGTGAATCAAGGGCGCATTGTTGGCCAAGCCTATCATCAACAGGCTGGTAAGCCGCATGCTGAAATCTTAGCTCTTCATAAGGCTGGCCCTCGAGCAAGGGGTGGCGTGCTTTATGTCACGTTAGAACCTTGCTGCCACCTAGACAAACGAACTCCGCCCTGTGTGCCCCTCCTCATTCAGTCGGGTCTTACCCGAGTGTGTGTGGCAATGCCCGATCCCAACCCCCACGTGAGCGGAGAGGGCCTCCAGCGCCTCAAAAAAGCAGGTATCCAAGTCGTGGTTGGTGTGATGGAACAAGAAGCTCAACAATTGAATGAAGTTTATCGGCATTGGATTCGTACAGGGCGACCCTTTGTCACCCTGAAAGGGGCGATGACGTTAGATGGGAAAATTGCGACAAAAACTGGACAATCGAAATGGATTACGGGTGAACAATCTCGACGAGACGTTCATCGTGTTCGAAGCCAGGTGGATGCGGTAATGGTAGGCCTAGGGACCATTCTGGCCGATAACCCGGATCTCTCGGCAAGAGGAATAAAGCATGCAATGAGACAGCGGGTCGGTCGGCAGCCGGTACGAATTGTATTAGATAGCCACTTGCGAATTCCTGTGAAGGCCAAGGTCTTAACCTGGATACATGAACAACCTACGATTATCTGTACGACCGCACCGGCCTCAAAACATAAAATGAAAGGTCTGACAGATCGAGGGGCTCAGGTTTGGGTTCTCCCAAAAAAGAAAGGCATGGTCTCCTTAAAAGCGACCTTAGGGAAACTTGGCAAGATTGGTATCTCCACGGTCCTGATAGAAGGGGGGAGTAGCCTCAATGCCTCGGCTCTTCAAGAAGGCCTGGTGAATCAGGTTCGATTATATGTGGCTCCAAAATTACTTGGGGGGCAAGACGCAAAAAGCTGGATTGGAGGAGCCTCTCCTAAGACCATTGATCAAGCCCTGGCCTTGACCAATGCCGAATACAAAAAAATAGGACAAGATTGGCTGATCGTGGGAAATCTGGCACCTCGAAAATAATAAGAAATTCCATGACTTCTGCGTCATTAGCCATTTTTGATAAAAGAAGAATACAATATCAATTGACGATGAACCTTATGCGATCCATTGCGAGGGCAAGAATCTATGACTACTCTCAATCCTTCTGATCACCAAGAGTTAGAGCGAGCAGTAGATCTTCTCGAAAATCCATCCTATGCGGCCAAAGTGACCAATCTCATTGGAGGTCCAATTGAAAAAGCCATTACGATGTTGCCTGAGGGCGTATCTGATGCGATGGTCAACACCACGCAAAAAGCACTGACAAAAGCCATGGACTTGGCGGTTTCTACCTTGGATGAACGGTATCGAGGTGAATCAGCAGATGGCGCCCATCGGTTTTTAACGTCAGTCAGTGGAGCGGTGGGAGGTGCCTTTGGGTTGTTGGCATTGACCGTGGAGCTGCCCATTTCTACCACGATCATGTTGCGGTCAATTGCTGATATTGCCAGAAGTGAAGGGGAACCACTTTCCGATGCCACCACCAAATTGGCTTGTTTGGAAGTCTTTGCATTGGGTGGAACGAAAGAGGGAGATGATGGAGTGGATACAGGATACTTTGCGGTGAGGGCAGCCTTAGCCGGCGCGATGACTGAAGCGGCCAAGTATTTAGCTGAGCAAGGGTTAGCCAATACTGGAGCTCCTGTCTTGGTGCGATTTTTGTCTAAAATTGCTTCCCGCTATAGTATTCAAGTATCCGAAAAGGCCGCGGCGCAAGCCATCCCAGTATTGGGGGCAGCAGGTGGTGCGACCATTAATTTGCTCTTTATGGATCACTTTCAAAATATGGCGCGAGGACATTTTATTGTGCGCCGCTTAGAACGAACCTATGGCAAAGATCTGATCCGAGAAAGCTATCAACGGTTAGCCGAAAGAAATTAGAAAATTTCGTTACCGAGAGATTGTTTTACTCCCTCGCCCTTTAATGGAGAGGGTTGGGGTGAGGGTAAAGACTATTTCAATGAGAAAACGTCATCTACATTCGCTAATCAAGGCAGGATTGATCATTGGATCGTTCGTGCTCTTTACGGCCTGTACCCAAGAGACGCAAAATAAACTGGGCCGCGCTGTGCAAAACTGGACTGGAACCAATGGAGTCCTAGAAATCTATGCCGGAGAAAAACTTATCAAACGCTTCATGGAAATCGACAAACTCACCACGGCCATGGGAACGAATGATGACCGCCCTCGCCCATACCGATTTGGCTATGGAGTCTTAGACGCTAACCTCAATGGCCAAAAAGACCCAGGGGAGCAACAAGTCTATTTCGAGTTCAGTGACTATTCCACGCCCTATATCTTCTACGAAGATCCCGCCTAAGAGACTTCGAAGTTATTTTTTCTTCAGCCTAATTGTGGAAAAGCGGACATTATATTTTTCATCCTGTTCGTCGCAAATCGACTGTGAGTTCAACTGGTCGTTGCAACACAGGCCTGAAATTTCTCGGCTGGTGTTTCGTATTGTAATGTTTTCCTCGGACGTTCGTTCAACTGCCGAGCTACTCTATTCAACTGGGCTTGCGTATACACGGATAAATCAATTC
>JAJDBP010000034.1 GCA_029261295.1 Nitrospirales bacterium | reverse complement strand
GGGCGTAGAGATGGTGATGCCGGGGGATAATGTCTCTTTTTCGGGCGAGTTGATTGCGCCGATTGCGATGGAGCAGGGGGTGCGGTTTGCAGTGCGTGAAGGGGGTCGGACGGTCGGCGCGGGCGTAGTCACGGAAATTGTCGAATAAAAATACAGGGGTGTTGCCATGCGAGTCATTATTTCTCTAGCTTGCGGTGAATGTAAGCGCCGAAATTATTCAACGATGAAAAACAAAAAGAACGATCCTGATCGTTTAGAAATGAAAAAGTATTGTCGATTTTGTCGGAAGCATATTCCGCATAAAGAGGTTAAATGAATCTTGTTTGTTGTGGCTCCTAGGTTTTGAGCTATTGAAGGGGCATAGTGTCAATGGCTAGCACGTCGGTCTCCAAAACCGAAAGTCCGGGTTCGAATCCTGGTGCCCCTGCCAATGCCTTTTTCGGGGGAAGGGTTTGGGGAATGACGGTATCATCTGAGCTTCTAAGGGTAGGGAATGTTTAAGAAGGTCTGGTCTTCCATTGCAGAGTTTTTGTCTGATGTTCGAGCTGAGCTGAAGAAGATTTCCTATCCTACGAAATCTGAAACTATTGGGTCGACCACGGTTGTCTTGCTGTTTTGCGTGTTTATGTCCATATATCTGTCTGTAGTGGATTCGTTTCTTGTGTGGTTAATCAGCAGGATTGTTTAACGGAGAAGAAGGGGATTCATGGCGAGTCATTGGTATGTCATACACACTTATGCGGGGTTTGAGGGTCGAGTGCGAACTGGGATTGTTGAGCGATTTGGCCAACTCGGTATGAGTGAATCAGTGGGACAAGTGCTTGTGCCCACGGAAGATGTTGTGGAATTTAAAGAGGGGAAGCGCCGTGCTTCTAAAAGAAAATTTTTCCCTGGATATGTCCTCTTTGAAGCTAATGGGCCAATTACAGATGAAATGGTTACGATGATCAAGGAGACTCCAAAGGTGACGGGGTTTGTGGGGGGTGGGTCTCGGCCGATTCCCTTAGATCCTGAAGAGGTCTCGACCCTCTTGGGGCAGCTAGAATCTGGAGTTTCTGCTCCAAGAGAGCTAGCGAGTTTTTCAAAAGGAGATAGTGTGCGGATTGTTGACGGGCCTTTCCTGGGATTTAACGGGCTTGTTGATGAAGTGGATCAAGACCATGCGAGGGTTAAGGCATTGGTTAGTATTTTTGGACGATCAACGCCTGTAGAGTTGGCGTTTTCTCAAGTTGAGCGTGCTTCGTGATGGTAGGGCGGTATGGGTTTTGTGCTTTCATTATGACTTTTTTGAGTGATTTAGAATTTTAAGGTAGGTGAATGTATGGCTAAAGAAGTAACAAGTCAGATCAAATTGCAAATTCCTGCGGGGAAAGCAAATCCTGCTCCTCCTGTTGGTCCTTCTTTAGGGCAGCATGGTGTGAACATTATGGATTTTTGCAAGCAATTTAACGCCAAGACGCAGAAGCAAGAGGGCAGCATTATTCCTGTTGTGATTTCTGTTTACAAGGACCGCAGTTTTAGTTTTATTACAAAGACGCCACCGGCCTCCGATCTTTTAAAGAAAGCTGCCGGCGTGATCAAGGGGTCTGGGATTCCACATAAAAACAAGGTTGGAACTATTACCCAGGCGCAATTAGAGGAAATCGCTAAATTAAAGGTTGAAGATCTAAATGCCAGTGATGTGCCTGCTGCGATGCAGGTGATTGCAGGGACTGCGCGGAGTATGGGCATTACAGTTGAAGGATAATTATTTCGAGGGTTTTACAAAGAGGATTTCTATCGTGGGTAAAAAATTTAAAGAATCATTAGCAAGGGTATCTAAACCGGAATACACCCTTGAAGAGGCCAGTGCGTTAGTGAAGGAGGCCGCATTTGCGAAGTTTGATGAATCGGTTGAATTTGCTTTGTCCTTAGGTGTAGACCCAAAGCGGGCTGACCAAATGGTGCGAGGCACAACTGTTTTGCCTCATGGGACGGGTAAAAAGGTTAAAATTTTGGTCATTGCCAAAGGGGAAAAGGAGCAGGAGGCCAGAGAGGCTGGAGCTGATTTTGCTGGAGGCGATGATCTCTTGCAAAAAATTCAAGATGGTTGGTTGGATTTCGACTCTATGATCGCCACACCGGATATGATGGGAGCTGTGGGCAAGTTGGGAAAGGTGCTTGGTCCTCGCGGGTTGATGCCAAATCCTAAGACTGGAACCGTGACTTTTGAGGTTGGCAAGGCTGTTCAGGAAATTCGTAAGGGGAGAGTTGAATACAAAGTTGACAAGGCGGGAAATGTGCACGTGCCTGTGGGCAAGGTCTCATTTCAGGTTCAGCAAATAACAGATAATGTTCGTTCTGTGTTTGATTCAATATTGAAGGCCAAGCCCTCTTCTAGTAAGGGTAAATATGTAAAAAGTGCAACATTGTCTAGCACGATGGGTCCTGGGATTCGTCTGGATAGTGTTGGTCTTGCCAAGCAAGTTGGATGAATTTTTAATCTGAGCAGGTAGGTTGGGGAATGAAAAAAACTGACAAATCAGAAGTGGTGGCTACCTTACATGATCAATTTTCGCGCGCTCGAATAGCTATTGTGAGCGAATGTGCTGGGATGCCCGTGAATCAGGTGAATGACTTGCGGAAGAAGCTTCGCAATGCGCAGGCACATATGCATGTAGTGAAAAACACGTTAGCCATTCGGGCTTTAGGGGATACTCCGCTTCTTCCCTTGGAGCCTTTGTTTAAGGGCCAATCTGTTTTGGTGATTGGTTATGACGATCCCGTTTTGCCCACAAAGGTCATGCGAGATTTCATCAAGGCAGAAAAATGTGAAAAAAGCTTGCAGATCAAAGGGGCCGTTCTTGATGGAGAGGAATTGGACCCTGCTCGATTGTCGTCCGTCGCAGATCTGCCGTCAAAATCGGAATTACTTTCAATGTTGTTGTCGGCTTTCCAGGGACCCATTCGAGGGTTTGTGGGAGCTTTGGGTCAAATTGTCAGAAGTATTGTAGGGGTATTAGCTGCCATACAAGAAAGCAAAACGCAGAAAGGAGAGGGAGAGATGAGTGCTACAGAAACTAAAATGTCCAAGGAAGATTTCATTAAGGCCATAGAGGGGCTGAGTGTGCTTGAGTTGTCAGATTTAGTGAAGGGGTTGGAGGATCGGTTTGGTGTCACTGCTGCAGCTCCGGTGGGAGTTATGGCTGCGGCCCCAGGTGCAGCGGCGCCAGCAGCAGAAGAAAAGACTGAATTTGATGTCATATTGACTGGAGCGCCTGCAGACAAAAAGATTCAAGCCATCAAAGTTGTTCGGGAAATTACTGGCTTGGGACTAAAGGAAGCGAAGGATTTAGTTGAAGGTGTGCCAAAGCCTGTAAAAGAAGGTGCTTCGAAAGAAGAGGCGGATGCGATCCAGAAGAAGCTTCAAGATGTCGGTGCCACCGTCGAAGTGAAGTAGTTTTTTTGTATTGGGGAAGTTTCGAGGCGTCGTAACGCGTTTCGGGTAGCTGTTAATCCATAAGGAGATGTGAATGGCACAAGCAGCCTTTGAGGGCAGTATTCAACGACATAGTTTTTCGAAAATCCGCACGCATATTGTGATTCCAGATTTAGTCGAGGTTCAACGTCGTTCCTATGAAGAGTTTTTGCAGGCAGAGACGTTGCCAGATCGTCGAGATGAAAAGGGATTGCATGCGGCATTTAAAAGTGTCTTCCCTATTATGGATTACAATAACTCGGCCATTCTTGAGTTTTCTAGCTATTCGTTAGGAACGCCTAAATACGACGTCCGTGAATGTATTGAGCAGGGGATGACCTTTGCGGCTCCCTTAAAATTGCGGGTTCGTCTCGTAGTTTTTGACCAACAAGATAAGACAGTGAAGAACCGTGTGCTGGATGTTCGAGAGCAAGAGGTCTATGTCGGAGAATTGCCCTTAATGACCGATCGAGGCACCTTTATTGTCAATGGAACTGAGCGGGTAGCTGTAAGCCAGTTGCATCGATCCCCTGGCCCCTCGTTTGGGCATGATAAGGGGAGAACCCATTCCAGTGGAAAGGTTCTGTTTTCTGGGAGGATTATTCCCTATAGAGGTTCATGGTTGGACTTTGAATATGATGCTAAAGATATTTTGTATGTTCGAATCGACCGTCGTCGGAAAATGCCGGCCACGATTTTGTTGAAAGGGTTTGGTTTCAGTACGGATGACTTGCTGAAAATGTATTACCCCGTTGAGGAGGTCCGAGTGAGCAATGGGAAGTTGCTCCGCAAGTTGGATCTGGAGATTCATACTGGGCTGCGGGCCACCCAAGACCTTGTTGATAAGGGTGGGGAGGTATTGGCTAAAGAAGGCATGAAGTTAAATAAGACTCTTATGGGTCGTGTTCGTTCGGCAGGAATTAAAGAAATTCCGATTAAATCTGAAGATCTCGTTGGTCGTGCTGTCCTAACCGAGCTCATTGACCCAGAAAGCCAGGAAGTGCTTTTAGAGAAAAACCAACGCCTTACTGAACCCGTGTTGGAGCGAATTTTAGAAGGACGAATGGAGAGTTTTAAGGTTATTTATTTAGATAGTCCGACTACCAGCCCTGTCATTCTTGATACTTTGGAGGCAGAAAAAACGAATTCAAAAGAGGAAGCCTGGGTTGAAATCTATAAACGTCTTCGGCCAGGTGAGATGCCTTCAATTGAATCGGCTAAGCTATTGTTCGAAAATCTTTTCTTGAATCCTAAGCGCTACGATCTTTCGCCGGTCGGTCGTTTGAAGATGAACAAGCGATTTAACCTTGATTTGTCATTGGATCAACGGACTTTGTCTGCTCAAGATATAGTTGAAGTGGTGAGATGTCTGGTTGATTTAAAGGGTGGGAAGGGTGATGTGGATGATATTGATCATTTGGGGAATCGCCGGGTCCGTTCTGTTGGGGAATTGCTAGAAAATCAAATTCGTATTGGGTTGGCTCGGATGGAACGTAGTATTAAGGAGCGAATGAATCTCCTGGATATGGAAACGGTGTTGCCTCATGATCTGATTAACGCCAAGCCCATTGTGGCCGCTATTAAGGAATTTTTTGCTGGGAGTCAGTTGTCACAGTTTATGGACCAAACCAACCCTCTTGCTGAAATCACCCATAAGAGGAGGCTTTCTGCCTTGGGCCCGGGTGGATTAACTCGAGAGCGTGCAGGTTTTGAGGTCCGCGATGTTCATCCTTCTCACTATAGTCGGATTTGCCCCATTGAGACGCCAGAAGGGCCCAACATTGGATTGATTACTTCTCTGGCAACATATGCTCGCATCAATGAATTTGGATTTATTGAAGCTCCATTTCGAAAAGTAAAAAAAGGTCGTGTTACGGATGAAGTGGAGTTTCTTTCCCCATTAGATGGAGATCGAGTTGTCATTGCCCAAGCCAACTCAGCAATGGATAAAGATGGGAATCTTACTTCAGAAATGATTACAGCTAGGGAAGCTGGGGAATTTGTGACCACAACACCCGATACTGTGGGTTATTTAGACGTTTCGCCTAAGCAAGTGGTGAGTGTTGCCACGGCTCTCATTCCATTTTTGGAGCATGATGACGCCAACCGGGCGCTGATGGGTTCGAATATGCAACGGCAAGCCGTGCCTACTATCAAGAGTGACTCCCCCTTGGTCGGGACAGGAATGGAGTCAGTGGTCGCAAGGGATTCTGGCTATTTAGCCATTGCCCAACGTGACGGAATCGTTGAATCGGTAGATGCTCGACGCATTGTTGTGCGAGCAGGAGGTAAGGAAAAAGATGAGAAGAAGAAGGGTTCTCGAATTCTGGATACGTATGATTTAGTAAAATTTCAGAGAACCAACCAAAATACATGCATTACTCAAACGCCAATTGTTCGTGTGGGGCAGCCGGTAAAGGAAGGGCAAGTGTTAGCAGATGGGCCTTCCATGGATCGAGGGGAGTTAGCATTAGGGAAAAATGTTTTGGTGGCATTTATGCCTTGGGGTGGCTACAACTATGAAGATGCCATTCTTCTCAGTGAAAAAATGGTGAAAGATGATACGTTTACCTCTATTCATATAGAAGAATTTGAAGTTGAAGCGCGAGACACTAAGTTAGGAAAAGAGGAAATCACCAGAGATATTCCTAATTTAGGAGATGAAGCGCTTCGAAATTTGGATGAGAGTGGGATAGTTCGAATTGGGGCTGAGGTGAAGCCTGGAGACATTCTAGTTGGGAAGGTAACTCCAAAAGGGGAAACGCAACTCACGCCTGAAGAAAAGCTTCTTCGTGCCATATTTGGAGAAAAAGCTGGTGATGTCAAGGATACATCGTTGCAGGTGCCTCCTGGTATTGAGGGCATTGTCGTCGATGTGAAGATATTTTCTCGCAAAGGGGTGGATAAGGATGAGCGGTCCCGTACCATTGAAACCGATGATAGGGTCAAGGTCGAGCGGGATTACCAAGAAGAGCTTCGGATTATCGAGGAGGAGCGAAATCGAAAAATCCGAAAATTGTTATTAGGCCAGTTTGTTGGACGTGATTTGATGGACCCCGATAGTGGAGAGGTTATTCTGAAGAAAAAAGGCCGGATTACAGCAGACGTGCTCAGAAAGTTGACTGATGACGATGCGCGTCGAGTGATATTGGCTGATGCTGAAGAGCAAAAAAAATTAGACGAAATTGAGCGTGAAGCTAAGGATCAAATTGAAATATTGCAGACAGAATATGATGAAAAAGTTGGGCGATTGCGGCGAGGTGATGAGCTGCCGCCAGGGGTTATCAAGCTTGTCAAAGTTTATCTGGCCATAAAACGAAAAATTGCTGTTGGTGATAAAATGGCCGGACGTCATGGGAATAAAGGTGTGGTGTCCCGAATAATGGCTGAAGAGGATATGCCCTACCTCCCAGATGGTACCCCTGTTCAGATCGTCTTGAACCCTTTGGGTGTTCCATCGCGAATGAACGTTGGTCAAATATTGGAAACTCATCTAGGTTGGGCGGCAAAGGCTTTGGGTATCAAGGTTGAAACGCCCGTTTTTGATGGGGCTTCAGAAAAAGAGATCAAAGATCTATTGAAGAAGGGGGGGCTCCCAGAGTCTGGTCAGTCGTTAGTGTATGACGGTCGGACTGGTGAGCCGTTTAAGAGTCCTGTTACTGTTGGGTACATGTATATGTTGAAGCTGCACCATCTTGTTGATGATAAAATTCATGCACGTTCTATCGGTCCATATTCCCTGGTGACTCAACAGCCCTTAGGTGGGAAAGCCCAGTTTGGTGGACAGCGCTTAGGGGAGATGGAGGTTTGGGCTTTACAGGCATATGGGGCTGCCTCGACCTTGCAGGAATTCCTTACCGTAAAATCAGATGATGTGCCAGGTCGTTCTCGAATGTATGAAGCCATTGTGAAAGGAGAGAACTTCCTCGAGCCTGGTCTTCCTGAATCTTTTAATGTCTTAGTGAAAGAGTTGCAAAGTCTTGGACTGGATGTGGAACTGATAAAGTCAGCTGAATAGGTCGACAGTTTCCCTCAGGCCCATTCACCATTCCTTATAACTGGAGGAATACACTTGGAAAGTATCTATTCGCTTTTTGAAAAGCCTCGAGACGCCGTTTCCTTTGATGCTATGCGTATTCGTATCGCTTCGCCTGAAAAGATTCGTTCCTGGTCCTATGGGGAAGTCAAAAAGCCTGAAACCATTAATTACCGATCATTTAAGCCGGAGCGTGATGGGCTATTTTGCGCCAAGATTTTTGGGCCAACTAAAGACTGGGAATGTAATTGCGGCAAATATAAAAGAATGAAGCACCGAGGCATTGTCTGTGACAAGTGTGGTGTGGAAGTTATTCAGTCTAAGGTTCGTCGGGAACGGATGGGGCATATAGAATTGGCCGCACCTGTTGCGCATATTTGGTTTTTGAAAGGGGTGCCTAGTCGTATAGGAATTCTTTTGGATATGAGCCTTAAGCAATTGGAGAAAATTCTCTATTTTGAGGCCTATGTTGTGCTTGATCCTGGCAATAGTACTCTTAAGGAACGTGAGTTATTGACGGAAGAGCGATATCGGGAATGTGTTGAGGAATTTGGGGCTACTTCTTTTAAGGTGGGGATTGGAGCAGAGGCAATTCGCGAGTTATTGAGAAAAGTTGATATTGAGGCCTTGTGGGATGAGCGTCATGAAAAAATAAAGAGTACGACATCTGTGGCTGTTGGGAAAAAATTGACGAAGAGGCTGAAGGTAATTGAAGCTTTTCACACGTCGGGGAATAACCCGGAATGGATGATTTTGGATGCTATTCCGGTGCTTCCTCCTGAGTTACGCCCGCTTGTTCCTCTTGATGGTGGGCGGTTTGCCACTTCCGATCTTAACGATTTATATAGGCGTGTTATTAACAGAAACAATCGGTTGAAGCGGTTGGTTGAGCTCAAGGCTCCAGGCGTTATTATCCGAAATGAAATGCGAATGCTACAAGAGGCTGTCGATGCGTTATTCGATAATGGTCGTCGGGGTCGTGTTATTCGCGGTGCCAATAAGCGGCCTTTGAAGTCTCTGAGTGACATGCTTAAAGGTAAGCAGGGTCGCTTTAGACAAAATCTCCTGGGTAAGCGTGTTGATTATTCTGGGCGCTCTGTCATCGTGGTGGGGCCTGAGCTTCGTTTGAATCAATGTGGTTTGCCAAAGAAAATGGCCTTAGAGCTTTTCAAGCCATTCATTTTCCATAAATTAGAAGAGCGCGGTGCAGCAACTACTATTAAGAGTGCTAAGCGATTGGTTGAAAAGGAACGCCCAGAGGTCTGGGATGTCCTGGATGAAGTCATTCGTGAGCATCCTGTCATGTTGAATCGAGCGCCCACCCTTCATAGGTTGGGCATCCAAGCCTTTGATCCCATATTGGTTGAAGGTAAAGCAATCCGTCTGCATCCATTGGTATGTGCTGCTTTTAATGCGGACTTCGATGGAGATCAAATGGCCGTGCATGTTCCTCTCTCTGTTGAAGCCCAGATTGAAGCACGAGTATTAATGATGGCTGCTAATAATATTCTCTCACCTGCAAACGGGCGCCCCTTGTCTGTTCCTTCGCAGGATATGGTCTTGGGTTGTTACTGGTTGACCAATGATCGCGATGGTGCCAGGGGAGAAGGGAAAATCTTTTCTTCGGCCGAAGAGGTGCGGATTGCATATGATTCGGGGGCTGTTGATGAGCAGGCCAGGGTTAAAGTGCGCATTGAGGATGCATTAGTTGAAACTACGGTTGGGCGAGTCATTTTATCTGAAATTTTGCCCACTAGCATGTCCTTTTCTAATGTGAATCAGTTGATGACTAAGAAGGAAATTACCAAGCTAGTTGATCGTGTTTATCGATCTGCGGGACTTCATGATGTGGTGGTGATGTTGGATCGTCTCAAGGATTTGGGCTTTTCCTATGCGACGAAGGCTGGGGTATCAATTTGTATCGACAATATGCATATTCCATCTCGTAAGGGCGAACTGATTACCCGTGCTCAAGGGGATGTGAGTCAGGTGCAAAATCAGTATAGCGAAGGACTGATTACCAATGGGGAGCGATATAACAAAGTCATTGATATATGGGCGCATGTGAGTGAGCAAGTGGCCATAGAAATGATGAAGGAAATTAGCCAGGGCGGAGGGCGAGGTGAGACTGAGGGCCCCAACCCCATTTATATGATGGCTGACTCAGGTGCTCGTGGGAGCTCACAGCAAATCCGTCAGTTGGGGGGGATGCGGGGTTTAATGGCCAAGCCGTCCGGTGAAATTATTGAGACCCCGATCACGGCTAATTTCCGTGAGGGTCTGACTGTATTGCAATACTTTATTTCGACGCATGGAGCACGAAAGGGTTTGGCCGATACGGCATTGAAGACGGCGAATTCTGGGTATTTGACTCGACGTTTGGTTGATGCTGCCCAAGATGTGATTATCAGTGAGCCGGATTGTTTCACTGCCAATGGCATTATTGTCTCAGCCTTGGTCGAGGGCGGCGAAGTTATTCAGTCGCTGGATGAGAGGATTCTTGGTCGGTTAACGGCAGAGGATGTTCACGATCCAGTTACCCAGGAAATAATTGTGAAGGCTCATGAAGAGCTGGATGAGGAGCTTTGCCAGATTATTGTTGAAGCGGGACTTGATCAGATAAAAATTCGTTCTGTCCTTACCTGTCAATCCCGCTGGGGAGTGTGTGCTAAGTGTTATGGGAGGGATCTAGCGCGAGGCCGTCTTGTCGAAAAAGGCGAGCCAGTTGGAGTAATCGCTGCGCAGTCCATCGGGGAGCCGGGAACCCAGTTAACTATGAGAACCTTTCATATCGGGGGAACGGCCAGTAAGGTAGTTGAGCAAACAGTTCTAGAGGCAAAGCATGAGGGAGTGCTGAAATATTTAAGCTTTGATGCTAAAAAGAATGCCGACCTTCATAACCCAGGGATGGCCGTCAAAACCCAGCAAGGTGATTGGGTCGTTATGGTCCGGAACGCAAAAATAGCGGTATATGACGATACGGGACGTGAGCGTGAAAAATATCCTTTAGTGTATGGAGCTAAAGTCAAGGTAAAAGATGGCGGTAAGGTTACGATTGGGCAAAAGTTTGTTGAGTGGGACCCTTACTCGTTAACTATTTTAACGGAGGTCGGGGGCAGGGTGGCCCTAGGCGATATTACCGAAGGCGTTACAATTAAGGATGAAGTAGATGAGGTCACGGGACTTTCGCGACGAGTGGTGATTGAGCAAGCAGGAACGAATTTGCGTCCCCGATTATCAGTCAAGGATGAATCTGGGAAAACCGCCAAGTTAAGTTCGGGGTCTCCAGCGAGATATTTACTGCCAGTGGGAGCCCATATTTTTGTAGAAAAGGGTGGGACTGTATTTCCGGGAGATGTTCTGGCAAAGATTCCTCGAGAAACCACTAAAACAAAGGACATTACCGGTGGTTTGCCTCGTGTTGCCGAATTATTTGAAGCACGAAAGCCAAAAGAGCATGCTGTTGTTAGTGAAATTGATGGGGAGGTTTCTTTTGGGGGATTCGTGAAAGGCCTTCGAAAGGTTACCGTAGATAATAAAATAGGTGATGTTAAGGAATATTTGATCCCGCGTGGACGTCATGTAAATGTTCATGAAGGGGATTGGGTTCGAGCTGGAGAGCCACTAATGGATGGATCTGCCAACCCCCATGATATTCTTAGTGTGCTTGGTCCCCGTGAATTACAAAAATATTTAGTGAACGAAGTCCAAGAGGTGTATCGTTTGCAAGGTGTTGTCATCAATGATAAGCATATTGAGGTGATTACGCGGCAAATGCTGAAGAAAATTAGAATTGAAGATGCTGGTGATACATCGTTCCTGCCAGGTACGCAAGTGAATAAATTTGTTTTTGATGATGAAAATGAGGCGGTCCTAGAGAGCGGAGGAAAGCCTGCATTAGGGAAGCCGGTATTGTTGGGAATAACAAAAGCTTCTCTGAGTACGGATAGTTTTATTTCTGGAGCCTCATTCCAGGAGACCACCAGGGTGCTAACTGAGGCAGCAATAAACGGGAGGACCGATGAGCTGAGGGGATTAAAGGAAAATGTTATTGTGGGTAGGTTGATACCGGCAGGAACCGGTTGGGGTGACTATCGCGAAACTTTTGTGCCGAGGCCAACAGAGGAAGAGGTGCCTGGGTTAGAAGAAAATGCGGGTCTTGAGAAAGTATAATGACGGACTTAATTACTTCCTGGGGGACATTGAAGTCTCTAAAAGTTCTTGACAAATTAAGTTCTTGTCTATAAGATCGGCTGGTTCCCCTCTTTGATTTTCTAAATTAACATTTAATATTTACACTATCTGTATTTAATGACATGCCAACAGTTAACCAATTAATTAGAGTAGGTCGAAAAGCCATTAAGGCTAAAAGTAAGAGCTCTGCTCTGAATCGATGCCCACAGCGGAGAGGTGTATGCCTTCGGGTGTATACTACAACGCCAAAAAAACCAAATTCAGCATTGCGTAAGGTAGCAAGGGTTCGTTTAACGACTGGCTTGGAGATTACCGCTTATATCCCTGGGATGGGGCATAACCTTCAGGAGCATTCAATCGTTCTGGTTCGCGGTGGGCGAGTAAAAGATCTTCCTGGTGTTAGGTATCACATGGTCCGTGGGGCTTTGGATGCTGTGGGAGTAGCCAACCGTAAGCAGGGTCGTTCCAAGTATGGAGCAAAGCGACCCAAGTAATTCCTTCCTTATTTTTGGAAATTTATTTAATCGAAATATAATCCGGGAAGATTTATTTTATGCCTCGTAGGGCGCTCGTACTTCGTCAAAAAGTTGTTCAGGATTCGCTTTATAAGGATCCTGTCGTCGGTAGGTTTTTGAATATTCTTTTGCGAGATGGTAAGAAGAGTACGGCTGAGCGCCTTTGTTATGGGGCCTTTGATATTGTGAAGGAAAAGACCGGTGATGAGCCTCTTAAGGTTTTCCATGCTGCACTAGGTAATGTGAAGCCAATGGTAGAGGTGAAGTCTCGGAGGGTTGGGGGGGCTTCTTATCAGGTGCCAGTAGAAATTCGCCCTGTCCGTCAAGTTGCGTTGGCTTTGCGCTGGATTAAGGATAGTGCAATATCTCGGAGTGGAAAGAGTATGCGGGAGAGGTTAGCTGCTGAGTTGATAGATGCGGCTAATAATAATGGTTCCGCTGTGAAAAAGCGGGATGAAACGCATCGAATGGCTGAAGCAAATAGAGCTTTTGCTCATTATCGTTGGTGATTTTTGCTAAGTATGCTGCAGCGGACTTATTGTCTTAGTTGAGCATTTTATGGTTCTCAATGCTCTGCTTTAGGTGAAGTCTTTTGCAGCATTGTTTTGTGAGGATTTTGTGGTAACTGAAGTGTCTCTTAGCCGAACGCGGAATATCGGTATAATGGCGCACATTGATGCGGGAAAGACTACCACGACTGAGCGTGTTCTGTTCTATACTGGGGTCTCCTACAAGATTGGTGAAGTTCACGAGGGTGCTGCGACGATGGACTGGATGGAGCAGGAGCGTGAGCGCGGTATTACCATTACCTCAGCTGCAACAACTTGTTCTTGGAAAGATAGTCGAATTAATATAATTGATACCCCGGGCCACGTTGATTTTACCATTGAGGTCGAGCGATCTCTTCGTGTTTTGGATGGTGCGGTTGCGGTTTTCGACTCCGTGCAAGGAGTTGAGCCGCAATCTGAGACTGTCTGGAGGCAGGCAGATAAATACGAAGTTCCTAGGATTGCATTTATGAATAAGATGGATCGCGTTGGGGCTGATTTTTTTCCTGCGGTTCAAACCTTGATTGATCGTTTGGGTGCTAACCCTGTTGTTATGCAGCTTCCTTTAGGTAAAGAAGACGGTTTCAGGGGAGTCATTGATTTGATCACCATGAAGGCTTTGGTGTTTGATGATGAAACTCTCGGTGCTGATTTTGTGACAACTGAAATCCCAGAGGAAAACCAAGTCCAGGCTGCTGAGTATCGTGAGAAAATGCTTGAAGCTGTTGTGGAATTTGATGAAGGAGTTATGGAGCGATATCTCGGTGGGGAAAGTCTTGAGGTTGCTGAAGTTAAGCGTGCTGTACGCCTTGGAACGATTGGTTTGAAGATTACGCCAGTTTTCTGTGGTTCGGCATTTAAGAATAAGGGAGTGCAGCCGCTGTTGGATGCTGTGGTTGATTACCTTCCTTCCCCTGTGGATCTTCCTCCTGTTCGTGGTATTGATCCCTCGACGGATGAGGAGTTGTTTCGGAATCCTGAGGACACCGAGCCTTTTGCGGCTTTGGCCTTTAAGATTATGTCCGATCCTTTTTCTGGCCAATTAACTTATTTTCGAGTGTATTCCGGGAAGCTTAGTGCTGGTTCCTATGTTTACAATATGGCTAAGGGTAAAAAGGAGCGAATAAGTCGATTGTTGAAAATGCACGCAAATAAGCGTGAGGAAATAGATGAAGTTTCGGCTGGTGATATTGCGGCTGCAGTAGGGCTAAAGGATACACGCACTGGGGATACTTTGTGTGATGAAAAACACCAAATTTTGCTTGAGGTTATTAAGTTTCCTGAGCCTGTGATTTCTTTGGCTGTAGAGCCAAAGACCAAGCAGGACATGGATAAATTGGGATATTCTCTAGAGAAACTTGCCCAGGAGGATCCTTCTTTCCGGATTAAGACTGATGAGGAGACTGGGCAGACTATTATTTCCGGTATGGGTGAGTTGCATTTAGAAATTATTGTAGACAGACTTCTCCGTGAATTTAAGGTTCAAGCAAATGTTGGGAAGCCCCAGGTAGCCTATCGTGAAACTATTCGTGGCGCAGCTCAAGCTGAGGCCAAGTATGTCAAGCAGACCGGTGGTCGTGGGCAGTATGGGCATGTTTGGCTTAAAGTCGAGCCTGGTGAGTCGGGCGTTGGGTTGGAGTTTATCAATAAAATTGTTGGTGGAGCTGTGCCTAGGGAGTATATTGCCCCTGTTGAAAAGGGCGTGAAGGAGAGAATGGAAAGTGGTATCCTGGCTGGTTACCCCCTGAGGGACCTCAAGGTTACCTTGTATGATGGTTCTTTTCATGAGGTGGACTCCAGTGAGATGGCCTTTAAGATTGCAGGGTCTATGGCGTTGGTAAGTGCATGTCAGAAGGCTGACTTGGTTTTATTGGAGCCCGTCATGAAGGTGGAGGTTTTGGTGCCTCAAGATTTTATGGGTGATGTCATCGGAGATTTAAATAGTCGCCGTGGGAAAATTCATGGAATGAAGGCTAGGGGTGGTTCGCAGGTGGTGGATGCCGCTGTTCCGTTAAGTGAGATGTTTGGATATTCGACGGATTTGCGATCAAAGACCCAGGGACGTGCAACCTATAGTATGGAATTTGAGTCGTATGAGGTTGTGCCTAAGCTTATGGCTCAGCAAATTATCAAGAAGAACCAGGGAGAATAATGCTTCTCTTTTGTAAGGTTTTCTATAATAGCAAAAGAGTGAATTGAGGAGGAAAGAGGATGGCGAAGGCGAAATTTGAGCGGAAGAAGCCGCATCTGAACGTGGGAACGATCGGGCATGTGGATCATGGGAAGACCACCCTGACCTCAGCGCTCACGAAAGTCATGGGCGATCTGGGCCAGGCCTCGTATGTGCCATA
>JAJDBP010000033.1 GCA_029261295.1 Nitrospirales bacterium | reverse complement strand
TATGGCACATACGAGGCCTGGCCCAGATCGCCCATGACTTTCGTGAGCGCTGAGGTCAGGGTGGTCTTCCCATGATCCACATGCCCGATCGTTCCCACGTTCAGATGCGGCTTCTTCCGCTCAAATTTCGCCTTCGCCATCTCAGTCTTCCCTCCCTCAACAATCAGAAAATGGATATGCCATTTTCAAAACTAATGTATTCAAATGGAGCCCACGACGCGGATCGAACGCGTGACCTCGTCCTTACCAAGGACGTGCTCTACCAACTGAGCTACATGGGCTCTCGCCTCGATTTCGCAAAAATACTTCATTTCCTTCACGCGTTTAGTTACCCACTCAATCATTAACTTAGAAATTTAAAAATGGAGCGGGCGATGGGATTTGAACCCACGACAGCCAGCTTGGAAGGCTGGAACTCTACCACTGAGCTACGCCCGCAACTCTCCTTACAAATATGATTTAGCAGGTTTTTCGTGATCAAAAAATTTTTGGCAAAAATTGCGATTCTTTGCTTACCTTTTATTTTTCATCTGCTGAACATGGTGGGCAGGCAAGGGTTCGAACCTTGGAAGCCGATGGCAGCAGATTTACAGTCTGCCCCCGTTGACCACTTGGGTACCTGCCCATTTGACCAAGTAGGGCTAGTTTTTCTAGACAAACCGTCTTTGAGTTACATCATGGAAATTAGATGAAGATCGATGTGACGTGAGACAAGGTAAACATTCTCTCCTGATGATCCTCTTCAACAACCAATAAAACTTAAAGGTTTGTTCTTAAGTACAGGAACGGAATAAATTTACCTTACCTGTAAACAGAGTATTATAATTTCATCAGATGTTTGGGTCAAGACCACAATGAAATCTTTTCTTTTTTGAAAGGAAGGCATTGCGACAATTGACAAACATCATTCAACTGGAGAACATGGCACGATAAAATCCTTATTTTCTCATATTGAAACGACTAATCTAAAATTGATGACTTCCCTTACCAACGACCACCCATGGATAAGAATCATGCTGCTGGCCCTAATCTCACTCTTCAGTGAGTTAGGGGTAACCTCTTATCTGGCTCATTCACAAGGCATGGGGGGCTCAAATGGGGGATTGGGGACCATTTCCACCCCAAAAGGAGCCACAGTTTTTGTAGAAATCGCTGATTCCCCAGATACGCGCTCAAAAGGTCTTATGTTTCGTGAGTCAATGGCGCCAGACTGGGGGATGCTTTTCCTTTTTCCTGAACTAGGAGATCATACATTTTGGATGAAAAATACCTTGATTTCATTAGACATGTTTTGGCTTGATGAGTCTGGAACCATTCTCCATCTCGAGAAAAATGTCCCAATTTGTACTCGCCAGGATGATGGGTGCCCGAGATACCGTGCCCCCTTTAAATCGCTCCAGATTCTTGAGCTCAACGCCGGAATGGCTGAGAAGTTGGGGCTTAATACTGGAAGTCGACTCACGATCAACCTCCCCCCCATGAGCTTTCCCTACTAAATCATCCACTCCTTTAGCGATTTAAAACCATTCCCTCACACGTTTAGCTGAAACGATTCCATCAACTCGTTGAATTTCTTGAAGAATTAATTCCAAATGAGCAGTATTCTTCACTTCAATGACAAAATCTAAGACCGCCTTCTGATCCTCTGTCGTTGAAATTTCAGCTTTCGTAATATTCGCTTTGCACTGAGAGATTCCAGACGACACCTTCGCTAACATCCCTGGACGATCAAGAGTTAGCACCGACACATCAACCGAATGAGGGCCTTGAACTTCTTCTGCGTCCCATTCCACGTTTACCAGCCGACTATGCTCCCATTCCAATGACTGCAAATTTGGGCAATCTACCGCATGAATCGTCAAGCCTCGCCCGCGGGTAATATACCCACGAATAGGCTCTCCAGGTACTGGTTTGCAACATTTTGAAAGTTGCATAAGAACATCGTTGGTCCCACCAAATTTGACAGATCCACTCTTCTTGAAGGGCCCCGTGGATTTCAAATGAGAAACCGATAATTCACTTGTAGCCACAAAAGGTTCCACCTCGCTCCCTTGCTTGACATGCTCGACAATTTGATCAGGGGCCAGACGTCCAAACCCCACCATTCGGATTAACTCATCCACAGTCTCACAACCCTTCATCTTGGCCAGAGACACAAATCGTTTAGACTGTAAAGATAGCTCACCAGAAAGTTGTTGTCGTTGAAATTCCTGCTCTAATAATCGGCGACCAAGTTCCAACGCCCGCTTTTGTTCCTCAACCTTGAACCAATGTTTGATTTTGGTTTTAGCCTTTGAAGTACGCACAAACTTTAGCCATCCACGATGCGGAACCTGGGTAGGAGACGTCAAAATCTCCACCATATCTCCACTATGCAATTGATACCGAAGAGGCACGAGCTTGCTATTGATTTTAGCGCCCACACAACGATCTCCAATTTCAGTATGAATGGAATAGGCCAAATCGACCGACGTTGATCCGACGGGCACTTCCCGCACTTCACCTTTGGGAGTAAACACAAACACCACGTCATGGAATAAATCCAATTTTACAGAATCCATAAACTGCCTATTATCCGAAAGGTCCTTGTGCCACTCCACAAACTGGCGAAGCCAACTAAACACTTCCTCGTTACTATCCTTGGATTTCCTTGGCTCTTTATACAACCAATGTGCGGCTACACCATATTCATTGATTCGATGCATCTCTGCCGTTCGAATCTGAAATTCCACATATTCTCCCTGCGGCCCCACCACTGTCGTGTGTAAGGATTGATAGAGATTCGAACGCGGAGTCGCGATATAGTCCTTCACCCGACCAGGAACCGGAGGCCAAATCGAATGAATAAGACCCAAGATGGCATAACAGTTCATTTTTGAATCCGTCACAACCCGAATGGCTGTAAGGTCATAAATTTCATCGAAGGAAACAGATCGACGTTCCATTTTCTGATAGATACTAAAGAGGTGCTTCGGCCGACCATCGATTTGCCCCACAAGACCGGCTTCTGCAAGTGCTTTTTCTGCGATTTGGATGAGGGATTGAATATAGGCTTCTCGCTCCTCATCTTTTTTAGCCAATCGCAGTTTTAATAGAGCACAGGCCTCAGGCTGAAGATAATGGAAGCATAAATCCTCTAATTCTTGCTTAATCCAACTCATGCCGAGTCGGTTGGCTAACGGCGCATAAATCTCCATCGTTTCTTGGGCGATCTTTTTTCGCCGCTCATCTGACAATGCTTCCAAAGTCTGAATATTGTGGAGGCGGTCAGCTAATTTAATAAACACGACTCGAATATCATCAGCCATCGACAGCACCATTTTTCGAAAATTCTCAGCTTGCTTCTCTTCATACGATTGAAAGGGTATTTGGCCAATCTTCGTCACACCATTAACTAACCGTGCCACATCTGGCCCAAACTCCTGCTCCAATTCCTTTTGCGTGGCCACAGTATCTTCCAGTGTGTCGTGGAGTAGCCCAGCCGCAATGGCTGGGGCATCAAGCTTCAAGAAGGTTAAGATTCCAGCCACGGCCAACGGGTGCTGGACATACGGCTCTCCTGTTTGACGCACTTGCCCCTCATGAGCTTTGACCGAATATTCATAGGCGCGCCGAATCAAGCTCGTGTCAGCATCCGGCTGGTAGGCCACCACCTGCTCCATCAGCTGTTCAATATTGGTCAAATGCACAACACTCATTGAATGAATTCCTTAATTTCCTCCACGAGACCTCATTTCAAAAAATAATAACAAAAAACAAAGGAAATTGCTGAAATCTCTTTGTCATCCTCGCCCTCCTAATCTTACTACCTCCACCCTTCCGTCACTTCCAAGTCCCCGGCACCAATAAACCTTCCAGTGGAGCCGAGCATTGCCGGCTACTCCGGAAAAAGGCTGGCTGTATTCGAGAGTAGAAAGTTTGTGCGCCGCCGATATTGGCGAACCGCAGAGGGAACCCGAATGGCCACACCACGGCCAACATGAGTTTGGGACCTTTTGCCGAAACCAAAGGGCTTCGTCTGCCGAGGCGAAACCTGGCATTACCGAAAACCACTTTGACCCTAAGGATGACTCAACGAGTGTAACCTACTTCACTTTCGGACGATTAATTTCTAGGAAACAACAAGATGGATCCCCGATTACAAACGTCAGGAATGCCAGTGGGGAGCAATTAAATGATAAAATGAAAAACAGGAAGGAAGATCGGATGCAGAGAGTTGGAAACCCGACAAAATATAGTAACTACTCACCACCCTTTTGGACATAGTTTTTCACAAATTCGGCGGCATTTTCTTCGAGGACTTTATCAATCTCATCAACCAAGTCATCCATTTCTTCTTTTAACCGTTCCCCGGTTTCGGCCACCTTCGGATTGGCCTGAACCTCTTCGGATTCTTGAGGAGCACTGGGTTTTTTGGACTCGTGTTTCCGATCATGCTTGTCCATTATCCACCCCCTTTATTGCATACATTGAAGCACCTCTTTTGAGCCTACTCCACCGTTTCATGGAGCGTCAAGATTGAAAACGGCTTCTCTCCCTTTCCACTAATTGCCCCCCTTTTGGCAATGTGATACATTGACGCGTTTGGGCGATTAGCTCAGTGGGAGAGCGCTGCCTTCACACGGCAGAGGCCACTGGTTCGATCCCAGTATCGCCCACCAGATGACACTTCATTCCCCCATTCATTATATTTATTTCGACGTAAGATCATCGACCAGAGCTTATAGGCAATGCGCACGGCTCTTCCTAAACATACTCTCCACTCATTCAGAACATTCTCGAGGCGTTGGCCGATGATAGTCAGTCTTTTTTCTGTCTGCTTCTTGGCCCATTGCGCCAGCGGCCCACCGCCCTCACCTCTACCTCCTTCGGCCAGTGATCTCAATGTTATGGGTCTCACTCACCTTTGCCAGACTAAAACACAGGCAAAAGCTAGCTGGTTAAAGCCAGGAAGTAAGAACACCGTCTGGGGCAATGGAAGTGAATATTTCCAAGAAATTTCTTTACCCAATCCTCAGGGGCAATGGGTGGTCTTCAATAAAGATGAGATAGTGGTGGGTGTGATCACAGTTTTCCCCGATGGACTATCCTTGGATGATTATCCCTCGCTTCGAAAAACCATTTCCCAGTTACCCGCTGCCCGCGAATTCTATCTCACGTCCTCCCAACTTCTGGAAGGACAGATCCCAGAATCAGCTACGTTGTACCGCACTGGAAAAACCAATACGACCCACCAATATTATGTTCGGCATCGACCTGGAAAAGACGATCAACTCATGATGGTTGTCTTTGTATTAGACCCCTATGAAGCCTTATTGGATGGAAATCATCCGAGATTTCTCTCATATTTACACACCTCTACCCCTCAGCATGAACCAAAGAAGACTCCAGCAAGTGCCTCATCAGCAACAGACAAAGATTTTTTAGGCTTGCAACAATTTGCCAGGGGAGAAATTTCCTTATTTGCCTCTTGTGGAACTCAACAACCCAACCTCGCACAAGATGCCTATCAACAAGCCATTCAGTATGGACTTTCAGAGCCTAAGCAACTCGCCGAAGCACACCATCGTCTTGGGCTAGCCTTTTCACGCCTTGAAAAATTTCAGGAAGCCCAAACGTCGATGGAAGCGGCTTTAGAGATCCTCCCTCATGCCGCGAACATTTTGAATAGTTATGGAACAGTCCTGGTAAATCGCAAGAAAATCCCAGCTGGCATACAGGCCTACGAACAAGCTTTAGCTCTCCAACCCGCCTATGCAAAAGTTCGATTCAATTTGGCAACAGTCTTTGAAGCGATTAATCCGAAACGCGCCATTCAAGAATTCGAAACCTTTATCGTTCTGGCGGAAGACAACCCAGAAGAAGCTTCAAGGGTAGCTGCGGCCAAGGCTAAAATAAAAATCTTAGAACAGCAATGAACTCAATGCCAACCAAGTGACGAGATACGAAACACCGTAAATGGGCATGAAATTTTATGGAGTACGTCACGGCCGCACCACTGGAATATTTGAAAGCTGGGATGCCTGCCGCAAACAAGTGTATAAATTCCCTGACGCCGAATATAAAGCATTTCCTACTCGAGAAGAAGCGTTGGCGTTTGTCTCCTCTTCTACTCTAGCTCTGAAAAAACCCAAGAAAACATCGGACGTCTTATCCGATTCCACCACTGCCATTTGGGTAGACGGATCCTGTTTTCCGCAGAGTGACGGTTCCCTTCAAATTGGATGGGGCCTGCTCGTCAAACAGGATGGTGAAGAAATCTACAGGGCCAAGGGAAATGACATTCCCACTGAAGCGGTTGCCCATCGAAACGTTGCCGGGGAAATTTTCGGCATATTGAAAGCTCTGGAATGGTGTAAAGGGCAAGGGATAGTAGGGGCGACAATCTACTTTGATTATCAAGGTTTGGAAAGTTGGGCTACTGGTGCATGGCGAGCGAAATTACCCTTTACTCAATTCTATGCCCAAACGGTTCAAGCCTCAGGCATCTCCATTCATTGGAGCAAAGTCAAAGCCCATTCGGGTAATCTTGAAAACGATATTGTCGACCAATTAGCCAAGGAAGGGGCACTAGGACTGGAAAAGGAAAACGAGATGAAGTAACAAGGGGTGAGTGGCATCAATCAAGTGGGAGAGAACAAGTCTTCCTATAATTTCCCCTCCCCTTTTAAATAACTTCGAAAGCGCCCCATTAGTTCTTCCCCAAGTACTCCAACATCTGGTTTGGTTTTCATATAATCTCGGATTTCTTCTAAGCGGTGTTCAGCTTGGTCATTGCCTTTTAATCGTTTGACTTTACCAAGAGCATCATCAAACGCATCAAAGGTCAATTCTTTATACCCAAACGCTCGAATGCGTTTCACGGCTTTCATCATGGCTTCATTTCGAAATACCGTCAAATGCTCTGAATCAATTTCCTTTAGTCCAAGCTTTCGTGCCCGACGTTCGGCCGCTTTCCTAATTCCACTCCGGACAAAATCTGGGGAGGTTTGCAGTCGTTTCCATGCGTCATCAGCCCAAGCTACCTGTGACTGTGGAGCTTCCCACAGACGGAGTAGGGATTCGGCGTCGATTTGGGTAATGCCCTGCTCACGTGCAAGGTCTTCCGCATCATGCTTCAACATATCTGCTACAAATTCTTTCGCCATCGGTGGGGAATGCTCTATTTTTTGTTGCAAAAGTGCCAAAGCGTCTTCAGTCCATTCTAAGGGAGCACCTATCTGCTCTTGTATCTCTCCTAAGGCTTCAACTTTTTCAAATAATTCTACATTGACTTCCATATGACCCCGCTCTTTGGCCACATCTTCAGCTATATTTGCAATCATGCCTCGCATGAACTCAGGAATAGAGTCTAAACGTTTTTTTGCTTCAGCGGTCCAAGGCAACTTGCCGGCAGCCATGGCATCTGCAGCCTGTGACATACCTGCTTCTCCACCCATTTGCCCCATCATTTGGCTTTTGAACTGATCAAGAATCTCAACCGTTATCTCTGCATACGCAAGTTCCTTGGCCTTTTTTTCCGCCAACCGACGAACCATCCCCCTCAGGAAACTAGGAGCGCGCTCCAGACGAGACAGCGCTTCCTCCGTCCATACCACTTCATGCACTATAGGAGATGGATCAGATGTCGACATAGATCACGACACAACTTTTTCTTCGGGATTGAGCAATTCTTTTATTTCTTTACCAGCTTTAAAAAACGGCATCCGTTTTTCTGGAACTGAAACGGACTCTCCCGTCTTAGGATTTCGTCCTTCTTTGGTCTGGCGATGTCGAAGACGGAAACTTCCAAACCCTCGAATTTCTGTCTTTTCCCCACGTTTTAACGAATCACGGATTGAATCAAAAATGGTGTTCACCACGAGCTCGGCCTGTCGTCGACTTAATTGGGGAGCCTTTTCCGCCAACTTCTCGATGAGATCCGCTTTTGTCATTCAATCCTCCTTAGTCAGGACTAAGCCACCCACAGATACAGCAATGGTGCCGAAAACCGTGAAGGCGCCAAGCTGCGCATACTTCCTAAAAATGTACTTTCAAGGAACTCTTGAAATGAAAACGGTTTCGTCGTTTCCAATACACGAGGAGTCCCTTCAATTCCACCCAATTCACCGGCCAGCTTTATCGCATCATGTAAATCACCAATCTCATCAATCAATAAAACGGATTTGGCTTGTCGCCCGGTGAAAACTCGGCCATCAGCCAACTGCTCAACTTCCGAGGTATCCATGGACCGGCCATCAGCAACAGCCTCAATAAACTGGGTAAGGGTATCGTGCATCACGGATTCCAATAATTGACGATCCTCTTCCTTCATTGGCCGGAATGGCGACCCGAGATCTTTAAATTTTCCGGTTTTGATGACCACACTTTTTACACCGATTTTTTCTAATAACTCTTGAAAATTGGCCATTTGCATAATGACCCCTATGCTTCCAGTTAGAGTCCCTGGATTTGCCAGGATACGGTCAGTCCCCACGGCAATGTAATAACCTCCAGAGGCGGCAACAGTTCCCATTGAGGCGACGACCGTTTTATTCTGCTCTTTTCTGACCCGCTTTACCGCATTATAGATCTCTTGAGAAGGCGCAACCCCCCCTCCTGGACTATCAATTCTCACAACAATGGCCTTCACCATTGGGTTGTCCCCAAAAGCCTGAAGTTCCTCTACTGCTTGGGAAGAATCCATAATTGGGCCTTCAATTCTGACAATGGCCACACCTTCTGTCCCAGCAACCAAGAGTTCAGGCACCACCGCTTTCCCAATCATGAACATGGCTAATCCCGCCATGAGCATCCAAAACACACGTTTCCATCGAGGATACCCATCATTCATCGGAGGGAATACCTTCCCTGAAACACAGATTTAGCCATCCTATACATTAGACTCGGAATCGTCACTGCCTGTTTGTTCTTCTGCAGTTTGAACGGCCCTGCCTAGACTCTGGTCAATGGCTCCTTGATTACTATTAAATTCTTCAACCTCAGTCTGTTCGGCATCTTTTAAATGCTCCCACAGACTCAGCGCAATTTTTCGATCTTCGCAATCAACTTTGACAATCTTCGCCACGACTTCTTGCCCAACCACAAATTTCTCTTCCAATCCCTCTTGCATATCAGGCCCAATTTCACTGACGTGGATAAGCCCTTCAACTCCACCCTCCAACTCCACAAATACGCCAAAATCAGCAACCTTTGATACTTGGCCGGTTGCATTCGCTCCTACATGATAGCGTTGAGGAATATCACTGACCCATGGGTCGGAGATCAATTGTTTAAAACCCAGAGACAATCGTTCTTTATCTTTATCAATTTTGAGAATTACGGCATTCACGGATTGCCCCTTCTTAAATAACTCCGAAGGATGCTTAATATGCTTAATCCACGACATGTCGGAAATATGAATTAACCCATCGACACCTTCATCTAATCCAACAAAGGCCCCAAAGTCGGTCACGCTTTTCACTTTCCCTTCAATCTGAGTACCCTCGGGATATTTATCTTCAATGATGTCCCATGGATTTGGGGCTGTTTGCTTCATTCCCAGTGAAATTTTTCGGCTATGCTGGTCTACATGTAGCACTTGCGCTTCAATTTCGTCTCCAACAGAAACAACTTTCGAGGGATGCCGTACTTCATGCGTCCATGACATTTCTGACACATGCACCAAGCCTTCAACACCCGGTTCAAGCTCAACAAAAGCTCCATAATCCGTTAAGCTAACCACTTTTCCTTGAACCCGACTTCGTTCAGGGTATTTCTCTTCAACTTTCGTCCACGGATCGGCGGATTTCTGTTTAACCCCTAACGAAATTCGCCCCGTTTCTCGATCATACTTTAACACCAAAACTTCGACCCGATCACCAATCGAAAACATATCAGATGGATGCCCGACTCGACCCCAGGAGATATCAGTTATATGCAAGAGCCCGTCAATTCCACCCAAATCTAAAAATGCTCCGTAGTCCGTGATGTTCTTCACCGTTCCTTCGATAAGCTGCCCCTCTGATAAGGTAGACAACGTCGATTGCCGACGTTTATCACGAGTTTCTTCTAGGAGCGCTCGTCGTGATACCACGACATTGCCGCGACGGTGATTAATTTTAATAATTTTAAAGTTGAAGGTTTTCCCGACCAACCCATCTAAGTCTCGGACCGGAGTTAAGTCGATTTGCGACCCAGGCAAGAAAGCTTTGACGCCAATATCGACAATCATGCCACCTTTAATGCGAGAAATGACTTTGCCTTGAACCTGCGTCTCTTCATTATGAGCAACCTCCAGGTCCTCCCAGACTTTCATTTTGTCTGCCTTCTCTTTGGAAAGCATCAAATTTCCATCGGAATCCTCACATTGCTCAATATACACCTGCACAGGATCATTAACCTTTAGGGTTTCCAATTCTTCTTGAGAGAATTGATCGACTGGGATCATCCCTTCCGACTTATATCCAATATCCACAACAACTCGATCTCGCTGGATATCAATAACCCGCCCTTCGGTTATCGTCCCTTCTTCAATATTTTTAAATGTTTCGTCATACAATGCAGCAAGTGTTTCTCGATCCATTTTTTCAGGTTGTGTGGAAAGCGTATTCATTCGACTTCATTCCTCCAGAGATACAGACACGGGTTAAATGGTGATTGATGAGAACATTCCAATTATTATACTCGACTTAATTCATGACAGATCATTTGTATGGAGAAGACATGCCTCCAACTTGAGCAATATGTTCCATAACTGATCGCCCGATTTGTTCATATTCTTGTTTCTTATCCTCTATGTCACTTTTGTGAAAACCTATTGATTTTCCAAAAGAAACTGATATGGGAAACAGCCTCGGACATTTAGCCCTAATAGGGAGAACCTTAAAGGTACCAGAAATATACGCAGGAATCACCTGGCATTGTGATTCTGCAACCAAATATCCTATTCCTGGCTTTCCCAGTTGCAGCTGGCCATCTTCAGTACGAGTGCCCTCGGGGAAAATAACTACGGGTGTTCCCTCCCTTAAGTATTCAAGAGCTAGACCAAACGCCCTTCGATCCAATCGATGAGTCTTAAGGGGAATCCATCCAAGCCTTTGAATAATCCAACTTATTAACTTATTAGGAAATAGGTTTGCTCTCCCTAAAAACACCACTCGACGGGGAATGGCACACCCTAATAAGGGAATATCTAAAAAACTCGCATGATTTGCTGCAACGATGACCCCACCAGTTTTGGGGAAAAATTGTTCGCCGTCAATGTGGAAACGAAAACATAACCTGCCAAGAAATCGAAAGAGGAGCCAGAGCCCCCAATACATTCCTCCAATCACAAACGGGCCGCAATCCTACCCATCATCTGAACAATGACCTCTTCAACTGACTGTTGAGAGGTTTCGATCCTAATCGCTTCGGGAGAAGGGCGCAAAGGATCAATGGATCGACTTTGGTCTCGCGTATCTCTCATGATCATTTCATCACGTACTGTTTCATACTCAACAGGCTTGCCCTTATCAGACATTTCTTGCTGGCGACGGCGAGCACGAACATTCACGTCTGCTTCCAAAAAAAATTTAATATCCGCCTGTGGGAAGACTCGAGTACCCATATCCCTTCCTTCTGCTACCACTCCGCCAGTTTTTCCAACTTCTTGTTGAATTGGAAGCAACCATTCTCGCACCACCGGCAAGACAGCTATCGATGAAGCCAATTGGCTAACGTGGGGGGAACGAAGTTCTTTTTGATCCATGAGCTGACCATCAATTTTAATGGCAAAGCCATTTGAGTCAGCGACTAATTTCAGACTTGTTTGCGATAGGAGTGCTTCAATGAGATCAATGTCGTGTGGCTCAATATGCCTTTGGTGCACTTTCCAAGCAAGGGCCCGATAGAGAGCTCCGGTATCAAGATAGCCATAATAGAGACGATCAGCCAAGCATTTGGAAACTGTACTTTTTCCAACCCCGGCTGGACCGTCAATGGCAATAACTAATCGACGGGGTTGAACGATTCTCTTCTCCTCATGACAAAAATTTTCAGACCTATTATAAACGTCACCTGGAATTTGTCAATAAATCCAATAGCTTACCATGAAATCCTGGGAATGATGTTTCTACGCAATCTACATCCTCAATCACAACTGGCTCCTTTGCCACTAAACCCGCAATAGCCAATGACATGACCACACGGTGATCCCCATAACTTTGACATTGGGCTCCAAACACGGTGGAGCCCCCCTGAATGACCAAACCATCTGGTTGTTCTTCTAACAACACTCCAATTTTGGCCAATTCTACTGCCATTGCATGAATGCGATCTGTTTCCTTGACTCGTAATTCCTGCGCTCCGGTAATTCTAGTTTCTCCCTCTGCCAATGCAGCCGCCACGCAGAGAATAGGTAATTCATCTATGGTCTTAGGAATCAGGTCCGGCCCTATGGTGGTTCCCCTAAGGCGAGAAGCCCGAACACGTAAATCACCCATCGGCTCACCTGATTCATCCCGTGCGTTGAAAATGGTAATGTCAGCTCCCATGGCTGAAAGTACGTCAAGGATTCCAGTCCGTTCTGGATTCAACCCAATTCCATTGAGCAAAACTTCGGAGTCAGGAACGATTGAAGCGGCAACCAGAAAAAATGCCGCAGCCGAAATATCACCTGGAACAACGATAGGTTTCCCCTCAAAAGACTTTTGCCCTTCCACCTGAACACTACAACCTTCAACCTGCAGGGGAACCCCCAAATACTTCAGCATACGCTCGGAATGATCTCGAGATTTCATCGGCTCGGTAATAGTGGTAGTCCCTTTGGCAAAGAGTCCCGCAAGTAGCACGCAGGATTTAATCTGAGCACTAGCAACTGGAGATTCATACTTTATGGCCTGAAGCGCGCCACCTTGAAAAGCTAATGGTGCTAAATCCCCATTCCGCCTACCTGAAATAGTCGCTCCCATTTCTCGCAAGGGTTTAACCACTCGACCCATTGGCCGACCTCGTAACGACCCATCACCAGTGAGGATTGAGAAGAATTTTTGTCCCGCAAGGACACCAGCCAATAGTCGAAGCCCTGTCCCAGAGTTTCCACAATCTAACTCTTTTGATGGTTCAGTGAACCCCCAAAGGCCTTTACCCGTTACATCTAAACCATCGGAAAATTCCTGAACGTCGCTCCCTAAATCCCGAATGACTCTTAAGGTATTCAAGCAATCTTCTCCCTGGGAATATCCGGTGATTCGAGTGCAGCCTTCTGCCAATGCCCCAAGGATTAATGCTCGGTGAGTGATGGATTTATCGCCAGGAACTGTCACCGTCCCAATCAGTGGCCGTGTAGCCGGCGCAATTGATAGCTGACTCATGGCAATCTTTCCCGCAACATTTTGGCTTGTTCAATACTTTTCGCTAAACCAGCACCATCTTGATCATTCAAAAGCTGCCTAAATCCTTGAAGCTGAGAGATGTATTGATCAACCATCTTCAATAAATTTTCACGATTGGCCAAACAAATATCCCGCCACATCTCAGGTGAACTTGCTGCAATGCGGGTGGTATCCCGCAAGCCACCTCCGGAAAAATCTAACAAGTTTAACCCCTCAGACGTCACGTCCTGTAACTCTTGTAATGCCTGCATGAGTGAAAAAGCTACAATATGCGGAAGATGGCTCACAGCCCCCAAGACCCAATCATGAACCATGGGGTCCATCAACACGACATCTGAGCCGGCCCTTTCCCACAGATCTCGCACTTTGGCCAGAGCCTTTTCGTTGGTATGGTTGGTTGGCGTCACGATACAACGGGCTCCATTAAATAGCTTCGATGTGGCATGAGCCACACCTGATTTTTCTTTCCCAGCAATTGGATGGGCCCCAACAAAATTCACCGTTGGAGGAAGGGCCTCCTCCAAATCAAACACTAATTTCCCTTTCACACTACCTACATCACTGACAATAGCCCCGGTTGGAATAAAGGATCCCCAATCTTGAACATGAGAAACATAGGTATCAACCGGCGTGGCCAAGACAATCAAATCAGAGTCTCGGGCAGCCTCTTTCGCTTCCGAAAAGAAACGATCAATAGCCCCAAGTTCTACCGCCAATTCAAGGTTTGGCCGTCGACGACCAATCCCTAGAACGGATTTGGCTAACCCTTGCTCCTTAAGAAGGAGGCCAAGTGATCCACCTAAAAGACCGACACCGATGATCGTGACTTGCTGAAACAGATATTCTGATGAAGAACTCGCCATGAGGAATGAGACAAGAAAGTTAGAGTGAAGTGGGGAGATCCATTAGAGTTCTCGCCCAACGGCCTGGGCAACCTTGGTCAGGTCAGCCATTAAGGTGTGAAACCTGGCAGGCTTCAATGATTCTTCTCCATCGCACAAAGCACATTCTGGATTTGAATGCACTTCAATTAACAAACCATCAGCGCCAGCAGCAATAGCCGCCTTGGCCATGGGAGCGACCAACTTCCAATTTCCTGTCGCATGGCTAGGGTCTACTATGACTGGTAAATGCGACATTTCCTTTAAGGTTGGTACGGCCGACAGATCCAGCGTATTCCGATATTGCGTCTCAAAGGTTCGAATGCCACGTTCACACAACATGACATTGCGATTACCCCGAGACATGATATATTCCGCAGACAATAAAAATTCTTTAATAGTTGCCGACAAACCCCGCTTTAGTAACACGGGTTTATCATAAGCCCCAACTTCTTTGAGCAATTCAAAATTTTGCATATTGCGAGCACCAATCTGAATAATATCTGCATGCTCCAAGAAAAACCCTAAATCCCTGGCATCTAGAATTTCACTGACCACTGGAAGTTTCGTTTGTTTTCGCGCCTCAGCCAGGAAACTCAAGCCTTCCTGTCCCAAACCCTGGAAGGAGTAAGGCGAAGAGCGCGGCTTATAGGCGCCTCCTCTCAGAATGGTGGCGCCAGATTTAGCTACCTCCTTTGCAATACCCACGGTAATCTCTAATTTTTCCACCGCGCAGGGACCAGCCATCACCGTAATCTTCGGGCCACCAATTTTTACCCCAGCCACATCAATCACAGAATCATGTGGTTGAAACTCTCGACTGACTAATTTCCAGGGAGCCAAAATCGGTGTGACGCTTTCAACACCTGGAAATACAGTCAAAGGCTGGCCTTGCAAAACCCGCTCATCTCCAATGACACCAACTACGGTTCGCTCTTCCCCTTTTGTGATTTGGGATTTCAAACCTAATGAACGAAGACGATCAACCAAATGTTCAATATCTTGCTCAGTCGCTTCAGGTTTTAAGACGATAATCATGGCAACTTCAACTTAGACGGATTTTGTCAGGGTTGGGAGCACATGTTCTAGGGCTTCCAAAAATCGTCGATTTTCTGTGGGTTGTCCAATCGTGACACGAATCATAGACCCACGGATATGCCGTACGATCACCCCTTCACTCAGAAGAGCATCGAATATGGCTGCGCCATCCATACCCACATCAAAATAAATAAAGTTGGCTTGCGTTGGAATTGTCACAAACCCCAATTTGGTTAACCCTTCTTCCAGAAACGTCATTTCAGCTTCATTCATAGCAAAACTTTTCGTGACGTGTTCTTCATCTAACAACGCGGCTTTGGCAGCCTCCTGCGCCAAGCTATTAACATTAAATGGGGGACGAACTCGATTGACGTAGCCCGCAATCTCCGAAGTCGTAATTCCATAGCCCACACGCAATCCAGCAAGACCGTAAATTTTCGAAAAGGTCCGCAACACCACAACCGGTCGCCCTTCTCGAACATATTGCAAACTATCTGGATATTCAGGATTACGAACATATTCGTAATAGGCCTCATCGAACACCACAATCACATGGTTAGGAATTTTGTCCAAGACTGATTCAATCTCCCTAGCTGACAACATGGTCCCAGTAGGGTTGTTGGGATTACAAATGAAAAAAAGACGAGTTTGATCGGTGACAGCCTCTGCCATTGCCGACAAATCATGAGCCCAATTTTTCAGAGGCACTTCAATCGGCACACCATGACCACCCAAAACCGATAAACGATACATGACAAATGTCAGGTCAGCCATGACCGCTTCTTCCCCAGGAGCTAAAAATGTTTTAATCAACAGGCTTATAATTTCATCAGACCCATTACCAACAAGAACCTGATCTTGGGGCATCTGCCATTTCTTCGCTATAGCCTGCCGCAGTTCATGTGCTCCCCCATCAGGGTACCGATGAAGCGAAGCTGATGTCTCCTCAAGCACCTGAAGAGCTTTTGGAGAGGGGCCCCATGGGTTTTCATTAGAAGCCAATTTAATGGCTTGACCAATCCCCAACTCGCGTTCAAGTTCAGAAAGCGGCTTCCCTGGAGAATAGGGTTTTAGTGAAGCGATGGTTGGATGAACGTGCAACGCCATATCAGTCAACCAATATATAGGACATGTTCTTTGAAAGAGGGTTATTTGTGAATGGGATAAGAACCTAAAACTTTTAAAAACAAGCACCGGGACTTCACTTCATCCAGAGCTTTCTTCACACGATCATCGTTTTGGTGCCCTTCCAAGTCCATAAAAAACAGATATTCCCAGACTTTTCGACGAGTAGGGCGCGATTCAATCTTGGTCATATTGATGCCATAGGAAGAGAAGGGACGGATGAGATCATACAGCGCCCCCACCCGATCTTTTGCCGAAACAAGAAAGGACGTCTTATCTCGTCCAGTCTGTTCTGCGCCCCGGAGAGACAAAATTAAAAATCTCGTAAAATTATTGATGTTATCCTCAATACGAGACCGCAGGATGGTTAACCCGTATAACTGCGCTGCTAGTTCTGAGGCAATGGCCCCAGCCGTCGGATCATCCACACACCGTTCTGCCGCGCGTGCTGTGCTGGGTTCTTCCGCAATGGCGACAGAAGGCAAATGAACTTCCAACCAATTCCGACATTGTGCTATGGCATGCGGATGAGAATAGACCGTTTTAATATCTTCAAGCTTCTGTGCCTTTGATAAAAAATGATGGGAAATTTCCAACATCACTTCACCATAAATCAGCAATGGCGAATCCACAAACAGATCCAAGGTATGGTTGACCACCCCTTCGGTTGAATTTTCAATCGGGACTACACCAAACCGCATACGCCCGCGTTCGACATCATCAAACACATCCTTAATACTATTCACAGGGATGTAGTCAGCTGATTCTCCAAATTTGCGCATGGCGGCCAAATGAGTAAATGTGGCAGGAGGTCCCAAATACGCAATGGTTTGCATGCCTTCCAAGGATAAGGAAGCGGACATGATTTCCCGATAGACCGGGCGTAAGGCTGAGCTAGGAAATGGACCAGGGTTATTGGCCATAAGTCGCTCGACAATAGCGACTTCTCGACCTTGGGTATGGAGATGCGCAGATGGGTCTTGTTTCTTTTTCAAATGCCCGACTTGTAAGACATATTGGGAGCGTTCATTCAGCAACTTGAGAATTTCATCATCAAGCCGATCAATGCCTTCCCGGCACCCTTGAATATCCTCAGGAATTTCCATGAATCCGTTTTTCCTCCATACCATTAGGGGATTTAGCTCCGAGCATACTAGGAATACCCTTCTGTGGCAAGCCAAACGACCCTATGACAACATCGGCTTTCTCATAATTTCTCACGACTAAATCATCCGCCAATTTTGTCGATAAAAAATTGAGCACTTGAACTCAGTAAGGCCACCTTTCTGCCTCAATTCTTACCTGTTCCTTCCTCAACGCAGAGTGCGAGAAAAGCCTTGTTTTTTATTGACATAGTTTCCAACCTGATCCATATTTATTCTAGTCTTTCGCCTGACAATCTGCTCTACACATTCTCTCTGAATCCCATGTATTTCACGCGGCTAAATTCAGAGATAGCTACACAAATTTTTGTCTCTTTCTGATTCGTATTGGTCAGTCAGCTATTTATCATTCCCAACGCCGAGGCTATACCCCCCTTCGCCAGAAAATATGAGGCAAATTGCACCGTCTGGTATACCCGCGCCCCCAGACTCCATCGAACTGGAGAACGGTTTCTGAAAGATGGATACCAACTTCTGGGAACAGTCGATAGAGTCACCTTCCCTTAAAAAGACCATGCCATTTCAAGCATCAACTTCCCTGAATCTTTATTCAAAAATTTTAGTAACTGTTAGGACAGCTTATAGAGCTGCCTACGAAATACATCAGCCAAAACTGTGGGAAGATTGCTTAGTGGGTTGGTGGAAATTCAAGTATAAGTGAAATTATTGGGAAAGAGGCTGGCTTGAATCTAACAACTGTTGCAAAGCAGTTTGCACACGAACAAATTCTTTTTGCATCAATTCAAATAGGGAAGGGCTCTTAATGAGATTTTGCTCACGAGCTAAAATTTCCATTTGATGCGCCAACTCAGCTAACTCTGGCAAACCCATATTTGCTGCCATTCCTTTCAAGCCATGAGCTGCTTCCTGCATATCACTTGCTTGCTGAGTATCTACCGCGATTTGAATGTTCTCAACACACACCATGGCATCATTGACAAATTGAGTCACTATCTTCACCACAAACTCCTTGCCCCCAGCAAGCTCCCATTCGTCAATCAGATGCAAGGGTAGAATGGGCTCAGAGACGCCCGTCTGGCCATTCAATGAGAACGCGTCATCTTTTTCTTTCTTTATGAGTTTCTCGGATTTTTTGGAATTCGATACATCTACTGAGTCAGTAATACTGTCCTCACCGTGTTTTTTAGCCGGCAACCACTTGGCAACCATCACAGCAAGTTCTTCATGCTTGATGGGCTTACTCAGATAATCATCCATCCCGGCTGAAAGGCATTTCTCTCGATCCCCTTTCATGGCATTAGCGGTCATCGCCACTATAGGAATGTGAGGATTGGGTAGAGTGTCGTGTGAGGAGTCAAAAGTTCCAACTGGCGTGGGAGTTTCTCCCATTTTCGATCCCATATTCACCTGACTACTTGTCCCTACTTGCAGTTCCCACTCCCGAATAGTCCTGGTAGCATCATACCCATCCATTTCTGGCATCTGGCAGTCCATTAAAACCAGCTGATAGGGAATCCGCTTCACGGCGTCTACAGCCTCGAACCCATTCCCCACTACATCAACTCGATGTCCCAATCGTTCTAGCATCATCTGAGCTAACTGTTGGTTCACCACATGGTCGTCCACCACTAAAATATGCCTAGGTACACCCTGAACTGATTGACCAATGGACCCTTCGGCCTCTCTCCTATCTGTGGAGTCGCGTTTTTCATTTGTTGTTGAATGGGTCATCACCATTTCCAAGCTTGCTCGCAAATCCCCTTTCCTAACCGGCTTGCTCAGATATGCCTCAAATCCAACATTTCTCGATCGAGCCGAATCACCTCGAAGCCCACTAGAGGTGAGCAACACGAGTTTCAGATTCTGCAAATCAGGGTCAGCTTTAATAACTTTTGCCAAATCCATCCCATTCATCTGTGGCATGTTCATATCCAAAATTGCCAGATCACAAGGCGCTCCCTGCTGAAACTGTTCATGTAAAATGTCTAGCGCCTGTTGCGCCCCTTCGGCTAATACCGGTTCCATCTCCCAGGCATGGGCATAATGAGACAGGATCATCCGATTCGTTTCGTTATCATCCACACAACAAATTCTGAGTCCCTGTAACACATGAGGAAGTTCCTGAATCTCTGCCAAACTTTCTGCCCGACGAAACCGAAACTGCAAAGAGAAGCAGCTGCCCTGGCCAAGTTCACTGAAAAGACTAATGGTGCCATTCATGGCCTCCACCAGTTGCTTTGAGATAGCTAAGCCCAATCCTGTCCCTCCATACTTCCGAGTTGTTGACCCATCCGCCTGAGTGAATGATTGGAAAAGTTTGCTTTGTTGCTCAGGAGTCAGACCAATTCCTGTATCAATAATCTTCACATCCAATTCCACTTCATGATCATTTTCACTGACTAATGCGACCTGAACAGACACTTCTCCTACTTCGGTAAACTTTATTGCATTGGCCACAAGATTCATGAGGACCTGGCGAAATCGCCCTGGGTCGCCCAGCACGGTAGTCGGCACGTTCTGGAAAATCCAGTTTGTCAGTTCTAAGTTTTTACTATTAGCTCTCTCTGCAAGCAACTCTAAGACCTCCTCAATGCAGACTTGGGGATCGAATGGGATCTCTTCCAATTCAAGTTTCCCAGATTCAATTTTTGAAAAATCTAAAATATCATTAATGATCGTGAGCAGAGCTTCCCCAGAAACACGAACCGTTTCTGTCATTTTTCGTTGCTCGGGATCCAAACTCGACTCCAGGAGCAGACCAGTCATCCCAATCACTCCATTCATTGGCGTTCGGATTTCATGACTCATCATGGCCAAAAATTCAGTTTTCGCAGTGGCCGCTTCTAATGCAGCATCACGTGACTGCGCCAATTCTCGATTATAAATCTCTAACTCACGAGCCGTTGTTCGAACTTGCTCCTCCGCCATTTTTCGCTGCGTAATTTCATGAAGATAGATTCGCAATACGTGACTGTCTTCCACGAGAGTAATCCGAGCCTCAAACACTCGATCAGACAGTGAAACCTCTTGAACAATCATCTTTTCCTCGCCAGATAGGACAGCTTCTAACGCATTAACCACCTTCTCTAAGCCAGGGTGCCCAAGACCCAGATGAGATAGCTCAGGAAACACAAGGCTTCCTGCTGGATTGACATAAGTTACCTGCCCTTTAATATCCAGTTCGATAACAGGATTAGGATTCATTTCAGGAAATGAAGCCAAACGGGTCAATTCCTGGTTTTTAGTTTCTTGAGCCTCCATTAACCGCTGGAGAGCTTTGGTTCGATCCTCCAATAAGCTAGCCGTTCGGTTAGCCACACCGGCCAATTGCTCAACCTCACCCTCCATATTTTCCTCGATCAAACCCTTTAGGATTGGCTTACTAGAAAACCACTCGCTGCGTGGAATGACTTTCTCTGTAACCCTTGCCACTCCCTGAAGTTTTTCAATCATCCCCTGTAAAAATGGCACTATCTGAAAGAGCCCTTTTCTCACACCAAAGATGGCAAGTCCGATAAAGATACAAGCCATAACCATGAGCCCCACCCACAGCTCCAATTCTTTTTGATACAGTCGATTCATCGAAAACCCCACCCGAACCCACGCCACAATTTCTCCCTGGTCCAATAGAGGCTCAATGACGACGAACATAATCCCATTGGCCGGAGTGTCGACAAAGGCTTGCACCTCCGACCTCATACGCCTAGCTTCTGTTAAATGAGGGTCATCCCATATCGTGGTGCCAATGACGGTCGGCTGCAAAGAAGAAATAACCATATTATCTTCATCAATGATTTCTAATATTTGAAGATCCGTGTCTTTCGCATAGCGCGACATGGCTTCTTGAAAGCGATACAAATTATCCAAAATAGCTGCAGACCCGATCGTCGAAAAGGTTCTGGCCACCGCCACGCCTCGCTCCCGAAATGCCTCTTGAAGCAACTCACGTTGTCCATAACCAATAAGTACCGCCCCAATTAATAGCAACAGTCCCATCGAAAAGATCAAACTGGAAGAAATGCGAAACACGACGCTGCCCCGCCATTTGCGTGATAGCCAAACCAAAGGGTTCTTCATCTAGTTCTTCTTCTCGTTAGCTGAAATTGCCACAACCTTTAGTTTCCATACCGAACTTTGTGCCCAAATACGCATCTTGGACCAGGCGCAATTCGACCTACTCATTCATTAGAGTTTTCGGCTATTAGCGAGTGATTCTGAAAGATTTTTCAGCGTTTTCGCTGAGTGAGAATTGAGGCAATTTATCTTGGATGAAAAGAAAGAAAAACAGAAGCAGGAATTAGGGATAGGTAAACTGAATACGAGTGGTACCCTTTTGGGGGATCTTCACAACCTTTTTAAGAATTCCCAAAGTTTCATGCCACACCCTGATCGTATGAGTCCCTGGAGGAATATCAGGGATCTGAAACGTTCCAGTTTGGTTCGTCAAAGTATAAAAAGGATGGGAAAACACATGGAGATAGGCCTGCATAAACACATGCTTATCACACTGAATGGCGTGGAGACCTGATTTTTTTAGTCGTTTAATAATCGGCTTTCCACTCGGAACCTGAGCCACGTTCAAAAAGGTCCGTCTCCCATATTTAATATGGGTATTGTGGAGGATCGGGTCTTGATTTCGAACTTCTACTTCTTGCCCTTTCCGTGCCACACTTATACGAGGAGAAAAAGCACACCGCATATTGAGGACCGGACGTTGAGCCTTTTCAGGCTTGGGGTTTGTACTCATACCTTCCACAGTCACAACTGCATCGCTTAACGCTCCATAAGCACCATGAAGCCGTACGGTCTGAATACTGACCTTAGTCCCACAGTGATCCTGGTCTTTCACGACTTTCATGACCGTTGGACGAGGTTTTTGGCCTGTAAAATGGACTTCCCCTTCAAGTGTGCCAGCATAAATATTCTCGACGGCAGCCAATCCATGACCACTCCAGAGACTGAGAGAGAGAATGGCACTCCTAAAAAAAAGTGAGAAGATTTGTCGACCAGGAACCCAAATATTTTGAATCAAAGCCATATTTCATTAAAAACCAAAAAAAACGAGCCCAGAGAGGTTTATTAGTTTTGGCCGGATAAAGAAAGCAGGTAATTGGCTAGATGCCAGGCGTCGTCTTCATGCCCTATCAATTGGCTTTCGTAGGAAGGCATCGGAGTCCCATCTAGTCCTGTAAAAAGTGTTCGGACCACATCGCTAGCCGTTGCGCCATTTTTCCATCCAGTAGGATTGGTCAAATCATTGGGCGAAATTGGCAAGTCTCGACTATCATGTAATTCTCCCGCCAAGGCCACCTTACCGTCGCCACGCCCCTGTCTCCCATGACAACTATGACAATCCATATCTTGAAACAGAATCTTGCCACGTCGCACGCTTTCGGCGGCAGAAAGGATAGGAAGACCTGCTAGTTTGATGACCTCGGGGATTTCTTCCTGAAATCCACCATAGAAGGTTTTGATATAGGCCACTACCTGCCAGCGTTGCTCTGATGATAATCCACTAAACGAGGGCATTGTGCCAGGAATCCCATTCGTAATTGTTCGAAAAATATCTTCATCCAACGGAAGACTACCAGAAACAGTTGAACGAAATTTGAAGTTGCCAACCGTGAAATCCCTAGCCCGTGGAGCGGAAAATGCCGCGTTGTAAAATGCAGCAGGCCCATCACCTTTTCCGGATTCCCCATGACATATCAAACATGATCGTTCATAAATGCTCTTTCCTTGCTGAATATCATGTTCCGTGACTTCAGAAGCTCCCACGATAGAAGTCAAAACAAGGACCAATCCAAAAGCCATTGTAAGGTTTTTCCAAAATGCCTTCATGAACAGGATTCTCCTTTAAAACACTAGGTCTATCGACACATTAAACCTATTTCGCAAATTGCGAGCCGCACTCCTTCCACCTTCCGAATCTCGCACATTGAAATCGTCACGAATCGTAAACCACATATTCGAGCGAAGATAATATTTGGCCTGTAGGCCAACAAATGTGGCACTTTTGCGAGTGGCTAATAAACCACCCGCATCCATGTGGTCAAACCGTGTCCCAATTAACACTCGATCAGCAACCAAGGCATGCGCTTCAACCGTGACACCCGTAGCGGTCGAGTCAAATATTGCTTCCATGCCAGTAGGTAAATCCGTTACACGATCAATAGTATAAGCCCCATAGACATCCAACCACTTATAGCGCACCCTCGCGCCAACCCCATACCGACTCCGGCTCACATCCGCTCCACCTAAAACCTTGGCATTGTGGTTCCCAAAATAGCCAAATCCTGAAAGATTCACCGAGAGATACGCGGATTGGGTGTAATCAAAACGGGTCATCACATACCAATCTTTGGAATTATTCGAATCCCCTGCCCGTTCATTTCCGCCGTTTAATACCCCAACCTGATAAAGGAACCAATCTCCAAAAGGCCGACCATGGACATCAATCCCGACCTCTTCAGGAGAATTATAGAGCGTGGAATCGAATGGCATGATAAACGCGCCACTCCGATCAAACAATCCATAGAATTTTGACGCATAGGCACTCTGAAATAACGACCATTGCGTCACGGTCGGCGTGGCAAATGACCCGAATGGAGGGGCAAACTTCGGACCTACTGGTACCCAATGGGGACGCCCCCTGGCCATGGAAAAATAGGCAGAAGGATCCAAGCGCCCCACGCGAAGATGCGCCCAGTCCATGCCTCCAAGATTATTGAGGGTAATAAAGGCTCTCCCTATTTCCACATCACTCGATCGACTAAAAATAGACGTCATATCCACAAAGAAACCAACGTTTTCTGTCACTGTTCCAGTGGTAAATAGACGAACAATCGCAGGAGTACCAAGTTCTGTAAGATCTTCAGAGCCTGGCACTTCTCGCTTGAGGTTCACATTGGTAACTCCATCCACGCCAAATAAGACGGCAAAATAATTCGAGACGTCATCTAACGTGACATCGCCATATTTGAGCTTGGCAACAATACCCCCATCTTCCGTTCCGGGCATTTGATAGCCATTTTCTAAAAATTGCTCTCCAAAGGGATTGAGTCGAGGTGGCCGAGTATGACACACATTGCAATTCACCTGATATTTTCTGGCAAATGCCGGAAGGGCCTCAGCCTCAGGAACCCTCAGAGGAAACGATGTGACAAAGAGGACAAATCCTAAGGCCAAAACTGTTTTGAGACTTGGATGAAAGAATCTTTCAACATTTGTCATCTATTTATACCCTGTTGAAAAGTATGTAAGGCCTGAATGTCCGATGGCCTAAAGATCGCCCTGACCGTCCAATCAGAAGATCAATTCTATTCCTCAATGAAAAATAGTGTTACATTCTTAAAGTCTTATGTCATCATTTTTTCGTGTTACGTACGGGCAGTTTATGAATTTTTTAAAGTCTTTTTTTAGAATGTCCCTTGTGATTCTTGGTCTAGGATTTTGGTGGCTAACCACCAGCTGTACCACAGGTCCAGCTGCAACACGGTTTTTGATGAATCTACCCGACAAGATGGTGGGGCTGGAAGTGACGTATCGTGAAGGATCTCCTGAATACTCGCACCCTGCAACACCCACGGCAGAGGAATTGGATTCCGTTCTACAGCATATCGAAGTACAACCCTCGTCACTTCTTGATCGAATCGCCGGAAGGTCTTCCTCAACCCAGGAAGCTTTTTCCGAAGAACAACGAGGTTTTTTTTCGTTTCATTTTTCAAGAGCTCTAAAACAGGCTACCCCTCTTGAAACTGTGACCTTTTATTGGGCAACACCGCGAGGTAATGGCATTTGGGAACTCACGTCCGGTGGTTTATATATACAAAAAGATGAACTTCACCTCCTCCTCCCAAATTACCGCCAAACGGTTCCCTCAAAGAATCCCCCTCAGAACTCAAAAAATCATCCACTGTCTCAAATAGGCGATCCCCTACATTCTTTAAAGGCTTTAGATCCCGCTCAACAGCTCACCCATAACTTGGCCACTGAAATGTGGGCACCTCAACCCCCTCACTTTATTTTTCCCCTCAACAAATTTGGCCATGCTCAAGAACCATCCAACCACCAACAGATACAGCCATTTTCTCCAAGGTACAATTCGAGGGACTCTATTACCCAACGACTAAAAAGGTTAGAAAAACTTCGGCAGGAAGGGTTATTGACCGAAAAGGAATACACACACAAAAGGCAGGAAATCCTGAATGAACTGTGAAAAGGAATGTTGTGAGGAGAAAAAGTAGATTCCTTTCTACGTGTTTACGCTAGGCCCATACACATACGTCTCTCTATTTTATTATTGGTAGCTTTCAGAATCAGAAGGAAATTTTCCACATTCAACTTCCTCTTTATATCGCTTGAGGGCTTGTAAGGCCTCAGCCTTTAAATGGGCATATGGTTTCACAAATTTTGGTACAAACTCATCAAACAGTCCCAACAGATCGTAGAGGACCAGCACTTGTCCATCGCACCCCGATCCAGCTCCTATTCCAATGGTAGGAATAGTAAGCTCCTGCGTAATCGTGTGCGCCAACGAAGTTGGTAGACATTCCAATACAAGAGCAAATATTCCAGCAGCTTCTAGAGCTTTGGCTTCCTCCAAGATTTTTTGGGCCTCTACCTCGTCCTTGCCTCGGACATGATACCCTCCGGATTGATTGACAGATTGCGGCGTCATGCCTACATGGCCCATAACCGGAATGCCAAAACCGGTCATGACCTCCACACGATCAACGACAGACATTCCTCCCTCAAGTTTAACAGCCACCGCTCCGGCTTGAAGGAATCGACCGGCATTTCGAACTGTTTCCTCCAAACTAACCTGGTAGGACAAAAATGGCATATCTCCAATCACCAAAGCCCGTTTTGCTGTCTGAGCAACCATTCTAGTGTGATAGAGCATTTCCTCCATCGTTACGGCGAGAGTATTAGGTTTCCCTTGCACAACCATACCCAATGAATCTCCAACCAAGATAACTTCTAGGCCTGCTTGCTCCACGATTTCGGTAAATAATGCGTCGTAGGCAGTCACGACCGATATTTTTTTACCCTGACTTTTAAATTGCTGAAGTTGAGGGATGGTGAGATGACTCATGGCTATTCAGTTGAGATTGCCAATTACTGAGCAAACCGCTTTGCTGACTCCAGAGTATTTTGGAGCAACATGGCAATAGTCATTGGCCCGACACCCCCGGGAACAGGGGTGATCCAGCCTGCATGGGCTTTCACCCGATCAAAGTCTACATCGCCCACGAGTTTGCCATTGTCCAATCGATTTATTCCTACATCAATGACAACCGCTCCTTCTTTAATCATATCTGGCGTGACAAAGAAAGGCTTGCCAATCGCAGCAATGACAATGTCGGCCTCACGAACGACGGAAGGTAAATCTTTCGTACGAGAATGGCAGATGGTCACCGTAGCATGTCGATGAAGCAACAGCATCGCGATCGGTTTTCCCACAATATTACTGCGGCCAATCACGACAGCTCGTTTCCCCCCAATATCCAGTCCTGTGGAATCAATCATATGAATGACGCCCTTCGGCGTGCAGGGGACAAAGACTGGATCACCCTCGACTAACCGCCCCACGTTGACAGGATGAAACCCATCCGCATCTTTTTCTGGAGAGACCGCTTGTAAGATCGCCTTACTTTCAATATGAGGTGGCAAGGGCAACTGAACCAAAATACCGTGAATTTTGGGATCCACATTCAACTGATGAATAAGGTCCAACAATGCTTCCTCTGTCGTTGAAGATGGCAACAGATGCTCTTGGGGATATAGCCCAGCTTTTTCACAGGCAATTTTCTTATTTCTAACATATATTGCAGAGGCCGGATCATCTCCAACTAAGACAGCTGCTAAGCCAGGTTGCACCCCGGTATTTTTTTGAAGAAGACTTACTTCTTGAGCAATGCTTTCTCGAAGACTCAGCGCTAGAGCTTTTCCATCAATTATCTGTGCAGACACATTCTCTCCTTTTCGTCGATTTCTTAAAACATTCTAGGCAGGAAGACCAATTTTGTAAGTTTGCACCTTTTTACGATATCAGGCACTGAAAAACCTCGTCAACGCAATGGTGGCTGACTCATTTCTTGACACCCCCAGAAACCCTCACTTACAGTGCCGAGCACTGAGTAAAGCATTTTAGCTGTTGTCTAATCTCTAGCGTAATCCATTCATTCACTCAATCTCTGGTAAAATGCAAATCTTTCGAATGGCTTTGGTTCGTACTATCTTTACGGTGTCGATCGTTATAGTAGCTAGCCTCGTTTCGTTTTGGCTGCCCAATGCCATTTCTTATGAAATTGCCAATCTTCAATTTCCACAAAATATCATCGCAGACAACGGTGAAGTTTATTATATCTCCAACGCCAACGGAGATCCTGGGACCCGAGAGAATAAGGGTTTTATCAGTAAAGCCGACGCAGAAGGGAAAATCACCGCGCTTCATTTCATCCAGGGAGGACAAGAATCAGTCACACTCAACTCACCAAAAGAAATGTCCATTATTGGCCCTATCCTCTATGTGGCCGACTTGGATGTCGTGCGTGGCTTTGATAAAACCACCGGGCATTCTCTCGTCACAATTAACTTTTCTCAGTTTCATGCCCAATCCCTAACCGGACTAACAGCTGATTCCCATGGGTATTTGTATGCCTCCGATGCTGACACCAACACCATTTTTCGAATTGATCCCGCGCAGAACCATGCCATTACCCAGTTTTTTCAAGATGCCAAATTGTCACATCCTCACGGGTTAGCTGTTCACCCACGCAACGGGCATTTAGTAGGGGTTGGATGGGATGATGGAAAAGTGTTTGAGATTGATAAAAAAGGCATCCTGCACGAATTATTTGTTAGTTCATTTTTCTCTGGGGGATTCCATAATCTCGATGGCATTGATTTTGACCAATATGGGACTATGTATTTGTCTGATTTAACCGCGGGAAAGGTGTGGCGAATTCGAGCCAATCTCAAGAAAGAGGCCATTGCTGAATTTTTACTTTCTCCATCAGGCATAGGGGTAGATCGCATCAATCATCTTATTCTCGTTCCCTATCTGTACGCTAAGGGAGCGGAAATCAATGGGCTGGAACGCCCATCCAATGATACGCCTGACAAAAAGAAACGAACGTTTTCTGACTATGGGCTAAATTTCCCTAAGGACAAAAAGCCAAATGAGTAAATGTGTGCACTGTCATCAGCGAAAAGGTAAACGGTCATGTCCCGCCTTGGATGGAATGATTTGCAGTCAATGTTGTGGCGAACATCGAATTACCACAATTTCCTGCCCCGCATCATGTGTCTTTCTAGAAGCCAATGACGACTATCAGCAAAAACGAGTCGGTGGGCAATTCGAATTGGAGCGGCGAACCTTTTATCGAGAGCTCTTAGATTTTGGTGGGGAACGCGCAACCGAAATCTTCTATGTATTTGAAGCTTTGGCTTTTAGATACTTCCAAGAACGCCGTGATGCCCAAGATATTGAGGCATTAGAAGGCCTCCAGAGTCTCCGACGGAGTTTTAGTTTAATTCAGATTCCCGAAACTGGGAGCCCAGCATTTGGAGAAGAATTGCGAAAAGAGTTCAAAGTCTTTGGTGAACGCCAGAACTTAGAGCCGACTATGGTCACAGAGGTTTTGGATCGGGCTCAGAATTTCATTCAAGACTTTTCCGGTTCCGGGCTTCGGTCTAATCGATTTTTACAAGGGCTTTTGGGATACGTCCGAGAACGGCATCCCGATGTTGCAGAACAGCTTGCTCGTCAAACGGGAGCCGGCGGACGGATTGTTATCCCGAGTGGATTCGATTACCAGCCTGAATCCAAATCCTCCTAGTATTCCTAGACTTCTGTTTTTATCTTCTATTTCATCACTTCAATCGTCATCTCAATCCGTTCTACTGGATTGTCGCGCAAATCTCGAGGCTGGCTCACAATGGTATCAGCAACTTCAATCCCTTTAAGGACTTCTCCAAATACGGTATATTGTCCATCCAAATGAGGAGCCTTATCAACCATGAGAAAAAATTGTGAACCGGCACTATTTGGATCAGCAGTTCGTGCGGCAGAGAGAATACCTTTCTCATGAGCCACCTTACTGAATTCTGCAGGCACGGTATAGCCTGGCCCCCCCGTCCCAAATTTACTACGGTTGGCAGGATCTTTTGTTAAGGGATCTCCACCCTGTATCATAAACCCTGGGATGATCCGATGGAATATTGTTCCGTTATAAAATCCTTTTTCCGCTAATTTCAAGAAACTTTCCACATGCTTCGGGGCTAAGTCCTTGAAGAGAACAATTTCCATTTCACCAAATTTGGTTTTCAAAATGACATGAGGAGCTTGCGACCCAGTCGCAGGCTCTTCTCCAAAAGCCACTGCCATCAAATAGACATTCACCATGGCGATTACACTCATCACCAATATCCCTCGTCGAAACATATTCACTACCGTACTTGAAAAATCATTCCTCATAACTCCTCCATTACTTTTCGTGTGAATTCCTTATGATATCGACATCACCTCCGTCACTGACTTGTTCAAATGCTTTTTGGGCAGCACATTGCTCCGCATCCTTTTTTGTACGTCCTTCCCCCCGCCCCATGACCTGTCCACCAATTTTTACCGTCATGCAAAACACTTTTTGATGATCTGGCCCTGATTCATGAACGAGTTGATACACAGGACTCGTTCCATCAAATTTATGCACCCATTCTTGCAGTCGGCTTTTCCAATCCCCTCCACCCGTTAAATCCGGTCGATTCAATAAATCAGAAAATTCCAGATCTAACGCCCTGTGAATAAAGATGCGGGCAGACTCCAAGCCACTATCCAGATAAACGGCACCGATCAATGCTTCAAGGGCATTGGCCAACAAAGAATGCTTTTCTCTACCGAATGATGTTTCTTCTCCTCGCCCAAGCCGTAGCCACTCTCCGAGCGAAAGGCGCCTGGCAGCTATTGCAAGTGTCACACGACTAATCAGGCTGGCTTTTACCTTAGACAGTTCCCCCTCAGTAAACGTGGGATAGAGAGCCACCAAACTTTCGCTTATCACAAGGCCCAAGACAGCATCTCCCAAAAATTCCAATCTTTCATTATGCTGAGCATTGGAGTGTTCTTGTGACTGTGAAAAAGATCGATGCGTAAGGGCTTCATACAATAGGACTTCTTGCTTAAAAACGTACCCTAAAATTTCCTGAATTTCTTTGATTTCCAGCACTGGTTATCACAATCGTCATCTGAATAGTAGGCAATCACAACAATTCCCGTTCCCCTTCGCATGAAATCTTTTCATTATATCATATTGCAAGAAGGGGATAACCGACGAGGTTGGCAGGAAAGTATTGAGAGCCAGCACAACTGATATCGTCACAAATCTACTCGGATTAAGCCGCTTGCCACCGACGAAAAACCAAGCAGGCATTCACCCCACCAAATCCAAAGGCATTAGAAACTGCCACATCCACAGAGGAAACGCGAGACTGATTGGGCACATAATCCAGGTCACATTCAGGGTCAGGGTCATCTAAGTTGATTGTTGGTGGAAGTATACCTTTTTGTAGGGCCAGAATTGAAAAGACCGCCTCAATTCCCCCAGCCGCTCCGAGTAAATGGCCCGTCATGGATTTGGTTGAACTAATGGGAATTGAATAGGCATGCTCTCCGAATACCTCTTTAATCACTTGCGTTTCCACACGATCAGCAAAGGTCGATGTTCCATGGGCATTGATATATCCAACGGATTTTTTTGACACTCCACCATCCTGAAGCGCCTTCTCCATACATTTCACAGCACCAGCACCATCATCCGGTGGAGCTGTGATATGGAACGCATCGCTATTCATAGCATACCCAACGATCTCGGCATGAATTTTTGCACCACGAGCCTTGGCATGCTCAAGTTCTTCGATCACGAGTACGCCTGCACCCTCTCCAATGACAAATCCATCCCGATCTTTATCAAATGGCCTACTCGCTTTTTCGGGTTCATCGTTTCGCCTGGACAAAGCCTTCGCAGCCCCAAATCCTGCGATAGCCGTTGGACAGATCGTTGCTTCAGCACCTCCGACAATCATAACATCGGCTTCTGCCCGTTGAATTAATCGGAACCCATCGCCGATACAATGGTTCCCTGTAGCACAAGCAGTGACCGTACAGGCATTGGGCCCCTTTGCACCAAATCGAATGGCCACTTGCCCTGAGGCTAGATTGATGATGACCATCGGAATAAAAAATGGAGAGACGCGGTCTGGCCCACGTTCTAATAAAATTTTATGGTAATGCTCAATGGCGGGTAGGCCTCCGATGCCTGCACCAATATACACCCCCACACGTTCAGAATTATGGGAATCCACTACCAACTTGGCATCATCCACAGCCTCTTGACTCGCGGCGACCGCAAAATGGATAAAAGTATCCATTTTTTTTATTTCTTTTTTTTCAATGAAATTAGCTGGATCGAAACCCTTCACTTCTCCAGCGATACGCACAGAATACTGAGAGGCATCAAACTTAGAAATCGGAGCAATACCTGATTGCCCCTGGCACAACTTTTCCCATGACTTGGACACACCAATATCTAAAGGGGTAACAAGCCCCATTCCGGTTACAACCACTCTGCGTGGTACCCACTCACTCATTCCAACCATCCTCTCTATCTATGGGATGAGAAGATCAGACTTTTTCCTTGATAAAGTCTACGGCTGAAGCAACAGTTTGAATTTTTTCAGCATCTTCATCAGGAATTTCAATTTCAAATTCCTCCTCAAGAGCCATGACTAATTCCACTGTATCTAAAGAATCGGCCCCTAGGTCCTCTACAAACTTGGCCTCTGGCACTACATCATCTTCTTCCACACCTAATTGTTCCGCAATAATTTTTTTAATCCGTTCTTCTACAGCCATTGTTGGCACCTCCTCCTTCCAATGTTTAATCAGTATGCAATCTCCATAGCCTATTACTTAGCCCATATGCATTCCACCATTCACATGCAAGACATGACCCGTGATATATCCTGCTTTTTCTGAGCATAAAAAGCTCACTGCATCCGCAATGTCTGACGCTTGCCCTAATCGCTTTAAGGGAATCTGACTTAAGAGAGCTTCTTTGGTCTCAGGGGAAAGATCTTGAGTCATCGCCGTATCAATAAATCCCGGAGCCACCGCATTGACCGTCACATTTCGACTCGCATATTCCCGCGCGACGGTTTTGGTAAGACCGATGACAGCCGCCTTCGAAGCAGCATAGTTGGCTTGTCCAATATTCCCAATAGCCCCAACAATTGAAGCAATATTCACAATGCGTCCATTTCGCTGTCGACTCATGGTTGGCAATACGGCCTTCACGCAATAAAAAGTTCCTGTCAAATTCACTTGAAGCACCGACTGCCAATCTTCTTCTTTCATACGGAGTAACAATCCATCTCGAGTTATGCCTGCATTATTTACCAGGATATCTATTCGTTCCCATTCTTTTTGTACCTGATCAACCATACTTTTAACTTGGGTCCAGTCTCCCACATTGACTGAAACGGCCATCGCCTTTCTACCTAATTCCTCCACACGAGCCATTGTTTCTTTACACCGATCGGCATCTAAATCAGCCACAACGACATCTGCACCTTCTTGGGCTAATGTCGTAGCAATTGCCTGGCCAATACCTTGGGCACTTCCGGTTACCACAGCAATTTTCCCGGTCAATGACATCGCCATCCTTTCGATAGAATGTGGTACACAGGAATATTATGCCACATGGGCCAGTACATGTTCATAAGATTCTTTATCAGAAACATTCCAAGTCTTGGCCTCTGGAACGATACGTTTCACTAACCCCGTTAAGACTTTTCCTGGACCAATCTCAATGAAATCCGTAATTCCCATTGTCCACATTGTATGAATAGTGTCCTGCCATCTGACAGATGAAGGGAGTTGCTTGACCAAGGATACCCGGACCTCATCGGCTGATTGTAAAGCTTTGGCTTCCACGTTGTTAATCAACGGGACCTTTAAATCAGACCATTGCAAAGAATCAATATCTTTTTTTAAGCGATCTGCTGCAATTTGCATTAAAGGTGTATGAACTGGAACGCTAACCGGTAAAGCTTTCACACGTTTTGCTCCACGGGCTTTTGCGACCTCTAAGGCACGCTCGACGGCTAGTTTCTCTCCTGCGATAACCGTCTGTCCTGGTGAATTCAAATTTGCTGGGGCCACAATACCCAAGGCTTCGGCTTCTTTACAAACATCAAAAACCTCTGATTCGGAAAGGCCCAATATCGCAGCCACTAATCCACTTCCCGGGCTCACAGCCTCTGCCATATATTGTCCCCGCTTTTTCACCAGGCCGACAGCTTCAGAAAACCCAATCGCTCCGGCGGCCACGAGAGCAGTATATTCTCCCAAACTATGCCCGGCCACCGCTGTTGGGATTAATGGCCCTTGCTGGACTAGGCGCAAAGCTGCCAAGCTCGTCACAAGTAAAGCGGGTTGGGTATATTCGGTTTGATTCAGCTGGTCTTCTGGGCCCTCAAGACATAAAGCTCCCACATCATACCCCAAGACTTTTTCCGCGTCTTGATAAAGTTCTCTAATTTGAGGATTCGTCTCATACAGATTTTTCCCCATTCCAACTGATTGCGAACCTTGTCCGGGGAATAGAAAGCCAATTGTTGATTGCACGTGATTAATTCTTTTCCAGAAAGATAAAGGCTAGGAATGTTATTAGTTCAAAGAGCACAAGTTCTGTTTGATGACTAATCGACAATAAATTCTCCCCCATCCACACAAAGAACATTTCCCGTGATCCAATGGGCTTTCGGATGACATAAAAGACCTAAGGCATCTGCGACATCCTGCGTGGTGGTTAATCGATTCGACGGGTTTTTGCGCTGGGCCATGGCAATCATTTCATCAGACCCTGGAATTTTTCGCAAAGCTGGAGTATCGGTAACGCCTGCCATAAGAGAATTGACCGTAATACCTAACGGAGCCAACTCCAAAGCGAGTTGCCGTGTGTGAGATTCGAGGGCGGACTTGGCAGCTGAAACAGCGCCATAGGTTTTCCACACTCGAGCCCCTCCCGCACTCGTCATTGAAAAGATCCGACCTCCAGCGCCCATGAATTTTTGTCTTACTAAATCTTGAGTCCAATACACGAGAGAATTGGCCATGACATCCACGGTCATATCCATTTGTGCTTTGTTGATGCCTTCAGATACAGCTTCTGTAATATACGGCTTTAGCGTTCCAAAAGCTAAAGAATGCATCAGCACTCGAACATTGACCGGTTTCCCTAATTCTTCACCTCGTTGCTTCACTGCTTGTAAAATATCTGTTCGCTTTTCTGCATCAGCTGCATTCGCATTAAAAAATAATGCTTCACGACCCAGCTCCCGAATGTCCGTGGCAATACGTTCCGCATTTGGCAAGGTCGATTTTCGATCCAAATGCACTCCAATAATATTGAATCCTAAATTTGCTAATTCCAAAGCTGCAGCTTCACCAAAACCGCTCGACGCCCCAAGGATTAAGGCCCAATCTCCCGAGCCCCATTTCATGTCAGACATAATTTCCCCTTTTCTCTGAATTCCTTAATGATAAGGAAATATCTCTTTTCACTTTTAGCCTGCAACTTCTTCCCAAAAGGAATAGTCACTGATATTGATACCAGCCTAATGATCAGATACCCAGTTTACCAACGCACCAAAGCAGAAGCCCAAGTTAATCCGGCACCAAATGCAGCCAACAAAACTAAATCGCCTGTTTTAATTCTCTGACTGATAACGGCTTCATCTAGAGCCAATGGGATAGATGCTGCAGAAGTATTACCAAATTTATCTAAATTTATCATCAATTTTTCTTGAGGTAATCCCAATCGCTGACTAACAGCTTTTAAAATTCTCATATTAGCTTGATGAGGGATGAAAACATCAATTTCGCTCATAGTCACACCATTGGCTGTCACGGCCTCATGAGCTGCCTCCTCCATTGATTTGACAGCTATCTTAAATGTTTCATTGCCTTTCATTTTTATAAAGCACTGCTTATTGTCCAAAATTTCTTTCGACCCCGGGGCTTTAGAACCTCCACCTGGCACCTGAATCATGTCAGACAGTCGTCCATTTGCATGTAAATGTGTGGAAAGAATCCCAGCATCATGAGATCCTGGACCAAGAACTACCGCTCCCGCGCCGTCACCAAATAATACACAGGTGTTTCGATCAGTCCAATCAGTGATGGCCGACATAACTTCCGAACCAATCACGAGAACATACCTCATCCCTGTTTTGACATACGCATCAGCAATAGATAACGCATAGACAAACCCACAGCAGGCGGCGGAAATATCACAAGCAGCTGCTCTTGTCGCACCTAAACGGTTTTGAAGAAGACAGGCTGTGGAGGGAAGTGGATTATCTCCCGTACAAGTTGCCAGCAGTATAAGATCAAGATCACTCGCATTCACATTAGCAGTAGTTAGGGCGCGCTGAGCAGCCTCTAAAGCTAAATCCGAGCAAGCTTGGCCTGATTCGACAAGGCGCCGCTCGCGAATACCTGTTCGCTCCGCGATCCAGGCATCTGATGTCTCAACCATGCTTTCTAAATCGGCATTGGTCAAGACCCGATTGGGCACATAACTCCCGGTCCCGAGAATGGTACTATTCATGTGAAATTAGGAAACACTCTTGGATTCAACTGCTGGCGGGATAACCCCTTCTGCAATATCATCTCGAATGGCCTCAATTAATCCGCCTTTTGCCAGGGAATGTGCTTGCAAAATGGCATTCTTAATGGCTTTCGATGAAGATCGTCCATGACAAATCATACTGATACCCTCCACTCCTAAAAGCGGAGCCCCTCCAAATTCTGCATAATCCGTTTTCCGGCGAAGACGAAGAAGTGGGCCGGCAACAAAAAGATAAGAAAACCGCCCAAGAGCGGATTGGGCTATTTCTTTCATCAACATTTTTTTTATCGCATCTGCCAACCCTTCTGATATTTTTAAGGCCACATTGCCTATAAATCCATCAGAAACGATGACGTCCGCATTGCCGCTATAGACATCCCGTCCTTCTACATTGCCAATAAAATTAATTGGACTTTCTTTGAGAAGTTTAAAGGCCTCTTTGGTCGCTTCATTCCCCTTGGTATCTTCTTCCCCTATACTCAAAAGACCGACTCGAGGACGATCTACCCCCAGAAGATGCTTCCCATACTCATGGCCCATAATCCCAAATTGGTGAAGTTGTCGAGCCGTACAATCAACGGTAGCTCCCACATCCAACAATATGGCTTTTCCTTGCCTCGTCGGCAATGTGGCAGCAATTGCGGGGCGATCAACACCTTCAATGGATCCTAACAAGAAAAAGGCCGAAACCATGGTGGCTCCGGTATTTCCAGCGCTGACTAAAGCATCCGCCTGTTGAGTTTTTACTAACTCCGTGGCTCTCCATATTGAAGAATCACGTTTTTTTCGTGCCGCTAAAGCTGGAGATTCATGCATCCCAACTACTTGAGACGCATGGAATATTTCAATGTTAGGTTTTTTCCCGCTGAGTTTGTCTAACTGAGCTTGAATGGCCACCTGGTCCCCAACCAACACGACCGAGAGAGATGATTCTCTCGTAGCTTGAAGGGCGCCTTCAACGGAAGGAGATAGACCATGATCTCCTCCCATCGCGTCAACGGCTATTTTCATGGGATTGGCTTATGAAAGGTCACTGCAGAAAAGGTCAGATGTTAGCCCTCTTCAACCGCGATAATTGCTTTGCCTTTGTAGGTACCACAGTTCATGCAGGTGACATGAGGCTGCTTTAATTCCTGACATTGAGGACAGATCGAAAGATTTGGTGGGGTGAGCCTCAGATGAGACCGTCGTTTATCACGACGGGCTTTTGAAGTCTTGTGTTTCGGATTTGCCATGATGTTCCAATTTAATCGTTAAGAGATGATTATTCTTTCCTTTAGACCACTTTTGAAGTAGGGCTAAAAGAATTTTCTAGATCTTTATACCTATGGGATTTTCGATATTTTGAATTAGGGAAGAAGGCTCCACCGGGGAACAACACCCACAGACTCCTTCATTTAAATTGCTTCCACACTCCTGACACAATCCTGAGCAACTTTCCTGACATAATGTTTGCAAAGGAGTGGCTAGAATAAGATGCTCTCTTAATACAGGAAGTAAATCAATTTGATCTTCTTCTATTGGATAGATATCAAGCTCATTTTCATACTCCTCTTCAATTTCTGAGTTTTTCCTTCGACCGCCTTTTTTCGATCTCTTTGAAGATACTGGTTCCACCGAAGTATGATTGGATTCTTTAAATTGAGCATTTAAGGACAGGGAGATATTATCTTCAAATCTGGTTAAACATCGAACACACTCACGTATAACTTTTCCCGTTAAGGATCCTTGAAAATTTGCCAGATTTCTCTCGATGAGAAAAATATGGCCGAGGCAGGTGAGAGATCCAGCAATTTCCCCATCGTCAGTCGATAAATCAATTTCCGATGGCTGCACCTCATATTCAATGGGAAGCCCTTCGGCATCCAGATCACCAATATTTATTATATAAGACATAAGTCACGAAAAGGAATAAATTCGAAACAACAGACCCTTTTGTTTAGGCTTTATGTTCCAAATTTCGTTGAATGGATCAACGTAGCTCTTCTGAAAATGAAATAATCGCAATATGACGAGCCCGTTTCACTGCCTGTGTCAGGCGACGTTGATGCCGCAAACAATTCCCCGAGGTCCGTCGTGGAATAATCCGTCCACGTTCCGTGAGAAACCCTCTCAAAAGGTTGGCATCTTTATAGTCCAATGGCGTCTTATCAATACAAAAGCGACAGACCCTCTTCCGTTGAAATAATCGTCCTTTTTCCACAGAAACTTCTCCTCCGCTAAAATTTAGGGCATGGGCTCAGGATAATAATCTTCTGAATCATACGATGACTCCTCAGCAACTCCCGACCCAGAGCTTACTGAGGATGACTTTTTGGGCAAAAAAGTTACGGTTTGAGCCACGACCTCGTGTTTGCTTCGCTTTTGTCCATCATCCGTTTCCCAACGTCGTTGCTGGAGGCGTCCATCCACAATGGCACCATCTCCCTTGTTGAGATATTGCCCGCAATGTTCAGCCTGTCTTCCAAATACAACGATATCAACATAGCATACTTCCTCTTTTTGGTCATCAGCTTGGCGATAGCGCCGGTTGACCGCTAATGGAAAATTGACTACAGGCGTGCCACTTGGCGTGTATCGAAGTTCTGGATCTCTCGTTAGATTTCCAATCAAGATAACTTTATTGAAGCCCACCATCTTCGGAATCCTCTCCCTCGGTTTCAGCTACAGCCACTAAGTCCGCAGGGTTCACAATCACCGTCATGAATTTCATGACTTGGTCTTCCATTCGTTGAAAGCGTTCTAATTCCGCAACCACAGTTGGTGGACCTTCGAATTGGATCGTAATAAAGGTGCCTTTTCGTTCATGCTGAATATCATAGGCTAGTTTTTTCTTTCCACTATTGTCCAATTTTAAGATATTCGCCCCTGATTGGGTTAACACTTCTTTAATTTTCTCAACAACCTGGTCATTTTCCGTTTCCACTTGAACAGGCCGCAGGATACATATTGATTCGTAGAGTTTCATAACACCCTTTCTCGATGAAAAATTAACACGTATACAGACAGACCCGTCCCCTTGTACCACAAAAGGGAAACGAAATTACCATAGGGTCCAAGAATCTGTCAAACCCACCCCTAACGACGAAACCCTATGACACCATAAGGGAATTGCAACAATTCTCGTTTATCTTAGGGACAGGATTCGTCAACTTCTGGGAGTAAAGGCGATGAGTGAAATCGGTTCATGGCTTGAGGAATTCCCTCCTCAATCACACACTCTAAGGCATTGACCACCTTAGGTAAAAGGATATCAACCTGATCAGTTTCTTCACGTGAAAACGAGGCTAATACATAATCAGCTGGATTTTCATGGAGAGGGGGTCGACCAATGCCAACTTTTAAACGGCAAAAATTTTCTGTCCCGAGCGAGGACAACACGGATCGAAGTCCATTATGACCACCTGGTCCGCCACGAGTTTTAATTTTTAGAGCTCCAAGAGGAAGGTCCAGATCATCATATACGAGGATGAGATCTGATGGGGAAAGATTTTTGCCTTCTAAAAGAGACTGAACCACTTCTCCGGTCTGATTCATCCAAATCAGGGGCAAGGCCAAAAGCACAGAACATTCACTCGTTCTTCCTCGACCTTGAAGAGCACGACCTTCTTGAATTAACCCAATCCCCCAGCGACGAGCCGCATGTTCAAGAACCATCCATCCAAGATTGTGTCGCGTTCCCTTGTATCTTTGCCCTGGATTTCCAAGCCCAACGACCACGTGCAAGGATTATTTTTTACCTTCTTTCGCTTTACTATCCGAGGCCGCTGCTGGTGCTGCCGTCCCTTCAGCCTTGGCATTCTCCTCAACCGGAGCTGTGGCTCCCTCGGTCACTTCACGGGTCAGCAACGATTCCAACTTAGCTTCTGAGATCTTAGTTGTCACATGAACAACCATCAACTCTGGATCATCCAAGACCTTAACGCCTTCAGGTGCCTGCACCTCCTTAACATGAAACCCCTCTCCGACGCCTAGATTCGTACCAGTGACCTCGATGTGATCAGGAATCAGTCCAGGCAGACATTCGATATGAAGCTCCCGAAGGGGTTGATGTAAGATACCCCCTTCTTTGATACCGATTGGCGCAGCCCCAATGATAGAGACTGGAACCTTGACTCGAATGGGTTTTTCCATTGAAACTTCAAATAAATCAATATGCAGAATGGCCCCGGTAATCGGATCGAGTTGGTGATCTTGTAAAACGGCGATACGCTCCGATTCACCTGGCATTCGAACCGTCAACAGCCCAGTATGGCCAACCTGTGAAAGCACCAGCTTCCTGGCTAGATTATGCCCCAATGAAAAAAATTGAGATTTACCACCCCCATATAAAACACCTGGGATCTTCCCTTCACGGCGCAATTGCCGAGCAACGCCTTTTCCAGCCTTCTCTCGTTTTTCTACTTCAAGTTCATATTTCATGGTGGTGTCCTCTTTCTCTTACTAAAAAAAGTGAATATTTCCTAACCTCAATTTTGGATGTTCCCCTCCTAGACAAACAAGGAGGTTACCGATTCCTCTCGATGAATCCTCAGAATGGCCTCGCCCAAAAGCGGTGCAACGGAAAGGGCTTTTAACTTTGAACATTGCTGTTCTTTCCCGTTAAGCGGGATCGTATTGGTTACCACAACCTCCCGAAGACACGATTGCTCTATTCGTTCTAACGCAGGTCCTGATAAAACTGGATGGGTACAACCTGCCCAAACTGACAAAGCACCATTATCTAAACATGTTTGAGCTGTTTGAACAATAGTTCCCGCCGTATCGATCATGTCATCGAATAAAAGGGCATGCATACCTCTCACATCTCCAATAATATTCATGACCTCTGCCTGATTGGGTGATTCTCGCCGTTTATCAATAATGGCTAGGGAGGAATTGAGTCGTTTAGCAAAAGCTCTCGCCCGCTCTACGCCTCCAGCATCAGGAGAAACAATAACCATATCAGATATTTTTTGCTTTTTAATATAATCCAACAAAACGGGCATCGCATAAAGATGGTCGACCGGGATATCGAAAAACCCTTGAATAGGCCCCGCATGTAAATCCATGGTCAAAATTCGATTGGCCCCGGCCACAGTTAAAAGGTCCGCGATGAGCTTGGCACTGATTGGCACTCGAGGTTGATCCTTACGGTCTTGCCTTCCATAGCCATAATACGGGATGACCGCCGTAATCCGAGAAGCCGAGGAACGTTTCACAGCATCAATTAAGAGCAATAACTCCATAATAGAGGTATTCACGGGATGGCAACAAGATTGGAGAAGAAAAACGTCCCCTCCTCGGACATTTTCATCGATACGCACCCTCGTCTCCCCATCACTAAAGGTTGTGACAGTGGCCTGACTTAAATCTTGACCAATATATTCAGCAATTTCCTTGGCCAATGCGAGGTTTGAGTTGCCTGTTAACAGCTTGAGATCACGTGACATATCACTCGCTTACCTTCCAGGTGAGTTATTCGGTCATTTTGAGGGATGAACTTGCCAAAAAAGAAGGGGAAAGTTAATGCGAAATTCTGTATCTTGTCAACTCATATTCCAGAGGTCAAGCGGAGAGGGCCGTGGAAAAGGCTTCACCCTGATTAGAGGAGTGGGGTAAAGCGGTATGCCCCATAGGGATATCAAATACATGCCATTGCGTATCTTTTCTTAACTGAGCGGACGCAACTTGGGCAGTCTCTGGTGCATCGAATATTCCAAATACGGTGGCCCCACTCCCCGACAAGAGTGCCGCTTGGGCTCCTAGGGCGCACAGCTTCTCTTTCATAAATTCCAAAATAGGGTAGACAGGAAACAATGAGCGTTCGAAATCATTTTCCATCCCCCTGATCACTTCTTCCCAGGATATTTGACGATTGTCTTCAACCTTCTGATTCCATGAATCTAAGGAAAAACTCCCAGACCAATGAGCTGCCAATTGCTCATAAGCCCATTGAGTTTGAATGGGAAAGCCTGGATTAACTAATACTGCCCAACGCTTGCCATTGACCACACAGGGGGAAACCTCCTGGCCCCAACCTCTCACAACCCCGCAGGGAGCTTGAAAGAAAAAAGGAATATCACTGCCCAGCTCAGCGCCAATTTCACCCATCTCAGAAAGTCCCCACCCTAATTTCAGTAGTTGATTTAGCCCATAAATGATCGCGGCGGCATCACTACTACCTCCCCCTAGGCCCGCTGCAAGAGGAATAGCCTTCTGAAGCACAATATCAACTCCAGCAGTGTACTCAGCACGCCGGAGCACGCTCTCTGCCGCACGATAGACAAGATTCCCTTGGTTAACAGGCAAGAGAGGATGATCACAAGTTAAGTGGATAGCCTCATGAGCAGGAGTTAACCGAATGTGAAGCTGGTCGAAAAGGTCCACCGAATGCATGAGAGACCACAATTCGTGGTACCCATTCGGCAAACGATCCAATACACGAATACAGAGATTCACCTTGGCTGGAGCCTGAACAGTTATTTCCTGCTCAAGAACTTCACCATCACTCATAATTAAGGCTCCTGCTATCCTATGATCGATCCAATAGAAAAAATGGGAAGATACATGGCCACGACGACAAGAGCAATCCCACTCCCCACCACGACGATGACACAGGGCTCCAATACCGATGTTAAAGTGGCCACAACTCGATCCACTTCCTGCTCAAACAAATCAGCAATCTTTTCAAGCATGGTGTCCAGCGACCCCGTTGACTCACCAACTTTAATCATTTGTGTCACCATAGATGGGAACATGCCACTAGCACGGAGCGTCTCGGAAAGACTCCTCCCATCTTGAACTTGGGCAGCAACGGTGAGAATACTTTGATCTATGGCCGAATTCCCTGTCATCGTCCCAGCCACAGACAAACCGGACAAAAGAGGGACCCCTCGGCGAATTAAAAATCCTAATGTCCGGGCAAATCTCACGATTGCTGATTTTTGAAATATTGCCCCAATAAAGGGTACCTGCAACAGCATCTTATCCAAAAACAGACGGCTCTTTTGATTGGTCAGGGCAGCGCGACTTCCTAAAATCAAGAATCCAAATAGACCCACCAGGACTAACACATGGCTTCGAAGGCTGTTGGATATATCTAGAACCATCTGGGTCAACCACGGGAGAGATTCACCGAATTCTTGGAATAGACCTGAAAACAACGGTACAACCCAAATAAGTAAAAATACAAAAACCATGATAGCCACGGTCACCAACAAAGCTGGGTAAGCCAGCGCTGAGAAAATTTTGGCTCGCAAGAGAGCTTGTTTATCAAGATAGATGGCCAGCTGAGACAAACTTTCATCCAACCGCCCCGTAGCTTCTCCAATTTCCACCATTCGTCGATAAAATTCCGGGAAAATGGTCGGGAAAGATCCTAAAGTTTCGGTTAATAATGCTCCTTGTTCAATCTCCAAGCGGATTTGACTGACAACTGAGTGCCAAGCTCGATTGTCTACCTCAGTTCCAAGAATATCCAAGCATTCCAACAATGGGACCCCTGCTCGAATGAGGGTCGCAAATTGGTGGGTAAATTGAACGAGTTCTTTATTGGTGACTTGGGGCTTCCTCTTAGAAAAATTCCATGGTGCTCTTTTAACAACCTTCTCAATTTTTTCTGTAAGACGGGTCACTAACATGTCTTGCTGACGAAGCGATAGAATCGCTTCCTGGGTGGAAGTCGCAACGATTTCCCCCTGGATAGAATACCCCCCTAAGTTTTTCGCCATGTACTGAAACACTGGCATTATTGGCGTTTCCACTCCCTAATTAATGATATACCAAAGCAACCAGGGGAAAAGAACAATTGCAGGAAACCCAAACCTATTGTCTATGGACTTTTTTCTTGTACGCCCTACAGCAACTGCCCAGCCGATATCTGCGATGTTCGAGTAGAAGCTCCCCGTTCCAATAACTTCGTTAATTCCTCAGGAAATGTTGTGCACTTCATTACCAATCCTGAAGCAACGGCCCCTTTACTGACCAAATGGGCAAGTGCCTGATTCATCGTTCTCATGCCAAATTGGGCTTGCCCGGTTTGCATCATAGAATAGATCTGATGCAATTTATTTTCACGAATGAGGTTCCTGATGGCTGGAGAAAGTATCAGAGTTTCCAAAGCCAACACCCGTCCAGACCGCCCCAAACGTGGTAAAAGGCGCTGGGACAAAACCCCTTCCAAGACCCTAGACAATTGAACTCGCACCTCTGGTTGTTCATGAGCAGGGAATACAGAAATCAGGCGACTTAAAGCCTCAATAGCAGAATTGGTATGTAACGTCGCGACGGTTAAATGTCCGGTTTCGGCCATTGTCAGGCCGGCCTGAATAGTCTCACGGTCACGCAATTCCCCCAAAAACACCACATCAGGATCTTGTCGCAATATTCCTTTGAGCGCTAATTGAAATTCTTGAACGTCGGAACCCACTTCAATTTGCGAAACAAGGCTTTCCTTGTGAGTATGCAATACTTCAATGGGATCCTCAAGAGACACAATATGAGCCCGCTGCTCCTGATTTATCTGATCAAGCATGGAAGCGAGAGTAGTACTTTTCCCGCTACCAGTAGGACCGGTGACCAAAACGAGACCCTGGGATTTTTGTATCAACGCGTTCACCACCGGAGGCAACCCTAACTCCTCAAATGATGGGATGACATCAGACACCGCCCGAATCGCCATAGCCAGAGACCCGCGTTGAGTATACAAATGGAACCGGAAGCGACCGACTTCTGGAACCGTATAGGCCCCATCCCATTCGCCGACCTTCGCCAACTGCCCTCGGTGCTTTTCGGAAAGCAAACTTTCGGAAAACCTTGCCACATCCTTGTGGGTGATGAGGGACATCTTCAAAGGTTGTAACTGGCCATCAATCCGAAGACGCGGCACGCTGTCCGCCACCAGGTGTAAATCTGACCCTCGTTGATCACGTAATTCTTGTAAAAGGTCCAACAATTCCATCACAATCACTTATTTTTGGTTAACAATGCAGACGTTCCATCATCTCTCGTTTCTGTCAATATTTCACTTATCGTCGTTTGCCCATTCTGCACCGCAACTAACCCTGCTTGTCGTAGAGTTTGAAATCCCTCCTGCATAGCACAGGACAGTATCTCACTTGTCGACGCACGAGAAAGAATGATGTCATTCAACGATTCAACAACCGGCAAGATTTCGAACAAGGCCATTCGCCCTTTGTATCCTGTCATATGGCACAATTCGCAACCCCGCCCTTTCATCGGGTGCATCGTGCGAATCATCTCTTCGCTAAAACCACAATCTTGTAAGTGAATATGTGAAATCGTATCTGGCTCGGCACATTGGTGACAGATTTTTCGAACCAGCCGTTGCCCAATGATCAACGAGATCGCGGAAGACACCAAGAAGGGCTCAATCCCCATATCAATGAGGCGAGTAATCGCTCCAGGTCCATTCATGGTATGGAGGGTAGATAAAACACGGTGCCCAGTGAGTGCGGCTTGAATAGCAATTTGGGCAGTTTCCTTATCACGAATCTCACCAACCATCATGACATCGGGATCTTGGCGCAAAAACGACCGTAGGCCTTTCGAAAAACTCAAACCAATATCTTCGTGAATTTGTAATTGATTGATTCCCTGAATCTGAAACTCCACCGGATCCTCTACCGTCACAATATTCATGTGCGGGGTATTCAGATATTGCAATGCACTATACAGGGTGGTGGTCTTTCCACTCCCAGTAGGTCCAGTGGCTAAAATCAAGCCATACGGATTTTCTAGGGCGGTAATCACTTGATCAAGGCCAGACTGGTCCAATCCAAGATTCGTGAGATGCAAAGTCATCCCTGCCTGGTTCAAAAGACGTAAGACCGCTTTTTCTCCGTACAAACACGGCAAAATGGCGACTCGAATATCGACATCCGGAATACCATCAATTTTCATACGACCGTCCTGTGGCAACCGACGCTCAGCAATATCTAAATCCGAAAGAATCTTGAGGCGGGCCAATAATGCCTGATGAAGATCTTTGGGAAGATTACGGATTGGCTTCAATAATCCATCTAAACGAAATCGAATTCTGACCACACTTTCCAAAGGTTCCACATGAATATCGCTTGCCTCCATTTCAAGAGCTTGTTGAACCAGCGAGTTGATGACTTCAACAGCAGAAGACTCGCTTTCCGCCACCAACTTCATCTGAGGATTCTTAAGCGGAATGGCATCCATGTTCTTAGTAATTGATTTCCCACGATCAAAGGTCTCTATCAATGCCGAAAATGTGGAGGGAACTTCATGAGTCTTTTGGTGGCCCATTCCAATTCCTGATCCCTCATTATTCTTTGTGGGAAATCCTTTTTGAGAATGGCCATACACCTGACTAATTGTGGTTCGCATATCTGACTCAGAGGCCACCATCGGCGTAATATGAAGACCCGTCCTAAACCGCAGCTCTTCCAACAACGAGGAATTGGTTGGATCAACCATGGCCAAGGTTAACCGATAAGTCGTTTGCTTCACCGGCATGACTAAATGTTGCTGAACAAATGTGACAGGAAGAAGGGCAAGAAGATGAGGATCAAAAGAACACGTGGAAAGTTCTACCGTGGAAACATCATACTGTTGGCTTAAAAATTCTAACAGCGTCGACTCGGACAGGGCGCCCATTCTCACGAGAATACTTCCCAGACGCCCACCTTCCTCCTGTTGAATCGCTAACCCCTGGACTAAATCTTCAGACGACACCACCTTTGCATCGACTAATTGGTTGCCAACTCGCTCCCGAATCAAGGTGAGGTTCCCTCTGAGTCCGAATTCTTATTGGAACCATTTAAATACTGGATACCTCGCCATAAATAATGCACTCCTGATGCGATCGTCAGCACCACCACCACCCACAAAAACGGCTCTACGAGGGAAACAGGCACCTGACCAGTCACATGAAGCATGATGGCTATGACATAACAAATTTGGGCAAACGTGGTGCCTTTGCCCAAAGAGGTAGGAGAAATATCGATTTCGGTTTCGGTCAAATTGGCCACGAGGGTTCCCGCTAATAAAATAGCGTCGCGACTCACTACGAGAATGACGGCCCAGATAGGGATAAAGCCAAGAACGGAAAGCGTAATAATGGCCGACATCAGTAACAGTTTATCGGCCAACGGATCCAAATACTCCCCTAAGCGAGTCCGTTGGTCAGTTAGGCGAGCGACCATACCATCTAAAACGTCCGTCAAGGCGGCAATGAGCAGAGTGATAAGGGCCAAATCAAAGTGCCCATACAGCAAAAGTCCAACAAAAACGGGGACTAGTAGAATACGGAGGACGGTTAAACTATTAGGAAGATTGATTGGAATGTCGGTAACTGTTGACTCGCGATCCATTTGGCCAAATCGCCTTTCTCACTAACGTAGTTTATCCTAAGCGTAGCCAAGGGTACGTGCGGTTTCTGACCCAAGTCAACCAGGCTTGCAGCCTCTTTCAGAGCAGCCTATAATCCTTGCGTGAAGGCCTTAATCCATCATGGGTCCCTTGCGCCAAAACATTCATCAGCCTCTATTAGCCGGAGCCAAGATTTATGACCTCTTTACCCTTATCGTTTCGAGTCAAAAATGCGGTTGTAGAAAAACACCAATTGGAAGGAACCGATCCTAGCGATCGCTATTTTAATCGTCTGATTCCAATCAAACGAGTGGAAGGCGGATACAACGGGTCAGTCATGTATGAAGCGCTAACCATCGATTCGCAAGTGCACCGAACCGTACAAGAAACCAACAAGGATATTGTCGATCAGCTACGCATATTAGGCTTCTTAAAAATGCGCACCCGCCTCAACTTCAAAGGCCAAAAATACCTCGCCGAAAAAGAAACCTGGGTGGAGTATTCCGATACCTAAGACCATCTCTCAGCTTCAGGGCCAGCGAGACTTTTGATGGCAAGGTAAATGATAAGTCTTATGACTTATCGTAACTATCTCCTTGAGTAATCCTATTTCCTTCAAAATCCGGTCTATCTTTTTCCCTGAAAGAGATCCTCGCCCAATGAGTTCCCGACGTTTCAAAAAATATGCATATTGTTTTTATGGATTTCTTTTTCTGCACATGTCATGTGCAATTAATCCTCAAAAAACTAGCTGTGAGAACTTCCAAGATCCTAATGGATGCTTTAATGAAGCAGAGAGATATTGGTTTGGAATTGGTGTCGATGAAAATAAACAAGCCGCAATAGAGATGTATACTACCGCCGCAAACGATGGAAATACTTTGGCAAAGGCTAGATTAGGTAGAATTTATTTTTTTGGATGGGAGACGAAAAAAAATCACCATATCGCTGCAAAGTATTTCCAAGATGTACTAAAGAATTTTGATGACTTGAATTGCACCTTATTTGAACCTATTAAACCCATTACCCTCTCGATCATGGGTTTCATGTACCAAAACGGCCTAGGATTCGAACATAACGAGGAAAAAGCATTCCAATATCTTCTCCGAGCTGCAAAATTGCGATATGGCCCAGCCCAACTTAAGGTTGCTGTCGCTTATCTAAAGGATACAGCCACTGAAAAAAATGCTTTAGAAGCATATGCCTGGCTGAAAGCTGCCAATGAAGGCGGATACACCGTTGCCACTAAAGGTATTCAAGAACTTGAAAGTCAATTTTCGCATGAACAGATGGCAAAGGCAGAAAACCTCTCAAAAATCAGAATAGAAAATTATAAAGCTATTTATATTGATGATGTTTGGCAACAGCCCATGAAACTTTGTATTTAAGAGCCTTTATGGTTCTTCAACCGATTGATTCAATTCAAAGAATAAACTAAGCGTCATCTGCAACAGGTTTAAGGGCAGATCTTGAAATACGCCATGGCGTTATCACCCGATGGTAAACCCGAATTATTCTGCCAGAAGATTGCCTTATTACTAGACCTGACCGAAGTAATTCTCTACAAATTTATTCGTTCCCCTTTCTCCGAACCGACGCCTGCTGTTCGGCCCAATGGGCGGACGCTCTTCAAATATTGACGGGCCTTGTTTGAGCAGAGCGAGTTGGTCGGCCTCCCATTTCCCGCATCTGCTAAATCTGATGAGGCTGAACTGGGTGTTAATGGTTTTGGGTCCTTTCCCCAAAAGAAAAGGGCCTCGGCTGCCGGGCCGAAACCCGGCATTTCTCAGACATGCTAATCATGCCAGCTAGTGGAATAATGCGCGCTAACACAACAGAAATTAAATGGCTCCCATTTTTCTGATAAGATCATTTCACCTAGCTTATTTAAGGGTCAGACTCGATTAATAGCCAGCACCATTGGCTTCTATTTCCCATCAATTTATTCAAATCAACGCCTCTAAACGCAGAAAGCAAAAAAAAAGATTCCCCATGGCCCATTGGCACACTCTTAGGAATCTTTGTTTCCTCGTTTCGACTTTTTGGCAAGCTTTTGGGTCTTGGGAAGGGTTACCCGTTTGGATTTCTCCACAGCGGGCGTGCTCGGCACACTTTGCCGAAATCCTCCACTGGAAATAATCTGGGCTTGCCTTCTGATTTCCTCAATCGACTTCGGTTCAGGCCTCTTTCGAGGATCAGGTATTCCCAATAGATCCCACCGTACTTTCTGTGAAGATCCGGAGGCTTTAGGCTTAAAGCTTTTTCCACCCCAATTCATCGTTAATTTCATCTATTCCTCCTTTCGTCCCAATAAACATTATTTTTTCGCATTCGCGTCCCTCCCTACCCTGACAAAGACTCACAAGTCTCGCATAGGACCACGCCAAATTAAATACCGTGGTTATTTCATTTGATCGGGAAAATCTGGATACACTCGTATGGAAAAATGATACGCACTTGTTTGGGATCCTAAACATGTACCGACTTCAAAACCATCGGAAATAACCCGATAGTTCAGCATTTTCTCTTCCCGAACATGGGACTCAAAGACTCTACCTCAAAAGTCCTGATCCTCTTCCCGCAGTGCGAACACGACGAGACGCAGTCCATGTGGGAATACCACTAGGGATTCAGAAGCCATGGCTTTCCCAACCTTCCTCTCGCTCCCCATTCATACCTGATAGCATCAAGCAAGCACTCAACTCTCAGCGTCAAGACCGTGACTCGTAGAGCACAATCCGCGTACTCCCCCAGGGCCAAAAAAACTACCGTTTTAAGTGTCAAAAATACCAGGAAAGGAATTCGATCCTGGCACACGGCTGCCAGAGGTAGGAAGGGAAAAGATGTACTAGAGACGGCTTGGTGTAGAAGGCATCATATCACACACACCCTCAATCAACCTATCAGCCTTTTGATAGGTAGCCAATACACATCAAACAAGGAGTGTCCAAAGAAATTCTTATAGCCTTTGAATAATCACGTCATGAAGTCGTGGACGGAAGGTATTGATGGCTTGATTCTCACGGGTGGGATGGACGCGATTAGACAGTAAGATGACTTCTAATTCTCTGATCGGATCAATCCAAATCGATGTGCCGGTAAATCCTAAATGCCCAAAAGATTCTGGAGAGAACCATTGTCCTGATGTGGAGGGTTGAGATGGGGTATCCCAACCCAGCGCCCAACTCGCTCCTGTTTGGGCTTCTACAAATTGCCTGACTAAATCCTGTTGGAAGATACTTGGCTTTCCCAGATAACTATCCAGCCAAGCGTTGGTGACTTTCCCGACGGCTTGAGCCGTTCCAAATAATCCCGCATGCCCAGCCACTCCACCAAGGGCTGCGGCATTTTCATCATGCACTTCTCCTTGGAGTAAACTACCTCGCCAAGGATCTTCTTCCGTCGGGGCAATCAGGTCGTCCACACGACCCTGACCTTTTTGAATTCCAAAGACCAATGTGTCCGCTTGTAACGGAAAAAATATTCGTTCGTGGGAAAATACGTCCAATGTCTTCCCAGATATTCGTTCGACGACGAATCCCAATAGAATATATCCCAAATCGCTATACACGCACACTGAGGAAGAGGCCCTGGTGACGGGTTCCTTAAGAATCATTTCTAAAATACCGCGTTGTCGTTGTTGAAGAAATTCAGCCCCAGCTGACTTGGTTGGAGAAAAGGATTGATAGAACGGCCGCCAAGCTGGAAGTCCACTTTGATGAGACAACAAATCTTTTAAGGAAACCTGTCCGAGAGGAACATCTTTTGTCTCTTCCAAGAGGGTTCCTAAGGGGTGAGAGAGATCCAACAGTCCATCCTGAATAAGGAGGAGAAGAGAAGAGACCGTCACAAGGGGTTTGGTCAGAGAAGCTAGATCGTAGATCGTCGTGAGTTGAACTAACGGGGAATTCGAAAGTGATGAGGTCAGACCTATGGCTTGATGAGAAATGACTTGCCCTTTGCAGCGTACGAATAACACCGCACCGGGGAAGACTCCGGTCTGAACGCCTTCAGCGAGTACTTGAGTAAAGGGATCGATTTGATCCACAACTTCAGGAGAGGCAGAAAGGGTTATCCGGCTTCACGATGGGAGGCGGGTTCGATATCTAATTGTGGGCCTTCGAGTTTTGGAGATTCTTCAAGTTCTTCAAATGAAGAATCAAGAGCAGCATCTGGTTCTTCTTCAACCTCAACTAAACGATGGAAGGAGCTCAGTGTCGAACGAAGACGATCCAGCACTAATGCCCGCTGCTGTCGTAATCCAGAAATTGTCCGTCGCATTTCCACTAATTCCGAGCGACTTTGGGAAAGAATTTCTTCAGCTTTCAGTTCTGCTTCTTTTACGACCAGATCCGCATCACGTTGTGCACCTCTCTTAAGTTGATCGACAAAAGATTGAGTCGAAATCAAGGTACTGGTCAACGTAGATTCGGCGCGTTTAAGCTGACTAAGTTCTTCATCTTTGCCTGATAATTTTTCTTTCAGCACTAAATTTTCTTTGGTGAGCTCTTCAACTGACTCAGCAATTTCTTCCAAAAATTGATCAACTTGAATTTTATGATATCCCCGCCATTGTGTGTCCAAAACCTTATGCTGAATATCTAATGGAGTAATTCTCATAACAACACCCTTTCCCTGTAGATCCTAGTGCAAACGAATTGCTAAGTCCTTCAAAGATCCTACCACGGCTATTTGCAGAAACATAATTAATAGGATAGCAATGATCGGGGAAAAATCAAATCCCATATTTCCCATTCCTAATCGCTTCCGAATTTGATACAGGACCGGGTCCGTAACCCGTTGTAAAAATTGGACAATGGGGTTATATGGATCAGGATTGACCCAAGAAATTAAGGCCCGAATAATGATGACCCACATATAAATTTCAAGAACAGTATGTAACACCGCTGCAATGGCTTCTAGCACATTTCCTATTAAACTTCCGGCAAGATCCATAGAACTCCTTTATGCCCTTCTAATAATAAGAGCCGTCATCTCTTCTGATGAATTAACTTCTCTTCCCAAATATTGCTGTGCCCACTCGTACCATCGTAGCCCCCTCCTCGATAGCCACCTCATAGTCATGCGACATACCCATCGAGAGTTCTTCAATCCTTCCCTTCGCGGGGATTCGAGCAAGAGATTCCCGCATTTCGCGCAGCTGCGAAAAATACGGCCTGGAACCCTCAGGATTCTCACTATATGGAGGAAGAGTCATCAACCCTTTGATGGCAACGTGTGGAAACTTTGCAATTTGCTCTAGGGCTCCTTGTAAATCAGTGCAGTCAAAACCGCCCTTTGTCTTTTCCCCTGACAGGTTCACCTCAAGAAGTATCGCTTGTTGTATCCCCATTTTTTTTGCCAAGGTATCAATGCTACCAGCTTGTTCGACACTCTCCACGGAATGGAGCAGAGAAAATTTCCCAACAATATCTTTCAACTTTCGGCTTTGCATGCGTCCAATAAAATGCCAGTTCAGCCCCTGACGTGAACCAAGAACAGGCATTTTTTCTTGGGCTTCCTGAAGCCTGTTTTCCCCGAAAATTCGCACACCGGCCACATAGGCTTCAAGCAATACGTCTGATGCGACCGTCTTGGATGCCGCCACCAATTGAACACTGGACGAGTCTCGACCCGCACGGGAAATCGCCTGGCGAATACCTACTCGAACGTGCTGCACATTCTCAGCAATATTCCGAGAACACGATGTTTCTTCCATCGAGGACACGTATCTTTCACAGGATATTGTAAATGGGAACGTCCCTTAAGTCACAGGCTCAGATGACGCCAATAGGATAGAGAGCACAAGACCCGGATCTATCGGCCTCCTGCTAACTTTTCAGGACGTATTTGAAACTATTTCTGCTGACAACATAATCCCACTCATCATCGTTCCGTTCACTTTTCCCTCTCGACGGTAAGAGAAAAATAGGTCGTCACGACAATGGGTACACTGTTCTATTCGTTCAACTCGTTCCTCAGATATCCCACTGGCAAGTACTTGATGCCAAATCAATTTCTTGAGATCTAACATGCCTTTGTTGGTTGTAGTTTCCTGAAGCACTCCAACCCAATCGGGATAGTTCGTTCTCAGCGGACTAATTACTGGGGCATCGACTTCATAACAACAAGGACCAATGGAAGGCCCAATTGCCACATGTAGGTGAGTCAGGTCTGAACCAAATCGTTCCACGCAGGTTTGAATAGCCTTGGGCACTATGCCCCCAACGGCGCCTCGCCAACCTGCGTGAATGGCGCCGATCACTCCAATTTTACGGTCAACCAACAAAACCGGAACACAATCAGCCGTCCGAACAACCAACAAGAGTTCCGGTTGATTGGTGAGTAAGGCATCTCCTTCACCATCGAGCATCACCCCGGGCTCAACCGGGCTATCGAAGACCACAATCTTCGTACTATGGATTTGCTTCAAACTAGCAATAAGAGGAAACGAGGGTAATCCGCTGGTCACTTCTCCTAATTGAATCGAACCCTGCACTCCAGTTGGCCCTTGACGGGTGCCAAAGAAATGATCAATGGAAATCACATCACTAGTGAATCCGCAATCGGACAACACAGGGCTCACAGAGACAACCTTTCCGCTATCCCTAGAAACTAGATTCTAGCTATCAGTTTTTTTTCGCAAAAATGTCGGAACATCCCAATCATCATCCACTAATAAACTCCCGTTGCCATTGCCATTCCCGTTGCCATTTTCGGTGGCCTTTCGTGCCGCAGCTTGCCGACGCAGGTAGGTAGGACGATCCATATCATCCGTGCCAGTGTCTCCACCATTATCGACACCTACAGAAACCAAGGTCGGAGCCTTCACGGGTTCCACCACAAGTGTGGGTTGGTGCGCACTTGGAAAACGCAACACCGATTCGGCTTGTTCAAATCCAGTGGCGATTACGGTCACCGTTAATTCTTCACCCATTTCTGGGTTAATCACCTGGCCCACAATAATATTAGCCTGGGGGTCAGCTGCATCCCTTGCAATATTGCAAGCTTCATTCACTTCATGCAATGTCATGCTAGGCCCGCCGGTAATGTTCAGCAAGAGCCCTCTCGCGCCTTCCACGCTGCCGTCTTCCAACAACGGACTGGCAATAGCCAACTTGGCGGCTTCTTCAGCCCGAGTCGGACCATGTCCACTGCCCATTCCCATGACCGCCCGACCAGAATAGCCCATCACCGTTCGAACATCCGCAAAGTCTACATTCACTAAACCTGGAGTCGTAATCACATCCGAGATACCCTGAATCGCTTGTCGCAAAACATCATCGGCAATCTTAAAGGCCTCTAGCAGCGGGGTATTTTTATCGACCAACCCTAAAAGTTTTTGATTGGGGATGATCAACAGTGAGTCCACATGTTTTTTCAATTCCCGAATGCCTTCTTCTGCAAAGCTGGCGCGACGATTTCCTTCATATTGAAAAGGTTTAGTCACCACGCCCACGGTCAGGATCCCAAGTTCACGAGCAATTTTGGCCGCGACTGGAGCTGCACCTGTGCCGGTGCCGCCACCCATTCCAGCCGTGACAAACACCATGTCTGCCCCTTCTAGCGCATCACGAATTTGAGTCTCGCTTTCTATGGCTGACTCTTTACCGACCTCAGGCCGTGCACCAGCGCCCAGCCCTCGAGCGCGTTCAGGGCCCAGTTGAATTTTGTAGGAAGCCATCGAACGCCCCAACGCCTGCAAATCCGTATTGGCTACCGCAAATTCAACTCGGCTCAGACCCGATTCAATCATCGTATTGACCGCATTACAACCGGCACCACCTACACCAACAACTTTAATGTTGATCGCAGACAGTTCATCATCAGAAAGTGAAAACATGGGGAACCTCCTTCCTGCCATTACTCAGGCAGATTGTTGTTACAAGTAAAACTCTTGGTTATTTCATTTCCGTTGTGACTGGGGGACATCGATGTCGACTTCTCCTTTCCCTCTATGGATTAAAAAAAGTTCATGACCCAACCCTTCATCTTAAACACCATTCCTCCCATCCACCTCGAAGGTTTTTTAGATTTACTACCCCCCGCCCCGACAACTTCGAATTCGTTTTCCTGACTCACGGAATGCACGATTAATCCTACTGCTGTGGAGTACATTGGGTTTTGCACGATATCTCGCAACCCCCCTACACCCAGAGGACGCCCCAATCGAACGGACAGATTGAGCACCTGCTCAGCCACTTCGGCCATCCCTGGAAGGAGAGAAGTCCCTCCCGTTAACACACCACCGGCTACGAGCATTCCATCATATCCTGCCCGACGCACTTCCCGACGCACCATCTCAAACATCTCTTCAACACGTGGAGAGAGAATTTCCGCCACGACATTTCTGGGCATGACTCGTGGGGGACGCCCACCCACACTAGGAACTTCAATATTCTCGTCATCATTTAATAACTGATTACTTGCTACGCCATATTGCAATTTAATTTTTTCAGCATCTTCTGGAGCCGTTCGCAAACCAATCGCAAGATCGGAAGTCAAATGATGCCCACCCATAGGAATCACCGCTGAATGTCGGATACAGCCCTCCACCCAAATAGCCACATCCGTCGTTCCTCCTCCAATATCAACCATCACTACTCCCAACTCTCGTTCCTCAGGAGAGAGCACAGCCGCACTCGAGGCTAATGGCTGTAACACAATATCGACCACATCTAATCCGGCACGACTCACACAACGCGCCAAGTTCTGAGCAGAGGTGACCGCTCCCGTCACAATATGGACATCCACTTCCAGCCGAGATCCCGCAATACCCAATGGATCTCGAATGCCCTCTTGATCATCAACAATGAATTCCCTGGGAAGAACATGCAAAATTTGACGATCAGGTGGAGGAACCGCGCAGCCTCTGGCCGTATCAACGGCTCGTCGAATATCACTTTTGGTCACTTCACGTTTTTTTAACGCCACCACCCCCTGGGCACTTTCACTACCAATATGTCCACCGGCAATCCCCGTATAGACGGAATTAATTTGAACCGCCGCCATCAATTCGGCTTCCTCAACAGCATGTTTGATCGATTCGACCGTACTATCCATATTGACTACCATGCCTTTGCGTAATCCGGTCGACCGATGCGATCCAATCCCAATGACGTTGACCGAATGGTCAGATAAAATTTCGCCAACGACCGCACAAATTTTTGTCGTCCCAATGTCTAGCCCCACCACAATGTGTTCTTTTTTTGTCATGGCTTACAGTGTCCTCTTGCGAAGAATGACTTTTTGAGGAAATCTCAAATCTACTTCTTTCGATTGTCGCTCAATCGTCTGTTTGATAGTCGGATACAGAACCAAAAATCGCTCCCACTGCCGGTCCGCTTCATGCCCAAATTGCACGCGAATACGAGGAAGATCCACAATCGTCGTATGCGCATGAGCGACATTCACTTTGGGTCTTCCCGAAAATCGCTCAGATAGTAATTCAGCTAAATGAATCCCTAATTTGGCACGCCGGTGACTTTCCTCCGTTTGTTCCGTAAAAAATTTTGATGTCATCCCTTCAAGCACCGGTAAGGCCCGTGCGGCGTTAGTGGTCTCCCCCGGCAACAAATACCCTTCCACATCCAAAAAAATGGTTTTTTTGGGACCCTGCAACACCGCCGCCGGTTGACGTTCTTCTACCTGAACGACCAAAGAATGAGGAAGGACCCGATCAAAGGTCACCCGACGAATCCAGGGATGCCTCTCCAATTGACCTGAGAGCTCTTCTGTATTGATGGACCACAAACTCGAATGCGGGGACAAGCCGAGTTGCGCCGTTATATCTTCCCGAGACAAACGATCCAAGCCCAAAATAGTCAGTTGTTGAATTTCAGTCCATTCATTTACTGCCTGCACCGCCGATCGTCCGCCAATCACAAACAGGACAATGCAACAGGTGAGTAGACTGCCCAACACGACACGTCGAACGGGCGACTTTTGTGGCATCTTGTCTTTCTTCCCCGTAATATCTCCTCGTTTAAGAGGGCGATTTTTTCGAGGTGGTTTTCCAGATAGCATTTCACCAAAACCCATCATTTTTCTTCCTTATTTCTTCTTTTTTCTCCTAGACACATTCCCGGATTTAGGTAACGCCGCTTTCAACATCGCTTCCACCAAATCATCGTAGGGCAATCCTTTCTGCGCAGCAGCCATTGGCAAGAGACTTCGCTCGGTCATGCCAGGGATCGTATTCAATTCCAGAACATAGGGACGGCCATTGGGATGAATTCGAAAATCCACGCGAGCTGCCCCACGACACCCTAATGCCTGATAGGCTGCAATACTGTACTCCTTCAGCAATCGTTCTAATCGAGAGGTGAGCGGAGCGGGACAGAGATACCGGGTCGCCGCCTTCCCATATTTTGCCGTGAAATCATAAAACCCGCCTGGGGCAATAACCTCAACTCCAGGAAATATGATTTCGTCCAAAACCCCAATCGCCACCTCACGGCCAGGAATAAATTTCTCCACAACGGCTTGCCTTCCATGCCGAAAAGCTTTGTCCATGGCCGTCTTCCACCCTGAAGGATTTTTGACAATAGACACACCAATACTGGAACCTTCCATGCAAGGCTTCACCACAACCGGCCAACCAAAATTTGTCGGAGGATGAAGAGAAGCCTGGGAAACCTGGTATGTCTTTCCAACAGGAACTGGAATTCCTGCAGCTTGGAGCACCACTCGGGTCAGTCCTTTATCCATACAAACCGCGCTCGCACCCACATCTGATCCCGTATAAGGAATTTTCATAATTTCCAAGAGTCCCTGAACCGTCCCATCTTCCCCCCCCAATCCATGAAGGGCTAGAAAAGCCACTGACACTTTTTTCGCACGAAGCTGCTGAGGGAGAGTGGCATCGACATCAATGGGAACAACCGTGTAACGACGTCGACACAACGATTCAGAAATCGACCGGCCTGTTTTTAAGGAGATTTCTCGCTCGGCCGATTGTCCTCCCATGAGTACACCTACCCGTAAAGATTTTTGTTTAACCACGTCTTAAATATCACCCTCTGAGCAAATCATTGAAAAATTCAGAAACTCTCCTGCACGAGTTCGATTGCCCTCTTCTGCATTCATCGTTCACCAACCACTTTCCATTCCAAAATCAAGCGAACGCCAAATTTTCTTGCAACCCTCTCCCGTACCTTTCGCACTAAAAGAAGAATATGTTCTGCCGTTGCTGCTCCACGGTTCACAATAAAGTTGGCATGCTTTACGGAAACCTCAGCATCCCCAATTCGCACCCCCTTTAACCCCGCAGCTTCAACCAATCGCCCAGCTGAATCCCCAGGGGGGTTTTGAAAAACTGACCCGGCATTGGGCAATGTCAACGGCTGCGTGGCCTTTCGATATTGCAGATATTGGCTCGTAGCAGCATGAATAGTGTCCTTTGCTGAAGACCTCAATTGCATCCAAGCTCCGACAACAATACCTTTAGGAAGCATGGTCTTTCGGTACAGAAATGAAAGAGTCGAAGCCTCTATTCGTTTCCGCCTCCCGTGAATGGTGACAAAATCAACGGCTTCCAAGACATCCTGCATTTCACCCAATCGAGTACCAGCATTCATGGCTACTCCCCCACCCACAGTTCCAGGAATACCTGCCGCCCACTCCATGCCAGAGAGTTTCCAACCAAGGGAAAATTGCATGAGTCGGGGAAGCCTGACACCAGCTTGGGCATACACCCGATTGGTTTTTTCTTCATAGACTTTTGATAATTGCTTTAAATGCATGACAATCCCCCGAACACCTTTATCTCGAATGACCACGTTCGTTCCGCCCAATACCATCAATGGAAGATGATAAAACCGAGCTCCTTGTACAGCATGAATCACATCCTCCACATCAGCAGGAAAGACTAAGACGTCAGCAGGTCCTCCAACTTGGAGGGAGGTATAAGGAGCTAAGGGTTCGTCCCACCGAATATCTCCTTGCACATGACGTAACGCTTGTCGAATGACGGAAAGCGTTGGTACATGTCGTTGTCCAGTTACCATGAATACCCTGACCCACTATCATCCACCAGACTCCCCTATTGACTTGCTAACACCTCTTGCCCAATTTTCCACACATCACCGGCTCCTAGCGTCAACAACACGTCACCTTCCTTCAACTCATCTCTCAATGTGTTCACAAATCCCGGATCGCCATTGACCCAATGAACCGATGGATGACCTGCTCCACGAATTTTGTCAACGAGCGTCTGTCCGCTTATACCCGGAATAGGCTCTTCCCCGGCTCCATAAATATCGAGCACATACACAACGTCTGCTTGCTCAAAGGCTTTGGCAAAATCATCAGCAAGATCTCGTGTCCTTGAATATCGATGAGGCTGAAAGACGACGACTAGTCGCCGAGACCACGTCGCTCGTGCAGCCGCAAGGGTTGCCTTAACTTCGGTGGGATGATGTCCATAGTCATCAACGACAACAATCCCATTTTTTTCGCCACGAATCTGAAACCTCCGCTCCACCCCGGAAAAGGCCGCTAGGCCTGAACGAATGAGATCTACGGGCACATCTAATTCCAAAGCGACACCAATGGCCGCTAAAGCGTTCGAAACATTGTGAACACCAGGAATCCGAATACGAAATGGTCCAATCTTTTGGCCGCGATAATGGGCTCGAAATTCTACGCCAAGAGCTTTAGGTTCAATGTCAGTGGCAAACAAATCTGGTGTGAGGACACCAGAAAAGTCACTCATTCCGAATGTTTGAAAGCGCTTGACGACCCCAGGCAATAATCCACGAATCCAAGGATCATCGGCACAAAGAATGGCCGCGCCATAAAACGGAATTTTGTTAATAAATTCTAAAAAGGCTTCTTGCAACCGATCCATACTTCCGTAATGTTCTAAATGCTCTCGGTCCATATTGGTCACGACCACGATGGATGGCGACAACCGCAAAAATGATCCGTCACTTTCATCAGCTTCAGCAATAAGAAGATCACTTCGCCCTAAACGAGCATGGGTACCCATCGCATTCACTTTTCCACCAACCACAAACGTCGGATCAAGACCGGCTTCTGCCAGGATTGACGCGACCATTGATGTTGTCGTGGTTTTGCCATGAGCTCCCGCAATGGCAATACCAAATTTCAAGCGCATCAATTCAGCCAACATCTCAGCACGAGGGATGACCGGAATCACCTTCGCTCGTGCAGCGCGAATTTCAGGATTCGATGTGGAAATGGCTGAAGACATCACCACGACCTGTGCACCATCAACATGCGATTCCTGATGGCCAATATGCACCGTCCCTCCCATTTCTTCTAAGCGCCGGATACTGTCTGAATATCCAGTATCCGAACCCGTGACCTTATATCCTAAGGTGAGGAGCACCTCCGCGATACCACTCATACCGCTTCCACCAATTCCCACAAGATGAATGTGTTGAATTTTTCGGAACATAATGTTCTAGACTCCCAGAGGTAAGAAAACGGTATGCAGGAAAGCCTATCACCCCTTTACGGTTGAAAGAGCAGACAGGTTGTAGGCTCATGACGGTTTCTTGGTTTCCTCGATGTGATGTCGAAACTGAAAAACCAAGGGGATCACATTCAAGGGCGGCAAGACGACCATCATCGTCAGCCATATGCGTCATCTCCCGAAGACGCTCCTTCCATGCCCTGCACACATTCTTCCTCCTAATTAAAGATGAGCAATTGCCCTGTAATCTCTTCTATAACCTTCTTAATTCCATATGGCTCAACTACAATACCTTTGCCAATTTTATGGATGAACGAGCGCGAGACATTCGCGAACAATGTGTTCCGTCGCATCGACTTTTCTCGCCTCCCAACTTTTTTTCGCCATCGTGTGTAAACCAGGTATGTCGGTCATCAAATGTTCGATTTCCTGGACTAATTTCTCCCCATCCAAGTCCGATTGCTTTAACATTCGAGCGGCACCTAACTGTTCCATGGCCCGGGCATTCAACTCTTGATGGTTGTGCGTGGCATGAGGAAGAGGAATTAATATCCCAACTTTTCCATAGGCGGCTAATTCTGCCAGCGTACTGGCTCCTGCTCGACAAATGACTAAGTCGGCTTTCATTAACTCCTTGGGCATATCAAATAAAAATGGGTGCACATCGACTTGCACACCAGCCTTTTCATACCCTTGCCGAATTCGCTCATAATCCTTGACTCCTGTTTGATGAGTCAGTGTGATCGATGTCCGAAGAATTTCTGATCGTTCCATCGCCTCAAGCAAAGCTGAATTAATGGCCTGTGCCCCTTGGCTTCCACCAAAAACTAAGAGATGTCTCACCTTTTCAGGAAGCGCAGGAGGCTGATCTAGAATAAAAGCCTCACGGATTGGCGTTCCTATGACTCGAACTTTAGAAGAGGGGAAAAAAGATCTGGCCCGTTCAAATGCCAAAAAAATTCGGTCGGCCAATGGCCCCAATAATCGATTAGCCAATCCCGGCATGGCATTCGGCTCCAATATCACTCGCGGAATCCGTAGCAACCAAGCGGCACAGACAACTGGGGGGCTAAAATACCCACCAGTCCCAATAACCAAATCTGCTTTTGGCGACCGAAGAATTTGAATCCCTCGCCACAGAGATTGAGGGAGAAGCCAGAGTGCACGAAACATGTCCAAAAGACTCTTCCCAACAAACCCTTCCACGTGAATCGACTCGACCGGAAATCCTTCTTGAGAGAGAATATTGTGTTCCACGGCTTTTCCTGTTCCAACAAACAGAATCTGACCCTCTGGATCGTGTCGCTGAAACGCTTTGGCGTACGCAATAGCCGGATACATATGTCCCCCGGTTCCACCCGCAGCAATAACCACTCGCATTCAAATCCCCCGTTAGGGGCTAGCTCGCCCTTGACGCGCGATACTCAGTAGAATCCCAATGGCTAACATGGTAGTCAGGAGCGAAGATCCCCCGTAACTGACCAAAGGCAACGTCAGCCCCTTGGTCGGTAACATCCCACTCACCACCCCCGCGTTAATCATCGCCTGCATCGTGAGCAGTAACGTGATTCCTAGAGCCAAGAAACGCCCAAACAAATCTGGCGCCAACGCAGCCACCCGGAAACCTTTAAAAACCAGAATGACAAATAAGCCTAATAATCCTAACGTCCCAATGAGGCCAAGCTCCTCCCCAACCAACGCCAATACAAAATCCGTATGGCCCTCAGGGAGATATAAAAGTTTCTGCTTGCCTTGCCCAAGGCCCACGCCAAATACGCCTCCGTTTTCTAAGGCCAAAAGGGATTGCACCAATTGATATCCGGCACCTTCGCGGTCTTGAAAGGGATTGAGAAAGGTGGTGAAACGCTCCCATCGCTCAGGACTGACTACAATAAGTGCAAGAAAACTTAGGATCATCGGTAACCCCAGGCAGGCCAAGTGGCGAAGTCTGGCGCCTGCTAAAAACATCATGCAGACGAAGACCAAACCAATCACCACAATACTTCCCAAATCAGGCTCAACCACAATTAAAAAACACAGACCGCTCACCACCACAACTGGCGGGAGGAACCCACGTCGCCAATCTGTGACCCGACGATTCGGATTAGCCAGGAACGCAGCGAGATACAACACGACAGCCAATTTGGCCATTTCAGTAGGTTGAATGGAAAAGAACCCAAAAGTGAGCCAACGCCTGGCACCATTAATTTGCGGGCCAAACGCCAAAACCAGCAGCAACCCGCCGACACAGGCTCCAACAATCCATGGAACCCATTGTTTCCATTGCTGGTAATCAATTTGGGACCCAACAAAGAGCATGCAAAACCCTAGAACCATCCACACAATTTGTCGTTGTAAATAATGAGTGGAGTCTGAATATTTCATTTCTGCAACCACGCCACTTGCACTAAAGACCATGATCAACCCACCCATGGACAAGGCAACCGTGATTCCTAAAATCAACGGATCGATTCGACGTCTTCCGAGAGCCATATGCTCCTGAAATAAATCAGCCCAGGCACGTGAATCCCGGTGGGCATTCCTTCGTCGTAGCAACGTCATATTCACTTATAGAAGGTCCTTCACCATACGCTTGAACCCAAGCCCACGTTGATGGTAATTCGGGAACATATCGAAGCTCGAACATGCAGGTGAAAACAAGACGACGTCTCCACTCGTCGCAAGAACTGTCGCTTGTGCTACTGCTTCCTCGAGACTAGATGCCCCACTCATAGGCACGCTTCCGTTTAACTCCTTAAGAATCCGAGTGGCGGCTTCGCCTATGACCACAATGCCTTTCACCCCGCGTTGAATAGCGTCTAAAAGGAGGGTGAAGTCTCCGCCTTTATCTTTTCCTCCAAGAATTAAGACCACAGGCGCATCAAAGCTCTCTAAAGCTTTAAGGGTGGCGTCCACATTCGTCCCTTTTGAATCATTAATAAACGTCACACCTTGCCATGTTCGAACGTACTCCAACGCATGTTCAAACACCGGAACTTTTTGAAGCGCATTCACTATCTCATCTTTTGAACATCCACAGAGGAGCCCAACAGTCATCGCCACCAACGCATTGGCTACATTATGCTGCCCACGCATGGGGATATCACTTCGCTCGAAAAGAATGTCCGACTTCCCATCCAAGCGTCCGCGAACCATTCCTTCGTCCAGATACATGCCCTGCGCAACCTCGCGCCGAAGACTAAACTCACACCGACACGCCTTTCCTCCAATAGACAGAGTCTCCACCATTGGGTCATCTGCATTCACGATCATCCAATCCTGATCAGTTTGGTTTTCAAAAATACGTTGCTTCGCAGCTTGATAATCTTCTTGGGTCGGGTGACGATCAAGATGATCGGGTGTCACATTCAACAACGCTGAAATCCATGGCTTGAATTTCTGAATGGTTTCGAGTTGAAAACTGGAGACCTCCGCCACGATGTAGTCATAGGCAGGGGACTCTTCTGACTCAGCGACGCGAGGCACGGCCTCACATAAAGGAAGACCAAGATTGCCTCCCACAAAAACATGCTTTCCACTTTCTTGAAGGATAGACCCAATAAGACGAACCGTAGAACTTTTCCCATTCGTGCCTGTAACAGCAATAATAGGGGCCTTCAGAAATCTCGCCGCTAATTCAATTTCTGCAATGACGGGAATATCTTTCTGGCCGGCCTTCTGGAGAAAATCATGATCCTTTGACACCCCAGGACTCACCACAAGGAGCTCCGTTTGGTTCAAGATAGGCTCAAGATGGTCTCCGATAGAGATTCGAGCTCCTCGTTGTTCATAAGCCTCTCGTATCACTTCAAGTTCAGGCCGTGAATGTTCTTCTACAAGAGTGACGGTTGCTCCTCGATCCAGCAAAAGGTCAGCAGCGGCCTGCCCACTGCGCCCCATTCCAAACACCGTCACGTTTGTCCCCTTCCACGTGCTGATTGGCACTGCCGGCGTGGCGCTCATTGCTTCCATGACTCCAGAGAATGTCACCTCAATCCCATACTTATCGTAACTTCAACGTACTAATGCTCAATAACCCCAGAATAATCGCAATGATCCACAAGCGAACCACCACCTTAGGCTCTTCCCACCCTTTCATCTCAAAATGGTGGTGAAGAGGTGCCATCAAAAAGATTCGTTTTCCACGGGATTTATACGAAGCCACCTGAAAAATTACAGATACCGCTTCCATTACAAAGACACCACCAACTAGGACCAATAACAGTTCATGCTTGCAGACTACCGCCACCGTTCCGAGCGCAGCACCCAAAGGCAAGGACCCCACATCACCCATAAACACCGAGGCCGGATAGGTATTGAACCAGAGAAATCCAAGACCAGATCCGATGATCGATGCCGTCAACACGGCTAATTCCCCGGCCCCCTCTATATGCGGGATCAAAAGATAATCGGAAACCACTCGGTTCCCAACGGCCCAGGCTACAACCGTATAGGCCATCGCTGATATGATCACGGGGCCAACTGCTAAACCGTCTAATCCATCAGTTAAGTTCACAGCATTAGAACAGCCCACAATGACCAGGATGGCAAATGGGATATAGAACACACCAAGATCGGGATTAAAGTTCTTAAAAAATGGCACGCTCAGTTGAGTGGAATAGGCAGGGGAAAGATAAAAGAACAATCCAATGCCAATCGCCACACATAACTGCCCGATAAACTTTTGCAGGGCAGACAACCCCTGCGATTGCCCTCGTAATATTTTGATGTAGTCATCCACAAATCCGATCAACCCAAACCCGACAATCGCCAACATCACCAACCAAACATAATAGTTAGATATATCTGCCCATAGCAGGGTGGCCAACAACACCGAAAATAAAATCAGCATGCCCCCCATCGTCGGCGTGCCGGATTTCCCAAGATGCGACTGAGGGCCATCTGAACGAATCTTTTGCCCTAACCCCAATGATTGCAATTTTTTAATGACAGGCGGAGCTAAAAAAAACACAATGAGAAAAGCCGTAATCGCCGCATAAATCATGCGAAAGCTGAGATACCGAAACACATTAAAAATTGCAAAATCCGTATGAAGCGGGTACAACCAGAGATGGAGCATAAGATTCGTGTTTACCTAATTATTTGTTTTTACCGAATGCAGCACTCGTTCCATCTGAGCCCCCCGTGAGGCTTTTATCAAAACGATGTCGCCGCGCTTCACGAGACTTTTTAAATATTCGCCTGCTTCTAGAGCATCCTTGACGACCGTAACTGCCACGTCTTTCCGAACAGCTCGCACACCTTTTTCCATCATGGAGCCAAATGTTCCACAAGCAATCACATGCCCAACCTGATTTTCCCCGGCATAGCGCCCGATCTCTTCATGAAATCGTTTTTCCTGTGGCCCCAGTTCAAGCATGTCGCCCAGAACAGCGATCGTCCTACGCCTAGGGTCTAATTCAACCAGGACATCTAATGCAGCTTTGACCGAGGCTGGGTTGGCGTTATAACAGTCATAAAGATAGATCACCCCGCCATGTTTACGGATTTCTGACCGCATGGGTGCCGGACGAAATTTTTCTAATCCCGCCACAATATCTGCAGCAGAAAAATTCAATGCATAGCCAACGCCTGCACCAGCTAGGGCATTCGAGATATTATGCAACCCCATCGTCCGCACTGAGACTCGCTTGCTGGCTTTTCGATTCGGCAACCATAGTTGAAAAGTTGTTCGCCTCCCATCCCAGACCGAATGGGATCCTCTCACAGCAGCATGATCTCCTAACCCAAAGGACACAGTCGGACATTTGGCTTTTTTAAGAAACTGGCCAAAATAATGATCATCCGCATTTAAAATGGCCGCTCCATCATTAGGAAGATAAGAAAATATTTCAGCTTTTGAAAGGGCTGAGCGTGCCATGGTCCCATAAAACTCTAAGTGGTCAGGCCCCACATTCGTCACCACCCCTAAGGTAGGTTTAGCCATTTCACAGAGTCGGGTTGTTTGGCCGACTTGATCCACACCCATTTCAATGACAGCGGCTTGATGTCCGGAATGGAGCCTCAGAAGCGTTTTGGGCACACCAATCGAATTATTAAAATTCCCTTGCGTTTGAAGAACTCGCCAACGCGTCGCTAACACTCGACTGACCATTTCCTTTGTGGTTGTTTTTCCATTACTCCCAGTAATTGCCACTAATGGGATGGAGAATCGCGCTCGATGGAAACCCGCCAAATCTTGGTAGGCTCGTAACGTATTTTTCACATGTACCACAGCAAGAGCATTGCGATTGGCCTTAGACCAGGCTTTTAACAAATTGGCAACACTTGCCTCTTCGACGACGACGCCTTTTGCCCCGTTCTTCCAAGCCTTGCGAATAAACTCATGCCCATCAAAACTCTCCCCTTTTAAGGCCACAAAAAGATCGCCGGGCTTCACCACACGAGAATCCGTTTCCACCCGGCGAAACCTCCCGTGAAGTTTTCCCTGCGAAAACAAGGTTCCCTGCGTGGCTTCAAGCACTTCATTCACCTCAAAGGTCGCCATAGGGCCTTTCGTCCAAACTAACCTGAACGCTTTCGTTGACGAATAGCCTTGCGCGCTTCTTCCCGGTCATCAAAATGAACTTTCTGTGTCCCCAATATTTGGTAATCTTCATGCCCCTTGCCAGCGATCAACACCAAGTCCCCAGTTCTCGCTTCCTCAATAGCACCCTGAATGGCCTGAGCCCGATCAGCGATCGTGTGATACGAACACCGAGCCTCCTGAGGCAGGGCTTCAATGCCTTTTTCAATATCAGCGAGAATGGTTTGCGGGTCTTCCGTTCGTGGATTATCGGATGTGACTATCACCAGATCGCTTTTTCTAACCGCCACTTGACCCATCTTGGATCGCTTCCCAGGGTCTCGATCACCACCACAACCAAATAGGGTAATAATCCGTCCTTGCTTGATATTTTCTGCGGCTTCAAGCAATCGCTGGAGAGCATCATCGGTATGGGCATAGTCCACAACAACAGTAAAATCTTGTCCCTCCTGAATTCGTTCAAACCGTCCGGGAACATTCGAAACTGCCTGTAGTGCTTGCTCGAGAGAACCAAGAGACATCCCCATTTCTAATCCAACACCAATCGCCGCTAACATATTCGACACATTATGCTCACCAACCAATTGACTAGTGATCGTCATGCGACCAAGAGGACTGTTGACCATAAATTTCGTTCCATCCATTCCGAGTTGAACCTCTTCGGCCTGAATATCCGCTTGAGCATGAATACCAAATGTCCAAACCGGAACAGCACATTGCTCAAGAACCAACGGAGCCCATGGATCATCGGAATTGACCAGTGCCCTCTTGGGTCCAGGCTTTTGCCCATCGGCCACATAGTCAGTAAACAAATGAAGCTTCGCCTGAAAATAGTCGTCCATCGTGTGATGGAAATCTAAATGGTCCTGGGTCAAATTAGTAAACACCACGATATCGAACTCACAGCCGGCGACCCGATCTAAGGCCAAGGCATGGGAAGAAACTTCCAATACCCCGACATCAGTTCCAGCCCGAACCATTTCGCCCAACATATCTTGAAGCTGAACCGGAGCCGGCGTCGTATGTGAAGCCTCTCGTCGTTCTTTTCCGAACACATATCCCACCGTCCCAAGTAGCCCCACCTGATGCCCCTGTGTTTCCAATAACGATGCGGCTAAATGCGTCACGGTTGTTTTTCCATTCGTCCCGGTCACGCCCACTAACTTAAGATGCTGGGATGGATTCCCATACAATTGAGACGCCAACAACCCTAAAGTCTTGCGGGAATTCTTGACTTGAATGAATGCAGAACCTGTCAGGGAAATCTCGTGGCCGTCGCCCTGGAAGCCACCCTCTTCCACCACGACAGCAGTGGCTCCTTGAGCAAATGCCTGATTCACAAATTGATGCCCATCTACCTGAGTTCCTTGGATTGCAACAAAAACAGAGCCGGGACCAACGGAACGCGAATCTTCAGTAATTGACACGACTTCCGCCTGGAGGTCGCCAGAAAGCTTCACTACATCGAACGGAGCAAGTAACTCTTGAAGCGTCACAACTTAGGGTCCGCAAAGAAATAAGCAGTACCTGTATACATCTTATCTTCCGGCCATCTTTGGCAGATCTTCAATTGAGAACCCCTGACAATAGTCCAACTATTCCTCCGGCTCCTCTCATTCAGATCAACCAAATCTAACCAAAATCTAAGCGTCTCCATGTACGACACATTTCTTTATGGACCTTTACTGCGCAAGTGCCTGTAAAGATGACGAATTGGGGGAAGGAGAAGACGCCGTCCGTATGAGTTGGGCTCCACCTGGCAAAATTCCCATATGAGGCAGGACCCGACTGGCCACCTTCTCAAAAACAGGGGCGGCAGTCACTCCACCCCATTTACCAACTTCTGGTTCATCAATCACCACCAACATCGTAAGCCTTGGTTGTTCAACTGGGGCAAACCCTACAAAGGAAGCAATGACACTCGATGAGGAATAGGTACCCGTCTTGGGATCGATTTTCTGAGAAGTTCCTGTCTTGCCAGCAGCACGATATCCACTTAGCTTCGCTCGCTTACCAGTTCCTACCTCAACAGCCATTTCCAGAATTTGACTCAGTCGCTCGGACGTGTCAGCTGAAATAGGCCGCCGCTTGGGTCGGGAATCCTTAGTCAGAACTGATTGCCCACGACGATCCAAGACTGAAGACACCACATGCGGAGTCATCAACCATCCACCATTGGCTACGACAGACATGGCCGTAATCATTTGTATCGGAGTCACGGCAATTTCCTGTCCCATGGCCAACGAAGACAAGCTGCGCCCACTCCACGTATCAAGCTCATGCAAAATTCCTGATGATTCTCCCGGCAAATCAATTCCCGTTTTTTCACCAAATCCAAAAGCTCGCAAATAATTAAACACCCGAGACCGCCCTAACTCGACCGCCACCTTAATCGCCCCAACATTACTAGACTTGGCAATCGCTTCGGAAAAGCTCATCCAACTGGCTTTCGACGGATCATGGACAATCGTCCCTGCCACAGGCATTTGACCTTCCCCACCATAGAGCAAGGTATCAGGCTCCATAATCTGCTCTTCCAACGCAGCAGCGGCAATGACCACCTTCAGGGTCGATCCTGGCTCATAGGGATCAGTCACCGCACGATTGCGCCAATCTTCGGCGGAAAATTTCCTAAAATGGTTGGGATCAAATGTCGGATATAGCGCCCAGGCTAAAATGGCGCCGGTCATAGGATCCATAATTAAGATACTGCCGGACTTGGCTCGACTGTGCTTAATAGCCTTGGAAAGTTCATCTTCTGCAATGAACTGAATCACCTCATCAATGGAAAGCGTGACGTGGTATCCGGTTGGAGAAACGAGAGATTCCCGAGAGTGAATAGGCGCGATGGTACGACCTAAGGCATCACGCCGATACTTCACCAGATTTTTTTCTCCCCGCAAATACGGCTCGTATTGAAATTCAATCCCTTCCAAGCCCTGACTATCCACGCCTGCAAAACCCAAGACATGCGACACCAGCTCGCCCTTGGGATAAAACCGATGCGGTTCGCGCGTCACCACGACGCCAGGATGAGGCTTCGCCTCCAATTGTTTCGCCATGGCTTCTGAAATATGCCGTTTTATCCAAACATACGGTTGATCACTCTGAAAAAGTTTCCGCACCTCCGTGACCGGCATATCCAATACCTGAGATAACGCCCTTGCCGTTTTACGAGGGGTTTCAAGAGAACTCGGGTTCACGAAGACTGAGGCCAGATCCACATTCAGCGCTAAAGGATGTCCTTGACGATCAACAATCACTCCTCGATCAGGCTGGACAACCACCGTTTTCTGGTGCTGGCGTTCGACTTCATGAGCACCGGCAGCAGATTGAAATACTTGCAAATAAAACAGCCGACACCCAATCAGGGAGAACCCCAATAGAAGACTAAGACACACAATGCCACTGCGCAGCTTGCAAACGGGATGAATGTCTTGCGTAGGCGTGATCATGGTAACCCCATCAAAGTATCTGAAAATTTCTGTGCCAGACGGGCAGGAGAGCTCTCATCTGATTCAGAAAAAGAATTGGTATCAAGAGAAATCATGACAACCTGTCCTTCTTGTGGCACGATCAGCCCTAATTGCGTTTGGGCTCGCTTGGCAACCTGCTGTGGATCAGTTAATTTTGACAGGCGCCCTTGCAACTTCTCTTGCTGTTTTTTAAGCAGAGTGCGCCGGTTTTCCAAATCCTCCATGTCGTAGCCAAGACGCCACATATCAATCTTGACCCCCACATAAAACAGGCACCACACTCCTAAGACAATCATGACTCCGAGCAACACATTCTTCCTCATGATTAAAGAGCCCCCACCGCTACACGTTGAGCCACACGTAATTTGGCGCTTCTCGAACGAGGATTCTGGTCAATTTCCTCTTGGTCGGCAGTCAGCGGCCTTTTGGTCAAGATGCTAAGGGAAGGATTATCTTTTCCAGCCATGGCTCGAAAGGTATGCTTCACCACACGGTCTTCCAAGGAATGAAACGCCACCACACAAATGCGTCCACCTTCCTTCAAAAGGCTAACCGAAGATTGCAAAGCAGGTTGCAACAGCTCTAACTCCTGATTGACCCGAATTCGAAGAGCCTGAAAGGTCCGAGTGGCACAATGAATCCGCCCTTTTCTATAGGCAGAAGGAACGGCGCCCTTAATCACAGCCACAAGCGCTTGAGTCGTCTCCATGGGAAACGTTTTTCTAGATTCCACAATCGCCCGGGCAATACGTCGCGAGAAGCGTTCTTCTCCATATTCAAAAAACACATCAGCCAACTCCTTTTCAGGAAGAACCTTAATTAGATCAGCGGCTGTAGGACCTTCCGTTTGATTCATGCGCATATCCAAAGGGCCATCTGCAGTGAAACTAAACCCCCGCTCCGGACTATCTAACTGCAATGAGGACACTCCTAGGTCAAAGACCACGCCATCAACCTTTTCAAGCCCAGCCTGATGCACAAATTCCACAATGTGGGAGTAATTCCCATTAAAAAACTTTACTTGAGATCCAAAGGACTCTAAGTTTTTCTCCGCAAGAGCCAAGGCTTCAGGATCCCTATCCAAACCAAGAATATGAGCATTACTTCCTGAACTTTCGAGTATTTTTAATGACGTTCCTCCCACACCCAAGGTACAATCGACATAGACTCCACCTGATTTTGGGCCAAGCCAATGGCAAATTTCTTCAGCAAGAACAGGTACATGCACACTTTTCATTCATTATGTTACATTTTTGACATACATGTGAGCGTTTTCTCCCACTTTTTCCCACATTCCGCAGTATACAACTCCAGCCTATGATGTCAAGCACCTACAGACTATTGTGGATTTCAGCGAATAAAACGGAAGGAAATACTATTAGTAGTACAACTCAAAAATTCAGGACTGGCGCTTCACTCAATTTGCAGGAAAGATCGCTTTTTCACACAGAAGAATTAAAAAATATTGATGTAACCAATCTAGCTATTTGGCTACCATACATCCTACCGCTCGAGATCAACGGCCACTTTCTCCGGCCCATTACATCGACTCTCTAGGCAACTTCTCAATTACTCCCAATGGTGTCTGGGTTCGGCTGTGAGTTCAATTGATCAACGCAACACTGTATCTTACCTTCTAGAGATGGAGTGTGACGATGAAACACCGAACTCGCATCTATTTTAGTCCTGCACAACGAGCCGACATTTGGGATCGCTGGCAGCGTGGCGAATCCATGA
>JAJDBP010000032.1 GCA_029261295.1 Nitrospirales bacterium | reverse complement strand
CGAAGGTAAGCTCAAGGGAGTGAAAATCTGGGTACGGCGTGGCGGTCCTAATGAATTGCAAGGGCTGGCGGCCATGCGTGCTTTACAGGATGAGGGATTTGATATTCACGTGTTTGACCGCACGACGCCATTAACGGACATCGTCGATATGGCGATGGCGGCAAAATAAACTATTTGAACTCGAGGAATTAGGAGACCGTCTCAATGAGTATTCTTGCCACGAAAGACACGCATGTCGTTATTCAGGGTGGTGTGGCTGGTGTTAATGCTGCCCGTCGTATGGCGGAATTCCGCTACATGAATAAACAGCCATTAAACGTATCCGCGTTTGTGTATCCACCAGATGCGGGAAAAACCAATGAAATCGTGTGCGGAACGGAGTTGGTCGCGATCCCGATCTATAAGACCGTTGCCGACGCCACCGCTGCTCATCCTGAAATTAATACGAGCTTGGTCTATATCGGTGCAAATCGAGCCTATGAAGGGACGATGGATGCCTTGAATGACCCTAAAATTCAAACAGTCTCGATGATTACCGAAGGGGTTCCTGAAAAAGACGCCAAGCTTCTTGGCAAACATGCCAGGAAGTTGGGGAAGACGTTTAACGGCCCTTCTTCTATTGGTGTTGTCTCGGCTGGGGAATGTCGCTTGGGTGTGATTGGAGGGGCCTTTGATAATTTAGTGGCGTGTAAGCTGTATCGCCCTGGGTCCTTTGGGGTCATTACCAAATCAGGCGGCCTTTCAAACGAGATTATTTGGATTTGTTCGCAATTTGCTGATGGGATTACCACAGCTATCGGAATTGGTGGAGATGCCTACCCAGGAACTGATTACGTCAGCTATTTAGAGATGTTTGAAAACGATCCGCAAACCCATGCAGTGGTCGTGGTTGGGGAAATGGGTGGTGATTTAGAAGAAAGTGCGGCTGAATGGTATGGCGCAAAAAAACGTCGCATCAAGCTGTTGGCTGTTGTGTCAGGTTTCTGCCAAGAAAGTCTTCCCAAGGGAATGAAGTTTGGGCATGCCGGTGCGAAAGAAGGGTTAAAGGGCGAAGGGTCTGCTCGAGCAAAATCTGAAGCCCTGAAGAAGGCTGGGGCGATCGTGCCTGAGACGTTTGGTGCCTTAGGACCGGCGATCAAAGCGACGCATGAGGAATTACTCAAGAGTGGTACCGTCAAAGCCATCCCAGATTTGGCTCCAGCTGATGTACCACGGCTGCCGAAAACGGTGGCTGAAGCTAAAAAAGACGGAGAAGTTTTGGTGGCGCCACTTATTCGCTCCACCATCAGTGATGATCGAGGTGAAGAGCCTTTGTATCAAGGGTATCCAGCTTCAGAACTCATCAATGCCGGCTATGATATTCCGCACGTCATTGGCCTGCTGTGGGACAACCGGTTGGTGTCCAAGCAAGAAGCGGAAATTATTAAACGTATTCTTATGTTGTCGGCTGACCATGGGCCATGTGTGAGTGGTGCGATGGCAACAGTCCTTGCAGCTTGTGCAGGAATTGGACTTTCGCAATCAGTGGCGGCGGGCCTGATTATGATTGGCCCGCGCTTTGGTGGGGCTGTGACTGACGCAGGCCGCTGGTTTAAGTACGCCATTGATAACAAGCTGACGGTTGATGATTTCCTCGTCTATATGAAGAAAAACGTCGGCCCAGTTCCAGGCATTGGTCATCGAGTAAAAAGTTTAAAGAATCCAGATAAGCGGGTAAAAGAACTCGTCGGACATGTGAAAAGTCTTGGCATCAAGACCCCACATTTAGACTTTGCGTTAGCCGTTGAACAAATAACCGCAACCAAAAAAGATAATCTGATTCTGAATGTCGATGGGACGATGGCTGCGGTGTTGGTTGATATCGGGTTCCCGGTGGACAGCTTAAATGGCTTCTTCATCCTGGCTCGAACGATTGGGATGATTGGTCATTGGACTGATCAAAAGCGACAGGGTAGTCGACTCATTCGCTTGTTTGATTATCTGGTGAATTATGCATCGCCGAAACGTCGAGCAGTGCCACCTTTAAAGTAAACGAAAGCTTTGGGGCTCTTGTGAGGATTGCACCTCACGCAATATGAACTGAAACCAGGAGAACGTCTTATGTCGGTAGATATGGTTAAAAAACTCTATGCTTCAATGGGGCTTGCAATTGAAAAAGCCCGAAAAAGTTTTGGGCGTCCATTGACGTTGGCTGAGAAAATTCTTGTCAGCCATGCCGATAATTTTGATACCCAAACTTGGGAACGTGGTAAAGCCATGCTGGCGCTTCGCCCTGATCGTGTGGCCATGCAAGATGCCACGGCACAAATGGCGATGTTGCAATTTATTCAAGCGGGGAAAAAGAAAGTGGCGGTGCCCAGCACGATTCATTGCGATCATCTCATTCGTGCAGAAATGGGATCAGAAAAAGATCTCATGATCGCCAATAATGAAAATCGAGAAGTCTATAATTTCTTAGAATCTGCTGCGAAAAAGTATGGCATCGGATTTTGGAAACCAGGAGCAGGAATCATTCATCAGGTTGTTCTGGAAAATTATGCGTTTCCGGGTGGTCTGATAATTGGTACCGACTCTCATACGCCGAATGGTGGTGGATTGGGTATGCTGGCTATTGGCGTCGGTGGTGCTGATGCTGGTGAAGTCATGGCAGGATTACCGTGGGAAGTGCTGCATCCCAAACTGATTGGCGTCAAACTCACGGGAAAACTCAATGGCTGGGCGTCTCCTAAAGATGTCATCCTCTATATTTGTGGCAAGCTCACGGTCAAAGGTGGCACCAATAAAATTGTGGAATATTTTGGCCCAGGCGCAGAAACCATTAGCGCCACAGGGAAAGGCACCATTACCAACATGGGTGCTGAATTAGGTGCAACGACCTCCGTGTTTCCATTTGATCAAAAAATGGTGGCCTATTTGAATATTACGGAACGGGCTGACATCGCTAAATTAGCTGAAGAGAATAAGGCGATGTTGATGGCCGACCCGGAAGTATATCAATCGCCTGAGAAATATTATGATGAGATTGTCGAAATTGACCTCTCAGCACTAGAGCCCTATGTCGTCGGGCCCCATTCGCCTGATTTAGCTCGACCCATTTCCAAATTGGCGGCGGAAGCCAAAGAAAAAGGCTATCCCGTCGAATTAAAAGCGACGTTGCTAGGCAGTTGTACCAATTCTTCCTATGAGGATATTGGTCGCTCAGCGCACATTGCTGCACAAGGATTAAAGGCCGGTCTCAAAGCGAAGACGGCGTTTCTGGTTTCTCCAGGTTCTGAGCGAATCTTCCATACCATGAAACGCGATGGGTTTATGAAAACATTTGAAGATATGGGCGCCACTGTGTTGGCGAATGCCTGTGGTCCCTGTATTGGTCAATGGAAGCGCGCTGATGGGGTGAAAGGCAAAGCTGATTCCATCGTCAGTACGTTTAATCGCAACTTCCCTGGTCGAAATGATGGTATTGCTGAAACGTTGTCGTTTCTAGCGAGTCCAGAAGTCGTAACCGCCTATGCTTTGACAGGGGATTTGGGTTTTGATCCAGTCAATGACACGATTAAAACAGCAGATGGCAAGGAAATTAAATTAGAGGCCCCACAGGGTGATGAGTTGCCGAAATTAGGCTTTGCCCAAGGGGAAGCCGGATTGGTGGAGCCTGCTGAAAATGGTGAGGGGCTGGAAGTTGACCTTCCGCCAACCAGCGAACGTTTACAATTGCTACAACCTTTCCCTCGTTGGACTGGCAAGGATTTCGAGAAACTCACCATCTTAATTAAAACCAAAGGCAAGACCACAACCGATCATATCTCGCCTGCGGGTCCGTGGCTCAAGTTCCGCGGTCACTTGGATAAGATTAGCGATAATATGTTCTTAGGAGCGAATAATGCGTTCACGGGTGAAGCCGGAAAAGCCAATAATGTGAGTACAGGCGAAAAAAATCTGACTCCTGCCGCCATTGCTCGTGATTATAAAGCCAAAGGCATTGGGTCCTTTGTGGTCGGTGATGAAAATTATGGTGAAGGTAGCAGCCGAGAACATGCCGCCATGTGTCCACGATTTCTTGGAGTCCTGGCCGTGCTCACCAAAAGTTTTGCGCGGATCCATGAAACGAATTTGAAAAAGCAAGGTATTCTTCCTATGACCTTTGCAAACCCAGCTGACTATGATCAAATTGAGCAAGAGGATCAGGTAAGTGTCACAGGGTTGAGTGATTTGGCGCCAGGAAAACCAGTCTCGGTAGTAATCCATAAAAAAGATGGGAAGGACATCACGATTCAAGGGAATCATAGTATGACCGAACCCCAAATTGCCTGGTTCAGAGCAGGCTCTGCGCTCAACGCATTAAATTAAGCATTGTATGCTGAGTTTCCCGGATTCCCCTCCTTTGTAAGGAGGGGTTAAGGGGAGGTAGAGTTGTTGAATAGCATGCAGGGCTTTCTGTTTTGAGCCACTGTTACCAGTGAGGCTCCGCCCCAGTATTGAAGCAAAGATCTAATTTTTTTAAAGTAACCAAATTATGTCAAACGAACCTACTAAACCACAGCAATTCACAGAGCAAGCCAGCGAAATCCAAGCGCAAATGGTGACGGTTGAAATCGAAGGGAAGCCGTTTCAGGTTCCTGCCGGGGTCACGCTGATGAAGGCCATGTGGTATGCCGGGAAAGAGGTGTTACGTGGAGCTGGATGCTTAGGTGGTTTTTGTGGCGCCTGCGCAACGTATTACCGGACAAAAGATGATCCCAAGGTCAAAACCTGTTTAGCTTGTTCAATGGCTGTTGAAGATGGGATGTCCTTTTCCTTCATGCCGGCTTTCCCAGCAAGAAAAGCGATTTATAATCTTTCAGAACTCAAAGATCCCAAACAGGATCTCTTTGAACTTTACCCCGAAGCCCCATTGTGCCGAAATTGCAATGCCTGCACCGAGGCCTGCCCTCAGAAAATTGATGTGAGGGAAGGTGTGTGGAAAGCGGTATTTGGTGATTTTAAAGCGGTGTCAGACATGTTTATGGACTGCGTCATGTGTGGGATGTGTGCTCCGGTCTGTATCGCGGACATTGCTCCTAATCTCGTGGCCGTCTATGCCAGTCGAGCGCAGGGCGTACATTTTACTGAGAAACCTGCGGGCCTGGCGAAACGGATTAAAAAGATCGCTGATGGAGAGTATCAAGAAGATTGGGATAGAATCCTCCAGTTATCTGATGAAGAATTACAGAAAACGACCGCCTCAATTCAATAGGGATTTTGTAGTTCCCTCCCTTTTGTAAGGGACTTGGGCCTGAAGAGGGCACAAGCAGGTGGGGTAGAAAGTCCATGGGCGGCACAAATTACCAAAAGTTTCGTAAAGCGTAAGTGTAAAAGGATTATCATTTATTCCCTATGGATATCACGGCGCAACAAAATCTCGTACATCAAACTCGTGATGCCCGTCGAGCGATAGATTTCCCCAAGCTCTCTCCTGCTGAACGCGATGCGCTCATCAAAAAATATCATCCTGACCATCGTGGTCATGCCTACCGACCCATAAAATTTGGCCCCAATGCGGGTGACTCAACCGTCACTGAAGTCGCGACCCTTCTGGAAGGGGAAAGCCCCATTTCCGCTGATTTCAATCTGACACCGGAATATTCTGTAGATGTGCTGGTTGTTGGAGGCGGCGGGGCAGGGTGCGCCGCAGCGCTTCATGCGCATGCTGAAGGGGCGAATGTGTTGTTAGCGACCAAGCTGCGATTAGGCGATTCCAATTCCGTGATGGCGCAAGGTGGAATGCAAATTGCGGTTGGACCAGACGATTCCCCTGTGCAGCACTTCTTGGATACTTTAAAGGGCGGTCATATGAAAAACGATCATGACCTCTTAAAGGTGATGGTTGAAGAAGGACCTTCCATTGGCCAATGGTTGTTGGAATTGGGCGTGTTATTTGATCGCCAAGCTGATGGCAACTTGCATGTCAAAAAAGGTGGGGGGAGTTCCAAGGCTCGGTTATTGACCTGTTCGGATTATACGGGCCTCGAAATTATGCGGGTGCTGAAGGACGAAGTCTTAAATCAGAAAGTTCCGCTCTTAGAGTTCGGAGCAGTGGTCGAATTGCTGAGTGATGGCAAAGGCACATGTACGGGAGCGGTCTTGCAAGATTTAGATAATAAACGTTACGTCGTTGTGGCGGCCAAAACCGTTATTTTGGCTACTGGCGGAATAGGGCGGTTGCACATACAAGGATTTCCAACGAGTAATCATTATGGGGCCACCGGCGATGCCTTAGTGTTGGCCTATCGCATGGGTGTGCCACTCGTGCAAATCGATACCTTCCAATATCATCCATCAGGGGGGGTGTATCCCGAACAATTGGTTGGGGCACTAGTGACCGAAGGCATTCGATCGGAAGGTGGGCACTTGGTGAATGCCAAAGGCGACCGTTTCGTGAACGAATTAGACACGCGCGATGTGGTTTCATCTTCTATCATCAAAGAATGTGAGGAAGGCCGCGGCGTGCGAACAGCCGCCGGACGTGTGGGTGTCTGGCTGGATACTCCACTGTTGGATGTAGCGCATGGCCCTGGTACGTTGGATAAACATTTTCCTGCCATGGTGCGGCAATATGAGCGGTACCAGGTGGATATTCGAAAAGACCCCGTGTTGATTTACCCTACCCTGCATTATCAAAATGGTGGGGTCAAAATAGATGTGAAAGGCGAAACGCCAGCTCCCAATTTATTTGTGGCCGGGGAAGCCTCGGGTGGGCTGCATGGTCGAAACCGTCTCATGGGAAATTCCCTTTTGGATTTGATGGTGTTTGGCAAACGTGCTGGGCAGACCGCAGCGGAAAGAGCAAAAACTCTTTCGCAAGGAACACTGACTCTTGATCATGTGGCTGAGTTTCGAGCTGAAGCCAAACGTCATCACGTATCATCTGGACTGAGCTCACCCATGGTATTGCCAGCGTATACGCGACAAGTTTAGAAGGAAATATTTCCCTCCTTTGTAAGGAGGGATTAAGGGAGGTAGAAACCTTAACCCTTGCGAAGCTTCCAAACGCAAAAAGGAACATTATGGATATTCATGAGTTTCAGGCAAAACAATTATTTGCTCAATTTGGCATTCCGGTACCCAAAGGCAAAGAAATAAAGAATGCCAGGGCCGCAGAAAAGTGGGCCGCGGCCCTTGAAACATCAGTCTATGTCGTTAAGGCACAAATTCATGCTGGAGGGCGAGGAAAAGCCGGCGGAGTTAAAATCACCAAGAATCGCGAAGAAGTCCCCGGTCTGACGCAAGAACTGATTGGCAAAACCTTGGTCACGCATCAGACGGGACCCAAAGGACGAAAAGTTAGACGACTGCTCATTGAAGAAGGCGCGGGGATTGCCAAGGAGCTGTATCTAAGTTTGTTGGTTGATCGAGATTCCGGGTGCCCCACCTTTATCGCCAGCACCGAAGGCGGGATGGATATTGAAGAAGTGGCGGAACAGACCCCAGAAAAAGTGCTCAAAGAATCTATCGATCCTGCTGTAGGGTTTCAAGCGCACAACGGACGCAATCTGGCGTTTGCGTTGGGTTTACCTGATCTTGAGCCGGCGGTGGTTAAGCCGTTCTTTCAGATGTTAGAAAATTTGTATCGCTTGTTCATGGAAAAAAATGCCGCGATGCTCGAAATCAACCCCTTGGTCATTACCACGGATAAGCGTCTTGTCGCGTTGGATGGCAAGGTGTCCTTTGATGACAGTGCTCTCTATAAACATCCTGACGTACAAAAGTTTCGGGATCTTCATGAAGAAGACCCGATGGAAATTGAGGCAGGAAAGCATAACCTCAATTACGTGAAGCTCGATGGTGATATTGGCTGTATGGTCAATGGGGCTGGTTTAGCCATGGCGACCATGGATGTTATTAAGCTGGCCGGTTCTGAGCCCGCCAACTTTCTTGATGTTGGGGGTGGGGCCACCAAAGAGACCGTCGCTGCAGGATTTCGAATCCTCCTGAAAGATAAAAAAGTCAAAGGGATATTCATTAATATATTTGGCGGAATTGTCCGTTGTGAGCGTATCGCCCATGGTGTGATTGAAGCGGCCAAAGAGGTAGGCATTAAGTTGCCAGTGGTGGTTCGTCTTCAGGGAACCAATGCTGAAGAGGGGCGAAAATTGCTGGCTGATTCAGGCTTGAAGGTCGAAGGAGTCGCTGATCTCTGGGAAGCCGCACAACGTATTGTCGCGCTACGAAAAAAGAAAAAATAAAACCGCTATTGGAATCATTCTTCTCGATTGGTGAAAGGTGATGTGGCATGAGTATTCTAGTCGATAAAAATACACGGGTAGTAGTTCAGGGCATTACGGGAAAAGAAGGCTCCTTTCATGCAACCCAATGTAAGGCGTATGGGACTCAAGTCGTCGCAGGCGTCACACCCGGAAAAGCCGGTCAAGAAGTCGAAGGGATACCTGTATTTAACACTGTCCGTGATGCCGTGAAAAAAACGGAAGCTACCACCTCATTGATCTTTGTGCCGCCCCCCTTCGCCGCTGACGCAATTCTGGAAGCTGCAGAAGCTGGAGTGTGGCTAATAATTTGTATTTCTGAAGGCATTCCGGTCAATGATATGGTGAAAGTAAAGCGTGCGTTAAATGGACGTGCCACTCGTCTCATTGGCCCAAACTGTCCAGGAATCATTACAGCAGACGAATGCAAAATTGGAATCATGCCGGGCTTCATCCACAAAAAAGGCCGCGTGGGTGTCATCTCTCGAAGCGGAACGCTCACCTATGAAGCGGTGAATCAGCTCACCCAGTTAGGGCTCGGGGAAACCACGTGCGTGGGTATTGGCGGTGATCCGATCATTGGCACGGGCTACATCGATTTATTGCACATGTTTGAACAAGATGATGAAACCGAAGCCGTGGTCATGATTGGTGAGATTGGTGGCGATGCAGAAGAAAAAGCCGCAGCATTTATTGAAAAAGAGATGAGCAAGCCCGTGGTGAGTTTCATCGCCGGTATTACTGCACCTCCAGGTCGTCGTATGGGTCATGCGGGTGCGATTATTACCGGTGGCAAGGGAACCGCCGCCGATAAAATGGCCGCTTTGGAATCTGCTGGAGTGACAGTCGTAAAAAACCCTGCGGAAATCGGGGTTGCAGTACAATCAGTTTTGGGTTGAGTTTTCAGTATTCCCGAGCATGCTCGTGGGGGGGTTTTTACCCAGCCGAAGTACTTCTCCTCTCCTGAATGAAAGTTCAACAGACTTGAATGTCTGTTATCCTTTCCAAAAATTCCAAGAAACAATCGTTGTTTGAATTCCTTCAGAAGCTGTTGTCATGGTCATATTTTTTCTCCTCAACATAATGGTCAGGAGGGTATAGTCCATGTTCCGTAAATATGTGGCTTTTGATATTGAGACAGCCAAAATCTTGCCAGAAAATTTCGGTGATTTGCATGATCACCGTCCGCTGGGCATTACCTGTATGGCCACATGGTGTAGCGATGAACCCTCTGCAGAGACGTTTTATTCAAAAAATCCGGATGGAAGCCCTGCACCACAAATGACCAAAGAGGATGTCGCCGCGTTTGTCGAACATCTCAAGACCAAATTGCAGGAAGGCTATACCATCATCACGCATAACGGCCTTGGATTTGATTTCGTCATTGTGGCAGAAGAATCTGGCTTAAAAGATGATTGTCGAGACTTGGCGATGAGCCATGTGGATACGATGTTTCACTTCTTTTGCGGGAAGGGGTTTGGAGTTGGGCTGAATGCAGCAGCGAAGGCCATCGGGGTGAGTAAACCAGCCGATATTGATGGGTCGGTGGCTCCGAAACTCTGGAAAGAGGGGAAATACCAAACGGTGTTGGATTATGTGGCTCAGGATTGTCGGTTAACCTTGGATGTGGCACAAGCAAGCGAGCAAGCCAAAAAAATTAGCTGGGTAACCAAACGTGGAACGACATCTTATTTCGACTTGCCGGAAGGATGGTTGACGGTGGAGGAAGCCTACCTGTTGCCGGAACCTGATACATCCTGGATGGACAAACCCTGGCCACGATCAAAATTCACCGAATGGTGGTGAACAGACAAGGCTGAGCATTCTGAGTTTCCCCCTCCTTTGTAAGGAGGGGTGGAGGGGAGGTAGCTTCTTCAGAGCTTTCAATAACAGAAGCTGCCGTGATCTTTAGGTGAAAATCTTATGAAATTTATATTGCTTACTTATTAAGGAAAGGAAACTCACGTCATGTCATTATTAATTGGGAAAAATTCGGTCGTCACCCTCAACTATACACTCACGGATGATGCTGGAAAGGTGCTCGATAGTTCCGATGGTTCGAAGCCTATGATGTATTTACATGGTTCGGGACAAATTGTGCCTGGCTTGGAAAAGGCTTTAGTGGGAAAAACAGAGGGCGATGCGTTGAAGGTCAGGGTTGAGCCAGCCGAGGCCTATGGAGAGGTTATTCCAAATGGTATGAAGACAATCGAACGCGCAGCGTTTGAGGGCGTCGATGTTGTGGAAGTGGGGATGGCATTTGAAGCACAGGCGCCGGACGGAAGCTCTCAGCATATTATGGTGACTAAAGTAGAGGGTGATAATGTCACGATTGATATCAATCATCCCTTAGCCGGTGTTGCGCTGAATTTTGATGTAAAAATTGAGAGTGTACGGGATGCGACGAAAGAAGAATTGGAGCATGGGCATAGCCATGAGGGTGATGGTCATAGTCATTAAATCATTGTAGTCGTAGAATGGTGTTAGCCAACTAAAGATCTGATTCAAGCTTCTATTCGAAAAATATTTAATTATTCGATAGATGCCGGGTTTCGGCCCGGCAGCCGAGGTCCTTTTGTTTCGGCAAAAGGACCCAAAACCATTGACGCCCCGTTTGGCAAGATAGGAGGGGAAGACCGCAACCTGAGGAGGGCGGACCAACTCGCTACGCTCAAACAAGGCCCGCCAGCTGCTAAGAGCTTCTCTCCTTTGGGCCAAACGTCAGACGTCTTAGAAGTTATTTGGAGTAAATATAATTAAGAGCAAGGCCAGATTTCATTAGGGGAATAGTCGAATGTGTTGTCATTCTTCCGGTCCCGAGGTACTATGTTGACTATGAATTATGCAGATATCATCACCATCGAACCTGGGAAACGCAGTGGAAAGCCCTGCATCAGGGGTATGCGCATCACAGTTTCGGATGTATTGGAATATTTAGCCTCGGGGATGACAGAAGATGAGATCATCAGTGATTTCCCTGAATTGACCAAAGATGATATCCATGCGTGTCTCTCGTTTGCCGCTGATCGTGAGAAAAAGCTTTCTGCGCCTCTGACATGAAGCTGCTTTTCGACCAAAATCTTTCTTTTAAATGCCCCCCTAATCTTAATTCCGCCGCTCCTTTCCTCTCAGATGGTCAAAAGTTGGTTCTCTTGTTGAAATTTTAGTACTATAGTAGTACTATAAAGCCATGCCCAAGAAGATTGGCTCGCTGATTCAAAGGTTAAAGAAATCTGGGTTTGTCGATCGAGGGGGAAAAGGGAGTCACCGCAATTTCAAGCATCCCAGCGGAGCGAAGATCACAATCAGTGGGAGCCCAGGGCATGATGCCAAGAAGTATCAGGAGCGAGAGGTAGAAAAAGTCATTCGTGAGGTGAAGGCATGAAGGTCAGCGATCAATACATCAAAATTGTGGAGTGGTCAGAAGAAGATCAGTGCTATGTGGGCACATGTCCAGGTCTGATGCTTGGGGGTATTCACGGGGATGATGAGGCAAAAGTGTATAAGGAGCTTTGTCAGGCGGTTGAAGAATGGATTGAGATTTATCAAGAAGACAAAGAGCCCCTGCCTGAACCCACTGCAGGAAAAGACTATTCTGGAAAATTCGTCGTCAGAGTTGGTAGGGATTTACATAAAGCTTTGGCTATAGATGCGCTTCGTCATGGCGAGAGTCTCAATTCCTACTGTGTCAATAAACTTCGAGAAGATAGGATCCATAGAAGCGGAAATAGCAGGATGGCTAGTAGTTCTCGAAGAGCACGTGTACATACCTCTTCGAAAAAGCGTTAATCCAACCGTGAATACAGTCGGCGGAAGTGGCAGCCGGACGGTAGTGCGCAACATATTATGGTTACGAAAGTTGAGGGTGATAATGCCATAATTGATATCAATCATCCCCTAGCCGGTGTCGCGCTGAATTTTGATGTAAAAATTGAGAACGTACGGAATGCGACGAAAGAAGAATTGGGAGCATGGGCATAGCCATGAAGGTGATGGCCATAGCCATTAAACGGTGAAATCGTAGAATGGTGTTAGCCAACCAAAGATCTGCCTTAAGCTTCTTTCAGAAATTTTTTAATTATTTTTTAGATACCGGGTTTCGGCCCGGCAGCCGAGGCCCTTTTGTTTCGGCAAAAGGACCCAAAACCATTGACGCCCCGTTTGGCAAGATTGGAGGGGAAGCCCGCCGACCTGAGGAGTGCGGACCAACTCGCTAGGCTCAAACAAGGCCCGCCAGCTGAAAAGAGCTTCCCTCCCTTTGGGCCAAACGGCAGGCGTCGGACGTGAGGGTGCGCGCTCGTAAGAATTTCTAATTGGCACTGCCCATCGGTGATTGCTAGCAGGAATTGAAAAAGTCCGCCAGCGGGGTTCTCAACGTTTGGTCGTGCTCACGTACTAAACGTACGCTCCGCGCGCCCAATCGCCTGCGGTCTTGCTGGACGAACCTTTTTGAACATCCTGCAAGGATTGTTTATGTAGAAAGTGCGATGTCACGCTAGACGGGCAACAAAATTTAATTGCAAAACGGTTATGACGCCGTGGGAAAGAAGTCGTAAAGCATATAATAGGGATAGAGAATTCGCTCTCCGCATCTTATGCGGATCAACCTAAATTATTCATAAACCGGCCTGAAAAAATGCCAAATGGGAAATCGGGGGATCACCCTCGTACAGATCTTCTGCTACACGGTGCTGAGGTGTTCTCGTCAGAAGTTGATCATCTGATTCGTGAGATTGCTCGTGTCGGAGGTGAGGAAGAGCTGGACGGTCTTTTCGATTGGTTTAACCCGCCCGCCTTACCTCAGCTTCAGCAAGACCTCCAGACTGAATATGATCGACTTATCATTGAGGCCAAAAACAGAGGTTGGGATACCTCCGCACCCATACCCGGAGCTGTGCCGATCGAAGAACTACTCCATACATTCGAGCTTAAAACCAGAGGGATGGAAACGGTGGAGCTGTGGATACCAGATCGAATCCTCCTTGGCAAGGAACTCATCGCAAAAGATGTTGCGTTTGCGATTATTACAGACAAGGCGCTGGAGCTTGGCCTTGAACCTCTGGGAGTCGAACGAGGAGATCATGGTCAAACGAATAAGTACAAGAAGTAGGTGAGCTAACGCGATTTTGCAACTTGAAATTACGGTCTGCTTTGAAATAATCAGGGTTCTAGAATAAAGCAGAGTTTTTCATTGGTTCTTTTTCCCATGAAGGGCGCGGAAGAGGCGGAGTTGGCCGTAGTCGTAGAGGTCACCGAGGAGTTCTTTGACGCCGGTGAGATTTCCTAAGCCGGTTTTGGCAAAGGCGGAGGCGATGTGTGTTTGTTGGTCAGGTGTTAAGAGTCGATTGATATCTATGGGTTCATCCGCTTGTATGGCCTGTTCTAGATGCCCATAGATTGTACTTCCCGCCAATTTTCGTTGTTTGGCAATGTGATCCACCGAAAATCCCCTTTGAAATAAACGCAGTGTTTCTCTAGTCGTCTCATTCAGAGGCTTTGGCTTCCCTTGTGTGGGTGCCGATGGTGCTGCGACTGTGGATGTGCTTGAGAAATGCTGTCGAGGGTTGCTCTCCACATATTCCGTGATTGCTGCAAGGAACGCTGATCCGAATTCCTCCAACTTCCGATTTCCTACACCGCTGATTCGTAAGAATTCTTGTTCATTTGTTGGGTAGTTTTGGGCCATTTGTCGTAGGGCTACATCGGAGAAGATGACGTAGGCTGGGACATCTCGTTCATCTGCCAAGGTTTTCCGCAGTTGCCGTAAGCGGTCGAATAATGATTCGTCATGGGCGAGATCTTCGGTTGAAGGTGTTTTTCGCACAGGTTCGTTGATGGGCGTGGTCAGCATGATGGTGTGGCGTTCTTGGATAAAGGCTTGGCCCTGCTTAGTGATCTCTAAGACTGAAAAGGCTTCCGGGGCTTGGCGAAGATATCCAAGACGGATGAGTTCACGAGCCATAGCAGCCCATGCGGGTCGGCTTTGCGTCTTGCCTTGTCCGTACATGGGCAATTGGTTATGACGCCATCGACGAATTTTCTCAGTATTCGCGCCGGTGAGCACTGCAATCACGTGATTGAGCCCCACACTAAATCCGCTAGTGTCATAGATCGTTTCGACGCAAGAGAGCAAAGTCTCGGCTACTTCCGTTCCGTCGAATGTGTCACGAGGCGAAAGACAGTTGTCGCAACCTCCACAGTTTTCCGATGTGAATTTCTCTCCAAAATACCCTAATAATTCGACTCGTCGACATGTTGGACATTCCGCATAATGCACCATTTGCTGTAGTTGGGCGTTGGCAATCTGTTGCTCTTGGATGCCAGGTTTTTCATTGATAAAGCGTTGCTGTTTAACCGTATCTCCTGCACTGAAGAGCAGCAGACATTCGCTTGGCAATCCATCACGACCGGCGCGGCCGGTTTCTTGGTAATAACTTTCGATATTTTTGGGGAGGTCATAGTGGATGACAAACCTGACGTTGGGTTTGTTGATGCCCATACCAAAGGCAATGGTTGCACACATCACCTGAACTTCGTCTCGCAGAAACCATTCTTGATGGCGTGACCGTTCCTCTGGAGTGAGGCCGGCATGATAGGGTTGGGCTTTGATGCCTTGTGCCTGTAATCGTTCTGCCAACAGTTCCGTTGTTTTACGGCTTTGGCAATACACAATGCCGCTTTCCTGCGGTTGTGATTGAAGAAATGTTATCACTTGATCCACAGGACTGGATTTGGCCTGCACGCGGTAGCTGAGATTCGGTCGATTGAAACTGGCTATGTAGGAGGCGGGGTTTTGAAGTTTGAGGAGTGTGCTGATGTCCTCTTGTACCCGTCCCGTAGCTGTGGCTGTCAGTGCCATGATGGGTAAGGCTGGGAACCGTTCTCGGAGCTCCACCAGTCTGCGATATTCCGGACGGAAATCATGACCCCATTCACTAATACAATGCGCTTCATCAATGGCGAGTAGATTCACCTGCCATTTCTGAAGGTCGTTGAGACTTTCGGGGAGCATGAGTCGTTCTGGCGCCATGTAGAGCAACTGGTAGTCACCACGGTACACCCCCCGTAATCTTGCCTGTATTTCCTGAGTACTAAGCGAGGAGTTGAGAAAGGTCGCAGCAATGCCATTGGCTTGAAGTGCATCGACTTGATCTTTCATAAGTGCAATGAGGGGTGAGACCACCAGGGTGAGCCCTGTGCGTGCAAGCGCCGGCAACTGAAAGCAGAGCGACTTCCCACCGCCCGTCGGCAACAGGGCAACGACGTCTTTCCCCGCCAAGGAATCACGAATGATTTCTTCTTGCAACGGTCGGAAAGAGGTAAAGCCAAAATGTTCTTTTAACAAAGAAAGTAAAGAGACCTGGTTCGAGATATTGGCTGTTGAGGATTCCATAGATGGATGATTGTAGGGCTCCGACGAACGCATAACAAATCCTTTATCTTTGGTTTATCTATGGGTAGAAGTTATGCAGATATTGGCATCTGAATATTTTGTAGGATGCGCTCATCAAATTTTCCGCACAATTCAATTGAGGAAAGAAGTATGGCCTAATCAGCATCGTGGCTTTCAATTTCGCCATAGTTTCTTGCGATTTTTTGTAACATTCCAGTTTGTTTTTGAATTTTCGGCCAAGTTTTTTCTATTCTCGTATGAAAATCCCTCTTGTTCTCTCTAGGTCCAGGAATGAGCAGATCAACAGAAAATCAAGGGTAATCGGCAAGAATTGCCTGAAATTGCCGAAAAAGACGTAACAACCAAGGTGTTTTTATGCATGTAGCTGAACGAATACAAGACGACACACTAGTTTTGATGATTTCCGGGCGAGTGACCTTTTACTCCCGTAAAGTTTTTCAAGCGATTGTGAGCAACGCCCGCCTTTCTGGTGCCAAACATATCATGTTCAACATTCAGGGTGTGACTTTTATGGACAGTACGGCCTTGGGTGGGCTGGCATTGGCGTATCTCAATTTAAAAGAATCTGATTTGGCGATGAGTCTGGTGGGTCCTCAGCAACCCATTAAATCTTTACTTGACGATGCAAATTTTCCGACATTAATTCCAACATTTCCATCCGAAGAAAAAGCCTTTAAATCAATCTCGTAGTTTTCCCAAGATTTCTCCCACATTTTCAGTTTGATTCAGCAAGATCAATGGAAAATATGCTAGGCTTTTGCTCAGATTTTGATGTGGGCCTGCTAAAGAATTGAGATGATGGGCTGTTTGTTTTAAGAAAATAGGAAACCGATGAATACCACTCCCCTTGAGGCTTTGAGGCAGGAATTGCAACGCCTGAATCTGACAGGATTCGTTGTGCCTCATGCTGATGAATATCAAAATGAATATGTGCCGCCTTGTGCCGAACGGTTAGCGTGGCTCACGGGGTTTACAGGGTCTGCAGGGACGGCGATTGTTCTGACCCAAGAAGCCGCGATATTTGTCGATGGTCGGTATATTCTGCAAGTTGGCGATCAAGTGGACAAGAACGATTTCACCTTCAATCATAGTGGGGAACACCCTCCAGCCACCTGGTTGGAATGTCATGTTCGTCCCTCCAACCGGATTGGCTATGATCCAAAGCTGCATACCCCACGAGATCTTGAGCGTTTCCAGGCAGCCTGCGACCGAGCCGAAGCCCAACTGATTCCTTGTTCTCCTAATCCGATTGATCAGGTCTGGACTGAACGGCCTGCGGTTCTCATGGGTGTGATTCAGCCGCATCTCTTAGAGTTCTCAGGGAAAAGTTCCCAGGAGAAGCGTGAGGAATTAGCCAAAAATTTTCGAGAAGAAGGCATTGATGCCGCGATTATCAGTGCACCTGATTCAATTGCCTGGTTGTTAAATATTCGCGGTAGTGATGTCTCACATACACCGTTACCCTTGTGCCAGGCTATTCTCTATTCCACGGGACGTGTGGTGGTTTTTGTGGATGCGCAAAAAGTCAGTCCTGGTTTGAGTTCGCATCTCGGGCCGGATATTTCCTTAGAATCGCCAGAGGCGTTTGAGGTGGCATTACAGCATTTAGGAAAACATGGGCAGCACGTAATTTGTGACCCCGCGAAAACGAATAGTTGGATTTTTTCGACGTTGATTCAACATGGGGCGCATCTCACCAATGGGGATGATCCTTGCGCGATGCCCAAAGCCTGTAAAAATGCTATCGAAATTCAAGGTGCCTATGCTGCTCATGAGCGAGATGGTGTCGCCGTGTGTCAGTTCTTAGCTTGGCTGGCTCGCGAAATACCCAAAGGCCGAGTCACTGAATTGCAAGCGTCTGCCTATTTAGATGAAAGTCGTCAAAAGCAGCCGAGGTGGGAAGATGCGAGTTTCCCAACTATTTCCGGTGCAGGGGCGAATGGAGCGATTGTGCATTATCATTCGACTCCTGAGACAAACAAAACGTTGGAGCCAGGAATGTTGTATCTTGTGGATTCTGGTGGCCAATATCTTGACGGGACAACTGATATCACTCGGACGGTGGCGATCGGGGATCCGACGGACGAACATCGGGATCGTTATACGCGAGTCTTACAAGGTCACCTTGCATTGGCTATGGCCAAATTCCCAGAAGGGACCACAGGGAGCCAACTTGATGCCTTAGCCCGGGCGCCCCTCTGGGCCATGGGGCTGGATTACGATCATGGAACAGGCCATGGAGTAGGCAGTTTTCTTGGCGTGCATGAAGGGCCGCAGCGGATTTCAAAATCTGCCAGTCATGTCGCATTGAAACCCGGGATGATCGTGTCCAACGAACCGGGGTTTTATAAAACCGGGGCCTTTGGGATTCGGATCGAAAATTTAGTCGTGGTCAAACGTGAAGAGATGTCGAAAGATGTCTCGCGGCTGTTTTTGGGATTTGATACATTAACGGTGGTGCCATTTGACAGAACGTTGATTGTCGTGGACCTGCTGTCTACGCAGGAACTGGATTGGGTAAATGCCTATCATCTTCGAGTATGGAAATGTTTGGAATCGAAAGTCGATACGGATACGCGAGTCTGGTTGGAAAAGGCCACACAACCCCTGTCCTGAAGTTATCAAAAGCAAAATCTAACAATATTGGCTTGGGCCACAAAGATAAGGAAGATTCAGATGAAACATGTCTAAGACAGATGAGGAAGTTGCTGAGAGCATCAAAAAGCAGTTGGGAGAGAACCCTGAGATTACGGGCCTTCAGGTCAAAGGGAAACTGCTTCAACTACACGTCACGGAACAATTTTTTAACCGGTTATCGGCTGATCGAGAGCGAGGGCGAAAGATTGTTCTTGTACTTTTAGAGCAGATGAAAAAACTGACAGAATTAGAAGATGTCGTCGTATGGGTCTATTCCGAAAATAAAAAAGGCATTGAGGGAACGATCAAGTCCTGGGGTGGGGGCAACGTGAATTTCCTCTTTGATCTTTAGAGGACGGTCTCCTGTGAGTTTCTATTCCTCATTCATTTGTCCGGGCCAAGAACCTAGGCTCGCTGGGAGCCCTGGCTCCCAGGAACCGACTCGTTTCCCCCCTGTGCCGATAGGGCAGGACCAGGTTCCATCCAAGGTATGATTGATTCTCCATCTGGCCCCATCAGCACTCAACCAGATCCAGGTGGAAGATGGGCGAGAGGGCTTCTTTTTTTCTTTATCCATATCTCTTCCGGGCATGGTAAGGAGAAATTTTAGCATTGAATGCTCGGAGAAGAGAAGGTTGCAACCTAGGGAATTGCACAGTATTTGCCCAACTCTCGGAACAAACTTGACAACTTAATTGTCAAATATGCCAAGGTGTAAATATGTCAGATATGGATGATTCTTCGCTTTCTTCATCACCAAATTCCCCAACAGGTCTTCTTGGTCAGTATGAGTCCGATGTCACGGTCTTAACCGCTGGCGACAAGACGATCATCCTCATTGGCACTGCCCATGTGTCACAAGAATCGGTTGAATTAGTCAAGTTGGTCATAGAGCAGGAGCAGGCTGATGGAATCTGTGTCGAATTAGATGAAAAGCGCTTTGAGGCTATTTCCAATCCGAATCGTTGGGAGTCACTCGACCTTAAAGAAATCATTCGTCGTCAGCAACTGAGCACACTCATGGTTAATTTGGTGCTAGCCTCTTTTCAAAAACGATTAGGGGATAAATTGGGTGTGTTGCCGGGAACGGAAATGCTCGAAGCAATTCGAATGGCTGAGAAGCATAATATTCCGGTGACGCTTGGTGATCGCGATGTGCGAGTGACGATGCGACGGGCTTGGCGCAACACCCCGTTTTGGCGTAAGAGCTTACTCGTCTCTTCTCTCATGCTCAGTATTTTTGATACCACAGAGGTTTCTGAGGATGAAATCCGTAATCTGAAGAAACAAGATGTGCTATCCGAAATGATGAAAGAGCTCGGCAAAGAAGTGCCCACACTGAAGGTAGTGTTGATTGATGAGCGTGATCGGTTTTTAGCGAAAAAAATGGTGGAAGCGCCAGGGAAACGGACGATAGCAGTTGTGGGGGCTGGACATGTGGCAGGTATTTGCCAAACGATTAATCAACAAAAATCCGTCGACCTCGAAGCCTTGAATTATGTGCCCCCTGTTTCTCCCATCTGGAAAATGGTTGGGTGGAGTATTCCTCTCTTAATCGTCGGGTCAATTGCTTGGATCGGTTGGCAAAAAGGAGCAGATGCGGCCGGTGAAAATGCGATGTTTTGGATATTGGCCAATGGCATTCCTAGTGGGATTGGAGGAATATTGGCCATGGCGCATCCTTTAACAATCCTTACCGCTTTTATATCCGCTCCTTTTACGAGTCTAACGCCGGTTATTGGCGTGGGCTACGTGACCGCCTTTGTGCAAGCCTACTTGCAGCCCCCAATCGTCAGGGATTTTCAAACGGTCGCCGAAGATATTGCGATTCCACGCCGATGGTGGAAAAGCCGGTTGTTACGCGTCTTTCTCGCCTTTCTGCTCCCAACTATTGGAAGCATTATCGGGACATGGGTTGGCGGGACGCGCATTGTCTCAAATTTATTCTAAGGGAATGGTCAAAAAAGCCATCAGCGGCGTTCTCGCCTTTTTGCTGAGCTCACGTACTAGAAGTACGCTCCGCGCACCAAAAGGACTGCGGCCTTGCTGGATGACTTTTTTGACCATTCCCGTCATTTTCTGATATCAGAAAATTTTTAGAGCCTGTGCTGGCTGAAATCAACAGACCTCTTAAAGGTTTTGGCCAGATTTCCCCCCGCCTTTGTAAGGAGGGGTTAGGGGAGGTAGAGTTATCAGTAACTTAGAAAGATTAGGAGCTGGCCGCTGTCTGCACTTTGGACGTATGTTGGAAAATACATTTGGGGCAGGTGTAATGGATAAAGCGGCCCTCCCCCACAAGTCGTTTCATCATGGTGGCTTGGCACCATGTGCAAAGTCGGTCAGGAATTTCCGAGGAAGGTGCTGTTTGAGCCGAAGCTGTGTTGGGTGTAGTCATAATAGAAGACATTCTCAAAAACATCTGTGGGGTTTGTCAATGTTCAAGACCATAAAATCATCATTATTGTTGAGCTGTGTGCTATTGATGGTGCTACCCGTTCAGGGGTGGGCTGGAGGTGAAGAGCAAGACCAGCCGCGTCTGACCGTTTCTGCCGAAGGAAAAATGAACGTCCCTCCTGACAAGGCCGTGTTAAGTTTTGCCGTAGAAACCGTTGGAGGAAAATTGGCGAAAGTCCAAGAAGAAAACCAGGAACGCATGGCGCGAGTCCTGAAGGAATGCCAACAATTAAAGATCCCATCAAAATTTATCCAAACGACCTCCTTGAATGTCATTCCTGAATATCCTCCTCCGGTACGACGATCAAAAGGTGGATCGTTGGAGCAGACGATTCCTCGTATCATTGGTTATCGAGTGGTCCATCAGGTCAATGTGGAAGTACGAAATTTGGACATTGTCGGAAAAGTCGTGGATCGTGTCTTAAAAGTGGGAGCGAATCGGTTTTCAGGTATTTCTTGGGGGTTACAAGATGAGCAGCCGAACAAACTGAAAGTCTTGCAAGTTGCTGCATCAAAAGCGCAGACGAAAGCTGAGACTTTGGCGCAATCGTTATCGCTGAAGTTAGTCAGAATTATGAAAGTCATGGAGGGCGGTGTATCGGTGGTGGCACCATCCAGACATTATCGGATGGCCAGTGCTGCGATGGCCGCAGAGGGCGGAGGCGGAGCTTCAGTTTCAGCTGGAGAAATCGCGGTGCGTGGTACGGTGACCTTAGTGTACGAAATTAGTCCTCATTAAATAAGATTTGAATCTTTCGGCTTAAACTAAGAGAGCCAAGATTTAGTTTGAGTATCAAAAGTTCCCCTCCTTTGTAAGGAGGGGTAGGGGAGGTAGAAGCGTTGAACTACTTTCAATCATCAATCCTAGTTGATTGCCCACGTTATGACCACTGAATTCCATTCTTTTTCCTCTCAACATGAATCCGTTAAGCCTCTCCTGGGTGTACCGGCCTTAGTCGTTTCTGGATTTTTAGGCGCAGGGAAAACCACTCTCGTAAAGCATCTTATCGTGGATGCGCAACAACAGGGTTTGAAGTTGGCCGTGGTCTCTAATGAATTTGGCGAATTGGGAATTGATCGGGCATTACTACAAGAAGCTGGTGGCCCAGGATATGTCGAGTTGGAAGGCGGCTGTGTTTGCTGTCAATTGACGAATGAATTACTGGAAACGCTTCAGAACTTATGGGAGACCATACGCCCAGACCGGGTTGTGGTTGAAACCTCCGGTGTCGCCCTACCCTTTGAAACACTGATGACTTTTTGGCGTGAACCACTCACCGAATGGGTTGGAGAAAGCCTGGCCGTTGTGGTGGCCAATGCTGAGCAAGTTGCGGAAGGCCGGGATTTAGAAGGCACCTTTGAACAGCAAGTGTCGTCGGCCGATATCGTGGTAGTCAATAAAATTGATTTAGTGGCAGAAGACTCCTTGGGAGGAGTAGAACGTCTTCTGCTGGATATGGCTCCTGATGCCCCGTTCATTCGAAGTATTCAGGGGAAGATCGATACGTCGGTGGTCTTTCCTCCTGCTCTCTCGCCATCGAATTCATCCAAGCGTAAAAGCAAGCCAGAAATTCTCCCTCACACGCATGAAGCCTTTGAGGCCCAAGAGCTCTCCTTTCCGGACAACATCACGCCAGAAGACCTCATCCAGCAACTTCAACCGCTCAAAACATTACGTATTAAAGGCATCATCAACACGTCGGTAGGACCCAAGCTGGTTCAAGGTGTTGGACCACGAATTGACCTGAGTGCCCCTCCCGCAAACCTTCCTCAAGAAATAATTGGCCGCCTAGTGGCCATCCGCCGAAAATAGTGGTTCAGCTTATTTCTTAATTCTTGCCTCCACCACATAGTCGCGGAGACCGCCGACTTTTGTCATGAGTTCATCGAATTCCTTTTGAGGAACTTTGAATTCTTTTAAGGTGGTCACTAAATGACCAGCAACGATATCGAATTCTTTGTCTGTAATCCCCAAGCCGACATGGGCCTCGCCTAATGGGCGATTGATTTTATTACAAGGGCCACCGGTATTTGCACACATCAGATTCTTATTTTTTTGCCTCAATTGGTTGCGGGTATCCGTGCCCATCCCTACAAAAAAACGTCCCACGACCGGGTCTTCCCAAACTTTGATAAGAAACACATCAACGACGCCTGAGATAGCATCATAGCCACCAAGGCGTTCATACAAAGAGCGTTCCGTTTCAGCCAGGCTCAAACTAGAAGTGGCTCCAATTAAAGCAAAGATGACAATTAACAATAATGACTTACCAAAACGTACGATGCGATGAGTCTTCATGGCGTTCTCCTTATGATGGACTTTGCAGTTTCCTGCCACTGGGATAGTTCAAAATACCATTTGTTTTTTGATAGGGCTCAATTTTTGAATGGCCAATCTAAGGTCATCATAACAAATTTCTTGTCCATCTTGCTGTGGTAGAAAATTCTTCTTCCTTCAATGATTGGTTTAGAAGGGGAAGCGCCCTCTATGGCTAAATTGCTCCACAGGGTTTTAAAAAACCGTCAGTGGGGTTGGGGTGCTATGACAAATCCCCTACGTTAAGAGGAAGGTTCATTGAAGAGATGGGGATGGTCTTTGAGGAGTTGATCTTTGAGTTCTGGGTCGAGTTGGGATTGGTAGAGCGTTTTGGCCTTGGCGAGGAGGTCGATGTCGACGTGGGTGACGCCAAGAAGGTTGGCTTCTTGAAGGATGGCTCCGGTGAAGGAGGTATCTTGAAATGAGGCTCCTTGGAGGTTCGCTTGAATCAATTTGGCTTCGCGCAAGTCTGTGAGTTTCAACTTTGTTTTAGAAAGATTGGCTCCGGTCAGATTTCCCCACGGCAGCGAGGCTTGAGTAAGATTCGCGCCTTCGAAATTTGCGCCTTCTAAGTTGCATGCAATTAATCCAGTGCCTGTTAAGTCTGCTCCGACCATGGTCGCGAACGAAAGATTGGCTTTAATGAAATTGGCTTCCAGGATATCGGCTTCGGTGAAGTTGGCTTTGGTCAGATTGGCTTCCGTGAGATTGGCGCGATACAGATAGGCATCGGAGAGATCCACGCCTTCCAAATTGGCATGGCTGAGATTCAGGTTTGTAAAGTCGTATCCGGAGAGATCGGCACCACTGAGGTCGGGTTGCGGTGATTGGGAATTACCTCGAAACTTATTCCATTCGGCAACGCCACCCTCAATCAACAGTTGAACGTGTTCGGGATTAGCCATGCGCGAATAGACGGAGAACGGCGAGAAGGAATAGCTTGGTCGAGTGGGAGTAAGGCCCTCGTCTAGCGTTTTTTGAGGTATTTAAGAAATTCGGAGTCTGGCGTGAGAACCATGGTGGTATCTTTCGCAAAGACTTTTTTGTAGGCTTCCATTGTTCGGACAAATTCAAAAAACTTTGGGGCTTGCTTGTAGGCAGTGGCATAGATTTTATAGGCTTGGGCTTCCCCATTCCCTCGTAGTTCTTGGGACGTCTTATAGGCTTCAGCTAAGATAATCTCTTTATCTTTCTCAGCCTCAGAGCGGATTTTTTGGGCCTCTTCTTCACCTTCTGCTCGATATTGCTTAGCTTGTCGTTCACGCTCAGCCTGCATTCGTTGGAAAATCGCTTTTTCGTTTTGTTCTGGTAGGTCGGCGCGTTTGATCCGTACGTCTAAAACTTCTAACCCATACACCGACGCTTTTTCATTGGATCGATCAGAGACGAGTTTCATAATGATTGCCCTGTTAGCAGAAACAATTTCTGCGAGTTCATGTCGCCCCAATTCCACGCGCAGTTCAGAATACACAATGTCATCTAAGCGTTGAAGGGCACCTCGTTGTGTCTGAAAGGCTTGATAGACTTTCAACGGATCCACTATCCGCCATTTGGCAAAATTGTCGATAACCATGGACTTTTTATCGCTCGTGATGACATCTCTGGCCGGAGCATCATAGTCAAGGAACCGTTTATCAAAGAATGTGACTTGGTGGTAGAAGGGAATTTTGAATTTAAGTCCTGGCTCCGTGATGGTCCGTTGCGGTTTTCCCAATGCGACCACAATGGCGGTTTCCGTTAGGTCAACAACAAAAAATGGAGAGAGCCCCAAAGTTATAAGAAGTCCAAAAACTAAGACGATGCCGAGAATGAGGTTTTGTTTCATTGTGCGCCACCTCCACGAGTTTTGCCGAGACTACCTAAAGGAAGATAGGGCAACACGTTTTTCGCGGCATTGGAATCGAGAATGATTTTTTCGGTATTGGACAGGACTTCTTCCATGGTTTCGATATACACGCGTTTGCTAATCACGTCTTTTCCTTGCTTGTATTCTTTTAAGGTTTGGAGGAAATGATTGGCTTCCCCTTCGGAACGGCTAATTCTGGATTGGGCATAGGCTTTGGCTTGATTGATTTGTTGAGCCGCTTCCCCCTTGGCTCTGGGAATGAGATCGTTTCGAAAGCCGTGGGCTTGATTGATGAGCTTTTCCCGATCTTCCTTCGCGCTGGCGACGTCCTTGAATGCGCCGGCAACGGCTTCCGGTGGATTCACATCTTGTAATTGAATGGTCGCGATCTGTACCCCAGCTTGGTATTGATCGAGTATGCCTTGGAGTAAGATCTGGGCGTTTTGTTGAATTTCCGCTTTTCCTACGGTCAAGGCTTCGTCAATTTTACTTTTACCAATGACTTCTCGCATGGCGGCTTCAGCAGAATTGTGAATCGTGTTTTCAACATTCGCGACTTGGTAAAGATATTTTTTGGCATCATTAATTTTATACTGGACGATAAACTCAAGGGAGAGAATGTTCATATCTCCCGTGAGCATTAACGCCTCACGAGGAACGAATCTCGTACGTCCTCGGTCTGTGCGGAAGCCCACTTCCACCCGGTGGAGTTTTTCAATCTTAGGGGTATCAACCGTTTCCGCAAAAGGAACTTTAAAGTGAGGGCCAGACTCAACTACTCGGACAATATCCCCGAAGCGTTTCACCAGACCTTGTTCATCAGGTGCAACAATAAAGACGGATTGCCAGAGTGCTAAGACAATAAGGACAATATAGATGATGGATTTAAAACCTCGTCCGGGAACAAGGTTTTTGATTGAATCTTGGGCTTTGCGCAACGCTTCATCGAGTGGATCTTGCCCACTGCCGCCCCACGGATCTTTAGGTTCCCATGCCATAAGTGAGTCCTGTCAGGTAAAGTCGAGAAAAATGTGGTGTGTGTACTGTGGTGTGCAATTCTCCTTCACGGTACCAGAAAATTTAAGATTGGGCAATAAAAAGGAACAAATGGTTCCTTGCCGAGGACCTCGTGGGCATGAATATTCTTAAAAAGCTGTATGCCTATTCCTTCATCAAATGACTAGTCGATCAAGTGGCACTCCTCAGCATATCGTGCTTAATAAACCTTATGGGGTGTTGTCGAAATTTACTGATTCAGCAGATCGTCCGACATTGGCAGACTATGTAGGTGTGCCGCATGTCTACCCGGCGGGGCGCCTGGATATGGACAGTGAAGGGTTGCTATTGCTGACATCGGATGGGGGCCTCGCTGCTCGATTAACTAGCCCCTCATTCAAAGTTCCTAAAGTCTATTGGGTACAGGTCGAGCGGATTCCCGATGAGAGCGCTCTTCTGCGGTTGCGAACCGGGGTTCAGATAAAAGGTCGGTGGACTCGACCAGCCAAGGTGCAACTGCTTACCGAAGAGCCTCTAGTCCATTCACGTTCTGTTCCTATTCGTGTTCGAAAATCTGTGCCGACGGCCTGGTTGAGGATGGAAATTGCCGAAGGCTTGAATCGTCAAATTCGCCGAATGACGGCTCAAGTTGGGCATCCCACGCTGAGGATCATTCGTGTAGCCATTGGAACTATCCAGTTAGGAAGGCTCCTTCCCGGAGAATGGCGTGTGCTCGGTCTTGGTGAAGTTCAGCAGTTGCAGGAACTCCATAAATGAGCCTAAACGGATTGGCGTGAGAACCCAGGGGAGAAGGGAAGCGTTTATAGACGAATAAAAACCTTTTCCATAAGGGTAAATACCTTGAACATTTATGTGGAGACAGGTACAATATGAACCTCTATATTTACAATATTTTGCGTAGTAACTTCTTCAGGGGTACTACATACCACCAAAAATTCATGTGGTGTCCTTATTTTCTCTGACCAGTTTAAAAAAAATCCCCACATTGTATTTGGTCTTTCAGGTAGCCTAATTTCCTTAATAGTGGATACTATCCGTGGGTTTAAATGAGGTAGGGATCTTAGGGTCTGCCTGACATGAAAAGTCGTTATTTTTCAATTTGTTAAAAAATAGTCGACCTTGGCAGGACTAGAAGTTTTTTGAATCTTTTCTTTTTCACACTAATGGAGATCTATTGACCATGGCAGTCACGATTATTCTGGCCCTCTCACTTCTGGGATTGGTCGTCGCATTTTATTACTCTGCATCGGTCAATAAAATTCCTATTGATATGGGTGTCGAAGATAAAGACACCAAGTTGCGTTTAGCGAAGATCCACTCGGCGATTGCCAATGGCGCCATGGCCTTCCTCAAGCAGGAATATAAAATCATGGCCATCTTCATGGTGGTCTTTGCGGCGATCATCGCAGTGTTAATCGATGATCATCACACCGATTATGTCAATGAAGGAATCTATACGGCCATTGCTTTCATCTTTGGTTCCATTATTTCCATTGCCTCGGGCTTCATTGGGATGAAGATTGCCACGCAGGGCAATGTCAGAACCACGGTCTCGGCTAATCAATCGATTTCTTCCGCATTTAATGTCGCGGTTAATTCAGGGGCCGTCATGGGCTTTGCCTTGGTGAGTTTAGCCGCGCTAGGGCTGCTTTTGATCTACCTTGGATTGAAAGCCATTATGCCGGAACAATTACCAACACATGTCTTAATGGAAGTGATTGCTGGCTTTGGATTGGGTGGATCTTCCATTGCCTTGTTTGCACGTGTGGGTGGAGGAATTTTCACAAAAGCCGCGGATGTCGGTGCTGACCTGGTAGGAAAAGTTGAAGCAGGAATTCCGGAAGACGACCCCAGAAATCCAGCTGTGATTGCAGATAATGTGGGAGATAATGTTGGTGATGTGGCAGGGATGGGCGCTGATTTATTTGGCTCCTGCGCTGAAAGTACATGCGCAGCCATGGTCATTAGTGCCGTGGCTTTTTCCGGGATGGTAGATGCCTTGTTGTATCCCATTCTCATTTCGGCAATTGGCATCCCTGTAAGCTTACTGACGCTGCTGATGGTCAAAGTTACCACAGAGGAACAGGTTGCTCCAGCTTTGAAAAGGATGCTGATCATCTCCAGTGTGTTGATGGCCTTCGTCATGTTTTTTGTGACCAAGGCCATGCTTCCAGATACCTTTGAAATCGGTGGTGTGCCATATACCGACCTTGGGGTCTATTTCTGCTTCCTTACGGGTCTTATAGCAGGACTTGTTGTGGGGTTGATGACCGAGTACTACACTTCGCATGATTACGCCCCCGTCCGAGAGGTGGCGAAGTCGTGTGAAACTGGTTCGGCTACAAATATAATTTTTGGATTAGCACTAGGCTATCAGAGTGCGGTGGGCCCCTATCTTGCGATTGGGCTGGCCATCTATATTCCATGGATGTTGGCAGGGATGTATGGAGTGGCCATTGCCTCTCTGGGCATGCTGGGGACACTCGTGATTGCGTTGACGATTGATGCGTATGGACCGGTTTCTGATAACGCCGGGGGCATTGCAGAGATGGCTGGGATGCCAGAGCATGTTCGTGAACGGACTGACGTGTTAGATGCGGCTGGGAATACCACAGCTGCCATTGGTAAAGGGTTTGCCATTGGTGCCGCGATTCTCACTTCATTGGCGCTCTTTGCTGCTTTTCTCACTAGAGCTGATTTGCTGCTCAAGGAACAAAATGGGCCAGAATATGATCTCTTAGGGACTATTAATTTGCTCGATCCCTTGGTCTTTACCAGTCTCTTTATCGGTGCAGTCTTGCCATCATACTTCTCCGCTATGACTATGAAATCTGTCGGATCGGCGGCTTATGAGATGATTGAAGAAGTCCGCCGTCAGTTCCGCACGATTCCCGGTCTGATGGAAGGAAAAGCCGAAGCAGATCATGAGCAATGTGTGGCGATTTCGACCAAGGCGGCGCTCAGAGAAATGATTGCACCAGGTATTTTGATTATGGGGACGCCTCTGGTGACGGGGTTCCTTTTTGGTATTCAAGCTGTTGCTGGAGTCCTCGCCGGATCTCTTGTTGCAGGTGGCGTGATCGCTATCTCTTCATCCAACAGTGGTGGGGCCTGGGATAATGCTAAAAAGTATATTGAGAAAGGCAACCTCGGCGGGAAAGGCACTGAAACCCATAAAGCTGCTGTTGTTGGCGATACAGTAGGTGATCCTCTTAAGGATACCTCAGGCCCATCATTGAATATTCTGATTAAACTTTCGGCTATATTATCTCTAGTGTTTGTCCCGTTTTTTGTTCAATACGGGGGGCTATTAATCAAGTAAAGGTTTTTTATTGACCTCACAATCTCATTGAGATGGCATTTATACTTCTAGGGTCAATTTATTTTTACGATGGTGTATAATGGAATATATCTTCCAACTAAGATTAGGACTTATTAGCTGTGTTCCGAATAATTTATAATTAGTGTTTTTATGACTGTACCGCCTTATTACTTCTTTTTCTTCTGTTCTCATTCATTTATACCTTCATTTTTTCATTCCGGTTTTATCTTCTTTACCAAAAACTTGTCTTCTTGCCATGAAAGTGAGCACACCTCGGAGTATGCCCTTTCTAACAAGATCGTGTGACGTTTCTTTCTTTCCGTTGCTAAAGCTGTGGGGCTAGGGGTTTGAGGCTCCTGTCTTATTAGCTAGATCTTGGGCGCATGTGCCTGAAAGGGTGTATGCCTGGGCAGCGTAGGGTTTCTTTGTTTCGTAGGATTCTGATTTCTACATGAACAGGGCTGGAAGATGGATTTTCAGGTGCGGAGTACATAACTGAATGGCGATTTTATGAATACACCGAGTCAAGAAGATAAGCCAAATGTTCCTCAAATAGATTCGACGCAAGGGGTTTTGCCGGAGGATATGGAAACGCTCATGCATGTCATTTCTCACGACCTGCGGGCGCCTATTGTGACCATTCAAGGGTTTTGCCAAGAACTGACTATGGCCTGTGATCGTCTGAAAACGTTATTCGAAGAAGAAGCGATGTCGGAGTCGACCAGAGATCATGTCAATCCTTTGGTCATGCAAGAAATTCCTGAAGCTGTGCGATTTATTCGTGCTGGAGCCGATAGTGTGAATTCGGTCACTTCAGGAATTCTTCGATTTATTCGGCTCGGTCAAATAGATATCCAATGGGCTCGCTTGGATATGAATAAGTTGATGACTGGCATCGTGTCCTCCATGGAATTTCAATTGAAACAAAAGGGAGTGGTCTTACATATCGGAGATCTTCCGGATTGTATGGGGGATGAGGTGTTAGTGACGCAAGTATTCGCTAACCTCATCGATAACGCGCAGAAGTATCTCGATCCTTCACGGCCTGGAGAGATCACAATTTCCGGGAATAGCGATAATATACTGTCAGCGTATTCCATTTCAGATAATGGGGTGGGAATCCCCCCGGAGCAGTACGCACGAGTTTTTCAAGTGTTTCACCGTCTCAATCCGCAACATGGTAAGGGTGAAGGCTTGGGATTAGCTATCGTACAACGGATTATTGATCGGCATCAGGGTAAGATTGAAGTTGAGTCTGAATTGGGAAAGGGTACGACATTTCACGTGCAAGTTCCCGGAGCGATTGACGTTGAAGAAGGAGGACTGTATGAATCCTGACACGACGCTTTTGATTGCAGAAGATGATGACGGCCATGCCGCGCTCATTGAAAAAAATCTGCGACGCGCTGGACTGGAAAAGCCCTGTCATCGATTACGAGACGGTCAAGAAACGCTGGATTTTTTCCTCAAATCAGACAATATGGTGCAGGGGAAAATAGGTCACCGGTATCTTTTGATTCTTGATATCAACCTACCTCGGGTCAATGGGATTGAAGTGTTGCGAATGATGAAAGAACACGAGGTGTTAAAGCGGGTTCCCGTTCTCATGTTATCGACCACGGACGATCCACAAGAGGTTGAAGCCTGCCATTCTCTTGGATGTAATTTTTATTTGACCAAGCCGATTGAGCCTGAAGCCTTTAAAGAAGCGATTAGTTGTTTGGGCTCATTTTTAAATTTCGTCACCGTTCCAGCTATTCGATTAGTTGCCCCTTCCGTCACCGCCTTGAATTAAAGCCTCCTGGCCAGCCCTAGGCAGACTTCAATAAAAATTCAAGACCAATGTGTTACAGAAGCGTAATCCGTCGAATATGGATACAGAATAGTTTCGACTCCAAGCCAGTCGTTGGATATTCTGATTGAGTGAATGAGGAAAGAACGCTAAAGGAGGGAAACCTTAACGGTGGCGTCGTGCAAAACCTGACCACTGGGCATGGCGTTGTTCGGATTTTCTTTTAGAGGGTAAACCACTTTTCCCTTTATACTTCCAGCCGAGTGCGCGTAAAATTCGGCTGACGTGATCAGGGTGATATTTTACTCCAAAAGATCGACGAATGACTGTCCCAACCCGACGGCAAGTCCATTGATCGGCACGCAAGTTGGCCGCTCTGGGCCCCTGCTTGAGAATTCGGAGAAGATCTTGTCGTTGCTTTGCGGAGAGACGTGAAGGTCGGCCCGTATGGGGTTTTGATTTCAAGGCATTTTTCCCGCCTTGTTCAAGAGCATCTTTCCATCGTTTGACAGAAGATGGGGCCGCTCCAATGGTTCGGGCGACTTCTCGAATGCCACGGCCTTTGGTCAACATAGTGGCTGCCAATCGCCGTCTTGCCTCTAATTTTTCTGCACTACCTTTTGGTCGCATACAAACATTCATCGGTCGGGCAGGGAGATCACTTGAGGGTTCGATCAGGTTGGAATAAATTTTTAAAGGACAGTTGCTGATCAGGGGGAAAACGGAAGAATGAGAGACAGGAAAAGGTTAGCGACTGATGTGGATGAAATCGGTTGGAGCATGGGAAACCTCAGGATTTCTCATGCCATAAAATAACGGAGGAGAGTCATCAAGAGGGATTTGTATTGGAGCTTTGTTGTCTCCATAGGCATTGAATGTGGAAACGGTCAACCCGGAAACTCTCTTTTCAGAGGAAAAACTGATGGCGACCGAAGGAGTTGGGGTTGGATCCGGTCCCCAAAATGCAATGGCCCCGATAAGAGGAAGGTATTGGTAAGGTGTGATGGTTGCATCAGTGTTGGAATAACTTAAAGATTCTAATTGGGCCTCATCAATTGAGTGTCTTTGGTGGTCAGTGGGAATTCCCAGTTTGGCCAGAATCTCTTCTTTAGTGGTAATCCCGATCTGTATAGAATCTAAAGGATGCGATTTTTCGAATTGAGAATTATGAAATTGGGCAGATCCCGCGAGCCAGTTACTCGCACTTACGCAACCCGTAAGAGGGACACAACACAGGCACAAGAGTCCAATTTTTAGAAGAGAAGGCGTCATCAAGTTTTGGTTTCCGTGGAAATTGGTCAGGATCCTTCGAAATTGGTTCTCCTTAGTCCAGTTTAACATATGAAAAATTTGATGTTTAGAGGACATAAGCGTTGGGGATTTAAAAGGATCTCTTTCTAGGGCAGATGCCTGGTATGTCATTCACGATTGGCGAAGTTTGCTAGCAAAGTTTCTATTTTTCCCGCAGCTCCTGCGGACTGCAGGATACTCGTGTGATCTTCATTGAATCCAACAGTCTTGATGGCCGCGTCCTGAGCTTCCGCTTGTAATTGACTTACCAAGGAGACCGTTCCGTCATCATTCCCATTCGTGAACGGGTTGTGTCCGCCTTTAAAGCTAAAAAAAAGGTAATAATCAATTTGATCCGACAAGGGAGCTTGGAAAAGGCTCTTCTGAAAAGGACTATTGGGAATCATGTCAATCCAAGAAGGGATCACTGCAGGAGCATGGTCTACGCCGATTTGAGCAGCCTGGTGTCCTCCCCAGGGAGTAGAAAGGGTAAGAAAGAGGACCTTAAGCTTTTGATCCGTATCCTTTTCAACAATGGTATTTACAAGAGATCGAGAAATGAGTCCTCCCATACTATGGGCAATAACGACGAATTTTTGAAATTTATGCGTCACATAAATTTTGCTCAGGGTTTGGATCAGAAATTCAGCATTCATGTTAAGTCGCAAACCTGACGGATAATAAAAAACCCAGGGTTGAAAACGATTGCGATCTAAATGCTGGATAAGAGTCGCCCATTGCCTAGGAGATCCACCAACTCCATGAACAAAGACTACGGGGATTTTCTCTGGATCGAACGGCTCCAGAAAGAATATGCCACCGCCGATTTTACGCAGAAATTTAATGGGCTGCCATAGTCCACGCTGCGCATTTTTTGCTGAAAATCTTCGATCTTCAAGGGATACGACTTCTCCTGTCTGAATGTTCGGTAAATCAAGTTGCGCTTTGGTGTCTGGTGAAGTTAAGTCTGGCCCTTCTAGAAGGGGGCCCTTGTGGGGATGTTGAACAGTCAGATTAAGATTGAAAACATCTTCCCCAGGTGTAACGGTTATCACCTTGGAGTCATTGGCATAACTGGCATATTCGTTGGGCTGATACACCAAATCTTCATTCGCATCCTCAAAGGCGGCAATAAGGTACCGTCCTGGTAACCGGATAAATGTAAAGGTTCCAGGGGTGTGATGTATGGAATATGCGACAAGCTTTTTTTCATTGTCGAGGAGGTGATAGAGCAAGACGATAAGCGGTTTTTTATGAGGAGATGAATTTGCAATTCTTCCTTGAAGAATGGAAGTTTGGTCAAGAATGGCTACTTCTTTGCCTAATTTTTGAAAAGCACAAGACGAAAAAACAAAGACGATAATTCCCCAGAACACAATTCGAAGAAAAGCCATCTGGAAATTGTTGATGAATCCTTCGGTGGCGGTTAAGGCAGGATATTTAATGAGATAGTCCATAAAATTTTTTACTTATCCCCTATTGAACATTGGGAGCCATCGTCCTACCTGATTGAGATATTCCTCATAGGAGGAACCAAATATTTTCTTGAGATGAGGTTCTTCATAAAGTATGACAAACAGATGAAAACTGACACCCACTGAAAGACAATAGAGGAGAAGAGCAAGGCAGGGAAAGAGGGTTATCCAGCCAAAGAGAATAAGGAGAAGACTTCCATACATGGGGTTTCGAATGTAACGGTAGAAGCCTCGAATAACCAAATGTATTGGGGCATCAAATGGCGCAGGGGTTCCCAGTCCCGAGGTGGCAAAGCTCCACGTGCACCATACATAACCTGTGCTCCCGAGAAGAAAAAAGATGCAGGAGATGAATAGCAAGATTCCTGTACTCGCTGATTGTTTGGATACAAGGAGCCAAGGGAGATAAATGGCAAACGTACTGGGAACAACTATGGTGTACGCGAGATTTTTTAACAATAACATCCGATCAGTTCTCCGGATAATTGTCCTTATCAACTCGGCAATGGCCGATTCGTTTCGTTCGGAATTGCTGAATCAGTCACTGGCGACGTGGGGGCGGGTGGCACATAACAAAAGTTCTGAAAGTCGACTCGAAAAAACAGGGTGAACAGAACAGGCACAACCCCTAGTGTGAGGACCGTGGCAAAGAGCAACCCAAACATGATGGCAATGGCCATGGGTTCCCACATCGGGCCACCTCCGGTATAAAGGGGGATGAGTCCTCCTATCGTTGTAACGGTGGTCAGAAGTATGGGGCGGAGGCGGTGTTGGGCCGACATAATTATCGCGCTAGCCAAATCTCGTCCATTGTCGGTGGATTCAATATTAATCCGGTCAATTAACACAATCGCATTGTTTATAATAATGCCTGCGAGGGAGAGTACGCCCAGCATCGGCATAAATCCGAAATAGAGTTGAGTGAGGTGAAGGCCTATGACGACTCCAATTAACCCTAATGGAATGGTCAGCAAAATGATGAGAGGTTTTCGAAGAGAATTAAATTGCGCAACTAAAAGGAAGAGGATGATGAGGCCAGCCACTGGAAGCTTAGCCCCAATGGATTTATTGCCTTTCCCTGATGTTTCCGCTTCTCCTCCAAATTCCCAGAAGTACCCAAGGCCCCATCCTTTTTCCTGTTCCTTGAGCCAAGGTTCAAGCAGACCGTTGACTTCCATGGCGGTCGTGCCAGTTTGGAGACCTGCTTCTACGGTGATGGTGGGGAGCCGATCGCGCCGATGGATTTGTGCTGGCTCCCACACCACTTCCAGATCAGCGACTTGTCTGAGGGGAACTGACTGGCCCGAGGCCTGAGCATAGACATTGATGCTTTCAAGTTTACCCATATCTTGTCGTTCAGCGCCGACTGATCGAAGAACCACTGGAATGAGTTCATCCCCTTCCCGGTATTTAGTGATATCCAACCCCGTAAGATAGGTTTGTAAGGAAATGGCAATATCTTGGCTTGATACTCCTGCACGCAAGGCTCGAGGTTGATTGATTTTGACCATAAGTTTCTTTGATCTGGCTCCCCAATTGTCATCGATGAGCTTGGTGCCTGATATGGTTCTGAGCTTCGTCTTGATTTTGTCCATGATCTGGAACAGAGCATCGGTGTCCCGTCCTGTCACTCGAATAGCCACTGGCGGATAGGTGGGGGGGCCGGTCTCTAATGGTCGGATGGTGGCTTTGAGATCTGGGAAATTTTCAAGACAAAAAGTTTCAAGCTGTGGGATTATCTCAGAGAAAATTTCTCTTGAGGTGGTGTTGATGAGGAGATAGGCGAAGTTTGGACTGGCTTGAACCGGAGAAAATGGCAAGTCAAAACGAGGAGCACTTTCTCCAATGAAGCTACTCCAACTGACAATGCCCAGGTTTCGATTTTCATTGGTCTTTAAGTTTGTCTGTATAAAACGCTCGACATGAGTTACCATCGCATCAGTTTTTTCTATGGGTGTCCCATTAGGAAACTCTAATTTTGCCGTAAACGTAGCTTTGTCATTTGCAGGAAAAAAATACACGGGCAATTTCCCGAAGCCATATAAGGCACTGATAAACAAAATCATGATGACTCCGATTGTGAGCCATGGTCGCCGAACGAGAGCCACTAACAGATTTCGATAGACCGTATAGAAGTGAGATTGAAATGGATCGCCAGAATCCATGGGAAGGACTCGTAAAAAGAGCACACAAAACCACGGAATCATGGTTAGAGCAAGGAGCCATGAACAGAGGAGGGTGAGGGTCACCACTTGAAAAATCGGGGCGGTATATTCCCCAACATTCGATTCAGCCAAGTAAATGGGCAAGAACGCGGCTGCCGTGGTCAGTGAAGAAGTCAGTAGTGGAATTTTTAATTCATTTGCTGAGTGAATAGCCGCCTCTAGGGCCGGTTTGCCGGCATTCATTTGAACCATGGTTGATTCAGACATGACAATGGCGTTATCCACGAGAAGTCCTAGCGCAATGATGAGAGCCGCTAGGGACATTTGATCCAATCCGATGTGTAAGAGAGACATCAGAAAGAGACTCATGAAAATAGCCATGGGAATGAGGCTTGCGACAATAAATCCTGTTCTGATGCCAAGGAATAACAACATAACTCCAGTGACGATGACGACAGCCTGAAGCAGACTATTCGTAAAGTTTCTTATTTTCCGATCTACCACGTCGGGTTGAAATTGAATGACCTCAAAATCAATGCCGATAGGGAATTCTTGATGAGCTTGATGAAGCACGGCCCGTACTTGTTCTCCTAATTTGATGATATTGCCTCCTGTTTGCATGGAGACGCCAAGGCCTACTGACGGCTCTCCGGTGGACCGTAGGAGAGCATCAGGTGGATCAATATAGCCTCGGGAAATATCAACCAAGTCTTCTAAGAACAAGACTTCTTCGGTCTCGGGTAAACGAATGACGGTCCGGCGGACCTCATCTACCGATTCAAAATTACCCGAAGGCTCTAAGACAATTTTTTCATCCTGGGTTCGAATGTCTCCACCTGGCAATACGATATTTTGTGATTGCAAAAGTGTACTGAGTTGGCTTGGGGAGAGACCAAGTTCGGACAATCTGGCATTGTTAAATTCGATGAACACGCGTTCTTCTTGGTCACCATAGATTTCGACCTTGGCCACTTCACTTTGCCGTAAAAGCTCGTCTCGCACATCATCTGCGACATTCTTGATCTCACGGTAGGTAAATCCATCACCAGTGATGTTGACAATAATGCCAAAGACATCACCAAATTCATCATTCACAAAGGGGCCAGCAATTCCGTCAGGAAGATCGCTGGCAGCTTTATCAATTTTTCGTCGGAGGTTGTCCCAAATGGGCCTCATTTTTTTGAATTTTTCTAAAATATTGACGTAGATGAGCGACACTCCGGTTTTTGATTCACTTTTCACAAAATCTAATTCAGGAATTTCTTGAATCGTTTTTTCCAGTTTGTCAGTCACGAGTTGTTCGACCCGCTCTGGACTTGCCCCAGGGAAATAGGTCATGACCAAAGCGGTTCGAATAATGAACCCGGGGTCTTCATTGCGTGGAAGACTTTGATAAGACGAGATGCCTGCAAACAAAATGATAAGAAGTGCCACCGCCGTAATGCGGCTGTTCTCGATAGCAGCTTTGGTTATGTTCATGAGGGAGGGGAGGAAGTTGGTGTGAGTCGAACGGGCTGACTATCGTGAAGACGGCGAACTCCGCCGGTAACAATATGGGCTCCGTTACGGAGGCCATCCACAATTTCTAATCCTTCAGGTGTGAGCTCACCAATGCGAACGGACTGTCTACGAACAATTCCGGTTCCATCTTCCTGTTCTTCCAGTAAAAAGACAAAGGAGCCTTCTTGATCCTCGCCAACGGCAACGGATGGGACCAGGATTCGAGGTTCTCCTCTTTTCCCTTTAAAGGTAAATTGGACGTCAGAGGCAAGACCTGAACGAAAGCCAGGTACACGGGTTTGAAGTTGAACCGTAACGGGAAATGTGGTCGTCTTTTTCCCAGCACTCACGCTCACTTTTGTCACGACGGCTGGGAAGCGATTGCCTGGTATGGCATCGAAGGCCACGGTGACTGGCATCTTAGGGTTAATCTTAGCAATGAAGATTTCTGGTACGCCGACCTCCACTTCAAGATGTGAGCCACAAACGACTTCTAAAATAGTTTGGCCAGCCTGCACGTTTTCGTTAGCTTCACTTGAAACTGAGGCGACTGAGCAATTGGCAGGAGCGAGTAAACGGGTATAGGTTAATTGCAAGCGCGCCAACTCCAAGCCTTTTTGTTCAGATTGGACTTGGGCCCGAGCGGATTCAGCAGTGGCCCGAGCTTGATCAAGATCATTCCTAGATGCGTTTCGATTTTCATAGAGCGCACGGACCCGTGCATATTCGGATCTAGCATTCCTCGATGCCGCTTGTGCGCTGGCCAGAGAGGCTTCTGCCCTTTGAACTTCTAGGCGAAAATCTTTGGGATCGATTTCGGCCAATCGTTGGTTTTTTCGAACCTTGTCGCCAACTTTCACGGGTAAGCTTTTCACAGTTCCTGAAACTTTAAAGCTTAAACTGGCCTCTAAGCCTGATTTTGATACCCCAGAAAATGTTCGGATTTGTTCGGCATTAGAAAAGAAAACCGTTTGGGAGCGTACGGGGCGAAGCACTTCTGGAATATTCGGTTCTTTGTCTTGGCATGCTGAAAAACTGAGAACGATTCCTAGGGAACTCATCAGATACAAAGCACCAAGATGGCTGAAGGAATGAGGGCGTGTTGTGGTCATTTAAATGGACTCCTGACAATCTCGGAGTTCGTGTTGATGCCTTGTTCTTGAAAATAGGTTTCTAGCCGTTGATGCCAAGAATTTAATTCTTGTGGCGAGTCAAAAAATGGAAAGGAGCCTGTGGCACGATGGATGTTAATAATATCGATGAGAAATTCATAGACGGCGTTGGCAGCATTAAGGTTGGCCGTTAATGCGGCATTTTGAGAATCGAGAAGTTTGATAATATCAACCGCTCCGCGAGAATATTGATCGCGTACCAGTTCTAGATTCTGTTGGGCTGCGTGAGAGGCTTCTCTCGAGAGGCGAATGGTGGCCGAAGATGCGCCGGCTTCGAGATTGGAGGTTCGGATTCGTTCTTCAATTCTCCCTACTGTGGCTTTTTGTTCAAGTTGAAGTTGGCGAAGCGTTTCAAGGGCTTGAGTCTGTGTGCCATCTTTTGCGCCACCGGAAAATAAGGGAAACGTCAGGCCAAGTTGAAGATTCCAGGTCGTTCGATCTTGGGCGAGTCCACCTGTTGGAGTGGATTGTCCTGATCCCGCTTGAGCCATTCGCTGGCTCACATCACTTTCTAAATTCAGATCAGGCGCCCAGAAGCCGCGTTGGGCATTAAGGAGTATCCGTTTCTGCGCAGAAATGCGGGCTTGCAGGCTGTGCAGTTCAGGAGCTGCCCGCAGTCCTTCACGAACTTGGAAATCACGAAAGACCTGAAAGTTTCGTGGATTATTCACATAAATAAATAATCGTTCAACGTCTTGAAACAGAATTGGATCTTCAAGGCCAGCCTCGGTGGTTTCAAAAAGCTCCTCAAGTGGACGGAACAATGTGCGATTGAGACTGACGGCGGCTTGTTGCCGTGACGCTTGTGCGTTAAGAACATCAATGCGGCCGCTGGCAATCTCACTTTCCCACCGAAAGACTTCATCTCGAGAGGCTGCTCCAACCTGTTCTCGAATCCTGGCCAATTCTAAATTCGATCGCGTCAACTTGAGATTTTCTTTTTGAATAGATTCGATTGTTTTCGTTTGGAGAACTTGTAAGTACGCCAGGGCGGCTTCCTGAGTTACATCCAATTCTACTTGTCGGCGGTCAGCCGTTCGAGAATCTTGGTTGCGCTGTTCCACCGTATAATTCGTCCAAGCTTTATCCGAATACAGCAATTGCTGAAAAGATCCTTGAGCAAAAGCAGCCTTTTCAGGATTATTCCCAAAGCTTCCTTGTGCTCGATCTTGGTCAATGAGATTGGCCGAACTCCCAATTGAAATTTGTGGGAGGAGAGCCGAACGGGCATTCTGAACAGATCCAATGCCTGCGGCGACTTGGCGATCGGCAACTGCCAAATCTAAATTCACATGTGCGGCTTCCCGAACGACACCATAGAGCGAGAGCTTCCTCTTAATTCCCGTTGTTTCTTCGTTCAAAAGTGTGGCCTCCGTCAGGATGCGGAAGCTGGGCCATACATTAATGGCACGGGCGGTGGCCATATTGATTGTTAAATCTTCACCTTCGGAGATCGTGACAGGGAGATCCTCCGGCAGTTCTCCCAATAATATCCGATGAACATTTAACGCAATGCGGCGGGCTGCCCGAATGGAATCAGTTTCTGGTGATAGGCTGGCGAATAGTCCCCGTTCCACTTCGCTCCGTCCAGTCAGAGAAAAGCTGGGAAGGCCACGTTCAATCAAGCCTTGGACCATGGAATCGAATGCCTTGCTAGAGAGCCGGAAGAGCGGAACCACAAAAACGGCGTCTGTTTCTTGAGGCAATTGTTCCCAAAGCGGATCGATAGAATCGGTGACTCGAATTGGGTGGATGACGATGTCATTCGCTTTTGCTGCCCGTTGGATCTTTTCTAAGACCTGTGGGATAGCTTCGGGGATGGCTGCATCTTCAATTAGTGCCAGATGCTTGAAGGACACGATTTCCAAAAAGGCTTGCAAATCACGCTCAAAACTTTTAAACGAGGTCAAATACGTGAGATTAGGAATGCGATTTTTCCCTTTAGTAAGAGGTACACCTTGGAGTGAGGCATCAATGACAAAAGGGGCAATAACTGGCTTGGAAAACCCTTTTCGTTGAAGTGCTGCGTTGGTGCCTAGAATGCCTAGAGTCAGAATCATGTCGACGTCTGGTTGTTTGAGAAGGGCAGTTAATGCCCGATCAACTTTTTTAGCAGACCAGCTACCATGTATTTGGAATTTCTTAGGAAATTTGACTGTAAATTCTCCCTGGGTCAGAGAGAGAATTTCTTTTTGAATCGTTCCTTGGCGAATAAATTTACCCAGCCCTAGGTCTGAATGCGGTCCATCATACACGACACCAATTCTCACAATTGGTAGCGATTTGGCCTGGGCCATAGGAGGAGCGGGAAAGGAGTTGATGAGGAGGAAGGCTAACAAGATGAACAATAGGTGTATCATTTGTTCGCCATTTCCCACATAATTTTGACACTGAAGCTTGCGCCTCTGTGGATACGACTGAGAGGCTTTTTCAGCACACAGAATACCTGAATAACCAGTCCGAGAATTCCCTTAGCTGCTCGTTTAGGGTAATCTAAAATATTTTATTCTTCTGTTTCTGGCTCAAATGGTAGCATCCCCACTAGATGAAAGGAAGGGAAGTAGGGTCGGGCAGATCAGGCTAAAACCGTTCTCCCCACTAAACTCCTGAACTTCTACAATATCATGCCCTCGACAATCATCGCTTGTCAGGATTGTGACTTGTTACATCGTCCACGCCAATTGCGCGATGGCCAACGGGCGATGTGCTCTCGTTGTGGGGCTGTTCTGTATCGAAGAAAACGAAACAGTCTAGATTATACTGTGGTTTTTTCGTTATCCGCCTTGATTTTTTTTCTCATGGCCAATGTGTTTCCCTTTATGACCTTTAAATATGAAGGGCGGGTGCAAGAAAGTGTGTTATTTTCGGGTGTGAAAGAATTATTTGTCCAAGATCTGTGGGCTGTGGCTATTTTAGTCTTGATTGTGAGTGTCGTGTTTCCCCTCCTCAAAATTACAGGGATGTTGTATGTTTTACTCCCATTAAAGGTTAACCGGAGACCGTGGAAAGCGTCGAATATTTTTCGTATGGTAGAAGCGCTGCACCCCTGGGCCATGGTTGATGTGTATATGTTGGGTGTGATTGTGGCGATGGTCAAGCTGAGCGACTTTGCGACCATTGTGCCGGGCGCTGCCTTGTATTCCTTCGCCGCGCTGCTCATTTTTATGGCAGCGGCGGGTGCAACCCTGGACCCACATGATGTGTGGGAGCGCTTAGAGGTGGTTGAGCGAGTATGAAAAATATGAGGGCATTTCAGGTGTCACTGGTTAATTGCACCACCTGTTTTCAGGTAAGCCGTATAGAGCCCATGCTCAAAAACCGAAATGCTTTCTGCCCACGTTGTGGGGCCGAACTGTGTAGACGGAAGCCGAATAGTCTGGCACGCACATGGGCGTTGGTTATTGCAGCCTCCATCCTGTATATCCCGGCTAATGTGTATCCCATCATGACGGTTATCTCCTTTGGGAAAGGTGAGCCAGATACCATTTTAAGTGGAGTGCAATCGTTAATGGCGAGTGGTATGTGGCCGTTGGCCGTTCTGGTATTTTTCGCCAGTATTGCTGTTCCCTTAATTAAGCTCTTTGGGTTGACCCTCTTATTGATATCTGTTCAGTATCAATGGCAGTGGCGTCCGAGGCAACGCACGATATTATACCGAATTACCGAAGCTGTTGGACGTTGGTCGATGATTGATATTTTTATGATCTCCATTTTAGTGGCTCTGGTCCGATTAGAGGCTATTGCAACAATTGAACCTGGTGTGGGGGCCACCTCTTTTGCGGCGGTGGTGGTGTTGACGATGTTTGCGGCCATGAGCTTCGACCCGCGATTAATATGGGATGCTTTGGAAAAACGACATGCCTGACGAACGTCCCGATCAATCAGTGCTTGATGAACTTCCAGAGGTGGAAGTGGCTTCACGCGGTGGGTTTTCTATTGTGTGGATGATCCCGTTGGTCGCTGCATTGATTGGTGCCTGGCTTGCCTATAAGACAATTTCTGAAATGGGTCCAACTATTACTATTACCTTTAATGACGGAGAAGGGTTGGTTGCAGGGAAAACAAAAATCAAATATAAAGCGGTCGAAGTAGGGATGGTGGACACGGTCGAAATTAGTGAAGATCTCTCGCAGGTTGTGGTCACTGCGAAAATGCACAAAAAAACCGAAGACCATTTAACCGCCAATACTCGATTCTGGGTGGTTCGACCACGAGTGGGATTCACCGGAATTTCCGGTTTGGAAACGCTGGTTTCTGGAGCCTATATTGATGCTGATCCCAGGCCAGGCGAATCCAATCGAGATTTCATGGGGCTAGATAATCCACCGGGAGTGACAGTTTTCGAAGAAGGGAATCAGTATCAGTTGATTGCTGAAAATCTTGGTTCCTGTTATCCGGGTGCACCCGTGTTCCTGCGGGGAATTAAAGTGGGGCGTATTTTAGGCCACAAGTTGGCCAACGATCATCAAAGTGTGTTTATCGATATTTTTATTCAGTCTCCTTATGATCTTCTCGTCCAGGACACCAGCCGGTTTTGGCAGAGGAGCGGCATTGAAGCGTCTGTAGGAGCTGAAGGAATTGATGTGAAAATGGAATCGCTAGTCTCAGTCATTGCTGGTGGGGTCGCCTTCGATACGCCGATTATGGCGGGTGGTACAGGGGAGCCGAGTACGCAAGGAAAGGTGTTTGAGCTCTTTGACAGCTTTGCGAATATTGGAGAGGCCAAATATGTTCGCAAGGTGCCCTTTCTGCTCCATTTTGATGGATCGGTTCGTGGGTTGAAGGTTGGCGCACCTGTGGAATTAAAAGGGATAAAAGTGGGGACTGTGAAGGATATTGCCATGAAACTCGATCCGAAAACGCTCCATTTCGAAGTCCCGGTGGCCATTGAAATTCATCCAGACAGGATACTGACTCCGAGTGTCTTAGAAGAAATTGATAAGATCAATGCAGAAAAACCGTATACCGTGGGACGAATGTTAGTAGAAAAGCATGGTCTGCGCGCGCAGCTTCGTACCGGGAGTCTCTTAACCGGCCAACTGTATGTAGACCTTGATTTTTATCCAGACCTTCCGAAAATGCCCTTGCTGATGACGAGTAAATATCCAGAAATCCCGACTGTCCCCTCAACCTTGGATGAATTCCGTCGAACCGCAACCAATGTGTTAGAAGAGTTGCGGAAATTACCATTGGATAAAATTGCCCATGAATTATTAGAGACGTTGGAAGGGGCCAAACGCCTGACCAATTCTCCTGACCTGATGCATGCCGTCCAAACCTTGAGTACTACATTAAAGGATGTTCAAAAATTAACCTATGATGTGAACCAAACAGTGGACTCCTTGGCGACCAGTACGGAAAAAACAATGGCAGCAGCCCGGGCAGCATTGGAAGTGATTGATCCCAATTCACCAACAGCCGTCAATTTGGCTAATACTCTGGAAGAACTGGCCGCCGCCGCCCGTTCCATTCGAGTATTAGCCGATTATCTTGAGCAACATCCCGAGTCATTAGTGCATGGAAAAAGTGAATGAAAGGGAATAGGCCATGAAAGTACGGGTCTCTAAAGGGTTCCTGTTGCTAGTTTGTCTGATCACTGTTTGGGGATGTGCCAACACGCAGCCGACGCATTTCTACCTGTTGCGGGCGGTTCAAGTTCCTGAAAATTCCAGCATGGTTGAATCGACACATTCTGGTATCTCCTTAGGGTTGGGTCCGATAAGCATTCCTAAGTATTTAGATCGTCCACAAATTGTGACGAGAGTCAGCACTCATGAAATCAATCTCGCAGAGTTTCATAAATGGGCGGCCCCCCTCAAAGAGAATGTCAGTCGTGTCCTCGAAGAACATCTTTCGGCCATTCTCGCCACAGAAGGAATTGTGCCTTACCCTTGGAACCGATCAAAAGCGCCAGAGTATCAACTGTCCTTGGACATCATTCAGTTGGATGGCATCAAAAACCAAGAGGCAATACTAAAAGTTCGATGGGCTTTGGCAAGAGAGGAGGGGAGAGAAGTTTTTTATCAAAAGACCAGTCAGTTCTCAGAAATCATTCAGGGTTCAGAATATGAAGATGTGGTTGAGGCCATGAGCCGCATGTTTGCCACCTTTAGCCAAGAAATCGCGGATCATCTCAATGTGCATTCCCCTTCACATGCCAAAATACCTCATTCAAAATAGATCCCTAAACCCTTTCAAGTAAGATTTGTCCCAATCCGGGGGCGTTCCAGGCGGTTGCCAATTTGCCGAGTGTTCGGCCATCAAATCAGAATATCCTGGGCCACAGCCACGCGAAATGTGAAGGAATATAACACGACGGATAAGGTTTCCAAGAGTAGAGTGTCGTTTTCTGAGAACGTAATAGAGAGCTTCTTTAACATAAAGGACTGTCTTTTTGGTTGAATCCCACAGGCACCAGGTACGTCAGCTAGGTCTTTCATCCGTTCCGCAATAATTCCAATTCTCCGTCAATAAAAACGTGTAAAAAAATGGTGTTCCCACAGTGGGGCCATTAATTCATTGTAACGGCAAAATAAATTTACCTACCCTCTGCTCACTTTGCCTCACGCAAAGCCGTGGCCTATTCAAATGGTATCTCCCCAAACCTCGATAATCATGTTCTAAAAAAAGACTTATGAAAAGAAGGAAAGAAAGAGCAGAAAGAAAATACGCTTTAAAGGGTTAAATTCCTCAAGATTTGGACCAGAGTGCTTGGAGTGAATACCGCCATGCTTACCAAGGAAGTCTTGTGGGAAAGGATACCGCACAAAAAAACATCTGGGCTTTTGGGGTCGGTTTGAACGATATCTTGGCTTCGCCAAGCTGCGGGGCGCTGCCTCGGACCCCGACACAACCACAGCTATCCCGCCGTGTTTTAAAGGGTAGGGCTATGGACCCGTTTTTCTCTCTGGTCATCACTGTTGCTCAAATATCCTGCTGGGGGTAGGGGGGCTGCATAGGCTCCCTCTAGCCACGATAAACCCGACCGGGTTTTCCTATATATTTTTTACTGGACGAGCGGAAAAGAATCATTTTAGGTGGACTCCATCAATTTCAACACTGAGTGGAGTACCTAGAATGGCTGAAAACATCCAATACCATATTTCTGTTCCTGAAACCTACGAAAGAGATGGGGAAGAAAAAACCGCCTGGACCACGGTCAGCACCGCCTTCCAAAATGACACAGGCAGTATTTCGTTAAAACTACCCGCCAATATTGCCGTGTCTGGTGATGTGGTCTTGTTCCCGAAAGAGGAGAAGGCTGACGAATAGAGTAGGGGACTTGAGCCCCTATCATGACAGAGGAAAGCATACAGCCCGGTTCTGCGTTTCGATCAACCTATGTGGATGATGGGATTTTTCTTTTTGCGTTTCCCTGTTCAATCATCGAAGGAGACGGCTTATTTCGGCGGTTTAATGTGAATGCGGCTTTTATTGAACAAGACTTGTATTGTTTTCCCGTGAGGGCCCAGCATTTAGAACGGGTAGGGGAGTTGGATTTTGTCGGATAAGGGTTATTGTGGAAAAGTAGAATTTCGAATTTTTAGACGAATCAAATACTATCGTCCCCAACCAGATGGGACGCATCTGAGCTAGGGGTGACTTTGCCATTTGTGGCATGTTCACCAAGAGCCCTAAGCTTCATGGTTAGAGGTAAATGCTGAAATGTAAAAGATTCGAAGCCTTGCCAACCCTAACAAAAACTTAATCTCTTTAATGAAACTCTATCGCTACTTCATCGCTTAATTCTGTCGAGAACTGAAGCATTTTCAGAATAAGAAAGCGGACGTAGGTCGCCTAAGTGTCTCTTTTGGGGAAACGCAAAAAGAAGGTGATGGTTCTGAATATAGACTAGTAACTGCCAGTGTTCCTCTGGAAACTCTACCTTGTGTTGATGAAGCAGGACGAATTCTGGTGCCTCAAAAAGAGCGTGAGGATTGCGAAATTTCAGCTTGTCACGCAATCAACTTAATTTCGGTTCTTGAGTCGTGTTCCAAAGAAATTTATTCGCCCGTTTTTTGTGTTGCTTTTGGGTCTGACAATCTTCGCGAAAGTGAGTTTCTGAAAAACAGTCAGGGTATCTTTGCACCTGAGCGGAAATCTGAGTCCGGGTTAGATTGGAGAATTGAGTGGACGCCTGAGTTCGTAACTGCCATATCTGATCGTTTCGATGGGATCGCTCTACTGTCTGAGGCGTTTAGTGGCGGTAGTGAGGGACACAAATATCGGGAGTTCGTTAGGTTTTTTGAACTCGCTTTTGGTCTTGCGTTCTATGATCAGCGCCTCGCCAAAAAGTTGACGCAGTTCCTTAGTTCTTGGCCGGGTGGCTATGACCGAGACGAAATTAACAAATGGGTAAACCTTCGGCATCCAGCTATGCATGGTGATTATGGAGAGACCAATTGGATTGCCACCGGAGCTGATCTTCGTTCGGTTGTTCTTCGAATTCACCAAGCCTGTTTAGATGTGCTTTTTAATAAAGAGAAATGGCGTGACCCTTCCAAAAGCCGCAGACATATTTGAAAACCAAACGCTATTGTCACATCGAAAGCCGGAAACTTCATATTGAAGCAAGGAACGAACTTTTCTCCTTTATTCCGCCTCTATGACGAATTTGGAGTGCATCCGGTTAGATTGGAAATAACCGTTGATCATTCCAGAAATGATTTATACGCAATGTATTGGAAATCTGACAAACCGACTGATTTGCATGAAGATAGGTAAGTCTGGGCATTTGGGTGTCAGCAGTAGCTTTAGGATTCCTTTTGAGACCGAACCGTTTTTCTGAAAATGTGATAATCGTTATTGTGGAAAAGTGGACTTTTTAATTTTCGGTCCAAACGTCGCAAAGCGACTGTGAGTTCAATTGATCGGCGCAACACTGTAACTGACCGTGAATCAGCAACTCTTTCCCATATTCTTCCCTATCCAGTTTATTGAAGATCGTGTGGTATAAAACCGAAAGGAGACCCAAAGGAACACTAATTAAACTATCATGCACCACTCAGCTCATTCCTCGGTCATCACTCCGAGAGTGTTCAAGGTTGACCATATTTCTCACCTCGAAGGATGGGGTCTGCTCCTCCTTCTATTCGGGATTGAATTCCTAGCCAATGTCATTTGTGGTTTTGTGATAAATAGAGCCTTTCCTACTTTCCCCGCAGCTCTGTTCAATCTGGAAATCAAAGTCTTGGCCTATGTCGCGATCACCTTGTATTGCGTGAGGCGTTACGGGGGGCTTCGTCTTACCGAACTGGTTCCAACACGTAGGGACTTCATGATGGTAGGGATTGCTCTATTTCTCACGCTGTGGATCTTTGGTCTCCTCATCGGCCCGGAACGCATCGTGAATCAACGCCATGAAGGATTGAAAGGCCTATCGTCCCTCCAATATGTCTTAGGTCTATTTATTGTTGTGGGGCTAGCCCCTTTGTTTGAGGAAATTATTTTTCGCCGCTTCTTTCTAGAGATTCAACGAGAACACTTTTCATCAGGCATGGCTCTATTAATCACCACTGCTGCCGCTACATTGTTTCATATTGATTCTTTCGAAAATTTGACGGTTGTAATCCTAGGAAGTTTTTTGTGGCAGGGTCTTTTTGGCCTACTCTACCTGAAAGGCCGCTTGATAACTTCCGTGTTAACCCATTCGTTGTACAATGGACTAGTGATGCTCCTTTCTATCTAATCTATGACTTCCTAGGCTAAATATGGCCTGCCTCTTTACTCTATGGCATTCTAACTCTCAAACCCTCAAACTTGCCCTAAAATAGGTTTTGTCAAACCGGAACCTCTAGCAAAGGATTCACTAGAAAGGGCTTTTCCCTAATATGTTACCGTGAATATTCGAGAAACCGCAGCGCAGAGTGCGTAAAAGTCCGCTTCTGGCCGATTGCCGAAATACTGAAACTTACGAATGTCTGCTTTGAAGAGTGATAATGTATCGTATGGAAAATGTGGCGGGTAAGACTAAAAACGAACATTCTTTCTATACTGAGGAAGAACTATAATGTTCAGTGACCATTTTCTGAAACCCTCCATTGTAAAGTTTAAAAATCACATTTGTAGCTCCGTATGCTGCTTTTAATAACATGTACTTTACAAAACTTTCAGACATTACTGCCATCATGTTTTCCAATTCACGCATTTTATCTGGATCAGAATGAAAATAATACGCATTAAACCATAGATTAAAAAGGTGAGAAGATGTAACAGGGGTGTCGTTATGTGTAATCTCCATTGTGTTATTAAACAATGAATTACCCCATTGTTTTTTGAGACCCTTTAAAGCGATTTTTACATTCGAATGAGTCGCGTGTTTCCCAACGATATTGAGGATTTTTGGGAAATGTGTAGGTTCCTTTTGTTGATAAAAAAACCTGAATGCGGTGAGAAATTCTACAATTTGCTCTTCTGGAGGAAGATTAACTTCGAAATAGGTAGGATTTTGAACATCAAATGTAATTTTCCCCCTTATATTACCGCCCCCTTCCCGAGCTAATTTTGTAGCTAATAGCCGCGTACATTTCCCACAAAATTTCTCCAATATTTCCCATTCATTATTATCTAAGAAGCTCGAAATGTGGATATGAACTTTTTGAACCATTAGAGTGCCTTGTATAGAGTGATAATATAGATTACGAAAAATACCCCGTTCTTTTGCCAAGCCTTACAATGGCTTAATCTTTTTCTTGGGCTAATGAATATTTCACAGGTGGTTCTGGCCACGGTTGCCAGCCCATAATAAAATCCTGCCTCTTAATCACTTCCTGCGTGTCCATCCAATGCCACACACCACCTTTTAAAAAACATTGCGCGGATACATCAGGAAACCCTTTATCAGTAGTGAGCCATAAAATAGCTTCTGTTCCTTCTTCTTTCGGGAGTGTTTCCGGAATTCGCCACTGCATAGTTTCCTGTTTCATGTTTACCGTCCTGCTGCCATATCAAACTTTTCCGGCTTCAAGTGATAGCCCATGGCATGCATAATCGCGTTGACACTTTCAAAGCGTGGGTTGCCTTCTTCTGAAAGAGCTTTTTGTAGCCCTTTCCGGCTCATACCTGCGGCGTCAGCTGTTGCGGTGATACCCTTTACTCGCGCAATCATACGCAACGAAGATAGCAAGGCTGGCGTACACTGATCATTCGCATATTCTTCAAAACATAGCGTCAGATAATCATCAATTTCTTCCGGGTGTTTCACAAAATAGTCTTCTTCAATTTCATCAAAGGTCCGATATTTTCTTTTAGCCATGGTCTGTATGCTCCTTCCAATATACTTTTGCTGTCTCTATGTCTTGCTCTTGGGTGCTTTTATCACCACCACAAAGCAGAACGACTATATTTTTCCCTTCTTCGCCAATATAAACCCGATAACCTGGGCCAAACGTCATTTTTAATTCACTGACTCCTTCACCAACAGATTTACAATCACCATAATTGCCATGTTGTAATCGCCCAATACGAACTAAAATCCGTTTGCGGCCCATCGTATCCCGAAGACTGTCAATCCATTCGGTAAACGGCTCTTTTCCGTCTTTATCAACATAGGCAATAACCCGTTTCGGGTGCGCTATTTTAGGCATTCACTGTTCTTTCTCTCATTATACTACAGCGTACTATGGTACGCAAAAAACTTTTTTGCAAGCTTTTTCTTCAGATGTGGAATGTTTTTCTGTTATGCCTTGGCGTTCCCTTCCATTCGATTCATACTTGCACCATGAGTAATTCTGCGTCCACGTTAACGGCCACTTTTTCATTTCAAGCGTCTAATTTTAAAGCCGCCTCGGTTCCCGGTCGCCGCATGGGCTTTATCTTTTCCAATCCGGAATTTGATTTGAGCAATAATCCGCGCCAGCAGCCCCGGAAGAAAAAGCCGTTTCGTCGGCCCAAATGGTTGAGATAGTCTCACCATGTTACCGAATGCTTTCATCTGTTACATTTTTCACAAAATAATGAGCCTTTTAGCTAGCTTGATCACTAAGTCGACTCGGGGGACTGTCTGAGCCAGTCCATCCCCAATCTTCCAGCATTATCCGCAAGGTATCGTCATCGATTTCATGGTCGTATGGTTTACTTGGTTCAGAGAGACACGAGTAGCCGAATCCGAGACCAACTAATTCATCTGAATATGGAGCGATGATCTTGAAGTCCGTGACAAGCAGCATTCCCTTGGAGGCACCAAAGTCTCGAAGGAGGACTGGCACGGTAACCGATCCGGACGACACCGTGACAACGAAGGGCGTCTCGATTCTCAGTTTCCACAGGGCTGCGATCTCACACCATTGAATCTGAAAGCTTGTCTTCGACATATTTGCCTCTGTCCTATCAACTATCTATTGGCGGCTACAAGTCTGTGATAATCCATTTTTAGTGGAGCCCATGTAAGACTATGGGCTAATCCGTCGCATATCCTCTGAGGACAAAGCATCCTAAGTCAGGTTCTCTAGTATTTCCTGAGCCCTCTTTAGTGCGCGTTCATTCCTCGGAAGAAATACGTTCCTTATCCAATCTTTGTGAGGCGGCAATACCTTGCCGTCCCTTATCTTTTCGACAAACCAAGGTCGAAACCCATTCCAATGCGCGTGCTTTCCACTTTCCAGATATTCACGTCCTTTGACAATCGCGTCTTCAAGATGTTTGATGCGTTCAAGAATTTTCTTCTTCTTTAAATTCATGAGCGTCACACAATCTTTGAAACAAACTAGGGGGTATATTGGTCCATAAAGCTCTCTAGAATGCTAAATTCCAAACTGTAGTCCAAGTTTATTCAATAGGTGAAAGTCATCCATGTAACACTATGACGTAATCCGTCACATATCCTGTTCATGTGACACTTTGCTCTGTAGTGTTTCATTTTCACTAACGGTGGAGTACCCCTCTATTCTCCGTTAATTCAAATAGACCGAACGATAGCAAAAGTAGCCTCCTCCCAGAGAGAAGACCCATCCCAATATGTCTTTATAAGGATTGGGAATCGTCCGCCATTGGTTAGTTGCGGTTGATGTTTTGAGGAAAAGGTTCAACTCCTCGACGTTTACAGCGTAAATACCTAATCCCAGCATAAGAAGACTAAACAACAACAGGGGTATGTTAATTCTACGTTGCCTCATTCCAGTGCTCTCACACATCCCGACTGGTTATTCCTCGGAACCTTAACCATCGTATTCACCGGATATCCCTCCATAAAACATCTTTCATGCAATCCCATGTAACAGAATACGTTATTCGGTTACATTTTAAGGCTCCGGCTAGAAAATCACTCCCTGAAAATATTAGGATAAATGCGGTCCTACGAAATTGCCTATGGCCAAAAATGTAACAGTTCCCCTAAGCGATCTGTAACATTTTTACTCTCAAATAGGGTGTACCCTAATTGAGAGAATTATGGTTTAAAAAGTAAGGATGTATTTGGCTCTGATTTGGAACGGGAAAGAAGGAATCTCTGTTTTCCACTAGAAAGGCGCAATCCCTAGATCTGCCGCTGCAGCTTGGAAGATTCCTTCTCGAGAGATTTCTTTGGAGTTTTTATCTATCATTCTGGATCCAATGCCATCTTCCAGAACGATAACTTGGAGGCCGAGTTTATGGGCATCCACCACGGTCTGTATCAGACAATCTTGAGTGGCTGGTCCTAACACAAATACTTTTTTTACATCGAGATCTTCTAGGCGATCAGCCAAGCTGCTGCCCTCAAATCCCGAGAGGGCATCTTTCTTGGGGTCTGTCCCTTTGGAGATGACCATCATGCCAGGTGGCATGACCAAGTCTGAGTGGAATTGGGCTCCGCGTGATCCTTGTACGCAATGGATTGGATGGGGACCGTTCTGCTCGGTAAACGAAGAATGGTTTAGAGGATGCCAATCTCTTGTAGCGAGAATGGACCAGCCGTTTCGACTGAAATGTTGAATGTAGCTATTCATGACCGGTATGAGATTGTTTCCCTCAGGCGTTCCCATCGCTCCCTCTGGGAAAAAATCATTTTGCGGGTCGAGGAGGAGAAGGGCTGACTGTCGGTCAGGTTGGGGAATTGAGGATTGACCTGAATCAGAATCTTTGGTGAGTCTCATGGTGACTAGGCCACAATTTCTGTACCGATGCCCTTGTCTGTAAAAATTTCAAGCAGGATAGCATGCGGCACACGCCCATCAATGATATGGGCTTTTTGCACTCCACCTTGTAGCGCCGTTAAGCAGGCATGGACTTTAGGCAACATGCCTTCGTTAATGACTTTTTTCTTCACCATCCGCTCCATGTCTTTCCGAGGCAACGTTGAAACATGGCTTCCCTTGGCATTACGAATACCTTTGACATCACTTAACATGAGGAGTTTCTCGGCTTTGATCGCGGCCGCTAAGCTTCCGGCAACCAGGTCGGCATTGATGTTATGGGTATGACCTTTGGCATCAACTCCAATCGGGGCGATCACCGGAATGAAATTCGCGTTTTGCAGCGTTAATAATAGTTCAGAATTGACCTGACTGACTTCTCCTACCAACCCAAAGTTTTCAGACTGAAGCACTTCCGTTGATCCACTATACCGATGGAAGAGACTTTTCGGATTAAATGATTTCGTGGTGAACAGTCCACCATCCTTTCCGGTCAGTCCAACGGCTTTTCCTCCATGCTGATTGAGGAGTGCGACGATTTCTTTATTGATCTTTCCCCCTAACACCATTTCCACGACTTCCATGGTTGGTTGGTCCGTCACTCGTACTCCATGAATAAACTTGGCCTCGATTCCCAGGGTCTCGAGCATGGTATTAATCTGGGGACCGCCTCCATGGACGATGATGGGATTAAGTCCGACGTATTTCAGCAAGACCACATCTTCGGCAAACCCTTCTTTGAGGTCTTCTGCCACCATCGCGTGACCGCCATATTTAATGACAATGGTTTTCCCGGCAAAATTGCGAATATAGGGAAGTGCCTCAATGAGGATATCGGCTTTTTTGATGAGCTTGTCCATGGGTCGTCTTTTTAAGCTGTCCTTATAAGATAAATCGGCTGAGGTCTTGATCTTTTACAATGTCTTGCAAATGATCTTTGACGTACTGGGCATTGATGGTGACGTGTTTTTCAGGAAGATCTTGAGCTTGAAATGATACGTCTTCCAATAAGCGTTCGACGATGGTGAACAGTCGTCTGGCACCAATATTTTCAGTTCGGTCGTTGACCTCGACGGCGGTTGCAGCAATTTCTTCGATGCCATCCTTGGTGAAATCCAGGTTGATGCCTTCTGTTTCGAGCAGCGCATGATATTGTTTAATCAACGCATTCTTTGGTTCGGTGAGAATCCGTATAAGGTCGTCCTTGGTTAAGGGCTCAAGTTCGACGCGAATGGGGAATCGACCCTGTAGTTCCGGAATTAAGTCTGAGGGTTTCGCCACGTGAAATGCGCCTGCTGCAATAAACAATATATGATCGGTTTTGACGAGTCCATGTTTGGTATTGACGGTTGAGCCCTCGACGATGGGCAACAAATCTCGTTGAACCCCTTCTCGCGAAATATCCGGGCCTTGGTGTTTTTCTTTTCCTGCAATCTTGTCAATTTCATCCAAAAACACGATTCCCGATTGCTCGGTTCGGGAGATCGCCTCTTTGGTCACTTCGTCCATGTCGATGAGTTTTTGAGCCTCTTCCTGGGCCAGAAATTTCAGCGCTTCCGAAATTTTCATGCGGCGATCTTTCTTTTTCCCTGGCATCATTCCACCGAGCATTTCTCGGAGGTTATTTTCCATGTCTTCCATGCCGCCGATATTTGATATGATCCCTACCGGTAGTCCACCTCGTTCTTTGATTTCTATTTCCACCATCCGATCATCGAGTTTTCCCTCTTGTAATTGTTTTCGGAGTTTGGCTCGGGTGGATTCTTGGGGGTCAGGTTTTTTTGGCGCTCCACTGTCTAGATCTTCGTCTTCTTGATTAGTGTCATTCGTTGAAACAGCCGGGGAAGGCGGAAGAAGAATATCCAAGACCCGGTCTTCGGCCATTTCTTCGGCTTTGTGTTGAACGGTTTCTAAGTAGACGGTTTTTACCTGGTTGATGGAGATATCTGTCAGATCTCGGATCACTGACTCTACATCGCGCCCGACGTAACCAACCTCTGTAAATTTAGAGGCCTCGACCTTAATGAACGGGGCGTCGGCCAGCTTAGAAACCCGACGGGAGACTTCTGTTTTCCCCACTCCGGTTGGGCCGATCATAATGATATTTTTGGGAACAATTTCTTCGCGGAGCTCGGGGCTGAGCTGTTGGCGTCGCCACCGACTGCGTAGGGCGATGGCGACCATCCGTTTCGCATCTTTTTGCCCAATGACGTAGCGGTCAAGCTCTTCCACGATTTGGCGTGGAGTCATGGAATCAAGTTTTGGCGTCGAAGCGGTCGATGGTTGTTCCATATGTTATTTCGGTAACTCCTCGATGACAATGTTGTGGTTCGTGTAAATGTCGATGCTTCCAGCGATTTGCATACTTTGCTCGACAATCTGTTTTGGGGCCAGCTCGGTTTGAGCCAAAAGGGCTCGCGCCGCCGCTAAGGCATACGAACCCCCTGAGCCAATGGCTAGAATCCCATCTTCAGGCTCGATGACATCACCTGTGCCGGAAATAATAAAGGATTGTTCATGGTTTGCTACGGCGAGTAAGGCTTCCAGGCGTCGGAGGACACGATCAGTTCTCCAGTCTTTCGCGAGTTCAACGGCTGCGCGGGTCAACTTTCCCCTATATTCCTCTAACTTTGCCTCAAATTTTTCAAACAACGTAAATGCATCGGCTGTGGCTCCTGCAAATCCGGCAAGGACTTGGTTTTGATGCATGGTGCGAAGTTTTCGTGCATTGCTTTTCATGACTGTGGTGCCAACGGTGACCTGTCCGTCGGAGCCCATGGCCACGATGGGTCCTTTTCGCACGCAAAGTATAGTCGTTGAACGAATAATCATAATTACCGTGTATCTCCTTGCGTCGGTGTGGGGACAGAAGAGCCTGATCGAGGATGTGCTCGATCATAGACTGCCATGAGTTGATTGGTTGCGACGTGGGTATATTTTTGTGTGGTAGCTAACGACGCATGGCCGAGTAATTCTTGGATGGCACGCAAATCCGCACCCTCATCGAGTAAATGGGTCGCAAATGAATGTCGAAGTGTGTGTGGAGTTACCGATTTTGGGAAACGGTCTCCGGCTTCTTGTTTGATAATGCGTTCGACACTCCGAGTGGTGAGCCGGGTTCCTCGGGTGTTTAAAAAGAGCGGTCGTGATCCAGACCAAGAGGTCAGCGGTTTCTTGACTGTCGGTCGGGTCGATTTTCCCATGGGAAAGAGTTGCCGCTGATAATCAAGTATGGCTTCAGTTGCTACCGTTCCAATAGGGACTCTTCGTTCTTTTTTCCCTTTCCCACGTAAACGAATAAATTGCGTCTCCAGGTCCAGGTCTTCCCAATTGAGCCCCACCAATTCTGACACTCTGGCACCACTTGCATAGAGGATTTCTAGCATGGCCTGATTTCTGGCTTGAATCCACGTTTGGACTGGTGGTGAATCAAGTAGCGTGGTGGCTTCGTCTTTGGTGAGAACTGTTGGAAGGTGTGTTCCCAGTCGAGGCGACCGAATGGCTGAAGCTGGATTGTGAGGGATGCGTCCAACTTCCAGTAAATATCGAAAGAAACTTTTCAAACACGCTAATTTGCGGGCCAGAGAGGTTTTCTTCAGGCCTTGGTCACTCAAGTGTTTTAAGAAGGAACGAATATGCAGCGCATGAATGGCATTGGGTGCCACGTTCGTCTCTGATTGAAAAAATTGTTCCTGGAGATGGTTCAAGAATTGTTGGAGATCAGACTGATAGTTCCGATGGGTCTCATCTGATCCTCCGCGTTCTAATTGCAGGTAGAGTATAAAAGCGTGAATGGCGTCAATCATTGTAAAAGTTCTGATTGCGTGGTCCATGATTGAAAATTCGAAAGTGCCCGCTCTTGAATGGCCAGCCTCTTTTTTTGTTTGTCACGAATAGGCATATCGAGAGGTGGGAATAACCCAAAGTTGGTATTAATTGGTTGAAAATGTTTCGGTTCACAGGTTGTGATGTAATGGAGGAGTGCCCCGTGAGCTGTCGTGGGAGGGGGCGTCATAAGACTTTGGTTTGATAACAAACGGGCAGCATTGAGCCCTGCGAGTCCTCCACTTGCCGCCGCCTCTACGTAGCCTTCTACTCCGACTAATTGACCTGCGAAGAAAATGTTGGATTGTTTTTTTAATTGGAGCGTATCTTTCAAAAGAATAGGGACATTAATAAATGTGTTGCGATGGATGCTTCCGCAGCGAAGAAATTCAGCCTGCTCCAGCCCGGGAATCATGCGGAATATTCTTTTTTGCTCGGGGTAGGTGAGCTTTGTTTGAAAACCTACCATATTATAACAAGAACCATGATGATTCTCTGCTCGTAATTGTAGCACGGCAAACGGCCGAGTGCCTGTTTTGGGGTCAATGAGTCCTACGGGTTTCATGGGCCCAAAGGCTAAAGTTTGTCGTCCTCGCTCGGCCATAACTTCAATTGGCAAACATCCTTCAAAATATGGAATATTTTCAAATGACTTTGGTTGAACGCGATCAGCTTTGATAAGAGCATCGTAGAAAAGATTATAAGCTTCTTCATCCATCGGACAATTGAGATAATCGGCGGTGCCTTTATCATAACGAGAAGCCCGAAAGATTCGCTCCATGTTTAAGGAGTCGGTGTCAATAATTGGGGATATCGCATCAAAAAAGTACAAATTTTTTGATCGCGTGAATTGCATAATCGCTTCAGATAGCTTGGGTGACGTTAAGGGGCCAGTTGCAATAATGCACACCGTATCTTCTGGTATGTCTTCTATTTCCTCCCGCAGTATTCGCACGTTGGGGTGTTCGCTCAAGGCCTGTGTAATTTTTTGAGCAAATTTTTCTCGATCTACTGCGAGAGCAGACCCTGCTGGAACGGCGACCTCATCGGCGACCTTAATAATCAACGACCCGAGTTTTCGCATTTCCTGCTTGAGAATCCCAGGTGCGCTCAGGGGATCGTTGGAGCCTAGCGAGTTGGAGCAGACAATTTCCGCAAGTTGTTCGGTTTTATGGGCGGCGGTTTCCGTTTTCGGACGCATTTCATAGAGGGTGACTTTTGTCCCATGATTGGCTGCCTGCCAGGCGGCTTCAGCGCCGGCAAGTCCGCCACCAATAATGACGAGATCTTCTCTCATATGTATATAAGGATTCCGTTGCTAAGAAGACGAAAAATATTTCTTAAGGGCGATTCTAAAAACCGTAAAAAAAGTTTCAAACATCACATGAGACACATAATCCCGTCAAGGCTTGAATGACGCGTTGATGGCAATCTTTAGTACAGCCCACGAGTCCATGCATATTCCGCCATTCATTGGTAGCATAGTGAATAGGGTTCCCATGGAGGTCTGTAAAACAGCCGCCTGCGCCACGCAGGATGGCTTCAGGAGCGCAAGCATCCCAAAGTTTGGTGAATGGGCCAGGTTCAATATACACATCTGCGTTGCCTTGAGTAATAAATCCAACTTTTAAGCCTACGCTACCCATGGGGTGTTCCGCTGCAATATTAAGGGTTTGATTGATCTTTGAAAGATTCGGAGACCGGTGGGAACGAGAAGTCACCAGGGTCAAGGTTTGAGGGTGTTTGGTCTGCGCTGCTTGTAAGGGAAAAGTTTTTCCATGATGTTCCACCCAAGCTTCTCTGTCTGTCACCCCTGCAAATAGCTGGTCGTGTGAAGGCCAATAGACGACACCGAGTTGGGAACAACCGCTGAGGCTCATTCCAATCATTATGGAGAATTCTCCATTGTGAGCGATAAACTCTTTGGTTCCATCTAGAGGGTCCACATACCACACGCGATCGTTTCCCAGAGGTTTTAGGGGCAGTGGGCTTTCTTCTGCTATGATCCCATCGTGAGGGAAATGCAAGGCTAAGCCCTCAATAATGATGGAATTGGCTTCTTTGTCAGCTTCCGTGACCGGGTCATTATCCCCTTTGTATGAGACGGCAACTCCTTTTTCGTACAAAAGCATAATTCGGCGGCCTGCCTCTCGGGCTAGATGGGAAGCTACTTCGATTTCATCTGCCCAATCTGACATGGGGGCCAATTGCAGGAAAGGTTTCTCGTTTGAGGGTCGATAAGATAGTGAAGCAGGGAAGTATTACATTATGAGGGAATAATCAGGATACCTTTTCAAGAAAGCCGAATGTCATGGTCCGTATCGCTATTTTCATTTTAGTCCTCATTATTGTCTTGGTAGCGGTGTATTTCCCCAGGTTTCGGCGAATCTTGGTGGGAACCCTTGTGGTCTTAATAGGGGGTATTGGGGTCATTATTTGGCAGGATTCTCGGGAGCGGAATTTAGAATTTGAAAGAATTTCAGTTGAGGAGGCTCAGCTATCAGAAATGCATGTCAGATCGGGACTGAATGCACGATCATTTGTGGTGGATGGCAGAATCCAAAATATTTCCAAAGACTATAGCATACTCTCTATTCAGCTTCAGGCCACTGCAAAAGACTGTGAAATTGGAGTTTGTGAGATTGTGGGACAGGAGGAGGTCACCTTTCCCTTGGAAGTCCCTTCAGCTCAATCGAGAGATTTCTCTGTAACAATACCTTTTTCGGTTGTTCCTGAAGTCAAAGGAGAGGCTGCTTGGGAATATGAAGTCTTAAAAATTCGAGCTCGTTAAGCCAAACTTCATTGAATTGACAATATTTACAGGGGCTTCCTATACTTGGTGTGGCTGCTGATTTCTTCATTTTGTAGGCCCAAAGACTCATTGATGCCTTCTCAAAAAGGCTAAGATTCCGTTTAGCTGGGTCTTTTTTAGCATTGAGAATTCCTCCAAACCTCATTAGGATAGATTGTCTGAATTGAACGAAGGGTTTTTTGTGCAAATTTTTGAACAATGGAGACGCGTAGGACGATGACCACTACCTATAAAGTGATGCCCGGCCCCGAACATTTTCTACCACCTTCGGCGTCGTCGATGGGTATTCGGTTACCCGATCCTGGACAAGCCCATATTCATGGCGCAATTGTTTCAGAAGAAGAGGCCATGGAGCAGGCTGCTAGGGAGTTTTTGGCAGCAAAAGTACCTACTGTTTTCCCTGGGCCACTTGTTTTATGGGCTTGGAATGAGAAGGCTGCCAAAAAAGCCAAGGCTGTTCGGCATCTCTATGAAACCATTAAGGAATGTGTTGATCCGAAGCTCCAGCAAGCCATGCTCATTCCCATGCCGGATTATCGTCCCAAATACCCAAAAATCAATCCAGAAATCGAAATTAACCCCAATCATCCTAATCTCACCATTTGGCATAATAAAATTGATGCCTGTATGTTTGTAGGCGTACACTGTCATCAGGCCAATCTCTCCCTCAAAATCATTCGTGGGGGAACAAGCTGCTATACTGTGGCCATGTGCGCTCAAGCTGGACACGAGGATGCGATGCTTTCGTTCCGGGATGCAACAGCCGAAAAGATAGGGAGATTGGCTGATTGGGTCAAAAAACTAAAAGGAACGGTCCCTCCCCCTGAATAAAGTTCAATAAATGTATAATAATGGTGAGAAGAATGGTAATATCTTCATTCATGTAAGCTTTACCAAACGAATTGAGAAATTTTAGTAATCATTGCCTTTTCACTTGAAGCAATCAAAAGGAGGTCTTTATGGCCACTCAAGCTTCGTTCATAGGACAAAAGAATAAAAAAGATCAGGTTTACACTGATCCTTGGAAAATGATGTTTGAGGCCGAAAGAACGCCATCGTTTTTTACGGGTAGTGAAGTCATTAAAGAAGCCGTACGTCGAGCTTCTTGTGACATGATGGTTGCGTATCCCATTACACCTCAAAGTGAAGCAGCTGCCTTATGCGGCGAACTCTTCGCCGAAGGTTACATTGGCGATTATTTCCGAGGCGAGAGCGAATTTGCTGTGATGTCGCAATGTGCGGGAGCAGCCTTTGGTGGCGCACGAGTTTTTACCACTACCGCTGGACCTGGGACGATGCGGGCCATGGAAAATTTTCCGATGTGGGCTGGAGCTCGGTTGCCCATTCAGATGATTGTGACCTGCAGAGGGATTAACTCGCCTCTTTCGATTCAACCCGATACCCTAGAAATCGCCTATCTCATGAATACCGGAATGCTGGTGTGGCATGCGGAAACGGCCCAAGATTTCTATGATTGGATCCTTATGGGTTATATGGTATCTGAGGAACCGGATGTCCATTTACCCCTGGCTTTGTGCTGCGATGGGTTTTTTGTGACCCATACGAAAGATATGGTTGATCTAACCCCCACAGAGATGTGTTTGCCACCGTATGATCCCTATCGATCACCGGTTCCATGTATGGATATGGAATGTCCTCCGGTGCGCATGATGCGAGATCCATTTGTCATGAAAAGTAACTACATTAGTTATGCGACTCATGCGAGTTGGCAACAAGAAGTGTGGGCAGCCGTTGAGCGGTCGAGGAAACACACAATCCGTTGGATGAATGGATTGATTGAAACCGAAAATACGGACGCAGATGTTATTGTGGTGGCCTCTGGCACAGCCGTTTCGCAAAGCCGAGAGGCAATTGCCCTCTTGGAAGATGAAGGCGTTAAAGTTGGGCTAGTAAAGGTCAAGACCTTGCGTCCTTGGCCTGGTGAGGAAATTAGGGAAGCTACCAAGAATGCAAAGCATATTATAATTCCAGAGTTTAATGTGACAGGGTGGATGGCTAGAGAAGTAAGTGCAACCATTCCGAATAATGAACGGGTGCATGCGGGTCCTCATGTATGTGGTGGTATGACGATGCCACCTGAAATAATTGCAGCAGAGATCAAAACCTTGTTGGGGATGAAAGTCCCTGCGATGGCCGGACGAGGCTGACGCAATAGAAAGCATTCTTGAGAGTATCTGGCTTTTGAAACAGACCCTGTAAATAAGGAGAAGCACATGAGTAAAGAACGAATAAAGATTGCAGAAGAGTTGTATGACATTATGCCTGCTGAATACCAAGATTTGGTCAAGCGAGCAACGTACGGGAATGAGCAACGGGGATGGAAAGATATTGGAAATGCGAAGGAACTCATCGAAGAGCATTCCTTGTGTGCTGGTTGTCCAGAGTCCATGGCTTTCCGCTATATCTTAGCCTCCCTCCCAAACCCAGAAGATACGGTGATGGTAGGGTCAACTGGCTGTACGAGTTTGGTCTTCCCTCATGTGGCCGTTCATAACATTCATTCCTTGTTTGGCAATCAAAACGCCATAGCTTCAGGACTAAAACGTGCGTTAAGTGTACGGTTCCCTGATCGAGTCAAAGATGTGGTCGTTTTGGCGGGAGATGGGGCGACCGTGGATATTGGGTTAGATATGACCCTTCAAGCGTGGTTCCGGCAAGAAAAATTTACGACCATTTGTTTTGATAATGAGCTGTATGCCAACACGGGTGGTCAAGAAAGCGGATTGATGCAAAAGGGGTTTGTTGCCAAAATGGCCCCAGTTGGAAAGTCATTTGAAAAAGTTCGTCTACCTGAAATTGCTCGTGAGTCTGGCTGTCACTATGTGGTGAATTGTACAGTGAGTAAACCCAACTTAGTGGAAAAAGTCATTAAGAATGCTATTAATGTGGCTCGAGAAATTGGGCCAACATACCTGCAAATGTACACCCCCTGTATTTTGGAAATTGGGAAAAATAGCATGGAAGGGTTGCAGGAAATGCGCGATTCCGAAAAGCCTTCGGAACGATTTGCTTATAAAGAATTTGTCAGTGAGCCGGCCAAGGAATTGTTAGCGGAAATGGCTGCGAAAGAAAAAGAACGGAAAGCTGAAGCAAAAAGGCAACTGGCTTCCCAAACAGTCGCAGTGGGATAAGTAAGAGGAGCGATACCATGATTTTACGTCGAATTAATATACGAATGTCAGGATTAGGAGGACAGGGTGCCGTGACGGCGGCCCATGTCATGGCGATGGCAGCTTCCAAAGATGGGAAGTTTGCTATTTCGAATCCATTTTTTGGTGCAGAAAAACGCATGGCGCCAGCTGAGAGCTATTGTCGAATTGGACTGCGGAAAATTTATGATCGTGGGGAACTCGTGTTTCCTGATGTGATTCAAGTGTTTCATCCTCAAGTCATTACGATGGGTAAAAGTTACACTATGCCATTTTATTCAGGGATAAAAGAAGGTGGCCTCGTCATCATTAATACGGATATGCCTCTCTTGTCCGATGAAGATGTGAAGCGACTTAAAGATATGAATGTGTCGGTTTTTAGCATTCCAGGGACAAATATTGCCATGGACGTCGCTGGGACTGAACTGGCGACGAACATGACTATGATTGGCTCGGTGGCTGGGATTACCAAATGTGTCTCCATGAATGGTTTGGATTTGGCCTTACAGGAGCGATTTGGAAAAAAATTCGTCGCATCTGGTGGGACAGCCACTCTTGACGAAGCGATTAAGAAAAAGTTTGCGAAGAAAGAAATGTTATTAAAAAAGAACTTAGATACCGTGAAGGCTTCGTATGAAATTGCTGCAGAATGGGCGGAGAAAAACAACGTGGAGATAATGGTTGGAGAAGCTGCGGCTGCGTAATCTTGAGAACCTCAGTGAAGGAAAAAGATAGATGTATAATGTTGCCCTCGTAACAGATGACAAGTGTGTGGCGAAAAAAGGCTGTCGGCTTTGCATCATGTATTGTCCGGAAGCCAATACGTTGGATCTGAATCCAGATAAAATGGTTGCGGAAGTCGTTATTGGACGGTGCAAAGGATGTGAGTTGTGTAAAGTCGTGTGTGACGCCGCCAAGCATGAGGCGATCGATATGGTCGCCGTGAATTCAGATGGGACTTTAATGGACAAGGCTGGAGAAGCCGCGGAGTTGGGTCAAGCCTATTCAGGGTAAACTCTTTTATTTGAAAAGCCCTGCGATGTTTCTCTTATTAGATGAAGATCGCAGGGTTTTTTTTGGTCATGGCCATAGTTATCACTTGTAAGTTTGCCTGACAGACGTTCAGGAGAGGAACGCGATAATGACTGATGATCTTCGTGAACAAATGATTTCATTGACCAACCAGATGAAGCATTTCCATTCCTCACTTGAGGTTAAAGCTGGAGATATGGAGATGGCTGGTGGAGACCAGGAGGTTGTCACCAAACTCATAAACGGGGCTGACGCTATGAGAGATAGCGCCAATATCTATTTATCCTGGGCTAGACATTATGTGAATCTCTCAGAGGGTGGTGCCTCAGAAGCAGACGAAGGTGAAGAGGATTCAGCTGATTTTCAATTTTGAAGCATTAACAATAAAAAACATTTCATCGGTTCTTGAAGAAAACTGGAAGTCAGGATAAAATCAACCAAAAGTAAATCAAATTACGATACATTCGTTCCTCGGTAGCTCAGTTGGTAGAGCGTTCGGCTGTTAACCGAATGGTCGCAGGTTCGAGTCCTGCCCGGGGAGCCAATATTGCCAAAGCCCTTTGTAAGGTAACTTGCAAAGGGCTTTTCTTTTCCCACGTGAATTTGATGTATGGTAACCCTTCTGGAAGAGTATTTGTCTTGAATATATGAGCGGAAGAATATTCGATGAGGTCGAAATTCTTTAACTGTATGCTATTTCAAAATGGGTCAAACCGTTTGGGAGGCTTAGGTTAATCAGCTTGTTGGACAGATAGAGCAATGGCTTGGCTGGCGCGATTACTGAGGTATCGTTGTTGGTCGTATCCTAAGAGGAGTTCCCATGCGGAGTCCTTATAGCTACTGATGAGTGGAAAAGCAACCTCATTCAGCATCCATTGTCCGTGCCGAAGATCTTCTTTGATGTGTACCTCCCAGTAACCGATGGCTTGTTCGCTCAAGCCCAGTCGCTCACCTGCGGTTTGGTAATTTCTGAATGCAGAAGGAACGGATATTTCAAAGTAGAGGAGACTGCCAATATACCGTAAAAAATTTCTTTTGCGCTCACAAATGGTGAAGCTGTGATTGATGTTAGCCAGTACTTCCCAGGGAACCAGTTCAAAGTATGCTTCTGGTGTGGTGTTCATATCAAATTCTTTCAGCATCTTCGAAAAATACGATGAATGTTTTCTTGCCAACTTCCCTCCTCCGTACTCCTCGAAGAGAATTTTGGTAAGCATCGCCTGAACCTCGTTCCCAACTCCGCCAATCACTCTGGACAATTGGCTGGCTTCCACCAAGCCATCAAGAGAGGCGATAGCTAATAATCGACGGTATCCTGCCTGCGACATTTCATTGCGGAAAAACAGGCCAGTTTGCGATGGTTCAGGTTCAAGGTCCTCAGTTGTACGTTCCCGAAGTCCTGTTTCAACATCCAGACTCTTCAAGAAAGGGATGTCAAACTTCTGAGTTTCCCAGCGTTGGCAAGCGGTATCGATTTTCTTCTGAACTAGGAAAAGAAAAGTCGAATTTTCGTTAACATAATTCTCAAGATTGTCATACCAGAACAGCTTAAGTCGGTTGATTCTATACAAAATTCGTTGAAGGAAAAGATGTGCATGCGGACAGGGGGATGGGTCCTGGTACGCTTCAAGGGCTAATCCTAAGACATGTTCAAACAGCTCCAGGCTTTCGGGTGCTGTGGATGTGTACTGATCAAGGTCGGCATGTTGCAGAAGGTCGCCAAATACAGCTTCGGCTTCAAAATAGGTGGTTGGATTTAGGGTTGGAGAGGAAGAAACGTTCATCAGGGGCGGTTATACTAGAAAGTGGCTGTAAAAAAAAAACGTAAACGCTTATATTCTAGCAAGCTTCTCGAAGGGTGATCAAACAACGCGTCATGCTAAATATGAAACAAGGAGCCTCATGTCATTTCACTATAATAATTTGAGATTGGGAACTGCCGTTTCCACTTTCGATGACCAATTCGCCAAGGCAGTACTCGAAGGACTATCAAAAAACCCAAAGCGTCTGCCATCGTGGTTGATATACGATAATCGGGGTAGCGAAATTTTCACCGAAATTACACAACTGCCAGGATATCATCCAGCTCAATGTGAGATTGAAATATTTCACAACTACAAGCAGACAATCACCGATCTGCTGGCCAACGATAATTTCCGTCTAATTGAATTAGGTGCGGGAGATGGGATGAAGACACACATTCTTCTTCAGCACTTTATTCAGAGCCAACTGACATTTGAGTATATGCCTATTGATATTTCTGAGGGAGCTATCAAGGATCTTGTGGATTTTCTTGAGTCCCGGTATGCCAAGGGCACCATGTCGGTTGCTGGATTGGCTGCGGATTATTTTGAGGGACTCCGTACCTTAAGCAGCCAATCTGACAAACGAAATATTGTTTTTTTTCTAGGTTCGACCATTGGCAACATGGAGTTACCTCTAGCCGCGAAATTTGTTCGGGAATTGCGGGAATTGTTGAATGAAGGGGACTATGTCATGATCGGCTTCGATCTGATGAAACACCCCAAAACGTTGTATGCAGCCTACAATGATTCAAAAATGGTGTTTGAACGATTCAATCTCCATCTGTTGAGTATCCTGAATGTAAGGCTAGGGGCGAACTTTTCAAAAGAACATTTTGTTCAACAAGGTCATTATAATCCGAGTACACATGCAGTCGAGAGCTACATTTTCAGTACACAAAAACAGGTGGTCACCATTGATGCGTTGAGGAAGGAGTTTTCTTTTGAACAGTGGGAAGCTATGCAAACCGAGCATTCCTATAAGTATACGCAATTAGAAATAGAATCTCTGGCTGAGGCTAGTGGGTACCGAATAGTGAAGCATCTCTTTGACTCACAGCACTACTTTGTAGACTCAATTTGGGAAGTGAAGAAATAGTCTACATGTCTTTTGTCTTAAAAGCCTTCTGAATAACCGCGTGCAAATGCGTGGGGTGGGAGACCGTAGAAAAGAGGTATTCCCAATGTTAGGTACGATCCTTCATAAATATTGGTTGGCTTACCATTTGTCTGGGTTTACATTATTAAGTCACTACTCTTTGAAGAGGACGTTGGGAGAGGAGCATAGGTAAGAATGGGGAATCCAAGGTTGTATTATTTCGGCTATATTTGCATGATGGTTAGCAAAGTGTGCTTTGTGTGGTGATAAGCAGGACATTATACGCGCAGAAATCAAAATTTCAGATTACTTCTTATTTCACTTGGTATGGCGAATGTTAGGGTATCCCCATTTTTTAAAAAACCCAATCCATGAAGATTCGCGTCCTTGGAGCACATGGTTCTGATTTGCTGGTAAAAGGGCCAATTGGTTCTTCTAACTGTCGGAGCGTGGGGTTCTTAGTCCATGACGAACTGATGATTGATGCGGGTGCCTTTGTTTCCAGTCTCACACTCGAGGAATAACCATGTGTAAAACAGATAATTCCTTCGCACCTCCATCTGGATTATATTAAAAGTATTCCATTATTGGTGGACAACCTTTCTGGGTTGGTGGGCCATCGAGTTGTGGTGGCTCGCTTATCATCAGTCATGGAAGGGCTTTAAAAACATATCTTTAATGATTTGATCTTCCCGAATTTTTTCAATCTCCAAGGCCCACGTAATTCCAATCTGCGATCTCAGATCCTCAAGCCTCAAAAAGAGGTCCTGTTGCGGGCGGTGTTAGGGTGACTCCAGTGCTCGTGAATCATACTGTCGAAATGGTGGGCTATGTCATTCGAGATGATACAGCAGCCTGGATTTATAGTGGATACCTATCAAACAGAATCCATTTGGGAAATGGCCGCCTGCACACCTAATCTCAAAGGGGTCTTAATCGAAGTTTCCTTTCCGGACTCAATGATGGATCTTGCTGTTCAAAGTAAGCATCTCACACCCAAGCATCTCGCCGAAGAATACCTGAAGATCGGAAATCCTGAGCTTTCTCTTTTCGTCTATCACATGAAACCTGCTGTTCGTGACCCAATTATTCAAGAAATTTCCCAACTCAATTTTCCAGATGTCACGATTCTTCAAGAAGGCCAAGTCATAGATATTTAAATATCGGATATTCTTAAAGGGCCGTTATGAAGGGGTGAATTTCAGAGACACTATTTGTAGTTGTCCTTTGCCTCAAGAAAATTTTGTATATTTATTCCTCATTGGTTCCGTTCATGGTACGTCTTTGTGGTGTTGACCGAATCATTCTTATGTAGAGATAATAAAAATAGGTGCTATTTATAGAGGCAGAATTCATTTAATTCTCAATATAGCGAGCCCATTCTATGCCTGAACGAGTAAAAAAAGAGGACAATATCTCAAGCCCAAAGCGTGATGGCAGTCGCTTTCAGATTTGTCTTAAGCAAGAAACGAACTGCAGCTCATTTTTCCAATGTATTCGTGACGAAGCTCGTAGGCGATTAGACGCAGAAGTGGCCAGCGTCTTTCTCTTAGATAAGGCTCGACAAGAATTGTGGTTTCCTCTGCAGGAAGAAGGGCAAATATTACGGTTGGATGCCCGCTTAGGTCTTGCCGGGCATTGTGTCTCCACAGGAGAAACGCTCAATGTTAAGGATGTCCAATCCGATGACCGATTTTTCTCGGGAATTGATTTGAGCACCAAGCGGCGCACGCGTACCCTGTTGGCTATTCCCTTGCGATTATCAACCGGAGAAACTTTTGGCGTTTTTGAGGCGGTCAATAAAAAAAAAGGGGATTTTTCAGCGAAGGATGAGCATGTGGCCAAGAATTTCGTCAATGAAATTTCTATACCTCTTCAGAAATTTCATCAAATGGAAAATTTGAATCAAGCACGTCAAGTTTTGGAAGAGGAAAATGCTCAATTATGGAAAGAAATAGAAGGGCGGTTTTCCACACAAAACCTCATGGGCAACAGTCTTCCCATGCAGCAATTAGTTCGAGTGATCGATCAAATACGCGATAGTTCTGTCGATGTGCTAATCACAGGCGAAAATGGAACAGGTAAAGAATTAGTGGCCAAGGCCATTCACTATTCAAGCCCACGGGCAAGGTTTCCATTTGTGGCGATCAACTGTGCCGCTCTGCCTGAAAATTTAGTTGAAAGTGAGCTGTTTGGGATTGGGAGGGGCACAGCAACTGGAGTTGATGCCCGGATAGGAAAATTTGAACAAGCCCACAAAGGAACACTCTTTCTTGATGAAATAGGGGACTTGGGACTTAAGGCCCAGGCCAAGGTCTTGAGGGTTTTAGAAGAACGAGTGGTTGAGCCAGTGGGGGAACGAAAGCTCATTCCCATTAGTATCAGGGTCGTAGCTGCTACGAATACCAATCTTGAAGAGGCTATCAAAGTTGGAGCTTTCCGTGAAGACCTGTATTATCGATTGAAGGTCGTGCATATTCAGACTCCGGCGTTACGGCAGATTCCGGCCGATATTCCTTTGCTCGCTAATTTTTTCTTACATCAACATTGTACTGGGATGGACAAGCCGCCCAAAAAAATCTCTTCGGCCGCCATGCGCAGGTTAGTTGAATATGATTGGCCCGGTAATATGCGCCAGCTCAGTAATGAAATGAAACGTTTGGCTGTTATGGTGCGTGGATCTACGATCAATGAGGAGGTTCTTGATCTTACGATTAAAAATCATTCCTCACGAGATTTGAATGAGCCCGATGGATTGAAAGGGAAAAGCCTGCCAGAAATTTTGGGTGAGCTTGAGCAGCAAATAATCAAAGATACCTTGGTAGCTTGCCAATTCAACCAAGTCAGGACCGCTGCCCAGCTAGGTATTAGCCGGCAAGGGCTTATCAAAAAAATTAACCGTTATCATATTCACGTCAAAAAGATTCGCGACGAAATTTACAAATCCTTCTAATGGCAGTTTGTCTAAAGTTGGGAATTTCACTCTTGTGGAAATAGCCATCCAAGGGTACATCCTTCCTGCCTTCTCTTTCTATCCAGGAAAAATGAATGAAAAAAAATGGCTAGGACGATTGTTGGTAATTTTGGAAAGGGAAAATCTTAGAATTAATGGCTTTCTTTGACCAGATTTTTATTCCATTCAGGGACTTCAATAATTAGATCTTTGTCGCCGTTAGGAACACATTGGCAGGCTAGTCTTGATTTCAGGCTCAAGCCAGGTGCTTCATCCAGTTGATCATTTTCGTCATCGGTTGGTTCATTGCAGGTTTCGAGGCCTTCTTTGACAATGATATGGCAGGTTGAACAAGCACAGACTCCTCCACAAGCATGTTCTACATCAATGCCATTTCCCAATGCGATATCCAGGAGGCTTCCAGCTAGTCCATTATCACCTAAGGGCAGTTTTGTGGGGTCGACTTGGATTTCGATCGGGGCATCAGGGGTTATGAACGTGACTTTGAAAGGTTTTCTAGCAATGATCGTTTCGCTTTTTTCAATATATGGATTACTGCCTCCCATTAAATTCTCCTTTTAAAACAGTATGTTATAATTTTATATGCTCAGTTAGGCTAATTATTCACTTTATTGTTAGCACGAAGAATCCGACTAATTAAATCTCCGACCATTTTAGTCTTGACCATGCTTTGAGGTCAATGGTACATTAATCCCGATCATATAAGTCGGGATTAGAGATCGTTTGGAGCGATGGAAATTTGAGCGGCGATCTCCAAATCTATCAAATGACTTCTTTATTATGTTGAAAATTTCAAAAAAATCGGACTATGCCTTGATGGCTCTCCAGTATATGGCCACCGTGCAATATGGAGAGATGAATACACTCAGCACATTTCGAGTGGTGAATACCAAAGAGATTGCTGAGGAACATCACATTCCCTTGGAACTTTTAGCAAAAGTGCTTCAGACATTAGCCAAGCACGAGATGATTGAAAGTCAAAATGGTCCAAAGGGAGGATATGTCTTGGCCCGCGAACCGCGAGAGATTTCCATTGCCCAGGTGTTGGAAGCTATCGAGGGGCCTTTAGGTATTGCTGATTGCTACCATGAAAAGGATGATCATCTCGCTTGTGAACAGATGGAGCATTGCAATATCCGCACACCGCTTCTGAAGGTTCAAGAAAGTATTGGACAATTACTCAGTAGTATGTCGATTGAAGATATGATGGAAGAGCCGCCTTTAATTATTGTGGAATCTCGAAAAAAAGAAGGAGTTCAAGCATGAAGTTACCCATATATTTAGATAATCATTCGACGACCCCCTGCGATCCGCGGGTTGTTGAGGTGATGCTTCCATATTTCACGGAAAAATTTGGTAATTCCGCCAGCCGTAACCACAGTTTTGGCTGGGAAGTAGAAGAAGGCGTTGAACATGCCAGAAAGCAAATCGCTCACTTAATTGGTGCAGATGCGAAGGAAATTATTTTTACCAGTGGGGCGACGGAATCGGATAATTTAGCTTTGCAGGGCATCGTGGCCATGTACAAGGAGAAGGGTGACCATATTATCACGACTGCCACTGAGCATCGGGCGGTGATTGATACGGCAAAATATCTTGAAAAAAAGGGCGTGAGCGTCACATTTCTTCCTGTCGATAAACAAGGAAGGGTGAGTCCGGATGATGTGCGCAATGCGATCACCGACAAAACCATATTAATTTCGGTCATGATGGCGAACAATGAAATCGGGACCATTAACCCCATTGCCGAAATTGGAAAAGTAGCCAAAGAAAAAGGCATCATTTTTCATTGTGATGCGACTCAAGGCGTTGGAAAGATTCCGGTGAATGTGCAGGAAATGGGCATTGATTTGATGTCCTTTTCCGCCCACAAAATTTATGGTCCCAAGGGAATTGGGGCACTCTATGTTCGACGAAAAGCCCCTCGTGTTCGGTTGGAACCGATGATTTATGGTGGTGGACATGAACGTGGGATGCGTTCTGGAACGTTGCCCGTAGCATTGATTGTGGGATTTGGGAAAGCCGCTGAACTATGCGAGCAGGAAATGGCAACCGAATCAGTTCGCATGGCGAAAATGCGCGATCGACTTCAAGAAGGCATCATGGGAGCGATGGATGAAGTCTATTTAAATGGACATCCAACAGAACGCCTACCTGGAAATCTCAATATCAGTTTTGCGTATGTTGAAGGTGAGGCATTATTGATGGGTGTAAAGGAAATCGCACTATCCTCAGGCTCAGCTTGTACTTCAGCCACCTTGGAGCCGTCGTATGTGTTGCGAGCTTTAGGCGTGGGTTCGGACTTAGCTCATTCGTCGATTCGTTTCGGGCTTGGTCGATTTAACACCGATGAGGAAATTGAATATACAATAGATCGAATGTTGAAAGCCGTCACACATCTTCGAGAAATGTCTCCGTTGTATGAGATGGCTAAAGAAGGTATTGATTTAAGCAGTGTGCAATGGGCTGCACATTAACTGAATCCTTGAAATTGTCATATCTTTACATTATCAGAAGGAGGAATGAACCATGGCCTATAGTGAAAAAGTGATTGACCATTACAACAATCCCCGTAACGTGGGATCGTTTAAAAAAGAAGATGATGATGTTGGGACCGGGATTGTGGGAGCACCAGAATGTGGTGACGTGATGAAACTTCAAATCAAAGTCGAGAATGAAACCATAGTGGATGCGAAGTTTAAAACCTTCGGGTGTGGTTCGGCCATTGCCAGTTCAAGCTTGGCGACGGAATGGTTAAAGGGGAAATCAGTTACCGAAGCCCAAAAGATCAAAAATACCGATATCGTGGAAGAACTTAATCTTCCTCCAGTGAAGATTCACTGTTCAGTGTTAGCGGAAGATGCCATAAAAGCCGCATTGGGCGATTATCAAAAAAAGGCTGATGAGAAAAAACCAAAAGTAGAAGAAGCGGCTGCCTCATCGTAAGACATGGATCGTGTTTCGATAGGAGTATCTGAAATGGAAACAAAAGAAACCGAAAATACAGACATCGTGACGATGACCGATACCGCGTTGAAAGAAGTTCAGCGGTTGTTGGATCTGCAGGGCATTACTGAAGGTGGGTTGCGACTGGGAGTGAAAGGCGGCGGCTGCTCTGGGTTAAGCTATACGGTCAATTTTGATGAAAAAATTGGAGAGTTCGATACAGTCACAGAGGTGAATGGTGTGAAGGTGATTGTCGATATGAAAAGTGCCATTTATCTTCAAGGGATGACTTTGGATTACCAAAAGGACATGGTAAGCGGAGCCTTCAAGTTTATCAATCCGAATGCGTCTAAAACCTGTGGTTGTGGAGAGTCATTCTCAGCATAAAATATTTGGGAAACATGTAAGCAGTGGATCGGGCATGGTGTAGTTAACCATGCCCGACTTGTCAGAGGGACCGGATTATCGTGGAACATTCTCATCCAACAACGACGAGTTCTCGCGAATTGCCGATGGCCAGAAGTATGTGTTGGCACTGTCAATCCGAAGTGACAGGGGAATATCTTTGCGGCCAATGTGTGAAGGTCCAGCCTCTTTCTAAGGAACTAGATTATTTCGCATGTTTTAAATTGCCTCGATTACTCAATATCGATGCGCAAGGGTTAGAACGGACGTACTATGAGTTAAGCAGGACCTTTCATCCTGATTTTTATTCTACGAAAGATGAATCGGAAAAAACGATTAGTCTGGGAAATTCGGCTTTTCTTAATTCTGCTTATCGAACGTTAAAGGACCCAATCCAAAGGGTCGAATATTTGATTCGTTTAGAGGCAGGTGCGGTTAAAGACATTCGCTCGAATCCTCCAGCCGACCTATTTGAAGAAATTCTAGAATTACAAGAAGATATGGAAACCTTTCGTGGCCTGCCGTCTGATGAAGCCTCAGTTGAACGGGATGAATTACGAGAGAAACTTCAACGGGAACGCCAGAATCTTGAAAATCGTCAACAGGGTATGGAAAAGGCGTTGCGGGAGAAATATCACGAATGGGATCAATTGCAACATGCGAATTCTGACCCAAGTGAAGCCCGCGACCAGAAAAATGGCATATTACGAAGTATGCAAGAAATTCTTTCCAATCGCACGTACATCTGCAATATGGCGAACGAGTTATTAGAAACAACTGGGTAGTCTCCCATACTGAATACCAAGAGGATCTATTGTGAGTCGAATTGTTGGCATTGATTTAGGTACCACAAACTCATTAATCGCATACATGGAAGAAGGGGTGCCAAGGGTCATTCCTAATCCTGACGGAGTAGCCAAAGTTCCGTCTATTGTGGGTATGACAGATAACGGATTAATTGTGGGCGATCCGGCGAAAGCCCATCTCACCCGTGATCCGTCCCGCACAATCTACTCGGTCAAACGGTTTATGGGAAAAGGATTGGCAGATGTCACGGATGAGTTGAAATATTTCCCCTATTCGCTGCACGAAAAAAATGGTGTCATTCGTATAGAGGTTGGCGAGAAAACCTATTCCCCTCCTCAAGTCTCCGCCATGATTTTGAAAGAATTAAAACGACGAGCCGAAGAGTTTCTCAAAGAAGATATTTCTAAAGCGGTGATCACCGTCCCTGCCTATTTTAATGACAGCCAACGGCAAGCCACCAAGGATGCTGGGATGATTGCGGGCCTGGAAGTGTTGCGGATCATTAATGAGCCAACGTCCGCTGCTCTGGCGTATGGGCTTCAGAAAAAAACCCAGGGAATCATTGCCATTTATGATTTAGGGGGCGGGACTTTTGATATATCCATTCTGAAATTGAAGGATGGAATATTTGAAGTCCTTGCTACTAATGGGGATACCCATTTAGGGGGAGATGATTTGGATCAACGCCTCATCGATGTGTTGGTCAAAGAGATTGCCGAAAAATATGGAATTCAAGTTCAAGACAATCCTGATCTCATGCAACGAGTTCGCTTGGAAGCAGAACAAGCAAAAGTTCGGTTGTCTGATGCAACTGAAACGACAGTGGTTGTTGAACTTTCTGACGGAAAATTCGAAAAGACTCTGACGCGTGAGGAATTGGAAACGCTAGTTATGAAAATGGTTGAACGGACGTTGGGACCTTGCCGATCAGCGCTAAAAGACGCAGGGTTACGTGCTGACCAAATAGATGAAGTTGTCTTGGTTGGTGGCAGCACTCGGATGCCGTTAGTTCGCCAAAAAGTTGAGGAATTGTTTGGTCAAAGGCCACACAGTGAATTGAATCCTGATGAAGTCGTGGCTTTAGGAGCAGCCGTACAAGCGGATATTCTTGGAGGGCATAACAAAGAAATCCTTCTTCTTGATGTCACGCCTTTGTCTTTGGGAATTGAAACAATGGGTGGCGTTATGAGTGCCCTCATCAGGCGCAATACGACAATTCCGACAAGCGCAAAAGAAATGTTTACGACCTATGTTGATGGGCAAACGTCTGTAGATATCCATATTCTCCAGGGTGAACGAGAATTGGTAAAAGATAACCGTAGCTTAGCCAGGTTTCAATTGAAAATGCCGCCCTTGCCTGCTGGAGTTCCTCGTGTGGAGGTCACATTCCTCATCGATGCCAATGGCATCTTGCATGTAACGGCAAGAGATATTCGTACGAAGGAAGCGCAGTCGGTTCAAGTGAAGCCGTCCCATGGACTGACAGATGATGAAGTCGAGGGGATGATTCGAGATTCATTTAAGTTTGCTGAAGAGGATATTAAAACAAGGCAAGTCATTGAAGCTCGAACGGAAGCGAATGCCATTATTGTCGCTACGGATAAAGCGTTGGCCCGTGCTTCAAGCCTGATTAGTGACAAAGAGAAAGAAGAGATTCAACGCGTGATTCATCAACTAGGTGAAACGCAAAAGGGTGATGACCATCGTGTTATTCGTGCAGGCATTGCCGAAGTCGAAAAAGAAACGCATCATTTGGCAGAGGTATTAATGGATGCAACATTGAAAGAAGCCTTGGAAAGTAAAAAGGTTTCTGAATTTGTGAAGTAATGTGAGCCAATTCAATCGAAATCCCACACAAGCATAGAGGAAATTATGGCTCAAGAATTAATGTGGACTGATACGGAAGACCTTGGTATTCGGTTACAGGAAGAACATCCTGACCTCGACCCCTTAACAGTAAGGTTCACCGACTTACATGCCTGGGTTGTTGCGCTCCCAGAATTCAAAGATGATCCCAAAGCGTCAAATGAAAAAAAGCTCGAAGCAATTCAAATGGCATGGTATGAGGAATATCAGGATGCGAAAGGGGCGTGAGGTCGTTAAAAAGAAGAGAGTTGGCTAGAAGAACCTGAATTCATCCGATCAAATTCGAAAAAATCCATAGGGTTAGCTTTCTGAGCTGCTGCTTTTGCTGGTTCTGTCCCTTTTCGAAATACCTCAGTACTAATATGGCGGCTGGACTTTGTGGGTAAGTCGCCGGTGGTTGTATCCACCTGGGCAAATTGAATCCCTTCAGGAATCGTAAAAGTCATGACAGGAAGGCCGCGAAGAGCCGTTCCCATGAATTGTGTCCAGACGGGAAGAGCCGCGTGAGCTCCAGATTCCAATCGCCCTAAGGTCCGGACCGAATCAAATCCCACCCACACTCCTGTCGCTAGGTTAGGCGCATATCCCACAAACCAAGCATCGTTGTATCCGTTGGTTGTCCCGGTTTTTCCTGCTAGAGGCCTACCAATTTTTTTAGCACGTCTGCCAGTTCCACTTTGGATAACATCCATGAGCATGTTGGTGGTCAGGTAGGCATTTCCCTGTGACATGGCTTGGCGTGGTTCAAACAAGTGTTGTTCGAGAATGTCCCCTTTGACATCTTTGACAAGGGTGATTTGATAAGGGCGTAACCACATACCGTGGTTTGAAAAGACTCCATAGGCTGAGGTGATTTCTTGAAGAGTGACACTTGAGGATCCTAGGGCAAGAGATAAATCCTGACTGAGGGGACTTTGGATGCCTAAACTATTCGCCACTGTGATGACTTCGGGGACACCAATTTGTTCAAGAAGTCTTACCGTGGCTGCATTTCGCGAATGGCGTAAGGCTTCGCGTAGAGAGATGGTTCCATAAAAACGTTTTTCATAATTTTCCGGTTTCCAGACTCGATCAAGTTCTTCATCTTGATACACCACAGGCGCATCTAAAATTAAGGTTGCCGGGGTAAGGCCTTGTTGAAGGGCCGTGGCATAAATGAGGGGCTTAAAGGCAGAGCCAGGTTGTCGCCTGGCAGCCACAGCGCGGTTAAATTGACTACGATTAAAATCATAACCCCCGGACATGGCTTGAACCGCACCGGTTCGCGGGTCCAGGGCGAGTAAGGATCCTTCCACCAGAGGAGTCTGTTCTAAGACAAAGCTGCCAGATTCAAGATTGCCCTTTTTAGGCAAGACTTCAATGATGTCCCCGATCTTGATAATATGGCGCGGAGTAATTTTTTTTTGAACAACGCCGCTTCCAACATCATGAACATCCTTCAACCGACGTTTAGCCCATTCCATGTCCTTTAAGGAGATCGTGCCTTTAATGGTATTGCCAATGAGAACATGGGCTGATTTTTTGGAGACTTTTGTCACGAGGGCTCGATACAGACCGTGAACGCGAGCGGCGCGTAGGTTGAGTAATTCTGGGTACTGCTCAGGAGGCGCAAAGTCTTTAGTGAATTCCACATGTCCGAGTGGCCCTCTCCAACCCTGTCGTTTATCGACTTTCCGTAGCCCTTGTTGCAGGCTGTCTTCGGCAATTTTTTGCATGGCAATGTTTAAAGTCGTATAGATCTGCAAGCCACCTTTATAGACGAGTGATTCTCCATATCGTTCAACCAAATGTTGCCGGATATTTTCAACAAAATATGAGGCAATGGGTTCAATGGACTGACGGCGATAATTCAGAATCTTTTCAATGGCCGCTTGAGCCTCAAGTTCAGTAATAAACCCAGCCTCAATCATACGGTGGAGCACTAGTTCTTTTCGAGACTTTGCCCGGTCTGGGTTTCGATACGGCGAATAGGTATTGGGAGCCTTGGGCAATCCAGCTAAAAATGCCGATTCAGGTAGGCTTAACTCTGTCACGCTTTTATCGAAATACGTAAGAGTGGCTGCAGCAATTCCATAAGCACCATGACCAAAATATATTTGGTTGAGGTACATTTCAAGGATTTGATCCTTTGTCAGGACCCACTCCATTTTAATGGCTAAAATAAGTTCCTTGATTTTTCGGGTATACGTGCGTTCAGGTGTGAGGAAAAGGGCTCGTGCCAATTGTTGGGTAATCGTGCTGGCACCCTGGAAACGACCGCCTTTTTTCAGATTGGTCCAGGCCGCTCGCCCAATCCCGACAATATCGAGCCCAGGATGTTCAAGGAATCTCGTGTCTTCTACGGCAATAACTGCTTGGGTAAGGGTCTTAGGGATTTGATCAATAGGGGTATAGAGTCGACGTTCAATGAAAAATTGTCCAATGATTTCACCGTTATCGGCATAGACTCTAGAGACCAAACTTGGCTGATAATCTTGGAAGGAATCAAACGTGGGTAAGTCACGCGTGGCTACAAAAAGGACTCCAAGGATCGTACCCACTCCAATGCACCCCAAGAGCAAAGAGGAGACAAGAATAATCCGAAGCCACGACCACGTTTTAAGTCCTGAAAAAAACTGCTGAATGGTATTCATGCAGAAATGAAAGGTGATCCTTTGTGTGAGGAAAGAGAAGAGGGAGAAATGTAAATGCCTTAATTTTACGATACCCCGAGATAGAGGAAAACACAAGGAAAGGAAGGTGAAATACGTGCTAGTGAAACCAAAAATTGCCCTAAATTAGGATAAGAGAAAAGGAACAGAGAATTAAGGGCAAATGGGCGATTTGAGAGGACCATTGTGCCGATTGACAAACTTTTTCACCCCATGGTACCACCAAAGACTACTCAAGTATTTTCCATGTATTTTATCAACAAGGAGGAGATAGAACATGTCAGATGTTGCTGCAGAGATTAAAGTTGGAGATGTCGCCCCAGATTTTACCCTGAAAGATCAGGACCAAAACGATATTAAACTGAGTGATTACCAAGGTAAGAAAAATGTGGTGCTCGCGTTTTATCCATTAGATTGGAGTCCAGTCTGCCAAGGGGAAAATAAATGTTTAACGGATGACTTCCCCAGCTTTGAATCAGCCAATGCCGAAATCATGGGTGTGAGCTGTGATAGTTTCTTTTCGCACAAAGCCTGGGCCGATTCTTTGGAACTCAAGCACAAGTTGTTGGCTGATATGCATCGCACGGTTTCCAAAGCCTATGGTTTGTATTTTGAGCCCCTGAATTGCTCCAAACGAGCCACCGTTATTGTGGACAAATCTGGCAAAGTCGCCTATGCCAAGGTTCAAGAAATCAAGGTTGCTCGGGATGACAAAGAGATCCTAGAAGCCTTAAGCAAGCTCAGCTAAGAGCGTGATCAATGTGAGAACCCTAAGCGGAGCGAAGACAAGGCTCCCTTAGGGTTTTCTTTTGTCTGGTCTGTTTTCCTCCCAGGAGGCAGAACCAGAAGAAGGAGCTGATATGTCAGGGGTTGTGGAAAACGTCAACGATGAAAACTATGAGGACTTCACTCAATCTCCGGCAGCGATCGTGGCCTATGGAATAGCGGCTTGTGAGCCTTGCATGGCCTATGACCCTATTCTGGTGACTTCAGCTCAAGAACATGTCAGTGTTCGATTTGGTAAAGCTAAAATGCACGTTCCTGGTAAATGCCGAGCCATCAAAAAGCAGCACAACTTTGAAACTTACCCCACCACACACTTCTTTTCCAATGGGACCCTCTTGGACACCAAAGAAGGCAAACTCGAATCCACTGAGTTAGCTACACTTATCACCCAGCACTTCTCCAAAAATAATTAACGAAGGTTTTCTCTTCTTCAGGCAACTAACCGCGTTTTGGCATTTCGAAAGATTTTTGTTGGTCGTCGGGAACTACCCCGAGAAGGCGGCTGCAGTCTCGTATTGCTGACTAATGGAAATATGGTCAAGCGTAGGAGAAACCAAATGTGGGGAGAGGAGTGCCCAGCAATGTTTGGCGAGAGCGCTATCACTAACGGGAGATTGCGAAAATAGGGGATCTTGACTGATATTTTGTTGTTCCCATCGTTGAAGAATATGGTGCTTCACCAGTTCATCTAGAGCTTGTAGGTTTATGACCTGTCCGGTATCTGAAGGGATGACACCTTTCAAAGTGACCCATAGTTCGTACTGATGCCCTCGTGTCGTGTTGTCCAGTGCGTGGTGGACGGCAGCAAAAAGATAGCGACGACCAATGAGTGTGGTATCAGATGATTGAATAAACTCCTTTCGTATTTCTGAATAGAGGGTGGCATCTTCATAGAGGCGGATTCTGTCGAGAGCTGGTAAGTGAGGGTGTTTAGCCAAAAGGGTCCATAAGGTGAGGGCCAGGTTTTCCGTAGTGGGAATTTTGTTATTGAAGTAGGGCGTATCTAAGTTTAAATTTTTGTGATCAAATTCAATCAGGATATCCCATAAGTGTTGTTTGAGATCATAGAGGTTAATGATCATTCCGGTGACTGGATCAATGTCTCCGCATAACGTGACTTCTAAGAGATAATTATGACCGTGGGTATTGGCGTTGTTACAGGGCCCAAAGACTTCACGATTTTTGGCATCATTCCAGGCCGGATTGTGATAGCGATGGGATGAACAAAATTCGAGGCGTTTTGTTAACGTGGCTTTAGGCATCAACATTTCCTGACATGATGGTCAAAATAAAAGAAGGGCTGAACTGAGGTACGTATCGTACATCAAGCTCAGCCCTTCATGTTAGCCGTATTCTGTGAAGCGAAAATTATGTCGAAAAGGAACTACCGCAGCCACAGGTGGATTTGGCTTGTGGATTTTTAATAGCAAATCCAGACCCTTGCAAGCTATCCACATAATCCACTTCTGCGCCGCTGAGCATTGGGGCACTTTGAGAATCCACAATGACTTTGACGTCACCCTTTTCAACAATGGTGTCATCATCACTGGTCTTGTCTTCAAAGGACATCCCGTATTGATAGCCGCTGCAGCCTCCGCCTTTGACGTAAATGCGAAGTCCAACAGCGTCCTCTTCTTCCTGTATGAGTTCTTTAATCTTCTCTTCAGCGATTTCGGTAATAGTAACCATGTGTCTCTCCTCCTTGTATGAACGTCACGAAAATTCGAAAATTCTTCTTTCCTTTCAATCGGTTGAAAGGATGATAACATTGAGCCTTTATCTTAAAGCACATCTTTTGAGGTTGTCAATTTAGTCCAATATTGGGTTCAGAGCTTTCGTAAAAACCTTATTGTAAATCTTGGAGCCATTCTTGTCTCATATCATCAAGAATTGGGGCTTCTGCTTGAAAATTAGGGTGGCTGATAGTCAAGAAGGCTGGCGTTTTAGCCTGGGCCAGTTGGTCCCTAAAATTTTGAGTAGAAGCGAACCGAACAAAGTGGACAGCACTAATCTTTTCTTCATTACTATGTCCGGCCTCAAAGTTTGCGAAGAGTTTCTCGCTCCCTATAGAGATAGCCACCATATCCGGATTGTCAATACCTTTCAGGGAATCCAGGCGTTCTTGAATTTTGTCGGGGTCTGTTATTTCAATATAGAGGGTCGCGCTTAATTCCCCGCTGTCAGGCAACAAGGCATTATAGACATCACATTCTTCCTGAATTTTCTCGGGAGCAAAAATGCGTTCGGTTCGCAGCATTTCTTGAATTTGAAAGAGCAACGTTTCGCGGTTTTCAAAGACCAAAGTAATGCAGTCGCCAGCGGTGATACGGCGGCGCTTCTTGAGGGTAATAATGCGTTGACGAATGGTCGTGCGTTGCTCTTCATAATCCGCCGCGGAAAGGAGCTCCTGAGGTGTGATGTGTGTCATGAAGGTAATCCATAGGCGTTGCGAACAACTTGAATGGGGTGTAGAGCCGGTCGCGTTGGTGGCGCATCAAGGGCCTGGTCTAATTGAAGCGCAGATAACGGGCAATCGGAGGCCACCACATCAAAAGGTTCGTCTTTAATTTCTCGAACAGCTTTCTTTGCAATCTTCATCGACATATCAAAAAACTCTTCCTTGGCACTCCAGGCGCCATCGTGCCCGGAACACTTTTCAATTAAATGAACCTTGGCCCCGGTCAGTTCCATCACATCTTTGGATTTGAACCCAATATTTTGATCGCGAAGATGACAGGGAATTTGGTAGGCCACTCGACCCGGATTCTCCGGAAAATCGAGAGACAAGTTCTTATCTTTTTTTAACCGCATCAAGTATTCACACACATCATAGGTGCTTTCGGCCACGCGAGTCATTTCTGATGAAGGCTTGAGATAGGGATATTCTCGTTTGAACATCAAGCTACAGCTTGGGGCGGGAATGACAATGTCATAGCCTTTATCGACATAGGGGAGAAACTGCTGGCATTGCTCTTCAGCAATGCGTTGCATGCCTTCCGTGTCTCCTAGATCAAACCGTGGCATCCCACAACATTGTTGATTGGGTGCGACTACTACTTCAATGCCATTCTTTTCTAAAATTTGTACGGTGGCCTTTCCCACATCGGTCACTTGAAACGTCACCAAACAACTAGGGAAAAATGCGACTTTACCCTTGAGGGTTGAAGGTGTCGGAGCTGGCTGTCGTCGTTCCCACCATTGTGAAAACGTTTCTGATTGAAAAGGCAGCACCTGTCGAGAGTGGTGAACGCCGGCCACTCTTTCAACCAGGCCACGTATCCAGGGTGTACGAAGAGCCCAATTCGTCAGGGGCGCTGTGAAGCTGCCCAATTTTCCAATGAGATCAGTTTGAATAAGAAGCTTGTCTCGCCAAGTGGCGCCACCGTCTGCAGTGCGTTGTTTTTTCCAGGCCGCCATCAAGCGTGGGAAATCAAGATCATATTGGTGTGGTGGTGAATACGGACAGTGGTTGAAACACAGTTTGCAGTAATAGCATTCCTGCTCAACTTTGGTGAAGTCTTGTGCCGTCAGTTGAGAGACGTCGCTATCGAAATCATCAATCCGATCGAGAAGAGTATTGAAGGACGGGCACAAGTTAAAGCAGCGACGACAACCGTCGCAGATATCAAAGACCCGTAAGGTTTCTGTTTCAAGATCCGAGCGTTTCCACCCAGGAGTAATAAGGTCAAATTTCGGCATGATAAAGTCTGTGGACGAGTATTGTTCCTGGTGAGCAATTAAATTTGATGTTGATAATGGTGCAATTTTCCCCTGCTTTGTAAGGAGGGGCAAGGGGAGGTAGAGGCATGGAATTGGTACATTGAACGTTCTGCTTTCAACCTGACATCATCAGCTTGACGTCACCTCTCTACCCCACCGGTATCCTCCCCCTAAAAAAGGGGAGGACAGTGGGAAGGACCATCAATCAAAAAATTGAAAATACTTATCCGTCTTTCAGTGACTCAAGACCTTTGGTAAAGCGATTCGCGTGGGAACGTTCGGCTTTGGCTAAGGTTTCAAACCATTCGGCCAATTCCTCAAAACCTTCATCGCGAGCAGTTTTTGCCATGCCTGGATACATTTGGGTGTATTCATACGTCTCACCCTCAATCGCCGCTTTTAAGTTGGCGTCGGTATTACCGATAGGCACACCCGTCGCAGGGTCACCAACTTCTTTTAAGAAGTCTAAATGTCCAAAGGCATGGCCGGTTTCAGCTTCAGAAGTGTCTCGGAAAAGACCCCCGATCTCCGTGTAGCCTTCGATATCAGCCCGCTTGGCGAAATAGAGATAGCGACGATTCGCTTGTGATTCGCCGGCAAAGGCCGCTTTCAAATTTTCGTGACTTTTCGTGCCTTTTAAACTGTTGCCCATACAATCCTCCTTTATGATGAAACGGGGCGTTTCCCCGATGGTGAAGTAGTCATGGATATTTTGGATTTGCGACATGCGCCACAATATCCGCGAAAAGCGACTTGATAACTGGAAATTTCAAAATCATCCGGCAGGCCAGATGGAGACGCCAAGCGATTTAATCGGGGGTCCATCACATCAAGAATGTTCTGGCATCCCTGGCAAATCACATGGTGATGTGGGGAGAGATTGGCGTCAAACCGGGCTCGGTCGTGGCCAATATTGACCTCTAGGACGAGTCCGGCTGTGCGCAAGACGCTCAAGGTGTAATACACCGTATTCAGCGAGAGCATAGGGTAAGTGGGCGAGACCTGGGCAAAAAGATCTTCGGCAGTGGGATGAGCGGTACTCTGAACGAGGGCCTGGTAAATAGCCGTGCGCTGTGGGGTGGACTTCAACCCACATTCACGAAACTTTTGTTGAATGTTCTCAAGTGTAAGGGGCATGGATTAGGAATCTGTTCCATTCCTGTTTAGGAATGATTCCTATGTAGCAAATGGCGAGAGAGTTGGTCAATTGGCAGAAAGCCACCGACGCCATCCGGTGCCTTCATGGCCAAACTGAAAATCGGTGGGATGGAAAATCTCGGTAAAAATCTCCAAAGATTCGACCAAGCGTGGGCCTGGTCGATTAAAAAATTGATTCCCATCAGTCAGATAAATGTGTCCCTGTTGTACCGCTTTCAAAGTAGGCCAAACAGGATTCTCAGTCAGTACGTGCATTTCCTCTTCAATACGCGGCATAGAAAACCCACAGGGCATCAAAACCAGTATGTCGGGATTGGCTTTAGCTAGAGCTTCCCATGTAATCCAGGGAGCATGAGCGCCTGGCTCGCCAAAAACAGACTGTCCTCCCGCAAGTGCGACCAGTTCCGGAACCCAATTGCCGGCGGCCATCAAAGGCTCAATCCATTCAATGCATGCCACTGACGGATGAGAGCTCACCGTATTGCATCGATCAGCAATCGTGGAAACCGAGTTCTGGTAGCTAGCCAAAAGTATTTGGCCTTCCTGTTCTTTGCCTAACCCCTGGGCCACACGAAGAATATCATCCCACACCCCTTGAAAATTGGTTGCATGAAGAGAAATCACGGTTGGTTGAATCTCCAAAGATTCTTTCAGTGCCTTTTCAACATCCGTAAAACTTACCGCGCAGACATCACACTGCGTTTGAGTGACGATAATATCCGGGTGCAAGTCACGAAGGGTGTCGGTTTCGACGCGATAGACGGACAGCGCGTTCTGCAATATTCCTGATACGCGCTCATGAATGTCCTGACTGGTGCCGTCCACTGAAAGGTTAGGCGCCGTACAAATGGGCAACTGGCTGATGCCGGTGGGAAAATCACATTCATGAGATCGTCCGGTGAGTTGGTCTTGGCAGCCAAGAGCACACACCATCTCTGTCGCACTAGGAAGTAATGAAACAATATTAGACATAATAAGGCTCCTTGAATTGTCTAAGCTCGAAGGTTTTAAAAGCTGTCCATCCTACTGTCATGAAGAGAAAGTAAGCAATGTGAAGAATGAAAAGGAAAGGCTGTTGTGATGGAATCAAATGATCATCTATGGTAGAACAGCGCCTTGAGAAGAAGAACTCATTTTTCTTGAGGGTTATGGAGAGTTTGTTGAATAGCATCCATAGCCCCAGTTGAAGGTTCCATTGACCTTATAGCCAAGGGAATGATCAAAAAAGTCCGTCCAACAAGGCCGTAGCCTTTTTGATGCGCGGAGCGTACTTCCAGTACGTGAGCACAGTAAAAAGGCGAGAACGCCGTTGGCGACTTTTTTCAACATTCCCTAGAACAAGGAGGTTGCCATGGCAGCAAAAGCATACATATTAATGAAAGTCAAAGCCGGAAAAGCGCAAGATGTGATCGCCACGTTAAAAGCGTTACCGGAAGTAGAGCAAGCTCATGCCTGTTTTGGGCAACCGGATATTTTTGGGTTGGTCAATGCCTCAGATGATCGCGCCCTCTCCAACCTCATTATGACGAAAATCCACACGATTCCTGGCGTCGAAGAAACCGATACGCATATCGTTGTCCAAGAGTAACTGTTTAATCCCGCCCTCTTTTTTACCTCTTGCTCAATAAGGGCAAGGGGTGAAGGAGACGGGCATCCCAAATCCCCTTTTCAATTCTCTCTTCCTCGATTTCCATATTCTCAAAATTCCTCAGTGGTCCCCCCTAGGAAAATTAAGCAACTTCTGTATAATTGGCAGGCATTAAGAGGGGAACGGGCCAAAAATGTCACACGACGTGTTTATTAGTTACGCCCACATCGACAATGAGTCGTTGGAGGAGGGCGAAAAAGGATGGGTGGACAAGTTTCACTACGCCTTGGAGATTCGTCTCAAGCAACTGTTGCATAAACAGGCGCACATTTGGCGAGATCCAGAACTCGAAGGGAACCGTATATTTGATGAAACTCTGACCAACCGCATTCATACCACACCCGTTCTGCTCTCCATCTTTTCGCCGAATTATTTCCAATCCGACTGGTGTCAACGAGAACTCAATCAATTTCTCCAACAAGCTCCTCTTGATGGAGCAGGACGAATTGGAGAACTCGCCAAAGTCTTTAAAGTCATTAAGACGCCTGTCTCCAGAGAAACACATCCTGAAACATTACAAAAGCTTCTGGGCTATGAATTTTTTGAAATGGAATCTTCCTCGAATCGGCATCGAGAATATTCCCAAGATAAACGGGAAGACAGCTCATTGAAATATTGGACCAAACTGGAAGATCTCGCCCAGGACATCTGTAAGGTCTTAACGATGATGGAAGAGGGCACTTCGGTGCCGGTTGAGGACCACACCAAAAAACTCGTGTTTCTTGCGGAGACGACATCAGATCGTCGAGATGATCGTGACAATGTGTTGCGGGAATTAGAGGGACAAGGCTATGCCGTCCTTCCTAAGCACCCCCTGCCAATAGAGGGTCCCCAATTGCGTGACCACATTCAAGGTATTGTGGATCAAGCCTGTCTGTCGGTGCATTTGATAGGCGAGCGATTTGGCATGGTACCCGAAGGAGAGTCCAAGTCTGTCATTGAAATTCAACAAGAAGAGGTAATGAAAAGTAGCCAACAACCTCATCGCCCATGCCTGGTGTGGCTTCCTCCAAAATTAACCATTGAAGAAGAACGTCAGACGGAATTTCTTCAAACCTTACGGCAGACAGAGACGGCCGGCACACAGTTGGAATTATTAGAAGCCCCACTCGAAGAGTTCAAAACCCATCTGTTGGACCGACTGAAACAACAACAGGCCGAAAAAGAAAAGGCGATCAACTCGCAGGAAACAGAAATTTCAGAAGAATCAAGTGTGCTGACTATTTATCTGGTGTGCGATCCTCGTGATCGTGAAGCCGTAGAACCGATCCAAGCCCATCTCATCGACCAAGGCTTTGAAGTGAACCTGTCGGCAACAGAAGAAGATGGCGTCAATGTGCGGGAATGGCACCAAGACAATCTTTGTATCTGCGATGCTTCCCTTATCTTTTATGGAGTGACCACCCAATGGTGGCTCAAAAGCCAACTCATGGAATTAAAAAAAGCACTCGGGTTAGGACGGACGAAACCTTATGTGGCGAAGGCTATCTATGTCTCCTCGCCGGTCACCCCAGAAAAAGAACGCTTCCGCACCAATGATGCGTTAGTCCTCCGTAACGGCCAAGGCTTCAACCCCGAAATATTGCAACCCTTTATCCAAAAACTCCGAGACCACCCAGTTCCCCCTCCTTTGTAAGGAGGGGTCAGGGGAGGTAGAAGCTTGCAACAAAAGACGACCTTCAACGAAAGCAATCTCTAAACTCATATAGAAACCATGTCCGACCAAGAATCACCAGCAACGCCAGAACGCACCAACCCCTTCCCAGGGCTGCGTCCATTCGAGCCAGAAGAAGCTCATCTCTTCTTTGGTCGCGAAGGCCAAAGTGACGAACTTTTACGCCGCCTTCGGCAAACACGATTTCTCGCCGTCGTCGGCACATCCGGAAGTGGAAAATCCTCGCTAGTGCGGGCAGGGCTTCTGCCAGCGCTCCATGGTGGATACATGGTGAACGAAGGGTCTGCGTGGCAGATTGCGCTGATGAGACCGGGTAACGATCCCATAGGAAATCTCGCACAACACCTACAAGGGCCAGCGCAGACCACCCAAACGAAAGAAGACGAACCGAATTCCACGTCTCATGAAGAACGAGGTATGAAGCAAGCCATTCTAGAAGCCACCCTGCATCGGTCGGCCCGGGGATTAGTCGAAGCCACCAAGCAACTCCAATTAGGTCCGTATGAAAATCTGCTCGTGGTGGTCGATCAATTTGAAGAACTCTTCCGGTTTCAACAAGACATCAAGGGGGGCAAGGAAGAAGCCGCAGCCTTCGTCAAATTGCTGCTGGAAGCGACAGCCCAACGAGAGGTTCCCATCTTTGTCGTCATCACGATGCGCTCCGACTATTTAGGCGACTGTGCCCAATTCCGCGATTTGCCTGAAGCGCTCAACGATGGCCAATACCTCATCCCACGTATGACCCGCGATCAACGCCAGGTCTCGATGACTGGTCCGGCGGCAGTAGGAGGGGGAGAGATGAACCCCTGGTTGGTTCAACGGTTACTCAATGACCTGGGAGACGATCCAGATCAATTACCTGTGTTGCAGCATGCCCTCATGCGCACCTGGGATCATCGAGAACAACAGAGCCACAATGGCGTGCAAATGGATGTGAAAGATTATGAAGCGGTAGGGGAACTGACCGAGGCCTTATCTCGGCATGCCGACGAAGCCTATTTAGGGCTGCCAGATGAACGCAGCCAAATTATTGCCAAACGAATTTTCCAATGTTTGACCGAACGCGGACCGGACAATCGGGAAATTCGCCGTCCGATGACGGTGGAACGGATTCGCAAAGTTGTCGGTGCGACCTTCGAAGAAGTCATTGCCATTGTCGAACGATTCCGGAGCCCTGACAGATCATTTCTCATCCCACCGCGCCCTCAACCACTCAACAAAGACTCGCTTATAGATATTGCGCATGAAAGTCTCATTCGCCAATGGGATCGTTTACGGTCGCTGGTGTCCCAAGAAGCCGAATCCCGAGCGCTCTATCAGCGACTGGTCGAGGCCGCCATACGACATCAAGAAGGCCAAGGTGGGCTGTGGCGAGATCCGGAGCTCTCCCTGGCCGTGAAATGGCAAGAAGAGCAAAAGCCCAACTCTGATTGGGCGGAGCTGTACGGTGGGAAATTTAGGGAAGTACAAACCTTTCTGGAAAAAAGCCAGGATGAACTAAAAGTAGAATTAGGAAAGAAGGCTAGAGCAAAATTATTATTCGCTCTGTTTATCATAGTCACCCTTGGCCTGGTAATGTTTTCGTGGGCTCTGTATGACAAGAATCAGTTGCTCAAAGATATCGAAATGCAAAAGGTGCAACTTGAAGAGGCTCTGCAAAAATCAATAAGATCTTTCGCAGATGCGGAAAGCGCTCGCAGAGAGGCTGAGGAAGAGAGGGCTCGTGCCAAAATTGCAATTGAAGCCACAAAAGTTGCAAAAGCTCAAGCTGAAAAGGAAAAACTTGCAGCTTCCTTGAAGGGGGAGGATTTGGAACGAATTTTAGGAACTTCCGTCCCTATAGGAGATCTGGAAAATGTGGAATTTATATCGGAACTTACAAAGAGCTTGCAAAGATTTGAAAAAGCCTTTTCTGCTAGAGATTTTTTGGCCTTACAGGGATTGACTGAAATGAGTTCTAGTCGACAAAGATTGGTAAAAAATCTTTTTGCAACTTATTCGACAATCGAGCTTAAGACACAACCATTTGAAATCAATAATAAATATGTTTTGGTGAAAGCGAATATTATAAGGCTAATCAGACCAAACGGGGAAATAGTTCATCCCCGCCCCTTTATTAGCGAAATGATTTTACAAATACCAAAGAAACCGCTGGGGTGGGGGAAAATTAATTGGTGACAAATAACAGTCTCTTTATTCATTCATGGATTTCAATAACGTGGGAATAATGTAAGAAACGTTGGAACGATTGGAAGATCAATTTTGTTGATATGACAAGAAGAGTAGGTCAAATCAAACCTCCTACCAAGTGTGTCGGGGAATCGTTCTCGTATCAGCAGCCTTGATTCCTCTTTCTGTAGGTTTACCCTTCGGAAGTATTGCCTTCGCTTGTCTCGGCGCGTTAATTGTGGTGGAAGAAGGGCTGCAACAATTGAATCAATATCATTAGAATTGGACGACGAATCGTTCTACTTGCGAAGCCCTAAGTATGAGAATTTTTGTGGGCCGCCGCCGCCAGGCCTTTTGTAGCCGTAGAGAATCCTCATGCGCTTTTAGCGGAGCGTATTGAAGCTCTCATTGCCTAAGAACACACCAAGTGGCTGAGTACCCGAGACTAGGCCGCAAAGAAACCTTCTTCTTCCTCTGCAACTTCAAATTAACGATTAGGGCCTCAAACTTCTCCTCAGGCTCTCGATAGCATATATACAATTTAGATATCTTTCACCCTCACCCTCACCCTCACCCCCAGCCCTCTCCCTCAAGGGCGAGGGGGTTATGAATTTTCTAGGTTAATAGACGAAAAAGGCCGGCTCATGTGAGCCAGCCTTTTTTATTCCAACGAAAACGTTGTTCTTTGTTGTCTGATTTAAAACAGGCCTGAGGCATGGCCGGAGGAGGCCATGAAGAACAACATGGGAATGGAGAGCATGGTGTTGGTACGTGAGGCCAACAATGCTGTCCGCCCTGCGGCCGCTTTTTCTTCTGGGGTGGCTTCTTTCATCCCCAACACTTTTTTCTGGTTGGGCCAAATGATGCCCCAGACGTTTAGCAACATGATGGTGCCGAGCCAGGCACCCATGCCAATGACAGCATCTTGGCCTTGCAATAAGAAGGCGCTGCCCATTCGATGTTGATTCATGAGTAAAGCGGCTCCGAAGACCCAAGTGGCCAGAGCTCCCCATCGAAACCACCATAAGGCGTTAGGCACTAAATGCTTGAAGGCCTCGGCTTTTGTTTCGGGTGTTACAACTTTTAAAAATGGCACTTGGATGAAATTGAAGTAATAGAGAATTCCGATCCAGGTAATGCCTGAGAGGAAATGTCCCCACGCTAATATACTTTCCATAATGTGTCCTCGTATGTGTTAGATGATTAAAGAATTCTTGTGTAGAGCTGTGGGGGTCACACCAACATTTTGACCAGACCGAACAAGACGACGGTCAACACAAAGCCAGCAGTAATAGTGCCAGAAATCGTATCGAGCGGATTGCCCATGGTTTTCCTCCTTTATTGTTCGTGGAAATGAGAAGCGATTTGTGTCATGTGGCATACGGGATGTAGCCGACATAATTCTGAAACGCTAGCGTAACGTAGACGGCGGTCCTTGTTCAAGGCAGTGAATAAAAGGGTTCTAGAGCGTTATTTGGTTTTTTTTCTTCGAACCTTTGAAGAAGGTGGTGAGGGCAAACAGAATCGCCAGGGTTTCTGCGCCCATTCGCCGGCATAGTCCACTCCAACTCGAGGGAGAGCTTGAATCTGATTCCGTGGAACGGTCAGGCCTTGATCATGGACCCAAATTGTTGTGCCTTGAGTCGCGTCGAGGCCGTTGTGGGTGCGGTCGAGTTCTAAGAAACGGCCGACTCGTCCGGGACCATCAATGCGGATTTGGTGTGTCTGTGCTTCAGGCTGATCCAAAAGCTCCAAGCCTCGAATTAAAATAGCTGCGGGAAATTCTTCTCGTTCGGTGACGATATTCAACAAGTGGTACATCCCATAGATAAGATACACATACGTGAAACCGGCTGGTCCAAACATGACTTCCGTGCGTTTGGTTCTCCCTTTGGATGCATGGCAGGCTTTATCCTTTGGGCCAATATAGGCTTCCACGTCGACTATTTTCGTTAATATCGTGGTCTTTGGGGTTTTTCTCACAAGCACTTTCCCCAACAGTTCTTTCGCGACCTTTAACGTTGGCCGTTCATAAAATTCACGCGGCAAAGGATTGGAATGGTCCTGAGTTTCCCCCTCCTTTATAAGGAGGGGCGTAGGGGAGGTAGAGTCTTTGAGCAACCGACGTGCCAGATCTTCTAACACTCCATCAAGATTATTTATGACTTCATCGTTTGTGTATCGTAGAATTTCAAGACCTAAAGATTTTAAATGTTCTTCTCGAAGGCGATCTTTGGTTTGTACCCTTTCCGCTGCATGCACATCTCCATCAACTTCAATAACTACATTTCGTTCAGGGCAATAGAAATCCACAATATACGACCCAATTCCATGTTGTCGGCGAAATTTTAGGCCGTAGATTTGATTCTGCCGCAGTTTGGCCCAAAGTAATTGTTCTGTCCGAGTTAAGTTGTTTCGGAGTCGTCGTCTAAGGGGAAGAAGTTTCGGATTTCCTTTTTTGGCAGGCATAGAAGAAAACTCTACCACACCTGCTTGTGCCTTCTTCAGGCCCAAGTCCCTTACAAAGGGGAGGAAAAGACAAGGGAAATTCGAGAGCTTGTGGGGGAGCTGTGGAAAGCAGTCGTTTGAGACTTTCCCCTCCTTTGTAAGGAGGGGGGTAGGGGAGGTAGAAGCTTCGGAAAGGGGAGCTGGCTCTTTTACTTGAGATGGTCGTAAGGGGGGAGGGTGGTGAGGCGGCCATCATCTGTTGGGCCTCCGACGGTGAAGTGATAGAGGGATTGCCATTGGGTTTGTGGGTGAAACCCCAGGACACGATGCACGGGATCATCGAAGAAACATCCAATGCCTGTAGAGCGAATACCGGCTGCTTCGGCTTCGAGGTACAACACCTGCCCGATAAGCCCTGTTTCCCAAAACAGACGTTTGTAAAACCACGGGCCAAATGTTTCTAAGCTGTGGTCGAACTCTGCAACCATCCCGAGGGCGAAGGCACTATGGCTGGCAATTTCTTGTCCGCAACTGAGTTGCATGGCCAGATTCCTCGCATCGCCTTCTTCTAAAAGAGACAGAGGGAGCTGAGCCGGACAATTTTCTGGGGTTGTCCATTCGAATTGCTCATGCATGCTTGATTGGAAATCTTTCACCTGGTGTTCGTGAGGATTGCGGTTGAGCCAATACATGCCAGAGGGGAGGCCATCGATTCGATGAACAAACAGCGCAAGATGAACGGTGGGATTCCAGGGAAGGGTATCCCAGGGCATTGGCCGTTTAGAAACTTGCAACTCGCTATTTGGCATGGTCCGTAGCAGCATTGTGTAAAATCGATCCACGGACAGGCTGGTGTGTCCATCAAATGACACCGCACTTCGTCGTTGGTGGATAATTTGACCTGCAAGCGGTTCGGCCTCTGTTTTAACGTCTAAGTTTGGAGTCGGTGAAGAAGTCGAGAAAGCAAAAATTCCGGATTCTTGTGTGGATTTCCAAGAGGCTTTTTCCACTTCATCAATGATTTCCCAATGAACGGGTTCATCTTTACTGAGTTTGTTAGCCTCTCCCTTCCATTCTCCCGCTACCAACAGCTCGTCCGATGGTTTCTCAAAGGCCAAGTTTATTTCCAGAATTGCTTGTGGATTATTTGGCCAGATGGCGGCTAACAGGTCGGGATATTCCCCTTCTGATTGCTGGAAGTCTTGCTTGCGGTGCAAGCCGAGGAGTTGTGCAATCGTCTCATCTGATGTGTGAGAGAGGACGACCATATTCCAGCCTAGGGTGGCAGCTGCGATTCGCATGCTCCCAATGGCATGGCCGATATCATGTTGGCAATAGCGGAAGGCTCGCTCTCCATATTTCCACGCTTCCCGCCAATGGATGGAGGTGAGCCCAACTACAAATCCATCGGTTGGCAGGTGCTGAAGAATCGTTTGCGCGGTTTCAGCTGAGATGCTCCAGCGATGTTCCAGCCCATGTTCTTTTGGCGCGTAATGGTAAAGGCCTGGGCTGAGTGTGCCATCTGGGAGATTCCCGGTGAAGAGATACCCTTCCGTTGGATGGAGGTTTCCGCTGGAAGGGTTACTTCGAAGGGCCCAACTGGTGCCATTATATTCTTTCCAGGCAGTCAGGGATAAGGCATATTCAAAAAACCGAGATAATGTTTGGAGTGTGACTGGTTGGGAAAAAATCGAAGGCGTCCCAAATAAGGCTTCGTACGTTGGCGAAAAAGGTGGTTCGTCTAGTTTGAGAAGAGGTAAAGACGTAAGGGGCGCCCCTTGAAATCGACGGAAGGGATTAGGTTGATTCGCCCAATCTAAATAGCCGAGCGATTTAGCAAACCGATTGAATTCATGCTTGGTCTGCTCATGATAGTTCTTGACGGTCTGAAGGGCTGTGAGTGGAGGAGAATCGCCAGTCTTCATGGTCGGTAGGGTAACACAGGCTGTGAACAAGGGGGGAAAGAGCAAGCCTAGCTGTTAAACATCTAAATTCTCGACGGATCCCGCATTGGCCATAAGAAATTCATAACGGGCTTCGGTGCGTTTGCCCATCAAATCATGGAAGGTGCGGTCGGTGTTGAGCTCGTCAAATAACTCAATTTTGAGAAGGCGACGGGTGGACGGGTGGAGAGTGGTGTCTCTGAGTTGATGCGGAAACATTTCTCCAAGCCCTTTGAAGCGACTAATAATAGGTTTGGCGTTGGCGCGGGCGGCTGCCACAATTTTCACTTTCTCCTCATCTGTGCCTGCCCACTGAATTTCCTTGCCAATTTCAATGCGATAGAGCGGTGGTTGGGCAATGTAGACATGACCTTGTCGAATGAGTTCAGGCATGTGGCGAAAGAAAAAGGTGAGCAATAATGTGCTGATGTGGTGCCCATCAATATCTGCATCCATTAATAAAATAATTTTGTGATACCGCAGTTTATTGAGGGTGAAATCTTTTCCGATACCGCAGCCAAGCACTTTAATAAGATCGGCTAATTCTTTGTTCTCGACGACTTTCGAGAGCGTGAGTTCTTCAGTGTTCAACACTTTTCCACGGATAGGCAGGATCGCCTGCGTTTTCAAATTCCGACCCTGTTTGGCTGTCCCGCCTGCTGAGTCTCCCTCGACGATAAAGAGCTCGCTGATTGAAGGATCCGTGCTTTGGCAGTCAGCCAATTTCCCTGGAAGGTTCAAGCGATGGCTGACGGCTGACTTGCGCATGACGGCTTTCGAAGCTTCTCGTGAGGCTTCGCGTGCGCGAGCGGCCAACACCATTCGACCGACAAGGGTTTCGGCTATCGTTTTATTTTTGTTGAGATAGTTTTCCAGGGCTGGCCTGACGAGTGTGTCAACTTGTGCTTGAACTTCTGGGTTATTGAGTCGCTCTTTGGTCTGACCTTGAAATTGCGGGTGGAGGACCAGAACACTCAGGACGGCCGCCATCCCCTCACGAATATCTTCCGCTTGTAGCGAGAGGCCTTTGGGCATCAAATTATGCGTCTCAATGTAATTGCGCACGGCTTTGACCAGCCCACCGCGTAATCCCATTTCATGGGTTCCCCCATTTGGGGTAGAGACTCCATTCACATAGCTTCTGACGTATTCGGCCGGTTCATCGGTCCATTGAAGGGCTACTTCCAAACCTAGATTCTGTGTGACTCCGTTTGAGCCTGACGGGTCCTTGGGCAGCTGTCGATCAAGGTAAAAGACAAAGTCGACGGTGGGTTTTTTCCCTCGGTCCCCCACCAATTTCTGTAAATACTCCTGAATGCCCTGTTCGTGATGAAACTGATGCGTCTTTCCCGTTGTTCCATCTTTAAACGTGAGCTTCAAGCCTTTATGGAGATAGGCTTTGGCATCCAAACTATCTTGTAGCAAGATTGGATCGAACTGAATGGTTTTCCCGAAAATTTTTGGATCAGGACGAAAGTACACGGATGTTCCAGTCCCTTTGGCGCTGCCTTTCGCTTTTACGGGGCTTTGTGGAATCCCTGCCTGATAGGTTTGTTCCCATTCCTTTCCTTCTCGCTTGACTTGGACTTCTAGGTGTCGAGAGAGCGCATTAACCACTGAGGCGCCAACGCCATGCAGGCCTCCAGAATGGATATAACTTCCGGTTTCAAACTTTCCACCGGCATGCAACGTGGTCATGATAATTTCCAAGGCAGACTTTTTATGCTTGGGATGCTTGTCGACGGGAATGCCTCGGCCATTGTCGGAAATGCGGAGGCCTTCTCGGGATTTATCCAATTCCACAATGATCTGAGAAGCATAACCATTCATTGCCTCGTCAATGGCATTATCGAGAATCTCCCAGACCAGATGATGCAGTCCGGTTTTATCCGTCCCACCGATATACATGGCCGGTCGGCGTCGAACGGGATCAATGCCTTCCAAGACGACAATATCACTCGCACCGTACGATTTAGCCATGCCAGATTCCTTGTATATTTAAAAGAAGCATCAGGGGCAACACTGAAGTATTGTTGAACATCATGTTCTTTTTACGATGTTCATTCCACTTGAAAGACGGGAATGTTCAATTCAGCCGGTTCCATTCCGCTGAGGCGTCCACGTTTGAAGAGCGCATGCCCTTTCCCGCCTCGTCCCACTACTTGATATTTACGAAGCGTGACAGTAAGCGGTCCTCCAGCTTCTTTAAGCAGAACAAGACGGTCATCTTTCGCGTATAGGAGTTTAAACCCGATCAAGGTATCTTTGGGATCTAATTTTACAACAATCACTCCGCGTCCGGGGCCGGCTAATTGAGCCACGTCTTCGGCTTTACAAAGGAGTGCACGCCCTTTGGTGGAGGCCACTGCCACGACAGTCTGTTTCAGTGGGCCAGTGATGACTTCAAGGGCCACAACTTCTTCGCCTTCTTTGAGCTTGCAAAATTTTCTCCCTAGACGAGTCGACGGTTCTTGAAACGAACTCAGAGAGACGCGAAGCCCCATGCCGCTGGTGGTGACGGCAATAGCTTCCAGGGATAGTGGGCTTTGGGGTTTACCCTTTTTATTGAACAGTGCGAGTTGGCTGCCTTTTGAGGTCCCACCTGAAGGTGTTTTTCCGGTTGCCGGCAACATGCGAGGATCGAAGCTCCACCCCCCAATGATGCGCTCGCCATCTTTAAACTTAAAGAGCTTTTGTACGGGATCGCCATATCCGCTTCTGGCTGGAGGAATATCACCAATCCGTATCGTGTAGGCGCTGCCAAAATTGGAAAAGAAGACCATAGAGTCCAGAGTGCTGCCTCCGAGAATGGTCATCAAGCTATCGCCTTCTCTGACGCGGGCTTTGGAAAGGTCTTTAACGATCCCAACTCTCCGGATCCAACCGTCGGTCGAGATGGTGATGACCGCATCTTCTTTGACACGAAAGGCCTCTGGATCAAATGTGACTTCCTCTGTCTGTTTGCGGCCGATTTTGGTGCGTCGTTTGTCGCCGAATGTTTTGGCCACCTCTTGTAATTCCTGTTTGACGACGTCCCATAATCTCTTCTTGGAAGCCAAGAGCGCCTTCAGATCTTTGGCCTGACGCTGTTTGTCCTTCAGCTCATCCAGCATTTTTTGGATTTCTGGCTTGGATAACTTATAAATCGGTGTTTCGAGGATCGCTTCCGTTTGAAGGGCGTCCAGATCGAATTGTTGTTGTAATTTGTTGGCAGAATCGGCTTTGCCGTCACTGGCGCGGATGATTCGTAAGACCTGATCGAGGGCGTCAAAAATTTTCTTGAAGCCGCTGAGAATATGAATGCGCTTTTCGAGCACCTGTAGATCGTAGGTGAACCGTCGGGTGACGGTCGTAAAACGAAAGTCGATGAACTGTTCAAGCATCTGCTTGAGATTCAGACATTCGGGGCGCGACACGGAAGAGTCAGGTACCGGGATCAGACAGGTCATGTTGACCGAAAAATTATTTTGGAGCGGCGTGTTTTTGAAGAGATACGCCATGGCCAAATGAGGATCAGCGTCTTTCTGGCATTCCAAGGTAATACGCACGTCAGTGGTTGATTCGTCCCGCACATCCACTAATTGGGGAATTTTTTTGGTGATGATGAGTTCCCCAATGCGTTCCACAATGGTGGATTTGTCTACCGCAAAGGGAATGGACGTAATGAGAATTTCCGATTTACCCGACTCGCCCGCATTGACGGTGTATTCCCCTCGTAACCGAATCGATCCTTGCCCCGTTTCATAGATGGTTCGAATTTCGTTCCGGCTATTGAGAATTTCGCCACCTGTTGGAAAATCCGGACCCTTCAGCGATTTCATGAGGTCAGCAATTGAGGCGTCTCGATTGGCAATGAGTGCAATGGCGGCGTCAATCACTTCGCTCAAATTATGCGGAGGCATGTTTGTGGCCATGCCCACCGCAATGCCGGTTGATCCGTTGACCAGGAGATTTGGGTATCGAGCAGGCAACACCAGCGGTTCTTCGGCTTTGCCGTCGTAGTTGGGTTGAAAATCGACCGTGTTTTTGTTGAGTTCGTTCAGCAGTTCAAGTGCGAGAGGTGTGAGTCGGGCTTCGGTATACCGGTAGGCAGCAGGACGGTCGCCATCTTGGCTCCCGAAATTTCCATGCCCGTCGACTAAGGTGGCTCGGAGCGACCAATGTTGGGCCATGCGAGCCATGGCATCATACACAGCGACATCTCCATGAGGGTGCCATTCACCGATGACTGATCCGACAACTTTCGCGCTTTTGATGGGTGGTCGGTCTGGGGTGAGCCGATGATTGTGAAACATGGAAAACAAGATGCGCCGCTGCACGGGTTTTAACCCGTCGCGAATGTCGGGAAGGGCTCGAGACGTTATGACCGACAAGGCATAGTTCAAATACCGTTGTCGGGTAGTCTCATCTAATGGAACCGGGATCACCGTCGTGGGTGTATCTGCTGAAGTTGACGAAGAATTTTTCGGGCGTTTAGCCATTCACCACGACTTTCAGTTTCTGGGAAGAACATTTGAACGCGACAACACATGGAAAGAGGAAAACGGTGGAAACGCGCATTTTTTCCACTTCATGTTTGACGACCAATACCGTACTTCTCACGTTGTTGTAATGTTAAGGGACGGGTGCTGGTTCAGGCCCAAATTCTTTGGAAGGTGGTTCTGGTGCTGCCTCGATTTCGGAGGCTTTCTTTAAGGAAGGCAAGCCGAGTTTATCCTTAATTCGCGTTTTGACCCAAAAGGGATCCCACCATTCAGTCGGGTTGACCTGCTCGCCATGTAAGATGAGGCTGAAGTGCAGGTGATCGCCGCCAGCTAGGCCTGTTGTTCCTGATTTCCCAAGTGGTTGGCTAATAAGTACGGCCTCTCCTACTTTGACCTCAATGGAGGACATATGGGCATACAATGATAAAAGGCCGTAGCCATGGTCAAGAATGACCGTGTTGCCATAAATGCCTAAATATCCAGCAAAGAGAACATTGCCATGGTTAGCGGCTTCCACTGGATAATGTTTGGTGACGGCGAGATCAAACCCTAAATGGTCTTGGGCATCCACGACTTTCCCGTTATACATATATTCCCGATGATCTGCGAAGGAGGCTTGCACCTGAGAGCCGGAGAGTTGCCGGAACGCGCCTTTCCATAAAAACCCTGGATGAGATTTTTTGGTGAGGTCCGTAATGGTTTGATTATTCATTTTTCGTAATGTGTCATTGACCAAGAGAAAGTCTTGGAGGAGGTCGCCCTGGCTTGTTAATTCAGGGGTTTGCGCCAGAATGGAAGGCACGGTTTTCCGAATGAATTTATCCGTGATTTTTATGGGGCGTGTGCGCCAAAATTTCGGCTTAATCTGAAAGTCTACGTCGAGAAGGGCGGTATTGCCGAATCCATCATCCGCAAGGATCTGGATAGGTGAATTTCGTGGAGCATTATAGGGAAAGGCCACAAAGGCAAACATCCCGGCTTTATCCGGAGCAGGAAACCCTGGGAAAAAGGATTCTCCAATTTTGACTCCATGGGTCGTGACTTCAGGAATGACTCGATAGCGAATAACTCCTGTTCCGCCTTGTACAATCGTCGTCGGTAGCGACAGGAGTTCTAATCGAGGTGGGGTAAACTGCGGTGTGAAATCTTTTTCAATGCGTTGGCCGTTCCCTTCAAACAGATTGCGCCAGGAATAATCGCGAGCTGTGACGATTAATTGAGCTTGTCCTTGTCGTCGAGGAAGGTCGGTTCCGCCATAGGGGATGTTTTCAAAGGTGAATTCGTGTTCTTTGCCTCCTGCCACTGAGAGCCAACCTTCCGATGGGAATTTTTGGTCGGCTAACACGTACGTCTCGAGGTTGTGGATAACACGAATGGAGATATCACGAAGGCCCGTTTCATTATCCTGAATCTTGACGACCAGAGGAGTGGTTGGGCCGACGAGTTCAAAGGGTTGCTCCAGGGAAATTACTGGAGGCGTAGAATCGCCCCAGCGTGCGTTTCCTATCAGTCCCAGGTACGTCGCGATAAGCCCGAGGGTGATGACAATCAGCAGAACTTTTTTTGACACGACAGCAGTGACTCTTACGACAAGGGGGAAAAACTTAGGAAGAAAAATTACAAAAAAGCGTCTTTCTTCTTATACCATACACCCTCAAGAGAGCAAGCGCTCAGGGAACAAGATTGAGGGAAGAGGGCGCATGAGGATTTTTCCGACTCTGAATTATGATTGGAATCTCAGGAATAACCGCCCCCTTCACTCTTGACATGGAAAGGGTGATCGCCTAGCCTGTGGCGGGCCTATGAGGGGCTGTCTAGGTTGTGTTCCCCCCCATCTTGGACAATTTTTGGGTTTTCCATAGGGAAAATTCTCATCCCAATTTCTGGGGTTGTCCACAAGTGCTTGGATTCATGGATGAACCAATGGCTTCTCACATTACCCCGTTCTTGAACTTTTTTTCGATTATTCCTTTATTTTTGCAAGCTGTTACCCGATATATGTCGATAGTGCGTGATACACGGCAACGTGATAGGCATTTTTTGGCTGACTCTTTTTCCATTATGGGGGTTCCATGGCAGGGTTAAGTGATGTGCTTGGGTGGTTTTCGAGTGATCTGGCTATAGATTTAGGCACGGCCACGACTTTGGTCTATGTACGAGGAAAAGGCATTACCTTGAGTGAGCCGTCCGTCGTGGCCATTGATAAGCAATCAAATTCAGTCTTGGCGGTCGGTGTTGAAGCCAAGCGTATGGTCGGTCGGACCCCAGGAAATATTGTGGCGATTCGCCCTATTAAAGAAGGGGTGATTGCGGACTTTGCAATGACCGAGCGGATGCTGGAATACTTTATTACGAAATCCCACAATCGTCGAGCCTTCGTGCGGCCCCGTTGTATTATTGGGGTGCCCTCCCGAATTACTGAAGTTGAACAACGCGCAGTTCGAGAATCTGCCAGCCAGGCTGGAGCACGAGAAGTGTATCTGATTGAAGAGCCTGTGGCTGCTGCTATTGGGGCAGGACTGCCAATCACTGAACCTTCCGGAAATATGGTCGTTGATATTGGGGGTGGGACGACGGATATTGCTGTCATCTCTCTTGGGGGGATTGTCTGTAGCGAGTCTGTGAAGGTGGCTGGTGATTCCATGGATGACGCCATCATGAGCTATATCAAGCGCCGCTACAATTTGCTCATTGGTGAACATATGTCTGAGCGAGTGAAAATTGAAGTGGGATCGGCCTATCCTTTAGAGCAAGCCAAGACGATGATGGTCAAAGGACGCGATATGATTTCCGGTATTCCACGCACCGTCGTGGTGAATGATTCAGAAATACGGGAAGCCCTAGAAGATCCTATTCACTCGATTGTGAATGCGTTGCGCACTTCACTAGAAAATACCCCGCCGGAATTAGCCGGTGATATTATTGATAAAGGTGTCGTCATTACAGGTGGGGGCTCGATGTTGCCGGGTTTGGCCACTCGATTTCAAGAAGAAACGAATCTGCCGATTATCACAGTCGAAGATCCTCTCACTTCTGTGGTCTATGGAGTTGGAAAAGTTCTTGACGAGATCGAATTATTCAAAAAAGTCGAAAAGTTTTAGGTTAGTCTAGCCAATAACGGTTCAGTGAGAGCCGGTCTTTATTTTGTAAGATTGTCTGCGTTCGGGACGATTCGAGAAATTTCCCCTCCGTATCCCACGACATAGATTTCTCCCTCATCATCTTCTCCAAAAGAAGAAATCAGTAGATCAGTTGACTGGAGAAATCGTGTTTCTCCATCTCGGTATCCCCAGATTTGTCCAGTCTTTCGATCAAATGAAATCCGCCAGGGGTTACGAAGGCAGTTAGCAAATATTTCAAATTTTTTTCCGGAAAAAGACGCAGGTGTAAAAGAAGATTTGTGGATTTGGCCACCAAAAAACCTTCTTAAATTAAAATAGCCAAAGATATACGTTTTTTGTCGAAATAACTCGTTACGAGGGTATTTTTAATTCAGGAAATTTGCTATGCGTTACATCATTTTTAATATTTTTCTTTGTAATTTCATAACGCGGGAGAATTTATGCAAACTCAAATTCAAAGCTTATGGGAAAAAGCAAAAATTTGGAATGTAATACCTCTTGGCCCAATTTCGGTCTTTTTTCGCTTAGGCCGTACTGTAAAAGTTTCAAATAATTACTTAAGAAAATTTAAGTTAGGAAAAGTCAAAAATGAAGAAACCGATATTCCTTCTGAAAGAAATACAAACAATGGGCTTCCCAAGCTAAAGGAGAAAATTTCAATAGATCAAAAATCTTCTTCATCTCACTTAGCAGTTCTTGTGGGTGTAGGAGCAGGTTTTGGTTATGCTCTTGCGGAACATTTGGCAAATGGGGGAATGGATTTAGCCCTTCTAGCAAGAAATGCCGAAAAGCTCGATCCTCTGGCCCATAAATTAAGAGGTAAGGGGGGGCAAGCCCATGTCTATGGATGTGATGCTACAAGTGAGGGGGCTTTTTCAAAGGTAATGAAGCTAATAGAAAAAGATCTTGGAGTACCAGATTTGGTAATTTATTGTACTCAGGGGTTTGGACCAGGTAGTTGTTTGGATGTTTCCATAGCTGCTTTTGAACAGTCTTGGAGACAAAATTGTTTGGGGGCATTTATAGTTGGGAAAAAATCTGCAAAATTAATGCTTTCTAGAGGGACGGGGACAATAGTCTTTTTGGGGTCGACGTCGGGATTATTTGGCCGAGAAGGTCATTTAAACTTAGCAGTAGGAAAATTTGGGTTACGTGCTCTGGCCCAAGTTATGTCCAGAGAGTTGCACCCTCTTGGAATCCATGTTGCACATATCATTATTGATGGAGACATTTTGGAGGATAAAGTTGAGGAAGGAGAAACTCATTTAGATCCCAGAGATATATGCAAAATTGTCTCATTTATTCATAATCAATCTCCAAGCGCTTGGTCTCAAGAACTCGATGCTCGACCTTGGAACGAAAAATTTTGGGAACATTGTTAGGGTGCTTTAACGATTAGCGAAATCTCCCCCCCATATCCTAGTACATATATTTCTCCCGAAAGATCTTCCCCGAACGAAGAAATCTGTAGATCAGTCGACTGGAGTAATTGTGTTTCTCTATCTCGGTATCCCCAGATTTCTCCAGAACAAAAGTCCCCAAAGAGATAGGTGCCCTGTAGGGCGGGGATCTTTTCCCCTCGATACACATAGCCACCTGTTACCGAACACCGGCCAGAGGAATGGGCGTATTCAGCGACTGGGTCAACGACAGTCACAGCCTTGCGGCAATTCGTGACCGGGTTGAAGCAGTGGGTGCCTTCCATGAGGCGCCATCCGTAATTCTTCCCCTTTTGAATCACATCAATTTCTTCCCATTCGTCTTGTCCGACATCCCCTGCCCAGAGATCTCCGGTTTTTCGATCAAACGAAAATCGCCAGGGGTTACGAAGGCCCCATGCAAAGATCTCAGGGCGCCCAGGTTCTTTGAGAAAAGGGTTGTCGACTGGAACGCCATAGGTGTCCTTCTGGTTCACATCAATTCGGAGAAGTTTTCCTAATAATTCGTTTCGATTTTGTGCATAGTTTTTGGGATCCCCACCGGACCCGCCATCGCCCATGCCTATATAGAGGTACCCATCTGGTCCAAAGGCGATCATCCCTCCGTTATGGTTCCCATATGGTTGAGGAATGACTAAAAGAAGGATTTCTTCCCGTGCAGCTTGATCAGGGTTTGAAGATTTTCGATATTCGGCAATCACTGTGGCTCGGTCTTCTGCCCGAGTGTAATTAACAAAGAGCCGTCCATTTGAAGGAAAGTCCGGGTGAAACGCTAGGCCCAATAACCCTTGCTCATTCCCTTTTGAGAGTTTTTTACCAATATTAAGGAATGGTGTCTCAAGCAGAGACTTGTTTTTTACGATGAAGATTTGGCCATCTTGTTCTACGATAAAAAGTTTGGTGGAATCATCCGGGCTAGCAGTCAAAAAAATGGGTTTGGAAAAGCGATGCTTGAGGACCGGCTGTAGTTCTATGGAACTATCGGGAATAGTCGGTGTCCTGGAAAGTCCCCAGGTCGATGAAGGCAGCATCAGGAAGTAGCTCCAAATAATGAGGCAGCTAAAAATTGTCAATATATATTGACTAGAAAGATGTTTTTTATGAATTTTCATGCCTAAGAGCTGAGGGGTTGAGAAGAAGGATTGCACGGGAAATCCAAGCCTTGTTATAACCTGAACTGCCAGATTTTTTAAAGAAGGAGCAAAGGATGATCCTGAAATATGAATCAGATGTTATGGATGATGAGAATGCCCGTGGTAAGTTTTATCATGTCTGTAAAGGACGGGTCCAGGAGACGCCCATGTCTGTTCCACCCGAAGATCAGCCGTTTGAGTGCCCTGTGTGTGAGGTAGATTTGGAACAGGAAGATTTTATGTTGGCCCAACAGCGTGGATGGTCCTAAGAGATTTCCATCGCGTGCAGTTAGTGATTGAGGAGGACTTTCTATCATGACAGGAAGCGTAGAACGAAAAACTGTGGCAGTGATGCGAGGCAGGATGATCCTCTGTTCTTTTTGTTTCGACTCGGTCAATGAGGAAAAACTCGTTGATGCGAAAAACTATGTGGAAGACCACGAGGCTTTTTTTGATCTCATTTGTCCTGGTTGTGAAGACCTGAACCGCCCCCTTATTGATGACATGCTTGGGAGTTCCGAATAATCTTCCTAGGCTCTTGATCAGCGTCAGTCTGACCTCTTAGTTTTCATATGTTACATTACCTCTCCGTTCCCCCTCTTCCAGTCTCTGAATCTCTATAATTTAGATTCGGCATAGCCGAGAGTTTGAAGCCTCGGCAAATTCATTATTACTGTTTTTACAGTGATTCTGGTTACATAGAAGGGCGCAAGGCCAGACCCCATTTTCATCTACCCTCTCTCACCTTTTTTCTAAGGAGATCTGAATCTATGCTAAATGTCGAACAGCTCACGCAAACTGCCACTGAATTATTAATGAGTTATGGACCAAAACTTCTCTTGGCGCTTCTTACGCTTATCATTGGTTTTTGGATGATTAAGCGGGTCATGTCTATGTGCGATGGGATGATGGAACGAAGTCAGGTCGAAATTACGCTGAGAAAGTTCCTGATAAATTTAGGCTCAATTGTATTAAAAGCCGTCGTCATTATTAGTGTGGCCTCGATGGTCGGTGTGGAAACCACCTCGTTTATTGCAATGTTAGGGGCGGCAGGTTTGGCGGTGGGTTTAGCTCTTCAGGGGAGTTTGGCGAATTTTGCAGGGGGAGTGCTCATATTATTTTTTAGGCCTTTCAAAGTTGGAGATCTCATCGAAGCGCAAGGGTATTTAGGTTTTGTAAAAGAGATTCAAATTTTTGTGACCATTTTGACCACTCTTGATAATCAGCGAATTATTATACCCAATGGTTTGCTTTCTAATGGCTGTGTGACCAATCTCAATGCTGAGCCTCATCGCCGTGTGGATATGGTGTTCGGTATTAGCTATGGCGATGATGTGTTGCAAGTCAAACAGATTTTACAGAAAGTGATTGAGGCGGACAGTCGAGTGCTAGCCGATCCTGCCTCAGAAGTGTATGTCAAAGAGCATGGGGAAAGCTCCATTAACATGTTAGTGCGAGTGTGGGTGAAACCAGAAAATTATTGGGGGGTGTATTTTCACATGCATGAACAAGTCAAGTTGACCTTTGACCGGGAAGGCATTTCCATCCCATTCCCACAACGAGATGTCCATATGATTCCTGCCTCCAAAACTGCCTAAATTATTAGTACGACGAGCCCGGAGCTTCTGGACACAAGGAGGCTCCGGGAATTTATTAAAGAAATTTCATGCAACGTCCTTGAAAATCATAATACATACTCAATTATTCTTGTAGGGCCACCGATAAGAAGGAATAGGAGTCAAAGCTTTCGAAGCAATTCCCACCTAGGAGGTGCCTTATGGGAGGCTTCAGAAATGGGCCGGTTGGCGGCCACGTTCCTTGGGTCATGGCCGTGTTCATGTGGGCGCTTCCTTCTCCTGCCTGGTCGTGTGATACTCAGCTCAATCCTCAAGCATTTCAATCCAGCATTTCAAATTCCACAGATCTTCTCCCTAATGGCATGATGGCTATTCGTCATCTTGGAACCAATAAAGAAGCTTCCCCGCATGTGAGCGTGCATCGCGTGATGATGACTTTGCCTGGTCGGCAACTCACCATTCCAGAAACGAAGGACCCTGAGTACCTGGTGGTAGAAGTTGATGGGACGATTGGATGGATGACGTACCTCGTTGCCGCCCATGCTTTGTTTTATGGGGTTGGCCAGGATGGGTTAGGGTTTCCAGAGCGAATGTGGGTTGATTCCGAAGAGGACGGGATCAATGGTAACGAACATTTGAATAGACACGACTAATTTATGAGCCCGGGCAGGGCTGAAAGCCCTGAAGACAGTATGGGTTATTGATTCTTTTGAGAGGTCCTTTTAGACTAGAGCCTACCTCGCTACCAAGGAGGGTTCGATGGCAACGGCACGCTGGTCAATCGATAAGTGGCAGGATCTCTTTCGGGCAATCTTTCGTGCTGAGCACGTCGCCTTTTTCCCGCACAAAGTCTTTCGCTGGGATCCTCAGGGGATTTATCTCGATTGTTTTTACCCCTTCAAGTGCGATCATCTACTGGGGGGAGAAGGCATCTTGGGTAAGTCGGTGAGAGAGGTGCTGCCAAAAAATGTGAGCTATGCAGTCCAGAAAGCCTTAAGGCAGACGTTACGCCATGGGTTGCCACAAGAGGTTCAATGCGTGCTTCCGGCAGGCAAGCGATTTGCTGTCGCCTCCATTCGACTCTTTCCTTATGATTCAGAAGTGCTGGGTTTTGTGACAGACCATGATCTGAGTGGCAAGCCCGTTTTTCATGTGAGTCCGGACCATCCCTCCTTGGGGTTTCTCAAGAACGTCGCTGAAATTCCTCAATAATCCTCTACAATTTCTTAAATGGTAATTTTTGGCGAAGTCTTAGTTCACTGAGCAGGCGCCAGGTCCTTGAGAGTCGCCGCATGATCCACAACTGCCCGGATCAGTAAAGCTCATAGCATTGCTTGTCCCGCCCACCGCAAAGCCCGTGAGTTGTTTTTCTAAATTATTCCCCTGGCATTTAGGTCATGCTGGAGTCGTAGCGGCATGGACCAATAGGTCAAAATGGGAAGAACATTTTTGGCATTTATAGGCGAAAATCGGCATGGGTTCTGGACCTCCTTTTGAATGACATGGTAATTCTATCCTATGTACGGATGTGACAAGTGAACAACGAACTGGGACTGCTGGCCATGGGTGAAATAAGGAGAAAATATGTATCAAGAAGACCAATCGTTTAATCTGCGCTTTTCCCTAGAGGCTAAGTTTCCAGATGAATATGAGGGCGATGATGATGAGCGAGCATGGTTGGAACAATGGGAGGCCCAATTAAAACCAGATATCGTCAAAAGTATTTTTAAAACGTTAGAGCAATATCCGGAATGGGCTGCGCGTTTTCGAAACCGAGGAATGGCAGCGACCGACGAGATTGAAATTGTGTTAGAAAAATCATATTCGGACCCTTCACTTAATTAAACCTCTGATGGTCACAATCAACCTTATTCATCGCATTCTTTTCATAGGATTGCTGTGTGCCTGGGTTGGCGGGTTGAACCATTCTGCTCAGGCACAGAATCTGACCTATACCCCGACCCCGAGTAATCCTGTTGGACGGGCTCCACAAGCCATTACCTCGGGAGATTTCAATGGTGATGGATATGGTGATTTGGCGACGGTGAATGGGACATCGGATGATGTCTCTATTTTATTGGGAAATGGAAACGGCACGTTTCGATCGGCCATATCATTTGGCGTAGGAAAAATTCCCTTGGCGTTGGTAGCTGAAGATATGGATCGGGATGGTGTGCTTGATTTGGTTTTGGCTTTAAGTGGGTCAGATCAGATCACAATTCTCAAAGGTGATGGGAAGGGACTATTTCAATCATTGACCAATCAGAGTGCGGGGAAGGGGACGACTTTTTTAGTGGTGCGTGATCTGAACGGAGACGGCTGGAGTGATGTGGTGACGGCTAATAGCGGTCGATTTGGTTATTACCCTCCCTTTAATCTCAGCGTCCTTATGAATGATGGAAAAGGATCCTTGCAAGAACCAATGTTCTATGAAGAGGGCCGTGGGAAGGAAATGTTTCCAACAGGGGTATACGTCGGAGATTTTACACAAGATGGTGTTCCCGATTTAGCGGTGACCTGGAGTCAGCCGAGCTGGAGTTCTGCGAATGGACTTGTCTCTCTATTAAAAAACATGGGTGATGGAATCTTCCAAACATTTAAGGATCTGAAGCCTGGGTTCACCTTGAGCGCCATTCATGGGGCTGATATTGATCATAATGGACAGATGGACCTGGCTGTGACGAGTTTGTATGGCGATACGGTTCGTATTCTTCTTCAGCAACGGCCAGGAGAATTTCGCATGCTCGACCCCTTGAAAGTAGGGTTTGCCCCGGTAGGTGTGGAGCTTCAGGATGTAAATCAGGACGGCGAATTAGATCTTGTTGTAGTGAATCGAGATTCCAATAGTCTCTCATTGTTTGTCGGAGACGGGACGGGTTCGTTTACAACAGTTGGGCATTTTGGAGTGGGAGCCACGCCTGCGGCTATGGTAGTCCAAGATTTCGATCAAGACTTAATACCTGATTTAGCGACAGCCAGTACCAATGTCGATGGGGTCTCGGTGCTCTTGAGTGGCGGTGGGGCTATTCCCTTGCCCAGTATGAACACCGATGTGTTGGTGTTTGAACCAGCGAGTGCTTCCATCGTGGCTGCACAGCCTTCCTCGCAACCGGTGAGGTTTTCCAATATTGGGCTAGGTCTCCTTCGGATCAAAATGATTGAAATTTCGGGTACGGGTGCTAGCGCTTTTGTCATGGAGGGCAATACCTGTCAAGGCACCACACTTCGCACAGGAGAATCTTGTTCACTAAAAGTGAAATTTGTCAGTCAAGACGTTGGGACCCATTACGCCACCCTCACCATCCAAGATAATGCGAGTGGCAGCCCACGTCGCGTGGCGTTAAAAGGTGTTCACAAGAGTTAAACCGTTCAGCCGAATCTTTCAGCCTCTCTTCAATCCTACCCGACCAATATTGTATTCTTCTGCTGTTTTGTTTTTCTGTGAATCTAAGAAAGATGGCGCTCCTGATGTCCCAAAACAATCAACAAGAATTCTGGATCGGTATTGATATTGGAGGGACGTTCACTGATTTTGTCGTGTATTCCCCTAACAATCGATCTCTGGAGCGGCGAAAAATTCTTTCGACCCCATCGGATCCTGCTGAAGCCGTGTTGCAGGGGTTAGAACAATTTTCACATTCTGGCAATCGTCATGTTGTGCATGGTTCAACTGTTGCGACCAATGCCATTTTAGAACGGAAAGGTGCTCGTACCGCGTTCATTACGACAAAAGGGTTTCGAGATGTGTTGCAGATTGGACGCCAAGACCGCCCGAAACTCTATGATCTTTTCCCGTCAATTCCTCCACCATTAGTTTCACGTGAATGGTCTTTCGAACTGACCGAACGGATGGACTATGAGGGAAACATTGTCACGCCTCTTGAGGAACGCGAACTCAAGTCGATTATAAAAACATTAAAAAATCAGAATGTCGAATCGGTCGCGGTCTCGTTTCTCTTTTCGTTTATGAATCCGGTACATGAACAATGGGTCGCCACCCAACTGCGGGCGGAAGGGTTCTTTGTGACAGCTTCTTCAGAAATATTGCCCGAGTTTCGCGAATATGAACGAACCAGTACGACAGTCGTGAATGCCTATGTCTCACCGGTCCTAGACACCTATCTTGGTAGGCTAGAACAAGAGATGACACCCACTGAATTTCATATTCTACAGTCAAATGGGGGACGCATATCTGTTTCGCAAGCGCGAGGGCATGGAGTGCGATCAATTTTGTCTGGGCCGGCTGGTGGGGTTGTGGGTGCGAGATTTGTGGCGGGGTTAGCAGGCTTTACACGTATTTTGACCTTTGATATGGGTGGAACCTCTACCGATGTTTCATTCGTCAATGATGAAATTCGTGTCACATCTGAAGCCGAGGTGGGAGGGTGCCCTATTCGTGTCCCGGTGATTGATATTCATACGGTGGGCTCAGGTGGAGGCTCATTGGCGATGGTTGATGCTGGTGGCAATCTTCGGGTGGGCCCGGGAAGTGCCGGAGCCGATCCTGGACCGGCTTGTTATGGACGGGGAGGCCGCTTCCCGACGGTGACTGATGCTCATGTTGTTCTCGGGCGATTGCCGGCCGATGGGTTTCTTGGCGGACAAATGACGTTGAAGGCCGAAGCTGCATATGATGCCTTTGAAGAATTAGGTCGACAGATTTCTCTTCAAGCATTGCCTGGTTTAGATATTCGACAAAACCTTGCCCTGGGCATGATTCAAATCGCCAATGCTCATATGGAACGAGCGCTTCGGGTAATTTCTGTCGAACGAGGGGAAGACCCACGTGAGGCCGCCTTGGTTTCCTTTGGTGGCGCTGGGGGGTTGCATGCTTGTGATTTGGCCAGAGCCCTAGGAATTCCCCATGTCTTGATTCCGCCAATGGCTGCGACTCTCTCGGCATTAGGTATGTTGGCTGCTGATGTACAATTGGATTATGTGCAGACGGTGATGCTACCGAATGACACGACATTTGAAATGCTTCAATTGCAGACAGTCGGAATGGTTCGGCAAGGAAAAGAGGACTTATTCCGAGAAAATATTTCTCCTGAACAGGCTGTGATGACTCGAACGGTGGATATCCGCTATGTAGGACAATCCTTTGATATCAACGTTCCTTTGACCTCAGAATTTCGGCAAGACTTTGATCGGGTTCATCAGGAAGCTTATGGGTATTCGCAACCAGATGCGCCGATTGAAATCGTGAATGTCAGGGTTTGTGCCATTGGTCGAATCACCCCTCCACCTATTCCTTGTCAACCATTAGCATCACCCGACTCATCCTCCGCCAAATGGGAGGAGCGTTCCGTCGTGTTGAGTAATAGGGTTGAAGCCGTGCCACATTATTGGGGCAGTCGTTTGCAGCCAGGCCATAAAGTTTCAGGGCCGGCGATTCTGGTAATGGACGACACGACGGTATATCTCGCGCTTCAAGACCATGCCTCAATCGATGCCTATTCAAATATCATCATTGACGTTGGAGCTGCGGATGGATGATCCCATTCGTACAGAAGTCATGAAACACCGGTTGGTGTCTGTGGCTGAAGAAATGGGTGCCCGGCTGCAAAGGGCAGCCTTCTCATCAAACATTAAAGAACGCTGCGATTTCTCTTGTGCCGTTTTTGACGAGACCGGAAATTTGGTGGCCCAAGCCGCTCATATTCCAGTGCATCTTGGTGCCATGCCCCTTTCCGTGCAAGGCTGTCTTGAAACGCTGACATTTGCCCCTGGGGATGTGGCCATGGTCAATGATCCCTATCGAGGTGGTACCCATCTGCCTGACATTACGGTCGTTTCTCCAATTTTTGTGAACGGTCACACTGAATCCACTCTATTAGGATTTGTCGCGAATCGGGCTCACCATGCTGATGTTGGTGGCATGTCGGCGGGCTCTATGCCGCTCTCGCAAGAAATCTTTCAAGAGGGGTTCATAATTCCACCCGTTAAATTGATGGTGAATGGTCAAAAGAATGAAGATGTGTGGCGCCTACTCATGGCCAATGTTCGCACGCCGGATGAACGAGTTGGAGACTTGCAGGCGCAGTTGGCTGCCAACCACATTGGCATGGAGAGAATGCAAGAATTGGCGAAACGGTTTGGTGTGCAAACACTTTTGGCAGATATGGATGCCTTGCTTAATTACAGCGAACGGATGACGTGTCAGTTGCTGGGCCAGTTGCCCATCGGGTGTTATGCCTTTGAAGATGCCCTCGATGGGGATGGGTTTGCCGAGAAACCTGCGGTTATCAAAGTGGCGGTTACGATAGAAAGAGAACGAGCAACTGTAGATTTTTCGGGAACCGATGCCCAACGAGCAGGTAGTATCAATGCGGTCTATCCTGTCACCTTGTCGTCCGTCGCCTATGTGTTCCGTTGTGTGTTGGGATTGGATATACCAGCCAATAGTGGATGCTTGAGGCCCATACACATTATTGCGCCTGAGGGGACGTTGGTAAATGCACGACATCCTTCAGCCGTTGCAGCGGGAAATGTCGAAACCTCTCAGCGAATTGTAGATGTGTTGCTGGGTGCGTTGGCACAAGCCTGTCCTGAACGAATTCCTGCTGCGAGTCAGGGTACCATGAACAATCTGACCATTGGTGGATGGGATGCACGTCATGGTCGTCCATTTGCCTATTATGAAACTATTGGCGGGGGAATGGGAGCCGGGCCTCATTCACATGGCGTGAGTGGACGACATTCACACATGACCAATACTCTGAATACTCCGGTCGAGGCCCTTGAGTATGCCTATCCATTTCGAATTTTACGTTATGCTTTGCGCGAAGGTTCAGGAGGTAAGGGCCGGCAGCAAGGTGGAAACGGACTTATACGAACCTACGAATTTCTTCAATCGGCTGAAGTCACTCTTTTGTGCGATCGCCGAGTGACTCAACCTTTTGGCCTGGAGGCTGGAAAGTCAGGGCAACCAGGCCGTAATCGTTTGAAACAGAATGGTGTGGAAAAGGATCTTCCAGGCAAATGTTCGATTTTAATACAAAAGGACGATGTTCTCACAATTGAAAGCCCAGGTGGTGGGGGTTTTGGAAGTCATTAAAGAAATTTTTCAAGTTGCGGCATCGTTCTTTCCCTTCTTCTTTTGTTGAAATAGGGGAAAGACCACCAACAATAAATCCTCTGCCTTGTTGAAGTTTAATGCTCCAGGTTATGACTCAAAATTCTCCTAAAGAGTTACCCTTGTGGTTTGAGGCGGCGGCGGTTGCGGCCACGGGTGTTTTACATCTGGTATTTCAAAGTCTTGCGGGCAAAGGAATATTTATTGCGCTGGCAAGCTTAAGTTGGAGTAGTTATATCGCTTGGCGAATCAAACAGGATTCAAGCCTGTGGGGAAAGTGGGGATTTCAAACTAAGAACCTTTCGTCTGCCTTTGTTTGGCCCTCCGTGATCTTTGTGATGAGTGCGAGTCTGATGGCCTGGTACGGCCTAGCCCAGGGCCGTGTTCTATGGCAAGGACACATTCTCGTGTTACTCCTGCTCTATCCGTTATGGGGAATTCTTCAGCAATTTCTCGTGCAAGCGCTTGTTGTCGCAAACCTCATGACCCTCTTTCCCAAGCCGGGTTGGATGGTAGCGTTCCCAGTTGGGGTTTTCCTGTTTTCACTGGTGCATTATCCAGATGGATGGTTGTTGATGTTGGCGACCGGTGCCATGGCTTGTTTCTTTATTCCCTGCTATCTTCGTGATCGCAATCTTTGGCCTCTGGGCTTGTATCATGGCTGGTTGGGCACATTCTTTTATTTGTGGGTTTTGGGCCATGACCCATGGATTGACGTCTTCGGAGAATAAGGGTCTTTCTTCCCCATACTTGACCGGGGGGCAAAGGGGAGAGTAGAAAAACAAGGAAATAATATTCGCTTGAAAAGGGAGATGTGTTGATATGGAAAATAATCCGCTCATAATTTCTGATGAAGAACGTAAAGCCCTTCTCTATGAAAGGTTTCGAGACGTTTGTTTGGTGGAGAAGGAAGTATGGACTGAGCTTTATATGCCTCGGCAAGTTGAGAAGGGGATGGTCATGACCAATCAGCACGAGTGCTTTGAAGTAATTATTGATGACGAAGAAATTGAAGACGCCTTGGAAGCGAATATTCCGTTAGGAGCAAAGTCGTTAATGGCCGCGATTGAGGAATACAAAGATCACATTTCATTTCGAAAGAAGTAGCCGACGATTCTGTTCCCGCCCTCATGAGACTATTCGTTTTCTCCCGATTCCGTCCCACAGAGATCGCGAGTCATTTCCCAATCCTGCCCAACTGAGAATTCCCGATAGTGCATAGAGTTGGCCGATTCAAGATCTTCAAGGTGATCTCGTCGTTCGGTGGTGGGAGGATGGGTAGAAAAATATCGAAAGGGAGACGAGTCTTCTTCGTCTTCACCGAGCTTATCGAAAAACGACATCATGCCTTCGGGATTGATGCCGGCTTGTTGCAGTAAGGCCAACCCTTGTTCGTCTGCTTGATTCTCGGCTTCACGACTATAAGACAACGCTTGCAAGGTTTGCGCAGCTTGAAACCCATATGAGAGCATGCCGCTTGCATCACCGCTCAATGCGGCAATGATGAAGGCCATGGAAACATGTTGGACAATCAGCCGCATGCCATGTCGCAACATGACATGTTGAATCTCATGGGCTAACACTCCGGCTAGTTCTTCCGGAGAATCCGTATCCTGAAGAAGTCCCCGAAACACAATCAAATACCCACCGGGCGCTGCCATGGCATTGACCATTGGACTGTCCACGACCGTAACCTGAAATTGGTAAGAGCGTTCATTCATGGGCTTGAGGAGTCTGTCCATTATAGATTCAATGGTCTTATTTAGTTTGGGATCTTGGCATACCTCATCTTCTTCCGTGAATTCTTGCTGAACAAACTTCCCCAATTTTGTTTCCCATGAAATGGGGATGGCCGCTGTGATTGGTCCAGCTAAAGAGGGTACTCCCCATGTGAAAATAGCATAGACAATGGGCAGGGCAGCGAGGGCTGCAGCCACGGTCCAATAGACCCGTTTACGGCGCGTGCCAGGATGATGGAAGTGGCTAGCCTCTTCCCTTCCAATTTCATGAATCGCTAAGAGAATATTGGCATTGGGAATCACAAGGGTTTCGCATAGCCCTGTGCCATGTTCTAGTCGGACCTCTTCACCGGAATAGCGCCCTTGAGTTTGTTGTATTTGGGCATAAGGCCAATGCTGGTGTATTCCAGATGCGAGCTGGAAGGTCAGACCTGTTTGCTCAACGAAGATCGACACAGCTTGGGGAATAAGTGAACGTCCGTCGTAGAACGTCCCTTTCCACGTTGTTTGGGTCGTCATGACAGGAGTTCCCATTGCTCAAACTTTTTTGAAGACAGGAATAGAATTGATGGGGTTGTGTGCCAGGTTAACTGAGTGAAGAGGCGACTAGCCCAAATCAAATCCGGCGTCAAAGTACCCGGCCAACTCCTCCCCAGTGGGTGAGGCATCCAGGGCTTCTTGTTCGATTTGGTAAATGTCTAATGGACCTGAGAGTTCAAGGTAGTAATACAAAAATTGGAGGTTTCGAACCTGAACCCACGACCAGGCTAATCCAAATGTCAGAACAAGCATCAAAAAATTGGTGACACGTAATTCAATAAGGTTCCAGGTAGAAGCCCTAAATTGAAACGGAGCGTTCCCGAAGGTGGAATGGTTCCAGAAATAACGTTGTTTGGCTACCTGCAAATAAAACCAAGCCCACATGGCAGCCGCAACATTAATAAGCAGGCTAGTGAGAAGCCAGGGCTTTTGATCCTCTTCCAGAAACCAAACCGTCAGGGAACTTTGGAAATCTGGGCCAAAATCGATCCCAGAAAATCCAATTAAGGATAGAGAGGTGACCAAAGCGGTAACCGCAATCAACCCTAATGCTTTCCCATAAATTTTAAGGAGGTCCATGCCAGCCCCCTTATAGGAAAAGTGACGGTTGCCCAAATATGTGCGTGAAGTGAGAAACTCTCGTCGAGTATTTTCAAAGAATGGGTAGTAGACACCAGCTGTCATGAATGTGAGAAAAGTTCCGGTAAACCAAATTTTCATATAAGTTTTCACTTGCCCGCGAAAGGAAAAGCGAATGGCTCCAAAGGCGGTTCGGCTTAACCGATACCGCTGGGCTCCGACGACGGCCACGGGTATGAAAAAAAGGACCATGAGCCCGGCTAAGGCGTTGGGAATCCATGAGGGAATCTGTTCCCAAATAATTGGCACAAAACTGAGAAAGATATATGGGATTCCAAAAATGACGAGGGCTTTGAGTGACCCTTTGAGTAGTTCCATCCCAGTTCCATGATAGGAAAATCGAATTTTGGCCAGACTGGTTTGGTTACTTAAATATTGCCGGATTCGCACGCGGCCCCAGAAGGAATAGATGCCAAGGGTCAGTAAGGTATAAAAGGTATTGACGATAAAGATTCCAAAAAGGGTTTGCCCTTGTCCCCAAAAAATTGGATGGTATTTGGAGATGCTAGATGAGCCCGCAGTTTGAGGGGGTTCGGAGGCGGGAGGTTGATTGTTGTGTCCATTTGAGGAGCCTTGTTCGGAATCTTCCTGGATGGGAGATTCCAAGTTACTATCCCCCAAGTCTGTTGAACTTATGAGGTCAGTCGAGGATTCTAGAGAATGAGGTGAGAGACTTGCACCACAATTGGAGCAGGTCGCCTCTGAGGCCGAGTACAGCGTGCATTGGGGACAAATGAGAGTCGAAGTGAGTTCCATAAAAAGCGTTGGGGTTGCTTGCCCCCGGTTTCAAGCAGAATGAATGTTGCCAAAATCTCTAGTTCTATCGGTGAGATTTGGTAGAATCCTAAAATTGGTCTTTAGTTAGGTCAAAACACAATAATGTTGGTGGAGTTGAGTGACGGTTGTGAGGTGTTGATGCAGCGCAAATTACCAAACTATATGTGGTGGGAACTAATTATGAAGACAGCTTATTGGAGCCAAGTGCTGGTGGTGGTGGGCTTGTTGATGCCGCTCGGTTGTTCAGAGCTGACCCCACCCATCTCTCAAGAGATTCACTCCAGGTCAATTAAGATTTCTCTCCCTCAGAGGATTGAAGATTTGGCAGGGGCATGGGAATACAAAGATGCGGCGAGTGAAGGAATCATTACGTTGAATGCTGAGGGCAAGGGGATCTATGAGTGGGAAGAAGGACGGTTCGAGACCCTCTCCTTGGACAATCGAACATGGACTGGTCTGTGGGTTCAAAAGGGGAATGATCGTGAAGGGGGCTTTAAATTGACCTTTACTGATGACTCATTAACTGCACAAGGGAAGTGGTGGTACACACGAATTGGAGACGATAAGGATCCACTCCAACCTGGAGGAACATTCCAAATGAGCCGTGCGTCTTCTCTCCCCAAGTCTGTTCAATAATCGCTTCATTTTCTCCTTAGGCTTTCGACCGAAAGCCTGCGTTTGTCTGATTAACCACAAATTTAGAAAAAGAAATTTTGGATGGCATAGGGATTGCTGCGCTAAGGCATTGAGTTTGTCTTGAACCTGTGAATTCTCTCCACTTTTCCGTTCTTGAGGAGTCCCCAAAATGCCAAAATGCCGATCTAGAAATTCTGTGAGAACTTTTCAAGGTGTTGCTGTACTACTCTTCGTTGTATTTCAGTTTTTCCCTTCTCAATTCATGCCGGGTGCGATAGGGGAAGGTGAATCTCTGCAAACCATGTCGGAGAGTACTTCAATTGCTTTGCCGAAACTCTCATCTCTTGCCCCCATTGGGGCACATCAAAATATTGTGATTGATAGTGAGGGCCGTATTATTCAAAAACTGTCTAGCGGAGAATCACAAGTGGTTGGGCAGGTTCCTCCAAGAATGTTGCCCAAGGCTACAACTAGGGTAACAATGTCGGGAAATTTATTTTCACAAGCTCTGGCTGGCAATCCTACTACTGTGGAACTTTTATCTAACCCCGCAGATCGGGCCATCTCTCAATTTAGCGTAGGATTTCGAGTCTTTGATTCTCAAGGCGCTACTCATGATTTGACCATGTATTTTACAAAAAATTCGGCAAATAGGTGGACCTATAACGTACTAGCCAATTCTTCTGAAGTGATGGTGACGGAAGGAAATTTTGAGTTTTTTTCAGGTAATGCCCTGGTAGTTCAGGGAACTATCGGTTTTGATACCAGTGGACGTTTAGATACAGAAAGTGCTCTTACCTACTTTAATTCAGGTGGAACTGGCATCAATTTTTCTCCTCCAATAGGTTCAGTTATTCCTACTGCACCCATTTTGAACCAACAAATAGTCTTTGATTTTGGAACAAGTATTACCACCGATGGTGGTCCTGGGACCGATGGGATGTTGCAACAAGGTTCCGCTTCAGTTTTGTTAACCTTGTCGCAAGATGGGTTTGCTCCCGGCACTTTTAATGGGATAACCATCGTTGATGGAGTGGATATTGTCGGCCATTATTCTAATGGACAAACCAAGGTGTTGGGGCATCCATTGCCAGATGTGGTCCAGTCTCCAGATCGAAAGAAGCGGAGGCCTCATCGTGTACTCAAGAAACATTTAGAAGAACACCATTCGCCCCCTCCGGTAAATTTCCCAGATTCAATGAACGTCGTGCAAAATGGGGTCTGGACTGTGGGGCAATTTGGCTCCTGGCATGTCAATATTGACAACCACTCAGATCATCCTGTTGCTGTCAAAGATGTTTCCTTATCGAACAAGGAGCCCTGGGCGCATACCCAATCATTCCAATTTCATCACGATAATTCTTCCGCAGAAGATGTGCTGTTGACTGTCCCTGCTGGGAGCAGACTTTTCATTCAGCATGTTTCATTGCAAACCACTGCTGTTGGCCGCATGAAGAGTAGGCACAATCCACAGGTTATGGCATCTATGCATTCCGTGTTTAACGATTCACCAATTACGTATCACCTTGGTATTTCTGACATATTTCATATTGATTCGAAAGGGAGGCAGAAAGTTCGGCATATTTTGAGTAAACCAGTTCAATTGTTTGCTGATGCCAATACCCAAGTTCGAATAGCCATAGAACGAAGTTTCGATGGGAGTCAGCAAGAGGGTATGGTGAGTCTGACAGGGTACCTAGAGCCGATGCCTTGAGAGTGAACAGAGTACTTCAGATTTCTGAATTGGGGGGAAGGAATTTAGCCCCCATTTCAAGAGGCCAAGCTAATGCATGACAGGATTGTTGGGTTGGGGGGAAGGCGTTGAGGCTGGCTGAACGGGTTTATTGCCACTATTCGTTGGGATGGGTTGCGTCAGTCCTGCTTCGAGAGCTTCTTCAATCGTTTCCACAAAGATCAGAGTCAATTCATTTCGAACGGCTTCTGGCACATCAGGCAGATCTTTTTCGTTGGCTTTGGGCAGCATGATACGGCGAAGTCCCAAACGATGGGCAGCCAGAAGTTTCTCTTTGATTCCGCCAACTGGAAGGACGAGTCCACTTAAGCTGATCTCGCCCGTCATGGCGGTATCTTTTCTTGCCGGAATTCGTAACAAGAGAGAAGCCATGGCCGTGGCCATCGTCACGCCGGCAGATGGTCCATCCTTGGGAATAGCCCCTTCCGGCACATGAATGTGCATGCCATTACGTTTAAAGATGGCGACATCTAACCCAAAACTTTCAGCTCTTGCCCACAGAAAGCTTCGCGCCGCTTGCGCAGATTCTTGCATAACTTCGCCCAGTTGACCCGTTATCGTGAGGTCGCTCCCACCTGGAAGTAAGGTACTTTCCACATAGAGGACATCGCCCCCAGCTTCCGTCCACGCTAAACCGGTAGCCACGCCTATGGGTAAAGTTTTTCGTGCTTCCTCCGGCATATATTTTTCGATGCCTAACCAATCAGAGAGTTCCGTTTGTTGGATCGTGAGGGCAGGAGCAGTTTCGCCTGGAGGTGTGTCAGCAAGACGGAGGGCAACTTTTCGGGTGAGTTTTCCCAGCATCTGTTCCAGTTGCCGTACTCCGGCTTCGCGAGTGTAGCGTTTAATAATATGCGGAATGATGTCCTCTTCTAATGTGAGAGGCTTATCATCTAGGCCCGCATCTTTAAGGCGGCGGGGCCATAAGTACCGGTTAGCAATTTCTAATTTCTCCTGATGGCTATACCCAGCCAATCGAATGATTTCCATGCGATCCATGAGGGGACGTGAAATATTCTCTAAAGAATTGGCGGTGGTAATAAACATAACTTTGGAGAGATCAAATGGCAGATCTAAATAATTATCGCGGAAGGTATGATTTTGCTCTGGGTCGAGAATTTCTAAAAGTGCAGATGCCGGGTCACCTCGGAAATCCTGTCCCACTTTGTCGACTTCATCCAACATCAAGATGGGATTTTTTGCTCCTGCCCGGCGAAGAGCCTGTATGAGGCGGCCAGGCATGGCGCCGACATAGGTTCGTCGATGTCCCCGCAGCTCGGCCTCATCATGCAGGCCACCTAAACTGAGCCGTTCAAACTTTCGTTCTAATGCGCGGGCAATGGATTGTCCTAAGCTGGTTTTCCCCACACCGGGTGGTCCCACTAAACAGAGTATTGGGGACTTCGCAGCCGGATTTAATTTTAAAACAGCCAAATGTTCGAGAATTCGTTCTTTGACGTCTTGAATGCCGTAATGGTCCTCGTCCAACACAGATCGAACATGCGTAAGATCAAGATGATCTTCGGTGACGGTATTCCATGGCAATTCTAAGACCAACTCAAGATAACTCCGGATGACCTGATGATCAGGAGAAGCGGGAGGTAATTTGATGAGGCGCTTCAATTCGCGTGTGGCCTCCTTAAGAACAATTTCAGGAAGGTCTGCTTCTTCGAGGCGTGTTTTGAGTTCACCCACGTCGCCATCCAGGGCTTCGGTTTCAAGCTCTCCCAGTTCCTGTTGAATTTCTTTCAGCTGTTGGCGGAGAAAATATTCTCGTTGCGACTTGCCAATTTCGGCTTGCGCCTGACTGGCAATTTCGTGGCGTAGCTTCAGAATATGAAGTTCTTGAGATAAGGCCGCATAGACTTTTCGTAAGACTTCTTTCGGGTCGGATTGCTCTAAGAGACTTTGAAGACGATCTACGTTGAGATTCAGGAGTGAGACCAGGCGATAGGCAACCAATAAGGGATCTTTTTCGGCCTGAAGGACCGTTACAAGCTCCGTCACCCCCTGGGTCGTCAATAATTCTGGTAATTGTCCCACGAGATTGAGCAATTCACGATGCAATGCTTCCAGTTCAGGGTCGGACTCAATCGTAATTGGTAGGCGTCGAGCGCGAACCATCATATGAGGTTCAGTTTGTTCTAGTTTTAACAACACCATACGCTCAATGCCTTGAGCGAGTACCTGGAGATGTCCCTCAGAGGTTTTCCCCATTTGCTTAAGAACGGCTTTGGTCCCAATGAGAAAGAGGTCATCAAAGCCCGGTTCTTCCTTGGCAGAATCACGTTGTGTCACCATTAATAGCGCTTTTTCTTCGGTATTCATGGCCGCTTCTACGGCGGCCATTGATCGTGTGCGGCCAATGGTAAAAGGAACGAGCGTGTCAGGGAATAGTACTGTCCGTTTCACAGGGACCAGGGGTAGTGAAACAATAAGTTCGGTCTCGTTGGTAGATGTATCCATGGGGGTTCCGATGTGGGTGAACGAAATGGCTAAATAGGAGTTATGCGTATGGTCTATTCCTATAAGATAGACACTAATGCCCTTGAGTCAACCAAACTCCCAATAGCATTTTTGCCCTGTGTCTTGACCATTTCATAGAGAGGTTATACAATAGTTAGTAAATACTTACTTATATGGATAAGCCTTCACCAAAGCGCCTGAATACCCGCATCCCAGCTGCTGCTCGGAAAGCCAGCATTATTCGAGCCGCCGCCGAAATATTTAGTGAAAAGGGATTTAACGGGACGAAGACCCGCGACATCGCCGCTCGAGCTGAAGTCAGCGAGGCCTTAATTTTTAAACATTTTCCCAGTAAAGAGGAATTGTATGCCGCCATTTTGGTGGAAAAATCTCCCGTTCCAGCGTTGCTTCAACGCATCAAAGCATTGGCAGGAGAACGAAAAGATGTCGAAGTCTTTTCCGCTATTGCAGAAACCATTGTGGGTGGGGCGCCGGATCAGAATCTCATGAGGTTAATCTTATTCAGCGCCTTGGAGAGCCATGAACTCTCGGATATGTTCTTCCAAAATCACATTCGTCATTTTTACGAGGTGCTGTCCTCTTATATTGCCCAGCGAATTGAGGATGGAGCCTTTCAGCCGATTGAGCCTTTGGTGGCGGCTCGGGCATTTATGGGGATGTTGATTTATCACCGACTTCTGACCGTATTGTTTCGTGCTCCACTTACTCAAGATCCCCAGGATATTGTGCAGAGCTTTGTTACGGTTTTTATGAACGGTATCTGTATTCAACCGACTCAAGCCAAAAAGAAAACAGGCAAGATTCGTTCATCTAAGAATGTGAAGAAAAAAGAACGATCATGAATTTTGTTGCTTTAAAAATGTTATTCGGTGATCGGGCGAAATATATGATGTTGTTGGCCGGGCTCACTTTTTCCACCATGTTGATCGTCCAGCAAGGTTCAATATTTTGGGGACTTATGACCTGGTCTCAATCAGGTATTACCAACGTGAATGCGCCAATTTGGGTGACAGACCCCAATATTAATCAAGTAGAGGAAATCAAACCTCTAGCTGATACAGCGGTGAACGTGGTGCGAAGTGTTCCTGGAGTCGAATGGGCTGTGCCCCTCTATAAGGGAGTGCAACGAGCGCGTTTGCGGGATGGGAATTACGAGCAAATTGCCTTAGTCGGACTCGATTCGAGTACGTTAATTGGGCGGCCTCACACCATTATCGAAGGGCGGGTGGAAGATTTGCGGGCACCAGACACTGTAGCGGTTGATCAGACTGGCGTGAAACGATTAGGGGGGGCAGAAAAAATTCACCTTGGGGCCACCTTTGAAATTAATGACCATCGTGTGCGCATTGTGGCCATTGTCTATGCTCAAAAAAGTTTTCAGAACTTTCCTTTTGTGTATACAACTTATGAACGCGCTTTAGGATTAACACCTCCAGAAAGGCGAAAACTTTCTTATGTCTTAGCCAGCCCTCAGGAGGGTGTCAGTCCTGAAGAACTCGCACAACGAATTCATGCTCAAACGGGATTTGGTGCCTATACGGGGGAACAATTTGGTTGGAAGACTATTTGGTGGATGTTAGAAAATACGGGTATTGGCGTAAATTTTGGGACGACCGTCTTGCTTGGCTTCATTGTGGGCATGGCTATCGCAGGTCAAACATTTTACCTCTTCACCATAGAAAACCTTCGACAATTTGGAGCTTTGAAAGCGATCGGCGCGAGTACAGCCATGTTGGCACGAATGATCCTTCTGCAAAGCTTTACGGTTGGTGTGATTGGGTATGGGGTAGGTATAGGACTCGCTACGGTGTTTGGTCTCACGGCAGGGAGTGGAGGGGCATTGCCCTTTAAACAGACCTGGCCCCTGTTAGTAGGTGTCGGCGGGGCATTGTTCATGATTTGTAGTTTGTCGAGTGCTATTAGTATTCGAAAGCTAGCGAAGCTTGAGCCAGCTGTGGTGTTCCGTGGATAACATCATGACCCCTCCTCATGTTGGGTCCACGCATCAGGAACCCGCTTCTTGGTTAGTACGGGCACGAGGAATTACCAAAGCCTTTGGCGAAGGGGACACAAAAATTCCAGTGCTGAAGGGGGTCGATATCGATGTGGCCAGTGGGGAGGTTTTATTATTGGTGGGCCCCTCTGGGAGCGGAAAAACGACTTTATTGTCCGTAATAGCGGGAATTTTGGAAAGTGATGAAGGGGATGTCCAAATATTAGGAGAATCCATTCAAGAGTTATCAGCCTCGGGGAAAACAAATTTTCGACGAGACCATCTTGGGTTTATCTTTCAGCAATTTAATTTACTGCCGACGCTGACCGCGGCTGAAAATGCGGCTGTACCACTATTTATTCAAGGAGTGCCAAAGTTGGAGGCGATAGCCCGTGCAGAAGAAGTCTTACGAACCATGGGGATGGGAGAGCGATTAAAGTCGTTACCGACAAAACTATCGGGTGGTGAGCAACAGCGAGTGGCGATTGCACGCGCGTTAGTGGGCGAACCGCAATTATTACTCTGTGATGAACCAACAGCGAGTTTAGATGGAGAAACAGGACATCGTGTTGTCGAACAGCTCTGTGCGGTGGGGAAACATCCGGATCGTGCGGTCATCATTGTGACCCATGATTCTCGAATCTTTGAATTCGGTGATCGGATCGTGCATATGGAAGACGGGCGAGTCGATCAAATTCAACAAAGAGAGGCGGATCTTCTCTAATGGTGTTCCGACGACTCAGCGTGTGGTTAGCGCTAGCCGGTGTCCTCCTGACCATTGCGACCCTTTGGGGTGCCAGAGATAAGCCCATGGCTCCGGCTCCGATGGAGCTTCCCCCTCGGAATCCGTATGCCTCAACGGTGGCCGCAGCTGGCATCATTGAAGCGGCTAACGAAAATGTCAAAATTGCGCCACCGGTGTCGGGCCTCGTCACGAAAGTCTATGTGAAAGTTTCCAGTCACGTACAACAGGGTGATGTGCTCTTTCAATTGGATGACCGAGAATTGCGTGCGCAACTGCAAACTAAGACCGATTCCCTGCCTTCGGCTGCGGCTCGTATCGCCGAGCAGGATATCCGCCTGCGTGATGTAGAGGATCAATTGCAACGGTTGCAGTCTGTGAAAGATCGGCGAGCTGTGAGTGTAGATGATGTCCAACGAAAATGGCATGAAGTGGAAGCCACCAAACGAGAGTTGATTCGCACGAAGGCGGATTTACGGTTAGCGCAAACTCAACGAGATGAAGCCCAGGCAATCTTAGAACGGCTCACGATCCGAGCCCCGCGAGCAGGAACGATTCTCCAAGTGAATATTCGTGCTGGAGAATATGCCATGGTGAATGCCATTGAGGCCTTAATCTTATTGGGCGATATCGAAACCTTTCAAGTACGAGCCGATATTGATGAAGTGAATGCCCCGTTGGTCGTTCCAGGTAGCCCAGCGGTGGCCTATTTAAAAGGCCAAACCAAACACGCCATTCCGTTAACGTTTGATCGAGTAGAACCCTATATCGTGCCCAAACGGTCCTTGACTGGAGACAACCGAGAACGCGTAGATACACGTGTGCTTCAAGTTATTTACCAATTTGAGAAACCAAGTTTTCCTCTCTATGTTGGGCAACAAGTGGATGTCTTCATTGAGCGTGAACTAAAGGATGTTGTTCCTTTTACCAAGGAAAAAGAGAAGCCAGCAGAGAAAAAAGATCTTCTGCCTCTCAAGAAAGAATAGTCCTCCCATGATATCTGAAAAATCCTCCGCGCTTTCAGTCTTCCCGCTCCTCCCCTTTGTAAGGGGAGGATTCAGGTGGGGTAGAGTCATCATGGTCCTCTGTGTCTTCCAAGGCTGTCTATTGGGCCCTGACTATCAGACTCCTGATTCGCCCGTTCCTCGGAATTGGGACACCATGACCATAGCCGGTGAAACAAATGGGCTTTCAGTGTCAGTAGGGGCTGGACCTGAAGTGTCCTGGTGGCAATTGTTTCAAAATGAAGAATTGAATAATCTTATAGAGCAGGCACTCGAGAAAAATCATGATTTAAGACAAGCTGGCTTCCGGGTATTAGAAGCGCGGGCTCTGGCCTACGGAGCAGGGGCAGGCCTTTTCCCAAATGTGTCGGGGGAGGGAGCCTATACGCGGGTTCGGAGGTCTGAAACCATTGTTGTCGCTCCAACCGGAGGCTCTGCCCAAGGATTTGCTCCGCCAGGATCGAGTTTTGATCTATGGAATGCCGGATTGGATTTGAGGTGGGAACTTGATCTATGGGGACGTATACGACGAAGTCAAGAAGCGTTCTCCGCCGAAGCCTTTGCGAGTGACATGAATCGGCGAGGGATTGCTCTCGCACTGATCAGTGACGTGGGTCAAGGGTACTTTCGCCTGCGAGAATTGGATGAACAGCTTGAAATTGCCACAAAAAACTTGGCGCTTCAACAAGACTCCCTGGCTATTATTCAAGTCCGAGCGGATGCAGGGCTCATATCTGATTTAGATGTGAAACGAGCGGAGATCTTGGTTTCGGAAACCGCGGCACAAGTCCCGGAGCTTCGTCGTCTACGCGTTGTTCAGCAGCATCAATTGGAATGGCTCACCGGGGCTCAGCTGAATACGTTAGCCATCGGGGCCAAACCGTTGCGAGCCGTCATGGTGCAACCGATCATACCTATTGGCTTGCCAGCAGATTTATTGCAACGCCGTCCAGATATTCTAGAAGTAGAAGAAAATCTGAAAGCGGCGAATGCTCGCATTGGCGAAGCCCGTGCCTATTTTTTCCCCACGGTCTCGCTCACTGGAACGGGAGGATTTCAATCAAGCGAATTCGATCAATGGTTTAATTGGGCCAGCCGCAATCTCAGTATAGGGCCATCCGTGTCACTCCCGATATTTGAAGGCTACACGAATACGGCCAGACTAGAAGTGGCAGAGTCACGCTATCAGCAGTTGCTCGAGCAATATCGTCACACGATTCTCAATGCCTTTCGTGAGGTGGCCGATGTACTTGCAGCCTTACAGACACGCCAAGAACAATTAGGCCATCAACAACAACGTGTACAATCCTCTCAGGATGCGCGCGAGTTGGCGGATATTCGATATCGTCAAGGCCTGGTGACGTATTTAGATGTGTTAGACGCGCAGCGGACTGTCCTGTCCGCGGAATTACAATTAGTCCAAACCCAACGTGCCCGGCTCACCGACATGGTCACCCTCTTTAAAGCCATCGGCGGTGGTTGGGAACAAGAAGAACTGCTTGCTCAAAGAAGAGAGGATTAATGAGCAATAAATGTTAAGCAAAGAAGGCATTCATTATCTGCCCCTTTCCTCCTAAGATCTTTCCTCATTCCTCCATCTCATTTCACCACTTCTCTAAACGTATTCCCTCTAGATTCAATTCCCTAGACGCGGTAGACTTCTGTTCTGATTCATTTGGCATTTTCAAACGAACACAGGTTGTCCAAGGAAAAAAATAATTGGAGATTCTGGGCATGCGGAAATCAATGGAATTAAGTATTTTTTGGATAGGGTTGTTGGGGTTTTGTTCTGTCTTAATTGTGACGACTCCACTTGGAGCGCAAATCGACTTGCAATACCAGAAGCGAGGAGATCGCTTTGAAGGGGTCAAGCCCAAGCCGGTGTCAGGTTATGACATTGAACTGATTTCTGTACTGGCCGATTACCAAGAACCCGTTAAGACGGAAGGGTTTCCAAAACGGGTGACCCTTCGTTTTTATTTGGATGGTGATGATGAAGTCCATTTTACGGTCCGAGAATTGGATTTTCGAGCCTATTACTGGTTGGATAAGGTTGAACCGGCCAAGTCTTGGAAACCAGGTTTTCAGAACGTGTTTGCCTGGCCTACCGATCCAGTTCTGAATCAACTGAGGCCCAAGATTGAATTATATGAGCTTGGGGCATTGGTGCGATTAAATAACGCCACGAGTTCAACGGTAGAAGAAGTAGCACCAGCCGTGTTGTTTCATACAAAACCTCCAGCTCGGATCGAAGGTTATCGGTTTACGATCAAAACCGGCGAAGATGCGCGATTGCAGGCCACCTTCATCCAACAAGACACCGGCAAACCCATAGGGAAGCCTCAGAAATTTCGGCGAAAGCGGGCTGGTCGTCCGTTTACCATTGAGTGGGATGCCAAAGAAGCTCCTACTGGCTCCTATGCGTTAAAAATCACCGGGTTCTCCCTTTCCACCAATCAATCCATCAATAAAGAAGTACATTTCTTCCATCAACCATCTCTCAATCCCTAAAGGAACTGGGCATGTTCTCATGAAGGAAGTCTTCATCAGTTATGCCAGTGAAAATCGTGCGATAGCTCAACGTGTGGCAGCGGGCTTGGAAGCGGCTGGGATTTTTGTTTGGTGGGATCGGCAGATTCAAATAGGAAGCCAATGGGATATAAGTATTGAAGATGCCTTAGCGTCAGCGAAATGTGTCGTGGTTCTGTGGACGGTCCATGCAAAACAGTCGAGATGGGTCAGAGCCGAAGCGCACGCATCCTTAAAAAATGAGCGGATGGTGCCTGTGATGCTGGAGGCCAATTCGGTTCCGCTAGCCTTTACTGGCCTTCAAGCTTTGAGATTTTTTGGATGGGAGGGCGCTCCTGATTCAAAAGAATTTTCAGTCCTACTCAATGTCATCAAGGCCAAATTAGCGGGAAAGCCTGTTATCTTGCCAGCGGAAGTGGCTACCAAGGCCTCGTGGGTGGGGAAGATTGCCGCTGTGGTGGGCCTCAAGATGATGGTGTCCTTCATGGTGGCCGCGTTGCTCATGGCTAGCGCATTCTGGCGAATGGATGCAGATGTGACAATCCAAGTACAAACAGGTCGGATTGAATTGGCAGTGAATCCAGGTAAGGGGCATGAACGACTGACTGACTCTCTCATGTTTCACAAACTTTCGCTTCAAAATGTGGGACGTGTGTCATTGAGCCCAAGGCAATTGCTGGTGGCGAACCCTGATGAATTGGACTGGGAAACGGATGAGTATCCTCCTAAGGCTTGGGTAGAATTACTGGGTAGTGGTCGGACCTGGGAATTGAATGCGAGCAAGCCAGGTTTGAATTCCACCGTGTCTCTCGAATCGATGGATAGAAAAGAGTTGGTAGCAGGGAAATTAGATGCCATTATGCTAGCCCAACCAGCCATGGTCATACTTGAGACTTCCAGCAAGCAGGCGATGACTCTTACCGTAAGGACGGATCAACAATCGCAGCGAGTTGTCTTATCGGGTTTAGGAAAAGTGGAAATGGTGGGAGAGGGTCTTGTGGCGCAGGAAGTTGCAACTCTCCCCTTTGGACAACAACCAGAACTCACCTACCAGGCGTTGTTTGATGGACAATCCGGAACAATGACCGTAGAAGCAAGTGGGAAGACTTTTATTGTGGTGCTCAATCCAATTGAGTCTTCCAAGCAAATTATCTTTTCAACCACTACGTTGCCATTAGAATCTTTGGATGTGTCTTGGCAAGATCCTAAAACGGGAGCCCGCAAAACTCATCCAAAATTCCAAGGGGTCGTTCGGTATCGCGATCTCCCAGATTTTCCTGAGGTGAAATTTAAGGCACCCATGTTTTTGACGGTGGACAAATTGGAGCGATTTGAAACCACTTCAATTCGTCTTGACCTGACAAATCAAACCTTTGTGGTGGAGATGCAGGGGACTGCAGGCTATCTCAAAACTGGAACAGCGGAAAATCCACAAGACCTTCGCCCCACAGTATTGAATTACATTCGTTATCACCCGAACCTGGCACCCCTGCGAAAATTGGTTGGATTATAACCGAATTCTGAACTTTTCTGTTTTGGACAATATTTCGATTTCGGGCATCAATAAAAAAGTTTTGGAATATTTTGCTAGGTTAAGATGCCAGGTTCTTTATCAATCAAAGATTTCAGTATGCTAAAAGAACCTGAAAGTACAGCTTCATTTCAACATGTACCAAGTGTGGATCCTATTAAGTTTGGTGGGAATCACAATATTAAGGTTTGGGATCCTGGTCGGCTGGTTACTTTTGGTCGTCCCTTTGGCCTAATGATCATTTTCACTTTGATCTTATTCCTTATGGGTTTAAGCCTTGGTCTTGTTTTGATAATGGCACTTGGAGGAGGAGGAATTAATGTCCTTACTTTTTTCGTTTTCTTTGGGGTAACTTTCCTGCTTTTGTGGATGGGCGCCTATGGCACTCTTTACTATTTGCCCCATACTATGACCATTAATTGGAATGACAAGACGGTTACCTGGGCTATCCCCTTCAGAAAATTGGTTATACCTTTTCATGAAATAGAGGCAGTTATTTTGCAAGAGAAGAGAGGGAGGGGCGGAGGTTTTGCTGCTGCTCCACTTCCCCATGGGATTCAGTATTGTGTTCAATTAAAATTCGAAAATTTTTGTAGAGAAGATCCTTCATCATTCTATGGACCGCTGGAATCTGATCCTGATTGGGAATTACCCCGTGTAGTAGAACGCTGGATACCCGTTCTACAGGATCTTTCTCGTGCATTAGGTGTACCAGGGAAAGTCTTGACTGAAGATGGTAAAGTTTATCGAGAGATATGAAGATAGAAAAATGATAGATTTGTCCTTAAGGATATTCGTTGTCAAATCTTAAATATATTTCATCAGTGATTCTTATTCTGGTGTTGCCTGTTATAGCGAATCAAGCTCATGCAAATGCCCTAAATGCGTGGAAGTCTGGAGTGGTTAAAATTACGACGACGACAGGTCAAACGGGAACAGGCTTCATCGTTCGCGTGGAAGAAGACATGGTGTACATCATCACAGCCGCCCATGTGATCGCTGGAGATAATCAGCCAAATGTCGAGTTTTTCACGAAACGCAACGTGTCCGTCAAAGGAGCAGTCTTGCCAGGGGCTGAAGTCAATGATGATTTACGTGGATTGGCGCTAGTCGTCGTACGAGAGAAGGCCAATATACCTCCAGGAGTCATGGCCTTGGCTTTTGGAACATCAGCCGACATGGTAGCCGGTGGAGAGGAAGCCGTGGTTATTGGACATCCAGGAGGCGGGGGAAATTGGGCAGTCTTGAAACGGAATATCTCGAATAGAGTGGGGAGAGATCTTTCCTTGGATCCTGGTGTTCCCTCACGATTTTCTGGTGGTCCCATCATGGTCAAGAACAACGTGGTGGGTATTATGATGTCAAATCAAGATGGGTTTGCAAAGGGGATTACTCACAAAAGTGTCCTAAACTATTTAGAAGGGTTTGGTGTGGTGCCTTCCGTATATCCTATCGTCAACGAAATCCAATCAGCGTCACCCAGAAAGCCTAAAGTATCCACTGGACAAGTTGAACCTTCTCCTTTCGTTCCCAGTCGACAACTGCCAAAAACCAAAACGGGGAAGGATGGGGCGCGGATGGTGTTGGTGCCGGCTGGGGAGTTTACGATGGGTTCACCGGAAGGAGAAGGGGAGACGGATGAACATCCGCAGCAGACGGTTGAGCTGGATGCCTATTACATTGATCAATATGAAGTGACGGTGGAACGTTATCAGCGGTTTATGAAGCAGGAGAGCCATAAGCAACCTAAGTATTGGGAACAAGTGAATTTGAGGCGTGATGCGCAGAAACCAGTGGTGGGGATGAATTGGGATGATGCCAAGGCCTACTGTGAATGGGCCGGCAAGCGGTTGCCTACCGAAGCGGAATGGGAGAAGGCGGCAAGAGGAACGGACAAACGGAGGTATCCCTGGGGGGAGTTCAAGCCCAATTCCAGTACGGCCAATTTTGGGAAAGACTGGTCAGCTATCTTTTACGTCGATCGTTTAAAAAATGTGGGAACCTACGAGCGGGGAAAAAGTCCCTATGGGGCTTACGACATGGGCGGGAACGTGTGGGAATGGGTGGCAGATTGGTATGCCGCGGATTATTATCAATCCAGTCACAAGAAGAATCCCAAGGGTCCATCGAGCGGGGTAGGGAAAGCCCTGCGGGGCGGCTCCTGGGTCAATACTCCGTCGTATCTTCGTTCTGCCAATCGCGTCAGGTATCATCCGACGAGTCGACTTGCGACTTTCGGAGTTCGTTGTGCCCATGACGCCCGGTAACCCTGTGGCCTGTGCCTCTGTTTCCCTAATGTCCTTTCTATTTCCTTCTCCCTGTTGGGGAGAGGGCTAGGGTGAGGGGGAAAATATCAGATAGGGTCTGTTGTAGAGAATGCAGAAAGATGACGCTCGTGTTTGTAGCCTTGAGTTTATGATGCTCTCATTACCGTTGAGATGAATTGGTACCTTTACCCTCACCTGCTTGTGCCCTCTTCAGGCCCAAGTCTCCCTTAAAGGGAGAGGAGATCAGATCATTGGTCATGGAAATGGAACATGTTGTTGTATGAGTTGTACGACATCACATAGGTCAAAGACTTTTATCTTTGCTGTGCTTGTCTCGTTCACAATAGTCTTGTGGGGTTCTGTTTCTTCCTATGCCCATGATATTGAAGGGATGAAGCATGGAGTGGTGAAGATCACGGCGCATGTGAATGGGCAGTCGAAGGTGGGGACCGGTATTGTCATTCGAGAGGAATCGAATGCCATTTTTATTGCGACGGCCTCACATGTGATTGAGGGCGATCCGCGTCCTCTTGTTCAGTTTTTTTCTCAGCCCACACGACCGGTTCCTTCAGTGATTGTGGGTATGGAGGGTGGGGATCCTCGGGGGCTCGCTTTGCTCGTGGTGCGAGACGATCTTCCTGACAAGGTTCGAGTGCTGTCTCTCAATGCCAGCGCCAATCTTGAATCTGGAGAATCGGTAGCGGTGATTGGATTTCCGCGGCATGCGGGGGCACCCTGGGCGGTGACACAGGGCGAATTGGTTGGGAGGAAAGGTCGTGACCTTGTCTTTTCTGGGGCCATCGATGAAGGGAATTCTGGAGGGCCCGTGTTGAAAGATCATCAGGTCATCGGGATTGTGACTGAATCTAGCCCTCCCTTTGCCTATGCGGCTCCGGCTGTGTTGGCACAATACGATCTTGAGAGTTGGAGCATTCAGTTCGGGGTGCGGTTGCGGGCGGAACCTGCCACAATTTCTATGGTGTACTTACAGGACTTGATTCGTCAAAAAGGCTTTCACCATCCATTTGATGGGAGTGCAGAGGGTTTGCTTGGTGGATGGATGGGGACCTTTCGGCATTCTTACGCAGCCAAAACGGTCCAAGATTTTCCTGTGGTTATTGACCATGCCACCGAGTTGATGTGGCAACGTGGTGGATCAAATGAGCCCATCTCGTTTGGGCCGGAAGAACAAGGCCCGGCTGTCTATGTGCAACAATTGAATCAACAGCAAGCTGGAGGCTTTTCAGATTGGCGGTTGCCGACCGTGGAGGAATTGGGTTCTTTGTTAGAGCCTATTGGGAAAAACGACGGGTTGTTTATTGATCCGTTGTTTGATCCTACCCAATGGGAATGTGGCACGTCGGATCGTTTGATTAAGCAGGTCAACTCTCAGAATGTATTTGTGGTGGGCCCTTGGGAAGTCTTTGTCAATTTTGACAGTGGGCGCATTCACCATCGACGAATGGGTGAAGGTCGGTTACATAAATCGTATGTTCGAGCTGTGCGGACCCTGGTTGCAGGGAAATGAAAGCGCTGTGGCCAAGCGGGAATAATTTACTTGGCATTTGTGAAGTGATTTGGCAAGATTAGACGTTGGTTCGTTCACTTCATTGTGTAAACTTTCTATGAACATTTTTATTCGATTCATGGTAGTGAGTCTTTTTTTTGTAAGCGTTGGGATGTCTTCGGCTTGGGCGCAAACGGATATCGCAACGCTCAAAAAGGGGGTCGTCAAGATTGCGACTGAGTTTTCGAATGCGAGAAAAGTCGGGACGGGGTTTATCGCGGCAAAGGGAAAAAAATACCTCTATATTGTCACAGCTTCTCATGTTGTGGAAAAAGAGATGGAGGCCGCAAAGTCCATCCTCGTGACGTTTTTTACTCACCAAGAAGAAGCATTCTCGGCTAAGGTGGTAAAAAAAGAAGGCGGGGATCCGCAAGGGCTCGCGTTGTTAAAGGTCAAAGGGGATTTGCCGGATGATGTGCATTTTTTATCCTGGGATACCGCCAGTTCGGTCAGCGGAGGAGAGGAAATTCATTTAATTGGGTTTCCTCGTGTTGGAGGTAATGCCTGGGCTGTCACGAAAGGTATCGTTTCAGGTTTTGATGGACCCATTCTAAAATTTTCTGGAGCGGTAGGAGAGGGAAATTCTGGAGGTCCTGTGTTGTATCAAGGTGGAGTGATCGGGGTGGTGATGGAAGTAACGGGGCAATTTGCCAATGCCAAGCCTGCTCAGATTGCTAAATTTACGGTAGAAAAGTGGCCTGGCTATCCTAAGCACGTTGCGAAACCTCAGCCGACCCCTTCGCCTGTTGTCAAGCCTGGGATGGCGGCGTTGGTCATTGAAACAACCCCTTCCCATGCCCAAGTGTTTGTTGATGATGAATTTGTTGGGCAAACTTCTCAAGGCCCAATTGTGGTGTCTGATCTTAATCCGGACGAATATGATGTGATGGTCACGAAGGAGGGCTTTCGTTCTTGGGGGCGTACGATTGATCTTCGTTCTGGGGAACGGCTAATGTTGAAGGCCACCTTACAAGTAGGAAAAGAATTGGGGGTAACAGGTGTGTGGAAGAATCCTGCTGAACCCACCATCTCCTATGTCTTAACCCAACAAGGCACTCATGTCACCATGAAAGAGGTGACGACCAGCCTTTTAGGGACCATGGTGACGGCGGAGGGAGAAGGGCAATTGCAAGGGAACCAATTAGAAATGATGTATCGCACTGCCTTAGGGACGATGGGTCAATCCAGTACCTCGTTGTCTGCGAATGGGCAACAGCTAGTCGGGACTTTCCAAGATTATTCCAATATGATCCCTGTGGCCATTTCTCTCATGCGCACGGGTGATTCACCTCAAGACTTTTCCCTTCCAGGAATGGCTGATTTCAATTCGATTCAGAATTTTGGCCAATAAATTTTTAAAAAAGATGACAGGAGATTGGTCTTGATCCTCTGGGTATTTTCCTGAATTTCAGGAACAGCAGCGGCAAAATGTTCTGATTTTAGAGAAGATCGTTGGCTAAGAAGGCTGTCTGAAGAATTGACTACGTGAGTGCGAATATTTTTGGAGAAAGAAACGCGGCTTAGGCAGTCCCGGATACGTCTTCTTCTGCTTGGGTGAGAATTTGAGCAAATCTTTTACCGACTATGGTGGTAACTTTTCCCATTATTTCGGTCAGTTCTTGTAATTCCTCAGGTTTCAGTTCTTCTTTTAAGTTAGGGTGGAGACCCCAATTGGCATTAACGAGTTTTCCATCTCGTTTGATCACCACATGCAGAATTTCTGTTTCCGGGGATGTGGTTGGAGCCTTGGAAGATGAGGTTCCCGCTCCGGAGTCGCCCTGTGCCATGCCTATCTCCTTCGTTCAAAATGTCTAATTTATGAATTGTACTGTATTCGGCTCCTGCCTGTAACCTCCTCTCCTCGCCATTTTTGAATTTTCCCTTGGCTTGTCTGGCCTTGACTGGTAGGGGTACATTCCTTCTTGCACGGTAAGGGAGAGACTGCATTTTCCATCACCCGTCATCCTAGCGATGGGTTGATGCTGGCATATGAGCTCGACCATATTCATATTTTGAGGGGGTAAGACTGTATGGATACGAAACGGCGGAAATTTTGGGCGAATATGAATCTGAATGACTTAGCCAGGAATTTCCTAGAAGGGTTATTAATTCTGGTTCCGGTCGTCGCCACGATCTCTGTGGCCTGGTTGATCGTGCAGGGAGTAGATGGATGGTTGAATATTCCCATTCCTGGTGTGGGCTTACTTGTAACCTTAGGACTCATCACGTTGACAGGTCGCTATGCGTCGACGGTATTTGTCCAGAAGGTGTTAGATATGATGGAGCGAGTCATGGTGAAAGCGCCTTTTGTGAAATTAGTCTACACCTCGATCAAAGATCTCATTGCTGCGTTTATGGGGGAAAAACGCCGGTTTGATCAGCCGGTTTTAGTCTCTCTCTCTCATGGTGGGCATGGGGAGGCAGTCGGATTTGTGACCAGAACTGATTTAGAATTTTTGGGATTACTCAATCATGTCGCCGTATATTTCCCCCAGTCCTATAACTTTGCAGGCCATCTGTTGGTGTTCCCCAAGGAACAGGTGAGGCCGCTAGAAGTTGAAAGTTCTGAGGTTATGGCATTCATTGTGTCGGGTGGAGTTTCCGGTGGGCCTCATGGTCAAGGAGCTTTGGTCGGCTAATTTCATTCGGCAGCGTTTGGGCGACTCGACCAATCTCAGACAAATACCCAGGATTTTCTCAAATTGTCCCTTCCGTGAACATTCAATGGCTTAGTAACTAGGCATATTCAATGTTTCCCTTCTTTGGTACTTGCCAGCCCTGACCGATGAGGTTCATGATATGATAAATGAATAGCTATTCTATCTTGTTGATTGTCTATTCATTTATTAGAATACCTATTCACTTCAGGGATGATTTCAGAGCCCCAGAGGAAAAACGTGGATCAGCGGTCTCAACGAAAGCAGCGGGAGTATGAAGCCAGGAGGGAAGAAATTCTCTTAGCGGCTGAACGGATGTTTTCCCAAAACGGGTTTTTTAAAACCAGCATGGCGGAAATCGCGGAATCGGCCCAATTTGCAATGGGCACCGTCTATCGTTTTTTTAAGAGTAAGGAAGAGATATATATTTCTTTAGTTGAAGCTAAGGTAGAGGAACTTCTGAATCTTTTGAGGGAAGCTACCAAGATTGGGCCAACGGCTCCTGAAAAACTTCGTGAAGTGATTCGAGTGAAATTGGCCTTTGCGGACCAAAACCGGGACTTTTTTCGGATTTATGTTTCCGAGTGGAGTGGATTTGAATGGACCGTAAAAAGTGCATTTGGCGATCGGGTATGGAAAAAATATTTAGCTCAAATTGACCTTGTGGCTGATCTCATACAGGCAGGCATTAAATCGAAAGAGTTTCGAAAAGTGAATCCGAAAGACACCTCGCTGGCTTTAAATGGTATGTTGAATTCCACCATCTATGTATGGATTTTACAGGCGGGTCCTAAAGAGTCCCTTATATCTAAGGGCGAGTGGTTGGGTGCTTTGTTTCTTGATGGCATTGGTTCTGGCACAACGAAAACCTAAGGTTAGCATGTTAATGACGATTCAATTTTACAAGAGTTTCTTTTGGTTTGCCCTCATCTTTGTTGTCTTAGGACTGCAGGGGTGTAGTGAACAACAAGCGGCCCAACCACCAAAAGGGCGGCCACCCACACCGGTTCGTGTGGCAGAAGTGATGAATCGGACCGTCCAACAAACCGTCCAACTTGTCGGCACCGTCGAACCATGGCGCCGAAGTGTAGTGGCTGGAGAGCTTGCTGCTTTGATAGAGAAATTTCCCGTAGAAGAAGGGATGTTTGTCAAACGCGGACAAGTTCTGGCGCAATTACGTACCGATACGTTAGCGATTCAAGTCAATTCGGCTGATGCCTCCCATCGTGAAGCGGAAACGCGCTATCAACAGGCCAAAAAAGATCTGGCACGTATTAAGACTCTGTTTGTCAAACAATTGGTGACCCAAAAAGAATATGACGATGCGGTGACCCAGGAGGCGGCCTTGGCCCAACGGTTGGTCCTGCTAGAGTCCGAGTTGTTTCAGGTCAAAGATCAATTGAAGAAAACTCGAGTGTTGGCGCCCTTCAATGGGTGGGTGACGGAAGAATTCACTGAAGTTGGCCAATGGATTCAAGCAGGTGGCCCTATTGTTGAATTGGTGGATCTTTCTCGAGTGCAAGTCGAGGTGCCGTTGCCCGAACGTTTTGTCGGCGAAATCAAGGTGGGGGCTCCAGTCACCGCCGTGTTTGATGGACTGCGAGGCTTTGAGGCCAAAGGGCAGGTCTTTTCTGTTGTCGCTCAGGCTGATCGAAACTCTCGAACCTTTCCTATCAAAGTGGAATTGCCGAACGCTGATCTCACTATCAAAAGTGGATTAGTCTCTCGCGTGCAGTTGCAGGTAGGTGCCCCCTATGAAGCCTTGGTTGTCCCCAAGGATGCTCTGGTTCTTCGTGGCGGAGCTGAGTTTGTCTTTGTGATGAAGGACGGCCAGGTGGCACAAATTCCTGTGAAGGCAGTGAATCACGTCAATAGCGATGTGGAAATCACTGGAGCCCTAGAGCCCGGTATGATCGTAGTCGTGGAAGGGAATGAGCGCTTATTTCCTGGACAGCCTGTCCGTGTGCTTGAAAAGGAATCACCTGCATGAACGTGATTCAATCGGCCATTCGCTATCCAGTGACCACCGCGGTTGGGGTGTTATTCGTTGTGCTATTTGGTGTGGTGTCCTTGTTGCGCTTGCCTATTCAACTCACACCTGACGTCACCAAAGAAGAAATTACCGTTGATACTCGCTGGAATGGCGCCAGCTCCCATGAAATTGAGCGAGAAGTTATTGAAGAGCAAGAAGAGCAGCTGAAAGGTGTTCAAGGTTTAGAGCGCATGTTTTCCCAAAGTTCTTTTGGAAGTGGGAAAATTATTCTTCGGTTCCCAGCCGGAACTGACACCGATGCCTCGCTCCTTCTTGTCTCTAATCGCTTGAATCAGGTGAAAGAATATCCAGAAGAAACGGATGAACCAGTCTTGAGTAGCGCCGATTCTGCGGGGTCGGCCATAGGCTGGTTTATTTTTGAGGCTTTAGAAAATAATCCGGTGGCCATCAATACGATGTACGATTACGCAGAGGATGTGATTAAGGCTCGCTTTGAGCGTGTGCCCGGAGTGGCGGCATCGAATGTCTATGGTGGGCGTGAGCGGGAAATGCAAGTGTTGGTGGATCCTGCCAAGTTAGCCGCACGTTCGCTCACTTGGCTCGATCTGGCTCGAGCACTTGATCAAGAAAATCGAGATTTTAGTGGTGGAGATTTTGATGAAGGCAAGCGTTCCTATGTGGTACGGACTGTTGGCGAATACAAAACTCCAGAGGATATTGAATCTGTGATCCTTGCGCGCCGGAATGGTGCGCCTGTCTATGTTCGTGATGTGGCTTCAGTCCAGCTGGCTTACAAGGATCCTACCAATGTTGTTCGGCAAAGCGGGCGGTCTTGTATTGCTGTGAATGCGGTGAGGCAACCCGGGGCGAATGTGTTGGAAATCATGGAGGGATTGCGAGAAGCCGTGCGCGAACTCAATCAAGCGCGGCTGAATCCCCGAGGCTTTAAACTCTATCAAGTCTATGATGAAACGGATTATATCTATAGTTCACTGTCGTTAGTTCAGCAAAATTTGGTGGTTGGGAGTTTGTTGGCCATCATCGTCCTCTACCTGTTTTTACGAACCGGTAGTACAACGTTGGTGATCGGCTTGGCGATTCCTATCAGTATCATGGGGACCTTCATTGCGCTCTGGCTTTTAGAGCGAAATTTAAATGTCATTAGTTTGGCCGGGATGACGTTTGCTGCCGGCATGTTGGTGGATAACTCCATCGTCGTGCTGGAAAACATCTATCGTCATCGCGAAAGGGGGAAATCTCTTGTCCAGGCTGCCCATGACGGGACTGCCGAAGTTTGGGGGGCAGTGTTGGCCAGTACCCTCACGACTATAGCTGTGTTCATTCCCATTGTGTTTATTGAACAGCAATCGGGGCAACTCTTTCGAGATATTGCCATTGCGATTAGTGCCGGTGTGGGACTCAGTCTCTTGGTTTCTATTACGGTCATTCCTAGTCTTTCAGCTCGAATCCTGACGACAAGAAAAGGTCAGGATAATGAATCGATGAATCAGGACGACGTGGATGATGACTATGAAGGTTCAATATTAGATCGAACCATGACGACTCGGTCGCATACGTTAGCGAATCAGCTCGGTAATTTCGTCTCGAATATTTGCGCGAATTCAACCCGTCGTTTCATCACGATTGTTGGTCTCATTGGCTTATCGTGTGGCCTGACCTGGACGTTAATTCCCCAAGCGGAATATTTGCCGACTGGTAATAGGAATCTTGTTATCGGAATCCTGTTGCCTCCTCCAGGTTATAACATGGAAACCTTTGTTAAAATGGGAAATACCATTGAGGCAGTTCTTCGTCCATATTGGTCGGCAAAGCCTGGAACTCCTGAAGAATTGGAGTTGGACGGCCCCAGTATCAGAAATTTCTTCTATGTGGCCCGTGGGCGAATGGTGTTTATGGGTGCACGGACCAATGAGGATGGGCGCGCTAAAGAATTGATTCCGTTAATGCGACGAGCCACGGCAGACTTGCCAGGTGTGATCAGTATCATCACGCAGCGCAGTCTGTTTCAACGAGGATTGGGCGAGGGCCGAAATATTGACATGGAAATTACCGGGCCGGATTTGAATGTCTTGGTAGGGTTGGGTGGAAGAATTTTCCAACAGGTGAAGGGCTTGATTCCCAATGCGCAAGTCCGACCGAAACCGAGTTTGGACTTAGGTACACCTGAGCTGCATGTAAAGCTCCGACGCGATCGCGCCGCTGATTTACAACTGACCAATCAAGAACTGGGCTTTACGATTAATGCCTTAGTTGATGGGGCCAAAGCGAGTGACTACAAATATGAAGGCGATGAGATTGACTTGACTGTTCGTGGAGAGGATCGTTACTCGACAAGGACTCAAGATCTTGAAAGAATTCCTATTCATACGCCTGGCGGGAGATTAACCACCGTGGGTGCGATCGCCAATGTGAAGCTTGTTCCAGGACCTGATCAAATTAATCACATTGAACGAGAGCGTGCGATTGTGATTTCGGTCATTCCCCCTTCCGATATGCCGATTGAAACCGCGATGGCTCTTTTACGAAGCAAGATTATAAGCCCTCTGAAGCAAGAAGGATCCTTAGGGCAACTTTATAACATCCGATTGTCGGGAACAGCGGATGATTTGACCCAGACGTATGATGCCCTAAAATGGAATTTGATATTGGCGTTATTGATTACCTATTTGTTAATCGCCGCCTTGTTTGAAAGTTTTCTCTATCCATTGGTCATTATCACGAGTGTGCCTCTTGCTGCAGCTGGAGGATTGGTTGGTTTGGCTTTGGTCAATCAGTTTGTCGCCTATCAACCGATGGATGTTTTAACGATGTTGGGTTTTATTATCCTGCTCGGGGTGGTCGTGAACAATGCTATTCTGGTTGTCCACCAGGCTTTAAATTTTCTGGACCCTAAGCGACGTGCAGGGAATGAGCCAGCTATGACAACAAGTACATGGTCAACGGATGATCCCATAGAGGCTATCGCCGAATCTGTTCGAACACGCTTTCGTCCTATCATGATGAGTATGTTGACGACCACATTTGGCCTTTTTCCTTTAGTGGTGTCATCGGGAGCTGGGTCGGAGCTCTACCGTGGCATCGGCAGTATTGTGTTGGGTGGCCTTGTGACTTCAACGATTTTTACCCTGATATTGGTACCAGCCTTATTTAGCTTTTTCATGGATCTCAAGAAGTCTGGGTCACGCCTTCTGGTGTCGAAGGCTGCCGTGCCAGCAAGTATGAGAGAAGTGTAAGTCATAGGTGAAGCGTAGCAAGGACGTTCGACACATGATTCCTCCAATTCACAGACACAGGGGAAGGTTCAATCTTTGGGTATGGTTGCTGAGCTTTATGGTAATCAATCTCTTCTATGGAATGGTTCCGACGGTCATCGCTGAGACGAAGGTCTCTCTGGATGCGAAACCAAAAACTCCGGTTTTGAAATTAAGCTTGCGGGATGCTATGGAGGCTTCTGTCGCTCAAAATCCTAACGTTCGGTTATTTCAAGAGCGCATTTATCAAGCACAAGGCGCAGCGGATAGCCAGTTTGGAGCCTTGCTCCCGAACTTATCTGGTCGGTTGAGTGGGGCCAGAAGACGTTTTTTTACGGGGTCCTTCGGGGGGAGTCCAACGGTTTCTCGTCCTCGAGATTTTTATGAAGCGCGGGCAGCTTTGACACAGAATGTGTTTAGTCTGAGTCTAATTCAAAAATGGCGGGCAGCAAAATCTGGAGTCGATGTTGCCTCGTTGAATGCAGAAGTGGCAAAGCGGGATACGATGGCAACCGTAGGGTTGGTGTATTTGGAGACTCTTCGCGCAAAAGCGGCCGTGAAGGCACGAAGGGCTGATGTGACCCTGAACAAAGAGTTATTGCGCCTTGCCACCGAACGGAAGGGGGCAGGGATGGCGACGAGATTGGATGTCACCCGTGCCCGAGTGCAATTGGAAAATGAACGGCAACGATTATTGGTGGCTGAGAACGATCGCGATCGTGCAAAACTCAATCTTATTCGAGCTATTGGTCTTTCCTTCGATGTCTCTTTGGTACTGACTGATAAAATGGCCATGATTGTGATTCCAGAGCAAACGATGGCCGAGGCTTTGGCCGTCGCCAAAAAAAATAGAACGGAACTCAAAGCGCAAAAGCAAAAAGAGCGATTAGCCTCATTGACTCTCAGCTCTGTTGCCCATCAACGAGTGCCGACCATCCAGGCATCAGGTGACGTGGGGCTTATTGGCAACCAAATTCCTGACATGCTCACAACCGATAATGTGCAGGTTTTGATGTCTGTTCCCATCTGGGATGGTGGACAGCTTGAAGGCCGTATTTCTGAAAGCCGAAGTTTGGTAAGACAGGAAGCTATCAATACACAAAATATACGCTATCAAGTGACCCTAGAAGTCAGAGATGCCCTTCTTACTTTGCATTCGGCAAAAAAACAGGTTGCAGTCGCGGAACAGGGGTTAAAGCTTGCTTTGACGGAATTGGAATTAGCTCGTGAACGTTTTGCCGTGGGGGTAGCCACGAATATCGAAGTCACCAATGCTCAAACTTCTGTGGCTCAGGCGCGAGATAATGTCATTGAGGCGCTGTTTAATTTTAATGCTGGACGGATTAACCTCGCTCGGTCGCAAGGACGCCTGCAAGACCTGTAAGATTTCAGACGCTTTTCGAATAACATCATGACGACATCACAACTTCAACAAGAAATTCGTACCGCGGCTAGTAAGCGGCGAACGTTTGCCATTATCAGTCATCCTGATGCCGGAAAGACGACTTTAACGGAAAAGCTCTTGCTCTATTCAGGTATGGTCCGAACGGCTGGGATGGTCGGTGCACGGAAAAATGCCAAATTGGCCACTTCGGACTGGATGGAAATGGAACAGGAACGAGGAATTTCCATCACCGCGTCGGCTATGCAATTTCCCTACAAGCAAGCCGTGATCAATGTCTTAGATACACCGGGCCATCAGGACTTTTGTGAAGATACCTATCGGACCCTCACGGCAGCGGATAGTGCGATCATGGTGATTGATGCGGCGAAAGGCGTGGAAACCCAAACCAGAAAACTATTTGAGGTGTGTCGCCTTCGTCAAATTCCCGTGCTCACGTTTATTAATAAAATGGATCTTCCAGGCAGGCCCCCTTTGGATCTCATGGCCGAGGTCGAAGAAATTTTGGGGATTCATGCCAGTCCCATTAATTGGCCTATTGGATCTGGGCGAGAGTTTATGGGAGTGGTGAATCGAGAAACGCGCCAGGTGTTGCTCTATACCAAGACAGCAAAGGCGGGTGCTGCTAAACCTGAGTTGATGGAACTTTCCTTAGATGACCCTTCATTGAAAGGTCGTGTGCCCGTATATATATGGGAAGAGCTAGAGCATGATCTTGAATTATTAGAAATTGCCGGAAATCCATTTTCCAAAGATGAGTTTCAAAATGGAAAGGTGACGCCAGTCTTTTTTGGATCCGCTCTCACGAATTTTGGTGTGGAAACCTTTTTCGATGCATTCGTTGACATGGCCCCGCATCCCCATGCGCGGGTTGCTGATTTTCCAGATGGCGAAGAACAGGCCATAGATCCCGCTGAGGTGCCGTTTAGCGCCTATGTCTTTAAGTTGCAGGCCAATATGAACCCGCGTCACCGTGATAGCACTGCCTTCATGCGGATCTGCTCAGGGAAGTTTGATCGGGATATGGTCGTGAAACACCATCGAACGAAAAGCGAAGTGAGATTGTCACGTCCACACAGTATGGTTGCCAAAGAAAGAAATACGGTGGATGTCGCATATCCTGGCGATGTCATTGGTATTATCAATACGGGTGCGTTTCAGATTGGCGATACGATCTCGTTGACGGAAGGATTTAACTACAAACCGCTTCCTCAATTTCAGCCCGAGGTGTTTGCGCGAGTACGTCCAAAGGATACCACCATGCGAAAATCCTTTGATAAAGGTATCGAGCAACTGGCGAAAGAAGGTGCCATTCAAATCATGCGGAGTCTGGATGGTCTAGAGTTTTTTGTTGGAGCAGTCGGACGCCTTCAATTTGATGTGCTGGAATTTCGATTACAAAATGAATATCGTGTCAAAGCGATTGTGGATACGCTCCCATATGAATCAAGTGCGTGGCTCGTGGGAGATGTGAAAACCTTTAAGCCGCCGTCTGATGCCATGGTAGTCAAAGATGGCCAGGATCGAGCCGTTGTCCTGTTCCGCAGCTCTTGGTCAAAGAATTTTGCACGTGAACGAAACCCCGAACATGACTTCAATGATATGGGTTAAATCCATGAGGCGTACCTCGTATATCATCTTGGGAATGGTTTTTCCTTTTCTCTTGGGAGGATGTTTTGGAGAATACATTGGAAGCTCATGGAATGAAAATGGCAATCCCTGTGAAACCTATGAACATAGTAATGGCACGCAATCGACCTATTGTGATCAACGCAGTCAACACTCCCCATTTCCTCGACAATAAAAATTTTCGTAGTTTTTCCCTATCGATAGTTTGTCCGTTCTAGTCCATCCTTGAAAAATATTTGGACTTATTCTCGTCTTGCTAGTTTTTCATTTTCACATTTATAGGCACCTAGGGGTGTGCTACTACTTGTTACCCTCAGCCGAGCCGATGCTTGGGAGGTTTCGTTCATTGCTTCAGGCGGTAGAGGTAGGCCAAATGAAATGGGTTACTGGCAAAGGCATCTACAGCATCCCTTACGGTAAATGTTGTGTAACGACGCGATTAGAAAAAAGACTAATCAAGAAGGCTGGATTTTAAGCTTTAGAAATTATGTTGGAACTCCCTCGCTCTTGAGGGACTTGGACTCGAAGAGAGGACAAGATTGGGTTGAGGGTGGCCGCGTCATTCGGGTTACACCCGGATGCCTGTAATTGCTCTAGTGGAGAGTTCGAAGGATTCAGGATAACTCATAAGGAGCTGTGACTATGGGCAAGAAAGCCATGAAAATTTTAAAGAGTTGGGCCGTTTTTGGAATAATTGGATTGGTTTGCTATTCAGCTTCGCTAAGCTTTGCGGAAAGTACACCAGCGCCTGAAATCATGAGTCCTACGTGGATTAATTCAGAGCCACTCAAGTTGGAAGAGCTGCGTGGGAAAGTGGTGATGGTGGAGTTTTGGACATTTGGCTGTTGGAACTGTCGGAATATCGAGCCCTATGTCAAAGCTTGGCACAAGAAATATGAAAAAGATGGGTTAGTCGTCATTGCGGTGCATTCCCCAGAATTCAACCACGAAAAAGAAGTCGCTCGAGTGAAAGACTACGTGGAGGAGAACAGTATCTCTTATCCTGTCCCTATCGATAATGATTTTCGAAATTGGCGTCGTTATAAAAACCGTTACTGGCCAACGTTGTATGTGATTGATAAAAAAGGCACCATCCAATACACACGCATTGGTGAAGGGGCCTACGAACAAACGGAAAGAATTATTCAACGCCTCTTAGCTGAACCTGCATGAAGCCAAAATGGAAACGATGATTATTACTGGCTATCAATCTCTGGGTATGTATTGAGAGCGGATTTCTTGTAGGACCCCTAACATCTCAGAATGGATGAGGCCGTTGCTCGCAAGGGTGGTTTGCCCATAAATAGAGTAGGGTTCTCCTGCGTAGTTTGTGATTTTTCCTCCTGCTTCCTCCACAATGACTTTTCCTGCTGCGGTGTCCCAGGGACTTAGTTGCAATTCCCAGAATCCGTCGAGTCGGCCGCAGGCGATGTAGGCGAGGTCAATGGCGGCGGTACCAGTACGACGCATACCTCCTGCGCGAACGGTGAAGGCACTGAATTCTTTGAGGTTATTGTCTGTGGCGGTATGGATATCATACGCAAACCCTGTGACGAGCAAGGCTTCGGCGAGCGTTGGAGAGGACGACACATGTATCGGAGTGCCGTTAAGCGTGGCGCCACGTCCCTGTTGTCCTAGGAAGAGTTCATTGCGCGTAGGATCGAATATCGCCCCAATTACACAGGTCCCTTCGTACTCCACTGCAATCGAGACATTGTACATGGGAAAGCCATGGGCGAAGTTGACTGTTCCGTCGAGGGGATCAATGACCCATTTAATGGGATGCTTGGGAATATCTTGTAGCCCTTGTTCTTCGCTCAAAATCTGATGTTCTGGAAAGGTGTTTCGGATTGATTGAATGATGGCTTTTTCTGAATGTAAGTCGGCTTCGGTGACGAGGTTAATTGTCTCGCCTTTTGAATGCACGGTAAAGCCTTTTTGGGCATAGTCTTGAAGGATTGAGCCACCCAATCGTGCCGCTTGAATGGCGGTTTGTGTGAGATCGTCAATTTCGTTTTTGGAGAGTGTCATGGTGTGGTGGGGCTGATTGACCGCAGCATAACCGATACGCCGGGCAATCCCAAGTTTGTCCAGATTTTATTAGGAGAGCAGTAAATTTGTGGTGAGTGTTTTACAAAAAACACGCCGGGAGCAGGTGGCCCTACCCCCGGCGGTACTTCTGGCGGGACTGTCAAATTACTTCTTTTTCGTAGCGGCCTTTGCCTTTGGTCTGGCCGATGCCGCCTTTTTCTTTGGAGCGGCTTTCTTTTTCGTCACTGCCAAGTCACTCACCTCCTTTCACCGAGAAGGGAACACTTGTGTCGTTGCCCAGTCAGACGGCTTTGGTTAAGGGCTTATCGTGATTGACTTCGAACGTATTGGGTCCGACTTTGCGGAACCGTGCGTCTCGCTTTAAGGAGGTGGCTATTGATGTCACCGGAGTTTTTCCTCTGATGGGCATTCCGCCCTCTTTAAGTCGTTGATACAAATCTTTCGCATGGAGTGGGCGACCTACCTCTTGCAAAACCATGTACACCGCATCGGGGACGCTGCGTCCGACATACTTACTCCGCCCCAAAAGAATCTCCCGCGATTTGGCCGCAACGTCGACGTCAGGTGTCGACACTTCCCCCTTTTCGTGAGAGGTAATTTGGAAGGAGAGGCTGGCCAGTTTCGCTTTGTCAGCTTCCACACGATACAAGGTTTTTGCCAACTCAAGGTATTTCTCGACCGTAGCGATTTCATCTCCTAATTGCTCCCGTTTCTTTTGAAGGTCCTTACGTTTGCGTTCATATACACTGATCCGCTGTTCCAACCCCCTAAGAATATCTTCAAGCTCATCATCTTGACTCTCCATCGTCCTAGCTCCACCATATGTTGATTGAAATTTTATTCATGTTTTAAAGCAAAGTCAACAAGCAAGCTTTAAATTATTTTTTTATGTAATCCTACTGAGTAGGCTATAAATGATGATTTAATATAATTGATCGAATGGTATGTTTGCACCACTCTACATCGTCTATTTCATTGAAGGGGTAATATATCCATTAGTACTTATATATTGGGATGAGTTAGACAATATCTAGTGTTTTATTCAAAGCATGGGGAAAAGTTTTTTATGGAAGATACATAAGCAGATGAATTACGGTTCTGATGTTTTTACTGATCATAATGAAAGCTGCTTTAATCACTTTTTCATTCGAATAATTGGTGTAGATAATTGATTTTGATTGAATTGTAATTCCTTATCTATATATAGATACGTATTAATTATTAATGTTAAATATATGGAATCAATTTAAAATACCAAAAATCTTTCTTGCGAGGGCTTAATGAGATGGTATGATCTGGCAGGGTTTTTTGAAGAGGGCGCAATAGAATAAAAGAGTTCACATGAATACACCTCCTTTCAATCTTCTTTCACTCAATATTAGGGAAATCGAAGAATTGGTCCAGGGATTTAGGTGGCCTCGTTATCGAAGCCACCAAATCTTGAAATGGCTCTATCAGAATCACGTGTCTGATATTGATGCGATGACAAATTTGTCTAAAGCCGACCGGGTTCGTTTGAAGCAAGTGGCGACTCTTCAAAAGGATACGCTGATCTCTCGTCAATTGGCGGGTGACGGTACGGGAAAATATTTATGGCGCCTTGAAGATGGGCTGGCAGTTGAAACGGTATTAATTCCGGAAGAACGGCGTCGGACATTATGTGTATCTTCGCAAGTTGGCTGTACCTTGGACTGTGGATTTTGTTTGACGGCCCAGATGGGGATCAAGCGCAGCTTGTTCGCTCATGAAATAGTCGGACAGGTGCTGAATGTGCAAGCTGATCTTCCCGAAGGGGAGCATCTCACGTCTCTCGTATTTATGGGTATGGGTGAGCCGTTAGTGAATTTTGATGCAGTGGCAGACGCCATTCAACGCCTCACCAATATCGAATGGGGATTAGGTTTTTCCCCTCGGCGGATTACGGTTTCGACGGCTGGATGGATTCCACGGTTTCCTGATGTTCGGCGTCTTGGGGTGAATTTAGCCATCTCTTTAAATGGGACAACAAATGCGCAACGTGACCATCTCATGCCCGCAGTGAATAAGCGCTATTGTTTGGAAGATTTACTCGATGCCTGCAGAATATACCTGGAAGATTCTGAGCGCCCTTTAACTTTTGAATATGTGTTATTGGCTGGGGTTAACGATTCAGTAGCAGATGCGAATCGATTGAGTTCCTTGTTGCGTGGTATGCGATGTAAAATTAATTTAATTCCATTTAATGAGTTTCCGGGAAATGTCTTTCGGCGTCCGTCATCAGATATCATTGATGTGTTTCAACAAACTGTTCGCCGTCGTGGGTTGGATGTGTTTCTCCGTAAAAGCCGCGGCGATGATGTGTTAGGGGCATGCGGACAATTAGGGCGATCGGCTTCCGATGTACTCGAATCCGTGCCGCCGCAATCAAAGCCATCTCTTCCTATTTATGCAGAGTCTTGAACCAGCTCTCCAAAGTAAATACGAACATCTGAAGAAGTTGTTGCAAGACCTCGGCTCCGTCGTTGTCGCATTTTCAGGTGGGGTTGATAGTACAGTCGTCTTGAAGGTCGCGGTGGATGTTCTTGGAGAGTCGGCTAAGGCTGTTATTGCGACTTCTCCCACTCTCCCAGCCAGTGAGCTGAATGATGCTCATCAATTGTGTGAAGCCATCGGGGTTCAACTAGAAGTCGTAAAAACTGACCAACTGAAAATTAAGGCATTTGTACAGAATGATGCGACTCGTTGCTTCCATTGCAAGACGGATCTGTACCAATTGTTATCTAGTGTTCGACGAGTTGCAGGCTTCCAATCCATCGTGGATGGAACCAATGTGGATGATATAGGTGAGGATCGACCGGGCATTCAGGCTGGAAAGCAATTGGGTGTGCGAAGCCCGTTATTTGAGGCGAATTGTGGTAAGTCTGATATTCGACACCTTGCGCAAGTTTTGGGTTTAGCCAACTGGAATAAACCCGCGGCCGCCTGTTTGTCATCCCGTATCTCAAGAGGCATTCCCATCACCAAAACGTTATTGTCTCGAGTGGAAAAGGCCGAATCGTTTTTGCTCTCAGAAGGATTGATGCAGGTGCGTGTTCGTCTCCATGGCGAGATGGCTCGGATCGAAGTGGGCTATTGGGAAATATCCAAGTTGGTAGAGTCAGGTCGGCGTATTAGGGTTCTCGAGGCTTTGAAGGAAATTGGTTTTACAACCGTCACCATTGATTTGGAGGGGTATCGAGCTGGTGGAGGGAATTAGGATTGGAAAGATTACAAAAACAGCCAGTAGCAGGCAAAAAAAGAGGGAAGTTGTCCTTCCCTCTTTAACCTATTTCCAAAAGTTACCAGCGTGCTTCCCAATGGGAAGATGAGTCAGCAGGATGTTTGGCTATTCTGACGGCATTAATTTTTTGAATGCGCTGCAACTTCTGCAAGTGCCTCTTGTGCAAATCGACGGTGATCGTCATCTGATAAGCTTCGTCCAATGACTTTTTCAGCCACCAAAATTGCGAGGTCTGCGGTTTGACGCTTGATGTCATCTACGGCTTTTCGACGCTCCCGCTCAATGTCTTGAGTCGCCTCTTCTTTGATGCGGTCTGTGTCAGCACGAAGGCGTTGTTGGTTTTCGTCAAGTAATTGTTGCGCTTTGTGTTTCGCCTCGGTCATCAGGGTTTCAGCTTCTTTGGCTGCAACCTGAAGCTTTGTCTCGTATTCCTTCAGCTTTTGCTCTGCCGTCGCACGACTTTGTTCTGCCTGATCTAAACTTTCCCGAATCTTTCTCTCTCGAGTCTCAAGGGTTTCTAGAATCGGAGGCCAGGCATACTTATACAATATCCAAAATAAAATACTAAACGACAGAACTTCCCAAAAAATCAGAGACGAAAAGAAATGTGAATCAAATTGTGGCATAACTCAGTCGCCCTTTACCCTTTGCCCATGATGATGAAGGCAATGACGAGACCGTACAGTGCAATGGCTTCCACTAATGCGAATCCAATCCACATGTACTTGCCAACCCGCGCTTCTGCCTCTGGTTGCCGAGCGACGGCTTCAATCATCTTTCCGAAAATATACCCGATGCCAATGCCGGCACCGGCAAAACCTGCGGCCGCTAGGCCCATTCCCAAAAGTGCTGCTGCTGCAGAATCCATTGTGATGTGGTCCTCCCAGTTTAAAAGGGACTAATAGTAATGACAGACTTTCATGTCTCGAACGTGATTAGTGTAGATGAATGGCATCGCCAATATACACACACGTTAACACGGTAAAGATATAGGCCTGGATAAACGCGATACCAACTTCAAGGCCATAAAGCACAATTGTAAACGAAAAAGGGAGCCATCCAATAAGCACGCCGCCAGCAATCGTCAATCCAAATAATACTCCAAGAATGACATGGCCAGCTGTCATATTGGCAAATAATCGCACAGCGAGTGAGATTGGTCTAGCTAATTGACTGATGAGCTCTATGGGAATCATTAAAGGAAGCAGCCATCCAGGGGTTCCTGGGGGGACGAGAATGCCTAAAAATTTGGCACCATGTAATTGAAACCCAATAACGAGGCTCAGGGCATAGACCCCAAGGGCAAAGACCCCTGTGACGATAATTTGGCTCGTGACAGTATAGGAACCTGGAATGAGTCCTAGAAGATTACTAAATAAAATGAAAATAAAAAGCGAGCTAATAAGCGGGAAATAACGCATTCCCGAGGCTCCCATGGTGTCCTGAATAATGCCTCGAATAAACTCAACGAGCAATTCAGCCATGCTTTGCATTTTTGAAGGGACGAGTGATTTTGATCCTGCCGCCTTCAATAAGAAGACGGAGGCCACACCCACCACAATCCACATGACCAATACGGCTTTGTTAACCGAAATGTCTAGGCCAAAAAGAGAAAGCGGGATGAAAGTATGAAGTTCGAAGGAATGTAAGGGATCTTCCAAAGCGGGACCTTGTCTAACTGCTTATGTATTCCACCGCTGTGCTGCGCGGTAGGCGTTACGAATTCCAGTGATCAATCCTAAAACCAAGCCTATAGCTACACCCCACGGTGTAGAATCAAATATATACGAATCAATTAACCATCCGAGGAATCCACCGACGATAAGAGCGGCAAGCAGGTCAGTTCCCACTCGCATGGCCTGCCCAAGCCCAGCAAATAGTGGATCTTGAGAAGGTGCCATGAATGAAACCTGCAAAGCGAGTCGTTGGAAGGGGCTACATTCAACCAAAAATTCCTAAATCTTGTCAAGGAAGTACATCCTATAATTTATTAGATATGGTACAGTATGCCTAGCGTTAAGTCTCTTGAACAGGTAAAAAATATTTGAAGGCTTTTAAATATTTTCCGTTCCATTTTTACTCAGGAGGATGCTAACAATGGTCAAAGGCCTAGTTGGCGTTATTTTGGTTCATATTGCCTTGAGTGCAATGTTGGTATGGGCCAATCCTTCTGTAGACGATTTGCCAGATTTAACGGAGGGCGTTGTTCCAGTTGTTCAATATAAACATGCCCAAGCACTTTCCGGGACAGGATTAACCTCGGTGAGTGAAGTGGAATTTATTGTTACGGTCAAAAATCAAACAGGTGATCCAGTGGTAGCAGAGTCGTTAATTCTTGTTGTGGACAGGGTAAGAGAAATATCAGGTGCTGATATTTCGGATCGGGTGGAGATTAAAGCTCCCGATGGTCTATTGGCGAATGGGAAGCCATTTTTTAGAATTCCCAATGCCGATCAAGAGCTTGGACCTTATAGTGAAAGTGAAGCGGTGACGATTCGCGTGAGTAATCCTGATTATCTTCGTTTTTATCCACCAAATATCCGAGTCCGTGGGCTTCGTCGTTCGCCAGGAGAGGCGGTTAAAGGTCTCTTAGAGTCATTGGTGCAGAAAGGAATATTAGCTCCTGAAGAAGCGGCCAATGCATTGAAATCAACAGCTCCCCCAGTTTCACAAGATCATCCCTAATTCCTTGTCTGCTCTTCCCACCCAGAGTGAAGGGGAGGCTGGTACCACCCTTCCTTTCAATGATGCCTTCCCTCTCCTGCAACCTTGCTCGGTAGATTTTGACGATCCGTTTGAGTTGTATGGCCGGGTGACGGGGTATTGCCCACACTCATTTTTCATTGAGCATGATAGTGGTCATGGAAGACACACACGTCGATTTTCCTACCTGGGATGTGATCCGACCCGAATAATCAGAGGGAAGAGGAATTCTGTCCAAACGTTTAATGAGGGCGTTTGGAAGGAACAAAAAGGCGATCCTTTTATATCGTTGCGACAGCAGTTTAATGAACGACCTGTTCGTATGGCCCCGTTTCCTCTGCCTTTTGTCGGTGGAGCCATTGGATGTTTCAGTTATGACTTGGCCAGGAGGTTTGAAGTTCTCCCAGAGCAAACCCAAGATGATCTTCAGTTTCCAGACATTTATTTTCTTTTTGTCGAAGCGTTTATCGTTATTGATCATCAAATGGATGGTGTATGGCTTGTCTTTTCGCCTTTCCCAGAACGACTTCTGAATGAGAATTTGGAAGACCTGCATCGAGAAGGACAGTTTCGTCTATTGGAGCTTGAAGCGAAGCTGAAATCTGTAGATCAGGAGTTGGACGGAAAAATGCCGGGGTTTCCTTCGCTCCGTATTCATGAGGGCCAATCCGCTTCTGCCTATCGAGATCGGGTATTGGAATGCCAGAAATTTATTGGCGATGGAGATATCTATCAAGCCAATCTCTCTCATCGGTTTCAAGTAGAAGGCCTCATTGATCCATTTCCGTCACCGGCAGTAGCTGGAGCAAGGCTGTACCAGCAATTAAGGCGTATGAACCCTTCTCCACATTCAGCTTTTCTCGTGCTTGAATCAGATGTCATTGTTTGTAACTCGCCTGAACGACTTGTACGGCTTTCGGATGGCTATACGGATATGCGTCCCATTGCTGGAACTCGGCAAAGGGGAAAAGGAGTGGGTGAAGATCGACGTCTTGCTGAAGACCTTCTTTCCAATATCAAAGAGCGCGCCGAGCATCTCATGCTTGTTGATCTCGTTCGAAATGATTTAGGACGAGTGTGCCAATATGGATCTATTCACGTTGATGAGTTCATGACGGTGGAACGATATTCTCATGTGATGCACCTGGTTTCACATGTCTTGGGACGATTGGACGAGAAGAGCGATGTTTTTGATTTAATACGAGCGGTTTTCCCTGGTGGCACCATTACGGGAGTACCAAAAGTTCATTGCATGGAGCTTATTGAGCAGTTAGAGCCAGTGCGGCGTGGGCTTTATACCGGATCAATAGGGTTCATTGGATGGAATGGAAATGTGGATCTGAATATCGTGATTCGTACGCTACTGTTGTCGAAGGATTGTGGGTATCTTCAAGTTGGGGCCGGCATCGTGGCAGATTCCAATCCGAATCGAGAATATGAAGAAACGCTTCATAAGGCTCAGGCGTTTTTTCAGGTTCTTCAACCTCATCAAGGAATGTAAGAAGCCGGTATGTGGGTGTATTTGAATGATCGGTGTGTTCGGAAAGAGGATGCTCGGGTCTCCGTATTTGATCATGGGTTTTTATATGGGGATGGCGTCTATGAGACGCTGCGTGTCTATCAGGGAAGAGTGTTCCAATTGGAACGGCATGTAGCTCGCCTGCATCGATCCTGTGAACTCATTGGATTAGATCTTCCTATCCAAGATGAACAATGGAACCCAATTATTAGGGAACTATTGACCAGAAATACACTTCAGGATGCTGGTTTACGCGTGACTGTGTCTCGAGGTGAAGGAGAAATTGGTATAGATCCAATGTTGTGTCCTGCCCCGACAGTTGTGGTTATGGCGAAGCCGACAGGAGCATATTCGGAGAAGCAGCTCGAAGAAGGTCTCACTCTGCATCTCTCTTCTGTAAGACGAAACCCTGAGGTCGCGCAGTCTCCTCAAATTAAGGCCACCAGTTTTCTTAATAATATAATGGCGAAACAGGAAGCGATTGCCATGGAAGCAGATGATGCCTTGATGTTGAATATGGAGGGCCAGCTTGCCGAATGCACAACGAGTAATATCTTTTTGATTAAGGCCCGGCGATTGCAAACTCCGGCTGTTGAGTGTGGGATATTGAAAGGCATTACGCGAGACGTGGTCATGGAATTAGCCAAGGAGCAAGGCCTTACGGTGGAAGAAGGGGGTTATTCAATAAAGCAATTACTTCAAGCTGATGAATGCTTTATCACGAATACGGGCTTTGAAGTTATGCCAGTTTCGAAAATTGGTAATATCCAGATAGGGCAAGGCAAAAAAGGACCTTTGACTCAGGTCCTTTGTACAGTCTTCAGAAAAAATCTGTATCGATATTTGGGACCTCCCCTAACAACTTGAATCAGACCTAAGTCGGATGGTCCTTTTTGCTGATTATTTATGTTTTTTGGGGCGAGACGATAAACGAGTAGGAGGGGTTGTTTGCCTGCACTGGCTATGGGTTTTCCACTTTAACCCTTTGAAGTAGGGGATATCCTCTCGGTAGTGGGCTCCCACACTGTTTGTTCGCCAAAGAGCGGCTTGGGTGACGCAGAGTCCAACCTGGACCATATTTTGTGTTTCTAGGCCGATTCGATGGAAGGGGGGCGTCAGCAGCTTTCGAGACCACTGTTGAAGCTGTTCTAGACATTTCTGTAAAGAATCTGCTGTTCGAATTAACCCAACCTTAGTCCACATCAATCGGCGTAGAGAGTTCCGAAGTTTTTCAATATCCTGCTCGGACATTTTTCGTGTAACAGGCTTTGGCCGAAAATTGTGAGGGGCTGACTTTGGTGGCGGATGGCTTTTGGCAAAGCGTGCCGCCGCCTCGGCAGCGCGCAATCCGAAGACTAATCCTTCTAGGAGTGAATTGCTTGCTAATCGATTGGCTCCATGGACTCCTGAGCAGGCGGCCTCTCCCGCGACAAACAGGCCAGGCCGGTTCGAGGCACCATGAAGATCCGTTTTTACTCCCCCCATGAAATAATGAGCGCTGGGTGAAACGGGAATCCATTCTTCAGAGATGTCGATATCATATCGCAAGCAGGTGGAATAAATTGTGGGAAAGCGTCCTTTTAAAAATGTTGAACCTAAATGAGTAACATCCAAATAGACGTGACGGGCTTTGGTCTTTTGCATTTCTGCCCAAATAGCTCGGGAGACAATGTCTCGGGGTGCGAGTTCTTGATTGCGATCATAGTGTTTCATAAATCGTTCGCGGCGATTATTTCTCAAGATCCCACCTTCACCCCGCAAGGCTTCCGAAAGGAGAAACGGAGGGCTTGATGGAAGATATAAGGAGGTAGGATGAAATTGGACAAATTCCATATCTTCTAGAAGAGCTCCGGCTCGAAAAGCCATGGCGATTCCATCCCCGGTGGCATTGGCTGGATTGGTCGTGCGTGAATAGATCTGCCCGGCTCCCCCTGTGACCAAAAGAACGGCCGAAGCCAGAATTGTTTTACAGCGTCCTGTTTGTTCATCTAGCACCATAGCGCCACAGCATCGACCGTTTTGAAGCAATAACTCGACCCCAAAATGATTGCCGAGCCATTTCAAATTTCTTAGGCCTTGAGCTTTGACGCTTAACGCTCGAACCATTTCACTGCCAGTGGCATCACCGCCGGCTCTTAAGACACGGTGGCGGCTATGGGCACCTTCCTTCGTAAAAGCTAATTGTCCATCGACCGTATCAAATTTCGCTCCCCACTCAATCAGTTCCTGAATACGGGCAGGCCCCTCTTCCACCAATGCTTTGGTGGCTGGACGGGACCCTAGTTGATGGCCAGCTTTAACAGTATCGGTAAAGTGGAGGTCGACATCGTCTTCTTCACTTAAAGCTACGGCGACACCGCCTTGTGCATAGAAAGAATTGTTATCTTGTGGTCCGCCTTTTGCTACCATGGTGACCTCCCCATGCCGGCAAAGTTCCACTGCGGCGCGTAGTCCAGCCACACCGGCCCCAATAATGAGGAAATCAGTTGAAAAAATGGGATCGTCCATAGATGGTTAGGCCGAAAAAGAAAGCATGGTAAAGATGAAGGGTTGGGTGGGCTAAGGAATCAGGAAGATCCTTTGAGGCGGGAGTTTATCCCAAAAGGAATGTCCCCTTGTATTCCTCTCAGCAAAATCACTTGGTTCCCACTCCAAAGTAGAACCCCATGGCCGCTTGCTGAGTCGCCGGATTCTGAAGTTGACCGCTTCCAGGTCCCTTGCCACGAAATAAAGGCTGAAATGCGATTCCCATCAATGACAATGCGATCAAGGGTAAGATCAAGGAGGATTGACGAAAATATAGCAAAGTCCTGCTTGGCATCGGCCTCCAAAATTTCTAGTTGCTCCAGGGGTAGAAGGAGTTCATGGAATGTGGGTGCATCTTGATTAAGATAAGCGGTTTCGAGTGTTTTTATGGCTTGGACCACACGTTGAAATCGTGCATGATCTTCAGGATACTTTGGAGTTTTGGTTGAACATCCAGTTTCAGTTAGGCAGACCATTCCTAGGAAAGCCAGTATCGTCCATATTGAAAGGTGATTAACAAGACAGAGTTTGGTCCGCATCGGACCCTATAATGAAGAAGGCTCCTATAGAGGGTCAAGGAAATTTTTGTGGAAGAGATGACTCTAGGGTGCGAGAGCGGGTATGATACACTGTTTTCTTGACACTTTTCTTGGCCCTATGATAGGAAAACCGGCTGTTCGTTTGTCGTTTTCTCTATTAAGTGTAAAGTTGAGTGGTATACTGTTGGCTTGCCATCGCATCATTTTTTAACCCAGGAATCCATCTCTATGTCGAGTGTGGTCAAAAAGCGGAGGAAGAAGATGCGCAAGCATAAACATAAAAAACTTCGTCGCCGCATGAAATTCGCCAAACGGCGTAATTAATTTCATAGGTTAGCAGGGAAAGGGGCATGGTTATGACCCAGGGGAAAAAAACTCGGATTCGGGTACGCTCCTCCCTGTCAACCTATGTCGGCGAACTGTTAATTCCTCCTATGAGGAATCGAATTTCGGACGTGTTAAATGATGAATCGGTCCTCTTTGTCAATTTGACCGATGTCGTGATTGATGACGTGCACCATTCGGAGTTTGTCGCCCTCAATAAAATGCAAATCGAATCAGTTGTTCAACTCGATTGACAATCGCCTGTCCTGTTCTACCCTTCCTTTCCTGGGCTACTCCCTTTCTACAAATTTCCGACGAATTTTCATTTTTTTTAAGGTATGAATAATTCAGTGAGATTTTTATGACTCAGTGGTCTCGATTTCTGCCCTTTATTCGTCCACAGTGGCTGGTCATGGCTTGTGCAGGAGTGGCCGTTATGGGTGTGGCTGCGTGTAATTTGATTCTAATCCGGTTAGCAGGGTCTCTGTGGGATTTGATTACCGTCCAAAAAGATTTACAGCAATTAACCTCAATGGTCTGGCTATTTATTGGTTTAGTGGTCGGCCAAGGGGTGTTGTCGATGGGACATAGTTATATGACGGCTTTGGCCTCCCAGCATGTGATGGCCGATTTTCGAACGCATGTCTTTTCTCATCTTCATCGGTTATCCCTCAATTTCTTTGCCAAGAGACGCACAGGTGAATTGATTTCCAGGCTGATAAACGATGTCGGGGTGATTCAAAATCTCCTTACGGAAACCCCCATAGATGTCCTGAAGCATTTGGTGACGATTATCGGAGGCGTGGGGTTTCTTTTCTTCATGAATTGGCGTTTGTGTTTGCTGATCCTTATTCTTTTGCCCTTGCTTGCAATTGTGGCACGTCTCTTTGGGAAACGTTTGAAAGCCCTTTCCATGGCAATTCAAGATCAAACAGCCCATGTCACGACACTCATTGAAGAAGTGGTGTCAGGCATTCGCGAAGTAAAATCATTTGTACAGGGTCAACGAGAAGAAGCGCGATTTCGAACAGCCTTGGAAGGGCTATTGGCTACGACGATGCAGAGAACGTCGGTATTGGCCGTTTTTGTCCCCGTTATTACGTTCTTTACGTTTGTTATGGCAATAGGGGTATTGTGGTACGGAGGTAAACAAGTTATCGAAGGGCAGTTGTCTCCAGGGGAATTGTTTGCCTTTGTTCTTTTTGCCGGAATTTTAATTGGTCCATTTGGATCGGCTGCGAGGATTTTTTCTCAGGTGAAAGAAGTGCAAGGGGCCATGACGCGCGTGTTTGAACTGCTGGATACGCCGTTGGATATTCAAGATAGCCCTGAATCTCAGCCTGTGGTGCCCATTCGCGGTGATGTGCAATTCGAAGAGGTAGAATTCGCCTATGAAGAACGCCCGCCTGTGTTGGAAGGTGTCTCATTTTCAATTGAGGCTGGTGAATGTGTCGCGCTTGTGGGGCCAACTGGAGCCGGGAAAACCACCATAATCAATCTTCTGCATCGTTTTTATGATCCGACAAAGGGGCGAGTGCTCATTGATGGCCATGATGTGAGATCTATTCAATTGGACAGTTTGTATGGCCAACTTGCATTGGTTCCTCAAGAAACTTTTCTTTTCGGGGGCACCATCATGGATAATATTCGATACGGTCGTTGGGAAGCCGCCGAAGCTGATGTTCTGGAAGCCAGTCGGCGTGCCAATGCCCATGACTTTATCAAAGACCTACCGGAGGGGTATGCGACGGTCTTAGGGGAAAAAGGTGTGAACCTTTCGGGTGGTCAACGACAGCGAGTGGCCATTGCCAGGGCCCTACTCAAAGATCCAAGAATTCTCATTCTCGATGAAGCCACTTCCGCTTTGGATAGTCAAGCAGAGTCTTTGGTGCAAGGTGCGTTGGTTGAGTTGATGAAAGGACGTACGACCTTGATGATTGCACATCGTTTTTCGTCAATTCAACGAGCAGATCGAATTCTTGTCCTACATAAGGGGATGATTGTTGAGGAGGGCCAGCACGACGTCCTGTTGGAAAAACGTGGACTTTATCACCATCTCTATACTCTACGGGAAGTGGAGGGAATAGCAGATGTGGCTCAAGGCTGAAGTCGGATGAGTCATTAAGTTCAGGGGAATCTGAAGCCAATTCCCAATGTGGAGGGATTTAGTGGCTAAGGAATTTTTGAAAAATCTGCAGGTATATTGATGAGTTTGCCATCAGGGAAAAATACCGCCAGGGTCCCAGGTGCTTGTGGGTCAAAGTCGGCATACGCAAAACGTGCTGTAAAACGGGAGCGAAAACTTGGCTTGGGGCCGGGATTCTTGCGGCCTCGTTCGGCAGGGCCAATATCGACGGGGCGTGCCATCAAGTTACCTTGTTGAAGAGCGATTTCTGCACCTTCAGCAAAAAATTCCTCTTCTCCACATAATCGGACTTCGACCTCAAGGTAAGGCATATTTAAAATTTCTTGGATTTTAGATTCCGGCATCCGGATATCCTGTTTTTGGCGTTTAGATTCTGCAGCCTCGCGTCTTCCGAAATACTCTAACCAATATCGGCGGGTTCGCAAGATGGCATGGGTACCGCAAGGGTCAACTTCAGGGTCAGCTCCTACCCGACTCACTTTCTCCGAGGCCTTCATGACCTCAGCCACATCTTCCACGGATTCAGCGGACTCCATGGTTTGTCGGCCTGCTGCAAGTGACTTATTGGCTTCCTCAATGGAAATTGACAAATCAATGCTGTGGGAAACCGGAGGAAAGATCATGGCACTCATATTCACTACAGCGAAAAGGAAAACTGAGAGTGGAATGAATGATGAAGAGCCAATACCCATGAATATTCTCCTTCCAGCAATGACTGATACGAGGGACAGACAATTGCGAAATTGTAGAGGAGGCCTTGAAGCTTTGCAATCCCTAGAATCTTCCCTCATCGAGGTGATTGAATATGTCCAGATATTGCACAAAAGTGATCTTCGATAGTGAGGAATAAATTGTTCTAAAATCAGATACTTGTGGAGATAAATAGTTGACTCCCTCCCTCTACTTCGGTAGATTATCGGCGCATGTTGTATTGCTAGGTGGGCCGTCCCCAGGCCGGCACAAAAATCTGGGTTCCCGCCATCGTTTTCAATTCCCCAGTTTCAGCAAAAACAAATTTGATGTTACCAATTCAACGGTCTTCGAAGAGGTGTGGTAAGAACGGGACACCACTATGGAGGACTCATGGACAATAAGAAAGTAGAGCGAGTTTACACGGCCTATGCGTCAGTGTATGACCATACCTTTGGGAAAGCCTTTAAACAATCTCGGGAATCCGCTGTTCGGGGATTATCCATTGAACCTGGTTGCCAGGTTCTGGAGGTGGGGGTTGGAACGGGGGAGGCTTTGCCTTTGTATCCCGCTCATTGTGATGTGCTAGGGATTGATCTTTCTGAGGGAATGCTAGAGCATGCCCATCGAAGAGTGGATGAATTCAATTTAGCCCATGTCACTCTTCAAACTATGGATGCGGGTAATATGCAGCTTCCTGATGATACCTTTGACATTGTGATGGCGGCCTATGTTGTGACGGCCGTTCCAGACTACCGAAAAGTTGTGAATGAAATGATTCGCGTATGTAAGCCTGGTGGAAGGATCGTCATGTTGAATCATTTTAGCAATGGGAATAAAGTCATTGCGGCCGTTGAGAAATTTATTTCACCCATGTGTAAGCATATTGGATTTCGGACCGATTTGGCACTCAATACGGTCTTGGAAGGTACGAGTTTGATCGTGGCGAGTAAAAAGAAAGTGAATCCTCTTCGGTTTTGGCATTTGGTTGAATGTGTCAATAAGAAGAATGGGGAACAACCCCTCTTCACAAATGGTTTTGTTGTTAATGGGCATGCGACTTAATGGTTGCTGGGTTTACCGAAAACTAGCAACGGCACACTCAGTTTGTGAGAGGTTTTCCTCCCGTTACTTTCGTCCAATAAAAACGTATTTCAACTTTTGACTTTTCCCCATATCTAAGCATTTTCTCGTTATTTTCAATAGGTAGATCATGAAAGTTGCTACCTGCCTACAGCACGTGCCGTTTGAAGGCCCTGGTATGTTTCGTCAGTCTTTAGAAACACGGGGGTATACTGTTCAGACAACACTTGTTCCTTCTGAGGGACTGCCAGCAGCCCCTGGTGATTTTTTGCTGATAATGGGCGGCCCAATGTCCGTTAACGATTCGGAACCTTGGATTGCGGAAGAAATGGCTTTTGTCCAAGCGGCGTTGCTAACCGATATTCCTATTTTAGGAATTTGCTTTGGTTCACAATTGTTGGCCCTGGCGGTGGGTGGTTCAATTGCGCCAGGCCCAACTTTTGAAATTGGGATGGTGAATGTGTCATTAACCGATGAGGGTCATGCTGATTCAGTCTTCAGTCAATTGCCTCCCACTTTTCAAGTTATTCAATGGCATGGAGAAGGGATTACCCTTCCTTCTGAGATAAAGGCCCTGGTGTCCTCACCAGATTTTCCTGTCCAAGCCTTTCGTGTGAGGGAACGCTGCTATGGATTATTATTTCACCCAGAAATAGAAATGTCCGGTTTGCAAAACTTATGTGAGGAATGTCCTGAAGATCTCAAAAAAGGAGGGCTCTCTCCAGAAATAATTCAATCGCAAGCTCATCCGTATTTGCCACGCCTCCATCAATTTGCAGACCTTTTGACAAATTATCTCACCCAATAAATTTACGTGGTTCCACCGAAGGTCTCCTTCGAATCAGCCTCTTTACACTTTATGGTGTTGACAGTACCCCAAACAGCTGAAAATTTGGTACGGTAGCCTTTTAATTTTTATTCTCTAATTGACAGAAAAGGAGTAGATATTCATGACGGGGTTTCCCATTCAGTATGCAGATCGCATTCGCACGTTGCCACCCTATTTATTTGCGGCGATTGATGACATGAAGCGAAAAGCCATCGAGGGTGGCATGGATATTATTAACTTAGGTATTGGCGACCCAGATTTGCCCACCCCAGAGCCGATTATTGAGTCGTTACGCCGAACGGCTGGTGATCCCAAGCATCATCAATATCCATCGTATGACGGGATGCTTTCGTTTCGGACGGCTGTCGCAAAATGGTACCAACGTCGATTTGGGGTGACGGCAGATCCTAAAACCGAAGTGCTCACGCTCATTGGTTCCAAAGAAGGGATCGGCCACGTGCCTTTGGCGTTTATTGATAAGGGAGATGTGGTGTTAGTCCCGAGCCCTGGCTATCCGGTCTATCCTGTTGGAGTGAGTTTCGCAGGTGGTATATCCCATGAAATGCCTTTAACCAAAGGCAATGGGTTCTTGCCTGATTTCGAGGCGATTCCCAAAGATGTGGCGAAAAAAGCTAAATTGATGTTTTTGAATTCTCCGAATAATCCGACGTCGGTTGTGGCCAGCAAAGAATTTTTCAAGAAAGTGGTCGATTTTGCGAAAGAGCATCAGATCATTGTGTGTCATGATGCCGCTTATACGGAAATTTATTACGATGGCAAACGACCCGGCAGCTTTTTAGAAGCTGAAGGTGCAATGGAGGTAGGAATTGAATTTCATTCCCTCTCCAAGACCTTTAATATGACGGGTTGGCGGATTGGCTTTGCTGTTGGTCGCAAAGAAGTCATTGCCGGATTAGGGCAAGTTAAAACGAATATAGATTCTGGTGTATTCCAAGCCATTCAAGAAGCGGGTATTACGGCCTTAGAATTGGATGATTCGATTACCAATGATCTAAGAGGTATTTATCAAGAACGTCGGGATGTTCTGGTAGCTGGCTTGAAACGGCTTGGCTTGTCCTTGGATATTCCTGAAGCGGCATTTTATGTCTGGATTGAAGTACCAAAAGGGTACACGTCTGCTTCCTTTACGGCGCATCTCATCGAAAAGGCTGGAATAGTGACAACTCCGGGTAATGGGTTTGGCGATCCAGGAGAAGGGTACATCCGTATGACTGTCACAACTACCAAAGAGCGGTTGGCAGAAGCCGTTGACCGAATGCAAAAAGTTAGTTGGTAACAGAAGGTTGCCTTCTGGTGATGAGAACAAATTTCTAAAAGCTGGCGAGCCTTAGGAAAGTGAGGGTGAGGAAGTCGGTGTGGTGAGGTGCTCTCGTTCTTGTTGAAGTGCCAGAATGGTGCGATCCTTTTCTTTGAGCCATTGTATAAAGGTTGCGTTTGCGTCTGTCATGGTTCCCTCCCTTCCTATTACCTCCAAGGCATAACTGGTTTCTGCGAGTGAAAGGGCTCCAATTGACCGGGAAGAGCCCTTACACGCATGGGCTATTTTTACTAAATCCTGTGCGTCTTGACGCGTGACGGCCAGTTCAATTCCTTCAAGATAACGAGGAAGATCTTGGAGAAATTGCTCGATCACCGCAATAAAAAAATTAGGATCGTCTTCCCCGCAGAGAGTTTTGAGGTCGGTGATGACCTCTTCATCAAGGCAAGGAGAAAGGCAGGGAGAATCTTTGTGCAAGGTTTTGGTTGCAGAAGAGTCCTGCCCTTCTTTCCCTTCGCGGGGAATTGTCCATTTTGCAATCATGGCATTTAGCTGTTCTATTCCTACGGGCTTGGTCAGGAAATCATCCATACCAGCCTCAAAACAAGCCTCTTGGTCTCCAGGTAAGGCGTTGGCTGTCATCGCAATGATTGGTATTCGTGCACGTTCGTGAGAGGGATGGGCCGAAGTGGCAGGGGATGTTTTTTCTTTGGCTTCCTGTCTGACTCGCTCGGCTTCACGAATCCTCCGCGTGGCTTCTAAGCCATCGACCTCAGGCATTTGCCAATCCATAAGCACGAGATCATAAGCTTTTCGTTCAACGGCTTCCACTGCTTCTTGTCCATTTGCGACCACATCAACGCGATAGCCAATTTTTTGTAACATTCGAACCGCTACCTTTTGATTGACCAAATTATCCTCAGCCAGAAGCACATGCACCTGTGTGTGTGCTTGAGCTTCTAATATGGTGTGTCGAGTGATTAATGAAGAGGATTGCTGAGTGGTGGCTGAAGAAGTCTGTTGATCTGCACTGAGAATCATTTGCAAACATTTTTGTAATTGTTGATGCCGAATGGGTTTCGTGAGATACCCATTAAACCCAGCCTCTCGAGCCAAATTTCCCTCCCCTCGTTTTCCAAGTGCAGCAAGAAGAATGAGGGGAGTGTGGGAAATCGCAGGATTCTGCCTAATGTGTTTTGCCAAGGAGAGTCCGTCTTCTTGGGTAGTGTCTGATAGGGTGTGATCCAAAATGGCCACATCGAAAGCCGTCCCTTCTTTTGCATGTTGTTGGAGGAGGGCCAAGCCCTCGCTCCCATTATCAGCTACCACACAAGTCATTCCCCAAGATTGTGCGTAATGTTGTAAAAGGAATCGAATGGTGTTATTTGATTCGACAATACAAATACGACGGTCTTCAAGGGAGACTGCGGGAATTGGATCTTGGGGGACTGTGGAGTTGTGAGGGAAGGGAATCGTGAACCAAAATGTACTGCCCTGCCCCTTTTCACTCAGGACTCCAATATCCCCGTTCATCAGGGTTACTAATTTTTTGCAAATTGCCAATCCTAATCCAGTTCCCCCAAATTTTCTGGTAGTGGAGCTATCGGCTTGTGTAAATGTATCAAAGAGGCCATCTTGTGCTTGAGGGGAAATGCCAATGCCCGTGTCGGTAACGGAAAAACGAAGTGTGGTGGTATCGGTGGTTGATTCAATCAGTGAAACATTGACCACAATTTCTCCATCTTGAGTAAATTTGATTGCGTTCCCGATAAGATTAAAAAGAATTTGCCTGATCCTTCCAGGATCCCCCCGTAATTGCCAAGGGGTTTGGCCATAGACTAAGCCAATCAGTTCAAGGTTTTTCTGGCTTGCCCGTTCTGCAAGGATATCCAGCACTTCATCTACCGCGGCACGAATATCAAAATTGATGCATTCTAAATCCAATTTTCCTGCATCAATTTTTGAAAAATCAAGAATATCGTTAATGACCGTGAGTAGAAATTCTCCAGAATGTTTAACTGTTTCAACCATTTCTAGTTGATCTGAATCTAACGCAGAACCTAGGAGTAGGTCTGTCATGCCTATGACTCCATTTAGAGGAGTGCGGATTTCATGACTCATGGTAGCCAAAAATTCGCTCTTGGACCGTGCTGCCTTGAGGGCTTGATCTCGGGTTAATTCTAGTTCCTGATTTTGTTTTTCTAAGGTTTGAGTGGCTTGGGAAATCGTGCCCTCTGCCATCTTCCGTTCCGTAATGTCCCGACAGGTACACACGAGGCCCGCTGATGATTGATCCGTATGGAGGAGATTTGAAAGAGAAATTTCAACGGGGAAACTCGTTCCATCTTTCCGAAGGCCAATAAGTTCCCCTTGCCATTTTCCAGAATCCTTGAGTTCAGGGAGGCAGTGTTCCTCAATATAGGGCAATTGATTTTTAGAATAGAGGATTTTCCATGATTGGCCTAAAAGAGAATCTACCCTGTACCCATACATCTCGGCATGAGCATGATTGACAAAGGTAAACTTTCCCTGCTGGTCAAGCAATGCCACGCCTTCAACACTTTGCTCAATTGCCCGTTGAAGGTGTAAGCGATTTTCTTCATCCTGTTTTTGATTAGTAATGTCCCAATTGACGCCGATCATACGAATTGGAATTCCATTTTCGTCGTGTTTGACGTGGCCACGAGCGGCAATGGAATGGATAGATTGATCTTCCCAAATAACTCGAAAGTCTGTATTAAAATTTTTCTTTCCTTCTTGGGCAAGCTTCAAGTCGTGTTCTGCACGTTTACGGTCGTCTGGGTGGACACCCTGGCTCCAGGCTTCGTATGCCCCAGAAAAGTTTTCAGGGGTAATCCCATAAAGGTGAAGCATCATGGGATCCCATGTCAAAATGTTATTGTGGATATCCCAATCCCAAATGCCCATTCCTGCGGATGCCGTTGCTAGTGAAAGGCGTTCTTGACTTTCCTCTAGGGCGACCTGAGTGGCTTGGCGGTCTTGTTCATTTTGGAAGGCGTGAAGAATTTTTCCACAAGAGGCCAACAGAGGTTGGAGATACTCCACGAGTTGGGAATCGTACCCTTGAGCTCGGTTGCCTAGCCCGGCCATGCCCAGAAATTGGCCCCCATGGAATATGGGAATGCCAAGGAACGCGTTGAGAGCGGGATGACCTTCGGGAAGTCCCCCTCTTCGAGGATCAGTTTGTGGATTATTTGAGATGACATATTCTTCAGTAGTTAAGACCTTTCCAAACAATGTCTGGAGATTGAAAAATTCCATATTGGGAGCAAAGCGATCATATAGTGCTTGGGTTTGGTCATTCCATGCAATATTGGTGATGGCATGAGTCTTAAGGTAGGGCTTGCCATCTTTATCTAGGACCTCTCCTATGAAGCCGTAATCGCTCTCGGAAATGGCTAATAATTGGGCAAGAACGTCATCAAATGTTTGATTGGCATTTTTTGTAGAAATATACGTCGACTCAATTTGTCTGATTCCTTCAAGCAAACGCTGGTGTTTCTGACGTTCAAGGATTTCTGATTGAGCTTGTTTCCGAAGGCGTTGAGATTTGGCCACTTGTCGATGTAAATCAGAAATGTCCTGGATGATGATCAAGGCCTGCCATTTTTGAGTTGGGTTGTCCCAAATAGCCTTGGCAATCGTTTGCTGGATTCTCGGTTGTCCGCTTGGAAGAACGCAGGGCAGAAATTGTGGATGAAACTGTGAGGCGAAAGTGGCGGGGGCTCCACCTTCAAATAAAGGTTCAAAGCGTGATAGATATTTAGGGGTATTTAAATGAGGGAAATGGACATGAATACTGGATTCTATAATCATGGATTTGAGAATACCTGTCCACTCCTCAAGGCATTGATTCCAAAATTTTACAATGCCACCGGGTTCAATAATGAACACACCTTGAGGAAGATGATCAAGAATTTCAAAATTGAAGGGTGTATTAGATTGAGGCATGCGGGGTAGAGGTTGGTTGCATGAATTCGCTGACAGCATTAATAAGGAGTCCCAAGTCAGGAATCCCGAACATGAGCAAAATATCCCCGGTCAAATCGTATTCTTCAATGGTAAATTGTGTTCGAGCCCAAAGAATTACCTCTGAAGAGTCTGATGGTGTGGGTTGCAGTAAACCCTGTATCGATGTTTCTTGATAGTACGGAACGGAATAGATGATTTGATGGTTGAGGATATTGGCCAAAGAGCCCATCACGCCGTTGAGCACAATGTTGCCAATCTCGGTGAGTGTGGATTCTCGAAGAGAATCCATGGTGTCCGGATCATCTGGTTCTCCGGTTAAGGCAATAACTAACGCTTTTGCGCTATCCGTTGGAAAGAGGAGGCAAGAAGATCCTGAAAATGTTCCTTTGAAGGGTAATTGTACCGAGGAGAGTGTTGTATCCTTCATTTTTTGGACTTCCTGGGAAAGCTCTTCCATTTTCCCCAATTGGAGGAAAGGGATATGCAATCGAATCGGCTTTTCTAGCATTTGGTTCAGGGAACCAGCTGCTCGCCCGACCCCAATGTTCAGGAGTTCCTGTAACGCATCCAGTTGTTCGGCATTTATCTGCATGGGCTCTCCGTGGTTTGGGAAGTCGTGAAAATCTGTTGTAACGCCTTATGAATGTGGTCTTGTTTGACTGGCTTATTCAAGAAGATACTGGCCCCGAGTTCGAGGCAGTGGTCTTTCAACCATTCTTGAACGTCTGCGGTGATGACGATGATTGGAATTTTCACGCCTAGAGTTTTTAGTTGTTCGAGAACTTGGACTCCATCCATGACAGGCATGAGCATGTCTAAGAGTAAACAATCAGGAGGGTTGGCTTGGATTTTATCAATGGCCTCTTGACCATGACAGGCGGTGTCTACTTCATACCCGGCGTCGCCCACGATAGCAGAGAGGGTTTTGCGCTGGAGTAATGAATCATCGGCGATTAATACACGACCCATAATATGGACTCTCCTATGGAAGTAAATTGAGCTTGATGGAAAAGTGGTTGCTTATTTGATTCCCGGTAAATGGCTGTCCCTAGTTTAGATAAGGTGGTACCCGCCCTTATGACTATTTTCGGTGGGCTTAACAGGGATCTTTAAGGGCAAAGATTCAACTGAATCTGGTCTAAACAGTAGAGGCAAGGAGTGGTGTGGGGATAGGTGGAGCAAGGGTGTGGGTTGTTTTGAGAATGCTTTGAAGCGAGATAAATCCGAGGTCCAAGTTTTTGCAGACAAGATATTGTCGATCGAAGCGGTTGGTGGTGCGCATTATCTTGCGGATGGTAGAGAAATCGGCCAATCCCCACATGGGAAGATGAAACACAGAAAGAGGATAATCGGTGCCAAAAATCAAGCGATCAAAAATTTCAGGATGGTGACGAAGTTTGAGTAACATGCCCAGTCGGTTGGGAAGTGTGAGTGCAGATATGTCTGCATAAAAATTGGGGTAATGATTCACGAATTCCAATAATGTGGGATAATACTTTTCATACATCATTAGCCCATAACTACACGCATGGGCGGCGATTACCGTGGCACCCGCTTCTAACGCGGTGCGAAGTCGGTTGGGGTCCCCTGCCGATTGATCTTTCCCCATCCGGCTAAATTCATATCCCACATGACTGAGTAATGGAAGGCCCAACCTGGCAAGTTCTCGATAGAAGGCTTGGTAGCGGTAATGCCCTGGGTCAAATTGCTGGGAATTTGGCAAAATTTTCACCAGTGTAGCTCCGGCTTCTGCGCAACGATGAAGTTCCTCAATGGCATCTATTCGCTGGGGGTTGATCGATACCCCTGCTAGAAATTCGTTTGGAAACGCCTGGGCTTGCTGTAGGACGTAATCATTACTGATGAGGAATTCGGTCGCTTGATGGTTAAGGCGCCCATCGTTGGTGTAGACCCCATCCATTCCCAGCAGGACCGCTTGTTGAACGTAGCGTGAAGCTCGTAATTCTCCTAACAAATCTTGAATATATTTTCTGTTAGCTGCGCGCGGGTCTTTAGGCGATAGCTTGTGTTTCCATAATAAGAAACGGAAGAGAGGACTCTTCAGCATAGAAGAAGAAATCAAACAACCGTTGTTTGAATCTGGCAAGGCAGCCAGATGAACATGACAATCAATTATGGACTTGTCGGGGATGTTGATCATGCGAGGAAAGGTGGTCCCTTCAGTTATGGCTCAATTTTCTTTATTGAGATAATTGTGGTTTGGCAATATGTTCTAGGGCTATGCGTTTGAGCTCACGTAAATCCAATTTTCCAGTTCCAAGGACGGGGAGTTGGTCGACTTTTATGAAATTGTCCCGTCGTGGAATGAAAAGATTCGGGAGCCCACCAACTGTTACTTTTTCTAGTATATCTGGAATTGTGGATTCTTCAAGTGTGTGTAACACCACGAGCTGCTCCCCTTTACGTTCATCGGGAATAGCTGTGACAGCCAGCATCATGCTATCGGCCTGAATCGCTTGGTGAAAAGCTTCCTCAATCCGTCCATGGGGAACCATTTCTCCACCAATTTTCGAAAACCTGGAGAGACGATCTGTAATGGTCAGAAATCCGTCTTCATCAAGTTTGGCAATATCACCTGTGATGTACCACCCTTCCCGGATCGCCATTTTTGTCAGATCTTCACGACCTAAATAGCCATCCATGACATTCGGTCCTTTCACCAGAAGCATGCCCGCGGTGCCAACTGGTAATGGCTCAAAGGTGTCTGGATCGACAATCCGGAGTGAAACTCCAGGGAGAGCTTTTCCGACAGTACCTTGTCGGGAAGCCGGTTGAAAGAATCCAGCCGCACGAAAATCAGGGCAATTTACTGCGATCACTGGGGAACATTCAGTCACGCCGTATCCTTCAATTGGGCGAATACCAAAGCGCTCTTCAAAAGCTGTTAAGAGTCTATCGGATAATTTTTCCGCGCCTGTGAGAACAATTCGAAGGGAACCGAATTGTTCCGGGGAACATCGGCGAACATAAAGTTGTAAGAACGTAGGTGTTGCCAATAGGACCGTAGCCTTGTGGCGATGAATCAAATCCCCGATCCCTACTGCATCTAAGGGGGAGGGATGAAAGACAATTCCAGCTCCATGGATACTGGGAAACCAAAGGGTGGCTAAATATCCAAAAGAATGGAAAAAGGGCAAAATTCCCAACAGACGGTCATGTTGGTCCACGTGGAGTAATTGTGCGATGCCTTCCACATTAGAGTCCAGGTTGAAATGACTCAACATGACCCCTTTGGGTTCTCCGGTGCTCCCACTACTGAAAATAATTGTGGCTAAATCTTCATTGGTCGGATGTGTAATGGCTCCACAGGCACGCTCAAGAAATCGAATAGGGGCGAAAATGGCAAGGAGAAGAGCCGTGACTTTAGCACGTGAGTCAATGGTGTTTCGCACATCTTCAATCCAGATAGGAATGAGGTTGCTTGGAAGTTGAACTTTTGCCTTTTCAAGGAAGACTCGATTGGTCAAGACAGTCATCAATCCGGCTTGCTTGGAAGCAGATTCGAGCCCCGTGATGCCAGCTGTATAATTTAGATTAACACTGGTTCGACCGGAAAGTGTGGCCGCAATATTAGCCAGTGCTCCACCAACGCTTGGTGGCAAGAGTAATCCGACAGTGTGTTGCCCTTCCCAGTCTGGTCGCAAGGCCCTTGCTAAAGCAATCGCCCCGATCAAGGCTTGCACACAGGACATATGTGGCTTGGTTGCATCTCCAAATACAAAGCGAAAGGGGTGCTTTCGCATAGATGAGACAAAGCTATGGTGTAAAGGACGGCTACTAGATTTTCGTACCGACCAGGCTACCTCCCCTAGTTCTTGAATGGCTTGACGAAGACCATCTGTCGATGTGGTTGCCGGAAGAGGTTTCCCTAATGAAATGGTGATGGGATAGGGAATACGTGAAGGCCACTTGGCTAAAAACTTTCCACCAATAAAACTAAAAATGCTTCCCCAGACACGATCAAGATGGATAGGAATGATAGGAATATCACGACCTTTGACAATCCGAGTGAATCCCGCGCGAAAGGGTAAAAGATTCCCTGTGCGGGTAATTTGGCCTTCAGGGAAGATACAGACTAATTCCCCGTCATCTAACCGACGTCCCGCTTCTCGTAAAGCATAGAGAATTTCTTTTGGGGAGCCGTTGGAAGAAATGGGAATAGCCCCCATAATTTTCGCGAATGGGTTGAGGAATCTATTATCGTAATAGATTTGATCCACGACAAAGCGAATGGGTCGGTCAGTCGTGGCTAAAAGCAGGAATCCGTCAATGAAAGACACATGGTTGGGAATTAAGAGTGCGCCTCCTTTTTGAGGGAGGTTCTCTCTTCCAAGAATGGTGAGTCGATACAGACTATGAGTAAATAGAACCAAGACGAGACGGATAAATGTTTCGGGTAATTGATACATGGCCCAAAGGGTGAGTAGGCCACTTCCAATTCCAGAAACTAGAAAAATGGTACTGGCATTCAAACCCAGGGAGGCCAACGCGCCGCACCCCAAGGATCCAATGAGAACCCCTCCAAATACCAAAGTATTAGAAAAGGCTATGACAGCTCCCCGGCGATCTGCTGGTGCTCGCCATTGAATAAGAGCATTGAGAGGGACGACCACAAATCCACTTGAGAGTCCTAAGCAGGCCATCCCCAATAAGGTGCCAACTAATTCTGGTTTTAAGAAACCCAAGGCCACAAGGCTAAGCGTAATGCCAATTCCCCCAAAAGGGAGGTATCCCATTTCTACCTTTGTAGCCGAGAGTTTTCCGACGAGGAGAGAGCCCAATCCGACACCTATCCCAAACGCTGCGAGAGGAAAGCCAGAATAGGTATCGGATAAATGCAGGACGGCTTTCGCATAGACTAAAACGTCTTGTCCAACCAAGCTGGCTAACGACCAAAATGCGATGGAGCCTAGAACACCTAAAGTGAGAGTTCGATCTGTGCGGAGAGCGTCAATGGCTGCCTGCCATGTTTCGTGAATTCCTCCATCAGGTCGGGCTTGGGGAACTGGAGGTATGGAGAGGGAGGCCCAGAGCCCTATTCCTGAACATATAACCAACGCAAGTCCAGCCAACCAGGGCATGTGACCGGACAGGTCGAGCAAGGGGCCTGCCATCGCAGTTCCACCAATAATTGCGAGAAAGGTCCACATTTCCAGTTGCCCATTTCCCCATGATAACCGGTTGTGGGGTAATAGTTCTGGGAGAATGCCATATTTTGAAGGACTGAAGAATGCACTTTGTGCCCCCATTCCAGCGAGAACGAGAAGAGGGAAAAGGCCTCCTTCTGGGTTAAAGAACAGAGCAGCTGTCCCTGCACTCATCAAAAGAACTTCTAGCCCTTTCATCATGACAATGACGGTGCGTTTACTGAAGCGGTCAGAAAAGACTCCGGCAAAGGCAGAGAACACCATTAAGGGAAGGGTAAAGATCACAAAGGCTTGAGTGGTTTGAGCTTGTGATGCCAACTCAAATGCTGGCCCGGATCCAACGCCGGTGGTCGCCACTTGCTTGATGGCCAAAAGGGCAATCATGAGTTTCCAGGCATTATCATTGAAGGCTCCAAAAAATTGCGTAATAAGGAGTCCACGCAGTGCCCTGGTGGAAGCCGCATTGTCTGGAGTCGTTGAGAAAGGATTAGTCATGGAGTGCAGGAGGAGGATGTGTTGGGTATGAGGAAGTGAAGGTCATGACCAAGAATGACTGAATATTACCATGTTTTTGGGGATATCAGAAATATTTTGGAGCCGGGACTTGGTGAAATCTCTTTAAAGTTCTTGGTCAAATAACCGATTTATTCTCTAATACTGGAAAAGCGTTCTGGTCAGGGAATAAAGACCAGATTGGTTCGCGCCTTTGGCATAAAGAGTTTTAGTGAAGGTAAGAGAGATTTATGCTCTAGGCTCAGAGAACCTTGGGTAAAGATTTATCTACCATTGGGTAAGATGATTTATGGGAACAAGCACTGTTTTTCCAAAAGAATCAGACATAGATGTGGCCCCAAACAAAGGGGGCGAGGCTGTTTTTCATAAAATGAGGAATGTTTTGAATAGTGTGCATGTCTCAGCGGGTTTGATTCAACATCAACTACGGGAATTCCATGTCGATGATGTTGGTCGTATTGCCGATATGCTGGAGGCTCACCAAGATAACGTTGGATGGTATCTCACGCAGGATCCTAAAGGAATAAAAATTCCACATTTTTTAGGGCAATTAAGTCTTGAATTGCGTCAGACCCATTTGAATACCCTTGCGGAACTGTCGACACTGAATTATTACCTTGAGCAGTTGGAATATTTCTTGACGGCAGGGCAAACGCCTGATCGGGTTGGTGGATTCAAGGATACCGTTCACTTTGCGGAAGTCATGGATGAAGCCATAATTCCCCATCAAGGAGAACTGGATCGGATGGGGATTAAGGTGATTCGAGATTATCATTTGGTGGGGGAAGGCATTTTAGAGGTATCCAAGTTGAGCCCAATTTTGGTGAATCTTATTCGAAATGCCCTGAATGCGATGCGAGATACTGCAGAAAAAACCTCAAAATTAATTCTCCATGTCTTGCCATGTCCAGATCGTGATGGATTTGTGCGGTTTCAGGTTGAAGATACGGGTCGAGGAATCTCATCGGATTGTTTAACTCGGGTATTTTTACCTTCAAAATTGGGGGAACAATCGCATCAGATACCGGACCTTCACGCCAGTGCCCTAGCTGCCAAATACCTTGGGGGCTCCCTACGGGTTTGGAGTGATGGTTTGCAACGGGGAGCGACTTTTACGCTTGATATACCAGTTATTCACATGGAGGAAATTCAATAATGGATATGGAACAGGCAAACCGCAGGATTTTGGTGATTGATGATAATGTGGCCATTCACGATGATTTCCGGAAAATTTTGGAACGTTCTCTGGACACATCATTACTCCAGGAAGTTCGTGCTGAATTATTCGATGATGTCGAAGAGCAAAAAATCGTGGAAAAATTCGAGGTTGAATGTGCTGATCAAGGGCAAATGGGCTATCGCATGGTTCAAGAGGCTATGAAGGCCGAACGACCTTACGCCGTGGCTTTTGTCGATATGCGTATGCCGCCGGGATGGGATGGGGTCGAGACAGTTGAGCATTTATGGCAAGAAGATCCTGACCTACAAGTGGTCATCTGCACAGCGTTCTCTGATCATGCATGGGAAGATGTGATCCAACGATTAAATAAAAATGACCAATTGCTTATCCTCAGAAAGCCATTTGATAACATTGAAGTTTGGCAGTTGGCGAATTCATTAACCAAGCGGTGGGCTGAATCACGGCAAGCTAAATCCCAATTAGATTTGTTGGCCAAATGGGCTGAAGAGCGGGCAGAAGAAACGGTCAAAGCGAACTAAAGAAAATCCTGGAGGGTCTTATCCTTTCTTTATGCCCTCAGGTTTAAGAGTTGAAGAGGTCATCCCGGATGGTAAGAGAAATTTTCCCCATCCGGCTTAACCCATATTCCTTATAAGCGTGCCTTCTTATTTGTTTACCCGTCAAATGAATGTCCATGTTACCTTCTGATTCTCAGTCTATTTCTAGTAGCTACCCCATTCATATCTTAATGGTGGCGTTTGAGCAGGATTCGATCCCGTTGTTCCTCCGCCCTGTTATCTCCTCTCTAGATTCTGAGCCATCCATTGAATGGGCCGCGACCCCTCAAAAGTCTCAAACCGAACCTTCTTCAGGAATTCAGTACGACGTGCTGATCTGTGATTGCCGAAAAGACCTAAAGGCGTGGCTGCAGTTGAATCAGGTAGTTCCAGGAGGAGAACATGGAATTCCTTTTGGAATCATGAATGTCTCAGAGGACAAAAGTGAGGCAGGCAAAATTCTTGAAGATGACAAGGGGTATCGCGTAGATGAAACGATGGCACCGATGGCATTGAAATGGGTCCTTCAGCGGGCTCAGGAAAGAAAACAATTTCTCGTTGAACAAGAACGCCTGAGGAATCAGTTGGGCGAAGCGGCCTATAAAATTGAAATGGCGGATGTGGCCTCAACTGTTTTACACAATGTGGGCAATGTGCTCACCAGTGTGACCGTTGCGGCACATATGGTGGAGTCGGTTGTTGATCAATCCCCCGTCACACTTGTGAATCGTATGGCAGAACTTATCAATACGCATCAAGAGAGTTTAGGGACCTACCTCACAGAAGATCCAAAAGGGAAGCGTATTCCGACCTCTCTCGAGAAACTTGGGACACACCTTGTTGATGAACAGCAAAAGGTCCTGAATGAAATGAAGGGACTTGTCAGGAATATTCGCCATATGAAGCAAATTATTGCGTCGCATCAGACTATGGCCAAATCAGCAGGACATGCGGAGCAGATTGCATTGGCCGATGTGCTTTCTCATGCCATGGAATTAAGTTTTCAACCCGGCGATTCCACGTGGATTACCATTCATCGTGAATATCAAGAGGTGCCGCCTGTATTGGTTGATCAACATCAATTACTTCAAATTTTGGTGAATCTTCTTAGGAATGCCAAGCAAGCGATGCGACAACAATCTCAAGACAGTCATGAGTTACGTCTTCGGGTGGATTATCAAGATAAGGATAAATCTTCGGTAGTGATGACCATTCAAGATAGTGGGATTGGCATTGCACCTGAACATCTATCAAAAATGTTCACTCGAGGATTTACCACGAAAAAAGATGGTAATGGGATTGGATTGCATAGTTCGATTGCGGCCATTCAGGATATGGGGGGATCCATGCATGTTCACAGTGACGGCGTGGGCCTTGGAGCCATGTTTACACTCACCTTCCCAGTTCAAAAAGAGGTAGTGTTAGCATGACTGGCAAGGCGTTTCAGCCTTGGCGTATATGTGGGGTCATCAAGCCGTCTAACGTGCTTTCCAATTTCCCTTCTTCTCCTTTCTCTCGTTTTCTTTCTTAACTCATGAACCAGTTTTCAAGGCGAATGGCTGAGCTTCCTCAATCGGAATCTGAGGAGTCAAATACCATTCAATGTGCAGAATTGAAGGAGGGTAATCGTAGTTTGGTGCAAGCCGGGGTTCAGGAAGAAGAAACGATAAGTCAATTAACGGAATCGATTCGTGAATTAGAAGCGCGTAATCTGGAAATTTCTGCTTGCCGAGACCAAGCTTTGACGGAATTGCAGGCATTGAATCAAACGGAGTCGACTCTGCGCCAAAAGACTGAAGAATGGGCCAGATCAAACGAGGCCTTAGAGCAATTTGCCTCTTTGGCAGCCCATGATTTGCAGGAACCGCTTCATTCGATTCAAGTGTTTATAGATTTACTGCGAGTGAAACAAGGCTCGGGATTAAATGAGCAGGGGCATCATTATCTCGATCGGGTAACCTTAGCAGCAAGTCGAATGCAGCAATTGATTGAAGGGCTATTGCTCTACTCCCGAATCAATGCCCCAGATTCGCAATGTGTCCCTCTGTCTTTGGAGAGAATGGTGCACGATATTCTGTCGGATTTTGAATCGAAAGTAGAAGAGTTGCAGGCCGAAATTCAGGTGGAAGAGCTTCCTGTGATTCAGGGTGATGCCGTGCTCATGCGACAGTTGTTTCAGAATCTCATTGGGAATGCCTTGAAATTCCACAAAGTGGGCGTGGCCCCAGTCATTCGAATTTCAGGCATGATGATTCAGGATCGACGGCAAATTGGAACAAAGAATTCAAAAAAACTCTGTCAGATTTCCATTGAGGATCGAGGTATTGGTATTCCATCGGAATTCCTCGACAAGATTTTTGGCATGTTCAAGCGATTACATAGAAAAGATGAGTATGAGGGGACAGGTATTGGGCTTGCGGTCTGTAAGCGCATTGCCGACCAATATGGCGGGGCCATATCAGTTCAATCGGCCCTTGGAGAGGGATCGATCTTTACAGTGACCTTACCGGCGTAACGCACATTATGGTCTTGAAGGTTTTTTTATTGGGATAGTCATGGGTTAAAGCGATAGTTAGGAATATTTTTGCGATAGGAAACAGTAAGGATTTTTTTATCAAAACATGATGTCTACGGCAATCCATACTTCTCTTCGGCGCGTTTTATCTATTTGTCATGACTCTCATACGGATAATTTTGTATGGCAAGCCATGCAGGTTTCCCATGAGGTCGCCACCTCTTCTCACTACGAGACAACGACATTTGTAAGCCCGACAGCTGGAGATCAAAGTGTTTCGTCCTTTGGGTTGGTGAGGGTCAAGGATTGGGATGCCGTTTTCCAAGAGATTTGGGAGGCGAAACAGATGGGTCGACCCTATGGCCTCATCTTGTTGGAAGCACGAAGGGATTCGTGGGATGGGGTCAGAGAACAGATTGAAAAGATGTGGGGGTTAGACGAAACGTTGCTCTGTATTGTGTGTTGGCCGAGTGATGAAAGGATCTGGCAAATAAGCCAAGGGCTGAGTCGTTCGGCGCAATGGACCATGTTTCGAATGGCAGGAGAGCCTGAAGATCTTTTTCAATTGGTGTTGTGTCTAAGCGCATTATCGTCATCTACCTCAAGTAAGCCAGATGAACCAGCGTTAACGAGTAGGAATGGTCAGTTAGATCCCGTTCCCCAGTCTTCAGATAACCCGAGTATCGCCGAGCAAGAGGCTGAATTGGCGTTGGCTAAGGATGAATTGGCCACTTCAAAAGTGTATGTCAATAATGTCATACGGTCCATGGCAGATTCTCTATTAGTGATCGATGCCAATTTGACGATTGGCTCGGTCAATCCATCCTTGTTAGAGCTCTTGGGGTATGAGGAAGATGCATTAGTGGGGCAGTCTCCTGGCCTGATTTTTGGCGAAGAATTTGCCCAAGGTTCTATTATTGAGAATTTACTTCTACAAGGATCGGTGAGTGGCATTGAGTCCAGTTTTTTGACAAGTGAAGGGCAAGTCATTCCGATTTCAGTTTCCGGTTCCATGATGCAAGATGAGCAGGGTCAATTTCAGGGGCTAGTTTGTGTGGCGCAGGATATTACTCTACGTAAGCGAATGGAAGAAGAAAAATTAGAATTGCATGAGAAGCTTTTGGATACGTCTCGACAGCTAGGAATGGCCGAGGTGGCTTCAGATGTCCTGCATAATGTGGGGAACGTGTTGAATAGTATTAATGTCTCTATCGGAGTTGTCACTGAACTTGTCAAACATTCAATCGTAGGGGATGTGGGACGTATCTCACAACTTTTCCAAAAACATCGCGAAGATCTTGGTAATTATTTATCTACCAATCCAAAAGGAAAACAGGTGCCCGCGTATTTAGAAAAATTAGCTAAACAGTTAGGGGAGGAGCAACAAGCGGCGATCGTTGAATTAAATCGATTGCGCGAAAACGCACAGCATGCGCAGCATTGCGTGGCATCGCAACAGGATCTTGCGAAGGCACCTGACATAACTGAGCCTATTTCTGTCGTGGAATTATTGGAAGAAGCATTAACGGAGAATCATGAACTAGTCGAATCTTTGAAAATTATTGTAGACCGTGAATTACAAGAAATCCCCTTACTTATAGTGGATAAGCATAAAGTATTGGAGATTTTGGTTGATGTGATACGTAATGCTTGCCAAGCCATGACCTCGGTTTCTCTTAAGCAACTTACGGTGCGGGCAAAACTTGTTCCGGGCCCTCCTGATTCTCTCTGCTTGGAAGTGGTGGATTCTGGAGTCGGAATTGATTCTGAGGATCTCACAAAAATTTTCAGACAAAAAAATAATGCCAATGAGGGTCGAGGTGGAATGAGTATCCATAATGGAGCACTTATGGCCAAAAATATCGGAGGAGCTTTGCGAGCTCACAGTGAGGGAATTGGGCATGGCGCAACGTTTTCTCTAGATTTGCCAGGTAACTTTCACTTTCCTGATTTGTAAGTCTTTTTCTTTTACGAATCCAGCCGCATTCTCCTACATTTTTTCAACACGGGGTTGTGTATTTCTTTACTGAATTTTGTGGTGGTTCCCCGTATTTATGTCTTGATCTTCGTTCAATTCTTAAGAGGCCATTTTGAGTAACCGAAGAGATCATAAGGCGTCTTTCTGAGGGACTTTTTGTAATAAATTACGGACGAATTCGTCACTCAATAATTCGGGATGTGGCCATTATATGCCTTTTTCGTCTAGCGGTGAAGAAATGATCAAAGATTCTAGGGCAGAGGGACTATCAGTCATTGATACCGGAGATCTTGAGAAATTTTTCAACGCATTAACATCGAAGTTAGGAGCGATGCCCCCGCACTACGAACATGGGTTGAGTATTGGTGTGGAGGTATTCACTCTGTCTGAGGGATTTGGAATGGCACCCTCTTCTTTACAAGCTCTTTGGCGACATAGTGTACGGACTGGATATCTCGCTGCATTAATTGCACATCATCAGCAGGTCGGAGGATATTTGGCCTGGCAAGCGTTTGTCGGTGGTTTGTTGCATGATATTGGGATGCTAATTTTTTTGACCCATCAACCACAGGTGTTTATGGCTGTTGTTGAACTCGCGCAATGTCGTGGGCAAGAGCTCAGCACCTTAGAAAAAAACTTGTTAGGAACCACGCATGCCGAAAGCGGAGCCAAGTTTTTGGCACGTTGGGGAGTAGCACAAGAATTGTTGGATATTGTGACTTTTCACGACCGACCGTTTCAGGCTCCTTATACTGGTTTTTGTCCTTTGACTGCGGTGTATATTTCCAATGTGCTCGAAGGGGGAGGGATGCCCCAAGACGGTGATGGAGTCGTTGGATGGGAAGGTGAGGCCTATTTACTACAATTAGGGTTATGGGACGACCTTCCATGTTGGCAAAAATGGTTGCGAGAGATTTCCCCTTTTTCGTTATAAAGCAAGTAATGTAGAGCGAATGGTTTTTCGTCAGGTAGTTTTCTGCATTTCCCCTCAGGGGTTCCACTAGCCCCTTTTGTCCTTCAATCAATCACGTATTTCCTTCAAGATTCAATCCAGACAAAGGGAATGGATGTCTTGCAGTTGGCATATCTGTAGGAAGCTTGTAGGATTCTTAAAATAGGTTGCTTCAGTGTTGATTGGTACTAACACGATTTAACCTTAAAAATTAACGAATTTTGTCACCAATACAAGCGATGGTGAAAATGCGACTTCGACAATGGGGGAGTGGAGTGCTTCTATTTGGAAGTCTGTTTTTCATGCCCTCCCATGTTGCTTCACTTAATCCGACGCCTGTCTCTTGTCAGAGCCCAGAAAAATGCTTTGTCGAATTACTTGTTGAGCTTGAGCGGATTGATTCTCGTTCTACCGCTTCGGTCAAGTCTGAGCAATTAGTTCATCAGTTATCTACCACTTTTGGCCAAACGCCGTGGGCCAACCGCGCCAGGCTTCGCTATGCTCGTGCACTTCGGAAAGTGGATCCCCTAAAAGCCATTCCTTTATTACGCATTTCACTAACCGAATTTCCTCTTTTAGATGATTACATTAATCATTGGTTACTTGATGCCTATGTAAAGGCTGAATTGTGGGAAGAAGCAGGGAAAGTGATTCATATCTTTACTGATAGTCATCAGGACTCAAGGGTCCGAGCGGATGTGCTTTATGCCGGTGGTGCAATATTTTCTGAAATTGGTGATTGCCAAGCTGTTCGATCCGTTTTGTTACAAGCCTTAAGGGTGAGCCCCAAACATGACAAAGGGGCCAACGCCAAGTATCAAATTGGAGTCTGCGCTGGACTGCTTGGACAAGAGAAAAAAAGAATAGAGATTTTCCGAGAATTATGGTGGCGGTTTCCGTTCTCTGAAGAAAGCCTTCAGGCTGAACAATGGTTAAAGCGGGAGAAAGCAGAAGGTTTCGAGCCAACAATTGGAGAGCGATTTCAGCGGGCAATGTCTCTGTACCGGGGTGGCGCCATGAAAAGGGCCATCAAAGAATTTCAAAGAGTTCTGAGTGCTTCCAAAAATACTCCCCACTATTTCCAATCTCAATTCACTTTAGCCAAGGCCTGGGTTCGGTTGAAACAATATGATCAGGCCGAAAAGGTATTGCAGAGTCTTACCCAATTTCCTTCTTCCCGACAGGATGATTCCTGGGTTTGGTTAGGACGAACGTTTTTGCGACATGGTAAAGGGGACGCCTTAAGTGAATTGGTGAAGACCTTGCCTGCCGATCGGCTCACTGGAGACCAACAAGCCCAGTTGTATACATTTTATGGGATCTGGTTAGCCGATCATGAACAATGGTCAGATGCGGTGAAGGCCTATGAGAAGGCCGCCCAGGTTGCTCAGAAATTTTCCCGGAAAGTTGGGGCGCTGTGGAAGGTTGGTTGGATCCAGTATCAACACGAGCAATTTGCCGAAGCTATCACGATTTTTCAGCAGATCATTCACCAAACCAAAAAGCTGACGTCGGTTTCCTCCATGCATTCTTTGACGCAGGCCCAGTATTGGCTCGCTCGTTCAGAAGAGCATCTGGGGCAGAGTGCCTTGGCTCGTCAACATTTCGAGCAATTAAGCCAAGAATACCCACTGACCTACTATGGACAATTAGCTCAATCGAAGCTTGGTACGATAGCCGTGAAGGCCCGAACATGGGTGGGCTTGGGTTCAACTGGCTCTCAGAAAAGAGCGATTCCTGTACAACTTCAACAAGATGTCCATTTCAAGCAACTCCAAGTTTTACAAGAGCTACAATTAACCAAAGAGGCCATAAAAGAGCTTACGAATATCTATTCCCGGCACGGCTCAAACATCCAAATGTTCCCTCATTTGGTGACATTGGCTGGTGAGATGGGGGCTTATGACATTGGGATTCGTTTAGCCATTCGCCATTATGGAAAAACTGTCAGAACAGGGACCTTGGCGCCATCATCGCCGGCTTGGGCCGGAGCGTTCCCTATGGGTTATCAAAGCATTATTCAATCTGTTGTTCCCCAGCATGTGGATCCATTTTTGGTTTCAGGGCTCATTCGGGAAGAAAGCCTCTATAGTGCCCGAGTTGTCTCTCCTGTAGGCGCCATTGGTCTTATGCAACTTATGCCAGCCACAGCAAAACGCATGGCCCGACAATTACATCTTTCCGGTTCCGGGTTTGCCCGGGCCCAGCTCTATCAACCTCCTTATAATATTCATTTAGGGACACATTATTTAGGGCAATTGATCAATGAGTTTCAGGGAAATATAATTTATGCCGTGGCGGCATATAATGCGGGGCCTACGCCCGTTCAGCGGTGGCTATCAAAACATGGGCACCGTCCATCTGATGAATTTGTTGAATTAATTGGCTACCGAGAAACCCGCGGATATGTAAAACGAGTGGTCGGAAGTTACCGAATTTACCGGACGTTATTTGGCCAAACCTGTCCCCCAATTTCTCTTGACAGGTTTTGCTGAACGAACTATAGTCCGGCTCGTTTGAGCCAATAAGGAAGGAGGAATCCGTGAGTGTTGAAAAAATGGAAAAACTGGAAGTTCGAGTTCGAAAGTTGCTCGATTTAGTCGTGGAGTTACGGCAAAATAAAACCCAACTTGAACAAGAGCTCGACTCTGCTCGTGAGCGTCTGGCAAAACAGCAAGATATGTCGGAAGGTTGGGAAGACGAGCGAAGCACCATTCGTACAAAAATTGAAAAAGTACTCGACGAACTTGAGTTTTTAGACCGTTCGAACGAGTAAAGACGGAACGGAGCCATGGCAAAGACCATTGAAATTGAAGTCTTTGGTCATCGATTCTCTCTTCAAGGCGAGGGAGAAGAGGCCTACTTTCATGAATTGGCCGAGTATGTTGATGAGCACATGCGCACACTTGCCAAGCAAACTCGCACGAGTACCCCTACCAAACTTGCCATTTTGACTGCTATTAATGTGACCGATCAGCTCTTTCGCCAACAACGTCATAAAGATTCTGGCGAAAGCGAGATGGAGCGCAGAGCAGAGCTTTTAGTAGAAGCCATTGACGAGCATTTAGAATCCCGGCCATCCTAATTCCTCCTTGGGTCAGACTCATTATCCCAGTATAAACAGGATATCTCCTTTCAAAACAAAAGGTTGCACGCAAGTTATTCTAGTCAAGAGAGTTTGTGTGCTAAAATGATCAGGAGCCCTTCTTCGTTTTTTATTGAATTGCGAGGGCAAATTCTGATAATTTAACCTTCGTAAGTTATTGAATTTCAAAGAAAGAAAGGAATATTCCCTTCGTAAGGGAAAGAAAAGGGAACCCCGCCATGACAATGAAAATTTTAGTCATAGTGGGTTATTGGAGAATTGGAATTGAACGATGTTGGAAACGACTGTCTGAAAATCGAAGCTTTTCTTGGAAATCGAAATCCCAAAAGTTTTATGAGGCTCTAGTCAAGGCGAATAACTGGTCTTTCGATCTAAAATCCATTATTCCTTGGTTTGATATAGATCTGAGGCCCATTCCGATCCTTGAATCGCATCATAGAAAGTTGCTACCTAAACATGTGATGTTGCGCTATAGGGCTCTAAAACGTACGTCGTCTCGTTTACAATATCGTCAAATTTCCTCTCGCCGACTCTACTTCGATTAATAGAGAGATTCGGCAGTTTCTCCCAGTCCTTCCTTCTTCTCTTCCCTAATAGGGTTTTCATAGTCTCTATATAGCAATTTTGTCTTGATGCTCAGAAAAGCGGAGTGCTTTTTTTCGGGCTGAGGACAAAAGGAAACGAATAGGAGTCAAACAATGGACTTGGTAATACCTATACTGGCAGGGATAATTGGATTGGTTGTTGGGTTTGGTGTGTCCAAAATGCTGCAACAACATTTGGATGGGAAGCGACGTTCGGAGGCCGAGGATAACATTCAGCAGATGACCCAGAATGCCCAACGAGAAGCGGAGAATTTGGTCAAGGAAGCCAAGATCGAATCCAAAGATTTGTTATTTCAAGCGAAATCTGAGCTTCAGGCCAAGGAAAAAGAAAAGCGAAATGAAATTAATGCGGCAGATCGCAAGTTGGGCCAGCGGGAAGAAGCTTTTGAACGCAAGGTGAGTCAGTTTGATAAGCGGGATGAGGAACTGCGGCGTAAGGAACAAGCGCTTAAGAAACAGGAGGAGACCTTAGCTAAGCAGACTGAAGCTTGCGAGCAGGCCATCAAGGAACATCGGATCGCATTAGAGCAAGTGGCAGGGATTACAGAGGATGAAGCGAAGCGGCAATTATTGAGTGAAATTGAAACAGAGGCGAGGTTAGACGCCGCTCTTCTCACTAAACGGATATTAGATGAAACAAAAGAAGTAGCCGATCGTGATGCCCGTGAAATTGTCACTCGATCCATTCAACGGATCACTCGAGACTATGTCAATGAAGCCACTATTTCCGTCGTGCCTCTTGCTAATGATGGGATGAAGGGAAGAATCATTGGCCGAGAAGGACGGAATATCCGGGCATTGGAAGCGGCGACTGGAGTTGATTTGATAATTGATGAAACTCCAGAGGCCGTCATCGTCTCAGGCTTTGACCCTTTGCGTCGGGAAGTGGCAAAAATTGCCTTAGAACGTTTGATGCAAGATGGCCGTATCCATCCAACCAGGATTGAAGAGGTCGTGGAAAAAGTCAAAGGGGATGTGGATAAACTCATGCGAGATGAGGCTGAGAAAGTTATTTTTGAGGTTGGGCTCTCAGATTTTCATCCAGAGATCGTGAAATTATTAGGGCGGCTGAAATATCGTACCAGCTATGGCCAAAATAATTTATACCATGCCCGTGAAGCTTCCTACATTTGTGGAATCATGGCTTCTGAGTTGGGTTTAGATGTTAAGCTCGCAAAGCGTGGCGCCTTGCTTCATGATATTGGAAAAGTTGTGAGTCATGAAGAAGAAGGTACGCATGCGATGTTGGGGGCTGAAATGGCGAAAAAATGGGGAGAGTCTGAACTCATCGTAAATGCCATTGCAGCTCATCATGAGCAGGTAGAACCTTTGTGTCCCGAATCAGTCTTGGTAGCAGCAGCCGAAGCCCTTTCAGCGGCGCGACCTGGTGCAAGACGTGAAACATTAGAAGCCTATGTGAAACGCTTAGAAAAATTAGAGTCGTTGGCTACGGGGTATTCAGGTGTAGATAAGGCATATGCCATTCAAGCAGGTCGGGAAGTGCGGGTGATTATCAGGCAGGGAGAGCTGAGTGAGACTGAAAGTTTTGCACTTTCTCGAGATTTAGCAAAAAAAATTGAACAAGAATTGACGTATCCCGGCCAAATTAAAATTACCGTGATTCGGGAAAACCGTTTTATCGAATTTGCCAAATAATTTTCGGTGAGGAGTGAATTTGTCTAACCTATGAATGTATTGTTTATCGGGGATATTATGGGCGAACCCGGTCGTCGAGTACTATTAAAGCACCTCTCAAAGGCCATTGAAGATCATCAGGTTGATTTGGTCGTGGGAAATGGAGAAAACGCGGCCGGGGGATTTGGGATAACGCCTGACATTGCAGAAGAACTCTTCGACCTAGGTCTTTCTGCTATTACCTTGGGAAATCATGCTTGGGATAAGCGGGAAGCAATGGAATATGTGCAAAAAGAGGCCCGAGTCATTCGGCCGGCTAATTATCCTGATGGTGTCCCTGGAAAAGGGGCATGTGTGATTGAAACCGTCCAGGGTGAACGTTTAGGGGTTGTGCAATTGATGGGAAGAGTATTTATGCCCATGGTTGATTGTCCCTTTCGAGTAGCTGAACGAGAATTATCTCAATTGGAAAACCAAGCCGACTATATTCTCGTGGATATGCATGCAGAAACCACATCAGAAAAAATGGCCATGGGATATTTTTTAGATGGGAAAGTGTCGGCAGTATTAGGCACTCATACTCATGTGCAGACGGCCGATGAGCAAATTTTACCCCAGGGGACCGGGTATTTGACTGATGTGGGGATGACGGGTCCGGTCCAATCCGTCATCGGGATGAAACCCAATTTGGTTATTCAGAAGTTTCTGACACAATTACCTCGACGATTTGAGGTTGCAACTGGCCCCTCAGTGTTAAGTGGTGCTGTTGTGGAGTTTGATCCCACGACTAAAAAAACTAACAAAATAACACGCCTTCGTATTTTTGAATAGCGCATTCCCGTGCCCGATCTTTTCCCGCCTTTGCTGACAGTTTCAGAACTCTCCAGGCAAATTCGGTCGAATTTAGAACACCAATTCCCTGCAGTGTGGGTTGAGGGAGAAATTTCAAATCTCCGTTGTCCATCTTCTGGACATCAATATCTCACGTTAAAAGATCAAGGTAGTCAAATTCGAGCGGTATTGTTTCGTAGTCAGGCCCAAAAGCTGAAATTCGCTCTTCAAGATGGGCTCGAAGTGCTAGTCTTAGGGCGGGTGACCGTGTACGAGCCTCGTGGGGACTATCAGTTACTGCTAGAAACAGTGGAGCCCAAAGGAATTGGGGAGTTGCAATTAGCCTTCAAGCAACTTAAATCCAAGCTAGAAGCTGAAGGTTTATTCCAAGAATCTCGCAAGCAAGCCTTACCAGCGTTTCCTGAACGGATTGGAGTCGTCACGTCACCAATAGGCGCTGCACTGCATGATGTGGTAACGGTTGTGCATCGGCGCTGGCCTCTGGCTCGTATCCTCTTGGCGCCTGTGGCTGTCCAAGGAGAGATGGCCGCTGGGCAAATTACAGCCGCTATTCAAATGTTTAATCAATGGAGCCCCTCATCAGAAAAAGTTGAGGTGTTAATCGTTGGACGGGGTGGGGGATCGTTAGAAGATTTGTGGTCATTTAATGAAGAGCAAGTCGTACGTGCCATTGCGGCTTCTCACATTCCCATTGTGTCGGCGGTTGGGCATGAAACAGATGTGACGTTAGCCGATTTTGTCGCGGATTATCGTGCCCCAACTCCTTCTGCTGCCGCAGAAGTTGTGGTTCCAGATGGAGCCATAATCAAAGAACAAGTACGTCATCATCGTATTCAGTTAGAGCGTGCTCTCAAGAGCCTTGTGGCCACATTCACCGTTAGAGTGCAACGAAGTCGTCAGCGATTGCCAGAACCTCGTTTGATTATCGGAGGCTTCATTCAGCGAGTAGATGATCTCGAGCGGCAACTGTATCAAAAGGTGAAGCAATGGTGTCGCAATGCCCAATTGTTATTATTGCAGCGCCAAGCAGCGATTTGGGAAGCCAATCCCCGCACGACCATCCATCGAGAGCAAGACCGGATGGCCGAACTCCAAAGGCAATTAGATCAAGGCATCCACAATGTCGTCACCCTTCGGCGGCATCAGGCAGAATTATCAATTTCTCAACTGCATCAATTGAGTCCTTTGGGAGTCTTAGCCAGGGGGTATGGCATCGTGAAGGAACTGCGTAAGGGAAAAGTACTTAAAAAATCAACAGATGCGATGTTGGGAGAGGAAATTCAGGCGACTCTAGCTGAAGGGGAATTAATCTGTCGTGTCGAGCAAATTCGTCTCTAAATTCGGGGAGAAGCTTTTGATTCGGGGAGAAGTCGGTCTATAATATCCCAGAGCAGATGAGAGGAGCATAAAGAGAATCATCATGGCAGCGATAAAATTTGAAAAAGCCTTATCACGATTGGAAACGATCGTGACTGAGTTAGAAGCAGGTGAGCTTTCTCTGGATGATTCATTACGGATTTTTGAAGAAGGTGTCAAACTTTCCAAATCCTGTTTGAAAATGTTGGATGATGCCGAGCGAAAAGTAGAGATTCTTGTGCAAGATAAGGATGGTCGAAAGCGTATTCAGGCCTTTTCTCTGGAGGACTCCAATTCAACTGAGTCTTAAAGAGCCTTCTCAATCTCCTCCTTTTCTAGAAAAGGAGCTTGGACTCAGTGCATATGTAATGTCGCCACACCAACCGTCTCCCCCTTTTAGAAAACCCACAAAACAGAGGTTGGATTCCCTACTAGTCTCCCAGGCATTAGTTCCTAGTCGGGAACAAGCCAGTCGTCTCATTCTCGCGGGTCGGGTAAAGGTCGATGGACTGATAAAAGATAAACCTGGAAAGTTGGTCTCTGCCGAAGTCAACGTCGAAATTATTCAACCAGAGAGCCAGTATGCGAGTCGAGGAGGCGAAAAATTAGCTCCGGCGCTAGAAGCCTTTGGTCTTTCTTGCTCGGGTTTGGTGGTGATGGATGTGGGAGCATCAACGGGAGGATTTACTGATTGTGTGTTGCAACGGGGTGCTCAACGAGTGTATGCCATCGATGTAGGGTATGGGCAACTGGATTGGCGTTTACGGACAGATCCTCGGGTGATTGTTATGGACCGAGTGAATGTTCGGTATCTCAGTCCTGAGGATATTCCCGAGCTCGTAGATTTAATTGTCATTGATGTGTCTTTTATTTCTTTGAAAATGGTGTGGCCGGCGATTCTCCCCCTACTGAAACCGCAGGGTTACCTGGTGGCATTGATCAAACCGCAATTTGAAGTTGGGAAAGGGCAAGTCGGAAAAGGTGGAATTGTCCGGGATGAGGAATTGCGAGAAGCAGTGAAAAATCAATTTGTAGCCTATGCTAAATCATTGGCATTAGGTCTCGTTGGCCTCATAGATTCTCCCATTTTAGGGAAAAAAGGTAATAAAGAAATTCTTATAGGGGTACAGAAACCATAAAACAAGATAGGATCACTTCTTAAGTAGGTAGGGAGTACAACATGATCATGAATGGGAGTGCGGGGAAAGGGTCGGCAATACATGAGTAAGAAGGTGTTGGTCACAGGAGGGGCAGGGTTTATTGGATCGCATCTTGTCGATCGACTCATTCAAGAGGGTAATCAGGTGGTCGTGATTGATAATCTCTCGACTGGGAAACGGAAGCAAGTCAACAAAAAAGCCGTCTTGTATAAGATGGACATCCGGAGTAAGCGAGTAGAACGTGTCTTTCGTAAGGAGCGCCCGGTTGGCGTGATTCATTTAGCCGCTCAAATGAATGTCAGGCATTCAACAGAGAATCCCGGCTTTGATGCCGATGTCAATATTTTAGGCATGCTGAACATCTTGGAACATGCGGTACACAATGGAGTGCGAAAAGTTTCATTTGCCTCTTCAGGTGGTGCCGTATACGGAGAGCAGGAAGTGTATCCGGCGGCAGAATCTCATCGTACTGAACCTCTTTCCCCCTATGGCATTAGCAAATTAGCAGGCGAAAAATATTTAGCCTATTATGCCAATACCATGGGGTTACGAATGGTGGCGCTACGGTTTGCGAATGTCTATGGTCCAAGGCAAGATTCCGAAGGGGAGGCAGGCGTCATCGCCATTTTTACCAAACTCATGCTGGAGGGCGGGCAGCCCATCATTAATGGCACGGGCAAGCAGACGCGCGATTTTGTCTATGTCGATGATGTGGTGGAATCCATTATGGCGACGATAGGAGAAGATGTTCAGGGAATTTTCAATGTCGGGACGGGATTGGAATCGACAGTGAATGAATGCTACGGAATCATAAAATCCCTGACCGGCAGCACCTGCAAAGATTTATATGGAGCAGCTAAAAAAGGAGAGCAATTACGAAGTGTGCTGAATGCTACAAAACTCAGAGAACGTTTTGGTTGGGACCCCCAAGTCTCGTTAGAAGAGGGGCTTAAGCTGACCGTAGAATATTTTCAAGGTCAACAAAAATAAAAACGGGTGTCGAATGAGTTCTTTTGCCTAATAGCGCGGAACAGAATTATCAATTTCAATCGACCAGGATTCAATGCCACCAATGAGATTTTTAACATTAGGAAATCCTTGTTGCACTAAAAAGCCCACAGCATCAGCGCTTCGCATGCCTTTATGGCAATAAGCGACAATTTCGGTATTTTTATCCAATTTATCGAGAGAGTTCGGGAGTTCTCCCAAAGGAATGAGCACGGACCCTTCAATTTTGCACATCGAATATTCATGGGGTTCACGGACATCCAATAAATAAATCGCATCCCCGTTATCCTGTCGAGTTTTCAATTCACGCACCGTAATAGTGTAACTCATATGCGAAAAACCTCCTTCAATTTCTAAGAAACTCCAAGTAGATCGTTCATCATAGCGACTGAATTTTCTGAGTGTCAATTTATTCTTTGTCAGAACGTAAGGGAGAGTCAGCATGACCCAACAACGTGTGGTGTCTATTGGGCAAATTGCAGAGTACGAAGGTCAGGATATCACCATAAAAGGGTGGCTTCGCCTGCGGCGCTCGAGCGGAAAATTAAGCTTTCTCACAGTGCGAGATGGCACGGGTGATATACAGGCGATTGTCAGTAAGGCGACTGTAGGGGAAGAGCAATTTGCCTTATGCGGGCAGGTGACCCAGGAGTCTTCGATCGTGGTGTCGGGACAACCGCGAAAGGATGCCCGAGCGCCAGGTGGATTTGAACTCGATGTGGCTGATTTTCAAGTGGTGCAGCTTTCCGAACCCTTTCCCATTCAACCTAAGGAACATGGCGTTGGGTTTTTGATGGAGCACCGGCATTTATGGCTGCGTTCGCGACGGCAACATGCCATTTTGCGGGTCCGACATGAGATTATCAAAACCTGCCGGAATTTTTTTGATGAACGAGACTTTACTCTCATCGATACGCCGATATTTACCCCCAATGCGTGTGAAGGAACCACGACACTCTTTCAAACGCAATATTTCGATCAGACTGCCTATCTCGCGCAAAGCGGGCAACTCTATGGAGAGGCCGCGGCCGTAGCCTTTGGGAAAATATATTGTTTTGGTCCAACCTTTCGAGCGGAGAAATCGAAAACACGTCGACATCTCATGGAATTCTGGATGGTCGAACCAGAGATAGCATTCGCCGAATTGCCAGATGTGATGCAACTTGCTGAGGAATTAGTGTCGGTGGTCATTCAGCGAGTCTTGGAACATCGTCGAGAAGAATTAGAAATTCTCGAGCGTGATATCACGGCGTTAGAAGCGATGGCGCCACCTTTTCCACAAATCACCTATGAAGAGGCGATTGCGCGACTCAAAGAAAAAGACGTGGACATTCAATTTGGCGATGACTTCGGTAGTGAGCAAGAAACCGTATTAGCGAATTCTTTCGACCGCCCCGTTCTCGTACATCGTTATCCTGCCGCAGCCAAAGCTTTTTATATGGCCCGAGATCCCGAACGTCCTGACCTAGCTTTATGTATGGATATGTTAGCCCCAGAAGGTTATGGCGAGATTATTGGAGGCGGACAACGCATTCATGATTTAGAAACGCTACGTCAGCAAATTGCCGCACATGATCTGTCGGAAGAGACGTTTAAGTGGTATGTAGATTTGCGGCGGTATGGGAGCGTGCCGCATGCAGGTTTTGGGATGGGAATTGAACGGGTTGTCGCCTGGATTTGTGGCCTAGACCATGTACGAGAAACTATCCCCTTCCCAAGAATGCTCTACACCCTTTATCCCTAATTGGGCATTGTAGTTTCATTACTAGTTTTTTCTTCCAACTGAAATTTATCAAAGCCCCCTTGCCCTAAAGGGAGAGGGCTGGGGGGTGAGGGTGAAAAGCTACCGATTGATAAAGCACCTTTGGTAGAGGAAACCTAATCCCCCATGTTTTACATTGTTAGATAATTGCCGGGTTTCGGCCCGGCAGCCGAGCCACTTTTGTTTCGGCAAAAGTAGCCAAAACCATGTTGGCCGTGGCGTGGCCCTTCGGGTTCCCTGCGCGGTTCGCCAATCCCGGCGGCGCGCAAACTCGCTGCGCTCAAACAATGCTCGCCTTTTATCCGGGTTTGGCTGCACGGCTCGGCCATGCCACAAGGCCAGGGGAGATGGCGGTATATTGTCTCCCTTATTTATGGAGAACCAACTTGTTGCGTTTGTCCTGAGTCATGCCGAAGGGCTCAAACAAGGTCCGCCGATTTTTTTGGGCGTCCACCCCATGGGCCTGATGGAAGGCGTCGAAAAGTGATAAAGATGTTGGAGAATTCAATTACGGGATGAATGATTTATGGGCAAGAATAATCAATAGAAAGAACACAAAGGATGTGAAAATATGAAAATACTTATCTTAGTTTTGGTTCCGGTGCTTATGGTTGGATGTGCGTCAGCCATTAATAAAAAGAGTGCCGTAATCCATGCACGTTCTGCGCAGACTGAAATAGCTAATGGCAATTGGGATAGTGCGAGAAGACATTGGGCGAAAGCTGTGGTAAACGCAGAATTAGGAAAAATGAAACCACAGGCAAGGGCTGTTTTTAACTACGAATATGGTCGATCTCTTGGAGTAACCTGTTTTTATTCGGAGTCCGAACAATATTTAAAGAAAGCGTATGATCTTGATAAGGCCATAAATGGCCCAATATATATGTCCGTGTTGGAACTCGCGCGTTTGAATTACGATCAAGGTAAGTATGAAAAAGCCAATTAGTTTTATGCGGAGTTGATTCCTCTATTAGATTCAATAAACTCTGAGAAAGAAGCGCCAATTGAATATTCAAATATACTTTTGGAATATTCGGATGTCCTATTACAGAAAGGGATGATCAAAAAAGCAGAAAGTTTGAAAAAACATGCGCAACAACTACGAGAAGCTAATCCAAAGGGTTTTTCCATAACGGATCGCACTCCATATGGTAAGCACTGTATTGGAAACAATCCGCAGGAATAAAAGTAAATCGATTTTTGTTGTTGCGAGCCTAATGAAAAAATATAAAGTCAGATTTCTGGTTAGGTTGATAAGTCAGATTTCCTGAAAAAAGGAATCCCAATAATATTTTGTGGTGTTGGGTTTCGGCTCGGCAGTTGAATTCCTTTTCTTTCCGGAAAAGGAATCAAAACAATTGACGGCCAGTTCGGCCTCATCAGATTGGGCGGTCGCCTGGTTCGTGATATTAGCGATTCAAAATTTGAACTGTTGAGCAGTCTATTTTTCTGTAGATTAATCAATTCCTAAAGAGGATAAGCCGTCCGCTGACGATCCACAGCGGATGTTTAACCCGCTGATTTGATGGCCCTGTGTCCCACGAGGGCAAACAATCCCCCCCCAATTTTGAAGCTGATACATTATTTCGCGAAAATATGCGATGGGATCAATCTACCTGCTATGCTAGGTCTTACGATCAAATGGCTTAATAGGAAAATCACCCAAACATTGATATAAAGTATATGGCAAGGACATTGAAACTTTCATCTAGTACCCTGAATATTCCTCGTCTACATTCTCATTTATTACCATGACTTCCCTTTTGAAGCACCCCTTGCTTCTTTGGTCCACCGTGCCTGGGGAGCCTCCTCAAATCAACAGCGCCTTTACGGACGAATATGGCTTGACTCTCCAGGATCTTGCCTTGAAGCCATTGATGGCCTGGGTTCATCCAAATGACCAACAGGCATTGAAGCACGTGCTCGACTCAGGGGAAGGGGAAGTACTTGCGCGGCACTTAACCAAGCAAGATGACTGGCGGATGTTACGCTGGCGTGTGAAAACGGATGCTGGGCGCGTCGTGGCACTCGCGTTGCCTCATTCCGAAAATGAGACTGAATCCAAGATGCCTCGTACATTGGCTCCTCAGAAGTCGACATTGGCAGAAATACTGGAAAGAATGGCACATATTGTCGAATCGAAAGCTGAAGGCTGCCGGTGTTCCATTTTATTAATCAGCACCGACGGCAAGCATGTGTCTGTCGGTGCAGGCCCGAGCTTGCCAAAGGAATATAACAGTGCAGTCGAGGGGTTGCGAATCGGGCCGACGGTGGGTTCGTGTGGAACGGCGGCGTTTTGGAATGTGCCCGTTGTCGTAGAGAACATTGCCGAGAACTTGCTTTGGAAAGATTTGCGTGCTGCCGCAGCCCTTGCAGGGGTTGCGGCATGTTGGTCAGTTCCGATCACGGGGGAAACAGGGGACGAAGTGTTAGGGGCCTTGGCGTTGTACAAAAACGAACCCAGTGCGCCCGGGCCCTATGATATGGATTTGCTCGAAATCTGCGCGCGCATGGTTGGTTTGGCGATCGAACACGACCGAATGGAAGAGCATCTCCGCGACGCGACGAAAATGGAGGCCATTGGGTTACTCGCCGGGGGCATCGCCCATGACTTCAACAACATGATGGCAGCCGTGATAGGGAACGCTCAGATTGCAGCGAGAACTCTTCCGCAAGAGTCCCCCCTCAGAGTGAATCTCGACAGGATCGTTTCGACGTCTCTTGCAGCATCCGACCTGTGCAAACAGCTGTTGGCGTACGCCGGTCGAGGCTCCAGTGTGAAGGAAACGCTTGATTGTAACCTCTTGGTAAAGGAACTCGGAGATCTCATGCTGGCCGGCCTCTCGAAAAAAGTGTCGATGGTGTTCGAGATCGATAAATCGCCGCTCAGCATAGTAGGCGATCGTAGCCATCTGCGGCAGGTGTTCATGAATCTCATGACAAACGCTTCCGACGCGATCAAAAACAATGAGGGGAAAATCGTCATTGGGACCAAGTCCGTCTTGTTGGGCAAGGAAGACATTGAGATGCTTCAATCCCATCCGCCTCTGCAGCAGGAGGGTGAATATGTTTGTGTGTCGGTCAGCGACAACGGAGCGGGCATGAGTCCAGAGATACGGGCGAAAATTTTTGATCCATTCTTCACAACGAAAAACCGTGGGCACGGCCTTGGGTTGGCTGCCGTGTTAGGAATTGTAAAATCTCACAAGGGCGCAATTTCCATAGACAGTAAACCACATGTCGGCACGATTTTTTCTGTGTGGCTGCCTCTCGTGGCGTCGATACCGAATCTTGAGATGGTTGTGCCACCAAATAAAGTGGTGTCGGAGGGCATCCGAATTCTAGTTGTGGAAGATGAACAGAGTGTGCGGATAGTGATCGTTGCTATGCTTGAAAGCGCCGGATATGCCACGGTCGAGGCCGAAGATGGACAAGAGGCAGTGGACATATTTCGTCGGGATCCCGATGGGTTTGATTGTGTCCTGTTGGACCACAACATGCCAAAGAAGGATGGAGAAGAAGTCTTGGTCGAGCTTCAGGAAATTCGGAGCGGTGTTCCAGTTGTCTTGACAAGTGGGTTCGCCGAGGATGAGATGTTGGCGAGATTCAAAGACGCAGGCCTAGCTGGCATTCTCCACAAGCCGGCAACCAGGAGTGCTCTGCTCGACAAGATCGAGAAGGCTCTGGAGCGTTTGTAGCCTATAGATCGCCAACGCACAGACCTCGACCGGGGAACAATTTCAAACGTATTTTTTGAAATGAATCTGTATAAATACACCTTCACCTAATTTATCCCGCCTTAAATGGTAGTTCGAGTTCGCAACCCTCTGTCTTAATATCCCGATTCCTTTCCCTCCCAAACAACTTGTTCCTGGCTCAATGCTGGCTCTTATGATCATTTGGCTAAAAGGAGTGATGGCATGTGGCCGGGGACGACTCAAAGTGGTTATTTGTCTATATTATGAATAATGAATTAATTTTCGTGGAACAAAAATCCGGATATAGCAATAACGGACCTGCTTGGATCAGATTTCCTTGAACTTCAAGATCAGGTTCTACCATCTATTTTAATGGCTTGGCTTTTCAGAGGTTAAAAGGACAAGGTACTAGCGGTAATTATTTTGAGACTGAGTCTGGGGACGAATATTAGATTTCAGGAGTAAAGAAAAAAGGCGGCGATCGTCATTGGGAACGAAGCGGTAAAATAAAAATTGATAAGAATGCCGTAGATGATTATTTAAAGCTAACAGGATTTCCCTCATTACCCCCAAATATAAAATCAGTTGAATTACTCCCTTCAAAACCAACCCCTAATTTTCATGATAACCAGAATGAGCCTCTCGATTATTATTAAATGACCCTTTTGGCCTGCTCCCGACCCAGGCTGTGTGAAAACTCTGCAAGAAGGTATACTACACCTTTCCAACGGAGGTGTGAGTAATGCGCGGATTTATTCAAGGCGACGATCGCCACCAAGCCACCTTGTTTCCCGAACAATTGGATGACTACATTGCC